>CAWITV010000010.1:0-306131 GCA_963839125.1 uncultured Acidobacteriaceae bacterium
CTGAATATTGGCCCACGGCTTGGCTTTGCGTATAGCCTGACAGGTTCCGGTAACACGGTGATCCGCGGTGGATACGGGATCATGTACGAGCGCACCCAGGGGAACGATGCGTACAACACAGCTGCAAACTCTCCATTCTCGGCGGCAGTGAGCTTTCCCACTGTGTCTCTCTCCAACCCCACCCTGAGCATCCAGACCGGTGCAGCGATTCCGCAATCGATTCCCGTTACCAGTCTCGAAGGCATGAACCAGAACGAGTACGCCGCGCCCCGAAGCAGTCAATTTAGCCTGGGCATCCAACAAGCCATTGGTGGCAAATCGGTATTGGCGGTGTCTTATGTCGGCACCCGGAACCGCCATCAGAACTACTACACGGAGACCAATTTACCGCCGAAGAGCCTCCTGCCGGGGTTCGTATCAGATGGTGCCGCCGCGCAAACTTACAATGCGAGTGTCCCTTACGTTGGATACAACAGCGTTCTAATGGCACAAAATGAGGCTAACGGCGACTACAACTCGATTCAAGTCTCGCTGCGTGGTACCGCGCTGAAGAACGACTTGACGTTCCAGGTTGGATACACCTACTCCCACGCGAACGATTCGATCGGCAATGGATAAGAATAGTGCTGGTTTTCTATCACCATGTTGTCCAACCCCTACGCGGGCTGGAGATACGACTACGGGCCGTCTGCGTTCGACATCAGGAGTGACTTCTTTACCAACTTTGTATATCGCATTTCGTTGCTCAAAGACAGCCCGCACGGTCTACTGAAAACGACTTTGGGTGGATGGGAGATTTCTGGCATCGTCACGGCCATTTCTGGTGCCCCGCTGAATATCGGATTAAGCGGCCAAAACGTCGCAAGTATCGTTCCGAATACAGCCAACCGTCCCAACGTGGGCGGTTCAATGATGAATCCCCATACCGTCCGAGGAGTGGTTTGACACCTCCGTCTTTTCCATGCCAGCGCCGGGGACTTGGGGAAACGAACCGCATAACGGGGTTCGCGGCCCTGGCCGCGACAATTGGAACATCTCTCTATTCAAAAACTTCCGCTTCAATGAAGAGCACGGCGCCCGTCTCCAATTCCGCGCGGAATTCTTCAACATTTGGAACCATCCGCAGTGGGTTGGCGACACTCAGAACGGCGGCATCAGCACTAACTACGGCGCTGGCAACTTCGGTGCCGTCACTTCTGCCTATGACCCGCGAACTATCCAACTGGCGTTGAAGCTTTCCTTCTAGGCCTATCGAGAAACTGTTTCCGGCACAGGCGCTCTTTGGCACCCGCGCGGGCGTCGTGCGCTTATGGCGATTGCAGTTTGGCGTACTCTACTTTGGCTTGCTTTAGGATGGGAATGTCGGGATCGGCGTCCTTCCAGAGCGTAAAGAAGTCCTGGTAAGCGCCGCGGGCCTTACTGCTCTCGCCCTGTAGCGTGTAAGCACGTCCGAGTTCGAGGCGTGCCACCGCAGCGTAAGGTTGGTTGACGACGATTCCACGGTGGTCGATGATTTTCTGGAATTCCGCAGCTGCCTCTCGGCCACGGCCTGCCAAGAGATACGATTTGCCTCGCACATAGGCGAACAGATACAAATCAAACCATCCGGCATCGTAAATCGCTGTGGGCGCGAGAAGCTCCAGGGCTCGTGCGGGATTGCCTCGCTTCAGCTCAATGGCACCTCGAAGCTGGGAAACCCTCTACCTTGTAAACGTACCCTTCCGGTGGACTCTGGCGCTCCAAACTGTCTACCATTTTCCCCGCCTGGGCTGCATCGCTCGCGAGCACGAGTGCAGTCGGCGGCTCTCCTCCAAGTTTGATGCCTCAGAAAACATGAATTCGCGCTTCCGCCGCGTTGCCAAACAGGGCTTCGCGGAATGCCGCATCGGACTCCACGTCGGCCGCAGTGGCCGTATCATTCTCACGCAGCGCTTTCTCTCTCCACTAGCGGCTAGCGCTCTTGCCGCCTTGAGGCGTCCGAAGTATGCTGCGGTACGCGCTTGCTCGGAGAGCGCTGCCATTTCGAAACCCTCGCTCTGACATTGCAGCTACAAGCTTCTCCATCGTTTCCTTGTCGTCCTCCAGAAAAGCCAGCGTGTAGCGTTGGTGTTCCACTTGGCCCGCCTGCAAGTTCTGTGATTTGGCTTCCTCGAACGCCCCCCTCGCTTCCGTGAGGCGATCCATATTCATGTCGTCCTCCATCAGACCTGCATAAGGAAGTGCTTGACTGGGGTCCGATTCTTGCGCCTTGCGAAATTCCTCCGCGGACCGTTGATACTTCCCGAGCACTCCGTATTCAAATCCAAGAATGCGGTGCGGCGTGAAGTCACGCGGATAGCTCTGCTCCCAGAGTTCACTGTTCTCAATTGTCCGGTCTAGATCGAAGCTGATGAATTGATGGTAAACGGTCACAAGATGGAATTTTCCCGCTCGCTCGCACGGCCGCGCAGCGTAAAGGCTTTACGAATCAGCTCTCGACCGCGGGCGGCTTGTCCAAGGAGCCCGTAGGACTCGCCAAGATGAAGGTGGGCCATGGCAAATTCGGGGTCCAACTCAATCGCACGCTGAAACAGCGGGATTGCACCCGACGGGTCCCCTTTGCCAAACTTGGATAAGCCGAGACTGTAGGCCTTCAGGGCTTCCAATGACGGGGTCGTGGCTTGACTCAGCGGTGTGTCAAATCGCTGAACGGTTGTGAGTGATTCTCCGAGCTTTTCGCGGATCTGTAAGATGCTCGCCCGATCGCGTCCAGATACTTGATTTTTGTCGCTCGCTTGGGCCTCCGCGCTTCCCAGCGATTCCCCCGTCGAACAACTCACGGCCTTCAAGACCAAATCGTACCGTGTGCCAATCTGGGCGATGAGCCCTGCAGAACCGCGGCTCCATTCCTCCTCTGGCAAACTTCTCGCGCAATGTCCGCGGTCAATTTTGTATCGGGCGGTTGTTGCATCATGTGTAGCGTTTGTCGAACCTGCTCGGCGGAGACCAGGTTCAGGAAAGGTGATTGTCCCAGTTGCACTCCCAGGCCCTGCGTTAAACCGTCGTCGAACACGGCATCACCTGTGCTGTTCACAAAATCTGACAGGAAACGCGTCCTTGTCAGTGAGCTTCGGCTTGGGATGCAAGAGCACGTACACTGCACACCCCAATATGCACGAGACCACGACGACAGGAACCATTACTCTCCAAAGCCTCCCCCTGCCGCCGTAGGTTGGATTTTCAAAGATATGCGCAGCTTTGCCGATTCCGACTCCCGTCTCAACTGTTTGAGGTCGATGCGAACGTCTGCAGCGTTTTGGTAGCGCAGCTTTCGGTCTTTCTCCAAGGCCTTTGCGATGATGCGTCTCAGTTCCGGCGGTAGTTTGGGATTTAGAAGCGTCACTGGCGCTGGCGTCCGATTGAAGATAATCCGATCGAACACAATGGCTGGTGTGTTGCCAGAAAATGCGGCCCTCCTGTAGCCATTTCGTACAGAACCGCACCGAATGAGAACACATCTGTTCGCGCGTCCGTTTCTTCGCCCCGAAGCTCGCTCCGGAGACATATACGCGATCGCGCCTATCGCGGTGCCCGGTCGGGTAGTGCGTCCCCGACAGTTCTTGCGACCCTGGGGCGACATGAACGCCTTCCGAAACTGGGGACAGCTGGCGAAGCCAAAGTCCAGAATTTTGCGGCTCTGCTCGCTGACGAAGATGTTGGCTGGCTTGATTACCCGGTGGACAATTCCTTTACGATGGGCTGCGTCGAGCCCGTCGGCGATCTCGCCTCCCAAATTGAGGATCTCGTCAAGTGCGAGACCTTTGCTTGCGATGTGTTATGCTTCTGTAGTATTCTACCTTCCAACAAATCCCATGACAATCAAGGCGACGCCATTCTGCTCATCGACCTCATGGATGGTGCAAATATTGGGATGATTGAGCGCGGATGCCGCACGCGCCTCCCGACGAAAACGTTCCAGTGCCTGTGGGTACCGGAAATTCATCGGGTAGGAACTTGACAGCGACAAAGCGATTCAACCGCGCGCTCTGGCTTTGTAGACAACGCCCATCCCGCCCCCGCCCAATTTTTCGACGATCTCGGTAGTGCGAGATGATCTGCCCGATCATGTGCAGTATGCTATGGCGGTAGGGATAGACAAGTCAACGAAAGCCATGGACTGGCGAAAATTAAAGGGTTTTTGGCGTGAAATCGCCATTTCACTGATTGATTTCGATAGCGGTGCGGTTTGCACAGTTATCACTGATTTGTTCCGTCAGATTAACGTTGGCTCATTCCTTCGTGCGGAATATATAGAGGATTGCTGCTGAGAGGCAAATTCAGAATCGATGAGATTTCTTGGCAACGCTTATGGCGGAGGGAGAGGGATTCGAACCCCCGGTACCCTTTCAGGTACAGCAGTTTTCAAGACTGCCTGTTTCAACCGCTCACACATCCCTCCGCTGGCACATTCTAAATCAGTAGGACTTATGGCTGCAGTCAGGTCGTCAGAAGGTACGGATGAATCGAAGTTTTGCTCGTGAGCGAACAGATGCGAAGAATTCGCGTAGTGCTAAGGTTCTTACAGGGGCGCGACGGTGTGCGATTCGAAGTGCCGCTGAGGAGAGACTTAATAGGTCGAGGCGACGCCGGTCGCGCGGAGACGGCTGCGGGAACGCGGCCGCGATGTTAGAGGCGAAGTGCAGACGCTACCGCTGAACTTTGGCCGTCCGCTGAGAGGGCTTCGCCCGCGCCGTTGCTTCTTAGATCTGGTGTCCTGGCTCGATCATGACGTCAATCGGGAAAAGGCCATTCATATAACCTTGCGAAAACTTGTGAACGCCGGCAAGTTCTTCGTCGGTCAATGTCAACAAGAGCTTCAGCAAGCCACGGTCGTCTCCGAATACATCGGCAATCGCGGAGACGTTATGGAGCAATGCTTTCTTGCTCTTGGGAAGGTTCCCTCTTTCCGTTTGTGGGCCGATCATTTTGGTGCCGTTGGTCTGTGTCATGCGCCAACATTAACGCAAAAGGCGGCAGCGAAAATAGATCACCAAGGTAACTTTCCGGCTCAGACCTGAGCGAAATCGATAAATCCATGTTGTACGTCGGTACGCACGAGCTTCACGCGCAGTTTGTCTCCCACATCGAGATCTTTTTGCCCTTGCGCGAGTAATCCTTCGACATGCGGCTGCAAAACACGAACGAAAGTGCCTTTGGGAGTTGCGCCTGTGACAATGGCGTCAAAGGTCTCTCCAATTCGTCTCGACATCGCGACCGCAGCCACTCTCTTGGACATCTGGCGCTCAACTTTTCTTTCCGCATCTCCCTTTTGCGTACAATTTTTCGCGATCGCATCCAATTCACTGTCGGAATATGGTGGTGGCTGGTGAGCCAAAACCGCCTTCAGTATTCGCTGAGTGACCAGGTCGGCGAATCGACGGTTGGGAGCTGTCGAGTGCGTGTAGTCCTGCACGGCAAGCCCGAAGTGGCCTTGCACAGGATCACCGGGGCGCTCCAATACGTATTCGCCTGGACCAATTAATTTAATGATGGCAAGCGACAAGTCGGCAAAGTGATCGGGATCGGCAGCTTTCCGCTGTAGCAAAAATTCATCAAGAGCTTTGGACTCGGGATTCGGAGGAAGATCTCCTCCTTGAGTTTTCGCGAGCTGCACAATGCGGTCCCATCGCTCTGGAGTTCTTACGATGCGGCGAATCGACGAAACTTTTTCAAGGAAACGCGCAACGACTCCATTGGCGGCGATCATGAAGTCCTCAATCAATTGGGTGGCGCGATTCTTTTCGGCGTTTGTGATGTCGATTTGCTGGTTCAGCATTACTGCGTGAACTTCAGCGGTTTCGATATTCAGGGCGCCATGCTCGAAGCGGCGTTTTCGCAATACTTGCGCGGCTTCGTCCTGAAGTTTCAGCTGCGCTTGCAAGTCAATGGATGCCGCCACCTTCGGCGGGGGCGGTGCGGTGCCCTCGAGCCAGGCTCCCACAGCGTTGTATGTCAGTTGGGCTTTGTTGCGGACCACCGCCCGATAAACCCGGGTCAATGCAACATTGTCATGATCTCCGACCACATATTCCGTTACCACGGCGAGCTTGTCAGCATCCTCTAAGAGCGAAGTCAGCCCGGTCGAAAGTTCCTCAGGAAGCATGGGAAACATTTTGACACCGGGATAAATGCTCGTGGTCTGAACCGCCGCATGCTTATCGATCGGTGAGTTTTTCGGGACGAACGCATCCACATCAGCTATCGCGATCATCACTTTAATTTCACCGCTGGGCAGGCGTTCAGCCACCTCAACCTGATCAAGGTCGCGAGAGGTGTCATTATCGATTGAGGACCAAAGCAGATTTCGCAAATCCCGCAAATCCCCGCCCGGGGCTATGTTTGGAGGATGGGCTTCAATTTGAGCGAGTTGATGCGCAACTTCGGGTGGGAAATCCGGTTCAAATCCATACTGAAGCATGACTTGGGCGGCAACTGCCTGAAGGTCCAGCGGAGAACGTGAGTTCATGGCGTCCTTTTGATTGGAGTGGTGTGATTATAGGGGAAGGTTAAAGTGGGTGAGGACTTGCCCCCGCTAATCCCTGTTGACTGCTCAGGAAACACACGCGGTTACTCGACCTTTCTGCAGCGCAACTTCTTTGCCAAATGTGGGTTTAATCCTTCAGTAATGACGATTAATGCCAATTCCACTTCAGATGATGATGAACGTGGGTGGCTAGGAATGCGTCAAAGAAGACGGGATTCCGTAAGTGGAGGAAGGTATATGAAGATTTTCAGGACCGCACTTTTAAGCAGTTTCCTTGTGGTCTGGTTACTTTTTGCCCCGTCCTCGATTGGGTCGGCGGCGTTTGCGCAACAGGATTCTCAAGGAATGGATTACGACTCTCAGGCCAAGCCAAGCGCAGGCATCCCTCCGCAACCGAATTCTGACGAAGACAGGACATCGGATTCGGATCGTCAGTTGGAGCAGCCGGAGCTTTCCGGTCCCGGCGGACAGGCAAATGTTCCGCCCCCGCCTGCCGGTCACGCGATGAATGACTCCGCACAAACAGATCCTCCGGGACGCGCAGCGCGCCTGCAATATCTCTCAGGAGCAGTGTCAGTGCAGCCACACGGCACGGATGACTGGGTCCAGGGAGCGCTTAATCGTCCGCTTACGATTGGCGACAATGTCTGGGCCGACAAAAATTCACGAGCTGAATTGAACGTTGGCACCGGACTCATCAGAATTAATTCCGAGACGAGTCTCACTCTTACTAACGTGGGCGATAACTCGGTGCAGTTGTCCTTACATCAGGGAACGATGAATTTGCATGTGCGACATCTGTTCGACGGAGAAATTTATGAAGTGGACACGCCGAACCAAGCGTTCACCGTTTTGAAGACGGGCGACTATCGATTTGATGTGGATCCTAACGGTGACTCAACTGTTGTAACAGTTAGACGAGGCGAAGGCGAAGCCACTGGGCAGGGGCCGAGCGTTCGGGTGAAGTCCAATGAAGAGGCTCGATTTACGGGCGGGAATTCGCTCACTCACGAGACTCACAAAGCGGCACGTCCCGATGGCTTCGATGATTGGTGCCAGGTGCGGGACCGTCGCGAAGACAGTTCATTGTCAGCGCGATATGTTTCGCCGGATGTCGTCGGATCTGAAGATCTCGATGCCTACGGAACATGGCGTACGACTCCTGAATACGGTGCAGTGTGGGTTCCTTCAGGAGTAGCGGCGGGATGGGCTCCTTATTCTTACGGACACTGGGTGTGGATTGATCCATGGGGATGGACCTGGGTTGATGATGCGCCATGGGGCTATGCTCCGTTCCATTACGGCCGATGGGTTAGCTTCGGCGGATATTGGGGATGGGCGCCGGGTCCGTACTATGGCGGGTGGCATCGCGGATACTATGCTCCAGCTCTAGTCGCGTGGTTTGGCGGCGGCGGTTGGGGTGTCGGGTTTGGCGGTGGCTTTGGTTTCGGCGGCGGCTTCGGATGGTGCCCGCTGGGCTTTGGCGAGCCGTTCTTCCCCTGGTATCGGGCCGGATGGGGGTATTTCGGCAGAGTCAACATTTACAACACGCGAATCAGAAACATAAACGGCTTCCGGGGCGGCTTCCATAACGGACACTTCGAAAACCGCGGCGGATTTCGTTACGCAAACATGAATTCGCGCGGCTTCACGGCGGTCTCGCGTGGAACCCTGGAACGAGGCTTGCCGGTTCACCAGAATGCGGCGAGACTCAATGAAAGCCAGATTCGGAGTGCTCCCGCAGCGAATCGTATCAACGCTAACCCAACTCGGGCGAGCCGTCTGGGCCCGAATGCCGGGCGTCCAGCTGCTTCCGCTCCGTCCCGCGCCTTCTCCCGTCCGGTGGCGAGCCGCATGACACCGCCTACAGCTTCGAGGAATTCAATGGCATCCTCGCGGTTTGCCGGAAACCAAAACAATGCCGCTCGCAGCGGATCGGCTACAAATAACGTGCCGCGGCCTCCACAGAGTTTCCAACGCTCTGCCGGGTCAGGTGCAAACTCAAATAGCATGGGCCGACAGGCTGTGAACTCGACGTCCGGATCTCGGAGTGTTCCGAGACCGCCGGCGTCAGGTTCTAACCGAGCGGCAGAATCGGGAGTGCAGCGGTCTTCTTCGCAGAGTTCCAACTTCTCGCGAGGCGGATCCCGTGGATCGAATAATGTGCCGCGTCCAACTGGCCGGGTACTGCCAGCGCCACGACAGTATTCATCGCCTTCGGGCAGCGGTCGATCCAATTATTCCGGATCGTATGGAAATTCGGGACGCTACAGCTCTGCATCTCGATACAACAGTTCGCCATACGCGGGCCGAAGTTATGCTCAGTCTTCGGGCGGAAGTTCAGCCTATAGCCGAAGCGCTCCGGCCTACAGCGGACGCTCCTACAATGGAAGTTCGAGCAGCGGTCGCGTGTCCTCTTATGGAGGTGGTTCTAACCAAAGCTCAGGTTACGGCGGAGGTTCTCGGCAAAGCTCAGGCGGAGGTGGTTCGCACAGCTCGTCGGGACGCTCCGGCGGGCGCCGTTAACTAAGTCCTTCTCTCCACGCCGCTCTTAACCGGGCGGCGTTTTTTTTGATCCAGGCTTCCATTTATTTGAGAGCGATGCGAATCCGCGCCGGCGATTGACGCATCTTATTTTGAGCGCACGTCTTACTAAGGCAAGAAAAGCGAGCGGAGGACCAACCTCCGGAGTTGTCAATCCATGGACAAGAAGAAGCTCGAATATTTCAGGAAAAGGCTGGAGATCCGTCAAATCGAACTCCGGCAAACCGTAACTCGTACCGAGCAGGACGGACGCAGCGTGGACGAAGATTCCGCCCAAGACATCGCGGATCGCGCCGCCAGTTCCTATACTAAAGAATTTTTGTTCCACCAAAGCAACAATGACCGGCAGCTTTTACAGATGGTGGACGGCGCATTGTCGCGCATGCGTGAAGGCGCTTTCGGCGAGTGTATTTCGTGCGGCAAAGAGATCAATGCGAAGCGACTCGAAGCTGTGCCCTGGACCAGGCATTGCATTGATTGTCAGGAAAAGTTGGAGAAGGGACAATTAGAAGAAGTTCCTAATTAGGAATTTGCACAGGGCGTGAGACTGGCATCTCTCGGCTTAGTTGTCTTTCGCTTATCTCTTCATTTTGACGCCTCCCATTTTTGCCGCTAAACTGGCAACTACCTCTCAAAGAGCTAAGAGTTTCGTCTAGAAGGGAAGTACGTGCGCGCTCAAACCCGCCATCAACTAAAACAGGATAAATTCAACCGAGTTACTTTGAATGCAGCCGAGGCGACGGTACATTGGTCGGTTGCGCACAAGAACAACCTGCTGATCGGCCTGGGGATCTTAGTAGTCGTCGTGGCCGCCGCAATTGGAGGGTGGTACTTCAACACTCAGCAGAACGATCAGGCCAGCCTGGCTCTTCAACAGGGCGTGCGCACTTTAGAAATCCCGATTCGTCCGGCAGGCACTCCTCCTCAGCCGGAATTCTTCACTTATGGCTCCGCAACCGAACGAGAAAGTACGGCTCACAAACAGTTTCAAGCGGTCATAGATAAATATCCGCATACTCGCTGTGCTGATTTTGCGCGTTATTTCTTGGGGGTTACTTCTGTTGGAATGGGGGACAACGCGTCCTCTGAACGGCAATTCAAAGATGCCGCTTCTTTGCATAATAAAGAGGTAGCGTCTTTGGCTGAGTTTGCCTTGGCTTCTTTGTATGCAAATACCAATCGGACCAGCGAAGCCGTTGACCTGTATAAGAAGTTAATCGATAAGCCGACTTCCACGGTTGCAAAGGCCACGGCCGAGATTGCCCTGGCGGACACCTATGCCGCGGCAGGGCAGGGGAACGAAGCTAAAAGACTCCTGCAACAGATTCAGAAAGAGAATCCTGCGAGCGAAACTGCACAACTTGCCGGACAAAAACTTCAGAACCTTAGATAAGAATTACTACTGTTGAGGATTGCGATTTTCGAGATGTGCATCCGTTGCATTGTTCAGCGACAACGTGCCGAAGAGCCTGATTGCGAGCAAGGAACCTAGTTCCTACCTAAGTCTCCAGTTTAACAGGCTTTTAACAACGAGGCCATCCGTGATATAACCGCCCGTAAGCTATCTCATGGGACTCCATCAGGGAGAATATATCATGGAGCTGGCTTTTGCGGGCAAGAATGGCCAGGAACGAGGAGGGCTTGTGTCCGAAGCACGGACGGGAAAAAGATTCCCTTTAGAATTGCCGATCAAGATTCATCGGGCAAGAGGGCGGCGAACACAGCGGCGTCACCGGAAACCTCAGCGCCGCCGGGCGTTTATATTCGCGCCGACGCAATCTTTGGAATCGGATCGAGCGTAGAATTCGAAATTTCATTGCCGCCGGAAGTCACGGGAGCCAAGGAACCGGTAATAGTGCAGTGCCGGGGCCGCGTGGTACGAACCGATGAGCCCGCAGCGGTGGCAGGGCCGGGGAACCGCGCGGCGTTGCCTGCGTGATTGACACTTACGATTTCGTTCGTCACGAGTAACATAGAGGTGCTGACGCGATGCTAAAACTAATTCTGGCCGATAACCAGGCAATTTTCCGCGCGGGGATCGCCAAAGTGCTGGCGGTCGAAGACGAAATGCGCATAGTGGCGCAGGCGCAAACTCAGGAACAGATGTTCATGGCGCTGGATAAATTCCGCGCCGCAGTGCTTATTGTCGCTGGCGGATTTCACTCTGATTTCGACGGTATCCTGGACGCCGCGACCAAGGCAAAAACCCGAGTGGTGGTTCTGGCTGATACAGGCGAAAGCGCGCAGCGATATATGGGAGCTGGTGCAAACGGCGTCGTATACAGGAACGTTACCAGCGCGGCTTTGGTCGATTGCGTCCGAAAAGTGGCTCGCGGCGAAAATTGGGTGCAGGATATTGCCGTGCCCAGCGAGTTGACTGAGAACGATATGGTCGGGATTGCGAGTGCGCGATCGCCTGACTGCAAAAGAACTGCGCATCGTCGCGCTCATCGTTCAGGGATACAAGAATAAAGAAATCGCCACGCAACTGGGGACGACCGAGCAGGTCATCAAGAATTATCTCCGCAACGTATATGACAAGATCGGCGTTTCTGATCGTCTCGAACTTGCGCTGTTTACCATTCATCACAGAATTCTGAATGAAGCTGCGGCGGCAACGACAGCAGCGGCGATGCCCCAAGCGGGCCATGGAGCTGGAGTTTCCTAGAGGCGTGAATTGTTTTGAAAATGGGCCGCCAATGCGCGGCCTTTTTCGTTTGAATAGTCTGAGGTCCCGCCCGATTGGTGAGACTGGGAGCAATTCTCTTGCATCTAATAGAGCAGGTGATATTCCGCGCTGAGGGTTTGAAGAAAGTCTTTCAAACTTCGGCTTCGCAGTTGGTGCTCTTTGAAAATTTGTCGTTCGAGGTTGCGCAGGGAGAAATGCTCGCGATTGTCGGCGAGTCTGGCTCGGGAAAGAGTACCTTGTTGCACATCCTCGGCGCTCTTGATGGTGCTTCTGCAGGTGACGTATACTTCGCCCAATTGCGATTAAACTCACTTTCCGAGAATGAAGCTGCCGATTTTCGTAACCGCGAAATCGGCTTCGTTTGGCAATTCCACTATCTGTTGCCCGAATTCACGGCCCTCGAGAATGTCGCTCATGCCGCTGCTGCTGCGAGGGCGTTCTCGTGAGGAGATGTAGAAGAGACAGCGTCGCGGTGGCTTGGTGGAAGTCGGGTTAGCGAGTCGAGTCGCATCATCGTCCGGGCGAGCTTTCCGGCGGGGAGCAGCAGCGAGTGGCTTTGGCCAGGGCCCTCATCACCGAGCCGAAGTTCTTGCTGGCGGACGAACCAACCGGGGATCTTGGACGGCCGCACCGCTGACTCGGTTTTCGAATTGATTCACCGGCTACACGACGAGCACCGACTTACTTCTCTGATTGCGACTCATAATTTCGCTTTTGCCAGGCGATGCGATCGCGTGTTGCGGCTGCAACAAGGACGAATAGAGGAAGTCGCACCCGAAGCGCTAGTGGGATAGCACGTCACGGCAATTGACAATTCACCGGCGACATGACGAAATGGTCAATGGGGGCGAGAGCAAACCGTCTGTTCGGGAAAGTTTGAATTATTGCTTTGATGATGTTTAGTAGGTTCTTGAGTAACTGATCCCAGGTACCGATAGCCTATTGGTGTCGGGGATCGTTGGCATCCCGATTGCATCAATGATTAATAGGCCACAGGGTTCGAGGAAGCGGTCCGAGCCAGTTACTAACGCGGCCTTTCCGGAACTCGGGGGAAAGGGCTATATGTTTGAACGTTATACAGAAAAGGCAAGGCGCGTCATATTTTTTGCGCGCTACGAAGCCAGCCAGTTCGGGTCTCCATATATTGAGACAGAGCACCTTTTATTGGGACTTTTGCGCGAAGATAAGGCCCTTACCAACAGATTTTTGCGCTCTCATGCTTCCGTTGAATCGATTCGCAAGCAAATCGAAGGTCATACCACCATCCGGGAAAAGGTTTCTACCTCTGTTGATTTGCCCCTGAGCAATGAGTGCAAGCGGGTATTGGCATATGCGGCCGAAGAAGCGGAACGGCTGTCGCACAAGCACATCGGGACTGAGCATCTTCTGTTGGGATTGCTGAGAGAAGAAAAATGCTTTGCCGCGGAGATCCTGCATGAGCGGGGCTTGCGGCTTATCCACGATCCGCGAAGAATTGGCTCGCACCAGCCAGGAAAAATCTCAGCCCACGCGTCAGCGAGAGTCCTCTTTACTTAGCGAGTTTTCTCGGGACTCTGACCCAGTCGGCAATGGACAATCAGCTCGATCCGTTGGTCGGACGTGACGGCGAAGTCGAACGCGTAGTGCAGATTCTTTGCCGCCGCACAAAAAATAATCCTGTCTTGATCGGCGAGCCCGGCGTTGGAAAGACTGCCATCGTTGAAGGATTAGCGCAGCGCATTGCTGATGGCGAAGTTCCTTCATTTCCTCGCCGACAAACGAATTCTTGCTCTTGGATCTTTCGCTGATCGTTGCCGGAACTAAATATCGCGGCCAGTTCGAAGAGCGCCTCAAGACCATCATGAAGGAATTGATGGAGTCGCAGAATTCCATCATTTTCATTGACGAACTTCACACACTCGTTGGCGCAGGGTTCGGCGGAAGGCTCGCTCGATGCCGCCAACATTCTGAAGCCGGCCTTGTCTCGCGGTGAAATTCAGTGCATTGGCGCAACCACGCCCGCGGAATATCGCAAATCGATCGAGAAAGACCGCTCGCTTGAGCGCCGCTTTCAGGCGGTGAAAGTTCCGCCTCCGAACGAAGCGGACGCGACCAAAGATTTTATTTGGAATCAAAGACCGCTACGAAAAGTTTCACGCCGTCACTTACACCGACGACTCGATCAACTTCGCGGTCTCCCATTCCAACCGCTACATCCCGGACCGTTTTCTTCCAGACAAGGCTATCGATCTAATCGATGAAGCCGGAGCGCGCGTGAAGCTGCGCCAGACTTCGCTGCCGGAAGAAATCACCGAGGTGCAAAAGCGGATCAAGTTCATCGTCCACCGGATGGAAAATGCCATCGCGAATCACGAATTCGAGAAGGCACGTTTCTATTCGGACGAGGAACGCAAGGAGCGCGAGAACCTGCGCGCTCTTCGCGAAAAATATCATTTGGACGAATCGGCAACCGGCGTCGTCGGCCGCGAAGACATCGAAGACGTAGTCTCGCGCTGGACCGGCGTTCCGGTGATGTCGATCAAAGAAGAGGAATCGGCGAAGCTGCTGCGCATTGAAGAAGAACTGCACAAGCGCATCATCTCGCAGGATAAATCCATCGTCGCGCTTAGCTCGCGCAATTCGCCGTTCACGTGCTGGACTCAAGAGCCCGAACCGTCCCATTGGTTCGTTCTTATTCCTCGGACCTACCGGCGTCGGCAAGACCGAAGTCGCGCGCACGCTGGCTCAATTCATGTTCGGCAGCGAAAAATCGCTGATTCGATTCGACATGTCCGAATTCATGGAGAAGCATTCAGTATCAAAGCTGATCGGCTCGCCTCCCGGATACGTCGGATACGAAGAAGGTGGACAGCTTACCGAACGCGTGAAGCGAGCGCCGTATTCCGTCGTGCTGCTGGATGAAATCGAGAAAGCTCATCCCGATGTCTTCAACATTCTTCTTGCAAGTATTTGAAGACGGACAGCTCACCGACGGTCTCGGCAATACGGTCGACTTCAAGAACACGATCATCATCATGACTTCGAACATCGGAGCGCGTCACTTGCAACGCCGCGAAGGTCTTGGGCTTCCAGTCGAGCAAGGAAGACATGATCTCCGAAAAAGTCGAAGACTTGGTGAAGCAGGAAGTTAAACGCACCTTCAACCCGAATTCCTGAACCGGTCTGGATGAAATCATTCTGTTCAGCGCCTTGAGCGAGGCTGATCTTATCCAGATTCTCGAACTCATGGTGAACCTGCTGAACCAGAACCTGGCGCAGAAGTCGATCACTGTAACAGTGACCGACGAAGCCAAGAAATGGATTCTCAGCTCAGACCCTGGGAGATCGAAGTTACGGAGCGCGTCCCCTACGAAGGGCTCTTCAGAAATATATTGAAGATCCATTGTCAGAGGCGTTGATTCAGGGAACAATTACGGCGCGTCCGGCGTTCATCGAAGTGTTCCTCGACGACAACAAACTGTTCTATCGTCCAGTGGATTCCGAGAAGACGGAAGGCGTGTTGTTGTACGAGAGCAAATAAGTAGCAATCAGCACTTAGCATTCAGCCGTCAGTGAAGAGCTGGCGGCTTTTGCTTTTGGGACCTATCAGGCAACTTTGATTGCACGGCAGGTTACACTGAAATAACAATGCAAATCACCGTTTACTCTGCTTTCTGGTGCCCTGACTGTCGGGTCGCCAAGCGTTTTCTTACCGAGCACAACATCCCATTCACTGATGTCGACATTGAGAGCACTCCCGGGGCCGCGGAGGAAGTTATCAAGCAAACCGGCAAGCGTGCCATCCCGCAATTTGTGATTGATGGGGAGTGGGTACAGCCTTACCGTCCCGGCGAAGGTTTTTTGTATGAAGAGATGTCGGAGCGGTTGGGAGTGGGGAAGGTTTGACACTTCGCTCATCTACGGAATTACAAATTCTTAATGCCTGAGATTGACGGGGATGATCCTGCAAAAATTTCTCCGCGGTACATGCCCCGCAGGAATCTAGTTCCATCCGTTCCGCCCCTCTAGACTTTAATTCTCCCCTGCGACAGCTCTCTAGTCACCCTCAGCCTTTCCAACGATAAGCATTGGGCTGGGGCAATCCGATATGCGCGAGCACTCGATTCGCAAACTCGCGGGCCATGTCATCGGCAGTCGCGGGCAGATTGTAGAAAGTTGGAATCAGGGGGAAAACGGTAGCGCCAGCGTCCGCTGCACGGTACATGTTACGAATGTGGATTTTGCTCAACGGAGTTTCGCGAACACAAAGCAGCAGGGGCCGCTTCTCTTTGATGCAAACGTCGGCGGCGCGCTCGATAAGACTTGAGGCGATGCCATTCGCAATTCGGGCCAGGGTACCAACGCTGCACGGAATGACGATCATGGCGTCAGAGGGATAGGAACCACTGGCGACGTTTGCGGCGATATCAGCGTTCGATTGCAGATGAATTTTCTTGGATGATTTGCCGAGAATCTGCGAGACAAGTTGGTTTCGTCCGCGGAGATTGAGCTCCTCGGCCATTACCCGAAGGGCACTGTCGGAAGCGATGAAATTTACGGTTTGAATACGGCGGTCGCGCTCAACCGCAGCCAGAAAGTGTTTCAAGAAAATCGATCCGCTGGCGCCGGTTGTGGCAACGGTTAGGTTGGCGGGAAATTGGCTGGACAGATTTGTTCTCCGTTAGCTAAGCCTCCTGAGCATAGGGAGGCGGCGAAGAAGAAGTCAAGAAACAGATTGCGGTCGTGACCAGAACAGCGCCCTATGAGCACCACCCTCAGCCCCAAATCCCGCGCTGTCTCGGCTCAGCGCCAGGAACTCGCCAGCCTTGAGCGTGAACTGCAAGCCAGCGATCCCAGTTGGCGTCGCAAGTATCTGCAAAACTTCCATCAGGCTTACCGTACCTACCAATCAGTTCTCGACGGCCCGGCACTGACCGAATTGGTGGCGAATGCCGACATAATACTGATCGGCGACTATCACGCTCTTCCCGCAAGTCAGAATGCTGCAACACAACTCCTGAAAAATCTCTCTGAAACAATCAATCGTCCGATTGTTTTAGGTGTCGAGACAGTATTTTCTCGCGATCAGCACATTCTCGACGAATGGTGGCAAAGCGGAGATTACAGAAGCAGAACTTCGTCAACGTATACGGTTCGATTTAGATTGGGGCTATGACTGGAGGTCGTTTTACCAATTGTTGCTGGCGGCGCGCAAACATGCCGACGCTGTATACGGTCTCGACTGCATGCCGCGGGAAGATTTAAGGAAGATTAATGCCAGAGACCGGCACGCCGCACACAAGATCGCGGAGATCCGTGACCGTCATCGAGACGCCGTGATCGTCGTGATGTTTGGGGAATCTCATCTAGCTCCCCAACATTTACCGGCGCTTCTTCGGGATAAGTTAAAAGAGGAACGCATACTGACCGTCCTCCAAAACGTTGATGCACTGTATTGGCGCTCTCTTGAAGAACAAGATAAACGGATTTCCGCCGTGCGCGTGCAACAGGACGTTATTTGCCTCTTCAACGCTTCCCCATTGGAGAAGTATGAGAGCTACCGGGTGTGTTTGGAGAGATGGCAGGACGCAAAAACAAAGGAGCCTGATTTTGCGCCGACCGTTTACAACATGATTGATGGGTTGGTTCGCTTCCTCAACATAGACCGGTACTCGCCGCACAATGGCACGCAGCCCAGGTTCCTCGTCGATCATTTGCCTGAAATTTACGGACCCTCTATCGCAAATTTCCGGCGACTACTGCGGCGAAACGGAACATCAAGGCTCGAATTAGAGAAGATATTTCAGGGCATTGAGGAGCGGGGATGTTTTTATTTCGCTCCAGCAAATGCTTTCTTCATTGAGAAATTCAGAATGCAACATGCCGCTGAGGAATCTACCCGATTCGTGCATGGCGCTTGCCAGGGTCTTCCCAATTACGTTGGGTTGAACTGTGGTCCTGCAAGTGAGTCAGATTGCTTTCACGCTGCGGTTCTCAAAAGAGCGTTGGCGCATTTCGGATCGCAAATATTAAGTTTGGCGAAACCAACTTACAATCTTGAAAACGACGAAATCTCCAAAGCACGATGGCAAGAACTGCAATGCGAACTTATCAGCCAGAAGAATGCTCAACAAGTCGGATATGCGTTGGGCACTTCTCTCTATAGCGCATATTTGAATGGCTGGGTTACGCGGGCGGACCTGAAGCGAATCTTCCTGACGCCTCTCCATCAACCAGAAAAGGCGCGCGAACTCTGTCTGCACATAGCCCGCAGAATTCATCCCACGAAATAGATCTGTCCTTGATCCTCGGGCGACCCGCTTGCTGCGCCAGTCCTGTAAAATTCCAAGAGTAACGTCCCCGGTAATCTATTGAATTCCAAATCCATCCGAAAACTACTGGATCAGGTTCGAGATAGGCGGGATTTCCCCAGATGAAGCAGTGCAGCAATTACGCCATCTTCCATTCGAAGATCTGGGATTCGCCAAGGTAGACCATCATCGGGCACTGCGCACAGGCATGCCTGAAGTGATTTTTGGGCAGGGGAAAACTCCGTTGCAATTGGCGGGCATCTTCGCAAGTCTTGCCAAGCAGGGAGGCAACATCCTGGCGACCCGGGCCGACGAGAAACAATTCAGCACTGTGAAGAAGAAAGTTAAGGCCGCAAAGTATTGGGAGAGCGCGCGGGCTATCACTCTCAACCAGGACAACAAGATATATGGGAAAGGAATTGTGGCTGTGGTTTGCGCGGGAACCAGCGATATTCCCGTGGCTGAAGAGGCTGTCGTCACTGCGCAAATCATGGGCAACAATGTCGAGCGGCTCTACGATGTCGGAGTGGCGGGTATTCATCGTTTGCTGGCAAACCGTAATGTCCTGAGCCGGGCGCGAGTGGTAATTGTGTGCGCAGGCATGGAGGGGGCACTGCCTAGCGTTGTGGGGGGCTTGGTCGGCGTACCCGTGATTGCGGTGCCTACCAGCGTTGGCTATGGTGCAGCGTTTGAAGGGCTGGCGGCTCTCTTGGGTATGATGAATTCGTGCGCTTCGAATGTGAGCGTGGTAAACATCGATAATGGGTTCGGAGCCGGCTACGTAGCGTCTCTGATCAATCGCATATAACACCGATCCACTAACGCCGAAGGTTACAATTTTCTTCCATCTCGTCCGTCTACTTAACAATCGGATATAGCAGGACCGATCCTCCAGGAAAGGAGGCTGCGTTTGAGTGCACGAAACAAATTTCTGATTGTTCTGTCCACGGTTTTTGCCATCGCACTGATCTACTACCTGATTTCGACTCCCCGGTCCGGTGACCTGGTTTTGATCGGCACAGTTGATGCGAACCAGGTAATCGTGAGCCCCCAGGTTCAAGGACGGTTAGCGAAACTTTTGGTCGACGAAGGTACACAGGTTAAGCAAGGAGAATTGATAGCGGTGCTCGATCCTGCGGAACTTGAGACCGAGGCTCACGCCGCTGCTGCCACCATCGATAGTCTGAAATATAAAGTGGCCGAGACGCGAGACACCGGGGCAGCGATGCGGGGCACGACTAGCAGCGGAGTGGCCAATGCCCAGGCAAAACTGGCATCTACTCGGGCGCAATTGCTTCAGGCGGAAGCCACGCTCCAACGAACCGAAAGCGACAGCCGGCGGGCTATCGAACTAGCTAAACAAGGAGTGGCGTCCGACCAGGATCGGGTACAGGCAGAGACAAATCTTGCGGCGCAGCAGGCAGTGGTGCAGGCTTTGAAGGATCAGGTTTCGGCCGCCGAAGCGGACCTCAACACCGCGGTGGCAAACGTGCATCAGGCTCGTGCCGCTCAAAATACCGTTCAGTCTACGCAGGGCCAACTCAGTAACGCCGAAGCGCAACTGAACCAGGCGGAAGTGCGACTGGGGTACACGAAGATTTACACGCCGATTTCGGGAACAGTTTCGGTGCGCGCGGCCCGAGAGGGAGAGGTCCTCAATATAGGCCAGCCAATCGTGACCATAATCGACCTCGGTGATACCTGGGTGCGAGCAGCTCTTCCCGAAACTGAATCCGATCACATCGGATTGGGGGACACCCTGCGGATCAGGCTTCCAGGTGGGACGGTTACGTCGGGCAAAGTGTTTTTCAAATCTGCAGAAGCCGACTTCGCAACGCAGCGCGATGTGAGCCGCAGAAAACGAGATATCAGAACAATTATCTTGAAAGTCAGACTGGAAAACCCGAATGGTGCTTATGTTCCGGGCATGACAGCCGAAGTACTAATCTCACCAAGTCAAGCTAGGGGTTCCGGGTCCACGGCGAGTTCCGCAGCGGCGGCGCCATGACGAGCAATCTCTCCACAAACTCTCCCAATGCAACCGCAGGAAATGCGATAGAGGTCGATCACATCGTAAAAAAGTATGGCGACTTTACCGCCGTGAACGATGTTTCCTTCAATGTAAAAGACGGAGAGATTTTTGGACTGCTCGGCCCGAACGGCGCGGGCAAATCAACTTTAATCAGAATGATGACTACCCTCATCCCGATTACTTCGGGAAAGGCATATATCGCTGGTCACGACGTAAAGCAACATCCCGATGCAGTAAGACGAAGTATAGGCGTCATTCCCCAAGCTCTTACCAGCGATCTTGATCTCACCGTCGAAGAGAACATGAACATTTACGCAAAACTTTATGACGTCCCCACACAGAGACGAAGGGATGCAATCTCCGAACTTCTCGAGTTGGTGGATTTAACGAAATGGCGCGAAGCTCAAACCAAGACGTTGTCCGGAGGCATGCGAAGGCGGCTGGAGATCGCTCGCGGACTTGTTCACAGTCCGAAGATATTTTTCTTGGATGAGCCCACGACTGGGTTGGATCCCGTTTCCAGAGTAGCGGTTTGGGAGATGCTGACAAATATCAAGAAAAAACGCCAACTCACAATTCTGATAACAACGCACTACATGGACGAAGCCGATCGTTTATGCGACCGGATTGCAATCGTGGACCACGGCAAACTCGTTGCGCTCGATTCCCCCGCAGCCCTGAAGGCAAGCGTGCCCGGCTCGAACGTGATTGAAGCTCAATTTGAAAATCCGCCTGCAGACTGGGATAGGACCCTCCACAGTCTAAGCGCCGTAACCTCCGTGCAACATGAAGGCGCGAATATGTATCGCGTTCTTACGAGCGATGGCTCGCGGACTACGACCGAACTGGTGGAGGCCGCTGTTAAAGCTGGAGCAGGAGTTAGATCACTTTCGGTTAAAAACACTACGTTGGATGACGTCTTTGTCCACTACACCGGACGGCAATTGCGGGATGAATTAGTCAAAGCTTATGCCTTCGTGATGCCACAAAGACCGGGGCTGCAACCATGAACCGAATGCTGGCGATAGTTGAACGCGAGATGCGTAAATTCTTTCGGTCGCCGACGCTGATGCTGGCTTCAATGATTTTCCCGCTGGTGCAACTCATCGTTCTGGGGAATGCTTTTGGCGGAAAAATCCGCGACGCGAAACTCGGATTGGTCGATGAAGATGGCGGCACCCAGGCACTCAAGATTCGTGAGGCTTTCGACTCGGTCCGCGCCAACATGCGCACATTCCTGCCGGTTTATTACACCGACGAGAGAAGTGCCATGGAGGATGTGCGGAATGGAAAGATTCAAGGCGCGGTAATTATTCCACCGCAGTATTCCCGGAGGGTTTACGAGCAAAATCAGCCCAAGATCGCCCTGATAGTCGATAACAGCGACAATTTCATGAGTTCAACCCTTGAGGATGAGCTCGGCAGTATCACTACAACTCTGAATCAGCCAACAGTTGAGCCGCGGATACTACAACAGACGGTATTGCAGATTGTCGAATTGTATCCCTACATCGAATACATGAAGTATCTGCTGCCGGGATCGATCACGCTGGCAATGTTCGTTTCGGTAATGATCGGCGGCGGCATGCTTTATATCGACGACAAAGCAAGAGGGGTACATGAAGGCTACCTGGTTACTCCGATTACGAAGACAGAGTTGGTATTTGGGCTCAATACAGCCGGTGCAGTTAAAGCTGTAATGACGGGGATCGTGATCACTTTAATAGGTTCGTTAATGGCGGGTGTCAGCAGCGTATTCAACCCCGCCACACTGATCGGGTTATTGATCATGATTGTCCTGACCTCTGTGGCTTTCAATACCATGATGTTCCTATTGATGGTTCGCATCGAAGATCCACTGGTGCCCCGCGCCATGTTTGGGATATTGAACACGCTATTATTTTTTCCGAGCGGGGCGATTTATCCGATCCAGGCTTTTCCGTGGTGGCTGCGAGGGATCGCCAAGGTTGATCCATTTACATTTGCGGTTCATGGCTTCAAGTCGCTGCTCTTAAAGGAAACCGGATTGGCGGCAATCTGGCCGGATATTCTGTATCTGTCGCTGTTCGCCGTGATCACATTAAGCATCGCGACGCCGCTCTTTAAGCGAACGCTATGAACGCGAAGTTTTTGATCGCGCAATCTATTATGCTGGTTGTGTTATGACATTGCTCGACGCCAAACAATATGACCCCTCGGTGAGCCGACGCCGCCGAATCAGAATATTCACGATCGCCTTGGTTTTCGCAATTGTCGCCGGAATTGTATGGAGATACCAGAACTGGCCGGAAGAGCGCGTTGCGGATAATTTCTTCGAAGCTCTTCAGCAGAAGAATTACGAGGCGGCTTATGGGATTTGGATGCATGACCCGGATTGGAAGCAACATCTGGGTAAATATACGCAGTATCCATTCAATGATTTCTACCGCGATTGGGGGCCGGGTGGAGAGTGGGGATTAATTAAGTCCCATCGGATTTACGGTTCGCTAACTCCCAAGGGCGGAGGCAGCGGAGTCGTGGTCGAAGAGGTGGTCAATGAGCGTGCGGATCATCCTCGGGTATGGGTACAAAAATCCGATAAGACGATGAGCTTCTCGCCTTATTAATTATTCGCCTGATGCGGACGCTGCCGACGTATGCTGAAGGGTCTTCTGCAAAGAAATCTCATCTCCAACGTTGAATGCAATTTTTGAACGGTCGATCTGTCGCATTAATCCAGTTAGCACTTTTCCTGGCCCCACCTCAATGAATCTCTGTACGCCACTCGAAATCAGCAATTGTATGGACTGATTCCACTTGACTGAGCCTGTGACTTGGCGCACCAAGGCATCCCGCGCCTTGTCCGGATCGTAGTGGGAGACGGCGTCCACATTACAGATGACAGGCAACTGCGATTTCTTAAAAATCAACGATTGCAGATCACCCGCTAAGCGGTCTTGCGCGGGCTTCATCAAGGAGCAATGGAAGGGCGCGCTTACCTGCAGGAGGATGGCGCGCTTGGCTCCTTTCGCACCAGCCAGTTTTGTGGCGCGTTCGACGGCGGCAGCGTGTCCTGAAATCACGATTTGTTCCGGGGAGTTTATATTCGCCGGCTCGCAGACCTCATTTTGCGCTGCTTCGCTGCATACCTCCACGACTTGATCTAAAGGTAAGCCCAGGATCGCAGCCATTGCTCCCTGGCCAACTGGCACGGCTTCCTGCATATACTTTCCGCGATTTCGCACGACCTGTATAGCATCGGCGAATAAAATGGTTCCCGCAGCGACGTGCGCAGAATATTCCCCAAGACTGTGGCCCGCGGCATATGACGGTTTCACACCCTTTTCGTTCAAAACCCGGTACGCCGCTACTGATGCGGCGAGAATTGCAGGTTGCGTGATTTCGGTAAGGCGAAGCTGATCTTCGGGTCCTTCGAAGCAGAGTTCAGACAACTTGTAGCCAAGTGCTTCGTCCGCTTCCTCAAGAGTCTGGCGCGCTACGGGATAATTCTCAGACAGTTCTTTACCCATGCCGACTGACTGCGAACCCTGGCCGGGGAAGAGAAACGCGATGGAAGAGGTGGCCATCAAGAAGGTGATTTTACAGGTTAAGAGAAATTAAAAGCAGATTCGTCGCGCTGGATTTTGATCTGGCTCACGTGATAGCCAGCGCCGAGGTTCTTAGTGCGGCTAACTCTCGTTCTATAGTTGCGTTGATGTTTCGCTCGGAAAATTCCGCCGCCACCCGAACCGCGTTCTTGATGGCGTTCGTGTTAGATGACCCATGAGTTATAAAGCAGACGCCCTTTACTCCCAGCAAAGGAGCTCCGCCGTACTCGGTGTGGTCGAGACGCTTCTTGAAATCGGAAAATGCGCTACGGGAGAGGAGATATCCCACTTGTCGCGTGATCGTGGCCCTCAGCGTTTCTTTCAGGGTGTAGCGCACCAGATTGGCCACTCCCTCTGAGACCTTCAGCGCTACGTTGCCCACGAAACCGTCGGCGACGATCACGTCTACTTTACCGCTATAGAGGTCACGGCCTTCGACATTGCCGATGAAGTCCAGAGGGAGTTGCTTTAGAAGCTGAAAAGCCTCGCGGGTGAGGTCATTTCCCTTGGTTTCTTCTTCTCCGATGGAGAGCAATCCGACACGAGGACGCCGGGTGCCAAACATGCTGCGAAAATAAATTTCCCCCATTACCGCGAATTGCTCAAGATTCTCAGGTTTGCAGTCAACGTTCGCGCCCACGTCCAGAAGTTCGGCGGCGGTTCCCAACGCTGTCGGAAAGACTGCGGCCAAAGCCGGGCGATCCACGCCAGGGATAGCCCCCAATACCATCTTGGCGGTGGCCATTGCGGCGCCTGTGTTTCCTGCCGTCACGAAACCTTGTGCCGTTCCGTCGCGGACGAGACGAAGTCCAACTCGCATCGACGAATCGCGTTTCGCGCGAACCGCCTGCACCGCCTTGTCATCCATCGTAATGACTTCAGTTGCCGGGACGATTTCGATGGGTAAGCCATGAGCGGAAGAATAACGCTGGAGTTCCGCGCGCAGTCTCGCCTCGGGTCCTACGAGAAGAACATGAACGCCATAGTGCCGCGCCGCCTGGATGGCGCCTTCAATTTCAGGCTTCGGCGCGCGGTCGGAACCCATCGCGTCCAAGGCTATGACGCTTGGCATGGAGGTATGAGTTAACTCGGTTCCGCAACTGCCAGGACTTCGCGTCCCTTGTAATGACCGCACTTCGGACAGGCCCGATGCGGCATCTTTCGTTCATGGCAATTGGGACATTCGGAAAGCGAATGGCTGGTCAAGGAATCGTGCGCGCGCCGGGTGCTGGTGCGCCTCTTGGAATGTCGGCGTTTTGGATTAGGCATTAAAAATCCTTTCTGGGCGGGACATTAACCCGGCACGGAGCAAGTTATCAAACTCTGAGACTTGCGTAGAAAATAAGGTCGCGCGATGAGCTTAGTGCTCCAACTTTTCGCGAAGATCTTTCAAAGCTGACCATCTCAGATCTTCCAAGGGCTCACGGCAGGAACACTGCTCGTAGTTCATGTTACTGCCACAATGGGGACAAAGGCCCTTGCAATCCTCACGGCAAATAACTTTCAGTGGAAGATCGAGCAATACCTGTTCTCGGAGCACATCTTCGAGCAAAAGCCCATCCCCTTGATAATAGCCTATTTCCGCTTCGGCGGCGGTCACGGATAATTCCGAGCGGCCAGCATCGGCGCCCTGCGGGCGATATAACAAATCGAATGTTTTGGCGACTTTTTGAACCGCCGGTTCCAGACATCGGGCGCAGGTTAGTTCGACCACAGTCGATAATTCACCAGCTGCCCGAATATCCTTTAGACTCTCGTTTCTTCCGTGATGTTCATTAATGAGCTGTATGCGACCGGTAGTCCGCAGAGGAATGGTCTGGCGCACCTCTGATCCAAAATCAATCGAGCCGGGCTTAAAATCTTCTTTGAAATCGACCGGGTGGAGTTCCAATTCCTTGATTTCTATGAACATCTGACCCGCTCCGTACCCCTGAAGAGGCCCTTTTTTGAGCCAATTCCAGAATAAAGGCGACATTCCGGAGTGTCAAGAAGCAGGGGTTACCCTGCCTCAGGATGAATGTCGCTATAGATACTGGTAAGGTAACTTCTCCCAATAATGGCGAATTTGAATTCAGGCTGCTTCGAGAATTTTAATGGCTGGCTGGATAGGCACCTTCCCCTCATCACTGCGGGGATACTAATTGTGGGATTCTTGCTTCGGGTATGGATGGCTTCCGGTACTTTTCTGAATCCTGATGAGGCCCAGCACGTTCTGGTTGCGAGTCAGGATTCTTTCATGGATGGCATATCGAGCCAGCCTGATTTTGGCCCATCCTCCTTTGATGATTTTGGTCCTCTATTTTTGGCGCACCCTAGGACACTCAGAACTGATGCTCAGAATGCCTTCGGTCATTGCGGGAACGCTATTCTGTTGGGTTTTCTTCAAGTGGCTCGCCGAAATTTTTGATCGTCAGGTAGCGCTGGTCGGATTGATCTTCGCAGCATTGCTCCCGCCACTAGTGTGTTTGTCAGCTGAAATTCGCCAATATTCGCTGTTACTGCTGTTTATGGCTTGTGCAGCCTACATGCTGGAGCGGGCCTTAGCGGAACCCTCCGCAAGGCTTATGCTTTTGTTTTCTGCATTTCTTTATCTCGCGATGCTTTCGAACTATTCGTCGCTGATGTTCGTTGCCGCGATTGGAATTTATTCGCTGCTTCGTATGATCTCGGGACGATTTCCACGGAATGTCGTCTGGATTTGGGGGATAAGTCAGGCTGGTGCCTTGGCTTTATTCGTTTTTCTCTATCGCTCGCATATTTCGAAACTTAACGGAAGCTCCCTTATTGAACAGGCAACTGGCGGATGGTTGCGACGCTCATATTTTCACCCTGGGCAGCAAAATCTTTTGGTCTTCATCGTGGGGAGAACCTTGGGTGTCTTCCGCTTTATTTTCGGATCGCTGATTATGGGCCATATCACGGGGCTTTTTTTTATCATTGGTTTGATTTTGCTCTTCAGAAGCGAACCAACTGCAACGCCGAATCGTGTAAAACCATGGCAAATTGGTTTCTTCTTCTTGGTTCCTTTTGCGCTGAACTGTGTTGCCGGCATTTTTGGCGCTTATCCTTATGGCAGCACCCGCCATTCAGTATTTCTTGCCTTTTGGGGACTTGCCGGCATTAGTTTTTTTGTGGTTCGTGTGTTTAAAGAGAGACTGTTTATAGCAAATCTGGCAGTCATAGCAATTGTCGCAATATGCGCTCTTGTTGGAAACACGCAGAAGCCTCACATGGATCGGAAAGACCAGGCCTTAAATGAAATGGAAAAGACTCTGGCCTTTATTCAGCAGATATCACCCTCCGTCCCAATCCTCGCGGACGTGCAGACTCGCTTTTTGCTCGGCTATTATCTTTGCCCGGAGCAAAAGATGCTGGAGCAGTTTCCTCAGGGGAACTTCGATATTCTGCAATGCGGAGCGCACAAACTGATAACCCTGAATACATGGACATTCAGCCCAGAGACATTTATGAACTCTTATGGAGGGTTGGTTAAAAGCGCCAACTTACAATCCAGTGACCAGGCTTGGGTAGCTCAGGCGGGATGGGAAATTGAGCTCCCGGCCACGTTGAAGGCAAGCCTTCCTGCTTTTCAAAACTTGCAAACCAATTCTTTTGGAAAGAACATACAATTCTTTAAAATCGTTGTCTCTCAACCCAATAGAACTCCTCGTTCTTAGGGAGGTTCAATGTCATCCGCGGGCTTCAATGGACTTCGAGTGCTGTCGCTCGAAAGCCGCCGGTCTAAAGAAATCGAGCAGCTTATCGCTAACAATGGCGGAAAAGCGATGGTTGCGCCTTCCACGCGGGAGGTTACTGATTCGAATGCGGAGGAATTAAAATTCGCCGCGAATCTTCTTCAAGACCAGTTTGGCGCGGTTATCTTTATGACCGGGGTGGGCACGCGAGCCCTGATTGCAGCAGTCGAGCCGGTATGCTCCCCGGCACAATTCGTAGCGGCTCTTGGACGGACCAAGGTGGTCGCGCGCGGGCCTAAGCCGATCGCTGTTCTTCGCGAGTTCGGAGTCCCGGTGACATTATCCGTGCCAGAGCCGAATACATGGCGTGAAATTTTAGAAATTCTCGATCAAAACTCTGACAAAGTTTCAATTCAGGGCGGCCGAGTTGCTGTTCAAGAACATGGTTTGCCCAGTTCCGAGCTTTATGAAGGATTGAGAGATCGTGGAGCGGAAGTGGTTCCAGTGCACGTTTACCAGTGGGCATTGCCGGAGGACACGAATCCATTGCGCGAAGCAATTACCGCAGTTTCACGCAATCAAGTCGACGTGGTCATGTTCACTTCCTCTGTGCAGCTGGTACATCTGCTGAAAATCGCGGATGATATGAATCTGCGGAATGACATCGTTGCCGCTCTCAATCGGACTGTCATTGCTTCAATTGGTCCCGTAACTTCCGAGACTCTGCGAGAGTACGGTGCTCAATGTGGACTTAGAGCCTTCCCATCCTAAGATGGGGTTCTTAGTGAAGGAGACAGCGGAACAGAGTGCAGGGTTGCTCCAAAAAAAGCGAGGCCAGGTTACATAAGGCCACCTCTGTGCCGCCAGTCACTCCTGGATAATTACCCGTGTAACTTGTTGCGTTGGACTCTGCCATTGAGCATGGGAGTGCGGCCCTCCTATGCGACCTGCAGTTTCGAACACCCTCATTCGCTTGTCAGACGTGGTTTCGTCTCTTTCGTTGGCGCTTGATTTGACGGAAGGGCAGCCGATGGGCCACGCCATCCGAAGCTGCATTATCGGAATGCGCATTGCCGAGGAATTACAGCTGCCAGCAACCTTGTCGTCGGATCTTTACTACGCACTTCTCTTGAAAGATTCCGGATGCAGCACCAACGCTGCGCGCATGTGCCAGATTCTCGGGTCTGACGATATTCAGGCCAAACGGGAAGTGAAGCTTGAGGATTGGGCCAGGCCATCGATTTCGAGTTTGCGGTATCTGTGGCGCAATACCCTGCCCGAGGCGTCCTCTTGGCAGAAGGCCATGCGAATTCTGCAACTAGGCGCGTCGCAAAAACGCAATAATGTCGAGCTGATCGGAACACGATGCGAAAGAGGCGCCGAAATCGCGCGGCAAATAGGGTTGAGCGAAAATGCAGCCAACGCCATTCGCTGTCTGGATGAACACTGGAATGGCGCGGGATATCCCGATGGACAGCGCGGCCACGAAATACCTCTACTGGCGCGAATTATGAATGTCAGTCAGACGCTGGAGGTGTTCGCTTGCAAAGATGGAGCGACTGCCGCCGTGGAGGTAATTTCCAGCCGGAGCCGGAGCTGGTTCGATCCTGAAATCGTACGTGTGGTCCAGACACTGGAAAAGGATGGGGACCTGTGGCGGAGGGTGGCTTCGCCCGAGGCGCGGAAGTCTGTTTTGGAAATGGAGCCCGGGGCAACTATTCCGGCTTCGGAAGAACGCATTGACAGTCTTTGCCACGCTTTTGCCCAGGTCGTCGACGCGAAATCCCCTTATACATTCAATCATTCGGTAGGGGTTGCTGACGCAGCGATCGCGATTTCCGAGGAAATGGGCCTCGCGCCAAAGACGATCACCATGGTGCGGAGAGCGGCGTTGTTACACGACATTGGAAAGCTGAGTGTTTCTAACATGATTCTGGAGAAGCCTGGGAAGCTGAACGCGGTGGAATGGGAAGCGGTAAAGAAACATCCTGTTTACACGCGATTAATTCTAGAGGCTGTCAGCGGCTTTGATCACCTGGCATTTGTGGCCGGCGGCCCATCACGAGCGACTGGACGGCTCGGGATATCCAGAAGGCCTGGTTGCTGGCCGAATGCCTCTAACCGCCCGTGTTATCGCCGTGGCGGATGTCTACCAGGCGCTCTCGGAAAAACGCCCTTATCGCGACAGTCTGCCCACTGAGGTGGTATTTCAAATGATGAGTGAAGACGTTCCGAAGAAATTGGATCACGACTGCGTCGAGGCGTTGAAGCGATCGAAACGACTGAATCAAGGAGATGGAATCGCAGAGGCGGCATAGTTGCGGCAGCCTAGTAAACGCTAGACGCTATCGTGCGCGGGCCAGCACCAGGGTCACATCATCCGGTTGCTCGTGAGCGCCAATCCAATCGTCCACTGCGGCGGTGACTATCTCGGTAATGCGCTCCAGGGGGAGGTCGCGGTTTTCCTGCACGATATCAATCAGCCGCTCTTCTCCGAATTCCCCAAAGTCGTTTTCAGGTTCCGTAACACCGTCGCTATAGGCGATGAAAATGTCCCCCCGCCGGAGCTGAGTTGACTCCTCGTCATAGGAGACGGGATCGAATAATCCCACCACTGTGCCGCCTTGGTCCAGTTTTCGGATCTCGCCCTGCTCGCTCAGAATGATTGGCGGAAGATGACCACCGTTGCTGTAGGTTAATTTCCGCTCTCGCCCCTCGTAGATTGCGAGAAAAAGGGTTGCGTACTTTTCCATGGGAGTGCTGTCGTAGAGTTGATGGTTTAACAATGAAAGCAGAGTGCCAGGCGAAACCTCCGCGCCATGAGAACTCGATCCCAACGTCATTCCCGAGCCGCGTCCCCCAACGGCGACCGGCTCCCGGAGCATTGGAATTCCTTCCAGGCTGTAAGCGCGAACCGCGGAGTGGATAGTGGCCATCAGCAGCGCGGCTGAAATTCCCTTTCCGCTAATGTCGCCTACGGCCAGTAGAAGCTTGTCCTGCTCCAGACAAAGGAAATCATAGTAGTCTCCGCTAACCGTGCGCGCCGGGCGGCAGAAGCCGTAAACCTCCAGCGATTCAAGTTGAGAGATCTTGCGCGGAAAAAGTTGAGCCTGAACTTCCTGCGCAATGACCAGCTCATTTTCGAGGCGTTGTTTTTCTTTCTGTTCCAGAATCAATTGTTCCAGCGAGGCGGTCATGGAATTGAACGAATTCGCCAGGCTGGCCAGTTGATCCGTGGACTTCACTGGGATGCGATGCGAAAAATTCCCTCTGTTGATGTGCCCAGTTGCGTTATAGAGCTGGGCAATGGCGCCGGTGACGGACCGGGTGAGGCGTAGGCTTATCAGCAATGCCGCCAATTCAATCAATGCAAAAACGACTGCAACCACAAAAAGGCTGTACTCAATGGCAGGTGCGAATTCCCCCAATGCACCGAAAAGGCGCTCATAAAGCTTCGACAACCGAGTCTGCACACTGATGGCGGCGGGGCTGTTGGTGTCTCCCGTTTCCCATTCGACTACCCGAACTGCGGTGGCGAAAGATACTTGTTTGTCGAATCGGCTCGTGGGAGCGGGAACGCTCCCCGTGGTTATGGTTGGAACCGGCAAGTCCTTCCCGCTGTCCAACACGTAGATGCCTTGCGGGTTGTTAATCTCCACGAGTGGTTTCGAGGAAGCGCCAACTTTTACCCGCGTAGACGGATCATCGACTTTGCGGAGAGTTAGTCCCGAAGCATATAACGTGATTTCGCCAAGATTCGTCGCCAATCCCTGTAGAAACTGTTCGTCCAGTGGTTCGCTCGAGAGGACAGTTAATCTGCCCCCGGCGGTTGGGATCGTCTCAGCCGCGCGCAAAGACAACTTGTCGTGGTGGCGGACCACGTCGCGAAATGATCCGGTCAAATACGCAGGCAACGGGGGCGGAGTTGCACTGATACCGGAAGGTGAATTGCTGAGAATGAGCTTGTCTCCCAGCCAAACATGAACACGGCGTCCCTCCCAGGATTTGTGAGATTGTCGCAGGCTATCCAAAGCGGCGGTTTCCGGTCTCCCGCCTTGCTGTAAACGCGCCGCCAGATCGTGGGCGATAGCCGAATTCGCCGACTCAATTCCCTCAAGCTCGGAACTCAACTCCGCAGTGACGATGTAGGTCGCGAACTGCCCTGCAAAAAGATAAAACGAACCAAGGCTCAAGGCTACAAGCAGAACTACCGGAATGACCCCGATAAACACGTAGGTGACGATCAAGCGGTTGCGCAGTCGCCACAACATCCGCGCTTTAAGCCATTGCAACGCCAGAACAGTGAAAGGGACGAGTACAACGATGCTAAGAAATGTGACCCACGCGCCGAGTCCGTTTCCGTACGACGAACCAAAAGCCCGAAAAACCAGTTGTAATCCGTAGAGAAACAGATCCAACCCGAGCAGATACCAGGCGACCTGGGCAATCTTGCTTCGTGGGAACAGACCAACTTCGTTCAGGCGCGCCCGAAGATAGCGATAAGAAAGCATACGTCAGAATCGTACGCTTGCATTATAGATGTGATAGCGGGGATCGGATGGTCGACTCTCCGCTTCAGATTTCGGGATAGATGTCGAAAAACGCGTCCAGACTATTCTTCAATTGTTTTTCGATGTCAGCCTTGCTGCCTTCGAGGACGTGCATGGTGACGTGGGCTTCGTTGCCATTCTTTAATTTGAGAGTGGCATCGCTGACTTCAGCAACTTCTTCAGAGGGCAGCAGCCGGAGACCGTAGATCAATGTAAGGTTTGCCATAAGCAATTCTACGAGAATGGATGAGAGGCGTCCTCGCCCTGTAGGTGATTGGGGGGGGGAGGAGTGGGTGGAAGATGAAAAAATAGTGATAAAAAATAAAACGTTTGGGGTGCGAAAGCGAATTTCGCAGAAGTATAAGCGTGCTACCAGAAAGCTCATCGCGATCACTGGAAACAAAGCCGCTCCGAGTGACTGCCGCAGGAGCCCCCGGCACGGCGGGACAATATATGCTCCGGCAGCACCGCACAGAGGCAGCATCAAGAACCAGGGGAGGTAAATAACCAAAGTAGCCCAACCGTCTCCTTCAAACCGGGGATGCAGACCCACTAACGTTGAGATTGTCAAACAAGTCAACGACATCACTAGACTTGCCAAACCAGGTAGCCAAAAAGTCGAGGTACGTCGATTCATCCGCAGCTTTAGCTTTGAGCAGCACGTTCCGCCTTTAAGAACGGCAATGTCTCCCAATAAAAGGAAGACGGCGGGAACGACGATCCAATTCATTACTCCGCAAAAGAAGCCAAACCATTGGGCGGGCGAAGGATATCTCATCCTGGTCGCTAGTACGATCCAGATCGGTGTCATCGCGATTGAAGGAAATAGAGAGGGCGGTTAATCGAGGAACCTCCCGCACGGCGCGATAATACGCACTTGCCGCGCCAAACAACGGCAGGGCAGACGAGCCAAATAATCTGGTGCCTCAATGGGAGGCCGGCGTGATTCAACAGAACCTGTGAACGGAAGGACACTGCGCTGCAAGGCGAGCCTCCACATCGCAGACCCACCGAGGCTGATTAGTGCCGGGAGCAACAGTGTTTTTGTGCGTCTGTTCATGGTGTCCACCTCAAGGTTACATAACATCAATCCCGCAAGAAATACGTTTTAATAATATGCTCACCTGTCAATGAATATGTCGCAAGCGCGGATTAGTCCGCAATGAATGGCTTCCATTTTTCGGGACTGGGCGGAGATGTCGCCAAACTGACGACCAGGAGTGCGAGGACGGAAACTACCAAAGCCGGAAATATCGCGTCCCTTGCTGCCCATGCAGGCGACAGAAAACGCTTTCCACCATAATTCCAGGCAATTGTAACGACTGTTCCGACCGCGATCGACGAAACTGCTCCCGCGGCATTGGCACGTTTCCAGAAAAAAGCGGCCATCACTACCGGCGTGATGGCCGCCGAGTAAATTGTGTAAGCGTACAAGGCCATTGCCAGGACCGAAGTCCAATATGCCCCTTGTGCCAGGGCGAAGAGACCCAGCAAGAGCACCATTACACGCGACAAGATAAGAATTTTGCGTTGGGACGCGTCTTTGTTTACAAAGCGGATATAGACGTCGTTGATCAAATTAGTGGCGGGGGAAAATAGAAAATTATTGGCTGTGGAAATTACCTTGGCGAAGATGGCCCCCATAAGCAGAGCGCCCATGAGCGCCGGGAGCCCATGCCGCGCCACAAACGGAATCATTTCTCGTGGCTTGTCCGCCACTTCAGGATTCGTGCCATACATGGCGGTTCCAATAACGGCGATGGTGACAATCACAGTTTCGAGAATCAAGGTTCCAACGATCCAGCCAGCGACTGCAATTTTGGCGTCCTTTTCCGACTTCGCCGAAAAGAACTTCTGGTACATGCTCTGATTCCCCAGCATGAGCAGGAACGTCGGCACGAAGAATTCCATGGCGCGGGTGAAAGTCAGGTGGCCGAGTATTTGGAACCGGTCAGCGGGAAGGTCAGCATGAAGCCCCGCCCATCCGCCTACGGCGTGAAACAACATTGGTGTGGCGACCAGGGTGGTTCCGGTAACGAGTACTCCAATGACCAGATCTATGTAAGCTACCGACGACATTCCCGCCATTGCAGTGAATACGATCACGAATCCCGCTACGATGTACATTCCCACGGTATTGTCGACCCCGGTAGCGAGGTGAAGGATGTCCCCTCCGCCCTTTAGTTGGTAAGAAGTGATTGCCGTGTATGCGAAGAGGATTGCAATGGTGCCAAGCACGCGCGCAGTTGCGTTATAACGGGTCTCGAGCAAATCGGGAAGGGTATATTGAGCGAATTTTCGAGCGCGCGGCGCAACAAAGTAAATAATCAGCAGCCCAATCCAGCCGCCCGCAGGCTGCCACAAAGCGGCAAATCCGTTATGGAAGGCGTTCTCAGCGCCTGCAAATAGACTTCCCGCGCCAATCCAGGAACAGAGCAGTGTGGCAATTAAAACGTAGGAGGGAAGGCTGCGGCTGGCAACGAAGAAATCAGCTTTATTTTTGACCAGCCTGCTGCGGAAAATACTGACGCCTAACAGAACGGCGACGATGATTATTAATACGATGAGATAAAGATTCAATATCCGCGATCCTTCATCGCCATGGCTCGGCCGGTACGCGTCGAGGGAAAGTCTACCAACGCTGATGAACTTGCAGCCGAATCTTACTATCGTAAACTTGTTTCACGGCTTCCATAATGTCAGGGGACAATGCTGGCTGATCTGAAGCTCCGCAATTATCCTTCACCTGCTCCGGTCTCTTGCCTCCGGGGATGGCGCAACTTACCGCATCAAACATGAGAATCCAGCGCAGCGCAAATTGTGGCATTGAAATGCCAGCGGGTACAATTCGGCGGATTTCTTCAACCGCATCAAGTCCAGTCTCGTAATCAACTCCGGCAAAAGTTTCACCTACGTCGAAGGCTTCTCCGTGACGATTGAAGTTGCGATGGTCATCCTTTGAAAACTTGGAGTCAGGTCGAAATTTTCCGGTTAGCAATCCGCTAGCCAGCGGCACGCGAGCAAGGATGCCCACCTGCTTCTGTTTAGCCTCAGAAAAAAACAGTTCCGCAGGCCGCTGGCGGAAGCAGTTAAAAATAATTTGTACAGTTTGGACATTGGGATATTCGAGCGCTTTCAGTCCCTCTTCGACTTTTTCGACGCTTACGCCGTAATAGCGGATCTTTCCGGCACTGACCAACTCGTCGAGGATCCCAAACACTTCGGGACGGTAATACAGTTCGGTGGGCGGACAGTGAAGTTGAACCAGATCCAAACAGTCGGTGGAGAGGTTCCGAAGACTGTCCTCGATCCACGCAGTCAGATTCTTGCGAGTGTAGCCTTCTACGGTTTGGGCGGGAAGCCGGCGTCCAGCCTTTGTCGCAACGATGATTTCTTCTTTCCGGCTCTTCTTTAGGCGCGAAATCAATTTCTCGCTGCGTCCACCGCCATAAACGTCGGCGGTATCCAAAAAATTAACGCCGCAGTCGACAGCGGCATTGAGGGCGCTCATGGCTTCTTCCTCTGAAACCTTGCCCCATGAACCTCCAATGGCCCAGGCGCCGAAACTTATGTCCGAGACTTTCCATCCCGTACGGCCGAGTGGACGATATTTCATTTCGACAGTTTCCGCAAAGTTATCTCGTAGATTTTCAACCAGCGGCTGGAAGAGTAAACATGGGAATTTACGATTACTTCTTGAGCTCCGCCATCACGCTTTGAATGAGTTCTTTGGCGTCGGTTAGATTTTTCATGATTATTTGAATATCCATCACCGGCTTGCCTGGCCAGCGCTGGCTTAGGCAGTAAACTCCGTGCTGCCCGACCAATGCCATGGCGTCGGTAATCATATCCATTGTGACCGCCAGACGTCCACGCGGAACTCCCATCATGGTTTCGTAATGATCAAGTTCGTCGTGCTTTTCATCGAATACTGGCATGAGCGATTGTACTGTGAGGCGATGTTGGAGGATAATTTCTCGCTATAACAAATTCCGCTGACATAGTTCCCGATGCCAAGAAGGAGTCATATGAAAAAACGAATTGCAGTCACTGCTTTACTTTTTGTCTCGACCATAGGTTTCGCACAACAGGATAAAAGTAAACGTCCCAGTCCGCCCGCTCATGCGGATTGCACTTTCGCGGACGGCAAAACAATAAATGTTGATTATTCGAGTCCGAGAACGAAGGGAAGAAAGATCTTTGGGGGACTCGTCCCTTATGGAGAAGTGTGGCGATCAGGAGCGAATGAAGCGACTACATTCGTCGCCGACACAAACGTGTCCGTAGCTGGTAAAGATGTTCCGGCGGGAAGCTACACGATTTTTACCGTCCCCAATCAGGATAAGTGGACGCTCATCGTGAATAAAAAGACCGGCGAGTGGGGAATTCCCTATAAATGGGAAGGTGAGGAATTGACTCGCGCCGACATGAGAGTATCCAGCACTCCTTCGGCGGTAGAGAATTTTACAATCCGCTTCAGCCCGAAGGGAGACGTGTGCACTCTTCATATGGAGTGGGAAAACACTAGGGCGTCGGTAGATATATCCGAGAAAAAATAATTCTCACTGGACAGCTGGCTTCCAGCGAAGCACTGGTTTTCGGGCTGCGGCAGTTTCGTCAAGGCGGGAGACCCGGGTAGTGTAGGGCGCTTGCAACACCATTAGCGGGTCTTCTTCCACTTCTTCGGCAATTGAACGCATTGCTTCCACGAATAGATCCAACTCTTCACGGGACTCGCTCTCCGTGGGTTCGATCATTAGAGCGCCGGGCACTATCAGCGGAAAAGCCGTGGTGTAAGGATGAAAACCGTAATCGATCAGGCGCTTGGCAATATCCATCGTTTTCACGCCTTTTTTCGCCTGCAACTTATCGCTGAAAACAACCTCGTGCATAGTCGGCGTGTTGTACGGCAAATCGAACGCGCCCTTTAACCCGTTGCGAATGTAGTTTGCGTTCAACACTGCGTCTTCCGTGGTCTGGCGCAGGCCGTCCGGGCCGTTGGCCATGATATAAGCTAGCGCGCGGACAAACATTCCAAAGTTTCCGTAAAAAGAGCGCACTCTTCCAACCGATTGGGGCCGATCATATTCGAAGCCCAGAGTTCCGTCAGACTTTGTAAGAAACGGTTGGTATAGGAAGAAATGGCTCGAGTATTTGCTTGACCGCCACTGGCCCAGAACCAGGTCCGCCGCCGCCATGCGGGGTCGAAAAAGTTTTGTGCAGATTCAGATGCATCACATCGACACCGAAATCGCCGGGGCGAACCTTACCGACAAGCGCGTTCATGTTTGCTCCGTCCATGTAGAGCAAGCCGCCCTTGGCGTGCATAATCTCGGCGATCTTGTGAATCTCCTGCTCGAAAATACCGAGAGTATTCGGATTGGTGAGCATGAGAGCGGCGACGTCACCGCTCATTTGGGACGCAAGAGATGCGACGTCTACCATCCCCGCAGCATTCGATTTTAGGTTTTCGACTGCATATCCGACCATCGCCGCAGTAGCAGGATTGGTGCCGTGGGCTGAGTCTGGAATCAGGATTTTTTTGCGTGGATCGCCTTTGGATTGGTGATAGGCCCGCACCATCAGGAGTCCTGTCAGTTCGCCATGAGCACCAGCTGCGGGCTGCAAGGTAATGGCGTCCATGCCGGTGATTTCGTTCAGGCAGTCAGCCAGGGTCTGAATAATCCGAAGCGCACCCTGGGAGATTTTCTCAGGCTGATAAGGATGTCCGTTGGCTAGACCTTCCAGGCGCACTACTAGCTCGTTGACCCGGGGATTGTATTTCATGGTGCACGACCCTAGCGGGTACATGCCAAGATCTATTGCGTAGTTCCACGTAGAAAGCCGAGTGAAGTGGCGGATAATCTCAATCTCACTCACCTCGGGCATGTTTCCCAAATCTTTTCGTTCAGCGTCGCCCAACAATTTCGCGGGCTCGACGCCCGGCACATCAAGGGGGGGAAGTCTCCACGCAGCCTTGCCGGGGGAAGACTTCTCGAAGATGAGGTCTTCGTTTTGACTGGTATGACGCGTCGCCTTACGGGTTGAATGCATCATCTCGCCACCTCTTCTTCCAGTTCAGGTAGAGAGACGGCAGACTGTTGGCTTTCGGCCACCAATCCAACGACCGTGTCGATAGCGGAACGTGTGGTTAATTCTGTGCAACACCAGAGTGCGGCATTCCCCAGCTCCGGGAAGAATTTCTTGAGTGGAAGTCCGCCGACAATCTTGTGTCCCAGAATTCTCGAATTGATGGCGCGCGGATCTTCTGCCGTCTGGACTACGAACTCGTTAAAACGTGGCGCGCCCGAAAACAACACGGTGGCATGTTTCTCGAACTGCTGTGAGGCGTAGTTCGTCTTTGCGAGGTTTTGAATAGCCAACTCTCGGAGTCCTACTTTGCCATAGATGGTCATAAAAATATTGGCCATAAGGGCAATTAACGCCTGATTAGTGCAGATATTCGAGGTCGCCTTCTCACGACGAATGTGCTGCTCGCGGGTTGCCAGGGTGAGTACGAAACCACGCTTGCCATTCTTGTCCACTGTTTGGCCAACCAGCCGCCCCGGCATCTGCCGGACGAATTGTTCGCGGGTGGCAATTACTCCGCAATAGGGCCCGCCAAATCCCAGCGGAACGCCGAATGCTTGAGCTTCCATGGCAATGATGTCTGCTTGACGCGGCGGTTCGACAATCCCAAGCGAGATTGCTTCTGCAATCGAGACGACGAGCATTGCGCCCTTTCTGTGGGCTATGTCAGCTATGGCAGCGATATCTTCGATCGTTCCGAAGAAGTTAGGAGATTGAATCAAGACGCACGCCGTATCTTGCGTGATTGATTTTTCCAGTGCACTCAGCTTCACGCGGCCGTCATCTTCGAACCCCACGGTAGAGAGGGGCATGCCCTGATGAAACGCATACGTAGCGAGCACTTCCCGATATTCAGGATGTAAGGTGCGAGCGATCACTACGGAACGACGTCCGGTGAGCCTCGACGCCATCATCACCGCTTCTGCCGAGGCCGTGGAACCGTCATACATCGACGCGTTCGCCACTTCCATGCCGGTCAGTTCGCAGATCATGGTTTGAAACTCGAAGATCGATTGCAGAGTGCCCTGCGAAACTTCGGCTTGATATGGCGTATAAGCGGTCAAAAACTCGCCACGTGAGATCAGCGAATCAATGATTACGGGCCGATAATGGTGGTACGCTCCCGCTCCCAGGAACGTTGCGTAGCCATCCCCGTTTTCGCGCGATCTTTCGCGGAACCAGTCCACAATCTCGGACTCTGCCATCTGCCGCGGGACTTTAAGGTCGCGTTGCAGGCGATATTCGGCGGGAATCGGCGAGAACAGATCGTCAATGGATTCGGCGCCGATGGACTGAAGCATGGCTTCGCGGTCGGCGGGAGATTTGGGGAGATAACGCATGCGGTATTAGATGTTAGTGACTGCGGCTTTGATTGTGAAGCGTTCAAAGCCAACCTACTCTTAGCCCTCTTCCGCCACGAACTTTTCGTAATCGGCCGGCGACAACAACTGCTTCAGTTCGGCCGCGTCCTTCAATTCAATCTTTACCAGCCAGGCTGCGTGCGCGTCTTTGTTGATCTTTTCCGGTGCGTTGGCAAGGTCGGCATTTACCTCAGTGACCTTTCCGGAAGCTGGAGCGTAAAGGTCAGAGACGGCTTTTACCGATTCGACCGTTCCAAAGGCTTTGCCGCGCTCCAACTCAGTTCCGACTTTCGGGAGTTCCACGAATACAATGTCGCCGAGGGATTGCTGCGCATGATCGGTTATTCCGATGGTCGCAATCTTGCCCTCAGGCTTGATCCATTCATGCTCTTTGGTGTATTTGAAGTCGGCCGGATAAGACATTCGTCGATCCTCGCTGATTAGGACTTTTTCGCACGTTTGTAAAACGGAGTCGGCACAATTCTGGCTTTTACTGGCTGTCCGCGAATCTCAACGTTAACCATGGATCCAATCTCAGAAGTTTCGGATGGAACATAAGCCAGCGCGATATTTTTCTTTAGGAACGGAGCAAATGAACCGCTGGTGACGTAGCCGATTTCCTGCCCCGCGTCACTCAAGACCTTGTATCCATCGCGAGCTATTCCACGCTCGATCATTTCCAGCCCCACCAACCTGCGAACTACTTCGCCGGCCTGAGCTTTCTCCAACGCAGAACGCCCGAGGAACTCCGGCTTTTCCATCTTGCAGAAGCGGTCCAGTCCGGCTTCCCAGACATTGATAGTATCGGAAATTTCGTGGCCGTAGAGCGGAAGCTTGGCTTCCAGGCGCAGCGTGTTTCTGGCCCCCAGGCCGCAGGGGGTCACTCCGAATTCTTTGCCCGCTGCAAAAATCTCGTTCCAGACTCTGATGCTGGTTTCTTCGTCTGAAGGAATATAAATCTCGAAGCCGTCTTCGCCGGTATACCCAGTGCGGGCGATCAAAACGTTGCTCAGACCACAAACGGTTCCGCGGGTGAACCAATAGAATTTAACGGTGGAAAGATCTGCATCAGTTAACTTTTGCAGGAGACCGGCTGCCTTTGGTCCCTGAATTGCTATCTGAGTAAATTCGTCGGAGAGATTTTCTATCCCGCATTCGAAATTGCGAGTGTTCCCGGTTACCCAGTTCACATCTTTTTCGCGAGTGCCGGCATTGATGACCAGAAGATAATCTTCGCCGCCGAGACGGTGAACAACGACATCGTCCACGAAAGTGCCTTCGGGATAAAGCAAAGCGGAATACTGCGCTTGTCCAATTGCGAGATGCGACGCGTCGTTCATTGAAATATGCTGCACCGCCGCGAGCGCACCCGGCCCGAGGACGCGGATATCGCCCATGTGACTCACGTCAAAGATGCCAACCGACGTGCGGACCGCATTATGTTCCGCAATAAGGCCCCCGGCGGACGGATATTCCACCGGCATATCCCAGCCGTTGAAGTCCACCATTTTTGCACCCATTTGACGATGAACCTTATTTAGTGGGGTTTTGCGAGGCGCGGGATTAATCGATTCAGCAGCAGACAAGAAAGCCTCGGAGAACCGGGAGACCGATCCGGGACAACTACCCTAACACGCAGCCGAATCTCGCTTCAACTAAGAGAGCCGTGCAGGATTTTCATCGAAATAGCCTGGTTACTAATGGAACTTTATCAGCATGGGGCCACCTATTAGAGTGCATTTATGGCCCCTACCAAGACAAAAACCCGCTGCATGCAATGTGATATGTCAGAAGAGCGCTGCAGTTGCGAGAAGTATTGTTGTTCCTGCGAAGGGCAAGTCGGCGTGAGACTGTGCGAAGACGGATTATTCTATTGTCCTGCCTGCCGCGAAGCGTGCGACTACAAAGTCTCGGAATAACCTTCGGATCCCTCTTTTCTTTTTTTCTTAGCGCCCAGTGAAACTCAACCAATAAGTCTTGCCATCCGTCTAATTCCCGGCGTATAAGCAATTGCAGCCTCCACAACTGCGCGATTTCTGCGACTACTGCGGTCACTTTCAGTGGAAAATTCAGGAGCTAAGCATGTCCTCTTCGAGACGGAAGTTCTTGCAACAAGCCTCGGCGGTTGGGTTGGCCTGCACCACGGATTTGCTATTCGGGCGATTTGCATCGGCGCAAACCGCGCCTGCAGCCACGGCTGTCCGTGTTTACATTGACACGAGACGAACCGTTGCCGCGTTAGATCGCAACCTATTCGGGTCGTTTCTTGAGCATCTCGGTCGCGCCATCTATGAAGGCATCTACGATCCCGGCTCAAAATTGTCGGATTCCAACGGATTCCGTAAGGATGTTCTCGATGAGATTAAGAAGCTTGGCGTTCCCATAGTTCGCTACCCAGGGGGCAATTTTGTTTCAGGATACAACTGGCTCGATGGAATTGGGCCTAAACGGGATCGTCCAGTCGAACTCGACAAGGCTTGGAATTCAATAGAGACCAATCAATTTGGCACTGATGAATTCATGGCATGGTGCAAGCTTGTTGGAACCCAGCCATTGATGGGCCTCAACCTCGGAACCGGAACTCCGGAAGATGCCGCGAATCTGGTGGAATATTGCAACGTTCCGCAAGGAACAAAATGGAGCAACCTGCGCCGAAAAAACGGGACGATAGAACCCTACAATGCGAAATATTGGTGCCTTGGCAATGAGATGGACGGACCATGGCAGATTGGGCACATGCCGGCGACTGAATATGGGTTGAAGGCACAAGATGCAGCGCGTCAAATGCGCTACGTGGATCCCTCGCTAAAGCTGGTCGCATGCGGGTCGAGCGGACCCTTCACTTCGACCTACCTTGAATGGGATCGCGAAGTGCTCGAGCAATGTTATGACTACGTCGATGCGCTCTCTTTGCATCGTTACTTTAACAATAGCAACGACACCGGGGGCGACAGTTCAAAATTCCTGGCCATGAATCTCAGCATGGAACAGCAGATTGCCGAAACGCTGGCAGTTTGCGATATGGTCGGAGGTCGAAGGCATTCGACAAAAAAACTTTGGCTTTCATTCGATGAGTGGAATGTCTGGTACCGGGCCCGCGGAGGATCGGCGGCAGACGGCAACAAGCAGGCTGCGCCTCATTTGCTCGAGGAGGTTTATAACCTGGAAGATGCATTGCTGGTAGGCGGCCTCATAAATTCGCTCCTCAGAAATGCCGACCGCGTAAAGATCGCGTGCCTGGCGCAATTAGTAAACGTAATCGCCCCCATCATGACCAATGCCAATGGGTTATTGCGGCAAAGCATTTACTACCCCTATAGTTGGGCCCTTCAATATGCGCGCGGTCGCGTTCTCAACCTGCTCGTCGAATCTCCAACGTACGACGTGTCAAAAATGGGGCAGGTTCCTTATTTGGATGTCGCTGGCACCGTGGACCCTGATACTGGCGCAATATCGCTGTTCATTTTGAATCGAGATTTGACCGCCGCTCATGAAGTTGAATTGAATTGGGAGGATAGGACGCCACCTCGGGTTCTCTCGTCAATGTTGATAACCGGGGAAGATCTAAAAGCTTCGAACACCTTTGATGCTCCCCAACGTGTAGTTCCGCGAGCTATGGACAAACCGTCGTCCAATGGAACCCGTACGACATTTGAAGCGCCTCCTCGCTCTTACACAGTAATTCAATTGGGCGTGTAGGTACATCGAGTCGCAATTGGTGAACAGGGGAAGTTGAGCTATTTCTAATATCCGCAGAGCTTCTCCGTCAGCAGCTTTGCGGGGCTGTTAAAATGCGGCGTGCTCCGAAACAATCTCCTTATAGTCATCGCCCTTGGCGGTTCCTTGTTCACTCAGGCTCAACAGCCTGCTAACCAATCATTGCCCTCGCAGCCATCTTCCCAGGGATCTGCTCCCGAATCACCCCAGGCTTCCCCGCAACGGTCGGCGCAACCTCAGGTGAAGGTGAACATGTTGAATGTGTGTACTCCTTCGCAAGAGGAACGGAAACAAATTGCGACGGCTTTGTCGAGGATTCCAAAGCAGCCGATATTCAGTCCAGATTTTGAAGTCGATCGAGGTCACTCGACCTTGGAGGAACAACCAAGTTTCCTCTCGTTAAGTCAAAAAGCGCATGTGTCATCGGAAAATGCCAGCGCCAATTGGGTGCGCATCCGCAGGGAATTTGCGGTGCAGGCACTATTTTCGACCGTCCAATATTCTTTTAGCCTCGATCCAAAAAGCATGGTCGAGACGCTTGTGTTCAAGGTCCGCGAACCCAAGGACCTGTTGCAGGTTTCAATTGAGGACAACGCGTCGGCGGTGACAAGCCCAGCGGATATGCTCAGCACCAATACGCCGGCGAGCCGCATCCAATTAGAACGATTTGGCAAATCTTCCGTGGTGCTGGCGAGATGTCCGGCGACGGCAGCGGGTCCGCCGCCAGATCAGAGTGCTTATGAATCGTTGTTTCAATCCGCATCCTCTATCGAGGCAAACTATCGGAAGTTATTGGGCGCTCTGCAGATGGTGCCAGATGAACTCACGCGCCTCAACGCAGTGTCAACGGTAAGAGCACAGACTGCGGTTAAGAAATCAGTGAGCCGCAAAGCCCCCGACAAAAGGTAATACTCACTCTATTTTTATTTGCGGATCACGGATCGGGAGCCCAGCTGAAACTATGGATGACCGCGACGTAATTATCATCGGCTCAGGATGTGCCGGCCATACGGCAGCCTTGTACACAGCTCGCGCAAATCTCAAGCCATTGGTTCTCGAAGGACACGAACCTGGGGGGCAACTTTCTTTGACAACTCTGGTAGAAAATTTCCCGGGATTTCCGGAGGGCATCCAGGGTCCGGAATTAATCGAGAACATGCGCAAGCAGGCCGGACGTTTCGGCGCCCAATATCAGCACGGACACGTTGCGAAAGTAGATTTCAGTTCTTCCCCATACGCAGTGCATGTGGGAAAAGACGTAATTCGCACGCGTACATTGATCGTGGCAAGCGGGGCTTCTGCCCGCTGGTTGGGACTTCCAAGCGAACAGGCTTTGATTGGTCACGGGGTGTCTTCGTGCGCGACATGCGACGGTTTCTTTTTCTCAGGAAAAGAAATAGCGGTGATTGGGGGAGGGGATTCGGCGATGGAAGAGGCGACCTTTCTGACGCGCTTCGCCACTAAGGTCACCCTGATTCATCGGCGCGAGGAGTTTCGCGCGTCGAAAATCATGCTTGACCGCGCGAAGAAGAACGAAAAAATTCATTTTTTGACAAACACGATTGTGGAGGACGTTCTCGACCCGGCGAAAAAAGAAGTAACTGGGCTAAAGTTGCGAGACCTAAAGACAGATAAGGCTTGGGAGCTTCCGGCGAGCGCGATGTTTCTTGGCATTGGACACATCCCCAACACCCGTATGTTCGAGGGACAGCTGGAAACTGATTCCGAAGGGTATCTGGTAACCACTAACAATGTATTTACACGTGTGCCCGGCGTATTTGCTTGTGGAGACGTGCAGGATCGCCGCTACCGGCAAGCCATTACAGCCGCTGGATCGGGATGCATGGCGGCGCTCGAAGTGGAGAAGTTTCTGGAAGATCAGGCAGGCGTTTAAAGTCGAATACTTTAGAACTGCCGTGGGAACCCCCTCTCGATTTGTGGGTCAAACCCATCCCGCGTAGCATCTAGAGTTAGATGGCTACGAATTCCCCCGGCCCACCGAGGCAGCCGCCGACACTCGTTTTCAGCGAGATTCTGAGTTTTGCCTACGATACCTTTTGCAGCAACAAGGTGCGCTTCGTCCTGACTTCCCTGGGAATGGTAATCGGCACGGCTTCTCTTATTCTGGTGGTCACGATCGGGATGACCGGGAAACAGTATGTGCTGAACCAAATCCAGTCCATCGGAGCGAACCTGATCTACGCGGAGTACGAAGGCGGCGGCCAACCCATCACAAATTCCGCGCCCGACCCTCTGACGCTCGACGACATGACATCCGCGGAGCAGGATGTTCCTGGAATTGTAGCCGCCTCCCCGGTGGTTCCCCTCGGAGATCGAATTCCCATTGGGAATGGCAAAGAGCGCGATATTCAGATTCTCGGCGTTTATCCGCAATACCTGGTTGTCCGCAATCTGATAGTGCTTTCCGGAAGATTCTTTGACACAGCAAGATGAGCAGGCCCACAACAAAGTGGGCGTGATCACGCAGCAAATGGCGCAGGAAATTTACGGTTCGCCAGAGGCTGCGGTCGGTAAAGTGATCTCAATGACGGGCTTGCCTTTTACCGTAATAGGAACATTCAAGGAACGGGTGAACACGTTTGGCCAATCGGAAGTCACCGACAACACCATGGTCATTCCCTACACCGTGGCACGGTATTTCACGGACACACCCGTGGTGAAGCAGATTTACTTTTCGGTGGCGGATCCTTCGATGGTAGCCCCGGCTACCGATCAAATCAGACGAGTGATCAAAAGCCGGCATCGAGCCGAGTCGGTTTACAACGTGACGAATTTAACCCAATTGGTGGCAGTCGCTGAAAAGACAGCTAATGCGCTCACTATGGTGTTGCTGGCCGTCGCGGCAATCGTGCTTTTGGTCAGCGGAATCGGGATTATGAATATCATGCTGGCGACGGTAAGCGCTCGGATACGGGAAATTGGTATCCGCAAGGCTCTGGGGGCCACCCAACGGGAAATACTCTTCCAATTTTTGTCAGAGGCGATTCTGATTTCCGTGGGCGGAGGGCTCATCGGGGTGGTAATTGGATTGGCCATCCCGTATTCGGTGCGGTTCCTTACCGAATTTAGAATTCCGATATCAGGACTGTCGGCAATTGTAGCTATCGTGGTTTCGTCCCTAGTTGGAATTCTCTTCGGTACGGTTCCGGCGACTCGGGCGGCGAAATTGGATCCGGTCGAGAGTCTTCGCTACGAATGAAAGATGCCTTGTCGCAAAAAGATGAAGCCGGACTGGTTGGTCCGGCCTCGTCATCTTTTACCTTTTGGAAACTCCTTTGTTTAGGGAGCCTCCGCAGATTTCGTTTGATTACATGACCAGCGCTAAGTTCTCCAGTTCAAGTTGCAAGACGGGCATGGCGCACCCCGACATTTCGACGCGCCCTACAGCGTCCATAGCTGCCTCCGGAGACACCCCGTAGCCTCTCCCCATTAAGAACACCTGCACCAATTCAGCTGCTTCTCGGGAATCAATCAGCCCCCCCTGAAGCAAGTCATTTCTTAAAGCAGTTAGTTCCGTGTTTGAAAATCTTTCTTTCATGGCCGTCATCACCTCCGACTCCGACCCAACCTGACTATTAGACTCATTCACTGCCACCAACGTTGCATGCAATTTCAATGCCGCTCTACAGGCTTTCCTATACATACGTCCGAAAAATCTTCCAAATTCTTAAACCCTTTGGAATACGCAAAGTTGCTAGGCGCCCTATTGGGATTGAGCGAGATTTTGACCGGGAGGCGGTTCTAAACCGTCTCTTTGTGGACAATTTGTGTCGTTCTGGTACGAGACATAAACAATTTTGGGAATCGCTTGGAGGGACTTGCGGCGGCTTTATCCGCCGAGTTTTCGCGCCACAAGTTCATTGACCAACTGGGGATTGGCCTGGCCTTTAGAGGCCTTCATGACCTGACCCACGAAAAACGCCGCAACCGTCTTTTTTCCGGAACGATACTGCTCGGTTTGTTTCGGGTTGGCAGCGATTACTTCGTCGAGAATTTTCTCAAGCGCCGAGGTATCGCGCGACTGCTCCGGCCGTCCTTCTTCCTCGTAGGTTTCAGAGAAGTCTTTCGAACGCTCGAAGCAAAGGTCGTACAAATCTTTGAGCATTTTGCCGGAGATCGCTCCGCTCTCAACCAAGTCAGCTGAAATCGCGACACCTTTCATGGAAATCGGAGAATTCTCAATTTCCATCTTGTGGGCTTTGAGACGTCCCATCAATTCGCTCTGGACGAGATTCGCAACCCGCTTAGGATTCTTCGCTTCTTTCGCCGCTGATTCGAACTGGTCCGCCAGCGACTTGGTTAGCGTGAGTACGCCTGCATCCTGTTCGGTGATGCCGTAGTCGGAAATCATTCGCTTACGGCGCGCTTCGGGAAGCTCCGGCAAGGTCTGTTCGAATCTCACCTCTGCCATTTTTCGTCCACTACAAGCGGCAGCAAATCAGGCTCGGGGAAATACCGGTAATCGTGGGCCTGCTCCTTCGATCTCATTCCGTAGGTCTTGCCTTCGGCAGAGTTGTAGAGGCGGGTTTCCTGGGTAATTTTCGCGCCGGACTCAATTACCTCAATGTGGCGCTCGATTTCGTACCCCAGGGCTTCGCGTATGAAGCGGAATGAATTGACGTTCTTGACTTCGGTTTTAGTGCCGAACTGCTTCTGTCCTTTAGGACGCACACTGATGTTCGCGTCGCAGCGGAGAGATCCCTCCTCCATATTGCAGTCACTCACACCGGTGTACAGGATGATTTCTTTCAGCCGGGTCAAATATTCGTAAGCCTCTTCGGGAGACGCGATGTCGGGCTCGCTGACGATTTCAATCAAGGGAACTCCGCTGCGGTTGAGGTCGACGGCGGTGGTTTCGGACGATCCTTCGAAGTCTTCATGCAGGCTCTTACCGGCGTCTTCTTCCAGATGCAGCCGGGTCACGCCGATCTTTTTGGGGCCGGTTGCCGTAGCAATGTCAATGAAGCCATGTTCCGCCAGAGGCTTGTCGTACTGGGAAATCTGGTATCCCTTGGGAAGATCGGGATAAAAATAATTCTTGCGGGCGAAGATCGACGTTTCGTTGATGCGGCAATTGATAGCCATTGCGGCCAGCGTCGCGAATTCTACAGCCTTACGATTGAGGACAGGCAAGGCCCCTGGTAGCCCAAGGCAGACTGGACAGACGTTGGTGTTAGGAGGATTCCCGAATTTCGTGGAGCACGAACAGAAAATCTTGGTCGCAGTCAGAAGCTGAACATGAACTTCCAAGCCGATGACGGGCTCATACTTGGCTCGAGCGGAAGGCGCGATGGCGGAGGTTGTTGCCATAACGGAATATTATAGAGGGTACAGCTTGCGTAAGCCCAAACGTCCGCGCCCGGGGCTGTGCTTGCAACTCCCACACGTTGCGGAGATCGCCCGCTCGGCAGACGAGGGCATTTGCTCGTACATCGCCGCAAGGCGCTAGTCCTTCCCTAGCGGGACTTCGAAGTACATCAACTCATCCCCTTTGCCGTCCTTCACGCCCGTCAGGTAGAGATGCGATCCTGACTTGGCATCTGCGACATCTGCAACGTCGAAAAATAAAAATCCGGCTTGCGAACTGTGAGGCTCAACTGCTTTGGCGTCGAATTGGGCGTTCTGGATTTCGTCCCGCGTTTTCTGATTTACTCCGCCGCTTGCCTTTTTAGTGGGAAACGGCAAAGGATAATTTGTCGTATGGGCATGGGGATGCGAAAGCCTTCGGTAAATTTCGTCCGGCGACATCGGCGAGAGTTTGGCGCGGTCGGAGGTCACCACTTCCGCTTTCATGCCGGCGAGAGCAACCGGTTGATCTCCATCATTCGTGACCACCACAAAAACCGGCAAGATTCCCATCTCGTTGTAATGAACCGAGAAAATCGATGCCTTTTCGGTAGTGTCATAGGGTTCCAGACCCACAGATACGTGTTCATTAGAATGTTCGTCGTGAGCAGCATAGACGGATGCGGCTTGCGCTTTGGGCATTGCGAAGTCTTTGGCAGCGAAAGAGAGAGGTAGCGCTAAGATCGCAATGGCGATTGACAGTTTATGAAATTTCAAGAGACAGCGCATGAGATCACCGATTATAGGATGCAGGCTGCAACTTTATTTACTGCTTTCGGCTAGCGGGTAGAATGTCGTCTCCGCATGTATCTGTTCTATAGTGCGCTGCTGGCAGTCATTTTGTTGGCGAGCTTGCCGTACTGGCTATGGGAATCTTTGCGCCACGGAAAATATCGGGAGGGATTGCCAGAAAGGTTGGGAAGGGTTCCTGCTCGACTGAAAGAGCAAACACCGGACCGGACAATATGGATCCACGCCGTTTCGGTCGGCGAAGTGCTGGCAGTGAGCAGTCTAGTAACTCAAACTCAAAGAATCATTTCCGCGAAATCGAGTGCTGGTCTCAACAACTACTGCGACTGGACAAAAATTGGCGCGAGAGAAATTTGGCAAAGATTCCGTCTTTTATTTCCCGCTGGATTTTGCATTTGCCATCCGCCCCTATTTACGGCTGCTAAGGCCGGGACTGATTGTGCTGGCTGAAACTGAATTCTGGCCAAACTTCTTACGGCTTTCTCATCGCAGCGGGGCCAAGATCGCAGTTGTGAATGCCCGCATATCGGACCGATCGTTCCCGGGATACAGACGATTTCATTTTCTGCTGAAGAAGATATTACGAAACATCGACTTATTTTTAACGCAGACGGAAGAAGACTCGCGGCGGCTGCAGGAAATCGGCGCGCCAGCAGGACGAATCAACGTGGCCGGCAATCTAAAGTTTGATATTCCGCTCTTCTGCTCCTCCTCCTTTCGTTGATCAGTTCCGGCGCATGTTGTCTGAAAACCGTGCCGGCCCTGTCATGGTCTGCGGAAGCACGATGGACGGGCGAGGAATCGCTTCTGCTTCAAACGTTTGAAACTATTCTTGTATCTCACCCCCGTTCGGTGATGATTCTTGCGCCCCGGCATCCTCAGCGATTTGGTGCAGTCGCTGCCCTCTTGGCAAGGCTAAAAATAAAATTCTGGTTGCGGTCAGGCTGGAAGGAAGAGCCAATTTCGGGCGGGGTATTGTTGCTGGACTCCATAGGAGAACTCTCGTCGATTTATGCGCTAGCCGATATCGCGTTCGTCGGCGGAAGCCTGGTGCCTCGCGGGGGGCACAATATTATCGAACCGGCTCGATATGGAGTTGCAATAGTCGTAGGAAATCACACGGAGAATTTTCGCGACATCGTGGCGCTTGTTCGAAAATAGGCAGGGCTCTGCGTGTCATGGACCCGCGGAACTTCCTTTGGTTTTCATGGAGTTGCTTTCCAACGAATCTGAACGAGGGGCCATGGGAAAGCGTGGCGCGGAAACTCTGCGCTCACAAATGGGCGCCACCGAGAGAACGCTAGAGGCTCTGAAAAAGCTGCTTCCGCCGAATCCGGAAAATAATTAATGAACTCGCTGGCTTCAGTCTTTGGATTTGGCGTAACCGTTCGCAACACACTTTATAATCGGGGTGTCTTTAAGACACGCAAGCTTCGCGGTCCTGTAATTAGCGTGGGGAATATTTCGGTCGGAGGCTCAGGGAAGACTCCATTCGTTATCGCGCTGGGCGAATTGCTTCAGAGTCGGAATATCAAATTCGATGTTCTGTCCCGAGGATATGGCAGAGATACTCCGTGGATGTGGCGCTTGTAGATCCTGCCGGGAACTGCGCAGGATTTCGGAGATGAACCGTTATTGATCGCGCGTAAGTTGAATGTCCCGGTTATTGTCGGGGGCGATCGATACGAGGCTGGCGTGTTCGCCGAAACACAGTTTGGTCCGCGGATGCACCTCTTGGATGATGGCTTTCAACACAGGGCATTAGCTCGTGATTTCGACATTGTCTTGATAACTCAGGCCGATTTAAGCGACAGCCTGCTTCCGTCGGGACGACTGCGAGAGCCGTTGGATTCACTGCGCAGAGCAGATGCGATTGTGCTTATGAACGGCGTTCCCGCGGAATCCATCCCCGTTAACGGACCGATGGCGTGGAAGGCCGTGCGTGGCATCCGGGCTGATAAACTGCCGTCGCGGCCAATCGTGTTTTGTGGCATTGCACGTCCGAAACTTTTCATATCCCAACTTCGCGATAGTGGAGTGATTCCGGTTGGCGAAATGTTTTTTCGAGATCATCATGCCTATTCAAAGAACGACATGCGCCATTTGCTCGACTTGAAGGATAAGGTTGGAGCCAATGGTTTCGTGACCACCGAAAAGGACGCGATCAATCTCAGGGAGCTCGCCCCACTCTTAGCCCCTCTCTCCATCGTTCCGGCGACCTTAGAGCTTGTGGACGCGGATAACGCAGTGGATTCCATGCTGCGGACGATTACGCAACGGCGTCAACGGACGTGAGAAAATCACTGGGTCCTCGCCCATGAGCAAGCTTCTCACTGATTCCATCCGTCTGAAGAAGATCGTGGAATCATTCCCTCGCCTGACTATTACGGTCGTTGGTGATTTAGTCGCGGACGAATTTATCTTCGGCGAAATTTCGCGCGTCTCACGGGAAGCTCCGGTCTTAATTTTGAAACATCGCGAGCGAACGGTGCTACCTGGCGGGGGCGCCAACGCCATCAACAATCTCGCGGATTTAGGAGTGACGGTGCTGCCGGTTGGCATAGTGGGAGACGATGAGCCTGGGGCCCTACTGTTGGATTTTTTTCGAGCTAAGCAAGTCCCGATCAAGGGAATTCAAATAGATAAGTCCTACGTGACCCCAACCAAGACACGAATCCTGGCTGGGATGGCGCATACGTCGCGACAACAGGTTGTTCGCGTGGATCGAGAACCTGAATCCGAACCGAATTTCAAACAGCAACGAATTCTGGCAAAGACCGCTGGTGATCACTTGGAGACTGCCGACGCCTTGCTGATATCGGATTACGGCTACGGTTCCGCGAGCCCCTGCCATTGTCGAGGCGATCCGGAAGACAGGCTCTCTCCCTGAAAAACCTGCAGTCCTCGATTCCCGGCGGCGGATGTTGGAATATTCCGGGATAACTGCCGCAACCCCCAATGAGCCTGAAGTAGAAGAGGCTCTGGATATTCAGATTGGTCAAGATTGGACGCGATTGAGTTCGGCTGGCGAGGAAATCATGTCGCGAATGAAACTGAAGGCGCTCATTATCACTCGTGGACGCGATGGTATGGCAGCATTCTCTGGAAAGAAAAAACCGGTCGATATTCCAATTTATGGTTCCGATCAGGTGTCCGACGTTACTGGAGCAGGTGACACAGTGATCGCCACATTTACCGCAGCGTTAGCCGCTGGAGCCAACACGGAAGAGGCAGCGCATCTTGCGAACTACGCGGGAGGAATTGTTGTGATGAAACGCGGGACAGCGACGGTTTCGCGGGACGAACTGTTGCACGCATTGTCACAAGAGCCACCGCGAACCAGATCCCACTAAAAAAGCTTTGAACGAAAAAATCTTAGATCGTAAAAAAATGAAGAGCCGGGTCCTTGAATGGAGGGCACAAGGAGACTCGATTATCCTTACGAATGGCTGCTTTGACCTGCTGCACGTAGGCCACGTTCGATATCTGCGCGCCGCTAAAGCCTTAGGTGGACGGCTGATCGTGGCCATCAATTCTGACGAATCTGTTCGGGGATTAAAGGGCGAAGGGCGCCCGGTCACGCCAGCACATGAGCGTGCGGAAATCCTTGGCGCATTAGCGGATGTTGACGGGGTCGTAATTTTCTCGGAGCCGGATGTTCGAGGCTTGATACGCGAACTTCGTCCTGATATCCAAGCGAAGGGGACCGACTACACGGTAGACAGCGTCCCTGAACGAGAAACGGTTATGGAGTGCGGAGGAAGAGTGGAGATCGTAGGCGACCCCAAAGATCACTCCGTCGAGCCAGATCATCCACAATCTGCCTCACGTCACGAAGTTCGTGACCAACGCCTCCACCCTGCCCTTCGACAAATTGCTGGTGGTCCGCCCCAGCGCAATGGGCGACATTATCCATACCTTGCCGGCGATTACGGAACTTCGGCGCAACTTTCCTGACTTAAGAATTGGATGGGTAGTGGAACAACGATGGATCGGAGCTTCTGAGCTCGCCAGGAACACCACTCGCGGGCGCGCTCTCGCCAGGACGTCCGTTGGCCGATCAGGTTCATACCGTGAACACCAAATCGCTGGAGGCATTCTCCGCTGTCGAGGCTGACTTGGAATGAGATTGGAACATCGCTGAAACGATTGCGGGAGCCGCACTATCCGGTCGCTATCGATTTTCAAGGCTCGTTGCGTTCGGGATTATTGGCGAAGCTCTCGGGCGCAAAGGTGATTTATGGTTCGTCTTCTCCGCGCGAACGCATCGCTCTGATGTTTTACACGGACAAGATAAAAGTGAGGGGCGGACATATTGTCGAGCAAAACTCCGCATTAGTTGATGCTTTCGCTGCAAGCTCTTTCTCAATTCCGAAAGTCGAACTACCCAGAGACCAAATTGCAGAGACGAAGTGTGATGACTACCTCAACGCACATGGAATAGCTAGATTAGTCTTGTTGAATCCGGGCGCAGGATGGGGTGCAAAGCAATGGCCAGCTAACCGTTACGGTGAGGTTGCCAAAGAGTTGTCGGCAAGCGGTATCAAATGCCTAATTAACTTCGGGCCGGGGGAAGAAACAATTGCTCGCGAAGTCGAGGCTACCAGTGAAGGAAGCGCGAAGCCGATTCAACTTTCCGTCACTGGACTCATCGCATTCACGCGTCGAGCGGCATTGTTCGTAGGGGGCGACACCGGACCATTGCATCTCGCTGCTGCTCTGGAAGTCCCGGTGGTTGCGATCTTCGGGCCGACGGATCCAGCGCGCAATGGGCCGTTTGGTACAAAAAGCAGGGTATTAAGAAATGAATCCAGTGTGACGAGTCATAAACGCCGCTCTCAACCCGAAGAAGGACTGCTAAGCATCACGGTCGAGCAGGTCCTGGAAGCCTCGAGAGAACTCTTGGGAAAGACCGATGTCTAGCGAAACCGCCATTTGGCCGAAAGTTGCACGCCGCATTCGAGTCCCTACAGGTTTCGCTTTCACGATTCTATATATATGGCTGGCTCGACCGACATGGAAGTCTCTTTCCTGCGGCTTATTGCTGATCGTCGCGGGTCTATTTGTGCGAGCTCTTGCGTCCGGCCATGTGAGAAAAAACGAAGAGCTAACGACTTCGGGCCCCTACTCGCATACGCGGAATCCGCTCTACTTAGGATCAATCATGCTCGCCGCCGGATTCAGTGTGGCCGCAATGAGTTGGTGGGTTGCAGTAGTTGCGACGTTAATTTTCGTGGTGATCTACGTGCCGGTAATTCGCTCGGAAGAACAATTTCTACGAGCGAATTTCCCGGAGTTCGCGGAGTACTCCACTAGAGTACCCCGATTAATTCCCCGCGTAACGGGTTTCCGGCGCGAAAGCGGGAACTTTTCCTGGGCGTTGTACTTGAAACATCGCGAATATAATGCCGCAATTGGCGGAGCTGCATTGGTCGCAGCACTTATCGCAAAACTAGTTTGGACTAAAGGATGATTGGCTAATTTTTCGCTGTGACCTTCGGGTTGTTCGCAAGCCACTCCCGCGCGGTTGTCAGTTCAACGCGTTCTGGATGTGCTCCGCTGCAGTTTTTTATGAGTTGCGAGTAATACGCATTTGCCTTTTGGATGTCGCCCGCCAGCTGAGCCGATTTCGCCGCGCCGTAGAGTGAATCGAAACGATTTGGATTCGTCTTCAAACTCGCTTCGTACTCGGTGAAGGCATCCCCGGGCCGGTTCATCTCCAAAAGCATGTCAGCCAGCATCTCGCGCGCGGGGATTTGATCGGAGGCTTCGGAAATACCGGAATCTTCCGCAGCCAACGACTTCATGTCTTTTATTGCAGCCTCGCGTTTTCCTTCTGCGTATTCAAGCCACGCTTTGGCCTCTTGCCGGTCACGGACGATGGCATCGAGAATGGATCGTGATTTTTTCTGGTCCGTTAATTGTTTGCGTATAGATTCAATCTGGTCGACTTCTTTTCGAGCTTCTTCCAGCCTTGCCACTTCGAGCCAATCCGATTGCACGCGCCCAGTGCGTCATCGAAACATCCTCATCGGATGCTCCCTTCAGGATTGGCAAAGTCGCGGCCTGCTTCCAGTTGTGCGTTTCCAGCGGATACATCGCTTCAAACGCGACGAGCGTACTGATGCGCGGATCGAAACCCATTCCGTACATATCTTTCATTGGCGGCATAGCCTTCAGTTCCTCGATCAGATGATGGGCTTCGACCTCGTGCCCACTTTGCAAGTATGCGTAAAACAGAAAATCCATAGCGTGGAATTGATGGCTCTCGCCGCCCATCTCAGCATATTTGTGACTGGCGGCGATGGAAGCCAGATTCGAATCGATATCGTCTTGCCATAGCCCGAGGCGAGCAAAAATGTGCGCGGGCATATGCAGCGCATGAGGAGCAGCTGGCGCGATCTGCGCATAACGCCTGGCAGCCGGAAGGCCAAGTTCAGCCATGCCCTCTGTGTCATAAGTATGTATCAGATAGTGTGCAATTCCGGGATGGTTCGGTTCCTGCGCAAATACCGCCTCAAGAATTGCCGCCGCTTTCTTTCGATTTTTTTGATCGGGATCGTGATCTGGCTCAGAAGCCAGCAGCGATAATGCATAAAATGCCGCGGCGTCGTGATCTTCAGAATTGTGCTCGTAAACTTTGTGCATTGCTTTTGAATAAGCGGCCGCCCGGCTTCGATACTTGCGCGTTTTCGGGCCGGAATAAAAATCACTCAGCGCCGCTATGTAAGCGGCTTCTCTCTCGCTTCCTGGATGAAATGCTTTGGCCACCGCCATCTCTTCTTTGCCCCGCTCGACAGTTGCTTCATCAGGATGATTCCAGAGTTGGTGCCATAGGCTCATCGCAATACCCCAATGGGCCATGGCGCAACGTGGATCATCCTGGGCAATCGTTTTAAAAGTAGTTTCAGCCTGCTCGTACCAAAACGAATGCAGCAGGGCGACCCCGCGCTCGAATGGCTGGCTGAACAGACGGAGAGCACGAGACCGAAAAGTGCACAGTACCGAGTTGGCGGCCGTCAGTTCGTCCTGATGGTGGCCTTCTTCGGCGAAGGAGCAAGCAGGTGCAAAAAATAAAGATAAAGACAAGAAAGAGTTGGGAGAGATGAAGTTTCATCAGGGCACAGCAGGAAGTTTAGCCCGCGCCCTGAGAAGTACTCAAGTTACGCGGTCCAGATTCGCACAAAACTTAGTCAAAGATTTTCAAGCACGCGTTTTTTTCGCGGTTCCGGCAGTAGCCGCTCCAGCCTTTTCCCATGGACGCTTCGGCCGCTCGGTCTGAGGCTTATCACGATCTTCGACGCGGTCATATTGGTACGATTCGCTCACGGTACCGAGCGATTCGTTGTAGAGAGTAGGAAGCCCAATGCCTTCCTTCAGTTCCTCGGTGAACTGCTGCAAAGCTTTGAGGTGATCGGCAGTAGCGGCAACTTCCGTCTTCGAGGTTTTGAGAAACTGCTGATAGCCGCGGTTCACCAGTTTAGAAATCTCACCGGAGATTAAATATCCGGGATAGGCGAAAATCTTTATTCCGTCGGCGCCGTCTTTTTGAATTGCCGCCGAGACATTATATTTCTTCGCAAAGACCCGAGCTTGCGTGCCAGGCGCTTCAATCAAATCAAATCCATGCTCGCGCAGCCAGGCTCCAGCCTCTTCATATGTTCTTTGGATTACCTTCGTCGCCATTCGGTCAACTCTTTCTACTCGGCCCAATTAGATGCTGCTGGTCAAGAGATAGAACCTCGCGGTTCAAATGCATCGAAGTATGTCTTCTTATAATCTAACTTTTGCCCAGCTGCGGCGGAATTGGGTTGGAAGGAACATTACTATAGTTTCCGCATTTTTGACTAATCTCATGAGATGCCAGGCCTCTGAGTTTGAAACTACGAGTACTCTTTGGCTGCAACTGCTAGAAATGTATGCCCACTGTTGATACCTTGGACGGCGTGACTGCAAATGCGAATCACGTTCCGCTCGGACAAAACACTCTTGACCGTGTGGGGAATACTCCGCTTCTACGCTTCGACCATATAGCCCGCGATCTATCCGCCATTGAATTGTTAGGGAAGGCGGAGTGGTTCAACCCCGGGGGATCAGTCAAAGATCGTGCCGCCGCGCGGATAATTTCCGAAGGACGTCGCACCGGCCAGTTTGGTCCGGGAAAGATTTTGCTCGACTCCACCAGCGGAAATACCGGCATCGCTTACGCTATGTTCGGCGCGGCTGAAGGTTTTCCGGTGAACTTATGCATGCCGGAAAATGTCTCCATTGAACGAAAACATATTCTGCACGCTTATGGAGCCACCATTGTTTATACGGATCCAGCAGATGGTTCCGACGGCGCGATTCGGGTGGCCCGAAAGCTGCACGCCGACTTTCCAGACAAATACTTTTACGCGGATCAGTATTCCAACGAGGCCAACTGGCAGGCGCACTATTACGGGACGGCGAATGAGATCTGGAAACAAACCGAAGGACGCGTTACTCACTTTATTTCGATGTTGGGAACCAGCGGAACTTTTGTAGGAACATCGCGAAGACTGAAAGAATTGAATTCGACAAATTCGCTGCATCTCGCTGCAACCGGACTCGCCCTTTCACGGAATCGAAGGAGCGAAGCACATGGCCAGTGCTATCGTGCCGAAGATTTACGATCCGTCATTGGCGGATGAAGATATTGGAATCTCCACCGAAGATTCATATGCCATGGCAATCCGACTCGCACGCGAGGAAGGAGTACTCGTAGGCATCTCGGCCGCGTCAGCGATCGTTGGAAGCCTACAAATTGCGCGGCGTCTGAAGCCGGAAGAAAACGCGGTAATTGTGGCGATACTGCCGGATTCAGGGGACAAGTATTTGAGCGAAAGATTTTGGGAAGAAGGATGAAACAGGGCATTGCCAATTGAAAAATTGAGTAATCGGGTAATTGGCAATAACAATCTTGCGATTTTACAAACTTCTCAATTACCCGATTGCGAAATTACTAAATGCTGAAACTCTCTCAGGCTGATTATGATTTCCTCCGCCGGCACGGGGAAGAAACTTATCCGCACGAATGCTGCGGAGTGCTGCTCGGCCAGATGGATGGCGACATCCGTGTAGTCACGTCAGTAGCCCGCTGCGGTAATACCCGCACTGACTCTCCGCAGAACCGCTATAACATCGATCCGCGAGAATTGGTGCGTATCCAGCGGGAAGGCCGTGAAAGGAGTGAAGACATTATTGGCTTTTATCATTCGCATCCCGATCATCCCGCGCAATGGTCGTCAACGGATTTGGCGGAAGCACATTGGTTCAGTTGCTCCTACCTGATTACAAGCGTGGAGAAGGGCAAAGCGGTGCTGACAAATGCTTTTGAGCTGACGGGAAGCGACGAGAGCGATAAGAAGCTACTGGATGAAAAGATAGTCGTGGCCTAGTTGGTGTGCCGTGGGCACGGACACCACCCCTCGCTGAATCTTCCCTCTGGACTGTGGCATCATGTATCCCTATGCCCAAGATTCACATACCCACTCCGCTTCGCCAGTACACCGGCAAACAAGCTGATGTCAGCGTCACGGGCGCTACTGTTGGCGATGTGCTTTCCGACCTGGTTTCGAAGCATCCTGAACTGCGGCGTCATCTATATAACGACGACGGCAAGTTGCGCGCCTTTGTGAATGTTTATCTGAATGATGAGGACGTGCGATACCTTCAGAAAGAAGCGACTGCGGTGAGCGAATCCGATAGCATTTCGATCGTGCCATCGATTGCCGGCGGCATTTAAAAAATCTACCCAATTACAAGACTGTTGGATTACAAATCTCTATGGCCACTACCGCAGACGTAAAACCCGAAACCATGAGCCTTTCTAACGAGGAGATACTCCGCTATTCGCGCCACTTGATCATGCCCGAGGTCGGCATGGAAGGGCAGTTGAAGCTGAAGGCGGCGAAGGTGCTCTGCATTGGCGCCGGAGGTCTGGGTTCTCCGCTGGCTCTTTATCTTGGAGCCGCGGGCATCGGCACGCTCGGTATCGTTGATTTCGATGTCGTGGACTACACAAATTTGCAGCGGCAGATTATTCATACTACTGCCGACGTGGGGCGCAAGAAGTTGGATTCCGCGGCAGACAAACTTCACGCCATCAATCCATTTATTAATGTTCGCAAATTTGAGGAGCGGTTGAGCAGCGACAATGCCCTCGAACTGTTCCGGGAATTCGACATCATCGCCGACGGCACCGACAATTTTCCTACTCGATATCTTAGTCAACGACGCTTGCGTGATTACTGGCAAGCCTAACGTCTACGGATCGATCTTCCGTTTTGAAGGCCAAGCCAGCATTTTCGCTACTAAGGACGGGCCCTGCTACCGCTGCCTATATCCTGAGCCGCCGCCACCTGGACTCGTCCCCTCTTGCGCCGAAGGTGGAGTGTTGGGAATTCTCCCCGGATTGGTCGGAGTGATTCAGGCGACTGAAGTTATCAAGTTAATTTTAGGCAAGGGCGATCCGCTGATTGGACGATTGCTTCTGATAGACGCGTTAGGCATGAAATTTCGCGAGTTAAAACTGCGCAAGAATCCCGAATGCCCCGTCTGCTCGAAGAATCCCAGCATTACTAAATTGATCGACTACGAAGAGTTTTGCGGAATTCGAGGCGAAGAGCAGGAAGTGAAAGCTAGTAGTTCCGATATGCAGGTCGAAGAATTGAAGCGACGTCTCGACGCTGGGGAAAACATTTATGTATTGGACGTGCGGGAGCCGCACGAATATCAAATCTGCAACATCGGCGGCCACCTGATTCCCCTGGGCGATCTTCCCAAGCGGGTGAACGAACTCGATACCAGCCGTGAGATCGTGGCGCATTGCCGATCAGGAGCCAGAAGCGCCAAGGCGGTGGAGTTCCTAAAACAATCCGGATTCCGCAAGGTTCACAATTTAACCGGGGGAATTCTGGCTTGGGCGGACCGCATCGATCCGAAAATGCCCAAGTACTGAATGGCGGTCGTTAACCGTTAGCGGTCGGCTTGGGAATCAATTCCAGGTAGATGTTCTCTACCTGCCGCCGCGTTTCGTCGAGGGATCCTGAATTGTCGATCACGTAGTCGGCGGATTTAACTTTTACCTCGTCGGAAAACTGCGCGGCCATTCGACGCGAAACTTCTCTCTCGGCGGACTTAAGATTAGTTGCGGCACTGCGCGCCCAGCGCTCGATTCGTTGTTCGGGCCGGCATGTTACTACGATGAGACGATCGAAGCTTTTGGCAGCGCCTGCTTCCAAAATGAGCGCGGCCTCCACGATGGCGATGGCTTGCGGGTCGTCTCGGCCCACTTCGTCCATCCATTCTTCTTGTCGTCGAATTACCGCGGGATGAACAATCCGATTCAGCTCCTCAATTCGCGAAGGGGAGCCGCCAAAAGCTAATTCGGCCAGCCGCGCTCGATTGACCTTGCCGTCCGGATTCAAAATGCCATCGCCGAAGTGTTTGACGACGTCCTGATAAACCGACTGGCCAGGTTCCATAAGCTGATGCGCGATGTCATCGGCTCGAATCACTTGCGCGCCAAGGGCTGCAAACATTTTGCTGACGGCCGTTTTGCCCGCGGCTATACCGCCGGTTAATCCCACTTTCAGCAAGCGATCCTCTTGTGATCTGAAGGCGTCCGCGAATCTGATGAAGTGACGAGCAAGGCTCGCCCAGTTCCTACGCGTGCGGACCGCGACGCAATCTCGCCGCGCGGACCGTGTTAGACATCAACATTGCAATCGTGAGCGGGCCTACTCCTCCGGGCACGGGAGTAATCGCGCCGGCAACTTCCGCTACCTCGGGATGAACATCCCCTACCAGAGTCGAGCCTTTATTTTTGAAAGTCTCTTCCCGCTTCGCATTTCCAGCAAATAGTTTCTTGAATTCCGATGCATCCGTAACTTTGTTCATGCCTACATCAATGACCGTGGCTCCAGGTTTCACGAAATTACGGGTAATCATTCCGGCCCGACCAATTGCGGCTACAAGAATATCTGCACGGTGGCAAACTCTCGGCAGATCTCGGGTCTTCGAATGGCAAACGGTCACGGTGGCGTTGGCATTGAGCAAGAGCATCGCCACTGGCTTGCCCACAATATCGCTGCGGCCTACTACGACTGCTTCCTGGCCTGCAATTGCTATGCTGCTTCGCTTCAATATTTCCATGATGCCTGCCGGTGTGCACGGCACCAGACCTGGTCGCTGAGTCGAAAGATAGCCGACATTCATTGGATGGAAGCCGTCAACGTCCTTCGCGGGATCGACTGTCATCAAGACTTTCTTGGAGTCCACGTGTTCGGGCAATGGCAGTTGCACCAGGATCCCGTCGATCTCGTCCCGCAGGTTGAGTCCAATTACAAGTTCGAGAAGCTCTTCGGTCGAAATATTCGCCGGCGGAGTGTGCTGCTCGCTGTAGATGCCGACCTCTTCGCAACTCTTCACTTTGCCGCGAACATAAATTTCCGATGCGGGATTGTGCCCTACCAAAACGACGGCAAGTCCAGGACGAGTTCTAGCGGCGGTCATTTGTTTGACCTCGCCGGCAACCTCGGTTCGAATCTGCGCCGCTATCTTAGTTCCATCTAATAGGTTTGCTGCCATTCAACCTCTCACGGGGAAACCGAGAAACGGACGAGTTTAACGCAGAAATTATTCATTTAAACTTGCTTCGGCAAATTTGCGAACTCTATCCAACGATGCCTGAAGTTCTGGAATGGAAGTTTTCCATCTGTGCGTCTGTCGAATTTGGAGACACTGAAATTTGGCGGCTCACCCGCATCGAAGCTCGTGAGAACGGCTTCGGAATCATGCAACCGTCCCACGTCTTCAAAATCCACGGATTTTTCAGCGCGATGTGAAATGCAACCATCGGGGCGCCGGTCGCTTTTGCCAGCAGTACAGGACCAGGCTTGGCTACATACTTCGGCCCTTTGGGACCATCAATAGTAAACGCGACTGTGTGTCCTTGTTCAAGGTTGCGCCTCATCTCCAGCAGAGCCCGTACCGCCCCGCGACTGCTGGAACCACGAATCTTTACGAATCCAAACTTGCGGATGATTCTTCCGGTGTACTCGCCGTCGAAGCTATCGCTGGACATCACGCGAATCCCCAAATTGCGCCAGACATAGATCGCTGGAAAAACGCAATTGTGCCAGAACGACAGCACCATGGGGCGCGCTTCCAAACCGGAGGGTCCACCCTCTTCGAATGAAACCGAAATTTTCAAGGTAGGGGCAATGAGGCGAATTGCTGCGAAACCGGTCCAAGTGATCAGAGATAACAGAATTCGCTGTTTCAGCGTGAATTCACGCAGCGCAGCATCGCGTGGCGGGAAGAGTCGGAGTTGTCGCAGCGCTCACTGCGTCCATTGTAACGTTGTCTGTGCTGGACAATCATCGTTTGGAAACCGACACTATCCCCGTGACAGCGGCCTTTCTTTCGTTGGGATCAAATGTTGGCGACCGGCTTGCGAATATTCAGTCGGCCATCAGTTGCCTGGGACCGCTTGGCAGAATCGTAGCTGTCTCTTCGATCTACGAAACCGAACCGGTAGAGTTGACGGAGCAGCCCTGGTTTTTAAACTGTGTTGTACGACTGGGACACAAAGAAACATCCGGAGCAACTGCTTGCTGACGTTCTGAAAATTGAAAAGGAGATGGGACGGGAACGAAAACAAAAAAAAGGACCGCGAACAATTGATATCGACATTCTCTTGTTCGGCAACTCGATCGTGGAGGTGCGAGGACTGAGCATTCCGCATCCAGCGATGCACCTGCGGAGGTTTGTCCTGGAGCCCCTGGCCGAGATCGCGGCCGACGTGCGGCATCCGATATTAGGGCAAAGCATCAGGGAGTTGCGGGATGGGTTGGGTGCGGGGCAGGTCGTGAAGAGATTAGCGGCTTCCTAAGAAGCCTCCCCCATTTGTCATCCTGAGCGCCAGCGGTTTCCTCGCTGGCCGAAGGATCTCTATCTTCACGGAATCTCTGGGTCCATTTACGGGTCGCTATGCATAGGTCCTTTCGTAGCAGAGACAGGATGACGATCCAGAGGGAGTGAGAAACTACTCGAGTTACGGACAATTTAGGGTGCGATGATTCTGCCGCCTTCTTCCGGTCCCCCGATTACTGCTTGCTTTTCCGGGAATTGTGCCAACAGGAAATCCAGAAACGCTTTTGACTTTGGACGTCCTGAAGTCCGGCTGTAGGCGAGACGAACCAGGAAGACAAGCGCCCGCAAGACTTCAGATTCCCGCAGACGCGAATATCCAGTGTGCTTCTGCTCCGCCACCCGATACTCCTTAATCATGTCTTGGATTTCGGAGGCGATCACCTGCTGCGTCATGTTCGCCAGCGGAGTCGCGTAATGCAGCCCTGAATTCACCAGCGTCTCGTAGATTCTGGCAACCGAAGTCAGCGCCGCAATTAAGTCGATGTCATCGACCGGGCGGTTCTCGCGGGCAGTCTTTACCAATGCATAATTGATTCCCAGCAACAGATGTTGTTGCTCGTACAGAAACTGCTCTCCGATTTCTACCTGCGGGAATAAGGCGGCTTGGTCCAAATCCTGTAATGAACGCGGCCTTTCGTGTTGGCGGGCTTGCTGCAAATAAACGCACTCGCTGGGACAATCCAGTGTGACTTCCCGATTTTCTCCGCAGCACTGCGGACAAATGCGGCCATGAATGGCTGGGCAAAAGCGTTTTTCCTTTCGTTTTTCGCAGATGGCGCAGCTCAAATTGGCGATCCTCGCCGAGCATTATCCCACGCGCGATTTGTTCCAGAGTCTTCTGAACAAACCACGGGAGTACGCAAAACATGCCTAAATCAACCGCTTTTGCTGTCCAAATAGCGAATCGTACCGTGTTTTGTGGCCTTTTATGGTACGGAGATGAAAAAACCGCATAAAATAAGGCTGAAAACGCTTCTTTTTCCACAAGCGCGAGGTATAAGATTCAGCCTCGCACAAAATTCAAGTTCACGGAGGATTCATGGCATCAGGCATGACCAAGACCCAATTGGTTCGGCATTTGGCAGAAACTTTGGAAACCAACAACAAGGCGGCAGCGGCGTTTCTCGAGAACCTTGCTGACACCGCAATAAAAGAAACCAAGAAAAACGGCGTGTTCGTCGTCCCTGGCATCGGCCGCCTGGTGAAGGCACACCGCAAAGCCCGCATGGGGCGTAATCCGCAAACCGGCGAAGCTATCCAGATCAAGGCTAAGACTGTCGTAAAGTTCCGCGTGGCCAAGGCTGCGAAAGATGCAATCGCGCCCAAGAAAGCCTAGACAAAGCTTCATTTGAAATTGAAGGGCCGGCCCACTGCCGGCCTTCATTTTGCATAATCGTTTCGCACCACTTCTCCGCCCTTCATCAGAAGCTAACAGCAAATTGACGTTGGTGTCGGTTCATGGCTGACTTCCGATTTCTGAAAAAGGAAACTATACTGCCGCTGGAGTCCGCGAGGCCTCTGCATTCTTCGCACGGACAAACGTCGCGCAAGAAGCGCCAGGAATATATACCCAAAGCGTGTCCGTCATTCCATTCAAATTTGATCGCATACTTGCCGACCGGTTCAGCGGATAGAGGCTTGGCCGCCTCCTTGAACATGGGTAGCGCGGTGGTCTGTTTGGGAGGCTCTCCGAACTTGCGTCCCGACTTGGAGCGTTCGTCGTCACACATCGCACATGGGCATGCGTCTCGTAGAAAAGGAAACGAATACTGGGAGTGGTGACCGTCTTTCCAGACTATATCCACGCCAGTGCCCGCCGTGAGATTGACTTTGACGGACCGGGGATCTTGAGATTTCGAGACATCGGAGGGCGGCACGGTTGGAGTATCGCATAAGGGCGGAAGGCAATATCACTTAATGCGCATAACCAAAAAGGCCTCGAAGTTACACCAATAAACCCACGCATGGAAACTGATCCTTCCTTCGTGCCTGTCTTACACTGAAGGTTCGTTGACAATTCACTCCGGGCTACGCTATCTTTAAGTCTTTGGAAGTCCTGTGGTTGCCCGTCTGACAGTCTGCGCCTTCGGCGTTTCTTAGGGACTCAGCGGTCTTCTTTATTATTTCTGGGCTTTTTAATTCTGGGAGATTCTGCATGTCAACCTATTTCCCCAAAGCGGGGGAAATCGTGCGCAAGTGGTATGTCGTGGATGCCGATGGGCAGACGCTGGGACGCCTGGCGTCGCGCGTGGCTCGCATACTGATGGGCAAAGAAAATCCGCAGTACACGACTTTTCTCGACACTGGCGATCACGTCATTGTCATCAACGCTGACAAAGTGAAGACCACCGGCATGAAAGCCGAGCAGAAGGTCTATCAGCATTACACCGGATATCCAGGCGGTCTGCGCTCTGAGGATTTTCGGGAGCGTTTCGCTAGGAAGCCGGAGTTGATTATCGAACAGGCCGTTCTGCGCATGCTTCCCAAAAGTAAGTTAGGCAGACAGATGATCAGCAAGCTGAACGTTTATCGCGGGGATAAACATCCGCATCAGGCTCAAAAGCCGCAAGATTTAGCGCTCGAAGTCAGAGCGTAGGAGCAGGTAAAGCATGGCTGAGAAGGTTCAATATTACGGTACCGGACGTCGCAAGTCCGCGATTGCCCGGGTTTATCTGCGCCCCGGAAGTGGTGAGATCAAGATCAATGGACGTGCCTTTGAGGAGTATTTTGTTACTCCGTCGCAGCGTTCCGCGGCGAAGCTGCCGCTTGCCTCCACTGAGACCCTGACCACGTTCAACGTAATCGCCAGGGTCAATGGCGGTGGTGTGAACGGTCAGGCGGACGCGGTTAAACTGGGAATCGCGCGCGCTCTGATGATCTTCAATATCGAATTGCGAAAGAAGTTGAAGGCTGAAGGATTGGTCAGCCGCGACTCGCGTTCCAAGGAACGCAAGAAGTACGGACAAAAGGGAGCCCGAAAGCGCTTCCAATACAGCAAGCGGTAGGAGTAAAAATTCTTCCCGTGCTGGCAGCGGGACGGGAATGGCAATCGGGAGTCATTTCAAAGCTCCTGATGCAGACTCAACGAGGAGGTTAATTGGCTAACATCACCATGAAGGAGTTGCTCGAAGCGGGAGTTCACTTCGGGCACCAGACAAAGCGCTGGAATCCCAGGATGAAGGAATACATCTTTGGCGAGCGCAACGGAATTTACATTATCGATCTGCAAAAGACTTTGAAGATGTTCAAAGAAGCGTCGAAGTTCGTGCAGGATCTGGCAGCGCAGGGCAAGATTGTGTTGTTCGTGGGAACCAAGCGCCAGGCACAGGACGCGATCGCCGAAGAGGCCACTAAGTGTGGCGGATTTTACGTAAACCAGCGCTGGCTGGGCGGCTTGCTCACCAACTGGATCACGGTGCAAAAATCTGTAAAGCGCCTCAAGGAACTCGATGAGATGGCCACCGATGGCCGCTACGAGTTGCTGCCGAAAAAAGAGGTCATCAAGCTCGAACGTGAGCGAAAACATCTTCAGGCCAACCTCGCGGGCATTAAAAATATGAACCGGTTGCCGGATGCGATCTTCGTGATCGACTCGAATAAAGAACAGATCGCGGTACGAGAAGCCCGCAAGCTGGGAATTCCAGTTGTCGCCGTCGTCGATACCAATTGCGATCCCACGGAAGTGGATTATGTTATCCCCGGCAATGACGATGCCTTACGCGCGATCCGGCTGTTCGCTTCGAAAATCTCAGATTCAGTCGCTGAAGGCGCTCAGTTAATGAACGATAAGAACGATGCTGACCTGGCGGCGGCAGCAGGAGCCGCGCAGCAAGCCGAACAGGCTGCACGCGAAGCTTCTGCAAGCGGGGAATCCGCCGATGTCGACCCCGGCGTGGAGGACATCAGCATGGAGGAAGTGCTAGGCGCAGGAGTACGCAAGCAGCCTGTTGCAGCCAAAGAAGTCGAGGCTGACGCTCCAGAGGTAGAACACCAAACGTTCTAAAGAGGAATTTCTTTGTCTGCGTTGAAGTAGGCCCGCGCGGGTCGTCTGGCGCGGGTTAAATTTTGTGCCAATAACTCTGTAAACACAAATAGGACTCATTCCAGATATGTCTACCAATTCAGGAAGCACGAACAACAATAATCTGATAACCGCATCGCAAGTAAAAGAGCTCCGCGACAAGAGCGGGGCGCCGATGATGGATTGCAAGAAGGCTCTAACCGATGCCAAAGGCGATCTGGAAGCGGCCATTCTACTTCTGCGAAAACGCGGCGCGTCGGTTGCCGAGAGAAAAGCGGGGCGCGTAACCAGCGAAGGCGCAGTTGAGAGCTACATTCATGCCGGAGGAAAGATCGGCGTGCTGGTCGAGGTGAACTGCGAAAGCGATTTCGTGGCTCGCACCGATGACTTCAAACAACTCGTCCACGATATCGCCATGCACATCGCGGCCAGCGATCCGAAATTTATCCGCAAAGAGGACGTCAGCTCCGAGGCTTTTGACCGCGAGAAGGATGTCTACCGGACTCAGGCGGCGGCGACTGGGAAGCCGGCACCCGGTTGTTGAGAAAATTGTCGAAGGGAAGATGGGAAAGTTTTACGAGGAAGTTTGCCTTTATGAGCAGCCCTTCATTAAGGACCAGACCGTCACCATTTCCCAGTTGATCGCGACCACTGTGGGAAAGCTTGGCGAGAACATCGCGGTCAGAAGATTCGCCCGCTTCAAAGTGGGCGACTCCAGCGAGACTGTCGCAACCACAAAGTTGGAACAAAAAGCTGAATGAGCCAAGGCGCGGCGCCCGGACGTCTTGTAATCGGACTCTTGCTCGATCTCGTTATCCGTTGTGCTGGATACCGTAGTTCGCCTGCGGCTCAGAAGTGCAGGGGAATCGCGAGTATTCCTTCGCGGTGGCACACTTGACTATGGGCAATACCTGAAACAGCGAAAACAGAGGGGTTGGTCAGGATGGCCAGTCTACCTGATTTTTCCTTTTCTATTGACTGGTATTGCTTTTCTGGTTTGGGCTTTGTTTCGCATGTAAGCAGTATCAGTCCAGTTTGCGATAGTCTTTGTGAGATATGAAAACTCCCGTGTTCAAACGCGTCCTGCTAAAGATCTCAGGTGAGGCACTGGCCGCGAACCAGGGTTTCGGCGTTGATCCTCTGCGCATCCACGAAATCGCCGCGGAGTTGGCGGATGTGAGCACGCTTGGGAGTTCAGATCGCAATCGTGGTCGGGGGCGGAAATTTTTTTCGGGGCGTCGCCGAGCAGGCAAAGGAGATGGACCGCGTTTCCGCCGACCACATGGGCATGCTGGCAACGGTGATCAACGCTCTCGCATTGCAGGACGCGCTGGAGAAGCAGGGAATTCATACCCGAGTACAGTCCGCAATTGAGATGAATCAAGTCGCGGAACCATTTATCCGGCGACGGGCCTTGCGCCATCTGGAGAAGGGACGCATCGTAATTTTCGCCGGAGGTACTGGCAATCCTTATTTCTCCACTGATACCGCCGCTTCACTGCGCGCCATGGAAATCAAAGCCGATGCCATTCTGAAGGCCACGAAAGTGGATGGCATCTATGACGCTGATCCTATGCTGGTGAAAAACGCGACCAAGTTCGCGGAGATCACTTACCTCGAAGTATTAAAGCAAGGTTTGAAGGTCATGGACTCCACCGCAATCTCTCTCTGCAAAGATAACAACCTGCCAATCGTGATTTTCAATTTGAATCAACGCGGAAATATCAGGAAAGTTTTAAGCGGCGAGAAGATTGGGTCACTGGTCAGCGCGTAGCTAAACTCCTCACTTCTGATTTTCATCTAAGTACCTCCTACCAGATTATTTCTTCTCATCCGCGGAATCCGCCCCTTCTTTACGGTCCGTACATTGATCAGCGTTGCAAATCTTTGGTACCGGAGATGTGTTCAATGTCGGAAAACGATTCGAAACAATCTAGCAGTGAACTGGATTCAATTGAAGTGCAGGAACATTTGGAGAGGATCCGCGACACCAAAGCTGCGTCCAGACGCGGATTCATGAAAAATGTGGGTCTCGGGGCGGTAAGCGTAGCTGCTGGGAGTGTGCTTACAAGTTGTCTGGGAAGCGGACATCTAGTTTCGGCTGCGGGGCCTCCCCAGGCCGATGTCCTGAACTTCGCACTGAATCTCGAGTATTTAGAAGCTGAATTTTATTCGTATGCCGTGAACGGCACGGGACTGGGTTCATCCGATACCGGTGGAACTGGAACCGTCACGGGCGGAGCGAAAGTGAATTTCACCGACTCCCGCCTCGCGGATATTGCAAAGGAGATAGCCTCGGACGAGTTAAACCACGTTCGCTTTCTGCGCAGTGCCCTCGGATCCGCCGCCGTCCCACAGCCCAACATAAATCTCAACGCATTGGGGATTGGTTTCGCCAACGATGCGCAGTTCTTGACCCTAGCCCGCGCGTTTGAGGATACCGGGGTGAGTGCTTACGGCGGGGCTGCCACCTTCCTTTCGGGTGATTACTTGCAAGCGGCGGCGCAGATTTTGGCTGTTGAGGCTTACCACGCCGGAAATCTTCGCCTCGAATGTGTGGAAAACGGAGTAACAACTCCTGCGCTTGACTCTCAAGACGTGCCACCAACCGAGCAGGCCTTTTTTCCAGAGTATCCCAACACTTCTCTTGCAATCATACGCACCACTTCCCAAGTGCTTGCGATTGTCTATGCGAACGCTGCCCCCGGAACCATGAGCGGTGGCTTCTTCCCCAATGGACTCAACGGAAACATTAAAACGGTCTAGAAAACGGAGAGAATCATGAGGAAGTTACTGATCATCGCAGCTGTGGTTATGGGCACGTGTGCCGGCGCGCTGGCTCAAGATCATGTGGATGTAGGAGTGTTTGCAGACTATTTTCGTTTGCATGCTGCTCCTCGAGACCTGTTCGGAGTCGGGGCGCGGGTCGGATTCCGGGTTCACGATCACGTTAAACTCGAGGCCGAAATGGCTTACGATTTTGAGCGCGGTTTCGGAGAGGCGTTTAACAATGGCACCGGTGCTCTCAACGTTCAACCTTCCAACCTGCGTGCACTTCATGGACTTGCGGGACCGAAGGTCGAGTTCGGAATGCACCACCTAAACTTGTTCGCAACAGTCAAGGGAGGGTTTGTAAACTTTGGCTTTACAAATCAGACGGTAGCGCAGGGTTTTACCAGCGCAGTTAACAGTTTGCGTAACGACAACAATGGCAACGGAGTTTTTTATCCCGGCGGCGGATTAGAAGGCAGACTTGGTCCAATCGGGCTGCGCCTTGACGTTGGAGATGAAATTTACTTTAACCACGGCGCACAGAACAATTTGAAAGTAACGTTCGGCCCATTCATCACTTTTTAGTTTAACCGGTGTCTTTTACTTCGCGAGTTCACCGGAGGCCGCCAGCCTGGACTGTCACCCAGATGCTGGCGGCCATTTTTTTAGATTAAGGTTTCAGGCCGCTGGACGGAATTCGAACAGTTTATAATTCAAAGTTTCCATCATCCTCGATTTTCGGAGCTTAATGCATGGCTCAAGCCATAATGGCTACAATCCCCGGCCTGAAAGAAACGTATGCGCAACTAAAAATACGGATGGACAAGGCCGTGGACGATTTCCGCAAAGCTATGGCCGCAACGCGCACCGGGCGCGCTTCGGTGCATATGCTCGATTCGGTTAGCGTGGACTACTACGGTTCTCCCATGCCGCTCAACCAGATAGCCCAGGTGCACGCGTCAGAAGCGCAACTACTCACCGTGCAACCTTTCGATCCGACATCGCTACCTTCCATAGAAAAGGCAATTCGAACCGCAGAGCTCGGGCTGAATCCAATGAACGACGGGAAGATTATCCGAGTGCCAGTGCCACCGTTAACCGAAGAACGGCGAAAGGATATGGTGAAGCATCTGCACAAAGTTCTCGAGGAACACCGCACCGCCATTCGCAATATTCGTCGAGACGGCAATGACGCCATCAAGAAGGCTTTGAAGGATAAGAACATTTCGGAAGACGACGAGAAACGGGCGATGGAAGAAATCCAGAAGCTCACCGACGACGAAATCAAGAAGATGGAAGAAATGAGCAAGGGCAAAGAAAAAGAAGTAATGGAAATATAGGATTCGTCGTCGACGGAGCCGATTCGTATCATGCCTCGCAAGATCCCTATGGGAGTGGTCTTATCATTATTAATTCTCGGATTTGTCTGCTCAGATGCCGAGTAGCCCGACTATGTCCAAAGTCAAGAGTCGACTATGACTTCCCCGTAGTTGGCATTCAAGTGCGTACCAACAACCGAGGAGAAATGTCTGGGAGCGGATTGATTGCTAAACAATGGGAGAGATTTTTCAAGGAACGCATCGCGGGACGAATTCCCAGCAAGACCGATTCCAACATCGTAGTCGTCTATTCCAATTACGAAAGCGACAAGGATGGAGAATACGATTATCTGATTGGCACAAGAGTAACCGCCGATGCGAGCGTTCCGCCGGGAATGGTTTTGAAAAAAGTGTTCGCCGGAGAGTACGAAGTGTTCACGACTGAACCTGGCCCGGCAGAGAAAGTTGTTCCCGAGGCGTGGCAAAGAATATGGGATCTGGAAAACAAACCTTCCGGTAGCAGCCCGTGCCTACAAGACCGATTTCGAAATCTATGACCAATCAAGCGACGATTCCGAGAAGACGCGGGTAAAGATTTACATAGGGATGAAATAGTCGGACTCTTCACAAAGAGCCTTTTTCCCTGAACTTCTTTCCGAAAAACTTAGAGGCGTGGGCAACTCCTTCGCGGTATATTCCGTCTTGTCTGAAGTGGGGCTTTTTCGAGTCAGTAGTAGGACGATTTTGACACGAGGCTTGGACGCTCTCCACTGCGCTACCGTATAATTGCGGTTTTCCATACTCCAGCAATCTGAGGTCTTAGCGATTCATCGCCATCAGGATTACTTCGTCCAGACCTTGGGCAGCAGACGATTCATCTCCCGTCAGATCGCCTTCTTCCGATGCTATCTCGGTCATTCAGAAAGTCTTGGGTCAGGATTAGGGGACTGATGGCTTGCGTGTGCGTGGGGGTTTTCTTTTTCAATGGGATAGCAGTCGGACAGCAAGACCTCGTCACCGAAATCGTGGTTCACGGAAACCGCCGCATTCCCGCAGATAGCATTAGGTCGAGAATTTTTACCAAGCCCGGAGACGTTTACGATCAGGCCGCGATTGAGAGAGACTTCAATGCATTGTGGAATACCGGGTACTTCGAGGATATTCGTTTCGAGCGCGAGCAAACGCCCAAGGGATGGCGTCTCCATATTTATGTAAAGGAGCGCCCCACAATCCGCGAGATTGATTATGTTGGGATTGAGTTCGGTGTCAAAAAGCGACGTGCTTGACCGGTTCAAAGAGGCCAAAGTCGGTCTCTCTCCCGAAAGCCAATACGATCCCACTAAGGTAAAGAAGGCAGAAGTAACTATCCGGGATCTGCTATCCGAACATGGAAGACAATTCGCGACCGTTCGAACCGAAGTCAGGCCGATTCCTCCGGCGGCAGTAGGCCTGACTTTCGTCGTGAAAGAAGGACCCAAGGTAAAGGTAGGCAAGATCAAATTTGAAGGCAACAAACACGTCCCAACTCGGATCCTTCGCAGTGCGATGAAGAACCTGAAGCCAATTGGCGTTCCTCATTCCATTTTTCTGGAAAACCTATTTTCGAAGACCTACGATGCTACTAAGTTGGAGGAAGATACCGAAAGAGTGCGGGAAGAGTACCAGAATCGCGGATATTTCACTGTGGTCGTGGATAATCCCAAGACTGACCTCCATGACACGGGACATGCTGGCTTTCATGTTCCACTTCTCCAGGGCGGACATGGGAAGGCGGTCGACATCACTCTTCCAGTTGAAGAAGGGGAACGTTACCGGCTCGGTGAGATTACCTTTAAGAACAATAAGGCTATTACGAACACTAAGGTACTTAGAGCCCAGTTTCCGATCAAAGATGGCGACATTTTCGACCGTAGCAAGATCGCCAAAGGCCTGGAGAATCTTCGCAAAGCTTACGGGACGGCGGGCTACATTAATTTCACTTCAATTCCGACGCCCCGCCCGGACGAGGCAAAAAAAATCCTCAACTTCGATATCGACGTGGATGAGGGCAAGCAGTTCACCGTGCGACGAATCGAATTCACTGGAAACACAACTACCCGTGACAAAGTAATCCGGCGGGAAATAGCGCTGGAAGAGGGACAGGTCTATAACCAGCGCTATTGGGAAGTGAGCCTGCAACGTCTGAATCAGTTGGGATATTTCGAGCAACTGAAGCCCGATGATCCCAACGTGACGGACCGGCACTTGGACGAAAAAGAGGGTACGGTAGATTTAACCTTGAAAGTGAAGGAGAAGGGTAAGAACAGCATCGGACTGACTGGAGGAGTGAGCGGTTTATCAGGGACCTTCATTGGCCTAAGCTACAGCACCAATAATTTTCTGGGACTGGGCGAGACGCTATCCGTAGCGGCGGACATTGGGAGTCTCTCGCGGAACTTGAGTTTCAGCTTCACCGAACCATACATGTTCGATAAGCCATTGCAATTTGGCTTCACCGTCTACGGGACCAGATATACGTACGATCAGGCCAGGCAGACCGCTATTTTTACGGGGCAGCAGGTAAATCTGCCTTCCGATCTTCTCCAAAACCTCCAGAACTACACGCAAGCCAGCAAAGGTTTTTCCACGAGCTTCAGCTATCCGTTGCACCGATCGTTTAAGCGCGTGGGCATCAGTTATTCCTATGATGATTCGTCCCTGGTGGCTCTTACCACGGCGTCGAAATCGCTATTTTCATTCCTGGCGTTTAGCGGGGTGAGCGGTCCTAATGCGCTAAATGGAATTATCACCAGTAAAATTGTCCCGAGTTTCACTGAGAGTAATCTGGCGGCGTTATCTCCCCACAGCGGAAGCAGCATTTATCTTGCCGGCGAATTTTCCGGATTAGGCGGGACGGTGAAGACGATCAGGCCGGTGGTCGAATACAAGCATTTCATTCCGGTGCAGAATCAACGAAACACCGTCGGCTATCGTGTTTTGGCATCGTTTATGACTGGATACGACGGTTTGGTAGCACCCCCTTTCCAAAGGTTTTATATGGGAGGCGAGAACGATATTCGTGGCTTTGATGTGAGGTCAGTCTCGCCAGTCGCTTTCCTGCCTACTACAACTACCGTTGCTCTGCGGAATCCGGACGGGACCACCGTTCCTAAAGATCCAAGCAATCCACTGCGAGGCACTTACAACATTCAGGTACCGGTATCGCAAATCACGTTCCCAGGCGGAGATGCGGAACTGGTGGCCAATCTGGAATATCGGATCACCATCGCGGGTCCGGTTGCGCTCGCTCCATTTCTGGATGTGGGCATCGATCCAATCGTGCGCCAGTCACAATTGCGAATAAACTCGGGCCAATTGACTTCGCTTAACAGCACCGTGTTCGGCTGCCCTTCCCAGGACATCGCGCTTTAATTGTGTAGGTGCAGTCAGGTGCCAGGTGGGCCGAATTCGAGTATTCCTCAGTTTTCGCAATTCTTGACGACCTTGGGAAATACGAACTGGACACCCCGAATGTCAACCGGGATTGAATTGCAGATGTTTCTTCCGATCGTAAACGCACCGTTCCGGATCTACTACGCCTACAACCCGATGCGACTCGATACGACGGTGAATTCGCCGATTCCAATTACCAGGTCGATGTTCCCGGCTGGGGCGGCCGGCGATTATACGTTTCAATTCACCCGGAACGCTTTCTCTCCTAAATATTTGCTAAGGGAGCCACGTAAAACCTTCCGGTTCACGGTGGCCACTACATTTTAGTCCGCCAGCGCGGCCTTTGGTTTGACGCAGGAGGAAGCGAACCCTATAATCTGGTATATTCACGCCCAAATGTCTCGGGTTCCTGCATGGCCGGTTGAATTCCGGACAATCGCTGACCGTAGCTTGGTCTGAATGCTCGAGCATCCTGAGTAGCCTGGGAGCCCAGGCAAAATTTTCAGAGGAGTTTAGAAATCCCCATGACAAGCAAGCTTGCGAGATTTATTACCGCCATTGCCTTCGTTATATCAATCAGCGCTTTAGCGCAGACCGACAGTGCAGCTGCGGCTTTGCCCGCTACGCCAAGCGCAGCCCCTGCAGCGATCGCAACCGGAAGCGGGACCAAACTGGGAACGATCAACATTGAGCAGGCAATATTTGCCAGCAATGAAGGTCAGCGAGACTTTGAGGTATTAAGCAAAAAGCTCGAGCCGAAGCAAACCGAGCTGAAGGGCAAGAATGACGAAGTTGAAAGCCTGAAAAAGCAGCTTAGCACCCAGGGCGAAAAATTGAACGACGATGCCCGGGGCACCTTGGTAAAGCAGATCGAGCAAAAGCAGAAAGCGCTTGATCGCGAAGTTCAGGACGCGAGGGACGACGCGCAGAATCAACAAAATGAAATTGCGCAACGCATACTTCAGAAAATGGCTCCGCTCATCATCAAATACGCCGGAGATAATGGGTTCGGAGTAATTATGGATACGTCTAATCCATGGCCAAATGGTCCCGTACTGTGGGCCGGGACCTCCGTGGACATTACCAAAGCAGTTGTGGACACTTACAACCTCCAATCGGGAGTACCTGCGCCAACCAGACCGGCCGGAAGCGCTGCGACGAGACCGGCAGGTGCAACTACCAGGCCGACGTGGAACTGGAGCCAGACCGGCTGGGACCAAGCCGACAACACCGGCTAACACTAGCCCATCACCGAAATAAGCAAGTAAGGTCTGTTATTATCGGGAAACTCTGAGTCTTGGTCGGGTCTGTGCGGGCATCGTGATCCAGCATTTGTCCCGCAATGAACTTGCTTGGGGGAAATGATTGCCTAGTCAGAAGCAGCTAAAGTGGTCTGAACTGAAAGTCGGACTTACCGTCCTAGCCGCCAGCATCACTCTCGGTATTCTGATTCTCCTCATGTCCGGAAACTCCGGATTCTTCACCAAGAAAGTCGCCGTAAAATCCTATTTCGACAATGCTGGGGGATTGCGGGTAGGTGCCCCCGTACGATTGCAAGGCGTAGACGTTGGAAGTGTCACCGGAATTCGTATTGTTGCCGACCCGAATCGTAGGTTGACTCCGGTAGAAGTCACGATGAAGGTCAGCACAAAGTATCGCGACAACCTTCTCAGCGATTCGGTGACGGCACTTGCCACCGCGGGAGTCCTTGGAGAAACCTACATCGATATCAACAGTGCTTTGGCCAGGGGGCCTCAGGTAAAAGATGGCGACGTGCTCGCCACGCGCGACACTCCTGATATTCAGGACGTAGTTCGCGCAAGCCAGGGTACCCTGCAAAATATGGACGCCCTTCTGAAGCGCCTCGACCGAATAGTCGCCTTTATTGAAAGCGGCCAGGGCTCAATCGGGAAAGTCATTTACGATCCCGATCTTTATAATCGGATTAACACCATGGTGACCGAACTGCAAGGCGCGGTGAATCAGGTCACAGCCGGGAACGGCACGCTGGGAAAGTTGTTTTATGATGACGCGCTTTATCGTAAGGCGAACGCCACGATTGACAAGGTCAATGGCATGGTCGATGACCTAAACGCTGGAAAAGGAACTGCGGGTAAATTGCTTAAGGATCCATCGCTCTTCGATAATGCCAATGCGAGCATCGCCAACGTCAAGCATCTTACCGATGACATCAATGCTGGCAAGGGAGCTTTGGGGACTTTGGCCAAGGATCAGGAATTTGCCAACCGGTTGAAGGATACGATTGCGAAATTGTCTAGTCTCGCGGACCGCATGGATGCAGGCGAAGGCACCGTCGGGAAGCTAATGCGCGATCCTGCAGTTTTCGACGACACCGATAAGATGCTGGCTGAAACGCGGGAATTGATCAAGGCGGTCCGACAGGATCCCAAAAAGTACCTGACAATTCATTTAAAGCTTTTCTGAGCCAATAAAAATTTATCGGACAAGTGTCGCGTCGGTTTGTTCATGCGCATGATAGCTCGAACGTACCATCGGGCCCGATTCCACATGCCGGAAGCCGAACTCCAGAGCAGATTGCTTCAGGAAATCAAACTCGTCAGGGGTATAAAACCGCGCAATCGGCAAATGATCACGCGAGGGACGTAGATATTGTCCAACAGTCAGAATATCCACTCCGCGCGAAGCTAAATCCCGAAACACATCGATCAACTCCGTCGCAGTTTCTCCCAGCCCGACCATAACGCCAGATTTGGTGACAACTCCCGGCAAGATTTGCTTCGCGTTTCCCAGCAGCGAAAGCGTGCGTTCATAGCGCGCCTCCGGAGCGCACAACTCGATACAAACGGGGAACCGTCTCCGTATTGTGATTTAGCACATCGGGACACGCGTCAAGAACAATGCGAAGTGCTTCATCGATTCCTTGAAAGTCAGGAATCAACACTTCGATTCGACAGCCGGGCGACGTACTTCGAATCTGCCGGATTGTTTCTGCGAAAATGCGCGCTCCGCCAAGGTTGTCATCGTCCCGATTGACGCTGGTCACTACCGCGTGTTTTAAGCCAAGCTTAGCGACCGCCTCAGCCACGCGGCGTGGCTCATCCCAATCAATCGCCTGAGGCCGTCCCTTGGGCACCGAGCAAAATCCGCAGCGGCGCGTGCAAAGTTCGCCCAGCAACATGAATGTAGCCGTGCGGTGGTTCCAGCACTCTCCGATGTTTGGGCATTGTGCTGACTCGCAAACGGTATGCAGTCCTAAGCCGCGCGCCAGCTTCTTGAGTTCGTGAAAGTTATCACCGGCCGGCGCCTTCGCCCTTAGCCACGAAGGCTTTGGATGCCGGATCGCCGGGCCGACCTCAATTTGCACGAGTTCAGCAAATGCCTGCCATGTGTCTAGATTCTACAGTCCACAGGCGCATTTCGCGAGATGGCTCCCTGTTCCATTTTTGGGGTATATGATTAGACAAATATCCTTGAGAAGAAGAACGTCAACAGCTCCGGCAAACTGGCCCCAAGTCTGCGGGGACACATAAAAATGTTTCGTTCCTTCCGACAAGTAGCATGGATTTCGTTCGTCCTCGCCGTTCTACTGCTGGTTGCCATTGGCATATTCACTTACCGCGCCACAAACTCGCTGGTAGTAAGCGAGAAGTTAGTGGCCCACAGCCACGAGGTTCAAACTAATCTCGAGGATCTGCGCTCGAGTTCGCTTCGCGCTAACAATGCCCGCCGCGGGTACATACTGAGCGGGGACGAAAGAATGCTAGTCGCGTACCGGGCTAGCCTTCAGGATATTCCGGGAGATTTCAAACGATTGCGCGTTTTGACGGCGGACAATCCCCCGCGCAGAGCTGACTTTGATCAGCTCGAGCCGCTTATGGACCGAAATTTCGCCCTGTTGGACGAATCGATCCGACTGCATAAGCTGGGTGGAAACGACAAACAGAGACAGTTCGATATCACGGAAGAGACGGCAGCCCTGGGAACCCAAATTCATCAGAGATTGCAGGCCATTCGGGATGATGAAGCCCATTTGTTGGAACATCGCCAGGTTGCATCTCAAAGGGCCTACAACAAGACGTTGCGCATTCTCGCAATAGCATTCGTTATCGCACTCATATTGTTGGCGGCGGAGTTTTATCTCCTGAATCTGGAATTTATCCGCCACAAACGCACCGAAAGCATCGCGCGTCACAGCAGTCAGGTAGTCAATGCGTTTTTCTCTTCCTCCACTGTAGGATTCGCGATTTTGGATAGGGAACTACGCTACCGCCGGATCAATGACAATCTCGCACGCATGGCCGGCTTATCAACAACTGACTTCCTCGGCCGCTCCGTTGGAGAAATATTTTCTGACAGCGCTTCAGCCACCTACGATGCGGTCCGGCAGGTAGTTGAAACGGGTACACCAATTCTCGACCGTGAAGTTTCCGAGAGAACTCTCAGCAATCCCAATGACAAACGGTACTGGCTGGTAAATTATTTTCCGATCCGCGGAGAGGATAATCAAGTCAACGAAATCGGAGTTATTTCCGTTGATATTACCGCACGGCGTAACGCGGAGAGCGCCATCAGACGCCTGGGCGGCAGATTGCTAAATCTACAGGATCAGGAACGCAGGCGTATCGCGCGAGAGCTCCACGACAGTTTAGGACAATATCTTGCTGGACTGAAGATGACGATCGAATTGCTGGCGCAGCCCTCGACCCGCGATAAGGAACCTCTCTTTGCCGAGTGCAGCGACATTCTGGAGCGGTGTATTTCGGAGACTCGAACACTTTCTCATTTGCTCCATCCCCCGTTGCTCGATGAAGCGGGGTTTGCATCGGCAGCAAAATGGTTTGTCAGCGGCTTCTCCCAGAGAAGCGGCATTCCTGTCAGCTTCGATCTGATGCCGAATTTCCCGCGTCTCGCTGAAACTATCGAAATCGCTCTGTTCCGTGTGCTCCAGGAAAGTCTGACTAACGTTCACCGCCATTCCCGCACCCGTGGTGCGGAAATTCGAGTGGACTTAACCGGCCAAGAGGTTACGCTCGAAATTAAGGATTTTGGCTGCGGCATCCCGCCGAATGTATTGCGTCCCATGCAAAAAAATGGCATGCAGAGCGGGGTGGGATTGGCTGGAATGCGTGAACGGGTCAATGAACTTGGTGGAAAATTGCAGATAGAATCTAGCAGTCAGGGAACAACCATCAGAGTCACTATTCCACTTTCTCAGGTTGGAAAAGTCGAAGATGTTCCATCTTAAAATATGAAAAAAACTGGGAGCGCGGTTGGGGCGCTCTCCCTACAATGCTACCCCGCCTTGCGATAGCGTTCGTCCCGTTTATCGTCGGCTTCCGCTCTGATTTCCTTGTCGTCGGACAATGTTGAATTCCATTCATCCACTTGTTTCTGGGCTTCATCTCTGGCGATACCGTATCTTTCCTGGATGCGACCGACGAGTTGATCCTTCTTGCCTGCTACTACATTCAGATCATCGTCAGTCAGCTTGCCCCAGCGCTCTTTGACGGTTCCTTTGAGTTGTTTCCACTGGCCCTCAACTCGATCCCAGTTCATAGGTTCTCCTTAGATGGGAATATGTCACTTAGTTAGTTGAATCCAGACAAGAGTAGTTTCACGCCGGGCAATGGGCAATACAGTGATAACCCGACGAAGGTATTCCCGGTGTGGTTTTTAGGATTCCAGATAAGCGTCGATCCACTGTTTGATGCGCAAACGGCGCTCATCGTGGAGATCGAAGCGGATACCAAAGGTCTTGCTGGCGGGCTTTCTCCAAGTGATGTTCCCTCGGACCCATATGCGAGGCAACGTCAGCAGTGCAAAAGAAATCTCCACGGATTGGCCACTGGTGACAATTTCAGCGCTCTTGAGAGACATTCCTCCGGAACTAATTTCCTGACTCGAGGCAGTGAAACGATTGTCGCCAATGATTACTGAAACTTCCGTGATGACAGGAATTCTGACGTAACGCCTGAATTCGTGAAGTACGAGCATTTGCGTAGCCCGTACCAGCTTCAATGCAGTGGGACGTTCAATGGGATCGTTGAAGATGGCGTTGATTCCGTACTTCGAATATTTCATCGCCTCCTGGACACTGCCGCCCAGCCCATAAATCACCATGCGACTATTGGACGCGGAAGTACGCACTGTCTCGAGCACTTCTTTCGTTCCCGGTCCCATGCCAACCACGCATGCTTCGAATTTCTCCGTCTTCAATCGTGGGGCCGCATCTGTGGACATGGGCACGCTCTCAATTCCAAACTGGCGAAAACATTCGGAAAGGATGCCCCGTGGTTGACCGTCGATATTCACCATCGCAACTCGGGCTAAAGATCGTTTGGTAGGGGCAAACTCCGCAGAGGAGACTTCCAGTGTTTTTCCCATGATTTTTTAGTTCCATCGTCGGCTGTTTTGACGCGAAGCCAATCCTGCCGAAATCCTATTCTGGCTTGGCTTGTGCGGCTACGCAAAGGGTCGGAAGGACAATCCAGCGGTGACAAAAGTCTCGTTACCGGCAATAAACTGGCGGGGTACTAAAGGCACTGGAGAAAACTGTATTTTTGCCGAGACGCCTATTCCGTCCAGCGCCGGAAGAGCAAAGCCCCGTTGGTTCCACCGAAGCCAAACGAGTTGGACATAGCATAAACAAGTTCAGCTTTTCTCGAATGTTGGGGAACATAATCGAGGTCACATTCTGGATCGGGGTTTTCGAGATTTACCGTGGGCGGCAATACCTGATCTCGCAAAGCGAGTACCGTAATGCCAGCTTCAAGTCCTCCGGCACCACCCAGAAGGTGCCCAGTCATCGACTTGGTGGAACTAACTGCCAATTTCCTGGCATGTTCTCCAAATGCACGTTTGATGGCGACGGTCTCCAGTTTGTCCCCTAATTCCGTGGAGGTACCGTGAGCATTGATGTATCCAACAGCAGAAGGTTCAAGCTTCGCGTCTCTCAGGGTGTTGCCCATAACCCGAAATGCACCGTCTCCATTTTCGGCGGGCTGAGTGATGTGATGAGCGTCGCCACTCATTCCATATCCGACAATTTCAGCCAGGATTTTCGCGCCCCGTCGGCGTGCGAATTCAAGTTCTTCGAGAATCAGGATGCCTGCGCCCTCTCCGATTACAAATCCATCGCGAGCGGAGTCCCAAGGGCGGCTGGCTTTTTCTGGAGCGTCGTTTCGGGTTGAAAGCGCTCGCATTGCTGCGAATCCTCCGACACCCATGGGTGTAATTGCGGCTTCCGTCCCTCCCGCAATCATCACATCCGCGTCGCAACGCGCGATGATTTTGAAAGCGTCGCCTACAGAATGCGCGCTGGAGGTGCAGGCCGTGCATGTAGCTTCGTTGGGACCTTTCGCGTTATAGCGGATGCTCACGTGTCCAGCGGCGAGATTAACAATAGCTGCAGGAATAAAAAAAGGAGAAATCTTGCGTGGGCCGCCATTGAGCAGGTTGGAATGTTCCCGCTCGATGACGTCGAATCCCCCGATGCCGGAACCAATGTGGACCCCGGTCCTGTCCGCTAGTTCCGCAGTGACCGTGAGGCCCGATGCCCTCATAGCCTCATCGGTGGCCGCCAATGCCAGATAAATAAAGCGGCCCATCTTCTTCAGTTCTTTTTTTTCAACGAAATTCAGCGGGTCGAAATTCTTGACTTCCGCGGCGATTTGGCAAGCAAATTGTGTAGGATCAAATTGCGTAATTCGCGCTACGCCACTCTTGCCGGCTAGAAGATTCTTCCACACCTCTTCGGTGTTGTTTCCTACCCCGCAAATTAAGCCTATCCCAGTAACGACGACCCTTCGTCCCAACTACTTCCCGCCTTTCGCGTGCTTGCCGATGTAATCCACCGCGTCCTGCACGGTGCGGATCTTCTCCGCGTCTTCGTCAGGAATCTCAATCTCAAAGGCTTCCTCGAAGGCCATCACCAGTTCAACGGTGTCAAGCGAATCTGCACCCAGGTCGTCCACGAAGGAAGCATTCATGGTTACTTCGCCTTCGTCCACGCCGAGTTGCTCGACGATGATTTGCTTTACTTTCTCTTCTGTCGCTGCCATTCAGTCTCCTTGCCTCTCGAATGTTAAAGACGCTGGTGCTGATTCGCGGGATGCGATAATTTTGACGGACCCATAAACGTGTCGCCGATGCTGCTTAGGCTTTGACCTTAGCGTGCTTCTCTACAAAGTTGATGGCGTCTTGCACGGTACGGATTTTCTCCGCCTCTTCGTCCGAAATCTCGATCGTGAAAGCCTCTTCCAGCGCCATTACTAACTCCACCTGGTCGAGCGAATCCGCTCCCAAATCATCAGCGAAGGCAGCGCTGGGGGTAACTTCACTTTCTTCTACTCCCAACTGCTCACTAATGATCTGTTTTACTTTTTCCACCACTTCAGCTTTAGTCGTTGTAGCCATAAGCCTCCTGGAATGCCGAAAGGAACGAGTAGTGTACTGGCCCCGGCGAAGCCATGTAAAGGAAGAGCAAGTTGAATTTGCTCCGCATTGAAATCCTAGTCGCTGAATTTCTCTCGGTCAAACGTCAAACTCTGGATTACATGAATACCAGTCCGTCAAAGACGCAACTTCTAATTTTCTAAGTCATAAGGTCGGCAATTCGCGCTGCTTCCACACAAGCCTTCGCATCGTGTGTACGAACGATATGAGCTCCCTTCAGAATGATCGCGGTCTCCGCTGCTACGGTCCCGAAGATTCGATCGGACAAAGCTGCATCTTTCCCCTGCCGTGCCAACGCTCGTCCGATAAATGATTTCCGCGAGACCCCCGCTACCAAGGGATAGCGAAGCTGATGAAATTCGTCAAATCTTCTCAACAATGGGTAATTTTCTTCGAAGTTCTTTCCGAATCCAAATCCAGGGTCTAGCGCAATTCGATCTCGTTTCACTCCGCCAGTAATTGCGGCTTCGACCCATTGACTCAATTCGCGCTTTACCTGTACCACGATGTCGGAGATCGGTGGCAGCGAATGCCACTCCTCCGGACGTCCGCGGGAATGCATCAAAATGGCCCCGCACGGCAACTCGGCGATTGTCTTTAACATTTTCGGATCCCAACGGAATCCACTGACGTCGTTGACTATATCTGCGCCCGATTCGATTGCCTTGCGCGCGACTTCGGCTTTGTAGGTATCGACTGAAATCAGTGCGTCGGGACGCATTTTTCGGATTTCCGTAATAACCGGAATCACTCGCTCTAGTTCTTCGGACTCAGGGACTGGGGGCTTTGCACCGGGTTTCGTCGATTCTCCGCCGATGTCGACGATCTCGGCGCCATCGTCCATCAGTTTCAAGGCATGATTAATTGCGCTTTTGCTATCTAGAAAAAGGCTTCCATCGGAAAAGGAGTCTGGGGTGACGTTGACTACGCCCATGACCAAGGTGCGTCTTCCCAGCGATACCATCCGGCGACCGATGTTCCACTCAAAGACGGGTCTCATTGAAATTGTGCGGTTGCCGCGAGTCGAGCCAGAAAGCTAAACCGCGATACCGATCTTTCCCTTTTCGTCTTTCGCCAGCAAGGTCCATGGCATTCCCGGGTCATGGGTAAACATGGTGAGCCATTTTTCAGGAATTGCCTGCGCATAGTAGCGCTTCCGATTCTCGATAACTTCGAGTGGATAGAGATCAAAAGCCATGCCCCAGGCCACCGGAAGATGCGCCGTAGTCGGGATCAAATCCGAGATGTAGCATGCCGTCTTGCCACCGCTCCGCAAAATCACCGCTTGCATGTCGCGAGTATGTCCGGGAAAAAGTTGGACCGAGATTCCAGGGACGATCTCCCGATCTCCCCGCAAAAGCTGCATCTGTCCACTTCGCACCAGAGGATCGTAATTATCACTGATATATGAGATCGCGTCGCGTTCCGATGGATGCTGCGCATACTGCCATTCGCCTTCCTGCACGTAATATTTCGCTCGCGGAAAAGTTGGGACAATGCTATCGCCGCGACGAATTGTGTTCCATCCGCAGTGATCGAAATGCAAATGAGTGTTGATCACAATGTCGATCTCCTCTGGCGAAATTCCCGCGGCTTGCAAGTCCTCCAGCAACCGTGCGGGCTGGCCATAAATACCGATCATTTTGTCGGACAACTTGTCGCCGATTGCTGTCTCAATTAATACTGTCTGATCTCCAGTACGCACAACCACGGAGTTCAATCCTGTTACGACCCGGTTCACATCGTCGGCAGCAACCTTTTTTTGCCACATAACTTTTGGAACAATGCCAAAGTACGCTCCACCATCCAAGTAGTAAGTGCCATCAGAGACTGAGGTGATTTCGAAATCTCCGAGAGTTATGCGCTGCATTGTCCGTCCTCCTGAATAATTGCCTTTCTCCTTACAGTGTGGGCATTCGTCTCCCCGGCTTCGATGAATCACATCGCATGCTAAAATCAGAGCCATTCCCGACATGCTTCCAGACGTCGAACATCTAAGCGAATTACAGCAGATCGACCGCGAAATCCTGCGTCTTCGAGATGAAATTGCCGCTTTTCCAAAGCGCATTGCGCTCATTGAGCAACGACTCGCCGGGACCCGCGCGCATCTTGAAAATGCGAAAGCTGCGGTCAAGGCTGACGAAGCCGCCCGACGGAAATACGAGAGTGCAATCCAGGATGTTCAGCAGAAAATCTCCAAGTATCGCGATCAGTCGCTGGCGGTGAAAACCAATGATCAGTATAAGGCGTTGATGCAGGAGATTCAGTTTGCCGAAGAGGAAGTTCGCGCGAACGAAGACAAGATTCTCGACCTGATGGTGAACGCGGAGGCTCGCGAAAAAGATGTGAAGGCAGCGGAAGCCAAGCTCAAGGCCGAAATGGCCGAAATAGAAAAAGAAAAGAACGAGGCCCGCGAAGGGACCGCCGAAGACGAGAAGCAGTTGGCATCATGGAATTCGAAACGAGACGCGGCCCGATCCGGCGTCAGTCCGGACATGTTGCGGCACTATGATCGTGTACTGAAATTTCGCGGCACCGGATTGGCGGAAGTGCGCGATCAAAAGTGCATGGGATGTCAGGTTATGCTGCGGCCCCAAACCTACAATGAGGTCCGCAGCGGGCAGCTTGTGGTCTGCGAATCTTGTCAACGAATTCTGTATTTCGACCCGGCGACCGGAATTGCCGAAGAGCGTCCCAGCTTAACTGCAAAGCGTCGCGTTCGTCCCAAAGCTCATGTGGATCGCGCCTGGGTCTATCGTCCCGATTTTCCGGAAGTTGGCGAAGTATTTCTGGCCTTCGTCAACGCAAAGGGAAGTTCGAGCCGTCGGGTTTACGATGCCCACACCGGAAGGAAAGTTGGCGACACACAGTATGTCGAAGGAGATTTCAACATGGCGTTCGCCGATGATCTCCGCCCTGGGATCGTCCTGAACAGCGGTATCGACGAACAGCAGTTAGAAGAGTGGAATCCTGAGCTTCCTATGACCATCCTCGATGAACTGAATGGCGACCTGAGGGCCGCGCGAGCTGAGATGCCTTCCACAGCCGCAAGCCAACGAACATCCAGTCGGCTAAAGTCCTGAATGGCCAACTGCATCAGTTGCGGACGACAATTAAAACCATCGTTATTCGGAAGCCAGAGAAACGTGTGCGCCGAGTGCCGCGCCAACGCAATCGACGTGTCATGCCGTCGGACCAGCGCCAACCACCCCTGCACCTGCCCGGCCGATCGTTCGCAACTATCCACCAGTCACTACGGTTCTGGTCGGGATCAATGTTCTCGTCTTTCTGGCCATGGCTGTTTCCGGCGTGCCGATTCAAAGTCCTAATATCACGCAACTGATCAAGTGGGGAGCTAACTACGGCCCTCTGTCGCTGGGAGCCCAGCCTTGGCGGCTCCTTGCCTCGAATTACGTTCATATCGGAGTTCTGCATATCGGCTTGAATATGTGGTGCCTCTGGAGTCTGGGTATTCTCGCGGAAAGAATTTTTGATCGTCGAACCTACGTGCTGACCTACACTGCATGCGGGGTCGCGGGTAGCCTTGCCAGCCTGTGGTGGCATCCGTTGGTAGTTGGAGCCGGCGCATCAGGAGCCATTTTTGGACTGGCGGGAACTCTCATCACAGCGCTTTACTATGGACGCCTTCCTATTCCGAAAGAGGCTGTTCGCGGCACCATGAAGAGCCTGGTCACTTTCGCCGGATACAACTTGTTGTTCGGGGCGGTCGGCGCGGGTATCGACAATTCGGCTCACATTGGGGGGTTGCTTACCGGTCTCATTCTAGGATTTGTATTGGCGAGACGGCTTATTGCTGTTCCGCAAATCCGCAATCGCTGGAACTTCAGCGTCTTTCTCGCAACCGCATTCTTGCTTTTCGTAGCCTTCGATTTCGTACGTCACATAAATCGTAGCTTGTTCTTATAGCATTCGGTCTGGCTCACTGACTGTCTTCCTGTGAATTACCGTCGCCATTTTCTTCCGCTTGTCCGGCATCGTGTCCTCGGATGAAATACGTGGTGGCTACCCCCGCTTTTGTCACGAAGGTAATGCGGGCAGGTTGACGATGCCACACCGGAGCCTCGCAACCGGAGTCCGGTAGGTCGGTCGTGACTGAATGGTCCTTCTCATCGCGAACCGCAACATTATCAACAGGCTTTTTTAAGATGGCTTTACGCCTTCCCAACTGTGCCACGACCGCGAAAGCTTTTTTGCCGTCCTCACCAAAACCGCAATACGCAACGTAATCGCGATACCAGCTTGCGGACGAATAATAGGTATCGAACTCCGGCAGATTGATGGCGGAAATGTGGCCAGTGACCCGGTCCACCAGAAGCCATCCACCGCGTTGCCAGCGCCAACGTGGAGCCTCCGCCTCCCCTGACAGCGCATCATTCAAATGGAAGACTTGTCTCACTACAAAGACATGATCGCTAACATCGTGGGCAGGACCCACAGCAAATTCTTTGAGCCGGCTATCGACATACAACGCGCGAATTTTGAGATCCACAGGATGATCTTCATCCGGGCCGACATACCATTTCGCCGAGATCGGCTTGCCGAATCCAATTACGTGACCTTTGGAGGCGGCGGACGCGATACCGCAAGCAAGCAACACAACGGATAAAATTCGTGCCATTGTGAGTGAGCTTAGGCGTCAAGTCACCCTGTGAACAAGGGCAGATGTCACAATCTTTGGTAGCGGTTTTAGAGCGGCCGGAGTAGGTTCGATTGATCCGAGCACGCGAGCAGATCACGTTTCAACTCGTCAATATTTCCTTTGCGGCTCGTTTTCCACTGGCAATTGCTCCGTGGACGGTTCCTATGTGTCCCGTAACGTCCGTAGCCTCGCCCGCAAAAAATATAGTTTTGTCCACGGGCCTCCCAAGTCTTTCTGGTGAATGCTTACCGCCAACTTTCACATAGCTGTAGGCTCCGCGCGAAAATGGGTCGCTTTGCCAGTCGTGAAAATGAGCCTTCAGCAGCAGTTTTTCTATCTCGGTTTTCCGAAGTTTCAATAATTTACTCAGCGTGGCAAGGGCCTGATCAGCTACGAATCGCGCATTCTTCCCGGAGAGGCGATCGGCGGCTTTGAATGGCGCCCATCCAGTGATCACCGCCGATTGGAATGGCATTCTCGTCCACCAAGTGGGAAAGAACTGGTCGTCGGAGAAAAGAAAACTTAGTTTCGATAGGGTCTTGGATTTGTCATCAGGGGGATGCAGTTTGTCCCAGAATCGCTCGCGAAATTGAAGGTTGACGCGGATTACGTGACCCATTGCGAGCTTATCGAGCGCCTGCTGCTTGGATGAGGGGAGGCCCGGCGAAAAATGAACTGCGCCTCTTTCCTTCGAACTTGCAAGTAAAACACCGAGAGGGAGGGTCACCAATAATCGTGGCGAGTGGAGGGTAAATTGAGGCTTTCCGGCGCGTCCTATGACTTGAACTTTACCTTTGCTCCACTTAATGCTCTGGACGACATGGTTCAAATTCAATGAGATGTCGCCATCGTTAAATTGCTGGCGCAGAATGTCCAGAAATTTGCCGTACCCATCGGCGATTCGAAACGCTCGTTCGCCTTCGACCTGCTCCTCCGCTCGCATCCCCTCGACCAGCCAATTGACGCTGACCTTGATGGGGTCAGCTGCGTTAAATCCAGTGACGTAGCCGCGAGCGTGAGCTTTGATTTCTTCTAATTTGGGGTCGCCGTTCGGATTAGGAAAGTTCCGCTCCAGAAATTGAATAAACGATCGGTCTCGGGGCCGATCGTCCATTTTCTTGAGAATGTCATCTACGTCGCCAAAAAAGTCGCACGAACAAAGATTTCCGGCGCGCACACACCAATTGTCTCCCTCAACCTCCGCTACGGGGATTTTATGTTCTTGGAGAGGAAGCCAAATCTCCGGAGGCAGTCCGTGTATGAATTCAGCGCCAAGTTCGATTGGCTCGTTGGATTCAGAATCGCGTATTGGGAAGACCCGGCCGCCAATCCGATTCCGCGCTTCGAGAACGGCTACGGTCAAACCTGCCCGAGACAAATCAATCGCCGCGGAGACTCCGGCAACCCCCGCTCCGATGATAATTATGTCCGGTGAGGACATGCGTTGGTAGAGATGCTGGCCGAAGAGACAGCGATGCTTTCCACGGCGCGATGGGGTGAATCCGTTCTATACCGTGGAAGCGGTAACGCCTTCCTTCTCCCGGGCTCTTTGACTGATCTCAAACATTACTTTGCCTCCGCTGGCGTCAACAATTACATGGTCTCCGTGCAGCACTTCACCATCGAGAATCTTCATAGCCAACGGATCCTGAATCACTTTTTGGATGGCACGCTTAAGAGGGCGTGCGCCGAAGTTCGGATCGAAACCTTCAGTCAGCAGAAGATCCTTCGCCGCATCGCTCAACTCGATAGAAATCTTGCGGTCGGCCAACAATCGTCGCAGATCTTCCAGCCGGAGATCGACAATCTTCATTAGCTGTTCCTTGCCCAACGGACGGAAAATAATAATGTCATCCACCCGGTTAAGAAATTCCGGCTTGAAATGTCCGTGAAGAATGTTCATCACTTGCTTGCTGGCAGCTTCGAAGTCCTCCGGCGTCGAAAGGTTCTCTGCTTGAAGATAAGACGAACCCAGATTCGACGTCATAATGATGACAGTGTTCTTGAAATCCACGGTGCGGCCTTTACCATCTGTCAGGCGACCATCGTCCATAATTTGCAGCAGCACATTGAAAACATCCGGATGCGCCTTCTCAATCTCGTCGAAAAGAATGACGGCATAGGGACGCCGCCGAACCTGCTCGGTAAGTTGCCCGCCCTCTTCGTAACCAACATACCCGGGAGGAGCGCCAATTAACCGCGAAACCGCATGCTTCTCCATGTACTCCGACATGTCGATCCGGATCAGAGAGCGCTCGTCATCGAATAAGAATTCCGCCAGGCCGCGAGCCAGTTCAGTCTTCCCCACGCCTGTGGGTCCGAGAAAAATAAAAGAGCCAATGGGGCGTTTGGGATCGCTAAGCCCTGCGCGGGAACGCCTGATGGCATTGGCAACTCGTTCCAACGCCGTATCCTGGCCGACCACACGATGCCGCAGACGATCTTCCATAGTGATCAGCTTCTTGACTTCGCCCTCGAGCATCTTCGAAATTGGAATGCCGGTCCACTTGGAGACGATCTTCGCCACATCTTCTTCGTCCACTTCTTCTTTCAACATTCGCGCTGTCACAGCTTCGCCCTTCGCAGCCTTTCCGGTAACCTTCGCCAATTCGTCTTCCGCTTGCTTGAGAAGGCTGTAGCGGATTTCAGCGACCCGTTGCAGATTTCCTTTGCGTTCTTCTGCCTGCTCTTCCAACTTTAGCTGCTCGATTTTTTCCTTCAGCTGCCGGGCGCGAGCGATGAGTTCTTTTTCCCGCTTCCAGTTGGCTTTCAGCGCATCCGATTTCTCGCGAATCTCAGCAAGTTCGCGGTCGATAATCGACAAACGTTCCCGTGAGTTGCGGTCGTCCTCCTTTTTCAATGCCTGACGCTCGATTTCCAGTTGTGTAGCCCGCCGTTCGTACTGATCGATCTCAGTCGGAAGCGAATCGATCTGAATGCGCAGCGACGCTGCAGCTTCATCGATCAGATCAATGGCTTTGTCTGGCAGAAACCGGTCGGAAATGTAGCGATGCGAAAGAGTCGCGGCCGCAACAATGGCGGAATCTTTGATGCGAACGCCGTGATGAACTTCGTACCGTTCCTTTAATCCGCGCAGTATGGCGATGGTGTCTTCGACGTTGGGCTCGCCCACAAAAACGATCTGGAAGCGCCGTTCCAGGGCGGCGTCTTTTTCGATGTATTTGCGGTATTCATTGAGCGTGGTCGCGCCAATAGCACGTAATTCTCCCCGAGCCAAAGCGGGTTTAAGCATGTTGGAGGCGTCAATCGCCCCTTCAGCACCGCCCGCTCCCACAAGTGTGTGAAGCTCGTCGATAAAGAGAATGATCTGCCCCGAGGAATCTTCAATTTCCTTCAGGACTGCCTTTAATCGGTCTTCAAATTCTCCGCGATACTTCGCCCCTGCTAGCATGGCTCCAAGATCGAGCGCCACCACCCGTTTGTTTTTCAGTGCTTCAGGAACGTCGCCGGAAATGATTCGCCGTGCCAGTCCCTCGACGATAGCGGTCTTGCCGACTCCAGGCTCGCCAATCAGCACCGGATTATTTTTGGTTCTGCGGGAAAGCACCTGTATTACCCGTCGAATTTCCTCATCGCGTCCAATTACTGGATCAAGTTTTCCTCGGCGCGCTTGCTCGGTAAGGTCACGGGCATAGCGTTCGAGGGCCTGATACTTTGCTTCCGGATTCTGATCGGTTACGTTCTGCGACCCGCGGACGGCGGTTAGAGCTTTCAGGATCGCGTCGTGTGTCGCCCCATGCTGGGCCAGCAGGCTTCCAGCTGAATCACGCTTCAGCTGCGTCGCGGCAAGCAGTAGGTGCTCCGTCGAAACATACTCGTCTTTGAAATTAGCAGCCTCCCTGAATGCCTGCTCCAGAAGTCGATCAAGGGGAGTCGACATGGTCGGTTGGGCCGCGCCTCCGCCCGATAGCTTTGGCAAGCGCTCAATTTCCGCGCGCAACTCTTGCAACAAAGCAGAAGGCGTGATGCCTATCTTCTCCAGCAGAGGCGAAACAATGCCCTCGCGATCCTCAATCAGCGCCGCCAGTAGATGAACCGGCAGGAGCTCAGGATTGCCATGCTCAGAGGCCAGGTTGCCGGCGGTCTGAATTGCCTCTTGAGCTTTCAGAGTCAGTTTGTCAAAACGTATCGCCATAAATGCCACCCCCCCTGCTATCTCAGGATGTCATGTCCCGTTACAAAACAAACGGGAGACGCTTTGCAGCTGCCTCCCGGTATTGTAGATGCTGAACTTGATTCAGCAGGCAAATACCCGCTTGCTTCGCGTGTCTTATGCTGCCTGTCCAGTGCTTTTGGGCTGCCTGCCTTCGAGTGTCTTTTCGCTGCCGACATTTACTTTGATCTGCTTCGGCTTCGATTCGGCCTTTTTCGAGAGGCTGATCTTTAAAACGCCCTTATCGTAGTTGGCCTGCACTTGTTCTGGATCAACAGTATTCGGCAGGGTGAATGACCGGGTGAAGCTACCGTACTGCCGTTCCACGCGGCGGAAGTTCTCTTCTTTTTCTTCCTTTTCAAACTTGCGCTCCCCGTGCACGGTCAGTGTGTTGTTCTCAATGCGGACGTCAATGTCCTTCTCCTCGATTCCCGGAACTTCAATCTTCAACTGGATGTGGTGCTCATCTTCGTAAACATCCACCAATGGCGCAAAGGTCGAGGTCGTCAATGCCTCCTGCTGGCCCTCGGAGCCATAGGAATTGCGGAATAGGCGGTTCATACGGTCCTGTAGGGTGCTGAACTCGTGAAATGGATCCCAGCGGGTAATAACTGTCATCTTGTCCTCCTAAAAGTCTTATGCCGAATGCTGTCGGCAATTAGTGTGAACACATCATAAAATATGAGTGAGTTACTGTCAATACATAAAAGTGGTTTATCTTCAGTTAGTTAAGTTACCAAAAATTTAAGTCGCAATTATTAGGCACTTCAGATATGACGTTTCTGGCACGCCAAGAAGCGTCGGATGATCCTTTGCCTGCCCTCTGCCCTCTATTACTCGGATATTTTTGCGGACGTCCAGAGCTGCTTGCCCAACTAGTCCGACGAAGTCCGCCTGACTGACGTGATAAGAACACGAACATGTCACCAAGACTCCACCAGGCCGAAGCATTTTCAACGCCCGAAGATTGAGTTCTTTGTAGCCCCTTAATGCGGTGTCCAGAGTTTGCTTGTTCTTAGCGAACGCGGGAGGGTCGAGAACGATAGTGTCGTATTTCTTTCCGTTGGTGGAATAATCGCGCAGCAGGTCGAAAGCGTTGGCTTCGATCCACTCAATTTCTCGTCGATTTAACGCGGCATTTTTCTCGGCTTGCTCTAATGCGGGACGGGAACTGTCAACGCCGGTCACGGCAGAACACTTCTCTGCCAGATGGAGGGCGAACCCGCCGTGGTAGCAGAAAACATCGAGAGCCTCGCCGTTCGCGAGTTGTGCGGCTGCGGCATAGTTTTCCCGCTGATCCAGGAATGCTCCGGTCTTTTGACCGTGCAACGCGTCGTAGTGAAATCGAACGCCATTCATCGCAACTATAGTGCTGGTTTTTTCCCCCAGCATCGGCCCCGTCATGCGCGCCGGGAGTTGTTCTAACTCGCGGATATGGGGATCAACCCGCTCAACGATCGCGGCGGGATTGAGCTTTGTAAGTTCAGTCACCACGGTCTCGCGAAGGAGGGCAGAATCCATAGCTTGAGTCAGAATCTGAATGGATAATATGTCGTTGTAGCGATCCACAATCAGGCCGGGAAGAAAGTCTGCCTCGCTGAATATCAGCCGGTATGCGTCAGAGTTGTGGACAACTTTTTCGCGGTAGGCGACGGCATCGCGAATTCTTTTCTGCATTACACCTGGCAGGTCGTGGACGGGTTCGTCCGAAATCATTCGGATCGCAATTTGAGATGAACTGCTGTAAAGAGCTGAGCCGAGAAATTTGCCGCGCTGGTCCGTCACGCTCACGAGAGATCCAGGGAGAACGCTCTCAGCCGAAAGAATGTCAGAACGATAGACCCAGACGTGTCCCTGCTTAAGCCGGCTGGCTCCTCTAGTAGCAATTGCAACAATGCCGGTACCACTGGGTGCAGTCAGAGCGGATTTATTCATCCAGTCATCGTAACCGAGGCGGCTTTCTTCACGCGCCGCTTTCGTGGCAGTTATAATTCACCGTCTCTCGTTTGGAGAATAAAACATGGATCTCTCAGGTCGCGTAGCCCTGGTTACCGGAGCTTCTCAGGGAATCGGCCGCGCCTGTGCAATTCGATTATCGAAGTCTGGAGCAACCATCGCCGCTGCCGCACGCAATCGTGAAAACCTAGACGAGTTGGCCAAGGACATCGCCTCCGCCGGGGGAAACTGTGTTCCATTTACCGTGGACGTCGCCGACGAAGACCAGATCAAGATTGTCTTCAAGGCCGCACTGGCTCAGTTTGGAAAAATCGACATCCTGGTAAATAATGCCGGCATTACACGCGATCAACTTGTTATGCGAATGAAGAGGGCCGATTGGGATTCGGTTCTCAATACCAATCTGACTTCCGCATACCTTTGCATTCAGCAGGTCATTGGCTCCATGCTGAAACAACGCTGGGGACGCATCATCAACATCGCCTCAATTTTTGGGCAAATGGGGCAAGCTGGCCAAGCGAACTATGCAGCGTCTAAGGCAGGTTTGATCGGACTTACGATGGCTATGGCGCGCGAAGTCGGATCGCGCAATATAACCTGCAACGCGGTTGCCCCGGGATTTATCGAAACCGCAATGACTTCGACTCTTCCAGCGGAACTGAAGGAGAATGCTCTGAAGATGACCCCACTCGCGCGCATGGGCACTCCCGAAGATGTAGCCAATTCGGTCGCCTTTCTTTCATCCGAGGAAGCTTCCTACATCACCGGACACGTATTGAACGTCAACGGTGGCATGCTGATGGGATAGTACGGGCATGACTAACTCCGCAAGGCAAGGCTCTCGCAAATTCGTTTAATAGTTTCCACTTGCTCCGGAGTGCGGGTGAGGAACTCGAACCCGTGCCGCAAACCATCCCGGTAGCGGACGATGGCTCGTATCTTGAGCTCTTTCTTTTCCATCGGAACGGTAAACTCCAGGAAGGCAACTTCTTCTGGCTGGATCTCTCCGGTCAGTGTGATGCCAATTCCATCTTCTCCGAATTCGTTGGACCGTCCCCACAAGGAATATGTTTTTCCGGAACGGAATACGCTCACCGCAACTCTAATGTCGACGGGATACCGCCGGAATCGCCTTTTGCTGGCTTTCTTTGAGGTCTGCGCCGCGGATGCTTCACTCATAATATTTGTTTTAGATTATCTGCTTATCTCGCCGGCTGCCGCAAAAAAATCTCGCGCTGAACCCAACGTGCAAAGCCCGCCAATTTCAGAGACAATAGAGGGCGCATCTTTGGAGGAAAAAATATGGCACATGAACTACCCCCCCTGCCTTACGACTATTCGGCCCTTGAGCCGGTGATCGATACCGCAACTATGAAGTTGCATCACGATATGCACCATGCCGCCTACGTTAAAAATCTGAATGCGGCGCTGGAAAAATATCCCGAGCTGCAGAATAAGAGCGCTGAAGATTTGATTCGCGATCTCAACGCCATTCCTGAGGACATTCGCGGCGCGGTCCGTAATAATGGCGGCGGACACGTAAATCACACCATGTTTTGGAAGATCATGAAGCCCAAAGGCGGGGGCGACCCCAGCGGTCCCATTGCCGATGCCATCACAAAATCTTTTGGCAACTTTAAAGACTTTCAAACGAAATTCAACGAAGCCGGCGTGAAACAGTTTGGCAGCGGATGGGTTTGGCTTGCCGGAAAATCTGGCGGCGACATGCAGATCGTCAGCACTCCCAACCAGGACAATCCGATCTCGCAAGGCCTGTTTCCAATTTTGGGCAATGACGTCTGGGAACACGCTTACTATCTGAAATACAACAATCGCCGTCCCGAATATCTGGCGGCCTGGTGGAATGTGGTGAACTGGGACGAGATCAATAAGCGATTGGAAGCTTTTAAGTCCGGACAGCATGAACCTGCTCTGGCAGCCCGATAGGATTCACCATACGGGCGGACGAAAACCTCCGCCCTCTTCTTTTGCTCCTGCTGCAAGTACAGGACAGAATCGGTCGCCGCGACTGATGGCCTGCGCCCATGTCGATTCCGAAAATTATCACCCGCCTGCAACAGCGAATAGCGGTATCCGCACTGCACCGTCATATCAATCCCAGTGACATAACGTTGATGGCGGTGACGAAAACGGTCGAACCCGACCATATTCGGCAAGCTTATAGTGCGGGGCTGCGAGTGCTTGGGGAAAGCCGAGTGCAAGAGTTTGCCGCGAAGGTACCGTTATTGCGGGATTTACCTGGAGCTGAATGGCACATGATTGGCCATCTCCAGACGAATAAGGTGGCGACGGCGGTCGAGCTATTTGATGTCATTGATTCCCTGGATTCGGTTCGCCTGGCAGAGAAAATCAATTTCGCAGCTGGCAAATTAGAGAAAAAGATCAGTGTTTTGATCGAAATAAATGTCGGAGGTGAATCGGCGAAAACTGGAGTGCAGTCCGATTCTCCCGGGTTGGAAAACCTTCTCCGGTCGGCTTCTAACTTGGAGCATTTGGAGTTTCGCGGACTGATGACCGTGCCTCCCTTCGCGGAGGATCCGGAAAAAGCCCGTCCGTATTTCCGCAAGCTACGCGAACTCCGGGATCAGATCGCAGCGCGACAACTTCCAAGAGTTGACATGGACGTGCTGTCGATGGGCATGTCGCACGATTTTGAAGTCGCGATTGAAGAAGGATCAACCTGCGTGCGCATCGGAACCGCCATCTTCGGGGAGAGAAACCTGGACACGGAAGGAAACTAGATTTTCCTGGCGAGCACTACTAACGGCTAAATTCAAAGCCGACTTGAACTGAGGATCTCGCTAAATTCGCCCAAACCTAAACAGTAATTTAGAATGAACTCTTGCCCATGAAGTTGGAAGCAATACAAGCCGCTCTGCGCGAGCGTAACATCGACGGCTGGCTTTTTTACGATCACCACCATCGCGATCCCATCGCGTATCGGGTTCTTGAATTGCCTCAAAGCCTGATGGTTACCAGGCGCTGGTTCTACTTCATACCCTCCCAGGGAGAACCGCAGAAGTTGGTCCACAAGATCGAAGCGGGACATCTCGATTCCCTCCCGGGACAGAAAAATCAGTACGCGGGATGGCAGGAACTATTCGACAAGATAAAGGGCATGCTCGCGAATTACCGCGACATCGCCATGCAATATTCTCCGAACAATTCGGTCTTTACTATTTCCCTTGTCGATGCTGGAACTATGGAGTTAATCCGAGGCTTGGGGAAAAATGTTGTCAGTTCCGCCGATCTGATTGCTCTATTCGAAGCCACCTGGACCGATAAACAAATCGAAACTCACTACGCTGCTCGGGATTCAGTCGACAAGATTACTGCAGCATCTTTTCAGGAAATAGGACACCGTGCCCGCAACGGTGGCACCCATGAGTTTGAAATTCAACAATGGTTCCTGGAAGCGTTCGCTCGCGAAAACCTCATCTGCGATGATGCGCCAATCGTCGCGGTCAATCGCAATAGTGGAAATCCGCACTATGAGCCTCATGCCGAGAATTCGGCTCCGATTCGCGAAGGTGATTGTGTGCTGCTCGACGTATGGGCGAAGAAGAATACTCCTGACGCGGTTTACTACGACATTACATGGATCGGCTTCGTAGGAAAGTCCCCACCAGAAAAGTTGCTCCAAGTTTTTAACGTGGCTCGGGACGCCAGGGATGTAGGCGTGAATACAGTGCGCGAGGCTGTATCAGCGAAAAAAAGAATTGCCGGTTGGGAGGTTGACCGCGCGGTCCGCACCCACATTGAAAAAGCGGGGTACGGAGATTATTTCATTCATCGGACCGGACATGCGATCGGGACTGACGTTCATGCCAATGGCGCCAATATGGATGACCTCGAAATCCACGATGAGCGGCAGATTCTTCCCAATTCCTGCTTTTCCATCGAGCCCGGCATTTACCTGCCGGAGTTCGGCATCCGCACCGAGGTGAACGTGCTGGTTCGTGCCCATGCTGCGGAAGTAACTGGTAGAATTCAACGGGAAATCGTGATCATCTGAATGGCAATTTCATCGTCCGATAAAAAAGCTTCCACGGCAGGTGCAGAATTAGCTCCGCCAATCAGCACCATGTCGATTGTTGCGCCAGCGGTAGGCTGGCTTATTCCCGGAGCTGGTCACCTGATCCAGAGGCGGTGGATTCGCGGCGTACTGCTTATGGCGTCCATCGTCACCATGTTTATTTTGGGCTTGCTGATGGACGGTCGCATCTACCGGCCGAACGGCGGAGATATTCTCGACATTCTGGGATTTGTCGGTGACATAGGCGCAGGCGGACTCTACATTGTCAGCCGTGTAATGGACTTGGGACAGGGCTCCATTGCGCAAGCCACCGCCGATTACGGAACTAAATTCCTGATTGTAGCCGGACTTTTGAACTTCATCAGCGTCGCCGACGCTTACCACATCTCGGTGGGAAAAAAATCGTGATCGTGGCTCCATCCCATTTCAATGTTGCAATACTTTTCTCGGTATTTGCTTCTGTTGTCTTCGGCATCACCCAACGCAACACTGCCCGCGACCAATTTCGCTATGGGTTGTATTGCTTCGCGATGTTTGTGGGAGGCGTATTCGCGGCCGGATGGCTGATGTGGCTTTTGCGGCATTAAATTTCATTGCAGCCGCCAGGCGGAGCTGTGAACATTTTTGACGCTCCGCCCGTGATTTCCAGCGAACAAGCCCCCGATAGGCATCTAACCTTGCTGAAAAGAATCTCAGACTCTAAACTGGATTTCCTAATTTTGAATTGTGATTGCAAACGTGCTCGCCATAACCGTCAGGCGAGGAGGATGAATGGGTAGGTCGGTCATTGTGATTGCGGGGATCTTCCTCACCATTTCGCTGACTTGTTTTTTACCCGGCTGTGGTGGTGGTAGTAGTGCCGTAAACGTTGTTAACAATCCTGTTCCGGCGATGATCGGATTGAGACCGACCCCCACGGCTTCAATAGACGTTGGCGCCACTTTACCTTTTACTGCGACCCCACAGGATGCGTCAAAAAGCCCAATCAGCGAACCTGTGTCTTACGTCTCCAACAATACGGCAGTAGTCACGGTCGCTGCCAATGGAATCGCGTGCGCCGGCACTTGGGACTCAATAAGTAGTCCCCAGGTTTGTACGCCCGGCCCTGTTGGCGTAGCTCAAGTTACCGCCATCGCTTCCGGAGTCAGCAGCCCACCCACCACAATTTACGTTCATCAACACATCGACAGTCTTTCCATCAGTGGCTTGCCTAACCAAAACAGCCCCGGCACACCTTGCTTAACCAAGGGACAGGTTTTCAATTATGCGGCTAAAGCCCTCAGTCGAGGAGTGGACATTACGTCATCTGTGGGGCAATTCACCTGGGTCGTCGTGAACTCTCAGGTGGTCACCTTGGATTCCACCCGCAGTGGATTGCTCCCCAGTCAGGCGCAGGCAACGGCGGGGGATCCGGGGGTGACCACTGCATTTGCATCCGTCGGTGGGGTAAATAGCCAGCCCTTCACCTTCATTACCTGCCCAGTACAATCGATTACCCTCTCGGTGAACGGGGGCAGTGGAAACTTTGTAACCGCCGCTGCGGGCACTACGTTGACCATAACGGCCACCGTCACTGACAGTCTGGGGAATGTAATTACCGATGTTCCATTGACGTGGACTTCCTCCGAACCGACGTCGGTAACTGCCGGTGCCAGCACCGCGTCCAACACCGGAACTGTTGCCGCAAGCGCACCTGGCGGTGCTTCAGTGATTGCGTCGTGCACGCCGCCTACTTGCAATACCGGATTCCAGCCGTCATTGCCGATTTATCCAAACTCGGCAATTGATGTCATGGTTACGCCCTTAAGTAGCACGACCACTCCAACGGGGACGGTCTTTGTGACCAGCGATGGCTGCCAGTCCGTCACAGGATGCAACACAACGCTCGTTCCAATCACATTCCCAGCCAACACAATTGGTTCAGCGATTACTTTGCCCGCAACTCCTAATTCGCTCGTCATAAGTCGTGACGGACAGAAGGGGTACTTGGGAACCGATCTGGGAGAGTTCGGATCAAGGGGATTGATGCTTCTAGGTGCGACTGGAACAGCTTCAGTAACTCAAAATACGTCTGTCGTGGGCAAAGTACTTTCGGTATCGCCGGACGGCAGCAAAGTGATTGTTTCCGACATAGCAGATCCGTCCTCTGGCCCGCAATTTTTTATCTTCGATACGGCCTTTGCTAGCGCTACCGCAGTTCAGTTGACGGCAGGAACAACCGGAGTTGCAGCCGATTTTTCACCGGACAGCCTGAAAGCATTTGTGGTGGCCGGCAACGGGATTACCACGACCCTATACGTCTATTCCAAAGTCGACGCTCTTCAGACAATTCCGCTTGCGACTCCTTCTACGGGGGTGGCTTTCTTGCCAAGCGGAAATTTCGGATACATCTCCGACGGAATCGCGTCAGAGCTGTCGCTGGTTCCTACCTGCGACAATCCGCCTGCGGGCACGTTACCCTTGGTCGAGACCACCCCTACAAGTGCGCCAGCTCTGACGATTCAACCCATTCCAGATGGAAGAATGTTGACGGTCGAACCGTCCGGCGTTGAGATTTTTACTCCAACCATCATGGGAAGCGGCTGCGCGTTTCCTCGACCTTACCCAGGCACGACGGGCACGATTCCCGGAGACCTGACTGTCACCAATACGGCAGCATTTTTCAATTTTGGAAGAGGGAATTTTATTCCCCGCCAATTGATTATTTCTGAGGACGGAACGAACGCTTATGTTCTCGCGAACGATGCAAACAACAATCCCCTGAGCGTAATTCTCACTTTCAACATCACAAACCACACGTCCTCCGCCATCAGCCTTGCAGGGAACGCGATTCCGCTACGGGCCACGCTTCTACCGGACGGAACTTTATTATATGTGGGAGCGTCGGATGGTACCGTCCACGCGGTAAGCACGGTTGCGGGAGGCGACTTTCAACAGATTCCGTTTCCCTTGAGCCTGTGCCAAACAACCTCGGGCACGCCCTTCGGAAACACCTGCAATCCTGACCTCATCGCAGTCGCCCCTTAAGCGCCCCCGCCTGCTTCGGACACTGTTTTGGGTTGGGCTAAATCCTTGCCGACGCTGTCAAGCACGCCATTAATGAACTGCACCGACTCGGGACTAGAAAATTTCCGGGCAATTTCGAGCGCCTCATTAATAATTACTGCTCTCGGCGTATTCGGGAACCCGACCAACTCTGCTACTGCGGCTCGAAGAATGTTTCGATCGACGGCGGACATTCTTTCCATGCGCCAGTTGTCAGCATGATGCTCAATTAACGCATCGATGTCAGAACTGCGGTCATTCGCAACTTGAAACAGGTCTTCGGCGAATCCCTGCACATCAGCGCCTACGGAACTTCGTTCATTCCAGAACGTTTTGCGAACGTCTTCTGGACGCTGCTTGCCCATATCAGACTGGAAAAGCATTTGTAGAACGAGTTCCCGGGATTTGCGGCGCGTACCCAAGCCACCAGTCTACAAGAGAGCTAGCGCGATTTCTTCGGTGGGGTCGAATGCTCAGCCATGATTGTTTTCCTTAAATTCGCCATCTCCACAGCCGCGAGCGCAGCCTCAAGTCCCTTGTTCCCCATTTTCAATCCGGCACGATCAATGGCTTGTTCGAGATTCTCGCAGGTAAGAACTCCAAAGGCGTGAGGAATACCGGTTTCCTGAGCGGATTGCCCTATCCCGCGCGTGACCTCGTTGACGATAACGTCATAGTGGGCAGTGTCACCTCGCAGCAGGCAGCCTAAGCAAATGATTGCATCGAACTTCCCGGTCTCAGCTAAAGTGCGTGCTGCGGTCGGAATCTCAAACGCTCCTGGAGTACGAACAATTTTGATGTTCGATTTGGACGCCCGACTACGGAGGAGCCCATCGTAGGCACCATGCAGAAGTCGCTCGGTGATGAATTCATTGAACCGGGACACCACTATCGCGAAGCGCAGATCCGTCGAGTCCAGTTTCCCTTCGAGCGCCACCACTCGGCGCTTCAGCGGCCCAGCCTGCCCGGATCCGTTTCTGGAAGTTTTATTCGTAGCGCGCTCCCCTCACTTACCTTTGAATTGCGGAGGACGCTTTTCGATAAACGCTCTTGTCCCCTCGTTCTTGTCTTCAGTGGCGCAGCATACTCCAAAGAGCGCCGCTTCCAGAAACAGTCCCTCAGCGAGTGATGTTTCCATGCCTTTGTTGACTGCTTCCATTGCGTATTGCACTGCGAGGGGCGCATTCGCAATTATCTTCTGGGCGATAGCTTCGGCACGTGGAATCAAATCCGCAGATGAGACAACTTCGTTCACTAATCCAATTCGATAAGCCTCCTGGGCCGAGATCATTTCGCCCGCCAGAACCATCTGCATCGCTAGTCCCTTACCAACCAATCTTGGAAGACGCTGCGAGCCTCCGAGCCCGGGAATAATTCCCAGCTTCACTTCCGGTTGCCCCAACTTTGCGTTATCGCTGGCCAGCCGCATCGTGCATGCCATTGCGAGTTCGCATCCTCCGCCCAGCGCGAAACCATTGATGCAGGCGATCACAGGCTTGCCAAGATTCTCAATTAAATTCAATACACTCTGTCCGCGGTGGGTGAAGTCTTTGCCTCCCACGGCATCCTGGGTCGCGAGTTCGTTGATATCCGCGCCCGCAATAAATGCCTTCTCCCCGGAACCTGTCAGCAATACCACCCGCACATTGGTGTCCTTCTTTATGTGATGAAATGCAGTCCGCAGGTCTTCGAGCGTGGCCATATTGAGGGCGTTGAGCACTTTGGGCCGGTTAACGGTGACATACGAAATCGAATTTCTTGTTTCGAAGAGAATGTTCTCAAAAGTCATAATCACCGCGGACTTGTCATCAGAGCATTGAGTGCTACAGCTTATTCGCCTTTGGATTACCCGGATCTGAATAATCGTAAAAGCCTTTTCCAGTCTTTCTTCCATACCACCCCGCCATCACTAGACGCTTGAGTAGGGGTGGAGAAGCGAAGCGGCGGTCCTTGAACTCGTCGAACATGACGTGAGTGATGTAGTAGGTTGTTTCCAGGCCGACAAAATCCAGTAATGTAAACGGCCCCATGGGATAACCGCAGCCCAGTTTCATCGCGTTATCAATATCCTCAATCGAGCCGACGCCTTCTTCATAAGCCCGAACCGCGTCCAACAGATATGGCACGAGCAGCCGATTGACAATGAATCCAGTCTTGTCGCTGGCGCGCACCGGAACTTTCCCGAGCTTCTTGGCGAATTCATAAGCCGATTCGTACACTTCGCCGGAAGTCGCAATCGTGCGCACCACTTCCACTAGCTTCATGAGTGGAACCGGATTAAAAAAGTGCAGTCCGATGAAACGCTCGGGACGCTTTGTGGCAGTTAAAAGTTCAGTGATAGAAATGGACGAAGTATTGGAAGCAAAGATCGCATCTTTCTTAACGACATTATCCAAGGCGCCGTACATTTTCTTTTTTTCTTCCAAGTTCTCAATAATCGCCTCAATAACAATGTCGCAGTCCGCCAGTTCTTCTTTATTGGTCGTCCCGTTCAGTCTGCTACGAACTGCATCCGGAGTTTCTTTCAACGTCCCCTTTTCGGCGAATTTTGCCAGGGACTTTTCTATCCCGGCAAACCCCTTGTCCAGATATTTCTGTTCGGTTTCGAGGACTATCACATCGAACCCCGCAGTCGCCGCTACCTGAGCGATACCGGATCCCATCAGCCCGCAACCCAGAACGCTAACTTTTCTAATGTCCATAAAAAAGTTTAATCCGCCGCCAAAACCGCTAGTCTAGCAGTGCGCTAGCAATTTAATCCACCAAAGGCCGGTTTGTATCCAGACCGCAGTTCTCCTTATTTGTCGGAGCTGACCAATGGCGGAAAGGTTCGGTCTCTCTTCGCGAGGAATCTTTTTTGCTTTGGGATTAATCAGAAGATGCGTCTAGGCGACTGCGGCGGCGGTTAAGGATGCCGCCAATGCCACGATTTTTTCAGGCCCGTGAACGACGGCGGAGTCCAGTGCTTGTTCGGCGCGATTAATCACTTCGGTCACGATGTCCACCGGATCGAACTGCTGTTTCACCACAGCTTCTGCCAGACCGGCATGAAATGGCAGCAGACCCTCTTTTTCGAACACCGTAATACCAGAGAACAGTTTCTTGAGTTTTTCGGCTGCGACCAATCCGTCTTTTTCGCCGGTCTCGCCAAGAACGAGAGCAATGGTCGTGGTTTCATAGCGAAACGCCAAGTCATTTTGCCGGATGTTGGCGGAAAGGAGCTGTCCGATCTGCCGCATTGTCGCTTCTACCGATGGCTCTCCGAATTCCTTCACCATTGCCACCCGCTCGCCAAGACGCAGTAGAAGGATGCTAATCGGAGTATTGTGCTGCACCGCGCGTCGCGTTTCCGCTAGAAGAAGGTCAAGATAAGAAGCGCGCTTCAAGAAGCCCGGACTTCTCGTCTGTGACCGAAAGATTTTTTACCAGCCTTCTCAATCCCGCATTATTGAGAGCAATCACAATTTGCTCGCCAATCGTTTTCAGAATTAGAATGTCGCCCTCGCTCCATGTCTGGGTCCGGCTGCTCATCAACACCAAAACTCCGACATGATCGGTCCCGTCGCATATTGCAATAGCCAGAAGCGACCCTGTTCCCAACTCAAGCAAGCTTTGCCGAACGGGCTCCAGTTCCGGCGCCGATTTAATATCGCGAACTATCAGAGTACCTTTGCTGGCCGCAAGATCTTGAGCTAGCGCCGCGACTCTCTCAAGCGAGCCAAGGTTACCGGCCGCCATACCCTCGGAGCAGTGTTCTTTTACCATCGTCGCCGTAAGACCGGGTTTCCTCATAACTCCGATACAGCGGTCGACCTTCCATTGTTCACCGATTTCATTGACAGCTATGGAGAGCACCGCGTCGGCATTGTTTTGCCGGTAGAGCTTGCGGGTAATTTCCGGTACACGGGCAAAATTATTAACTCCGGCCGAGTCAACCGCAGACGAGGGCGCCGACTGTTTGACGACGGCCGGGGCCGGCGGAGGGGCTGGCTGTATCGCTATCGGTGACGGTGACGGAGGAGCTGGCGATGTCGTAGTCGGCGTGAGACCCGCGGCTAGATAGAGCTGCTGTAAATCTTGGTTTCGCTCCTGTTCATGGGGAAACAATTCCTGAATGCGCTGCAGGCGCTCAATGGCTTTGGAACGCATTCCATATTGAACCAGGATTTCTGCCTGCAACATCAAATCCTGCAAAGTGCCAGCCCCGAGAATCTTCTCTTCGCTTCTCGTCGCTCCCGTGGACGAAGCCAGGCTGTCGAATCTGGCAGCAATTGCTTTGTAGCGGTTCTCGTCGATTTTTCCGTGCACCATTTCTAGGCGTTTTTGGTGTCCGGGCTCATACGCGTCAATATCCGCGGCGCGGTCCAATGCTTCAGCCGCTTTGTCGTATTCGTCCAAACTACAATGCAGATCGAACAGCTTGAGCAGCGTCTGGAAATAATCGCCCTCGCGATTGGACGCGTTGTAAAGCTCGCTCATGAATTCCAGGATTTCGGCTGACGGGCGATGGCTTGCCGTAAGTTCCTGCATCATGGTCAAAAAGGATCTGCGCTCGCCTTTTTTGTTTTGGTATTCCTCCAACCTTCTCGCTAAGCCAACGGCCTCGGCATCCTGTTCAGCGTCCATCAGCGCGCCGATTAAATTCGCGACATTCTTCGTGCTGGAAGGATCCAGTTCAAACAACCGCCAAACTATCGGAACTGCTTCCGTAAGTCGATTCGCCGCAAGCAGTGCTTTCGCAAAAGCCTCGCGAAATTCAGGAGGAGCATTTGGCACATTTGCGAGCGGTTCCAGAACGAAAATTGCCGCCCCCACCTGATCCTGCTGCAGCAGGTTCTTGCCATATGCCATCGCTATCTTTGGGTCTGCGGCGTCTTCGGCATACGCTTTTTCGACCCATTCCTTCATTCCGCTGCCGGCGTTTTCAGCCAACTCGGCAACCTTCATGTACGCCGCAGCTGCTCGCTTATGATCCTCGGTTTCCGAGGATAATTGCGCCAGCCTTAACAAGTTCGATTGACTCGGCTCCAGCGCAACAGTTCTATCGAGGACCGCCATCGCCTCTGACTTTCTACCCGCCTTGGAGAGCTCCTGATAAGCCTCTTCGTAAGTTTCAACTGCAAGTTTTGGGTTCGAGTTTTCCAGCAACTGTCCGAAGCGGAAGCGTTGTTCCCATGTGGGTTTCGCGAATCGCGCCAATTTCTTGTAGGTAAGGCTCGCCCGGGTGGCGTCGCCCACATCCGTTTGCCGCTGAAACAATTCGCTTAATAGGTTTGCCGCGTCTGAAACTCGTTGCAGGGAAAGGCAGATATCGGCAGCCATCTGGCGCACGGTATCGTTGGTGGGATCCGCCGCTAGAACTAGCAAATACTCGTCAAGCGCATCCGCAGGTTTCCCTTTTTGAAGAAGTTTTTCCGCCTTCTCCACATGCTTCGGGATTTCGCTTCGATCCAGCCGTTTGTTGGGATCAGACATTAGAGAGTAAGCGCGGAGTAACCCTCTAAATTCTAGAGATCGGTTACCAGCCCATCAATGAAGTACGGTTGGGCACAATTACCAAGGTCACCTGAAGCAAGAAAGCGCGTCACTCAGTACTTACCGCTAGACTTGCGCGCGACAAGTCTGACCCCCACAGTTACTGAGGTAAGTCACGGGGTACTGTTTCTGCTGCGTACGTTATTGCCTATTGGGTACGCTCAAAAGGGTGGAAACTGCTCTGGCATTCGTTTTATCCCGACCCGGTGGCCGGACATTTGCTACCGCCATCGTTGGATTTTTCTGGGGCGCGTATCTTTTCTATCGCGGATTTATTGTTCTGCAACGCAAGCGGTTGATTGAGAACACTCCGACCTCAACCGTGCGCGGGGCCGCGATGGGCGTGGTTGAGGTTAACGGTCTCGCAACCGGACCGTACACAATCCCAGCGCCGGTGACCGGCGTACCGTGCTACTACTATCGCTCCATCGCCTGGCAACTTAAGCAATCCGGGCGAAACCGCTCGTGGCAAAAAGTTGCCGACGAGAGCATGCACGTCCCCTTTTACCTGGATGACAACACAGGTCGGATGTTGGTGAACCCGCAAGACGCGGAATTGGATATACATCGGGATTTTTGCGAGGTCTATAGCGACACGCTCTTTTCAACCAATATCGGCGTGCCCTCCAACGTTGCAAGTTTTTTAGCGCGAAACGGAGTCGACTGTGACAAGAAAACCAAGGTCGAAGAATTTTGTATCAAGCCTAAAAATGCATTATTCGTTTTAGGGACGTTATCCCAAAATTATGGGGTTTCGGTAAGTAATACACCGGTGCGCAGCCTAGTGACCAAAACACCGAGGTTATCCGAAGGCACCTCGTCGGCTGGTGACCAGATTTCGAATATGCATTCCAGTGATAGATCTGGAACGAGTATGAATCCGGAAGTAATCCGTTTGCAGGGAAGTGATCGGCCGGTGAATTCCGCCAGTATGACTCAGCAGGAGAGAATATCTTCGGCCCTGATCAAGGCGGGAATCACCAATCCCGCGGCATGGGCGGTCGCAGGGGTCGCGCATTCGATGGGGATAGGCGTTTCATCTTCCTACGGCGGCGGGGCTGCCGCGGTAGGTACCGCGCTAGAGCCATTCGAAATGCACCCTCCCGTGGTTTTAATGAAAGGCACAAAGAATTCCGCCTACTTCATTTCCTGGAAGAGCCAGCGGGACGTAGTCAAATCTCTCGGATGGAAGTCCGCCCTCATGATTTGGGGAGGACCGGCGGTGACACTAATGTGTTCCTACGTGATTTTTACGCAGTTGGGATGGTTGTGACTTTTGCCGTCCCGTTCGTGATTTTGGATTTCAAGACAGGAATTAAATTATGACCAATATACCGTTCATCGTAGTTTTGTTTGGTGTGATCGGAATCGTCTGGTATGCGGTCACCATCTTCAACGGACTAATTCAACTTCGAAATGACGTCGATAAGGCCTGGGCCAATATAGATGTGAGCCTGAAGCAGCGTCACGACGAACTCCCCAAGTTACAGGATGTCTGCAAGGGATACCTGGAATATGAGCGGGACACAATGCAAAAAATAACCCAGGCCCGCAGTCTTTTTCAGCAAGCGGTCACGGTTGATCAGAAGGCGCAAGCCGATCAAAGTATGACCTCAGCTCTAAGAGGATTATTTGCCGTGGCGGAAAATTATCCAGAGCTGAAGGCGAACGCCAATTTCGTTCAACTCCAGAAGAGAATTACTGAACTCGAAAGTGAAATCGCGGATAGACGCGAGTTTTACAACGATGATGTGAATACGTTCAATATCCGCATCCAGCAAGTGCCGGACACCTTCGTGGCCGCCTTTATGAATCTCACCCCACGTCCGATGTATAAAGTTGACGAGGCCGACAAAGTCGATGTTCGCATGACGTTTGCAGCAACTGCCCCGTAGCCTCTCTGGGGTTCGGGTCTTGCGCATCAGCTAGTGTTGCAGGCTGATCGATCCCACGAGTTCGGTACCTGAATCCTCCTGCAGCACAAAACCATCCGTCGGAGAGTACAGGTAGAAAATTAAATCGTTCGAAGATGGGGACAAGTTGGTAATCGTCGCGGTCGCGCGGCCATTTGTGCTGACGGAATATGTGCCAGTAAGCAGCCTTGGCGTGCTTCCTGTTCCAGTGTCATTCACGAATTCATTCAACTTTAAATTCCCTGCGCCATCCGCCTGCAGAGTTGCGGTCCTATCAACAAAGAAATTCGGACTGAACCCGTGCATAACCAACGCATATTGTCCACTCAAGGTCGAGTTTGAGAACGCGCCTGACTGAAGATTTGCTTCCCCATCCTCCACTTTGGAAGGATCTCCGGTATCGCTTGCGGTAACAAAGAAAGCACGTGATGGACTGACCATCCAATAGGTTTGTGTTTCAGTTCCAGCGGAAGAGACCAATGTAGCGGTAACCCGGCCGTCGGATGCGACTTGATAACTGGTTCCAGTAAAAGCCACGTTGTTCAATAAATTACCGTCGCGGACCGAATCGTAGGCGCCACCGGAGAACGCACCGCCACTGGCGGAAAATTCTCCAATCATATTTACCGCATCTATCCCAGCGTTGTCGTCGCCTACAGTCTTGAAGACGTATGTCCCCGCGAAGGACGCTATAGAAAAAGGGCCGCCAGTTTGCATCTCGGCGCGCCCCGAACCGCTGGTTGCGGCATCGGTAGAAAGAAAGCGAATGTTGTTTGCGTCAACGATGTAATAGTTGAAGTCGGAAACCGTTCCCGAGCTTTCAGTGAAGCTGCCGGTGCCGCGTCCACTTGCAATGGGTGCATTAAAATTAAAGTTATTTAGAGTTAGGGCGCTCGCGAGTCCGGCATGATTCACATCCGCACTGCCACTCTGGAAAATTCCCCCGGAGACCGTGAATCTGTCCCACCGTCGCCGTGGAACCTTGGGTCGAAGTCGTATGCATGCGGAAAACATAGGTGCCGGTTGGGGCGGAAGAGATGGCGGAGGAATTTTGCAACTCTGCCGTGCCCGAAGCGTTCAAAGCATCCTCTTCGACGAGGTAAACTTTCGACGAACTCACCAATGTGGCGGCGAGCGTCAAGCTGAAGCCCGTGTTATTCAGCGTAATTGTTCCTCTGCCGTCGTTCGCGACGGTGTAAGAGCCGGTAATGGTATTGCCGAACGAAGTAGAGCCGCCTTCCGTGAAGTCATCAATTCCGCCGGTGATGTGCCCACTGCCGTCGGCGGCAAATATGCCAGCTTCATGATATGAAAGACCGTTGCTGTCGTCGGTGCCGTCAAGTTGATAAACGTAGGACCCATTCAAGCTGGATGCGGAATAATTTCCAGTTCCGCTGCTACCTGCGGGGATGCCGGCAATGCCGGGGCCCGCGCCGCACCCTACCAAAATGAAAATACAAAAAAGGCTGATACCGCAAAAGAAATTTTTCATATTGGACGTAGCTCAAGCCACATAACTCCTCGGTTAGGTTCAAACACTAATAGATGCTGAAAGTTGCGCCCTAGTCACCCATTGAGGCGTCTCGAATTTAACGAAATAAGGAATGTGAAAATTTGTGAACAGGAGATAAAAACCGAGGCCGGATAGGTACTTAAAAAACTACTTCTCTCTTGTGATTGGTTTTTTTTCTGATTTCCTAGAAGTCGATCCGCCAGAACCCGACCCTTCGGACGAAGACGAAGAGGAAGATGAAGACGAATTCGAAGCTTCCTGCTTTGATTTCTCTTCTTTCTTCGACTTTGAGTCCGATCCTGACCCCGAATCATTCTTGGACTCACCTTTAGACTCGCCCTTCGATTCAGAATTTCCCTTCGATCCGAAGTCTCCGTTGGAGGAAGACGGTGCCGATGATTTCTTGGCGTAATCCGTCACATACCATCCCGAGCCCTTGAACTGCACGGCTGGCGCGGAAACTACCAACTCAACCGGGGCGCCACAATCCGGACATTTCTTGAGGTGTGGATCGGAGAATTTCTGAATTCGTTCAACGCGGTGGTGACATTTTTTACATTCGTACTCGTAAAGTGGCATGGATTCCTAACCCAGCTAGTCTGTGATTCGATTCTAGGGTTTGCCGTATCAGTCGTCAATTTTCGAAGCAGGTTCACAAAATTGTAAGATGATGGCCACCTTGGCCGCCGGAAAGAAAGCGCCGATGTCGAACGATCCTCAGGGTCTACCTGCGCCTCCAAGTCTTGCGCCAGCTTTATACCTGGTTGCAACTCCAATCGGCAATCTGGAAGACATCACTTTGCGTGCCTTGCGAATTCTTCGGGAGGTCCAGCTCATTGCTTGCGAGGACACGCGCCAGACCCAGAAATTACTCAATCGGTACGGGATTCTTTCTCGGGTAACCAGTTACCACGAGCACAATGAGTTTGCGCGCGCCACGGAACTGCTTCGAGAACTCCAGTCGGGAATTACTATTGCCTTGGTTACCGACGCCGGCATGCCAGGGATATCCGATCCCGGATCGCATCTGGTTTCTATTGCAATTGAACATGGGATCCCGGTGATTCCAATCCCAGGTCCTTCCGCATTTTAACTGCATTGGCGGCGCAGCGGATTGCCCACAGAGTCCTTTCGCTTCGGGGGATTTCTGCCGGCAAAGAGCGGGCAACGACGAAGGGTTCTGGAAGCTGTCAAACTTTCCGAGCAGACAGAGGCGTTTTATGAAGCCCCACACCGCCTCAAAGAATCGCTCAAAGATCTGGTAGAAGTTCTCGGCTCCGGACGCGGCATCGTGGTGGCGCGAGAACTGACGAAGGTTCATGAGGAATTCGTGAGAGGGAATGCCGGTGAAGTTACGGAAAAACTGATCGGCGCGAGAAGAAATTAAAGGCGAAATCACGATTCTAATCGGACAAGCTCAACCGAATCCGCATGACGATGCGCCCGCCATATCTGTACGAAGACGCGTAAACGAGCTGATTGAGGAAGAAAAGCTCGACGAGAAAACAGCGCTCAAGAAAGCCGCAAAAGAGCGGGGAATTTCCAAAAGCGAAGCCTACCGCGAATTTCAAAGAAGCAAATAACTATCCGCCTAATTCTTTCTTCACTGCGTCGCTTACCTGCTTTCCATCTACTCGAATACCAGCGCCGGAGAATCGCGCCATCACATTCTTCATTACCGTGCCCATGTCTTTCATCGTCGGGGATCCCATCTCTGCGATCACCGCCTTCACTCCGGCAGCAATTTGTTCTTCGCTGGCAGCTTTCGGCATGTAAGCTTCGATCATCGCGATTTCCGCCGTCTCTTTGTCGGCGAGTTCCTGACGTCCGCCCTTGGAAAATTGTTCCACCGATTCCTTTCGCTGCTTAATGAGGGTGCTCAGCACTTGCTGCGCTTCCTTATCGTCGAGCGGCGACATCTTTTCGATCTCCCGATTCTTTAGCGCGCTTTTGACCATCCGCAGGGTCGAGAGCCGCAACTCATCGCGGGCCTTCATCGCATCAATAATGTCTTTTTGAATTTGTTCGCTTAGGTTCATGGTGGAGATTATAGCGGCAGCCTGAAAATTCGACGGATCTATAAAGGGAACCAGCTACCTTGAATCACCCGCGCTTTACCCATCCCCAAGAATCGACTTCCCGTATAAACTATATGCAATCATTCTGCTCTAATTTTCTGAAAGGGAATCTCTCTAATGCTGCTTAAGAACCGCCTTTTTACCCCTGGCCCAACTCCCCTGCTTCCTGCCGCGCAAACTGCGATGGCTTCGTTCACCATGCACCATCGCACCGCCGACTTCCGTGCGCTTTACACACGGGTCCTCGCCGACATGAAAGAGTTCATCGGCACCGGCAATGACGTTCTCGTGTTGGCATCCTCCGGAACCGGAGTCATGGAGGGCTCGGTTTCCAACCTGACCTCGCCGGGCGACAAAGTTTTGGTCCTTACCGCGGGTAAGTTTGGAGAACGCTGGCGTGATCTGACCAAAGCCTTCGGGTGTGCCGTCGAAGTCATCAGCGTGCCTTATGGGGAGACTTTTCAGCTCGATGAGATTCGCCAGAAATTAACTTCTGAAACCCGCGCAGTCTATGTGCAAGCGACCGAGAGTTCGACCGGAGCGCGGCATGACATTAAAGGCATCTCCAAGATCGTGCGAGAGGCTGGCGGGGACACACTGTTCATCGTGGACGCAATTACTGGACTGGGCACTACCCATCTCGACGTGGATGGTTGGGGCGTTGACGTAATTATCGGAGGTTCCCAAAAAGCTTTGATGATTCCTCCGGGCCTTGCTTATTGCGCCGTCAGCGAGCGCGCGTGGAAGCGAATGGAAACCGCTAAATCTCCCCGCTACTATTTCGATTTCCGCAAAGAGCGGAAGGCCGCCGCCAAGGGCGAATCTTCGTACACTCCGGCGACGTCATTGTTTGCGGCCCTCGGCGCGGCATTGGACTTTATCCGCCAGATGGGGGACGGAGACCTTGTTGCCGGACGAAAAGCCTTGATCGATAACGCCGAACTAGCCGCGGAAATGACTCGAGCCGGAGCAAAAGCCCTCGGCCTGCAAATGTTCACGTCTGCCCCAGGGGCAGCCCTCACCGCCATTAAGCCGCCCGCCGGAGTGGATTCAAGCGCCATCGTAAAGGAATTTCGTGAATCATTCTCCGCTGTGGTAGCGAACGGCCAGGGTGATATGAAAGGCCAACTGTTCCGTATCGCTCACATTGGATACTACGACTATCTCGACACGGTCGGAATTCTTGCCGCGTTGGAACAAGTGCTTACGACCGTTACCGGAAAATCGGTGCAATTCGGATCGGCGGTCCGCGCTGCTCAGGAAGTCTTCGCTCGAAGTCAACAACAGGAGAACGTGGGAGTGGGCTCGGCGCGATAGCGTGCTTTAATCCTGATAACAAAATTGTGGAGGAACCAATGCGCCGGAATATTTGGCTAATTTTCGCGGTATCGGTGCTATCAGTCGGAGTGTCTAGGGCCGACTTCAAGTACACGCAATCCAGCAAAATGACGGGCGGGTCTCTCATGAGCATGACCAAGACGCTCGGCGTCTTTAGTAAAAACGCCCGCCAGATAACCGAGCCTCAACTCACCACTATCATGGTTAAGGGCAATCGTATGCGCTCGGAACATTCCTCCGGAATGGTGAGCATCATCGACCTTGAAGGCAGGCGCTTTATCAACATCAACGTCGCAAAAAAGACTTATTCCACGATGACATTCGATGATTTCAAAGCGGCGATGCAGCGGGCCGAAGAAAATGCTCAGGAACAAATGAAGCAGCAACAAGCTAAGACAGAGTCCCAACATCCCGAAGCCGCCAACCTAAAGATCACTCCTAAGATGAAGAGCCAGGAAACAGGGGCCACGCGCAATATCTTGGATCTGCCTACAAAAGAAGTGAAGTGGCAGATTGATATGGAATTTGAATCGACCGACCCGAAAGTACAACAGCAGGCCGAAAGCGCTTCCATGCGAATGAATTCTGATGCATGGATTGCCGCGACTGTCCCTGGATACGACGAGATGCGGCAATTTTATGTCCGTATGTCGAAGGAACTTGATTGGCTCCCGAGCATGATGGGGAGCATGGCCGGCATGAATGCGCAAATGGGTCCTGCAATGAAGGAATTCCAAAAAAATGCAGTGACACTTAAAGGCATGCCTCTGCTGCAGACCGTGAGCTTTGGCATGGCTGCCACCGGCGTTCCGCAAAATTCCAGCGCTCCTCCACCACCGCCTCCAACTAGCGATCAGGCCTCCATGCCCACCAGCGCCAAAGACGCAGTCGCGAAGAGTCTCGGCGGAATGTTCGGAGGTTTTGGCAAGAAAAAGAAACAGAAAGACGACGCTGCTCAAACGCCGCCACCCGCGGCTTCAACACAGAACGCCACTAGTTCGACCTCCGGTTCCTCAACCGATCCCGTTACCGTGAGCAATTCGCTGATGGAAATGCAGATCGAGGTGACCCAATACTCCAGCAGTTCGCTGGATAAGACGTTATTTGAAATTCCGGCAGGGTATACGCAAGTTCAGCAGGATCCCAATCAAGTTTTCGGGGGCGCTCGCAGAGAATAGGTCGCCTTGGTCAGTTCACAGTGAAAGTCACCATGTTGGAGTTTGCACCGTAAATATTTCCTGCCGAGTTCACATAGACAGGTTTGGTTCCGGCAGTTGCGATCGCTGACGGCAGGTATCGTGGCCATGAGCTGATTGGCGGTTATGTACATCGTGCTCTGCGCGGTACCGTTGAAGTAGACGACAGAATTGACCGCAAAGTTGGTGCCATTCACAGTCATGGTAAACCCTGGACTCCCGGCCGAAGCGCTTGACGGTACCATAGCGGCGATATTAGCCATCGCTCCCGTCATTCCACCGGTATTTGAGTTGTAATTGGAACCATAGCCACAGCCAAAACTGAAACTGACTAAGATAATTAAAAGTACAAGACTCGCTTTCATAGCAACCCCATTCCTAGTCAAGACACATTAAGCTCCGGTTTATGCGGGGGTGTCAGTTGTCTGTCATTTTCTTGTAAATGGTTTTGCAACTCGCGGTATGGATTTCAAGGTTAGAATTGAGGTCTTACTTAATTATCCGGAATATCAAAAAAGGGCTTAATCAATATGAAGATTGTTGTCGCCGAAAAAATGTCAGCCTCCGCCGTGAACCTGCTACGCGAGCCCGATTGGACCATCGTCACCCCAGAGCAGATTGATGGGAACCTTGCTGCCCAGTTGGAATCTGCCGATGCTCTTATCGTGCGCTCCGCGGTCCAGGTGGACGCCGCATTGTTAACCAATGCCCATAAGCTCCGCGTCGTAGGACGCGCGGGCGTCGGCGTCGACAATATCGAATTGGAAGCCGCCACCCGCAAGGGCATCGCCGTGATGAATACTCCCGGCGCAAATGCCGTGGCCGTCGCGGAATACACTTTGGGAGTAATGCTCGCGATGGCGCGTTTCGTTTGCCGCGCCAACGAATTAATGCACGCCGGAAAATGGGAGAAGAAGTCGCTGCAAGGTTCTGAGCTCCGCGGCAAGACCTTGGGAATCGTCGGCCTCGGAAAGATTGGAATGGAAGTTGCTAAACGCGCCAGAGCTTTTGGAATGGAAGTTGTGGGACACGATCCTTACGTATCGGCCGCAGTCGCGAAGGAAAATTCAGTTCGGACCACAACCCTTGATGAGCTTTATTCCGTCGCCGATTATTTGACGCTTCACGTGGGTTTGACTCCGCAAACTGCCGGCATGATCAACGCCGAGTCACTTCAGAAAATGAAAAAGGGAGTGCGCCTGGTAAATTGCGCGCGCGGAGAACTGGTCGATGAAACCGCATTGGCCGAAGCTTTGAAGCAAGGGCAGGTAGCCGCGGCATCCCTGGATGTATTCGTCGCCGAGCCGCTGAAAAACTCCCCCTTTACCTCGATGGAAAACGTAATTCTCACGCCCCACATTGGCGGTTCCACCAACGAAGCGCAAGAGGCAGTGGGCCAGCAAATCGCCATGCAGGTGAAGGAATATCTAAAGCACGGTGTCATTCAAAATGCTGTCAACGTCCCTTCAGTCTCCCACGAGGAATATCAGGAATTGCAGCCCTACATCGTTCTTGCCGAGCGGTTGGGTTCTTTCCTCGCCCAAATCAGCGGAGGACGCACCGAGGAAATTTCGCTCAGCTACAGCGGACACATTGCCGAGTGGAAGACCGAACTCATCCGCAACGCTGCCATCAAAGGAATCCTGAACGAAACTCTGGAGGAGAAAGCGAATCTGGTAAATGCCGCCACCATCGCCACATCCCGAGGACTGCGGGTTGAAGAAAATCGCAAACCAAAAGCTTCTAAAGGCGGGGCTGGCAGCGTGCTCTCAATCCGGATAACGGTTCATGACGGTGAGCACGTGGTGAAGGGAGCCGTCCTCAGGGAAAACACGCCGCGACTTTTGCACGTAGACGGCATCGATGTCGAGGCTCCTCTCGAGCGCAATCTGATATACATGCGCAATCAAGACGTCCCCGGGGTCATTGGAAAAGTTGGCACCGTGCTTGGTGCCCACGACATCAACATCGCTAATTTTTCACTCGGACGCTGTCCTGCGGAAATTAAACCCGACGGTCCTTGCCAGGCGATTGCCGTGGTGCACGTCGACAGCCCGGTTCCAGAGTCAGTGCTCGTGGAATTGCGGAAAGTTCCCGCCGTGCAGGCCGCAAAAGCAATTCAATTGTTTTGAACGCAATAATTCGAGGACATCGGATGCTCAGGAAAGCCGCGTTAAGCTTGGTGGCAATCTTGTGGCTGGCGACAATATCGTCGGCTCAGGAGGACGGGCACTTCGATGTAAGCCTTGGGATCACGGGCCTCGCTGCTAAGCAAACCACTGGCAACGGGACCATTCAAACTTCGACCAAGTCGGCCGCGTTTCTAGGCACGGTGCGGCTGCGATTCACCGCCAGGCAATCCATCGAGGCCAACTACGCGCGCGGCAACGATTCACAAATCTATACGACGCCATTCGTCTATCGCATCCAATCGAACATTTCGGAATTTACCGGGGCCTACGTTTTCAGTCCGATTGAAACTAAACACTTCGAGCCGTTCATTTTCGGAGGGGCTGGCGTCCTAGTATTCAATCCCTTCGAGACGTTCGTTCAAACGGTCCAAACTTCGGTGCCCTCAGTCCGCCAAACCGAATTCGCCGCGCTGTACGGTGCAGGTTTTGATTACAGATTTTTCTCAATCGTGCCTTTAATCCGAAGAACACCGGCAAGTACTCATCTGGCGCTGCGATTGCAATACCGCGGATTGTTTTACAAGGCTCCCAACTTCAAGAATCCGACGCTATTTACCGGAGGCCTAGGTCATGTTGCGGAAGCAGGCATCGGGATTGTGATCAAATTCTGAACGTAGAGATTTCAGATTATCGTGCGCCGATTATTTGTGTTTAAAGTATTGGACCGCCTTTTCGTGTTTTTCCGCCGCACTTCTGGTTTTGAATGTCCCGAGGTTTTTTCGCTTTCCTGTCTTCGCATCCTTCTTCCGCGAATATAACCGGTACTCTCCGCTCTTCAGTTTTCGAATCATGCCATCCCTCCATTTATTTAGCTTTGACCAGTGCCGATTACGCGAGCAAGTTAGATTTTTGTTTGCTTGTCATAAATTTCTTTGACTCTTTCGATCGTGTCGGCCTCTTCCGGAGGTTTATCCGGACGCATTCTCACGATTCTCGGAAAGCGTAGCGCGTATCCGCTATTGTGCCGCTCCGATTTCATCATGTTATTGAATGCGACTTCTACGACGATTTTCGGCTCCACAATGAGCCGCAATCCATGATCTTCAACTACATGCTCGAGGAACCACTTTGTCATTTCCGATATCTCGATATCCGTCAGTCCCGAATAGGCCTTGCCGATGTTCACTAGCCGCTCGCCATTGCGTACGGCAAAAGTATAGTCGCTCAACACTCCAATTCTTTTCCCGTGCCCATACTCAACCGCTGTAACCACTACGTCCAACGTCGCGAGTTGGCGTTTTAATTTCAACCATGACTTGCCACGGCGTCCGGGCGAATACGCAGAGTTCGGATCTTTGATCATCAGCCCTTCATTGCCGCGAGCCTGGGCCGCTTCAAACAAGAGATCGAGCTCGGATGCCGACTCCGCCTGAAACACCGGTGCACGGATTACTCTGGTCTGCGGACTCTGGTCGGTGGAATCAAACGTCAGAAGGGACTGCGCATCAAACATGGGTTTTCTTTGTGAACCTTCGTGGTTAATCGATTTTGCGCTTCCTAAAACATCATCTAGAATTCTGCCGCGCTCTCTCAATGGACGATCCAATAGCAACTCGCCATCCGCATACAAAATGTCGAATGCTAAATAGGCGACCGGCACGCGGCGAATCATTTCAGCGCTGACCATTTTCCTCCCGAGGCGCTGCTGCAGGGAACTGAATGGTACAGCTCGGCCCAGTTCACTCGAATCGGCGCCGGGATAACTCCAAGCCACAATTTCGCCGTCCAGAATAATGTTCTGAGAAAACCCAGCAGAGTGCGTATTCCAGTTCCGGAAACGACTCCGTGATTTCATCGCGGGTTCGAGAAAATATCTTTACCGTGTGGCCGGACACATGAACTTGCGCGCGTATGCCATCGTATTTGTCTTCCACCGACGCACTTTCGAAATATGACAAGGCCTCTTCGGCGGACTCAGCTGGACTTGCAAGCATGAATCCCAAAGGATGAAACAATCGCATCCGGGCTTCGGACAACTTACCTTGGGCTGCAAATCGCAGAGTGTCCCCGATATCACCCAACAGCATATTGGCACGCTGCACTTCACGTGCCGTCGTCCCGTAAGCTTTGGCGATCGCTTCTTCCACCAGGCTTTCCTTCAGCCCAATCCGCAGGTCGCCCGTCACTATCTTCACCAGATATTTGGCCTCCAGCGGTGTGGCTCGGGAAAGCAGATCGCGGACTAGTACCGTTTTAGCGCTTGCTCCACGCGTCGCTGCAATTTCTCGCAGGCTTTTCTTAACTTGGGAAATAGGTAGGTCGGTTTCATTTTTACGAGGCGGTAGAACTTCACCCGCGACCGATCCGAGATCACCGTGTCTTTTGTATGCGGCCGAGAGTTCCTGCAAACTCTTTGATGAAAGATCTTCGAGCACTCGCCATAGGAGCGAACCTCCAACCTGAAGAGTGGTTTCCTCCCAAACCGGAAATGCGCGGCCAGAGAGAAAAACAGCGGCCGCTGCTGCCTCCTCGGTGGGAGAAGAATTTAGATAGTCAGCGACGATAGCCACCTTTTGCAGCTTTTTAGTTGTGGCGGCGATGGCTTCAAAAGTTGCGGCAAGCCGTCTCATGAATTCAAGCCTATGGCGCGGTAAGTGAGGGATTTTCTAGTAGTTACAGGCATAGGATCGGTCGCGGTGCTGTGATAACCTAATGTTTGTGCCTTTCGGCGCGAAAGGATCATCCAATTCACATGCGATTACTGCAAAAATCCCTGCGCACATGGTGGCATTTCCTGGTAGCTGTGCAGCTTCTTCCCGCGTTGGAAGGCGGCGAGGAAACCCTGGTCGGCGGCCAAGCCGTGCTTGAGGGAGTTATGATGCGTTCTCCTCATGCGTGGGCTATTGCCTGCCGAAAGCCCTCGGGCGAAATTTCGACTCATAGCGAGCCTTTGGAGCGGCTTTCGGAGAAGCATAAGTGGATGGGATGGCCAGTGATTCGCGGGGTCATGACTTTAGGGCACGCGATGACTCTGGGTTTTCGGGCGCTGCGTTTTTCCGCCAATGTTGCGCTTGACGAGTTGCAGCAGGAAGCAACTCCGGAGCCGGGCAAAAAGAAATTCGAAATCAGTGGTTGGATGGCCACCGTCAACATCATTATTTCCGTTGGTTTTTTTATCTTCATGTACAAGTTCATTCCATTGGTCGCCGCCACCGAACTCAAACGTGTCGACCCGATATTTAGCGGGCAGATCATGTTCAATGTAGTGGACGGAGTGATCCGGTTGATTCTGTTCCTGTTTTTTATCTGGGGAGTTTCTCTGATGCCGGATATTCGCCGCGTTTACGAATATCACGGGGCCGAGCACAAGACAGTCTTCGCATTCGAAAATGGCGACAAAATGGATACGGAATCCGTCCAGCGCTATTCCACTTTCCATCCGCGGTGCGGCACCAGCTTCCTGATGACAGTAATGATTATCTCCATCGGAGTCTATACCCTGATTCCAGTCACGACGTTCTGGGCGCGATTTGGAGTACGAATCGCATTGCTGCCGTTGATCGCGGGCCTCTCCTACGAAATTATTCGATTCGCGGCCAAACATCGCGGTTCCTTATTTGCAGTAATGACTGCGCCGGGCCTGTGGATGCAGAGAGTCACCACAAAACAACCTGCCGATGCCCAGGCGCAGTGTGCTATTGATGCGCTCAATCTCGCCATGACTATGGAACAGCAGCACGGTGGCGAATTGGTCATTGCCTAGCGGTCCCTCCGCAAATATTCTTCTGTTAAGCAAAAAAATAGTTTGCGTCAACCGACTGTAGGGATGCGCATTTGCGCCCCTTCCCCGACGGGAACAGTATTACGGGTAAAAAACTGGATTTATGTTTGAACGACTAAACCAACTCGAAACTCGCTACGACGAATTAACTCAGGCTCTCGCGTCGCCCGATATCGTCAACGACTCGGCTCGCTACCAGAAAACGGCGAAGGCACACAGCGAAATTTCAGAAGTAGTCGAAAAATATCGCGAGTACAAAGACCTGACCAGAGGCATTGCCGAAAGTCGAACCATGCTAGCGGATGAAAAAGATCCCGAAATGCTGGCATATGCCCGAGAAGAACTCGACCGCTTGCAATCGCGAGTCACAGGAATTGAACAGGACCTGAAGGTCCTGCTATTGCCGAAGGATCCGAACGACGAAAAAAACGTGATCCTTGAAATCCGCGCCGGCACCGGGGGCGACGAAGCTACTCTTTTTGTCGCCGAGATGTTCCGAATGTACACCCGCTATGCCGAAACCCAGCGATGGAGGGTCGAAGTGCTTTCCACTTCCGAATCTTCTGTCGGAGGACTGAAAGAAGTCATCGCTATTATCGAAGGCAAGCGCGTCTTCTCACAATTGAAATATGAAAGCGGCGTGCACCGCGTGCAGCGAGTTCCTGCCACAGAGCAGCAGGGACGCGTCCACACCTCTGCGGTCACTGTCGCAGTTCTGCCCGAGGCCGAGGATGTTGACGTAAAAATCGAAGCCAAGGATTTGCGTATCGATACATTCTGCTCCTCCGGGCCCGGTGGACAATCAGTGAATACGACTTATTCAGCCGTTCGCATTACGCATTTGCCCACAAACACCGTGGTCAGTTGCCAGGACGAAAAATCGCAAATCAAGAATCGCGAAAAAGGCATGAGAGTATTACGCGCCCGTTTATACGAAATGGAAATGCAGAAGCAACAGGACGCCCTCGCCAAAGAACGCAAAGCCATGGTCGGATCCGGGGATCGCAGCGAAAAGATCCGCACTTACAACTTTCCACAGAATCGCGTGACCGATCATCGCATCGGCCTAACCATCCACCAATTAACAGAAGTCATGGATGGAAAACTTCAGCCCTTGCTGGAAGCCCTGGAAACGCACTACCAGGAAGAAAAGCTGAAACAGGAAACGCTCGCAGTAGTTTGAAGAACCAAGTAAAGGCAGCCCCCCTCAGTTGTCAAGCCTCAGCCAGCATCGAGTCCGTGTGTTGAAATAACGTTGTGCTTCTTCGCGATGCTCTCAACTCCGCAATCCGAAGGCTGACCGCTGCCGGTACTCCTTCGCCTCGGTTAAATGCCGAATTGCTCATAATGTTTACTCTCGGATACGACCGCGCCTATCTTCATGCCCACCCCGAACGCGAGCTGACTGCGGAAGAAGCTATTCGCTACAACAATGCCCTAACGGAGCGTGCGCGCGGAGTCCCGGCGCAATATATTACGGGTCATCAGGAATTCTGGGGAATGGATTTTATCGTGTCGCCTGCGGTGCTGATTCCTCGTCCGGAGACAGAGCATGTGGTTGAGGCGGTTCTGGAGCGCGTGACGACGAGCCTCGCCAAGCGCTATTCGCATCGTCGATGTCGGTACAGGCTCAGGATGCATCGCCATGGCTCTCGCCAAAGAGTTACCCGAAGCGGAAATTCATGCGACTGACATCTCGGAACCAGCACTCGAGATTGCCCGCGTCAACGCGACCCGTCATCAGATGGAAAATCGAATCCATTTTCGCCGGAATGATTTGCTGACAGGCTTCGAGCCAGAAAGCCTCGACTTAGTTGTTTCCAATCCCCCTTACGTCGGCGAATCAGAAGAAGATCAGGTTCAGCTTGAAGTCCGAAAATTCGAGCCGCGAAATGCAGTTTTCGCTGGACCCACGGGGACGGAAGTGATCGCCCGTCTGATTCCCCAAGCTCAATCCGCCCTCAAACCTTGCGGCTGGCTGGTTATGGAAATCAGCGGAACAATCGCAGAAGCAGTAAAAACTCTATTGGTTGATTGGGAAGAGGTAACGATTACGAATGACCTGCAAGGAATCCCACGAGTAGCCTGCGCCCGAAAACCGCGAGATTAAACTTTCACCACCGCTGCAGGCTGAATCTCCTCAACGTCCACCCAGTTCGTCGGATACTTTCCGGTATAGCAAGCCGTGCAATAGGTCGTCTTTTCTCCATCGCCGCACGCTTTTTTCATTCCCTCGAGTGAAAGATACGCCAGCGAGTCTGCACCGATATATTCCCGGATTTGTTCGAGTGAATTATTCGCAGCAATCAATTCTTTTTTAGACGGCGTGTCCACTCCATAAAAACACGGAGAGATCGTCGGAGGACATGAAATCCGCATGTGGACCTCTTTGGCTCCGGCGCTGCGAATCATTCGCACAATTTTTCGGCTGGTAGTTCCGCGAACAATCGAGTCATCCAACAAGACCACGCGCTTGCCTTCGAGCAAACTTCGTACCGGATTCAACTTCAGCTTGACTCCGAAATCGCGGACAGTTTGGCGCGGCTCGATGAATGTCCGTCCCACATAGTGACTTCGAATGAGTCCAAAGCGTAATGGAATTCCGCTCTCCGCCGCGTAACCAATTGCCGCAGTAACGCCGGAATCCGGAACCGGGACAATAAGGTCGGCGTCCGCCGGTGCTTCGCGGGCCAGTTGCCGCCCTAGATTCTCGCGACTCTCCTGCACTGGGCGTCCGAATACCCGGCTATCGGGACGCGAAAAATAAACATGCTCAAAAATGCAGCTGGATTGAGCCATCGGGGTGGCATAGAACCGCGAGGTAATTCCCTCGGGACCCACCACTATCAATTCTCCCGGCTTCACCTCACGCTCATAGGTTGCACCAATCAAATCAAAAGCACATGTCTCGGAGGCGAACACCACGGTGCTTTGCTTCTCGCCAGGTTGCGCAGGAATTCTTCCCATCGCTAACGGACGGAATCCCCGTGGGTCGCGTGCGGCAAAAATTCGATCCGGACTTATCATCACCAACGAAAAGGCTCCCTCAACCCGTCGAAGCGCGTCGGCCATGGCTTCCGGCAACGTCTGTTCTTTGGAGAGGGCGATTAGATGAACAATAATTTCGGTGTCGCTGGTGGTTTGAAAAATCGAACCTTGGCCTTCCATGCGGCTGCGAATTTCCTGCGCATTCACCAGGTTTCCGTTATGAGCCAGTGCCATCATGCCTTTGTTGGATTGCACCATGATGGGTTGTGCATTGAGCAACGAAGAATCGCCCGCGGTGGAATACCGCGTATGCCCTATTGCCAGCGTTCCGTGAAGCTTGGCCAGCTTGTCTTCGGTAAAAATGTCCGCGACCAAGCCCATGGACTTGTGCATGTTCAGGGTCATGCCGTTGGAGGTCACGATGCCAGCGGATTCCTGCCCGCGATGCTGAAGCGCATGCAGCCCCAGGTAGGCAAGCTTTTCCGCTTCAGGGTGGGCATAGATGGCGACTACCCCACACTCGTCTTTAAACTTATCGCCGGCAGAAAATTTATCGGAAGTCGGCATTAGCTTTAGCTCCTGGCTCTCGGCTTAGCAAACACCACCCGAGGACATCTGGCCTCTGTGTCCTGTCTCGACAACCATCACTGCACGTTCAAAGCCCGTTCCAACGCGCCTTCAAAATGGTTGCGCAACTCCGGCACCGTCGCCGACACTGCGAGCTCTCCATCGAGCCTTATTTCGAACTTTTCGGGAACAGTTTCTCCGATTATTTCAGAAGACAGGCCGTATTCTACCGCTATCTGTTGGATTCGCGACAGGTGCCGGTGGTCGCAAGAGATCAGGATGCGGCTGGCATCTTCTCCAAATAGAACAAATTCCCTAGGGAGCCCATATGAGGGTATATCCGCTTTTATTCCAACAGTTTGAGAGAATGTCGATTCTGCCAAGGCTACTGCGATTCCTCCGTCGGAGCAGTCATGGGCAGATTCAACCAATCCTGCCTGGATCATCTCTACTGTCGCTTTTTGTAAGGCTGCTTCGTTTTCAATCTCAAGCGTAGGAGGGAATCCCCACAGCTCGCCCAGAATTTCCTTCGCATATTCCGAAGATCCGAATTCTGATTCAACATCGGTCAAGTCGCCAGACTCTCCAGCCCTCAATAAGACGATGGTTCGTCCAGTTTCCCGAAAGTGGGGAAAACATGCCGTGTGGACATTCTCCAGTATCCCGACAATCCCGATAACAGGCGTAGGATAAATCCCCTCGCCCAAAGTCTCGTTGTAAAAGCTGACATTGCCGCCCGTAATAGGTACGTCCAATGCTTCGCAAGCTTTGGTGATGCCGTCAATTGCCTGGGAAAACTGCCACATGATCCTCGGCTTTTCTGGGTTGCCAAAGTTCAAGCAATTGGTCGCACCCACGGGCGTAGCGCCCGAACAAGCAACGTTGCGCGCAGACTCAGCGACCGCATGCATGGCGCCGAGCTTTGGATCGAGATAACACCAGCGTCCATTGCCGTCGAGCGCCATCGCCAACCCACGTTCCGAGCCCTTGATCCGGATTACTCCAGCGTCGCCTGCCCCGGGTCCCTCGACCGTGTTGGTTTGCACCATGTGGTCGTACTGCTGCCAGACCCAGCGCTTTCCGCAAATGTTCGGACTGCTCAAGAATCTCTTCAGACTTTCCGTATGATCGGAAATTTCGCCGAGCTTCACGCTGTCCGGCATCTCTCGCGGTACCGGCGGCTCCCATCGCTCCATCGGACGTTTGTAAACTGGAGCGTCGTCGGTAAGAGCGGGGTTGGGGATTTCTGCGACAACTTCGCCGTGATGAAGAACACGCATCGTGTCTTCGGCAATAACTTGCCCAACTTCGACCGCGTCCAGCCCCCACTTCTCGAATACTTCGAATACTTCGTGTTCGCGGCCTTTCTGTGCGACCAGCAGCATCCGCTCCTGAGACTCGCTTAGCATGATTTCGTAGGCACTCATGCCGGTTTCTCGTTGCGGCACGAGATCTAATTCGATTTCGACTCCCACGTGGCCGCGCGCCCCCATCTCGCAGGTAGAGCATGTCAATCCCGCCGCGCCCATGTCCTGAATGCCGACGATAGCGCCGGTCTGCATCGCTTCAAGACAGGCTTCGAGAAGCAGTTTTTCCATGAATGGATCGCCGACCTGCACATTGGGACGCTTGGCCTCCGAGCCCTCGCTGAACTCCTCGCTGGCCATAGTTGCGCCGTGAATTCCATCGCGACCGGTTTTCGAACCGACATAAATTACGGGATTGCCAACTCCTGCCGCTTTCGCATAGAAAATTTCATCGCGCCGGACTAATCCTAGAGCGAAATGCATTCACCAACGGATTTCCGGAATAGCAAGGCTCAAACTTGGTTTCGCCCCCGAGGTTGGGAACGCCAAAACAGTTTCCATAAGAAGCGACGCCGCTGACCACGCCCTCAAGTACAGAATGATTCTTATGAATCTCGGACTGTGTTGTCGCTTGCGTTGCTGCTCGTGTGGTGCGGACACCTCCTGTCCGCAGCCGTTGATTTTGCAATCGGCCCAAACCGCAGCGAATCCATGACCGCAACCGGTCTTGCGCCCATGGTGAAAATGTCTCGCAAAATTCCGCCGACGCCGGTGGCTGCGCCCTGAAAGGGCTCAATAAACGAGGGATGATTATGGGATTCAATCTTGAAGGCACATGCCCAACCATCGCCGATATCGATGATGCCGGCGTTCTCGCCCGGTCCCTGAACCACAAGCTTGCTTTTGGTCGGCAATCTTTTCAGATGAACCCGCGAAGATTTATAGGAGCAGTGTTCGCTCCACATCACGCTGAAGATTCCCAACTCCGTGATCGTGGGCTCGCGCCCCCCTAGAAGCTGTTTTATTTTTTCGTATTCGTCGGAAGTAATCCCGTGCTCGCGAATGAGTTCGGGAGTAATGGCAAGACTCAGGGATGTGGCCATGGGGAAACTCTATTGTCGCATTTATTTGGGAGCGGGCCGCATCGAAAAAGCCGCATTGGCTTTATGCAACGGATCGTTCAGGCCGCACGGCCTGCTGGTTTACTTTGCCTGATTTGGAGCGACAGGGAGTGGTGCTGCTGCTTTCGACTTCTGCTCGATAGGAATTTCCACAGATCCCATGCGCCCGCTAAATCCATCCCGCACTAGCAATCTCACGCGGGCCGCTCGCGGTTTGAGTTGCACGGGAAAGATTTGCGGAATTCCTTGCACCGACATGACGGCATAGTGCTTTTCGGTCAACATGGCTCCGTAACGGTTTTGTACGTAGTTCAAGACCTTGCCGGTTTTGTCGAATGAACACGCGCCGATGGTCATGGACAGGGTCCGGCTAGTACCCTCCGCCAGCGGCAGAGTCATGTCTTTGGGGTCGATCGCCAACAAAAACCTGGTGTCTTCGCGACGCCTTATTAGGCAATATCTTTGCCGCGATAACAATTCGCGTCGAAACCAGGACATCTTCACAAGCCGCTCGCTCCGCCGCCGGATCAGACCCGGTGGCTTGCCCATTATCACTCATCTTGAACGGGGCTTTCAGCGGTCGCATAATATCCCGCGCGGTACGCCAGCTGAATCCCTCGGCCTTGGCTTTAACCGTGACCTGGTGAAACTCCCCATGCCAGTCCGAGGAATCAGGATAATATCCAAGTTCATAATAAGAAGTGCCGTCGCTTATCGCAGTATTCACACATTTCGCAAGATCGTTATTGTTCACGCAAACGCGGCCTCCGGTGTTATCTGCGACTTCGCCCATCGTGTCTCGCTGGTTAAATCTGGTGTTGTCCTCCCGCTCCATCGTGCGAGCTAGGGCTGGCGAGAGCGTCCTCATGCCTTATCTTTTCCGAAGCTTGAACTGCGTCCGGGATCGCCACTCCGCGATGGATCTATCGGATACACCGCCACTTTGGCGTCCGCGAGCGCATTCCCAGCCTCCTCCATTTGTTCGTTGTACACCCGCAAGTTGCCGGGATCGTTGTCGCGTCTCCCGGCCCGATTACTAGAGGGAACGATGAGGAAATCCAAAGTAGATTCTTGCGTCCGGGATAACCACTGACGTACCGCGCGATGGCCCGCAAAGCATCGAGTGTTTCGCGTACTCGAGTGTCCAGATTGGCGACATAAGATTCGCGTTCAAAATTCTGTAGAGATTGCAATGCGCCCGGGGGCAATTGATTAGGTGGCAGGTTTTCCATGAAAGCGGACGCTGCATTAGGGTCGTCAAGTGGGTCCAGTTCCGGACCCGGAGCCTGGTTCGAAACAAATTTCCCTGCCGCCTGCAGCAAGAGCTTTGGGTCATTGGTCAGACTCTGCAGCGAGATGGAGTCGGCGGTCGAGGACAAAAATCGCCATCGGCACATCTTGGGGAACGGAAGCCAGCATCCGTAACATCTGCCGCCGTGCCTGCATTTGAACCGCTGACATCGGTATTCAACCCGTCCATCAGCAGCACGGTCGGGGGCACGGCCACTTTTTGCATCGCCACCATATTGCTGTAAACCCCCGGCGGCATGGTGCCTCTGGCGCGAATGCTACCGTTTAAATCCGTCAGGCTGACAAGTTGAACGACGGAAATCTTCTGCGGCCGCCGGTCTCTTTTGGGCGGTAACTTTCTCGAAAACTTCGAAGTCTTTGGCCGTGAGCCCGGGCACGACTTTACCATGATCGATCTCGCGCAACTACTTCTAACGTCACCAGACCGCGTGTGCACTTTGATCGTGGTGATCGGTTGAGCCTGCGCGGAATCGCTTTCAGAGCTGGCCTTCGAAGGCTGAGGACTTTGCGCAGAGGCCCGTGGCAATGCCATGCACGCTAGCCAGAGCAGTCCGAGGCGGAACCAAAAGCCGAGCTTCCCGTGGATTGAGATGCTTCACGATCGCCCGAATTCTAGCTCATTCGGGGCGCGATCGGCCAAAAGACGTATACTATCCCTCAGAATGAAATCCGTAATTGTCGGCACGGCCGGACATATAGACCACGGTAAAACCGCTCTGGTCAAGGCTTTGACCGGAATCGACGCCGATCGCCTCGAAGAAGAAAAACGTCGTGGCATCACCATCGACATCGGGTTCGCACATCTGGAATTGCTAGCTGAAACTGGAGAGACCTTACGCATCGGGTTCATCGACGTACCCGGGCACGAACGCTTTGTAAAAAATATGCTGGCTGGCGTCGGCGGTATCGATATTGTTCTGTTGCTGGTCGCGGCCAACGAGTCGATCAAGCCTCAGACCCGCGAACATTTCGATATCTGCCGCTTGCTTTCGGTTAATCGCGGAATCACTGTCATCACCAAGTGCGATTTAGTTGACAAAGAAACTCTGGACGTCGTGCGGCTTGAAGTCGAAGAGTTCGTTCGCGGATCGTTCCTGGATATCTCGAAATCGCCGATAGTTGCTGTCAGTTCCGTCACTGGTGCGGGTCTCGATGACCTGAAAGAGCATCTGGCTAAGAATCGCTAGCCGAAATACCTGCTCGAGACTCATTGGCGTTCCCGCGGCTTCCGATTGACCGCGTTTTCACCATGAAGGGCTTTGGGACAGTGGTGACCGGTACGCTTATCTCAGGTACGGTGGGCTTGGAAGACGAACTTGAAGTCTTTCCCGGACGCAGTCATGTACGGATCCGAGGAGTTCAAGTGCAGGGCCACTCTGCCACCCAAGCGTTAGCTGGTCAGCGGACCGCATTGAACCTGGCGGGAACGGCAAGGCAAGAATTAAGTCGCGGCATGGTACTTGCGCCTTCTTCGACATTCGAGAGCACGTCGCTCATAGATGTTTCCTTGTCCCTATTGCCCTCTGCCAGGCCGGTCAAGCACCGAGCCAAAGTGCATTTTCACAGTTACACCATGGAGTGCATTGCAGAAGTTATTTTACCTTCGCAAAAAATTGTTGCTCCGGGCTCTGACGCCTTTGCTCAATTGAAATTGGCCAAACCAACTCTGCTGTTGCCCGGCGATAGATTTATTATCCGCCAGTTTTCTCCAGTCCTCACCATCGGTGGTGGAACTGTGCTCGACAACGCCCCAACACAAGGGAAGAACTCTGTCGAAAGGCTCGAAACTCTTCAACTATTGAAAACAGGTTCCGCCGCATTGTCTCTTCGCGTTCGAGTGAGTTCCGCTGGCACTCAGGGAATGACAATTGCCGATGCCGTGGCTCGAACCGGATGGAGGCCGAACCAAATCACGTCACTCGGCGTCAAAAATTCCAGAAATTGTTCTAATCGGCGAATCGCTGATCAGCATCGTTTCATTGGACACTCTCCGAGCTAAAACGATGTCCGCACTTGAGGCCTTTCACCAAGCCAATCCATTGATAGGAGGTATGAATAAAGAGGAACTTAGGAATAGCCTTCCCCCTCACCCTCCAGTCGTTTTCGGTCGCGTCGTTGAAGACGCCCTTCGCTCAAAAACAGTCGAGCAGTCCGGCGATCTTCTGCGTCTGCGCGGTCTTGGGGTAGTTATGAAGGACGAGGAAACTGAGTCCAAGCAGAGGATCGAAGATGCTTTCAAAGTCGCGGGGTTAAAAGTCCCTCCGCTGAAAGAAGTCTTAGGGGCATTGAAAATAGACAAGGCACGCGCGCAAAAGATCGTCACTCTGTTGCTGAGAGATAAAATCCTGATAAAGATCAGTGATGATTTGGTTTTTCATTCCGAAGCATTGCGAGAACTGAGAACTTCTCTGACTAAAGAAAAAGCCAGATCGGCAAAGATTGATATTTCGCGCTTTAAAGACTTGGCCGGAGTGAGTAGGAAATATGCCATTCCCCTGCTTGAATATCTCGACCGAGAACACATAACCCGCAGGGTAGGTGATGAACGGATAATTCTATGAAACCTCGCATTATTTGATATGACAAGTAGCGAGGCCGCGTTTCTCTAAATATTGCTGATGGTAATCTTCCGCCTCATGGAACGTCTCTGCCGGGACGATCTGCGTAACGATCGGTTTGCTATACCGGTGAGCCTTCTCCAGCGATTCTTTCGACAGCGTGGCGGCGATCTGCTGCTCCGGTGAGTGAAAGAATATAGCGGACCGGTACTGCTTGCCGAAATCCGGACCTTGTCGGTTCAGTTGGGTAGGGTCGTGGTTCTCCCAAAAGACTTCCAGCAGCTTCTCGTACGAAATCGTGGCGGGATCATATTCAATTTCCACAGCCTCGGCGTGCCCTGTGGTGTCGGTGCAAACGTCTTTGTAAGTGGGTTTGGGAGTGGTTCCACCGATGTAACCGACTCGCGTCGAGGTCACTCCCGGCAATGCCCTGAATGTCGCCTCGACTCCCCAAAAACATCCTGCCGCAAAGGTAGCTTTAGCCATTGATCTCTCCAGTTCCGGCGAAACAATGCCGCAGGTATTTGATGCCTTCGTTCAACCAAAGAGTCGCTACTGTGGAATCAACTCGAATGCAGGGTAGCTGTCAGAGATTTCAAGAAAGGCGTCCGCAGGTGAGCCGGCCAGAACTGGAAAATAGCGTTGAACTTCGCCTCGGAATTGGTCTAAGTAAGCCTTGAGAATTTCCAATTTCTCTGTACCTGATACCTCACGCAACCCAAATTGTAATGATTTACTGCCTTTCTTGAGCGTGACTTCTCCGGAAGCCTCGGCATTGCGGACCCATTGCGCACGGCCTCTTGGCGCAACGAGAAAACGCATTCCATCCAGTTCCAAAAGATCAATCGGTGTGGAATAAAGACGTCCAGTTTTGCGTCCGCGAACCTGTAAAAGATAGTTGTACCGAAACCCCCATCCTAGGCTCACCAGGAAACCAAACGACCGATTGAATAATCGTTCAACAGCGGTCGGTGCGCGAAAAACTGGTAGAGCCGAAGACATGGTTAAATCTTACTCCGCTCCCGCGACGACCTATGCTAGAAGTGAGGAGGAGGCCGCTAATGTATTATTTCGCATATGGCTCCAGTTGCGGGAATTGGCGTCGCTAACATGTTAATCGCGCCCGCCAGCCGCACCGAGGAATTCGCGGAACTCCTCAATACTCCGCTCACTCGTGAATCTGCCTGCGAACTGATTTCCGGACCCAATGCAGATCTGCCGTTGCTTCTGGGCGCCGCCCTCACCGTCAAGCAACGGTTCAAGGCGAATGTGGTCACCTATTCGCGGAAAGTATTCATCCCGCTGACTAATCTTTGTCGGGACTATTGTGGATATTGCACTTTCCGCCGCGATCCCAACCAGAGCGGAGCCCACACCATGACTCCGAAAGAAGTGTTGGATGTAGCGCTCGCTGGGGAACGCATGGGATGCACGGAGGCTCTCTTCAGTCTCGGTGACAAGCCTGAACTTATTTTTCCGGAAATGCGAGAGACCCTGCAAAATCTGGGATATAAATCCACTCTGCAATATCTGGAAGCAATGTGCGAAATGGTTTTGCGGGAGACGAAATTACTGCCTCATCCGAATCCCGGACTGCTAAGTTCCGAATGGATCACCCGGCTCGCCAGAGTTTCTCCCAGCATGGGTCTGATGCTTGAGAGCACAAACGACGCTTTGCTTCGGCCCGGTGCGGCACACGACAATGCGCCCGACAAGATCCCAGCTAAACGACTGCGGATGATTGAAGAAGCCGGAAAACAGAATGTTCCGTTCACCACCGGCGTTTTGATAGGCATCGGCGAATCTTTGGAAGATCGAATCGATACGCTACTTGCCATTCGCGAACTGCACCACCGATACGGACATATTCAGGAAGTTATCGTCCAAAATTTCCGCGCGAAGCCTGGGATTCCCATGCGGGATTCGCCTGAGCCAACAAGGGAAGACATGTTGCGAACCGTCGCAGTCGCCCGTCTTCTTATGCCGGACATGAACATTCAGGCGCCGCCGAATTTGTCCGCTCCTTTTTACGATGAACTTTTGGACGCGGGAATCAATGATTGGGGCGGCATCTCACCGCTTACGCCCGACTTTATCAATCCCGAAAAGCCGTGGCCACATCTCGCACAACTCGAGCAGAAAACTAAAGCGAGGGGATTCGTGTTGCGACAACGACTGCCAATTTATCCAGAATTCCTTCCGTCGATTACTTCGCGTTCTGGGCTGTTGTCGGAAAAAGTGAAAGATCTAGCAGATGCAGAAGGTTACGCCCGGAGTGCAGCGTGATAGTCGTTCTCACCGGGGGGACTGGAGGCGCAAAGTTTGTCGACGGCCTTCGCCGTGTGATGCCTCCTGAAGACATGACCGTCGTCGTAAATACAGGCGATGACCTGAAGTGGTGGGGCCTGTCTGTTTCTCCCGACATCGACTCAATCATGTATGTAATGGCCGATTTGTTGAGTGCGGAACGTGGTTGGGGATTCAAGAACGACACATTTTTTTGCCTTGAAACATTAGCGCACTTCGGGGAAGAAGCTTGGTTCAAGATTGGCGACCATGATTTAGCCATGCATATTTTGCGCTCGAAGCTTCTAGCGGAAGGAATGACGCTTACAGAGGCCACAGGTGAAATCACATCAAGGCTTGGAGTGAGCGCACGCATTTTACCGATGACGGATGCGACCGTAGAAACTAGATTGGAAACGGCAATCGGCGACCTGAGCTTCGAAGAATATTTTGTGAAGCGTCGCTATCAGGACAAGGTGAGTAATGTCCGCTTCGTCGGAGCAAAAGAAGCAACTCCTGCTCCGGGCGTTCTCGATGCAATTCGCACTGCCGAGGCGATTCTAATTGCTCCGAGCAATCCAATAACCAGTATCGGCCCGATTCTTGCGATTCCTCAGATCCGGCAAGCGTTGCAGGACACTCCGGCGCAAGTTATTGCGGTGAGTCCGATTATCGGCGATGCCGCTGTTTCCGGCCCGGCTGCTGATCTCATGGCTTGCTGCGGGCTTCCGGTATCTGTTATCGGTGTGGCCGAGGCGTATCAGGATTTTTTGGATGTGTTAGTGATCGATAACGTTGACAGTGGGCGAGGGCAAGCAACTCGAGAACTTCAGATCTTCATGTCCATTGCACGAACACGATTATGCGGAATGCCGCGGACAAGACCAAATTGGCGCTAGGGAAGTTCTTTCGCAGATCGCTGTGCCACACAGAGCGAGCTTTAATGATTTTGATTCCCGTCAAAAGTTTGAAGAACGCTAAGCAGAGACTTGCTTCAGTGATGGATCAGCCCGCGCGCACCGAGTTGGCGCAAGCGATGTTGTTCGACGTTTTGCAAACAGTGAACGCGTTGCCGGGACACCCCGAAGTCAGTCTAGTGTCTAGTGACGCTTTTGCTCTGGGCTTAGCCCGCGATTTCGGCTTCGGCGTCATTCCCGATCAGGGCACAATGGGAGAGACCGAAGCTGTGGAGTTCGCTACGGGAATATGCGAAAGAGGCGACGCAAAGTTTACGCTTGGTTATTCCGGGAGACATTCCTCTTATTACAGTCGATGAACTCCAACAAATTCTTTTAGTCGCTCCTCATCAAGGAAGCGTGCTGGTTCCTTCTGCTGACAAGCGGGGCACGAACGCTGTGTTGCGCACTCCACCAGCTCTGTTTCCACTGCGCTTTGGAAATGACAGTTTCGTGCCCCATCTGGCTGCGGCGAAGGCGACTGGAACACCGTGTATCTCTCTGTCGCTTCCAGGTATAGCACTGGATATCGACAATCCCTCTGACCTACGACAATTGGCGTTTACCCCCGGCAATACTCGTTCGCAGAAACTCGCTCGTCACTGGAATCTCGACCAGATTCCTGTAGTGGCGAATGGCTGAATTTTCGATGGCCCCGCCGAATGCATCCCACGAACTTCGAGTCATTCCAATTGTGATGGATTCCGAAATCCACGGCGGTGATTCTGTTGCCGACAAACTTCTGTTGGCGTTAAAGCAGCGAAGACTGAAGCTCATCAACGGGGACATCTTGATCGTCAAGCACAAGATCGTTTCCAAAGCAGAAGGACAAATCATTCCTTTGGAAAGCGTCAATCCCTCGGCGGGGTCTCGGGCGTGGGCTCGTGAATATAACGCGGATGCACGAGTGATAGAACTTGCTCTTTCACAAAGCAAGAGACTGGTTCGCCGGAAGCGTGGTGTTCTAATCACAGAAACGCACCATGGATTTATATGCGCCAATAGTGGAGTCGATGTTTCCAATGTAGATGGAGGAGCCAGAGCGCTTCTCCTGCCGCACGATCCTGATGCCTCCGCTACATCCATTCACCGGGAAATTAAAAAACGTCTCGGTATCTCTGTTCCCGTTATCATCACTGACAGTTTCGGCCGCCCCTGGCGCGAAGGATTAATTGAAGTCGCGATCGGCGTCGCGGGCATAAAGCCGTTGCTGGACTATCGCGGTAAGCGCGATTCCCATAGCTATGCATTGAAAGCCAGCATCGAAGCAATTGCGGACGAACTAGCATGTGCCGGGGGATTAGTTTGCGGCAAGCTCAATCGGACGCCCGCATGCATTATCCGAGGGTTCCGTTATCAGGCTGGGCGGGGCCAAGCCCGCGAGTTAATACGTCCGGCAGCGAATGATCTATTCCGGTAAGATTTATCGGGAAGAATCACTTTCTATGGACCGCATCCTTTCAAATCCGGAACTGGAAGATTTTCCATCCATCGAATGGTCCACGATTGCGCCTCGTATAAATCCGAAGGTACGGAGGGCTCTCGATCAAGTATTGGAAACTCAGAATGGTGGATTGCTATCGCGCCAGGAATGTTCGCTGTTGGCCAACGCCGCAGGCAATGATCTTTTAGGACTGCTGGCGGCGGCGAATCTCTTGCGCTCTGAACTCGTTGGCAACATCGTTACTTACGTCGTGAATCGCAATATTAACTTCACCAATATTTGCTTTGTCGGATGCAAATTCTGCGCCTTCAGCCGTGGCCCGCGCGAATCCGACACTTATTTCTACAGTCCTGAGCAGGTGGGCCACAAAGCTCTTGAAGCCTCGAAAATCGGAGCGACGGAGGTTTGCATACAGGGCGGCCTGCCACACGGTTTGCCTTCCTTTTATTACCGCGATGTTTTACGCGCCGTTAAGCAGGCTGTGCCCGCGATGCACATCCACGCGTTCTCGCCTATGGAAATCGTTTATGGCGTCGAACTGACCGGAATGCCCCTGCATGACTACTTGAGTATGTTGCGAGACAACGGTCTCGATACTTTGCCCGGAACCGCGGCTGAAATCCTCGATGATCAGGTTCGTTTCGTTCTTTCCCGCAACAAGCTTTCCACTGAGCAATGGAAAGAGGTCATCCGCACCGCGCATGTTTCCGGAATCAGAACCACTTCGACGCTAATGTACGGTCACGTTGAGACGCCGGAACATTGGGTGAATCAGTTGCTTCTACTTCGTGAAATTCAAAATGAGACTGGTGGATTCACTGAGTTCGTTCCTCTCGGCTTCGTCCACCAAAACACATTGCTTTTTCATCAGGGACTTTCGCGCACCGGACCGACGTTGGCCGAGCATCTCAAAATCCACGCCCTGGCCCGTATTATGCTCGCGGGATCGATCAATAACATTCAAGTCTCATGGGTGAAATTGAACAGGCGTCTGTCACAACTGTGTCTTCATGCCGGTGCGAACGATTACGGCGGCACACTAATGGAAGAGAACATTTCAAGGGAAGCGGGCGCGACCGCCGGTCAATATACCAGTCCTGAGGACTTTCAGTCGCTAATCCTGGAAATGGGACGCATTCCCGCCGAGCGCAACACGGTTTACACGAAAATCAATATTAAAGTTAGCTGCGAGAATTTTTCAGTCGATCAAATGCTGGAGCCGGCATTTGCGTGACGCGGACCGTCGCCATCCTGGGAGGAACTGGGCCTGAGGGATACGGTCTTGCGTTGCGATGGGCGCGAGCTGGCGAAACCGTGATTATCGGATCTCGTGATGCCGTACGCGCTCAGGCGTCCGCCGACAAAATCAAGCAATAATGCGGCGCACAAGCCAAAATTTCCGGTGAAGAGAATTCCGCGGCATGCGCTAAAGCGAACATCGTAGTACTGACCATTCCCTTCGAGGGTCACGCAGCTCTGCTGAAGCAAATCAAGCCTGCGATTCAGCCGGGAACAGTCGTGGTGGACACGACGGTTCCATTAGCCGCCAGTGTCGGGGGACGCGCTACCCGCACTCTTGGCGTCTGGCAAGGTTCCGCGGCACAGCAGTGCGCCGAACTGGTTTCTCACGGAACCCTTGTGGTGTCGGCTTTTCAAAGTGTCTCATCAGAGTTACTGAATTCAGAACAGCCGGTAGATTGCGACGTCATTGTTTGCAGCGACGATGATAACGCTCGCCACGAAGTGCGGGCGCTGGCGGTGAAAATTCCCGGCGTCCGCGCACTCGATGGTGGCAAGCTCGAGAACTCACGTATTGTGGAACAGATCACAGCTCTGTTGATTGGTTTCAACATCCGCACCAAAGGCCACTCGGGGATTCGCATCACCGGCTTGCCCGAGGCGGCGTATCAACTCTGAGATAGCAGCCGCATCAACGGTTATTCCATGACAACGTCCCAAGATGCCATTGCCGTGGATTTCCAAAAGGTCTCGTTTAGGCTCCAGGATGGCCGCGAAGTTCTCCATGAATTGAATCTTCAAATCCGTAATGGCGAAACGTTAGTTCTGCTTGGGCGCAGCGGCTGCGGCAAAACAACAACCTTGAAACTAATCAATCGTCTGCTCGAAACCAGCAGCGGGGAACTGCGGGTAGCGGGACGTTCGGTTCAGCAGTGGGACGTGATTCGTCTTCGCCGGGGTATCGGTTATGTAATCCAGGATGTAGGACTGTTTCCCCACTTCACGATTCGACGCAACATCGAATTGGTTCCAACGCTCGAAAACTGGACGCCCGGAAAAATACAAGAGCGAGTGGAAGAACTGATGCGCCTCGTAGGGCTTGATCGCGAAATCTTATCGCGGTATCCGCGGGAACTTTCAGGGGGCCAGCGGCAAAGAGTTGGCGTGGCACGGGCATTGGCGGCCGATCCGCCAATTCTCTTGATGGATGAGCCATTCGGCGCTCTCGATCCTCTTACTCGTGCCGAACTGCAAAACGAATTCCTGGCACTGCAGTCCCGGTTAAAAAAGTCAGTCGTCTTCGTAACTCACGACCTGCGAGAAGCGTTATTGCTTGGAAGTCGCATTGCGTTGATGGACGCGGGCCGCCTGGTTTCCGTTCTTACACCGGAGCAATTCATGAATTCTTCTGAACCGCTGGTTGCCGCATATGTAAAGGCATTCGGAACTGGCTCTCTGATCGGAGCCAAGGCGATGAGCCTCTGGCAATTCATGCTGCAAAATCACGGGGAGATAGTGGAGTTGACGCTTGAGCATCTTTGGATGGTGGGATGTTCAATCTTTCTCGCAGTCATGATCGGCATTCCGCTCGGCATTCTGATTACCCGCTGGCCCGCGCTTAACAAACCAGTACTTGGCAGCGCAAATATTATCCAAACTATCCCAAGCCTTGCGCTGTTTGGATTCCTTCTCCCGGCTCCATGGATCGGGGCTCGCGCTGATCGCCTGGCAATCCTGGCATTGACCCTCTACGCTCTGCTGCCCCTCATTCGAAATACCTACGTCGGAATCAAAGGCGTCGATCGTTCAGTAGTAGAAGCGGGTCGCGGCATGGGAATGACCAACTCCCAACTTTTGTGGCAGGTTGAGTTGCCTCTGGCTCTCGGCGTCATCATCGCCGGAGTTCGCGTGGCTACGGTAATCTCGGTGGGTTTGGCAACCATTGCCGCAGCCATAGGCGCGGGTGGACTTGGGCGAATACATTTTTCGTGGCCTGGCAATGGTCAATAACCAGGTCATCCTTGCCGGAGCTATACCCGCAGCAGCCATGGCATTGTTAGCAGACGTAAGCCTGGGATGGATTGAAAAGCGGCTGGCTGAACATAGCTTCTGAGCGATAAATCCGCGGCAATATTCCACAAAAAATGAAATTCGCAGTCGCTGTACCTATTACCCCATCATGTTCGCGTGTTCCGGTGTGATCTTGTAAATCACACGAACTTCTCCGGCTTGGCCGTAAGGATATTTGTCTACTCCGAGGTATTTTTTGGCGAGCTTATCGATCTGGGCGTCGGCGCCTTCCTCGGTAATCTCAGTCACTCGCCCGCGGATTTCGAGAAAACGATAAGGATTGTCTGGATCGATAATAGCCAGCGACACTCGCGGATCGCGACGCACGTTCTTGTCTTTTTGCCGGCCTTTTGCAGAATTGAAAATCACCTTGTCGCCTTCGAGATCGCACCATACCGGCGTGACCTGAGGTCGCCCATCAGGCATCAATGTCGCCAGACTGGCGAACGCTCGTTTGTTGAAAAGGTCACGATATTTCTCGGGGATTGCCTCTGCCATTGTTTGCCTCCGGAGTGCAGAACGATTATAGATGCCAGGTGGAATTTTCGCTTGCTCGATGGAAAATGTAGGTTGGGTCACTTTACCTGGAATTGGTTTACCATTTGAAGCTCTTCAAAAACGAATGAAGTCTCATTTATGCCAAATCCTGGGGGTCAAAACCTCTGTGCAGCGCGGTTTCTGGCTCGATATTCACAATGCTATGGACGGCTCGCACAATCGATTCGCACCCACAAATTGGGGAAATGCCAGAGATTGTTAATGGATTGTTACTGGCGTTTTCTCGTTGCACAAAATGTTGGCATCGGCCTGTGTACCGCCTGCACTTGATTGAAAACTAACACGTTATACGGGCGAGATTCTTATTGACTCAAAAAAATAAAGGAGTAAAACCATAATCGTTCTTTGACACCTTCTGATGTTTTCCCGGTTGGTGCGGCGTCCGGGGCTCAAGCGAAGTCACCTTCTACATCGAGAGATGAATGAGGGAGGGTTAGTAAGGGTCTATAGCAAAGCGCTGGTTGAGGCGAACAGGAAGACCAGTTAAAGGCAAGATAGAATCCCGAGGCGTTGGGATGGTTTATCCGGTTGGCGGTAAGCCCGGAGCCCGAGCAACAGATCGCGCGTAGCATCCGTAAGGAAGCAACGATGGCAGGTCGGCGAGGGTCTAAAGCGAGCTACTGGCCGAGACGAATGATCCCAACACCACCTCGGGATTCTTATTTGTAGTGGGATGCCAGCGGCCCGTGTTTCCCCTCCGCGAATGTGGCCCTCCCCCAAGAGATACGCCGCTATTCCACACGGGCCGCTGGCGCTCATCTCTGGACGTTGAATTCTCCTCCACTAAGGCCCTGCCACAATCGTCATCTTCGGGGCAACTAAACGCGCACGGTAAATTGCGTTGGTCGCGGCGACCTCTCCGACCACATCCGCATTCACGTCGTAAGTTCCGGTGGGAAGGTTCTCGCCGAATGGAATATCGAAATCAATAGTCTGCTTTTTCAAATCAAATCGCTGGTAGCCAATCGCCGTCGCTCTTCCATTTTGATCGACCGCCAAAACCACCATGGTGAAGTCGAAGTCGTCGCCGGTTTGGTTTGAGACCCTCAGGGAACCTTCCAATCGCAACCCATTGACCTTCGGGGGGTGGCCCCACTTCATCACCAGGGGGGTGACCACGAGCAGCGTGAACCTCTGGGATATCTGTTGCGGTGGGTTCCCGGTATCAGTGAGAGTCACCGTGAATGAAAAATCTCCGGTTTGGGTGGGTGTGCCGCTCACCACGCCAGTGGGATCCAAAGCGACGCCCGCCGGAAGAGTGCCGGAAGCAAGTTTCCATTTCAGCGGGGTAATGCCACCTTCAGCCTTGAGTTCGAAATGATAGGCCTGACGAAGGTAGGCTTTTTGCAGGGTCGTCGTTTTAATAACCAGCGGCTGTCCGGTCGCCGACTGCTGTGCGGCACAGAGAGAAGCCGTCAGGAAAAATAAGAAAGGCACGCCCGTGAGGGAGCATTTTTTCATCCTGCAGTCATTATAGGCTGGGAGAAAATACGTCAGCCGTCAGGACGCCCTGTTTATTGCCGTTCAGTGGCGTCGATCATTTGGAATAGCTGCGTACGGTCGGTAACTTCCACGTAAGGTTTTCCACCGGGTTTGCTGCTGGCGATGTAGATCGTGGGTGTCTGGTGGATCCCGATTTTCGCGGCCGTGTCTCTCTCGGCTTTAACTTCGGCCGACAATTTTCCCTGGGGATCAATCACGAATGGCAAAGCGATTTTGTGTTCGGACGCAAACTTATCGGAAAATCCACGCAGGTTCTGCGGATTAATATCTAGTTGGTGCTCATAAATGTAGTCGCGATATTCAGCGCCGAGTTCCTTGGAACGTGAGTCGAAATAGTGCGCGGTTACCGCGGCCTCATAAGACCAGTTATGCATCGGTAAAGGAAAATCGTGAACAATAAGCGGAATTTTGTAAGTCTTGGACGCTTGCCTCAACAGTGGCGAGGCCAGACGGCAACTGGGGCACTGCAAGTCCTCAAATACGATCAAAGCTACTTTGGAACCTTTCGGTGGATGAAGAACTGTGGCCAAATCCTGCGCCCAGAGGGCTGGAGCTGTCAAAGTAGAAGCGACCAAAGTGAAGACAATTGCTGCCAATGCCTTGCCGGTATTCATGGTCTATATATGTTAACCGATACTGACGGAACCATGCCAAACTGAAAGTAACGTGGGGGTCACACCATTGCAGCCTGGTTCCGGCGACGGCCCTGAATCTCTATGAATACATTCACCAAAGAAACTGCTGCCGGGGTTACCCCGGGAATCCTAGAGGCGTGGGCGAGTGTACGGGGACGCACCCGCAACAACTTTTCCTGCATTTCGCGCGATAGTCCACTTACTGCCAGATAGTCAAACCACTCTGGGATGCCACGTTCCTCTGCCTTTTTCAATCGAAGCACCGCGCGTTCCTGTTGTAAGAGGTAGCCCTCGTACTTGATTTCCGTTTCAACCGATTTGAGTTCATTCCGAACAAATGTCGGAACCGTGTTTTCCATTTCAAATAAAGCGGGATCAAGATCGCGCAGGATCGGAACCATGTCCTCGATAATTACTTCCGGACGCTTCAGCAATTGCGCGCAAGTTTGATTCACGGCGGGTGACAGGTCCACTGGCGCGGATTTCGTTCCCCCGGATTCATCGCCGTTTGGTCGGCGCCGAATTTTCTCAACCATCGAGGCCGTAAGTCTCGTTTTCTCCAGTAAGCGCTTCAGCGATTCCATTCGCTCCTGCTTTGCTAAATAGTCATTCCATGCCGCGTCGGAGATCAGGCCAATGCGGCGGCCATGAGGGGTTAGCCGGCGGTCGGCATTGTCAATACGCAGATGCAGACGGAATTCCGCCCGGGAAGTGAACATCCGGTAAGGTTCGTTGGTTCCCTTTGAAATCAAATCGTCGATGAGAATCCCTGTATAGCCCTCGGTGCGATCGAGGACCAGAGGAAGTTCATTCCGTACTTTCAACGCAGCATTGATACCAGCCATCAACCCCTGGCACGCCGCCTCTTCGTAGCCGCTAGTGCCGTTAATTTGCCCCGCCAGAAACAATCGCGCAATCTTCTTGGTCTCAAGATTCCGTTCCAGTTCCGTCGGATCGATAGAGTCATATTCAATCGCGTAACCCGGCCGCAGCATGTCGGCTGAGTCAAGTCCGGGAATCGATTTGAGAATCGCCACCTGAACCTCAACTGGCAGCGAAGTGCTCATCCCATTGACATAAATTTCATGCGTGTTGGCACCTTCCGGCTCGAGAAAAAGTTGATGAGTTATCTTGTCCGGAAATTTTACGATCTTGTCCTCGATCGAAGGACAGTATCGCGGACCGGTGGATTGAATCTGCCCACTGTACATAGGCGAGCGATGAACGTTGTCGCGAATAATCTGCTGAGTTTCCGGAGTAGTCCACGCGATGTAGCAGGGGATCTGCGAGTCGTGGTGAGCAACCCGCTTAGTTCGGAAACTGAAAGGAGTCGGATCGGCGTCCCCGGGCTGAATCTGAAATTTCGACCATTCGATGGTTCGTCCATCTAAACGAGGAGGCGTGCCGGTCTTCAGACGGCATCCTCGCAATCCCAATCGTTTGAGGGATTCTCCGAGCAACACAGCAGCAGGTTCCCCGGAGCGTCCCGCGGGATATTGCTGCTCGCCGCAGTGAATGAGTCCATTGAGAAATGTGCCAGTGGTAATGATGACCGCTTGCGCCCCAACAGTGCGCCCATCCCGAAGTCGGATGCCGCGGATGGTACGCGACTGCGAAGACAGAGGGACTCCCGCCGACTCCTGATTTTCAATGATCAGGTCCGCGACTTCCGCCTGCTTGATTTTCAAATTCGACTGCGATTCCAGAACTTCCCGCATCTTGAGGCGGTACGCCTGCTTATCGCACTGAGCCCGGGGAGACCAAACGGCGGGCCCGCGCGAGGTATTTAAGAGCCGAAATTGAATACCCACCGCATCCGTAATTTCGCCCATGATGCCGCCCAAGGCATCGACTTCGCGCACTAAATGCCCTTTGGCGATCCCACCAATCGCCGGATTGCATGACATCTGAGCAATCAGATCGACATTCAGCGTGTAGAGGGCAGTGTTGAGGCCCATGCGGGCTGCCGCCATCGCCGCCTCACATCCAGCGTGGCCGGCGCCCACCACGACCACGTCAAAATTTTCCGTGAAATTCATTTATCCGTTTGGGGACCGTCAGCGCAGTTGCAAGGAATCTTCTTCCTCGGATTCGCGGAAAGTGACGGCTGCCGTTCTCTCCAGTTTATCCCACGCGAAGCGCTCGCCCTCAAAAGCTCGCTTGATGGTCTTGAAGAGCACGACTGAAAATAATTGGCGGTAGGCGAAGCGTTGCAACCACACCTGACTGAGCAGCCAGATTTCTTCCCGACTCTCGGGCTCGCGCCTCTCTAATGCGAACGCGATCGTGGAGGTTATAAAGTCGATGATCAGAAATACGGAAAAAAAGACAACTATTCGCAAAATATTGGCGGGGTCGGCAGACTCAGGGTGGAACCACCTCTGAATAAAATACTCAATAGCGCTGAAGACAAACATTATGTCGATAAATGGCGACACCAAAGGAAGCAGAATCTGGAAAACAAAAATATTCGGAAGCGCGACCCAGCCTAATGCCCCTCTTCGGGCGACCACGTCTCGATGTTTCCATACCGCTTGCAAAATTCCAAACGACCAACGGAAACGCTGCCGCATCAATCCGTTTGCATTGACGGGGGCCTCGGTATAAGCCAAAGCTAAATCTTCATACTCAACGCGATATCCGCGGCGCAAAAGGGCCATCGTTAAATCAGCATCCTCCGCCACCGTGTCAGTGTGGTAACCGCCAGCTTGCCGAACCGCGTACATTCGCCACGCTCCGATTGCGCCCGGTACTACACTCACCGCGCCAAGTGTATTCAGCGCGCGGCGCTCAAAATTCTGGCTGGTTATGTACTCCAACGCCTGCCATCGAGTCCATAAATTGATTCGGTTGCCAACTTTGGCATTCCCTGCAACCGCGCCGACTTTGGGATTAAGGAAATGCGGCACCAATCGCCTGATTGCATCTCGCGCGATTACGGTGTCGGCGTCGATTCCGATGTAGATTTCGTCGTGAACATATTGGAGCCCAAAATTCAGAGCCTCGGCTTTGCCGGAATTTGGCTTGGTTAAAATCAGAACTCGTCCCGAAGCCTCCTCCTTCCCGAATGCTCGTCGCGCAACTTCCAAAGTGGCATCGGTCGATCCGTCATCAATCACAATCACTCTGAAGTTCGGATAGTTCGACGACAAGACTGCGCGGATCGTCCTCTCGATAACTTTTTCCTCGTTGTATGCAGGAATCAGAACTGCGACAGACGGCTTGTAAGCCGCCGCCTCGCCAGGCAGACCATAGCTTCGTTGGCGGAGTCGATCATAAATCGCCAGTGCGCCGATAAATAGAAGACGGCCGGTCATTAACAAATCGCCGAGAATAAATGTCCACGTGATCGCCTTGAGCACAAAACCGTACAGCCAAAATGCAATTCGTATCAACGTTGCCGCCCACCGTTCATTGTTGGGAACGGGTGGCATAACATCCGCGCGGGTCTTTCCGATCAATTCATAGATTGGGACAATTTCTAATCCTCTGGCGCGAATTCCATCGATAATCCTGGGCAATGCCAGTAATGTTTGCAGCCGGTTGCCGCCTCCGTCGTGCATCAGAATCACGTTGCCGCATCTCAAGTCGCCCGCAGAACAAGGCGGAAGATGGTCGAGCACATCGGAGACAATCTCGTCGGCGGATGGCCCATGCCAGTCGTTGGTATCGATTTTGTCGCCGATGGTGATATATCCCATGTCTTGTGTAAATTCCAGCGGCCGAACCTGATCTTCAGTGTCCGGCTCGGCATCAATCGAATATGGTGGCCGGAACAGGATCGTTCTTATCCCAAGACGACTGGCGAAGAGCTGCTGGGTGAGGTTGACCTCGAGGCGCATGTAACGTCCCGAAAGATTACTGATATCGGGGTGTGTAAAAGTATGGTTCCCAATTCCGTGGCCCTCGCGGTAAATACGCGATGCCAACGCGGGGTTACTCTCTGCTTCCATGCCAATCAGAAAAAACGTCGCGGTAGCATTTTTCTTCTTGAGCACGTCCAGTATCTTCGGTGTCCATTGCGGATCAGGGCCATCGTCGAAAGTAATCGAGACAACTTTAGTGCTCGCTCCGTATCGAGCCACGCGATAAGGCTCCGGCAACGAATCAAAACTTTCGTCAGTAATTTGTCCTGACGAGTCCACGGTGAGAGTTCGCGTCCCATTAGTAGGCCGCGCCTCAATCTTCAGAATCTCGCCCGTACCCTCCATATCAACGTCTTCGCCGGGCGGAACGTCCTTTAATTTGTCGATAGCAGAGGAATCTCCTGGAATGTCCCAAACTCGCCACAGAGAACGGTCTTCCGAACCCAGACGCCATAATGCGAATGTGTCGATGCCTAACTTTTGGGCCGCCCTCATCTGGTTCAGCGATGTGACAGCATCAAGAAACCAGACATCGTGTTGCAGATTGCTCTGGTCAAGATATGTGATATGCGGGTTGAGGGCGTCGCCGTCAAAGTCGATGTCTTCCTCGGAATCTCTGGCGGTCAGCCATGCATCCTGCACCGAGACGTTGAAATCTTTTACTCCCAGCGGTAACTGACCTTTCGCGGGTTTGCGCGTCCAGTCATATCCATAATTAGCAATGGCGCAGATTAACTTATTCGGAGGAACAACTTTGATTGCTGCTTCGAGATTTTGTGTGAACCACTCTTGCGAAGCTACTGGCCCCGGAGTTCCCGGGGAAGGATAGTGCTCGTCGTAATCCATCAACACCACACCGTCTGCGGCTGCGGCAACAGCCGCGTAATTCCATTCATCATTTCGCGAGGGAACGCTAACGTACAATTTCAGCCCTTTTGCGTGCAGATCGTCGCTGAGTTCATTGAGCAGCGATAAAAATCCAGTCTGGCCGTTCTTTGGGAAGGTTTCAAAATCAATCATTAGCCCGCGGTATTTGTCGCTGCCAAGAAATTGCCCGACTTGCTGACGAAAGCGTGATCGCGCCGCGGGATCGTTAAGAAAAGAACTTATGTCCACCCAGTCGGTCCCGTTGAAGTTGTTGACCAACGGAAATACTTGCATTCCGGTATCTTCGGACTTCAAGAACGGCATGACCTTTTCGTCTACGGGATGGATGTTCTGTCCCTGGAAGATGTCGAATAATTGATTCGTCTGCGGATCGACGCCTTGTAAGCGGCCATCGGGGGTCAACACGTGAAGCCACTCAGGATAAAGCAGATCAATCTGACGGGCGTATTCACGCAAAGATGAAAAGCTGGCAGCGTCCCATGGAACATAGAAAGCGGCGCGAACCCCTTCCTCGGAATCCGGTTCTGGGGGGTACAAAGTGCTGCCAGATCTGAAATGACTTTTTTTAAATGCGGTCCGACGCCGCTCTTTCGCCCTCTCCTTTTCAGTTTCTTTCAACGCGTGGTAAGGCTTTTTCTGGCTTGGCAAAATAAGGTCCGGCAGTTGTTGCCCTCGCAAAGCGCTGTAAGCGAAGAAGGTAAGAAGCAGCATCAATGCAAGGCCAAGCACGTCGAAGATACGTCGAAGACGCTTCCAGCGGGCTTGTCGGGGATCGAAAAAGACAGGTTGGGGCATTTATCCAAGCTCATCCTAAGCCCCATCTATTGGAGCGTCAAACCCTTAAAGTTCCTTGCCACCAGGGTGGTGCGGACAAGACCGTGACGGCTAATACGCTATATTCCATGCGTGCGCCAGATTGTGCGGCAATCCCCGTGGTTTTTCGGCTTGGTCACTCTCGCTGGTGTTCTGCTGCGCGCGGTTTTTATTTTCGGGTTTCCCAGCGTCACCATTGATTCCTTTGTCTACGGAGACATTGCGAAGAACTGGTTGCAGCACGGTATCTATGGATTAACCGATGGCGGTGCAGTCGTTCCCACTTTCATCAGGCTACCTGGGTATCCCGCGTTTCTAGCGGCAATTTTCGCTTTGTTCGGGATGGAGAACTACCGGGCGGTGCTTATCGTTCAAATAATTATCGACCTGTGTACTTGTTTTCTCATTGCGGACCTGGCGAGGCGTATTTTCTCTGAACGGATATCAAGAACCGGGTTCCTGCTGGCAGCACTCTGCCCTTTTTTTGCGAATTACTGCGCCTCCGCGCTCACCGAAACATTGGAAATTTTATTTACCGTGCTGGCTTTGGATTTCGCTGTCGCTGGCCTACAAAGTGACAACGAGGTACGGCTGCTCCCTTGGGTGGGGTGTGGATTGTCCGCTGGTGCAGCCATCTTGCTGCGTCCAGATGGCGGCATTCTCATGGTAAGCATCGGAATCTTTCTAATCGCACTCGCAATCCGGCGCCGGCGCAACCTTTTGGGTCCAATACTAATACTCGCAGTTCTTTCGCTGGCTCCCTTATTTCCTTGGGCGGTGCGCAATCTTCATACGCTACATAAATTTCAGCCGCTCGCTCCCCGCTATGCCAATGAGGAAAATGAATTCGTGCCCATGGGTTTTAATCGGTGGATAAAGACCTGGATCGCAGACTACGCCTCTGTTGAAGAGGTTTATTGGCAGGTTCCGGGAAGCCAAATTGATTTTAACCACCTACCGAATCGGGCTACAGACAATGAAGTTCAACGCGCCGAGACTTCGGTTCTGATAAGCGATTACAACCAAAGCTTGCACATAACCCCAGCACTTGATGCGAGATTCGCGTCGCATTGGCAGCCGAGCGGATAACTCATGCTCCCCTGCGATACTACCTCTGGCTCCCTGCGTTGCGAATCGCGGATATGTGGCTCCGGCCCGCGGACTGAACTACTGCCATGCGATACCCGGTGGTGGGAATTTAACGATGACACGAAATGGTCTGTTGTTGCGGTTGCACTGGGATTGATTGGTATCTTGTACGTATCAATGGGTATCGCAGGACTTCGCCAGATCAAACAATGGACCCCCTCTGCCTTGCTCCTCATTTTTCTCGTATTGAGATCGTTATTCCTGGGAAGTCTCGAAAATCCGGAGCCGCGATACACCCTGGAAGCCTATCCCGTGGTGTTTGTTTTCGCCGCGGCTTTCTTGGGGAGAAATAAAAAAGAGTTAACTGAGGGGGGAATCAGTCATGCGAAACCGGGTCCGCACGTGCTCGGAAAGTAAAGTAATGGCGCCGCGATTATTAACCGGATCCGCCTGAGCCAGATATTTCATGGCCTCCACCAGCAACCGTTGCCCGTCCACGTATCGCGGATCGTCGGCACGCTCACGGCGCTTGCGTCCCATCTTAGGAGGCACTGGAATTGTAAAAACTTTAGCCATACTCCTCAGTCAACCCTGTTCAAACGCCGAATCGCAGTTGCGGTACCAAGAACTTCGGCAGTATAACGCGGTGCCTGTTTTCTTTTCAGTCTAAATCTTTGTTGCAGAACTAAGATGCAGAAATGGGATGCAGAAGTAAGAGGTTTAGTGAGTTTCTTTCTGCGTATTTTTCGTGACCTTTAATTTGAATACTTTGTCCGGAATCTTCTGGTCTAGAACAATATTGGAGTAGCGGTTGATTCGGTAATCCCCTTCCGGAGATAGTAATTTCTGCTGGACGGAGATGCCCTCTGAGTTGATCCAGAGTTCAATGCTACTGAACATGCTTTTTACGCGGTCCGCCTTGGGTGCGAGTTCCAATTTATCTGTCTCAATACCATTGACGTTGTCGTGGCCACCGTACGTAACGTCAAATGACTTCCGCATCTCAGTCGACGTCCCTCCGAACCCAAGCACCAGAAAACCCTCGAACTCCTGGTTGTTCTTGCCGGTGCTGTATATATCGAGATGATCGATCTTCGGTTGATAAAGCTGAACTTTTCCCTCCGAGAACAATACAGATTTAGGCGGCTGCGGGTCGGTGACTTCAGCCATCATTTCAATTTCATGTCCTGCCCGCCGATAATAAACTTTTCCCGTCTGTTTATCGGTTTCGTTTACCACTTTTTGATATTGATTCCACTCAAATCGGCTTCGGCGGAGCTGGAATTTCGCGGCAGTCCGATCCATTCTTGCGAAAACCTTGTCTAACTCCGGGTTCTGCTGTGCGAGGAGGCCCAGCGGAATAGCGAGGATTAACCAAAAAATAGAAGGCAGCTTTTTGTTGAGACAGCGTAATTTCGCGTGTTCATAACTACTTCGGCAATGCCGCTCTTTCCGCCCAAACTTTATAAGTTAACGAGCGTCCGGAAGCGTCCCGGATAGCTTCGTATCGCTTAATTTGAACTGGTCCTGAGATTGGTTCGATTATGCGCAACAATTCGGACCTTATCTCGTCATCCCGCGTGCCAGGCACCACTGCGGCATTGACTTCATAGACGAGTCCGCCGCGTCCGTCAGCTGAGACAACGAGTTGTGTCTGATGCGGACTCGGTCCCACCGGTTTGTCTTTGAAATTGATCCAGTAAGGGCCAAGGAACACAAACAATAAAATAAGCGTGACCATCACGTCATACTGAAGAGTTCCCCGCTCGTAAGACCATAGAATGTAACCACGGACGGTGCTCCACACGCGGTTCATGGGAAGGGAAGGAGGCAGGGACGTGGCGCTGGCATTCGTTGTTGTGTCAGTCGTATACAAGTCTAGTTTCCAGCCCTTCGCTTTGCAACGTGCCAACTGTCAGAACTGCCAAGGTCAGAACTCTTTGGGAACTATCCTGTCCGTTCCCATATAGCTTCGCAGCACTTCCGGAATCAAAACTGTGCCATCCGATTGCTGATAATTTTCAATCACTGCCAACCAAGTGCGCCCAACCGCGAGTGCACTTCCGTTTAGGGTATGGACGAACTCGCTCTTACCCTTTCCCTCACGACGGAAACGAATATTGGCGCGTCTTGCCTGGAAAGTTTCAAAATTGGAGCACGAAGAAATTTCGCGAAAAACCTGCTGGCCCGGCAGCCAGACTTCGATGTCATAAGTCTTCGCTGAAGAAAATCCTATATCACCTGTGCACAGCGCCATCACCCGATAATGCAATCCTAGTTTTTGAAGAACCTCCTCTGCATTGCGGGTAAGCTTCTCCAGTTGTTCGTAGGAATCTTCGGGACGCGAGAATTTGACCAGTTCGACTTTCTGAAACTGATGTTGGCGAATAATCCCACGCACGTCTTTCCCATAAGATCCCGCCTCGCTTCGAAAACAAGGCGTGTATGCGGTCAATGAAATTGGCAGCCGAGCGCCATCCAATACCTCATCGCGATATAGATTTGTCACCGGGACCTCTGCCGTAGGAATCAGCCAGAGATCTTTATCCCCGTGAGGCACGCGGAACAGATCTGACGCGAATTTTGGCAATTGTCCGGTGCCGTACATCGACTCAGAGTTCACCAGATACGGAGGTAGCACCTCAGTGTATCCATGTTCTCTCGTGTGGAGGTCCAGCATGAAAGTGGAAAGCGCTCGCTCCAGGCGCGCCCCCAAGTCCCAATAAACCGCAAAGCGTGATCCCGTCAGCTTTACCGCTCGTTCGAGATCGAGTACTCCCAGGTCCTCGCCCAACTCCCAATGAGGCTTCGGCGCAAAATCGAAAGTCGGAGGCGAGCCCCAGCGTCTCACTTCGACATTGTCATCCGCCGAAGATCCAACTGGAACGCTGTCATGCGGCAGGTTAGGAATTCCCACCAGAACTTTTCGCAGACGATCGTCATACTCCTCTGCCGCCTTCTGAAGTTGCTGGATTTCTTCGCGGAACTTTCTCGTCTCTTCAATCAGCTCGGTGGCGTCCAGGCCAGCCTTTTTTCTTCCCGCGATCTCTTCCGATACGCGATTACGATGGGCCTGCAAAGTTTCGGCGGAAGAGATGGCTTGACGGCGCTGTCCGTCCACCTGTCCGAAGTCCTTCAATACCTGCGAAGGATTCATACCGCGCTGGCGAATCTTTTCTCCGACCAGCGCCAAATTGTCACGAACGAAATTCAAATCAAGCATGAGGGAGTAACTACTCTATCGAAAACCTCGGAAGCGTGTCACAAATTTTGATTTGCGAAGGATGCGTATTTCTTTATCCATCACAGGCATGCACTGTAAACTACCGCCAATGCGTTTCTTCTATTGTCGGCGTCAATTATTTGAGCCATTAAGCCGAGGTCAACGATGACACCGGCGCCTAGGAGCAATGGCCCGAATATGAGCGTGAGCTTCGCAGGGATTAATCTCAAAAACCCTGTAATAGCCGCCAGCGGCACTTTCGGATACGGCCTCGAATTCGAAGATATCGTTCATCTCGACCGCTTGGGGGGCTTTGTTGTTAAGGGATTGTCCTACGAGCCCATGGCGGGCAATCCCCCTCCGCGGCTTTTCGAAACTTCTGCGGGGATGTTGAATGCCATTGGATTACAGAACATCGGAGCGGAAGCGTTCGTCAAAGAAAAACTTACCACTCTGCGCCGGATTCCCAACACTGTCGTTTTCGCAAATATTTTTGGATATACCCGCGCGGCATATGAGCAGACGATCCACATATTGAACGACGGAGAAGGTATCGCTGCCTACGAACTCAATGTTTCCTGTCCGAACACCACGCATGGAGGAATGCAATTTGGATCTGACCCAAGGTCGCTGGAAGAATTAGTTAGCGCCTGCAAAAGGATATCGCGACGTCCCTTGATCGTGAAATTGTCCCCGAACGTGACCAGCATTTCCCAAATGGCCCATATCGCCGAGGACGCGGGGGCCGACGCGCTCTCATTGGTGAATACGTTTGTCGCCATGGCAATTGATGCGGAGACACGAAAACCGGAAATCGCGAACATAACCGCGGGACTTTCTGGCCCAGCGATCAAACCCATTGCGCTAAGAATGGTTTTCGACGCCTATAAGACAGTAAAAATTCCGGTGATTGGTATGGGAGGAATTTCATCCGCCAAAGATATTGTGGAATTTATGTTGGCCGGCGCTACTGCAGTGCAGATTGGCACAGCCAGCTACTGGGATCCTCGCGCCACGGAAAAAATCGCGGCCGAACTTTATCAATGGTGCCAACAGCATCATGTCGAACAAGTTCGAAACTTGACTGGGAATCTGCAACTCGACTGATTCGAGGCAAGTCAACCACGCTCAAAAGCGTATTTCTTTTCAATTTCTCCCAGCGCAATCTGCATTTCGCCTTCGAATTTTTCTTTTTGCGCCATCAATGCTGCGTTGGCAGCCGCCGAGTCGCCTTGTAAGGTGATGAGCCCTTCTTCCTTCAGCTGATTGGCGACTTGTAGGAGGCGCTCTGGCGTCGTTTCCACGTACAAAATATCCGTCGGATCAGTTACCCATACCGGCCCGCCGACAAGCAACGTCTGCCAATAAAGTCTCCTCAGAAGAAGTTTGGAAATTTCTTCGTCCGATGCCTTCCCAAAAATCCATTTGCCGCGCTTGAAGTCATAATTGCGGCTGGAAAAATGGACGGGTACAAGCTTTCCGGACTTTACGAATTCAATCTGTCGGCGGTCCACGTCCTTGCGAAGGGCATTGATGACAGGTGATTCGGCGTCTTTCGCCTCAAGTGACGGCATCACTTCAAGAACCGTTGCCGAAAGATTCACCGCGACCGGTGCGTGGAGTCCCGGAGAATTCTCGAGACGCACGTCACCATGCAAAACCCAAAAATCAGAGCCCGAGGTTGATTTATGAAATGGCCACTCGAAGTGAAACGAGAGTGGCAAGCCGCCGAGCGTCGTGTAGATTATTCGTGATTCAGCCATAGACTTTAGATTACTTACTTCGAATGTCAGAAAAGTTTTGAAGACAGCTGGACCTGTAAGCCGAATTCTGTCCGCGGGATTCCTCCCGTGGGACGGTCATTCCTCTGGGCCACGCATTACTGCGAGGCTCAAGCGACCTACCCGGAGGTTGTGACGCGCCGAGCCAGCACGTATGCGAACGAAGTCTTCACTCCGACCGCGGGTCCCTCCCTATTTGGTCTTGCTCCGTGTGGGGTTTACCATGCCTGCCGCATTACTGCTGGCAGCGGTGCGCTCTTACCGCACCTTTTCACCCTTACCTCAACGTTGCCGTCGAGGCGGTATATTTTCTGTGGCACTAGCCGTCGAATGTCCCACCAGCGAAAAAATGGTCATCCTCCCGGACGTTATCCGGCACACTGCCCTGCGGAGTTCGGACTTTCCTCCCCCAACACTTGACGTGAAGAGAGCGACCGTCCGGTCCAGCTGCCAACAAGGCAATTATATGACAGTGGTCCGATGCTGAGGGCGATATGACGCGCATCGCCAGCCGTCGGGATTGCCCGCTCTGACCGGCTGATAAACTGAACCCTACACGTTCTTCATCCGTATAACTCTTGACGAGTCCGATCCATGAATACTCTTGAAGCCATTCGCATCGCGGTGCAATCCCTGTGGGCGAACAAACTGCGGTCCGTACTAACTCTTCTCGGAGTGGTGATTGGCGTCGCCGCGGTGATTGCCGTGGTCACCTTTGTGAACGGCATCAATGGCTACGTTGCCGAAAAAATCTTCAGGCTAGGGGCAGATGTCTTCGTCATCAGCAAGGTCAGCCCTGTTGTGACCAATGTGGATCAATTAATAGAGGGTGAAAAGCGCAAGGATTTGACCCTTGACGATTACCAAGCCGTCCTCGATTCCTGCCGGGACTGCACTCAGGTGGGCGCATCCGCCACGAATTTCAGCGGGCATGTGAAATACGGTGAGCAGACGGTTACTGATTCGTGGATTCGCGGGTTAACTCCATCCATGCCGCAGATTCTCGATATCGATCTCAGCGCTGGCCGCATGTTAAACGAAAGCGATGAACATACCCGCTCGAATGTGGCCGTGGTTGGCACCGATATTGTGGACAATCTTTTTCCCGGGACCGATCCCCTTGGAAAACAAATTCGCATCGAAGGCGAGCTTTACACCATTATTGGAGTCGGGAAGAAACAGGGAAAAACACTTGGACAGACGCTCGATAATTACGCCCTGATTCCAATCACTACTTATCTCAAACAATTCGGCGCCCATACCAGTATTCGAATTTCAGGAAAGGCCAATGGGGTGGGCTCCCAATTGGACACCGCGCTCGACGAGGCTCGCGCTATCCTGCGGGCGAGACGCCACGATTCTCCGGAAAAGCCGGATAGCTTTGCGGCGGAGACCAACGCCAGCTTTCTCAGTATCTGGTCGAACATAAGCGGCACGTTTTTTCTGGCGATGATCGGCATTGCCGCCATTTCCCTCGTGGTGGGCGGCATAGTAATTATGAACATCATGCTGGTCTCAGTTACCGAACGAACTCGCGAGATCGGCATCCGCAAAGCGCTCGGCGCCCGTCGCCAGGACGTTCTTATGCAATTTCTGATCGAGTCCGCGACCATGGCGTTGATGGGTGGCATTCTAGGAGTATTGTTTGGAATTGGGGTTGCGAAAGGGGTTACCGGTCTTATCGGGATGCCGTCGTCAATCAAGCTGTGGGCGGTAGGCGCGGGCCTGCTGGTATCGGCCAGCGTCGGGGTATTTTTTGGAGTTTACCCCGCTCGCAAAGCAGCTATCCTTGATCCGATTGCCGCGCTGAGATTTGAACTGTGAAAAAGAGATTAAGTAACTGTCAAATTGAGTAATTTGCTAATTGAGCTCAAGGGCCAAAGCTTGCGAGCCTGAGTTTTTAAATTGCTCAATCACCCAATTGCTAAATTCTTATGATGCGTAAAGGTGACTACGGCGAAATCGTTCAGATGGCCTTCAATACCATTCGCAGCAATAAACTGCGCTCTGGGTTGACCGTGCTAGGCATTGTCATCGGCATCGCAGTGGTGATTGGAATATCTTCGATCGTCAGCGGACTGAATCAGACTGTAGAAGCATCTATCGCCAGCCTGGGGTCGAACTTAATTTTCGCCTCCCACCTTCAGCCATTTGGATTCACACGTCCCACCGAAGAGATGCGCATGCGAAAACGATTGACGGTGGAAGATGCGGAAGCGATGAGGGATTTGCCCCACGTGAAAGCGGTGACTGTCGGGATCCGCTACCAGCGTCCAGATTCGGGGACTGGCACGTACGTGGTGAAATATGGCAGCCGCCGCGTGAAAAATACGATTATTGAAGGGGACACGGCAGACTGGAAGAACGTATACGACTTAGGCCTCGCTTCCGGACGATGGTTTACCGAAAGCGACGATGAGCGCCGGGCACCCGTCATCGTTCTTGGCTCCGATACTGCTGCCGAACTTTTTCCAGTCGAAGGCGCGCTGGGGAAAGAGATCAATATCGATGGGCAGATGTTCACGGTGATAGGCGTAACCGAGCCGCGAAAAGCCGCATTTGGAGGCGGCAAAAATCCAGAGGATAATTTAATTCTTTTTCCGTGGACGACATTTCATGAGCTGCATCCAGAGCTTAAGGATTGTTGGATCAGCGTAAAGGCGACGTCGCACGACGACATGCCCAAAGCGATTGATGAGATGCGCGAACTATTGCGCCGCCGACGAAAGGTACCTCCGGAAAAGCCCGACAACTTCGCTGTCTTTACCCAGGATTCCTTGTCCGACGTGTGGAAGCAACTTTCTGGAGGACTATTTATTTTCATGTTCGCAGTATCCAGCGTGGGACTCGTCGTAGGCGGCGTGGGAGTAATGAATATTATGCTGGTTTCTGTCACCGAGCGCACGCGCGAGATCGGAGTTCGGAAGGCGATTGGCGCCCGCAAACAAGACATCCTCATGCAATTCACACTGGAAGCCATCGCCCTGACAGCAATGGGCGGAGTCATTGGAGTAATGTTGGGAGCCGCCGTTACCTGGCTGATTCCAGTAATTTGGAGTTCGCTGCCCGCACGTATGTCATTCTTTTGGGCGACATTCGGTTTGATTTCTGCTGCCGCCGAAGGTCTGCTTTTCGGAATCTATCCCGCATGGAAAGCTGCTAACCTCGATCCGATTGAATCTCTTCGTTACGAATAATCTCGGCCGGAAATGATCCACTCCATAGCGAAGTTTATAGAAATAGTGGCAGCTATCGGAGCGGCGTCAGGCATCGCTTATAACCTGCTTTGCGTGTGGAGCGCTATTCGTTTCATGGAGACGCCTAGGGCAGCGGGCGACAGAAGCCGATCCATCCAGGCGCGACCTCCGGTGTCAATTCTCAAGCCATTGAAAGGAATTGATCCGGAGATGTATGAGTGTTTCCGTAGTCATTGTCTTCAAGACTATCCAGTTTACGAAATTATTTTTGGGGTGAACGATGCAGGGGATCCCGCCGCGACGGTGGTTGAACGCCTGAACAAAGAATTTCCCGAGCAGGAAATCCGTCTGTTTATTTGCAAACCGGACCCCGGCGCGAACACTAAAGTTGCCAATCTTGCCCAGATGGTGCACAGTGCGAAACATGAATATTTGGTAGTGAACGACAGCGACATACGCGTCTCTCCAGAATATCTGTCGCGGATTACCTCTCCGCTTCAAGACCCGACCGTCGGCTTGGTTACTTGTCTCTATCGTGGAGTCGCGGCCCCGACTACAGGATCGCGACTAGAATCTCTCGGCATCAGCACGGATTTTTCTCCGGGTGTTCTGGTCGCGCGATTGCTCGAGGGAGGCATTCATTTCGGTCTCGGCTCAACTCTGGCGTTTCGGCGGGAAACTCTTGCAGCCATTGGAGGCTTCGAGGGCTTCGTCGATTATCTTGCCGACGACTATGAACTAGGGAAAAGAATCGCCGACATAGGACGCGAAATTATTCTCTCCGAAGAAGTCGTGGAGACGTTTCTTCCCGCTTACAGCCTTTTTGGTTTTCTAAGGCACCAAATGCGTTGGTCCCGCACCATCCGGGATGCGCGTTATTGGGGATTCGCTGGTTTGATTTTTACCTTCGCACTTCCTTGGGCCTTCCTGTCGCTCCTATGCTCAAAGGGCGCGGCTTGGGCATGGATTGTTTTTGTCCTCGCGGCACTTGCGCGAATTGGCGTGGCTGCATCCGCGGGAGTTAGGGTTCTAAATGATCAAAAAGTTCTGCGTTGGCTCTGGGTAATTCCGCTCCGTGACTTGCTAGCGTCATTTATTTGGTTCGCGAGTTTTCTTGGACATACGATCGAGTGGCGAGGAGAGAAATTTCGCTTGCAGCGCGGCAAGCTGGTTAGGACCTAGAAGGGTTTTCGCCTAGGAAGATACCGCTTCGAAACGCCCATCGCTGTGGACTCGATATTTTCGTCCACGCCATGTAACCGTATTCCCGACAAAGCCGGTAAGCCAAAACAAAAAGGCAGTTATATCTTCGAGAGGCAAGAGCCTCCAATCCAACCTAGCCTTCAATACCCGACGAGAGACGGCGTAAGCCGCAATGGAACGAACCGCAACGCAAACCGCGAGAATCGGCCACCACGCAGGTCGAATCGCTGTCAGCAACAATCCCAGGGGAACTGGCATGGTGAACAACTGACCTGCATAGCCCACGGGCCGGGACCGCCTGGTGCTTCTCACCCAACGCAACCGGTGGGCAACGCTTTGTCCGAACGTGGCGGTTCCAATGTGATGTTCGATCACATAAGATGACAGAGCGACGTTGTGTCCGGCTTCCGCCGCGATCTGGCCCATCGCGAAGTCTTCAGCAAGATAATCTTTTAGGCGATCAAACCCTCCTATCGATTCGATCACCTTGCGGCGTGCGACGATAGTGGGCCCTACTGCAAACTTCATGCCTTCCAGCATCCTCGCCACTAAAATTCCGGACATGAAATCGGTATTCATTCCAGTAGCTTCGAGCCGTGACCAAAAAGTTGGGCCGGGTATCGCCCGATAGGGGCAGGTGGAAACTCCAAGGGTTTGCTCATGAAACTCGGCTCCAACGGTCGCGAGTAATTCGTCGTTTACGCGAATGTCGCTGTCGCTCATTACCAACAAATCATTTTTTGCGGCCGCCATCATTTTTTCGAGACTGTAAACCTTGGCATTGGGATAGGGTGTAGCGCCCGTAATAATCACTCTCGATGATATTGCTGAATATTCTTTGCGTAATTTCTCCACCACTACTAGTGCGGGATCTTCTTCATGTTGGGCTGCAAACAAGATTTCAAACTGGACATAGTTCTGTTCAAAAAAAGTTCGCAAATTGGACTCCAACCCGTCATCAAGGCCGGCCAGCGGTTTGAGAATGCTAATGGGTTCGTCCGCAGATGACAGCGAAGGCCGAACCGATAGATATCTGAAGGCGGCGATGATTGAAAGGACCGAATAAACGATTGCGCCAATGATAATGGCAACGAGAATAGCGGTGAGGTAATTCACTGTTAAGTCGCAGGGGTAGCAACGTCACGCGGAAGGTGAGGGTCGCGGTTAGTGAATATAGACTTTCCCCCATTCCGGGCCAGCAAATAGCGCGAAAATCCCCGCAGTTCCTTAGGATCGTCCTGATCGCTCCAGAGAAATACAGTCCCTCTGCCTCGCCAAAGGGTTTCGAAAGAAGCTGGGTCCTCGAAAACGCGAGGTGCGTCGGGAAATTTTGATCCGTACCAGAGATTCCCGCTCGGTTCATGCAGCAAGCGAACCTGCATGCCTGTATAAAAATTTAAACTGGATGCCTGATCGTAGCGCCCGTCTATTACGATGACGTCTCCGGGACGATAATATGTCTGTATTTCGCCAGCAAGCTGCCGCGAAGAAAGAATCGGGGAAAAGGTTGCGAACGCGGAATGAACGCAGGTCAGCAAAACGATCATCATTAATGCCAGTGCTATGTTCCCGTAAATCGGCCGATTGCGCCGTCGGAAAAACCAATTCAATCCAGAACCGAATGCCAGTGCAATAATTGTGCCGCCCAAAGGGATACGAAACGCCCCCAGTGCCTGAGGTGTCAGATCAAAAAGATGTCCCAACGAAAAGTCATAATCCTGAGGATTCTTTTTCAGCAAATCGGCCAAATCGGTCCCGGGCGCTGGTACTCGCGACGAAAGCAGTAATGCAGTGCCGACAGCAGCTGCGATCAGGGAAACGATCAGCAAGATCAGGGACGAAATTTGCCCCTGCCGTCGGATAGCCGGATTTGCCGGAACCGCCGATTCCTTTGCGAGCCAATCGCCTACCAGAAGCGCCAGCCCTGGTAATGCCGGAATTGTGTAGTACTCCTGTCGCGTGGAAAAGCTAAAAAACCCCACGATCACGAGAACCCACAAAACAAATAGAAGATTTGCTTGCTGACTGATGCTCAGCGTAGTACGCCAGCTTCGCCATTGAGGCAATTCCACAAGAGCTTGCGGGATAAAAAAACTCCACGGAACCAGCCATACCAATAACAATCCCCAAAAAATCAGCAGTGGCACAGTATCGTAGCCAGGAGGCACGCGTTTGTTTACATATCTTAAAAACTGCTCGTTAATGAAATAAAACCACAAGAATCCGCGACTCGCACCCGCCGCAGGGTTACGCAGCGCCGCCACGACGTGCCATGGCACGGCGATCAGAAAAAAAACTACTGAACTGGAAACAAGCCGAAGCTTTAAAAAGTGTCGAAAATTCCGCGGTGAACAGCAAAAACAGAAAAATTGTTGCGGCGGGGAACACCAGGCCGATTAAGCTCTTGGTCAGTACACTCAAGGCGCAGGTCGCTGCAAATCCCCAACAAGTCGACCGCGACGGGATTTCCTCCAGCAACGACCGCAAAAAGAAATAAAATCCCAGCGTAAGCCACAAGCCGACTATTAAATCTGGGATTTGAAACCGGGTGTAGATATAGGGACCAACCGCCGTTCCCAATACAACCGTCGAATAAAGCCCGCCGATTTCTCCATAAGCCACTTTCCCCAACTTATAAGTCGCGAAAAGGAGTGCAAGAGCACCGAGCATAAGTGGCAGGCGAGTGCTCCAATCGCGCACTCCAAACACGGTGTAGCTCGCCGCAACCGCCCAGTACATGAGCGGAGCCTTCTCCAGGTACCGAACTCCGTCGGTATAAGAAGTGATCCAATCATGCCGCAGAACCATTTCACGTGAGGCCTCTGCATGAACAGTGTCCACATCGTCGAGCAGTGGAGGAGTAAACATTCCTGAGAAATAGATAACCATCCAGAGCAGAAAAATCAGTCCAATGGAAAACCACTGAGTCTCAGTTATCGGAGGAATCGCAACAAAATTTGAACGAGAGTCAGCTGCGGAGGGGGACGGATCCATCGCACACGATTATAGGGGAACACGATTTCCTGCGGGATTGTCAGACTTTAAGAGATCGTCTTGCCTTTGAGTAGTCCCCGGTTTTGCTTGTCCAATTGCTTGCCAGCGTTGCCAACGCCCACCCCACAGCGAATACGAAAAACCATCGGCTTCCCGAAACTCCGTAATGCCACGCGATGAAAGCGCTGAATGTAGGAATCAGAGCGGAAGACGTCACACCGGCACCCCACATTATTGCTTTTGAAGTTGGAGCAGCTTTCAGCATAGAGTCTTTGTTCGTCTGAACACCAAAGAATGGAAGATGTTCGAAGACCCAGCGAATTCCTCGGGGCCACCCCTGTGGGTTACCAGTTCCGCCTACGGTATAAAAACGAAATCTTATTCCTAGCGCGCAACCTACCATCCAATGCGCAATGCCATGTACCGAGAAATAAAGTAAAACCCAAGCCAAGATCATCTCGACCATGGCGATTCGCGTCGAAGGGACTGTGATGGCGAAGGACAACAGAATTGCCGCAATTGCTATGCCACCAATCTGAATTAAGTTTCCGGCGAGGATAGAAAGCCGTCCAAAAATATTGCGCTTTGCTTCTGCGCCAAGGGCTGCGGGATTGTTCAGAGGAGCGATGCGGAATGGTAACAGGCCGCCAATACGCTCCTACTATGCGGCGCTTCTACTTTCGGCCGTTTTAATGGAACGCTTGCGGAATATGGTTTTCACTCCCTCGCGCCATTGCTCGTTGATTCCCGCGAAAACCCAATCGATTTTCGGAGAAAAATAGCGCAGGACGGTATCGGTTGAGGGGTGCACCCTGAGCGCTGGGGCCACCAGAAACAGCAAGGGATCCTGAGCAGAAAGTTCAACCCCCGGAAAGTACCCAAATCGCGGAAACTCACCACGAGCGTGGTGCCATGTCACTCTCGACCAATAGTCCAGCCCTTGCAGCGGCAAATGAATATCTTCATCGGCTTTGAGTTCAACCACCGCGAGTCGCCCTTCGCGAGTAGTCGTAAGCACATCAATCATTGCCCGGTCTGACCCGGAAAACGCTGGAACTTGAGAATAAGAAATGTTTCCTGTTAGCTCCAGATCAAGCGCCGGAAGACTCAAGATTGCCAGCGATTCCAGCCACCGTTCGGGATGCATCCGCCAAAGTGGATGATCGCGTGGTCCTTCGGAATGGCGGACCTCGCCGATGCTGGATACTAGAGCGGCAAGGCGATCGAAGTTTGAGTCGTTTAACACTCTTTCGCCCCCCCCAACGCCAAAAACGAGTTCAGTGGAACTGCGAAACGACGCTGGATCGTGAGCTATACGTGCGCGCGCGAACTCGAGCCCATGATGCCGAAAAGCAATCTCCGCGGACGATAAAATCGCCATCTCGGCTTCGGGCATAAGGTTTCTTATTCGCGCAATCTCGCCTGCGAAACGCGTATTCGAGTTCGATTCATCCGGTACGTGGACCAATCGTGTCGCAACATTTCCCCGATCCCAAATATCTATTTCTCGAACGTCATGGTCGCGTTCGGATAGTTCGTATAAGTTCCATTTAGCCGCATCGCGATTCAGGTGCGCGATTCTCTCGCGGGTTAGCTCTGAGCTTTTTTCAGGAAGAAATAATTTGAGGCCTTCGATGACCATATTTCCGGCGCGGGACTCACGACAGAGATCCAACCATAAAATTCCGAAGGTTAAAGCGGCATCAATCGAGGCCTGTGTTTCCTGCGCATTTACTCCCAGTACCGCAAAAGCAGATTGCCCTCTATGTACGATGCCTCGCGTGTAAATCGGCCCGAACGAATGTTTCAGGTCGGTTGCGGTGGTGAGATGTGAAACAGTAAATTCTGGAAAACGGCGGAGAAGTGTTTTCTCCAATGCTCGCTGATATCCAAGTCGTGTGACTTTTTTTGCCGTATCAGTGCGCCAATCTCGATTGCGGCAAATTTCTAGTTTCGTGGGACGGGTTTGTCCCAGGCGCAGCACCTGAAGCCGCAGCACCTCATTCTTAACTTCGGAATCGAGAACCCGCCGGACAACATTCCGCTCCGCCGACCAAATGTGAAGAATGCATTTATTGCGCTCCCCCGAGATGCAGTACTTCGCGTGACCCAGGTCGAAAGCCACATCGCCGTCCTCGACCACAACCGGGCATTGCACCCCGGAAATAAATTCCTCAATAGATCGGGCAAGCGATTCTGGAGTCATGCACAAATTGTTTCAGGTGAAAACGGAACTGTCTGTGACGAGTAACCACGCAATAATCCGCCGGTTTCGCGAAAACCTTGGTGTCCCTTTTCCGGTTGATCCGTAACCGGCAATTCGTGATCCATATGGGATAATGGAATTACCCCCAATGGAGTCTTTCAAAGGTATGCAGCATCCAATCGACGTGGACAGAAACAGGTTCTTTTTCGAGCATTATGGACTGACGGAACGCGACCTCGAAAGCTATTTATCGGCCGCTTTGTCAGCCGGCGGCGACTATGCCGACCTTTATTTCGAATATCTTTCCTCGACTGCCCTAAGCATGGATGAGTCCATGATCAAGTCAGCGTCGCAGGGAATATCAGCTGGGTGCGGGGTTCGCGTGATTTCCGGGGAACGCACGGGATACGCTTATACTGACGACCTTTCGCCGGAGCGAATTCTGCACGCGGCTCGAACTGCGGCGTTAATCGCCAGTGGGCCTGCGAAAACGCCTACCGTCGGCTTCCAACAGAAGGCTGCCCGAAGTTTGTATCCCATAACCTTGCCTTCGGTGGATGCCGAGATTTCCGCAAAAGTCGAATTGGTGATGCGGGCCGACCAAACAGCCCGAAGCTATGATCCGCGGATTAAAGAAGTGCGGGCCAGCTATTCCGACGAACTTCGCAGCATTCTGGTTTTGGGATCCGACGGCACTTTCGCTGAGGACTCGCAGCCTTTGGCGCGCTTGAATGTCTCCTGCATCGCGAAAACAGAAACGAATTCCGCGCGGGGAAGTTCCGGTGGGGGTGGGCGCGTCGCTCTCGATTTCTTTTTCGGGGAAAAGACTCCGGAATACTTCGCTAAAGAGGCTTCCCGGCAGGCGATTTTGCAGTTGGACGCCCGCGAGGCTCCGGCCGGCGAAATGGAAGTAGTGCTCGGTCCAGGCTGGCCGGGGGTGTTACTGCATGAAGCGGTCGGCCATGGCCTCGAAGCGGATTTCAACCGAAAGCAAACTTCTGCGTTTGCGGGACTGATTGGGCGGCGTGTCGCAAGTGAGAAATGCACGGTAGTCGACAACGGAACCATGCCGGGCCGGCGCGGATCGCTAAACGTCGACGATGAGGGACATCCCACGCAGAACACGGTCCTCATTGAGAACGGCATTCTGAAGGGATATCTCAGCGACAAGCTTTCGGCACGCTTTACTGGGCACGGCTGACACGGGAAATGGACGCCGCGAAAGCTATGAGCACATCCCCATGCCGCGCATGACCAACACCTATATGCTGCCGGGGGACGACGCCCCGGAAGATATCATTCGATCGGTTAAGCACGGAGTCTATGCGGTAAATTTCGGCGGAGGCCAGGTCGATATTACGAATGGAAAATTCGTGTTCTCGGCATCCGAAGCGTACATGATTGAAGATGGCAGAATCACCGCTCCAATTAAAGGCGCAACCCTGATCGGAAACGGGCCAGACGTGCTCACCCGCGTCTCGATGGTAGGGAATGATTTAAAGCTCGATGAAGGCGTCGGTACCTGCGGAAAAGATGGACAAGCGGTGCCGGTAGGCGTCGGCATTCCGACCATCAAGATCGATAAGCTCACGGTTGGCGGAACAGCGAAGAAAGAGACCGGAGGGTTCATGCAGTAGAGTAAGAAGCCCACGTGGCAGCAGATTCCTCATCTGCATCCAGAGTACTGTTATCAAGGAAACTAATGTCGACGGCCCAAATCGAAACCCAAACCGCGAAAATTGAAACGGATCTCCGCAATCTCGCGGAAGATATTGTTCGCCGAGCCATGGCTGGGGGCGCCACCGCCGCGGAGTGTGTAATCCGGGAAGGCGATGAGTTTTCTACTCTGGTCCGCCTCGGTCAGGTCGAAACTCTGAAAGAATCCGGCTCAAAATCCATTGGAGCGCGGGTATTTCACGGAAAACGTTCGGCCAGCACCTACTCGAGTGATTTTTCGCGGGCAGGCTTAGATCGCATGTTGAATTCGGCGCTGGAGTTGGCGAAGATCACTTCGGAAGATCCGTACTCTGGAATTCCGGAGCCCTCGCAACTCGGTTCGTTGTCGGGCGACCTCGATTTGTACTACAGCGATGTTTACTCTTTGCCAGGGGAACAACGCATCGACTATGCGCGCCGCACCGAGAAAGCGGCCTTGGATTCGGATCCCCGCATCAAGAATTCGGAAGGCGGATCTTTTGACGCCGCAACCGGCCATCGAATCCTGGCGAATTCTCATGGATTCGTCGGCGAATCTCAGCGGTCTTATTGTTCGATTGCCGCCGTGCCTATAGCGCAGTCGGAAACCGCGGGGATGCAGCGTGATTATTGGTTTTCAGTGGCACGCAGTCTCGGCCGCTTGGATTCCCCAGAAAACGTAGGAAAGATTGCGGCTCAGAGAACTTTGCGCCGGCTCGGAGCGAGGAAAGTTAAGACCGCCCAGGTTCCTATTGTTTTTGATCCAATGGTGGCGGCTTCGATTCTTGAACACATCTTCGAAGGCATTAATGGAGACTCGGTCTATCGCGGAGCATCATTCCTGGCAGGTAAGCTGGGACAGAAGATCGCAGGAGACAACGTAACCGTCATCGATGACGGCACCATGCCTGGCGGTTTCGGAACCAGTCCATTCGACGGCGAAGGTATTCCCACGCGGCGCACGATCGTTATTGAAAATGGAGTTCTGAAATCCTACCTTCTGAATACCTACACGGCGAAGAAGTTGGGCCTTGAAACCACCGCCAATGCCTCAAGAGGGTTAGCCGGAACACCTGGCATCGGCCCCGGCAACTATTTCCTGAAACCGGGAGAAAAGAGTCCACAACAGCTTATCGGCGGAATCAAAGAAGGTCTATATGTCACGGAATTCCTCGGACACGGCGCGAATTTGGTGACCGGCGATTACTCCCGCGGGCGCTTCCGGGCTTTGGATCTCGGGCGGCGAGTTGACTTTCCCCGTCGAAGAAATCACGGTCGCCGGCAATTTGAAAGAATTGTTTTTCAATATCAGCGAGATTGGCAACGACCTTGTATTCCGCGGATCGATGGCCTGTCCCACGATTCGAATCGACGGCCTGACGGTCGGTGGCGAGTAGGCCATGGCTGATCGCTAATGGTTGGGATCGAGGACGGTAAACCGCTGCTATCGGAAACCTCGGCTTCCCTGCTGAACGGATTTTCCTTCCTGTTTTTTCAATGTTGCGCCACATTGTTGCTGATCGGAATATTCCTTTCGCTTCCGGCCTGCGGGCCGCCACGCGAAGATCGCATTGTCATAGGATCCAAGAATTTCACTGAGCAGCTCATCCTTGGAGAGCTCTTTGCTCAACAAATCGAGAACAAAACTCACCTTCCGGTTGAACGACGGTTTTATTTGGCCGGCACGTACATCTGTCAGCAGGCGATTCTCGGCGGACGCATAGATATTTATCCCGAATACACCGGTACGGCGCTTACTGCTGTCTTAAAACAATCTTCGGAAAATAACTCTGCAAAGATCTATGACGGTGTTAGGTCAGAATATGCGTCAAGATTTAATCTCGCGGTCGGCCGTCCTCTCGGTTTTAACGATACTTTCGCCATAGAGATTCGAGGCGATGATGCGCGTCGTCTTCGGCTCACTACGATTTCGCAGGTAGCGCAATACGCTCCAAAATGGCGGGCCGGGTTTGGCTACGAATTCATGGAGCGTCCCGACGGGTACAAGGGATTCGCGGCAACTTACGGCCTGCATTTTGCCGAACCTCCGCGCATTATGGATTTAGGTCTGCTCACCCGCGCTCTGACCAACAAGCAAGTGGATTTGATCGCCGGCAACATGACGGATGGCTTAATCCCCGCCTTCGATCTGCATGTCCTCGAAGATGACCGCCACTACTTTCCGCCTTATGAAGCGGTACCGATCATACGGAAAGAGACGTTGCAGCGGCATCCCGAAGTAGGTTTAGCCTTGGATCAACTCGCCGGAAAGATCTCAGACGAAGACATGCGTCAATTGAATTACGCGGTGGATGGGCAACACAGAGATGTGAAGGACGTAGTTAAGGAATTCCTGGTCAAGATAGGACTTCGCACGAACTGACTCAGACCCTCAATTGCACGAATCACTAGATCTGATCCGATATCCGAATTCGGGCAGCGAGTTCCGCGAAGGATCATCGTGCGCGCAAAGATCCAGACGCAACGCGCTCCCCCCAGGAAAAGGTCTAGGGCCAGCGCTTAGCGGTATCTTCCCATCCTGCCGCCCTCGCCGGTTGTTGAGGAACTGGATTCACGGCAGCCGGTTGCGCTACCCGGATGGGGGATTGAATAGGCTGCGAATTGGTGAGGACGGGCTTATTGTTGGTGGCCTCCATGGCCGGCTCTTTTTCTTCCGACAACAGGGGAGCAGCTACCCGGAGAGCCTCAACCTCTTTCTCCAATCGCGACAATTCAAGTTCTTTCTGCCTTAAAACTTCATAAACGTTCTTCATACCTTGGGCACCTATGAGATGTATTTTCGGCCAGGTCAATTGTTCGCACTTTATGGAGAGTAAAGATTTTTGTCAAGGTGCAAGCGCACCTTAACTGTGCGAAAGCATACTTGAAGTAAACGAAAATTGTTCAGCAGATGAAAATCAGCAGAAATCAGTTACTGAAGGAACCGGCAGGAAGTTGGAAATCTACACCGCGATCGTCGTTGACCTTGGCAGTTTCGTTCAAATTTAATTCGGAGAGCGCGATTTTGTGGCGGCGTCCACCACTGAGGTCGAACAAATTACCCCCCACGATCGCATAGTTTTCAATTTCCGATTGATGTCCGTCTCTAAAAACCAAAATCGTGGGTGGCTGCTGGGCGACTTCTTGAGGAGCTGAATTCGCTTGAACACTCTCTCGCACCGGCTCCGAAACCGAAGCTGACCCGGGAACTGGAAATTGACCCGCGCCTCTCCTATCGAAGATGGTGGGACCGCCTCGATACTCCTCTTCATCTTCCGGTGGCATGTTCGCCGAATCCGGGACATTCATGTACCCGTAACCTTGATCAACGTAGCCTGGATCAAAATAAAGCGGGTAAGCGTAAGTGCCAATCGGATAAAACGGATGGCGATGCGGACGGTCGAAAGGCACGTGCGGATTTCGCGAGAACGGCGACGCCGAAGTAAAGAAACCAGTATTGCCGCGTGATTCAGACGTCCCGACCCTTCCAAAACCGAGCGATGTCACACTTGGAGGAACTCCTCCGGGGCGGCGACTTCCACCGAATCCCATCGACGTCACTGACAGGCGGCGAGTTCAATGTCCGACCTTGCGCTAGCAGGGGATAGCCCGATGCGACGCAAACTGCGAAGGCAAGAACCTGCGTCATTACCGAAGCCAACCTAACCCGGACTCTCTTGGGCTTATTCATGAACATCGCTCGCTATATTAGAGCCTCGGCTGTGGCGGAAGGTTGCGCTAAATAATGGGCTCGTGGTGGTTTGGGGTGACAGGTAGGGCCAGCAGAAGGCAGTAGGGACAAGGGTTTCGAGCCAATTGGCCCAATCGTTATCGAAGTAAAGGCTTTACGACCTACTGCACGGCAGGTGGAGCAGGACCTCGGCCGGCGCCGCAGACTGCTCTCCTCCGCCCGTGTTCACCAGGTCTTTCAGTTCTTTACTGGGCTTAAAGAACGGAATTTTCTTGGCGGGGACTTCGACGCGGTCGCCTGTTTTTGGATTCCGCCCCACTCGGGATTTGCGTTGACGGGTTCGAAAGCTGCCAAAGCCGCGGATTTCTATCTTGTCGCCAACCCGAAGTGAACGCACGATACTGTCGAAAATAGTCTCGACGATCACTTCGCTGTCTTTCCGGGTCAGTTCCGCAAGCCGGGAGACTTCATCGATCAGATCAGCTTTGGTCATAACAGTTTTGGCTCCGTGGCCGTCAAAGTCTCCATAAACTTCTCAAATTTCAGGGCTTCTATGCAAGCAACATTTTTGCCGCGAGCATTATTTCTCGTTACACTCTACTTCCACAGGTAGTAAAAGCCGATCTGACGCTCCATCAAATTCTCTTTTGTCGGAAGCCAGTGTGAAACGTCGCCAAACAGGAGGTCTAGAACCGTCTTCCGCTCGAGTTCAGGATGCACCAGAACCGGTTCGCCCTTGATCCCCACGGCTTTGGCAGTATCCTCTACCACGGCCTGGAAATCGCGCAATCTGGTCCACGAGGTGCATTGAAAGAGCTTCTTCACCCGTCCACACTTTGCCATTAGCGATAGACTGAATATCCTCGACCTTTGCGTGACGCCCGTCCGCTACGGCGCGTACAAACTGTCCATACATGTTATCGGCGAGCGATTGCAGATAAGCCCGCTCCGCAGGAGTCAACTCCCGCGTGGGATCTCCCGTGTCCTTAAATTCTCCCACGGAGATAATCTCCTGCTTTAGCTTCGCCCAACGCAAAAGATCGCCGTAGTTGAGCCACTCCATAATCACGCCAATGGATCCAACAATGCTGCCACTATCGGCGTAAATCTTGTTCGTCCCGGCAGAAACGTAATAAGCGCCGCTGGCCCCCACCGTGCTGATTGCAGCTACGATGTGTTTGTGTTTCTGGTCGCGGATCCGCTTAACCTCGCGATAAATTTCCTCTGAAGCGGCAACGCCACCGCCCGGGGAGTTCACTCGCAGAATGATCGGCTTTAATCGAGTCATCGTCGCCGAACTTCTTGAGTTGCGGCACGATAACGCTGGAATCGAGGATGACTCCTTCGAGATCGACGACGCCAATTTTGTCTCCAAACGCATGAATGGATGCTTCCTGGCCGCCCGTATGCAGCGCCAGATACACCAACGCAAATACCGACAGCACGAAGAGGAAGAAAACTCCTCCACCAATCACAATCCACAGTAAGGTGCGTGAGCGACCGGTTTCGGCCATATGGTCTCAGTAGTTTAGCACCTGAAACGACAAGCATCGGTAGTCATACACGCGGAGAGTCGCCAGATTGATCTTCCGCGATCGCTTGAAGCGCATCGCCTATCAAATAGACTGCTTTCCATTCGTGAAGGAAGTCCGCGCCCATTTTTCGGTAGAAATCGATTGCGGGGGTGTTCCAATCCAAAACCTCCCACCGCATGCAGAAATATTCTTCCTGCCACGCAACCGACGCGGCTCGTGCAAACAGCGCCTTCCCAATCCCCTTCTTTCGGAAGTCGGGACGGACAAAAATGTCCTCGAGAAACAAGGCACGCCTCCCCTGGAAGGTGGAATAGATGTCGTAGAAGACCGCGTAGCCCGCCGGGTGTCCTTCCCACAAGGCGATAACGGCGCGGAATTTTGGATGTTCGCCAAATCCGTCTCGCAACACATCCTCTTCAGTCACTGAGAGTTCGTGGCTGAGGCGCTCATATTCCGCCAGTTCGCGAATCAGAGTTGTTAAAAGCCCGGCATCTTCTGCTGTAGCGGGACGAATCGAAAGCATGGATCAACACTCCAGGGACCGGAATGAGAATGCGGAGATTATATAGGCGACTTCGTCCGAGGATACTCAGGTTCGCGCCGAATAAACGCTGGATGCAGGTTCCCTCAGTTGAGCCGATATTTTCGGCTGTGGTAGCATCCTTACCTTTGGCAGACGCTCCTGCGCTCGCACGCGTCTGGAGGAGCAAACCCCGTGAAAGTCTACGAAGGCCCCAACCTCCGCAACGTTGCAGTAATCGGTCATGGCCATGCCGGAAAAACCTCATTGATCTCGGCCATGTTATTTACCTCGGGCGCCTCCCAGCGCCTGGGACGGGTGGATGACGGCACTTCAATCACGGACTACGACGAAGAAGAAATCGCCAGAAAAATGTCGATCGGCGCCAGTCTCGCTCATGTCGAGTGGGGCAAAACCAAAATTAATATCGTCGATACTCCCGGCTTCAACATGTTTGTCCACGAGGCCAAGATGGTGCTGCCGGTGGTGGACGCAGCCATAGTCGTCGTGGATGGAGTTGCCGGTGTCGAGGTCGTCACCCAGCGAGTGTGGAATTATTGCGAAGAATTCAAGACACCGCGTCTGATCGTGGCTAGTCGAATGGATCGCGAGCGCGCCGATTCCGAGCGGGTCTTGGACTCTTTGACGAATGCCTTCGGGCGAATGGTGATTCCTCTAGAGCTGCCAATAGGAAAAGAAAAAAACCTCCGCGGCGTAATCGACCTGGTCCGAATGAAGGCCTACACCTACGATCTTGGGGGGAGCGGAAAGGGCAAAGAAAGCGAGATTCCCGACGATCTGAAAGCGCAGGCGCAGGAAGCGCACGAAAGACTGGTCGAAATTGTGGCCGAAGGCGACGACGCTCTCATGGAGGAATTTTTCGAGAAGGGAACCATCCCCGAGGAAGATTTGGTCCCCGCGCTGCATAACGCCATCCGTGAAGACAAGATTTTCCCGTTGATTTACGGCTCCGGGCTCGGAAACATCGGCGCCGACCGGGTCATGGATTTCATCGTCGATTACACGCCCGCTCCCTCGGAGCACGAGTGGATACAGGGCGAACCTTCTGGCGGCAAACCACGAGGCGCCAAAAAGACATGAGACGGATGCCGAACCGGTTTCTCTTTACGTTTTCAAAACCGTTTCCGATCCCTTCGCCGGACGCATTTCATATTTCAAGGTTTTTTCCGGCGTATTAAAGAACGATGTGACCCTGCAAAATTTCACCCGCAGTTCTGCCGAAAAATTCGCGCACATCTCAATTATGCAAGGCAAGACCAGCGTGGCGGTAAACGAATTGCACGCCGGGGATATCGGAGCGGTGGCGAAATTAAAGGACACGCTCACCGGCGACACTCTGGGCGATAAGTCGGCGCCGATTCAGTATCCGAGGGTCACACTGCCCGAACCCGCTATTACATTTGCGATCGAGCCAAAGAGCCGCGCTGACGAGGACAAGTTAGGGCCGGGTATCCACAAAATGATGGAAGAAGATGCCATGCTTCGATTCTTCCGCGACGCGCAGACTAAGGAATTTTCATCGCGGGCACCGGACAGCAACACATTGAGGTGGTGGTATCGAAAATGAAGAAGCGCTACCACACCGAAGTGGTACTGAAGGCCCCTAAAGTGCCTTACCGGGAAACCATTCGCGGCAAAGCCGATGTCCAGGGAAAACACAAAAAGCAAACCGGTGGTCACGGCCAATATGGCGACTGCAAAATTAAAATGGAGCCGCTCACGCGTGGCGGTGAGTTCGAATTCGTGAACGACATTTTCGGCGGTTCCATTCCCAAGAACTACATTCCTGCTATAGAAAAGGGGATTAAAGACGCAGCGGCTCGCGGATATCTCGCAGGTTTCCCCGTCGTTGATTTCCGCGTGATCCTCTACGACGGTTCTTATCACGACGTCGATTCGAACGACATGTCGTTTCAGATGGCGGGACGCATAGCGTTCCGCAAGGCGATGGAACAAGCCAAGCCCACATTATTGGAACCGGTGATGGCCGCGGAGATCACGGTGCCCGACGACTTTGCCGGCAGCATAATGGGAGACTTAAACAGCCGCAGGGGCCGCATCCAGGGAATGGACAACAAGGGTGGAGTGACTCTGGTGAAAGCGGAAGTGCCAATGTCTGAGATGCTCACGTATGGTGTGGACCTCACCGCCATGACGCAAGGGCGGGGAAGCTTCAGCATGGAACTGCATCACTATGACGCTGTCCCCAGCATGTTGCAGGAAAAAATAATAGAGAAAGCAAAAGCAGAAAGAGGAGAAGTAAAAGAAGAAGAGGAATAAGGCGGCAGCTCAGCCGAAAAGATTTCGCCTCGTCAATCTTCTTATGCGTGAACAGGTTGCGCGCTAGGCTTCGCTGCTAAGAGCTGGCGCAGCACGTACTGAAGAATCCCACCGTTGGCGTAATATTGTGCTTCTTGCGGGGTGTCGATTCTTACCAGGACACTGAAGTCTTTTGTAATGCCGTTGGATGTGGCACGAACTTTGACCTGCCGGCCCGGAGCAAAATTGAAGTCACCGCGTCGCGGATTCCGGATATCTCGTAAATTTCTTCTCCCGTTAATCCCAATGCCACCGCCGTTTCGCCGGAGACAAATTGCAGCGGCACAATTCCCATCCCTACCAAATTCGAGCGATGGATGCGTTCATAGCTCTCGGCGATGACGGCGCGCACTCCCAGTAGGCGAGGACCTTTCGCCGCCCAGTCCCGCGAAGATCCCGATCCATATTCCTTGCCTGCAATGATTATCAGAGGCACTCCTTCGGCGATATATTTTTCCGAGGCTTCGAAAATAGACATCTCCGCGCCATCGGGAAGATGCCGTGCAAACCCGCCTTCAAGTTTAGGGACCATTTTGTTGCGCAGGCGGACGTTCGCGAATGTGCCGCGAACCATCACTTCGTGGTTGCCGCGGCGCGATCCGTAGGAATTGAAATCGACAGGCTTTACTCCATGCTCAATGAGATATTTTCCGGCGGGACTATCTTTCTTGATCGAACCCGCGGGCGAAATATGGTCTGTGGTCACACTATCCCCAAGAACAGCCAACACCCGCGCATTCTTGATTTCCTCGACTTGCCCCGGCCGCAATGTCATGTCATCGAAATAAGGAGCGCGGCGAATGTAAGTTGAACTCTTCATCCCAGGCATACGTCTCGCCATCCGGGACCGGTAATGAACGCCACCGATCGTCGCCGTCATAAATTTCGCCGTAACTTTTACGAAACATACTCGAAGAAATCGACTGCTGAATTGTTTCTTCCACTTCTCGTTGCGAAGGCCACAAGTCGGCAAGATAAACAGGATTTCCCTGCTTATCTTTTCCCACAGCATCTTTTCGAAGGTCGACGATCGATGCGTCCCGCCAGAGCAAAAGCTACCACCAGCGGCGGGGACATTAAATAGTTGGCGCGGACTTCGGAGTTGATGCGTCCTTCAAAATTGCGATTGCCGGAAAGAACGGAAGCTACCACTAGATCATGCTCATCGATGTCGCGCGAAATTTCTTCGGGCAAAGGTCCGGAGTTGCCGATGCAGGTGGTGCAGCCATATCCGACAATATGGAACTTTAAGTTTCTCGAGATATCCGGTGAGCCCGGCGCGGTCAAGATAATCGCGCACGACTTTCGATCCCGGAGCAAGCGACGTCTTCACCCAAGCTGGAACTTGCAAGCCGCGCTCGACGGCTTTTTTCGCGAGCAGGCCAGCGGCAATCATCACCGAAGGATTCGAAGTATTAGTGCAACTGGTGATGGCGGCAATAACTACGCTGCCATGACGAAGATGTCCGTTTCCATTAGCGCCGTTCCCGTTGGCCCTGGCATTTTGCTTCAGCAAGGAAGGCAATGCTTGCTCGAAAGATGCTCGTGCATTCGAGAGAGCAACGCGGTCCTGAGGACGCTTTGGCCCGGCAATACTCGGCTCGACGGAATCGAGATCGAGTGAAAGCAGTTCGGAATATTCAGCCTCGGGAGTTTTCGCATCATGGAACAGTCCCTGCTCGCGGCAGTAAGCCTCAACCAGCGCGATTTGTTCTTCAGAACGTCCAGTCAGCCGCAAATAGCGCAAGAGTCTCTTTATCTACCGGGAAAATTCCGCAAGTGGCGCCATACTCCGGCGACATATTGCTGATGGTCGCGCGATCGGCCAGGGAAAGTTCCGCTAAGCCCCGGCCCAAAATATTCGACAAACTTTCCGACAACGCCATACTTGCGCAGCATTTCCGTGATCGTCAAAACCAGATCAGTAGCGGTAGCGCCCTCGCGCAGCCGCCCGATAAGTTTCACACCGACCACCTGCGGAATCAGCATGGAGACCGGTTGTCCCAGCATGGCGGCCTCCGCTTCGATTCCTCCAACGCCCCATCCCAACACGCCGAGCCCATTAATCATTGTGGAGTGACTGTCGGTGCCTACCAGTGTGTCAGGATATGCTTTGCGATTTCCGTTTGATTCATGTACGAAGACAACTTGCGCGAGATATTCAAGATTCACCTGATGCACGATTCCGGTGTCGGGCGGAACAATCGCAAGATTGCGGAAGGCGGTTTGTCCCCAGCGCAGGAAGGCGTAACGCTCTTTGTTGCGCAGGAACTCCATTTCTGCGTTGAGGCCGAATGATTGCGCGGTGCCGAAAGAATCGACTTGCACCGAATGATCAATTACCAGCTGCGCCGGCTGCAATGGATTAATCAGGCTCGGATCGCCTGAGAATTTAGCTCATAGCATCGCGCATGGCGGCGAGGTCTACGACTGCGGGGACGCCGGTGAAATCCTGGAGAAGCACGCGGCTGGGCGTGAAAGCAATTTCGCTTTCGGACTTCGCGTCTTGCAATTCCAGTCTCGCCAGCGCCTCAATGTCTTGTTTCTTTACATTGCGTGCCGTCCTCGGTACGCAAGCAGATTCTCCAGCAGAATCCGCAGGGAATACGGCAGATGTTTGGTCGAAATACCTTGCTTGTCAAGCGAATCCAGACGATAAATTTCGTAGTCGAGCTTATTAACACGAAGAGTTGAGCGGCTGTTAAAGCTGTTCATGATTGCTTCTAGTTTAATCCCACGTGCGTGGGTTGTGCGAAGACAGATTCAAGTAAAAACTTCAACCGAGATGGACGCTACCCTAGATGCGCACCCATTGCCAAAGCAGCCAGCAATTCAAGATGGCGATGACCGCCGCCGTGGCCCACGATAAAGCTATAAGCCAGGGTGAATTTACAAACTCGCCCATCTTGCGTTTATCGCTGGTGAAAAGGACGAGCGGAAAAACTGCGAAACTCAACTGCATGCTCAACACAACCTGGCTTAAGACCAGCAGATCCGCGGTTCCTCTTTCTCCCCAAAACGCGGTAACAATGATGGCCGGGATGATCGCTAGGGCGCGGGTAATCAGCCTCCGTAGCCATGGTCTCAGACGTATGTTTAGAAATCCTTCCATTACCACTTGTCCTGCGAGAGTGCCGGTCAGGGTCGAGTTTTGGCCTGATGCCAACAGGGCCAGCGCAAAGACTGTGCTTGCGCCGGTAATGCCAAGAATTGGCGACAACAGTTTGTAGGCGTCCTGGATTTCCGCGACCTGGTGATATCCGTTGCGATAAAAGGTTGCGGCGGAGACCACCAGAATCGCAGCGTTCACGAACAGCGCTACACAAAGCGCAAAAGTGGAGTCGATGGTACAAAAACGGATTGCCTCGCGTTTTCCTTTTGGCGAGCGTTCAAAATCGCGGGTTTGGACGATTGCGGAATGCAAATAAAGATTGTGAGGCATAACCGTTGCCCCCAGAATTCCGATAGCTATGTAGAGCATCCCCGGATTGTGCAGAATTTGTGGCGAGGGGACGAAAAAGTTATGGGCCAGGCCGATGAGGCTGGGATGTGAAAAAATTATTTCCAGCAGGAAACAGACGCTGATGGTACCAATCAAAGAAATTACCAGCGCTTCCAGAAAGCGGAATCCCTTTTGCTGCAAAAACAGAATTACGAGAACGTCGAGCGCGGTAAGGCAGACTCCGAGCAATAAAGGGATGTGAAACAGTAAATTTAGAGCGATCGCCGATCCGATTACTTCCGCCAGATCGCAGGCGGCGATGGCGATCTCGGCGACGATCCACAGTGCAAACGCAACTCCGCGGCTGTAGTAATCCCGGCAGGCTTGCGCCAGATCGCGTTCGGAAACGATTCCTAACTTGATGGCAAGCGCCTGCAGCAAGATCGCCATTAAATTGGAGATCATAATGACCGACAGTAGGGTGTAGTTGTACTTGGATCCGCCCGCCAGATCGGTGGCCCAGTTGCCGGGGTCCATGTAACCGACGGCTATGAGGAAGCCGGGCCCAGCAAAAGCGAACAACTTTCGGAGAAAGCTTGCGGATCGAGGGACGTAGAGACTGCCATGAATCTCAGGGAGACTGGGGTGGGTGGGATCAAGCCTCCAGCCGCGTTCCCCCGTTGCCATCATTAATGAATCCGCCCCCGTTAGTGCGAGTATACGTCAAATAGTAAACTATAGTTAACCTAAAATTTGATTAGCAGAATTCCTCAGCAGCCAGGTGTTCGCACCTGCCCAGTCTGAGCCTAAAAGCGATATCATTAAGTTCTTGTCTTTCCTCGATCAACTCAATCCGCAACAGCGTGAAGCGGTCGAAACCACCGAAGGGCCGGTGCTCATTCTGGCCGGGGCGGGAAGCGGCAAGACCCGCGTCATCACCTATCGCATCGCGCACTTGATCGAGAATTTGGGCGCCATGCCAGAGTCGATCCTGGCCATGACATTCACCAACAAGGCTGCTTCGGAAATGGCCGAGCGTGTGGAAAAACTGGTCGGCGGTCTTTCAGTTGCCAAGCCTGTATTAGCGACGTTTCATTCTTTCTGCGTGCGGGTGCTTCGTCGTGACATCGAAGCTCTGCGGATTCCATCAACCATTCCCGGCAATCCGGCGATTGGCTATATCAAAGAATTTCGTCATCTATGACGAATCGGACCAACAACAACTGGTGCGGACGGTAATGCGGCGGTTGGGCATCGACGACAAGCAGGTCACGCCGCGTTCGGTCCTGGCGCATATTTCCCATGCCAAGAATCACATGCTCGATCCGCAGGAAGTGTATTTGCAATCGTCAGATCCTAAGACCGAACGGGTAGCTCAGATTTATGCCGAGTATCGCAAAGAACTGGCCAAGGCCAACGCGGTGGACTTCGACGATTTGTTGCTGGAGACAGTCCGTTTGCTGCGAGCGGTGCCGGAGGTTCGCGACTATTACAACAAGCGTTATCAATATATTTTGATCGACGAGTACCAGGACACGAATCGTCCGCAATACGAATTAATGAGGCTGCTGGCGGGGTCTCGCCATAACGTTTGCGCTGTTGGCGATGAGGATCAATCCATCTATTCGTGGCGAGGCGCGGACATCCGAAACATTCTGGAATTTGAAAAAGATTTTCCTGACGCAAAGATTGTGCGGCTGGAGCAGAACTATCGTTCGACCCAGAACATTTTCAAGCTGCCTCGGCCGTGGTTTCGAATAACCTTCAGCGCAAGGGCAAGAATCTCTGGACATCGCGACAAGGGGGCGCAAAGATCGGCTTTTACGAAGCGCCGGATGGTGAGAACGAGGCGCTGTTTGTTGCCGACCGGATCTCGAAATATCTGCGGGAATCGACGGAACAGGGTGAGAATGCGCGCGTAGCCGTTCTCTACCGCACCAATTCTCAATCCCGTCTTTTTGAAGAGGCCATGCGCCGCTACCAGTTGAAATATCGCGTCGTGGGGGGATTCTCGTTCTACGAGCGGGCCGAGATCAAAGACATGATTTCGTACTTGAAAGTTGTCCACAATGTGGACGACACAATTTCGCTTTTGAGGGTAGTCAACACTCCCGTGCGCGGTATAGGAAAAACGACGCTGGAAACTCTCGAACGCATCGCGCTTGAAACCGGCCTTTCGCTGTGGGGATCAATCAATGAAGTAATCAAGCGCCAGTTGCTGCCTCCTCGGGCGTGGCGGCGCTCAAGAGCTTTCGCGATTTGATTGAAGATGCGCGGGCGATGTTGGCTGGGACTTATCTCGAAGCGGCTGGAGGAGACTGCGGCACTGGAAGGCGAGGAGAGTCTGTCTCCCGCTAATGGAGTTAGCGAAAGAGTTTGCAATGATAACGGTGACGGGGAGAGCGACGAGACGTTGTTTGATCCAATGACTTTTGATTTCGCGGCTTTACGATCCTGAACCTGAAGAGAACGATGTGAAGAAAGAGGGTGATAAAGAGCTGGAGGTTACGCCCGGCTTGCCGGGCGTGGACGAACGAGCCGACATCGGGTCCGAAGGTGTCGACGGGTTTCGCGCTCCACGCGGTGCCGCCAATACCGCTGAGATCCTGAAATTCCTCATCGATCGCACCGGCTACATTAAGTTGCTCGAAGAGGAAGATACTCCCGAGGCATTTTCCCGAGTTGAAAACCTGCGCGAATTAGTTAACGCAGCCATGGATTCGCGAGATCGCGGAGAAACGTTGGATCAATTTCTCGATCACGCGGCATTGGTCAGCGACGCGGATTCTTACGACCCAGGTTCGCAGGTCACGCTAATGACTTTGCACGCGGCCAAAGGTTTGGAGTTTCCGCTGGTATTTCTTTGTGGATTGGAAGAAGGACTGTTTCCGCACTCGCGGACGTTTTTGCATCCGGACGATATCGAGGAAGAGCGGCGACTGTGTTACGTCGGCATGACCCGTGCCATGGACGCTTTGATTCTGACGCGAGCGGTTTATCGCCGGCGATATGGCACGGATTTGCCGGAAGCCAGCATTCCCTCGCGATTCTTGGAAGAAGTGCCAGCACAGTTATTGGAGGATATCGGGACCTCCTCAAGACAGCGAAATAGTTCGCGGGCGGGAGCGCCGGCACCACACGAGCAGGAAGTCGGCGCAACCCACTACGCTTACGAAGATGAGGATCAGAGAGTAACTTGGGCGGCCCGCAATAAACAACGGAAAGCAGCCGCCGTAAAGAGTTACAACTCCATTGACAACATTGCCGAGTTTTTTGCGTCACGCGGGAAGAAGTTCAGCCTTCCGAAATTGCCGGTTGAAGAGCCGCAAGGGATGAAGGGATTCCGTCCAGGACAAAAGGTAAAGCATCCCAAATATGGCGAGGGAACGGTCTATCAGCGCGAAGGCGACGGTGAGGAGGCCAAGATTACGGTACAATTTCCTCGCTTCGGTTTGAAGAAGCTGGTGGAAAAATATGCGCAGTTAGAGCGTGCGTGATTTTGTTTTGTAAGCATCATCTTGATCTTGTTGAAAGGACGAATGGCCAATACACGAGTTTAAGCAAGGAAGAACGTAAAGCATCAAAGAAGCGCGCGGTGCGAAAGAAGAAAAAAACTGACAAGCCGCTTAAGCCGCGTGAATACGCTCGCGGCTCCGCCAAGCGGAAGGTTAAGAAGCTGGTACGCGGCACTTCCAAGCGATAAAACGAGTCCGTCGGGCATGCCTAGCAATCATGCCTGGCGGATCTGCTGTCGCCGAGCTTTATATCGAGTTGTTGCTGTTAAATCATTTGCTGGGCACTCGCGCTCGAATTGCTAAACACTGAACGACTTTTGATGCTTGGCTGAACTTCCCACATCCGCCAGAAAACGGTTCGCACCTCGGACAGCCAACTTTTCTGCTGCAAGTCCATCGACAAGTTAATCACCGATTCCGAAGAGCCCGAACATCGGCTCAAGAAGACTCTTGGCCCGGTCTCGCTCACGGCACTGGGAATCGGCGCGGTCATCGGATCCGGAATTTTTACGGTCATCGGGACGGCCATTGCCGGACAGAAGTTCGATACGTCCTCGATCCTCAACGCTCCGCTGCTCGATTATCTGATCTGCATCACTGCGGCGACATTAGGACGCCCAGGAGCGGGGCCAGCCCTCGCGGTTTCTTTGATTCTTGTCGCGATCGTTTGCGCTTTTACCGGGCTTTGCTATGCCGAGCTGGCTTCGATGATTCCGATTGCCGGCAGCGCTTACACCTACACCTACGCGACCATGGGCGAATTGATCGCCTGGATTATCGGATGGGATTTAATTCTTGAATATGCGGTCAGCAATATGGCGGTAAGCGTCGGATTCGCTGCTCATTTAGTCGATATGTTCGATTGGTTCGGATTTCATCCCAGCCTGCGATGGATTTCTCCTGCTTATCTTCCGGCGGGATTATCGGACTTGAAAGGCAATGTTCTTTATCCTCCCGGAATTCATTTCGGTTTTAATTTGCCCGGCGTTTCTGGTGGTGATGATACTTACAGTAATTCTGGTGCGGGGAATTCGCGAGTCGGCTGAAGCAAACAATGTAATGGTGATTTTGAAGATCGCCGCCATCCTTGGCTTTCGTGATCGTGGGCGCGCATTATATCCATCCCGCTTATTGGCATCCATTTGCGCCGGAACGGTTGGTCGGGAATTTTGACTGGGGGCTCGATAATTTTCTTCACCTATATCGGATTTGATTCGGTTTCGACAGCGGCGGAAGAGGCGCGAAATCCGCAACGTGATTTGCCTATCGGAATTATTGCCACCCTGGTCGTCTGCACCATTCTTTATATCGGCGTGGCGGTCGTTCTGACCGGAATAGTGCCATGGCAATCCCTAATGGACGATGCTGCCCCAGTGGTCAACAGATGAAGCGATTGACCCTGCTTACCGGATCGCCACACTTTGCATTGGGTGCGGCTCGGGGTTTTGTTCGGCGCGATGATGGGAATGATTTCTTCGTTGCTGGTTTTTCAGTTGGGGCAGGCGCGAGTTTGGTTTTCCATGTCGCGCGACGGTCTGATGCCGCGATTTTTTGGACGAGTTCATCCGCGATTTCGTACTCCCTCAACGGCAACTTGGATTGCAGGATTTGTAGTCGGAGTACCGGCAGGAATTTTGGACATCGGAACCTTGGCTGATCTTTCGAACATCGGAACACTTTTTGCTTTTGTGCTGGTCTTCGTCGGGGTGATTATTTTGCGTTATCGGGATCCGGACGGCATCGGGGATTCCGCGCTCCGGGTGGAATTACCGCCCCGGTGTTGAGTGTTATTTTTTGCGTTTTGCTGATGGCCGGTTTGCCGATTTTGACCTGGCTGCGTTTTTTTGGATGGCTGGCGATTGGTTTGGGCATATACGCGTTTTACAGCCGCCATCACAGCGAATTTTCCAAAACTGCTTAATCCGGCGTGCTTTCCGAGCTGACTCCTCGCTATTCTTTTCTGCAAAATCTACAATCTTCTGTGGCTGTTGCGATGCATCCTCGATCCAGTGCGTTTTTGCTTTCTCTTCCCAAGGCCGAACTGCACCTCCATCTCGAGGGGTCAATTGAAACCCCCACCGTCCTCGAATTAATGGAGCGTCATGGGCAAATCGGTACTCCATCCGACGTCGCTGAGCTTTACCGCGCTGACAGTTTCGAAGGCTTTCTCATGGCGTTCAAGGAAGTCACTGGCTTGTTACGCACCCCAGAGGACTACGAACTCATCACTTATCGTCTGATGGAAAAGTTGAAGTCGGAAAATATTCTGCATGCGGAAGTTTATGTCTCCGCCGGCGTCTGTTTATGGCGCAAGCAGGACCTCGACGCGATTTTTGAAGGGCTGGAACGCGGAAGACAGCGGGGCGAGCGCGATTTTGGAATTTCGTTGTTATGGATTTTTGACGCGGTGCGTCAGTTTGGGCCCGAAGCCGCCATGCGGGTCTTCGAAACGGCGGTGAAATATCGCGACCGGAACGTGGTGGCTGTCGGAATTGGAGGGGATGAACTCAAAGGGCCTCCCGAACTTTTCCGTGACGCTTATGGTTATGCTGCCACCAATGGCCTTCGTCTCACAGCCCACGCCGGCGAGAGTGCGGGACCGGAATCAATTTGGGGGGCGCTGAACCTTCAGGCGGAGCGGCTTGGACATTGCGTGTCTGCGGTTCAAGATCCCGAGTTGGTCGAGGAGTTGGCTACCCGTCAGGTTCCGGTCGAAATATGCTTGACCAGCAATGTTCGGACTGGATGTTGTTCCTCTCTACAAGAACATCCGGTGAGAGATTATTTTGATCGCGGGCTGATGATCACGCTCAATAGCGACGATCCTGCGATGTTTCAGACTTCGCTCACCCGCGAGTACCAGCTCGCACAAGAGACTTTTGGATTTACCGACGAACACCTTCGCGAACTAGCGAGAAATTCGTTTGAAGCATCGTTCCTGCCAGCGGAGAAGAAGCTGGGATTCCTGAATTTATTGGACGCGATCGGAACGAGGTCTTAAGGCAAAAGTGGAGACTTGTCCGGGAAGCCTCTCGACAGATCACCACCCAGCCAACCATTGTCATTCCGAGCCTGACCCGTTTATTGGCGCTGAGAGCTCATCGCGAGGAATCTACCTTTCTGAGGAACCTGCTCGGCCCCGACTGGACTACGATTTTCCAACGCCCGCCGGTTCCGGCGTGTTCACCACCCCATCGAGCTGATTTAGCATCTGTTCGACTGTCAGCGAGTACATTTCTCGACCCACTCCCTCGCCTGACTCTATTGCCGTCTTTAGATAGCGTCCGGCAATCTGTATGGCTAATGGATCAGTAATCGTTTTACCGGTCCGCTTCTTGTACTCGACCCATGCAGGCATGGGAAGAGCGACCCATACCGGGTGCCCATCTACAAGAAACTTAATATCCACCGCGTCAGCGTGGCGGGTGGCAATGGCCACGATGAGCGCCTGGTAAATGCAATGAACTTCTTTTTTGGACCAGCGGTCGAAAGCTCGGAAATCCTCATACATAGATAACTCAAATATATCAACCGCCTGGAAGGAACCGCAAACCCGCCTCTTCGATGCTGTGGGGAATCGCTTCCGAGGGATGACGGAAATGTGGTATTGTCACTAAACATGCCACGGGGAGGGTAAGTGAAGAAGGCAGTTCAGACCGCGAATCGCACGAAGAAACCCCGCGAGGAAGAGTCGGTTTTTATTTCAGACGCATTGTCCGAATTGCAGGAACATGAATCGTCGCGTCCGCTTCATTATGCCGACCTCGCGTTAGGGAATGTCAAAAAGGCCAAGACTATTCCGGCTCAGAAAAAAAGACACTGAGCGGAGCATTTGGCGCTTGGATTATGATGGCCATGCCTCTAGTTCAAGGCCCCCATGCACAATCTCGGCATCCTTCTCTCCGGACGCGGCTCGAATTTCGAGTCCATCGCCCAGAACGTAGCATCCGGCAAAATCCGCGACGCCCGAATCGCCGTCGTAATTTCCAACAAGGCTGACGCAGGTGGGCTGGAGGCCGCACGCCGCCTTGGCATCGAAGCCGCCATTCTTCCCTCCAAAGGCAAGTCGCGCGAGGATCATGATCGAGAAGTCGTTGACGTTCTCAATCGACATAAAGTAGATCTCATCTGCCTCGCCGGATATATGCGATTGCTTTCTCCATGGTTCGTGCGGCAATTTCCGCATCGTATTTTGAATATTCACCCCTCGCTTCTACCCGCATTCCCCGGGCTCGAAGCGCAAGAGCAGGCAATCGCCTACGGTGTGAAGGTGGCGGGGTGCACTGTACATTTTGTTGACGAAGAGCTAGACCACGGCCCAATAATCGTGCAAAAGGCTGTCCCTGTTCTCGAAACCGACGACGAGAGCTCGCTTGCGGCCCGAATCCTGGAGCAGGAACACGTCGCATACTCGGAAGCGATCGATGCTGTGCTCAACGGAAAGTACGAGATTGTTGGAAGAAAGTTCGTGACACGTTGACCTGCGAAGAAAAATTGAAGATTTAATCCCCAAGTGCGTAAGCCGGTCAACTCTCCCGCTCCGTCTATAATCCTTCCGATGCCATTCGCTCCCATTGACGAACAACTTGCATACATAAGAAAGGGCTCGGCGGAAATCGTTAAAGAGTCCGAACTGCGCGCCAAGCTTGAGAAGTCTAAGGCGAGCGATACTCCGCTTCGCGTTAAAGCCGGCTTCGATCCCACTGCTCCCGACCTTCATTTGGGACACACTGTTCTACTGCGCAAGCTCAAACATTTTCAAGACCTCGGCCATAAGGTCACCTTCCTGATCGGCGACTTCACCGCGATGATTGGAGACCCCACCGGTCGCTCTGTTACCCGTCCCCCGCTTAATTCCGAGGACATCATGCGCAACGCGAAGACTTACATGGCGCAGGTTTACAAAATCCTCAATCGTGCAACCACCGAAACCCGCTTCAACAGTGAGTGGCTCGGCAAGATGAAGGGAGAAGACTGGATCCGCCTGGCGGCGAAATTTACGGTTTCGCAGATGCTCGAACGCGAAGACTTTCACAAGCGTTTTCAGGAAGAGAAACCAATCGCGCTGCATGAACTGCTTTACCCCTTGGCGCAAGGATACGATTCGGTTGCGCTGAAGGCGGATGTAGAGCTCGGTGGCACTGACCAGAAATTTAATCTGCTGGTCGGGCGCGAAATGCAGCGAAGTCACGGCCAGGAATCGCAGGTTGTGCTGACCATGCCGATCCTCGAAGGTTTGGATGGTGTGCAGAAAATGTCCAAGTCCTTGGGGAACGCGATTGGAATTCAGGAGCCTCCCCTGGAAATGTATGGGAAGGTCATGTCGGTCTCCGACGAAATGATGTGGCGATATTTCGAGCTGCTCACTGATGTCCAACTCCCGGAAATTGAAAAGATGAAGCGGGAGTCGCATCCGATGGAAGCCAAGAAAGATTTGGCGCGCAGAATCGTGACCGACTTTCACTCAGTCGAAGCAGCAGCCAAGGCCGGAGAAGATTGGGCAAAGCAATTCCAGAAAGATCAATTGCCGGACGATGTAGAGGAAGTCACGGTTGCGAAAATCAATATCGGTAGTGCGTTGCCCGATTCAAATGACGCAGGGAATGCCCAGCTGATTGATTCTGACCCTTCAAATATTGAGGTTTTCCGGGCCGACAAGTTGATACGAGAGGCCGGTCTGGTGACGTCGACTTCGGAGGGCGGACGCAAAATCAAAGAGAAGGCCGTTTATATCAATGGATGTCTGGTAGAGAAGTTAGCGGTTGGAACTCGGACCGACAAACCGCTGATGGTTCGTGTCGGCAAGAAAATTAAAAAAGTCTTCCTCAGTTGAGATTCACTATCCATCCACGGACAGCCGCGCTTGTCGTGTTGCGACCCTTAGCTCTCAAACGCTTCATATAGATCGCCATGAATACGTCTAGTGACCGGATATTTCTGACCGCTGAATGGCGCTCGCTGGTCATGCTGAACTATGAACTCGACCCGTCCCTTTTGCGAAAATATGTACCAGCAGGAACCGAATTAGATTTATGGAACGGCAAATGTTTTGTGAGCATAGTTGGATTTCGTTTTTTGAAAACTCGAGTATTCGGGGTTGCAATTCCCTTCCATCGCAACTTCGACGAAGTAAACCTACGTTTTTATGTGCGTCGCTTCGAGAGTGGAGAGATAAGACGTGGGGTGGTATTCATCCGAGAATTCGTTCCTCGATGGGCTATCGCCACAATTGCTCGCGCATTCTACAACGAGCGGTATATGGCGGTTCCCATGTTTCATCACATCGAATCGAAGGAAATGATTAGCAGTGCCGAGTACGGCTGGAGGGTACGCAATCGTTGGCACAAAATCGCACTGACGGCAAAAGGAGATTCCTATGCGCCTCAAGCCGGCTCAGTAGAACAATTCATCACCGAACATTACTGGGGATATGCAAGTGGAAGGGATGGCGGTTGCATCGAATACCGAGTTGCCCACCCTGTGTGGTCGGTTAAGACAGCTGACCAGTCCGACATTCGAGGGCGACCCCGGCCAGATTATACGGAGAAGAGCTTGGTCCAGTTCTTCTCCAGCGCCCTTCCTCAGCGTTCTTGGCTGAGGGATCGGAAGTTACGGTTTTTCGCGGACGAAAGCTAAGTCTGCAGGATAACTGATCGGTTCTCCCTACACGCACACGTGCCGAGAAACCTGCCTCTGCGTGATAGAATTTCTATAACTTTCTCTCTCCAGGACCCAGATTGATAGAGCTAGCCCCCTCGATTCTAGCGGCGGATTTTGCACGTCTGGCGGAGCAGATTCGCAGTGCTGCGGCGGGCGGCGCCTCCGTTATCCATGTCGACATCATGGATGGACATTTCGTGCCAAACCTCACTGTGGGACCTCCGGTCGTAAGGTCGCTGCGCAAAGTCACAGATCTTCCTCTTGACTGTCATTTGATGATCGAGAACCCGAATCAATTTATTCCCGAGTTTGCTGAAGCTGGGGCCGATTGGATTTCGGTACACCAAGAAGCATGTCCGCATTTGAACCGGACTTTGCATCTAATCCAGAGTCATAATTGTCTCGCCGGAGTAGTTATCAATCCTTCAACTCCGGTGGAAACTCTGACCGAAGTTCTCGATATTGTTGACTACGTTCTGGTTATGTCAGTTAACCCAGGATTTGGGGCGCAAAAATTTATACCAGGTGCGGTGCATAAGATCCGGCAATTGGCTCACTTGCGCCAGGAGCGCAGGCTTTCTTACCGCATCGAAGTAGATGGAGGGATTTCCCGCGATACCGTCTCCGATGTGGTGCGCGCTGGCGCCGAAATTTTGGTTTCAGGCAACGCGGTGTTCGGCGAAGGCGATCCAACGATTAACGCGCAAAATTTATTGAAGCTGGCCACTGAGATTGCTTTGCAAAAAGTCTGACCTTCAGGGATTGGTTCTGTTGCGTTCAGGCCGTAACTCCATGAATTTTATGTCAAGACGCATTTCTTTATCTCTTCTTCTGGCGCTTCTCGCGGTTGCAGTCGCGTGCACCAATAAAAAGGTCAGCAATCCTCTGGCGAATGTGGGGTCCAAGCAGCCCGACAAAGTCTTGTTCGATCGCGCCATGGATTCAATGAAGCACAACCGGTTTGATGTGGCGCGTCTCGATATGCAGACGCTGATCAATGCCTATCCGGATTCCGAATACGTCGCCCGCGCGAAGCTGGCAGTTGCCGATTCGTGGTATGCCGAGGGCGGTTCCGCATCTCTGGCTCAGGCCGAAGCCGAATACCAGGACTTCGAAACATTTTTTCCGAATATGCCCGAGGCCGCCGAGGCCCAGTTGAAAATTGCCAATATCCATTACCAGCAAATGGAGAAGCCCGATCGCGACTACACTCACGCCGTCCGAGCGGAAGACGAATATCGAAAATTAATTCTGCAATGGCCCGACAGCAAGTTAGTCGCGCAGGCGAAGGAGCGTTTGCTCCAGGTGCAGGAAGTGATAGCCGAGAGGGAGTTTGAGGTAGGACGTTTTTATTTCACCCGCCAATCTTTTCCCGCCGCCATCGCAAGGTTGCAATCTTTGGTTGATCAATATCCGCTATACAGCCATGCCGATGAAGCATTTTATTTATTGGGTCAGTCCTACGAGGGTGAAATCGCATTAGTTCGAGCCCAGCAACTGAAGGAAACAACCAAGGCGCGAATGATTCAGGATTTCGCCACACACGCTGCTGAAGCCTATTCGCAGATTTTGACCCGATATCCGGTGATGGAACGCGCAGATGATGCTAAAGCGCGATTGCAAGCGCTTCATCGTGCCGGTGCCAAGGCCGACCAAAGCTGCGGTTGCGCAAAATAAAGCCGAGGAGGCGAGTCGCAGAGAACAAAGTACGCTTTCGAAGGTGATGGGCACTTTCAATAAACATCCTGATACCAGTACGGCAGCGAGAGTCGGCGAGCCCACATTGGTCGATCCCAAACCGACCAGTGCGACAGAAATTATGCACGAGGCTAACCGCATCGCGGCAGGGGAGGCAGGGGAAAAGAATTCGGCGTCGGTCGAGACTTCGGGCACCGGGCCGATCTCGCCTTCCGATCCAGCGCCGCGTTCGGACACTGGGTCTTCTGTCGAGGTTGTTCCAGGCAATGGAGTCCCACCAGAAAATTCGGCTCTGCCGCCTTCCGCTGCAGATCCTAATGAGCTCAAGCCAACTGCGGCCGCCGATCCCAACGAGTTGAAGCCCAACGTGGCTGAAAATGGACAGCCACTGGCTCCCCCGCAGCAGGTGAACGAGATAACGCCGGGCACGCCCGGCAATTCGGTGCAAGCCTCGACAGACCCCAATGATGCACCAGCGGATGACAACGAAATATCATCCAGCAAGAAAAAGAAAAAGAAGGGTCTCCACAAAATCGTGCCATTCTGAGGCCGCGCGAACTCTACGCCTTGGTTCTCCCGTGGTGACTTTAGGTCAGTATCCACTGGTCCCCTAGTAACCTGTTACTCTCCTCTATTCATTGACTTACGATTGTCCACAAGTTAACTTCGCGGTATCTCTCCCCGTATAACTAAAGGACTCATTCTTGGCACGAATAATTCTGCTCGCTGACGATAGTGTGACCGCCCAAAACATGGGCCGGCGAATCCTTACGGACGCGGGTTACGAGGTCATTACCGTCAACAACGGCTCAGCAGCCCTCAAGAAGATAGCCGAAATTACCCCGGATCTCATCATCCTCGATGTTTACATGCCAGCGTACGGAGGTCTCGAGGTATGCCAGCGGCTCAAAGAGTCGCGCAATACCAGCAGCATCCCGGTGCTGCTCACCGTCGGGAAGCTCGAACCATTCAAAGTCGAGGAATCTCGCCGTGTGCGGGCTGATGGCCACATCGTAAAGCCATTTGTTGCGACCGAACTGCTGGCGGCCGTTACCCGATTAGAAGATCGCATCGTTCCGCGGCCGGCCTCGGCCAAGCAGGGACGCTTCGCAAAAGCGATGGCTGCCGCAGAAGAATCTGTATCTTCATCGGCGTCCGTCCCAAGCAAGGCTCGGGAAAAAGACAAGGATTCTTCTGGAGACCCCAAGACGGATTGGAAACAAGACCTGGCAATCCCCGATCGTCCGATGGGACAGGTTTCGGACGTAAAGGACATCAAGCCACAGGCGACTGGTTTTCATGACTTAACCCGTACCGCATTGAGGAAAGCGGAGACGGCGCCGACTACGTTAGGGGAAGGCATCTAGTCCAAAGGATGTTCCCGCACAAGTTGCGAAAGTGTCAGACGTGGCTGCGGAAGTCCCAGATAAGACCGCTGATGCCCCTTCGGTAATAAAAACTCAAGAAGCTCACCCTCCCGAGATTAACGTTTCCTCAACGACCGCCTCCGTAACAGTTCCGGCCAAGTCAGTCCTAGAGACACCGGTTGTGCAACAGGCCGCACAAGTCACCGGAACTGAAGCAGCAAGTAAAGTTCCGGAACTGAAGTTACCGGAATTAACCCGTAAGGTGCAGCCTCAGGCAGACACAGTTCCTAAGGGAGAAGCCAAAGCAGAAGCAAAGCCAAATGCAGAGACCAAGGCTGAAACAATGCCAGCTGTACCGCCTGCTCCCGCCGTAGCGGCGCAAATGCCAGAGCCCGGCAAAGCCCCAGCACTAGATGGGACTCAGGCTCGTCCCGAAACTAAAGGAGTACCGGAAGCTAAGACAGCAACCGATGTCAAAGCAGCGTTGGAAACTAAAGCAGCGTCCGTAGGTAAAGCAGTACCCGACGCTGCATCGTCTACTGAAAGTAAGGACCAGTCCGAAGTGTCCCCTTCGGCCGAAGCAAAAAAATCTTCCAGGACGAAATCCCAATCCTCCGCCCAAACGGATTCGGAAAAAAGAATCCAGACCGGAACAAAGAAAGAATCAGAAGCTAAAGCGCAGCCAGAACCACCCAAGGGGATGGAAGTCGCTTCCAAATCGGTTGCTGTATCCGACAAAGAGAAATCCAAACGGGAAGAGGAAGTGAACGCGGCACTGGCATCGCTTTCTCCTATTTTCGAAAACCTTGAAGCCACGGTAGATAAGATCATCGCGGCTGGCATGTCTAGCGCTAGCCCGGGGCCGCAGATGGCCACTTCTGCGGCAACCGCAAAGACAAAGAGTGTCGGTCCCCGATGGATAGCGGAGTGTGTGCCATTGTCTGATGGTGAGTCGCACTTGCTGCTCGAGTCCGAGATGGAGAAGGCTTACGCAGTCGTCGATAGTGCGAGACGCGACGAGAGCGCCATACAGGCCGTCGCAAAAATTGAAGCTGTCACGGTAGCGACACCTGTTTCCGAAGTTTCTGCAAGCACTACCCAAGAAGCTGCTGTGCCGGAAAAAGCCAATGACGGGAGCGTTACAAATGAGACGCCGGCTGCCGAAGTCGGGAAATCGCCGGCTGCACCCGAGGTAGTTTCTGCTGAAGCAACATCCTCTGTAATTGCGGCTCCGGAAGTTTCAGCTGCGACTTCAATTCCCGAAATGCCTGCCGAAGTAATTTTCGCGGAGGCGAGCCAGCCGATTCCTGACCAGGCGATTCCAGAGGATCCCGTCGCTGCGATATCGGCGCCGACAGAGCAAACACCGCCAGTGGAACTAAAATCCCCTCCGTCGTCGGAATCTGCAGACGTCACGACCGCGACTTCAGAAGGCGAAGTTCAAGCACCTGCCGTTGCCGCGAATCAAAACGAGTCGGAAGGATATCTCGAGATCGCTTTAGCTGCGGCCGCTTCAGCGGGATCAACCTTCATAGACCTGGTTAAGACTGATCCTGCGAAAAACACCACGGTGACAGCCGATCAAGCCGTCCAGCCAGTTGAAACGGGCATAGATTCTTCAGCGCCGATTGAAGCGAGGGTTGTTGAGCATTTTGTATCGGAACCCTCCAGCTTGCCGCTAGTGCCTCCTCAAACATCTACCTTCGACAGCCCGTCGCTTCCTGAAATTCCAGTGCACGTCGAAGATGCGGAGAATCAGTCCCGATTGGCGGCGGCCTGGCAGAACTGGCGGCAAATCCGCGAATCGATAGTGGGCGATCAGGCAGGGTCAGCTGCCCCAGCAACCGGGTTCAAGCAAATACGCGAAAAGACGGAACCAGAGATCGTTGAATCTGCGATCGTTGAATCTGCGATCATTCCATCTGCGCAATCGAGAATTCCAGATGCGGAACAGGTGGCCGCGGCAGAAGAATCTGCACTTGCGAGCATTGTGGACAGCGTGTTGGCGGAGATGAAGCCGAGGCTGATGGCTGAGATCGCCAGGAAGCTCGGAAAAGATCCAAAGTAAACTGCCCACACGCTATAACTAAAAAACCTACGCTCTGCCACCGTCAAAACGTTCTCTCGCCGGCTCAGCTGAGCACGACAATCCGGAAATCATCCGACTTTCATTTCTCTTTATAAATATCGTGAAACTGCTCGCGCAGCTGTTCGACCTTCGGCGCGTCATTTATTGCGATGTAAGGATTTTCGGGATGTAGGGTTGCGTAGTTCTGATGGTAAGCCTCGGCGGGATAGAACCCGTTCAGCGGGACGACTTGGGTGACAATCGGACTGGAGAATGATTTCGCTTGCTGAAGTTGCGAAATATAAGCTTCCGCAATTTGTCGTTGTTGATTATCCGCATAGAAAATCACTGAGCGGTATTGAGTCCCACTGTCGGGCCCCTGGCGGTTTAACTCCGTCGGATCGTGCGCCACGGAAAAGAACACTTTCAGCAGCTGGCCGTACGAAATCCGCGAAGGGTCAAAAACGATTTTGACGGATTCCGCATGCCCTGTCGTACCGGTGCTGACTACTTCATATTGAGCCGTTCCTGATGAGCCGCCGCTATACCCAGAGGTGGCACTGATCACCCCCTTTACGTGCTGGAAGACAGCCTGAATCCCCCAAAAGCAGCCGCCGGCAATCACTGCGGTCTGCTTTCCACGTTGAGCTGCGAGCGGGGCGTCGAACGAAGGGTCTGGTAGCGCAACTGCCTTCTCTGCCCGCGCCTGGTGACGCGTTGCCAACGTTAAGAAACCGACAAAGACGACGAGAACGCAAATCCTGATGATCGGCCTCGGATTGCTAGGGCCCTCAAACATACCAAACCTCCAAATCCCAAGTTAATCTACAAAAACTGCGCGAAGCTGTTTATTAGATGCTTGACGCAGGAGGTTTGACCACGTTTTCCAAGCCCCTGTAGTATCAAGGATTACCTCCATAATGCACTCTTGCGAGCGACGGCCTGTAGCGGCCGTTTCCTAATCCATGCCCCACGATCTTCCCAAATCGTACGAGCCTGCCGCGATTGAATCCCGCTGGGCGGAGCATTGGATAAGCGAGAAACTGTTTCATGCGCCGAGTCCCGCCCCGGGCGATACCCGTCCCCGATTCAGCCTGCTACTCCCGCCTCCCAACGTGACTGGCCGTCTGCACATGGGCCACATGCTCGAGCAGACCCAGATGGACATCATTATCCGCTGGCGTCGCATGAGCGGATTTCTGACTCTCTGGATTCCAGGAACCGACCATGCCGGTATTGCCACGCAGTTAATGGTGGAACGCCAGCTTGCGGCGGAAAAGAAGAAGCGCCGCGATATGGGCCGCGAGGCCTTCGTCGAAAGAGTGTGGGAGTGGAAGCGCCAGTACGGCAAAGAAATCCAGCAGCAGATGAAGCGGCTGGGCACGTCGGTCGACTGGGACCGCGAATATTTCACCATGGACGAGCATCTCTCGCGTGCCGTCCGTGAAACCTTCGTGCGGCTCTATGAAGAAGGGCTCATTTATCGCGGCATGTATATCGTGAACTGGTGCCCGCGATGCGGAACCGCGATTTCCGATCTTGAGGTGAAGCATGAAGAGGTGGCAGGCAAGCTTTACGAAATTCGTTATCCCGTAGTCGGTACGGATGAATTCATCACGGTTGCAACTACCCGTCCGGAAACCATGCTGGGGGATACCGCAGTTGCGGTGAACGAAAAAGACGAGCGTTATACGCACCTGCACGGGAAAAAAGTAAAACTGCCGTTGATGAATCGAGAGATACCCATCATCACCGACGAGATCGCGCAACCTGAATTCGGCACCGGCGCGGTGAAGATAACCCCCTCGCACGATCCCAATGACTTTCAGGCTGGCCTGCGCAATAACCTGCCGCAAATCGACGTGATGGACGAGCGGGCGCACATGAACGCCAATGCCGGTATTTATGCGGGATTGGATCGCTATGCCGCGCGGGAGAAAATTTTAGAAGACTTGCGCGCTCTAGGTTTTCTCGTCGGCGAGAAAGACTACACGATCGGGATCGCCAAGTGCGATCGCTGCGGAACCGTAGTTGAGCCGCGTCTGTCGATGCAGTGGTTTATCAAGATTGAGCCTTTGGCGAAACGCGCCATTGAAGTGGTCGAGAAAGGTTATATCCGCTTCACGCCCGACAACTACAAGCAGATCTACCTGAATTGGATGAATAATATCCATGACTGGTGCATCTCCCGTCAACTGTGGTGGGGACATCGTATTCCCGCGTGGCGTTGCGTGGAGTGCAACGAAATGATTGTGGCTCGTACCGCGCCAGATAAGTGCAGCAAGTGTCCGGGTTCGAAACTGGAACAGGAGTCGGACGTTCTCGACACCTGGTTCTCTTCTGGATTGTTGCCGTTCACGACACTGGGCTGGCCCGAAGCCACACCGCGACTTGGCGGCATACTATCCGACGTCGCTATTGATCACGGGCTTCGACATCCTTTTCTTTTGGGTCGCTCGGATGATCATGCTGGGCTGCTGGTTTATGTCGCCTACGCAAAGGCCGTCGCTCGAAAAGGAAAACTCCGCGTCAGCAGAAGATTCGCCAGCGGAAGATCCGCTGAAAGCGAGCGTGCCCTTTCGCGAAGTTTATATTCACGCGTTGGTGCGGGATGCGGACCGCCAGAAGATGTCGAAGACCAAAGGCAATGTTACGGATCCAATCGAAGTGATCGAGAAATACGGCACCGATGCTACCCGATTTACCCTCGCATCGATGTCATCCCCGGGAACTGATATTGCATTTAATCCCAGCCGGACCGAAGGGTATCGTGCGTTTGCGAACAAGATTTGGAACGCAGCGAGATTCATGTTCATGAACGTGGACCGCGTAGGCTTATCTGGCGCTCCCGCCCGTGAGGTTCCGGATCGATCCGGCGGTATCTCCGGATTCAAGGCGGTCACCCTTGAAGACCGGTGGATTCTTTCCCGCTTCAACCGAGTTGCCGGAGAAACTCATGCCGCTCTCGAAATCTACCGTTTCGATGAAGCGTCCAGAGCCGTATACGATTTTTTCTGGGGAGAACTCTGCGACTGGTATATCGAGCTGATCAAACCGCGGCTTGCTTTCGGAAAATGAGGCAGACAGAGATTCTGTTCACGCCTCATGCATCAACTTGGTTGCATTGTTTGAAGCGTCGTTGCGTTTACTGCATCCCATCATGCCGTTTATCACTGAAGAAATATGGCATGCGATGTATGACGGAAAACCTCCGTTACCATCCATCGCCCTGGCCGCATTTCCAGTTGCAAACGACAAACAGATGGATGCCAGCGCAGAGAAAGACATGTCGACCTTGCAGGATTTGATAACCAGCATTCGCAATCTGCGCGCGGAATTGAAGGTAGACCAGAAACTGCGGGTGCCGGTGCAGATATTCACGGAGCAGGTCGCAGGCCGAGTTCTAGTTGAGCAGAACCTGAATGCGGTTCAACGGTTAGCGAACGTCGATAGTATTTCGTTTGTCGAAACCTCTGGCGAATCTTCCCAACACTCGCAGCACTTCTGTTTTTGATGTGCACGTTGTCTATGAACAGAAGATTGACCTGGCGGCCGAGCGTGAGCGCCTGCTAAAGGATGCAGAACGGTTCGCGAAAGAATTGTCGAACGGCGAGCGCCAATTGCAGAATGAGCAATTTTTGGCGAAGGCTCCGCCTCAAGTCATCGAAGGCATCAGAAAGCGAATGCAGGAACTGGAAATTTTGCGCGAGAAAACTCGTAGTAAGCTAGAAGAACTGGAACAACCCACGTAGGCGCAGACGTCCTCGTCTGGCAGCGCTTAGGCACTGGAAGACGCTACTACGTCGACTTTATGGACTGGAATAGCCGCCGTATCACCGCCATCATCGAGAACGCGCTGCTCGAAGACCGGGCGACGCGCGATGCCACCAGCTACGCCTGTATTGAGCCTACCCAAAGAGCGTCCGCGACCATCCTCGCCAAGCAGGATTGCATTCTCGCTGGCCTTGGTTGTGTTCCTCGGATTCTCGATGTTTATGCCGCACTGGATGGCGCGGTGCTTTCTCATTACGAAGTGACGAGTCATCCGGAAATATTTGATGGAGTCCGCCTGCACAAAGATCAAACTATCGCGGTTATCCGTCACAACGCGCGAGTAATTCTTTCCTGCGAACGGGTAATTTTGAATTTCCTGCAGCGCTTGAGCGGAATCGCGACTTTAACCCGAAAGTTTGTAGAAGCGGTCTCGGGAACTAAAGCCCGCATCCTTGACACCAGAAAGACGGCGCCCGGTCTGCGCGTGCTCGATAAATATGGAGTCCGCTGTGGCGGGGGCCAAAACCATCGGCTGGATTTATCCGATGGCGTGCTTATTAAAAACAACCACATCGCTCTCGCTGGCGGAATTGCACCTGCTCTCGAACGGGCGAGCCGAAATCGCCGCGGAACACAGCCGACAGAAATCGAAGTGCGTTCCTTCGGGGAAATGGAACAAGCTTTGGCAAACGGAGCTGAAGCGATATTGTTGGACAATATGACCGTCGAAGAAGTAAGACGTGCGGTGGAACATTGCTCGCGTCTGGTTCGCGAAGGGGACGACCGCCGCATTCCTTTGGAAAGTTCCGGCGGCATTACCCTGGAAAATGTCCGAGCGTATGCGGAGACAGGGGTCGATTTTATCTCCGTCGGCGCCCTGACTCACTCAGCCACCGCAGTGGACATGAGCTTGAGAATCGCCCCAGCATAAATCTCGCTCGCATTTGTGGTTTAAGTTTCCTTGGCTCATAATTCCCGCATTCCCAAACGTCTCGCAACTCGTGCGATCTCGGGCGGCACCAATCCGCGCGGGCCGCAGACCGATGCCCGGTTAGGACGCTTAGTAAAGCTTCTCACTGAGCACGCCACTGTAGTTGTGAGCGGAACCAAAATTGCCGAAGAACTTCAGGTCAGCCGTTCCGAAATATGGCGGTTGGTACAACAATTGCGCGATCTTGGGGTGGACATCGAAGGACATCCCGCGACCGGATATCAATTGAAAGCTGTTCCTGATCTTCTGCTGCCAGAATTATTGCTCTCCGCCCTCCGGGGGACGATGTTCGGCACCATTCATCACTACTACAAAATTGGTTCGACTAACGATGTCGCAATGCAAGCTGCGAGTGACGGGGCCCCTGAGGGAAGCGTATTTCTTGCCGAGCAGCAAATCGCCGGGCGGGGACGGGCCGATCATCAATGGCATTCTGAGCAGTCGTCCGGCATTTATTGCTCGGTTATTTTGCGACCTCCCTTGCCGCCTTCCGAAGTCCTGATTCTTTCGCTGGCCATCGGGCTGGCGGTTCATACAGCTATTGAAGAAATCAACCCCCAACTCCGGCCTGATTTAAAGTGGCCTAACGACGTATTGATCGCAGGCAAAAAAGTGTCCGGCATTTTGACCGAGATGAACGCGGAAGCTACCCGGGTCCGCTACATCGTGGTGGGTATAGGCATCAACGTGAACCAAACTAAATTTCCTCAGGAACTTCAACCACTGGCTACTTCACTCCGCCTAGCGAGCGGAGCAGAGTGGTCCCGGCTTGAACTCTGTCTGGCTTTGCTAAAATCGCTGGAACGCGAATATGTCGGATTGTTGAGGGGTTCAGAAGCGCGCCGCTCTATCCTCGAGAGATTTCAACAGAATTCATCTTCGATACATGGGCACCGAGGTGTTCGTCGAAGAGAATGGCGCCTTTGAAGGAACAACGCGAGGGTTGGACGAGCCGAGGGTTCTTGCAAATTCAGACCGCCGATGGATTGCGCACTGTTTTAAGCGGTACCGTCCGAAAGAAAAATTAAATGCTATTAGTCCTCGATGTCGGAAACACGAATACGGTGCTGGGAGTTTTCGGCGCAGCGGAAAAGAATTCGCAGGACGCCTCTCATGCTCTGATCGCGAATTGGCGGGTTGCCACCGTGGCCACTCAGACCGTGGATGAGTATGGCGTGCTCTTCCGAAATTTGTTTGCCATGAATAATCTTCAAGTGGCAAATATTCACGGCATTATTATTTCGTCGGTTGTGCCTCCACTGGATTCCACATTGCGCCAGGTTTGCCAGAGATATTTTGGCGCAAAGCCTCTTTTTATTGAGCCCGGGGTAAAGACCGGAATGCCGGTGCACTACGACAATCCGGCCGAGGTTGGAGCCGATCGCATCGTGAATTCCGTAGCTGCATTCGAGAAATACGGAGGCCCCTGCATTGTGGTGGATTTCGGCACGGCAACAACCTTCGATTGCGTTTCAGCGAAAGGGGAATATCTAGGTGGTGTGATTTCTCCCGGCATTGGAATCTCCGCTGATGCCCTATTCGAACGCACGGCGCGTCTGCCGCGTGTCGACATCCGCAAGCCTGTCAGAATAATCGGCAGCACCACTGTCGGAAGCTTACAGTCGGGTTTGTATTATGGATATCTGGGACTGGTGGACGGCATCCTGACCCGATTGTTGGACGAGCTCGGGAAAGCAGCCAGCGTAGTTGCAACGGGAGGGCTGGCAGCTCTTATTGGTAAGGGATCCCAATATATTAAGCACGTCGATGAATTGCTGACATTGGATGGTTTGAGAATTATTTGGGAGCGCAATTCCGTTCCACCAGGAAAGTCCGCTGGATAATTCTGCTGTTCTTAAACTCCGAACAATCCTCTCGTGGAAAATTATTTTAACTACTTCACTGAAATCGAAGAGCATTTTCAGCGGCGGCGTGCCGGCATTCTGTTGCTTTCCACTTTGGACTGGGCCTTGATTGAGACTTGGAAAGATGCAGGCATCCCTTTGGAAGCTGTGCTGCGAGGAATTGATGCGGCCTTCGAACGATATGAAAAGCGTCCATCGCAATCGCGGAAAGTGAATAGCCTGGCATATTGCGCGCAGGAGGTATTGACCGCCGCGGAGGAAATGAAGGAAGCGGTTGTGGGAGTATCTAGATGGAAACAGCAGCGCGAAACCGGCGCGAGGATTCGATCCCGCAGAAATCGCGAAGTTCCTAAAGAAGAATGCAGACTACCTGCGGGCTGCGGATTTACCAGAAAGATCGGGGATCTCGGCCTCGATTGTAGGCGGGGAAGTCGCCGACAACCTGGCATCGCTAGCCGATGGACTGAGTAACAGCAAAAGTGTGCCGCCGTTGGAAGATTTGGAGCGGAGGCTGACTCTCCTCGAAGAGAAATTATTTTCCGTCCTGCTGGCTGCGACTGCCAGACGATGAGATCGCAAAGGTACGCACGCAGGCGGAACACGAATTAATTCCATATCGCAGCCGGATGCCCGCCTCGCAGATACAACAGTTGCAAAAGCAATATCTGCATAAGAAGTTGCTGGAAAAATATAAGCTGCCAAGATTGAGTCTTTTCTACATGTAATCGTCTGCATCAGGTCAGGAGACACAACGCAACTCACCATAGACAAATTGGTTTACGGCGGCGATGGGCTTGCCCGCCTCCCTGCGGACGAGCATGGTCAAGGGAAGGCCGTGTTTATTCCGTTCGTGCTGGAAGGCGAAACGGTCGAGGCCAAACTTTTCGAGCAGAAAAAAGGATTCGCACGGGGTAGCGTCAATGCCGTTCTGGAGCCTTCCGCCCAGCGAGTGGAACCGGGTTGCCCTTATTTCGCGAGGTGTGGCGGATGCCATTATCAGCACACCAATTACGAGCACCAATTGGAAATCAAGGCGGCGATCTTGCGGGAGAACCTTCGCCGCATCGCGAAATTAAATTTGGATTGCGAACTTCAAGTTCATCCTTCTCCGCCGTGGAACTATCGAAATCGCACGCGTCTCACGGTTCAGAATTCACCACGCTTTTAATCTCTGCTATCACCAGTGGAATTCTCATCAATTGATTGCGGTGGAAAAGTGTCCCATAAGTTCTCCTCTTATCAATCGCGCCATTGCTGCCATATTAGCGCTGGGCCGCTCGGAACCTGCGCCAAGCGGAATTCTGGAGATCGAATTATTTGCGGGTGCCGACGATGCGAGTTTGCTCATCGAAGTGTCCTGCGGAGCGGACGCCGTTTTTCCAGAACTGTGGGCGGAAAATCTTAGGCGGCATATGCCTGAGATCGCGGGCATCGTCATGTTTCGCGTTTCCGACGGCACAAACATCCCTCAGGCTTCGGAATCATCCCTCGCAAATGGCGAAAATCATCTCACGTACAGGACTTCACACGGCCCATACCGAGTCAGTGCTGGGGCCTTCTTTCAGGTCAATCGTCATTTGATCGATGTGTTGGTGAAGATCGTTACTGGTGGCCGATCAGGTGAAACCGCTTTGGATCTATACGCGGGCGTTGGCCTATTTTCATCTGTCCTTAATCGGGAATTCCAACGCGTTATTGCGGTTGAATCGTCACATATCTCTTATGAGGACCTTGTCTATAATTCCCCGGCGAACGTGAAAGCCGTTAATACGACAACCGAACTCTATTTGAAAAATGCTGCTGGAAAGTTACATCCTTATTTCGTCGTCATCGATCCTCCGCGAGGCGGACTAAATGACGCTGTAATCGCCGGCCTTAAGTCGTTGAATGCGCATCGTCTTACTTACGTCTCCTGCGATCCTGCAACACTCTCGCGGGACCTGCGCGGCTTGCTGTCGTCTGGATATAAAGTGGAAGAGGCACACCTTGTGGATTTATTTCCTCAAACCTTTCACCTCGAAACCGTCTTTCACATGATCCGCTAAATGCCGTTGAATGATGTGATTTTCTGGCGCCCCCATCCGCACCGCCGAGACAGACTCTACGCAGTCCGAGACAGCCGCTCTTGTGGTGTGCGGTCTCATTGTCAGCTGGGATATTTGTCGGCCATCTCGCTTGTGACAACTCGAATTTGTGGCTGGTCGCCGCCTTAATTTTCTTATTAGCGGGAATGTATTTTATTGGCCGCCGTCTCTCGATCGGCTTTTTCGTCACCCTCTGCCTAATGTTCATAAGCGGTGCCCTCCTGATTCAAGTTTGTGCGACCCCGGGCGCGGAATTGGCAAGCTTGTCTGGCCCTGCACAAGATCAGGAAACCGTTGTTACAGGGCATGTAATTAGGGAAGGCGCAGTCCGGCAAAAAGATGCTGAAGACGTGCAGAAGATCGATTTGGGGATCGACGAAATAACTCTTGCAAACATCACAACCAAGACTCCGGCTCGGTTTACGACTCACGGTATTCAATAAAATCAACGGCAACGCGCAGAACTGCGCGGCTACAACAAGAGACAACATTTCACTACGGCGACCGACTATGTTTTCCCGTCAAGCTTTCCCTCCCGCACAACTTCCAAAATCCCGGAGCGTTTGATTATGTGGGATATTTGGCGGAAAGCGGCATCTCGCTCATCGGAAGCGCCAAGATTGCGGACATTCAAGTTCTGCCAGGATTTTCGGGCAATCGATTTGAGCTTTGGCGAACGCGCATTCATCGGAGTTTAATCGAGAAGATACACACCCTATGGCCGGGCGAAAACGCCGCTCTGGTAGACACGATTCTGTTGGGAGACGATACTTTCCTCGGAAGAGAGACTCGAACCAACTTCCAACGCACGGGAACCTATCACGTTCTGGTGGTATCCGGTTTGAAAGTTGGAATCCTCGCGCTTGTCCTATTTTTCTGTCTGCGTAAATTGCGATTTACTGACTTTGCCGCAAGTGTACTGACCCTTCTCATAACCGTGTCCTATGCCCTTCTTACGGACGTGGGAACGCCAGTGTGGAGAGCCACACTCATGCTCTTCCTGTACTTTGCGAGCCCGCTTACTTTATCGGAAGCGATCCATCCTCAATACAGTGGGGGGAGCAGCGTTAGTGTTGCTGGTCATTGATCCCAATCAATTGTTCGGAGCGAGTTTTCAACTCAGCTTCCTTTGCGCCCTCATCATTGGAGGAATCGGCAGTCCACTCATAGACCGCACTACCAAAAACCTTTCACGTGGCCTCCGCAGCTTGGACTCGGTCCGGTACGACCTGGCTTTGAGTCCGGCACTGGCGCAAATGCGCCTCGATCTGCGATTGATTTCCGGACGCTTCCAACGATTCGCTGGTCGCAAGTTTCCGCTGATTGCAATCGCAGGGAGTGGGCGCCTACTAATCTTGATTTTGGAGTTCGTGATTATTTCGGTGCTCTTGCAGGCAAGCTTTGTGCTTCCAATGGCCTATTACTTTCATCGCGCGGCCGTAGTGTCGTTTCCTGCGAACATTCTCATTGTTCCCTTGACTGAAATCTTAATGGCCTTCGCTTGCGTATCGATTTTCATCGGATACATTTCAGTTGCAGTCGCCAGGATTCCGAGCTTACTAACCGCCGCAGTCCTGACTGCAACTCAAGAAATCATTCATCGGTTGGGGAGTCTTCGAATCGCCGACCAGCGTGTCGCGACTCCGCAGATGTGGATTGCTGCTCTGACCTGTGCTGGGATGATCGTTGCCATGATTCTGATTCGACGCCGCTGGCTGATCGTCGCTAGCGTATTCGCGTTTATAGCCACTACGGCGATATGGATCTCTTTTGTTCCTCCGAATCCCAAAATAAACTCTGGGATTCTCGAAGTCACTGCCATCGACGTGGGTCAGGGCGACGCAATTCTAATTGTGTTCCCAGAAGGCAAGACGTTGCTGGTGGACGCGGGCGGACTTCCCGAATGGATGCATTCCGATCTCGACATTGGGGAAGATGTGGTTTCCCCCTATTTGTGGTCGCGCGGCATCTCCCATCTTGACGACGTAATGATTACTCATGCGCACGCCGATCATATCGGTGGGATGTCTGCAGTGCTGGCTAATTTTCACCCCGGTGAGATGTGGCTGGGAGTGAATTCACCGTCTCCTCAGTTGCAATACCTGCTGCGGCAAGCGAAAGAACTTGATGTCCCCGTGGTCCAGCACTTCGAAGGACAGAAATTCGATCTCGGGGGAGCAACGGTGCGAGTGTTGGCGCCTCCCGCCGGCTTAGATCAACAAGTTTCGCGCCCGAATGACACATCGCTGGTAATTAAGATCACTTTACAGAAGGACTTCGGTGCTGCTCGAAGGCGACGCCGAGCGTAAAGAGGAAGATTTGATATTGCGGGAGGACGATCCTCATGCCGATCTGCTAAAGGTTGCGCATCACGGCAGCAACACCTCTACTGATTCCGAATTCCTGGCGGCGGTCCATCCGCGGCTAGCCGTGATCTCGGTCGGAGCGCGAAATGTATACGGCCACCCACGCAAAGAGGTATTGGATCGCTTGGTGAATTTAAAGGTTGGAACTTACCGGACTGATATCAACGGCGCGGTGAGCTTCTATCTCGACGGGAAAAATGTCATCCCCGAGACTTCGAGTTATCACTGATATCGACTTCCGCCGTGTCTTCCTCGGCTGCGGCGCGCTTGGATTCTTCAATAAGAGCGCGGGCTTTTGCGGCATCTTCCTCGCGTACCAGAATAACCGTGCCACCGACTCCTGGGAGAATATCCTGCGGGGCGTCGAGTGCGGTGATGTCCGATTGTATGCCGGCGGACTGCAACAGGCCGTTCACGACCATCGCTTCCGATTCTTGTTCGGTATCGAATACCCGAACCAGCTTTTCATTGGGATTAGGGCTCTCCCGCTTCGAATCCGATTCCGTTGAAATAGGCTTGCTCTCTGGCATTTATCCTCCGCCAATCTGTTATACGGCATTCGAGGATGCCATGCCAATGCTTTGATTTTATTTCGCGATTGTGCTGGCGAAGGAATGCGTTTCGGGAATGGTCAGCGACGCTCGCGAAAGCGTATAGTGACAACTCACAATGCAAAAATTTAACTGGAGAAAAATTGTATGCGATTGATTCAGAAAACAGGTTGGTTGATGTTATTGACTGCTGTCTTGAGTATTGCAGGACTTGCACAGGACAACAGCGGCGCAAAACAGGATATGAAGGACGCCGGTCATGAAACTAAACAGGCTGCGAAGGACACGGGCAGCGCAACCAAAAAGACGACCAAGAAAACTGGACACTCGATTAAAAAGACTTCCAAGAAGGTGACCAATAAAGCGGCAAGAAAGACAGATGAAGGGGCGCAAAAGGTAGAGGACAAGACCGCGCCATCACCGCAATAACTGGAGCCCAGTTTTGCGAATTCAGAAAGGTTGGAAACATGCTGCGTGCGCTGATTGCTGTTCTGCTGATCTTATGGCTGTTGGGCTTCTCATTCCACGTTGCCGGCGGATTGATTCATCTGCTGATCGTCATTGCGCTGATTGTTCTGATCGTGGATTTGCTCGGACGCCGGCGAGTAAGAGGATAAGTCCCCGGGAGCTTAAAGATAAAAAGACTCTTGCCGAAGCAAGAGTCTTTTGGGAGGGCTCCGGAAAATCCTATTTGGGAGCGCTTTGTTGATCCGTGGTGGCCGGGGGAGCGTTATTCGAAGACAACTGCTCTAGATCGTTCTTCAATAAGCTAATCTCCACTCTGCCGCCGCTGGTTCGCTTCGCTTTGCCTTCTTCATCCGTTGCGCTCGCGACAGGAGCATTGCCCATGCCGACAACGTAAATGCGGTAAACCGGCACGTCATGATTCTCTACCAGGTAGCGAACTACAGAGTCAGCCATTTTCTGCGAAGTAGCTATCGCGGCCTGTCCTCTTCCTGTTGAAAACCCCTGCACTTCGATGATGTAGCCCCGCTGATCCTTCAGTGGAGTCGCCATATCATCCAGCGCGGTCTTCGCATTTTGGCTCAGTACGCTCTGGCCTGGGCGAAAACGGATTTCCGTTTGCGTGGAAGCCTTGTATTGATCGATATTGCTGACCACTTGCTCGACGTTTCCGATTCGCGTATTAGCTTGGGCCGCGGTGTCCTGCGCCACCTGAGCGCGGTTGCCGGCTTCGATTGCATGCTGGTCCGCTTCCGAAGCTTTCGCGGATGCCAACTGAATGCCTTGCTGAGCGCGAGAGTCAACATCCCTGATGTTTTTACCGTTGGTCGCCGTCAACTCATCCAATTCATTTAACCGATCGCGGATGGGACCTGTCTGCCGTTGTACATACTTCTTCCGCGCGAATGGATTAACTCGTCCCCAGAATCCTTCACGAGCTGGCGGTTGGAGAGGCTTTCCGGTAGCGCTCGCCTGATCTGATGGTGAGGCAGTTTGGCTAGGCTGACTTGCCGTGGTCTGATCTTGCGTGGTCGTAGCGCTTTGCTGCGCTAGAGCCGGCAAGCACATCACAAACGCAACGAATAGCCCTACGATGGCGCGATTTCTCATTTTTCTCTTCCTCCGAATACTGGGACTTTCAAAACCTCGATAACCTAAGATGCTGGTATCTATACTCTGGTATAACAGTTCCCATGCCAAACAACTTAAAACCTAACCCCTGCTTTATCAGTCAATTATAGTCCGATTACAATGGCAATTTTTAAGCGGGAGGGTAATTTTGGGGGTTCCGGTATAAAAACTGCGCGTGGACCCATAAGACAGCGGATGCGAACCGTCGCCCGGCTGGTGCTGCTGGGATCGGTATTGCTTGTGGTAGCCCTTTTCTCCGGGTTAATGGCAATGCAGATCGCAATTCATGGCAGGGAAACGACTGTGCCGGACGTCGTTTCACGCTCGCCCGATCAAGCCAGAAAGTTAATCGAGCAGGCCGGCATGTCGATGGAAATCGAACGTCAGTACTTCAGTCCGAACGTCTCCGAAGGTAAAATTTTGTCTCAGGTCCCAACTGCGGGCTCGAAGGTGAGACGAGGCTGGCAGGTGCGGGTGGCTGAGAGCCTGGGACCTCAGCGGGTTGAAATTCCCAATGTTCTTGGGGAAAGCGGACGGGCCGCGCAACTGAACATCCGCCGCCGCAGCCTTGAAATCGGTTCAATTGCCGAAACAGCTATACCAGAAACACTCCCCGACAAAGTAGTCGCCCAAAATCCAATCCCGAATGCCAGTGACGTTTCCGCTCCAAAGATAAGCTTATTAGTAACCGCAACTTCGGAACCCGAAGCCTTTGTGACTCCAAACTTCGTTGGACAAACTTTAGCCAGCGTCCGTGCAGCTCTACAAGTTGCGGGACTTCGCGAAGGCAATGTTACGCTTGTCACTGCTGGTGCCACGATAAACCCGAGCATATCGTCACCTCCCGCAGCAATATCGCCCGCCAGCATTGTTATTTCTCACGATCCCGTTGCGGGACAAAAAATAGTGGCAGGCTCCGCTCTGAACTTGGTGGTTCGTTAATATAAGATGTAGTCCAACCTCCAGGGGAGTAGTTCAATAACAGAATCGTTTTGCTTTGCGGACTTCCCGATCTGCTCAACGGAAGTCAGGAGATAGTGTGAAAATTTGCCGCGGAATTTCAGGTATGGTGTGCCTCGCGCTTATGTTCGTCTCAACTTTAATGAGTGCGCAGACACCCCCTTCAACAACTACACCCGCGGCAGATGCTATGCCGTCGACTAACGCTCGTCCGGCGGAATACGTCCGGCCAAGCGAGAAGACCAAGCTGCGAAACTATGCCTTCGACATTATTGGGCCGTACCCGATTTTAGGTGCGGCATTTTCCGCAGGCATAAATCAAGCCACTAACACCCCACCGGAATGGGGCCAGGGAGCCGCCGCCTACGGCGAAAGGTTTGGCTCAAACTTTGGAATCACGGCAGTGACCACGACCGCGCGGTATACTCTCGCCGAAGTATTTCGCGAAGACACCCTTTATTACCGGTGCGAGTGCAAGGGGTTTTTGCCCCGCCTTGGTCATGCAGTAATTTCAACTGTGACCGCCAGACGCGGAGACGACGGTCACTACGTATTCTCCGTTCCCTCGTTGGTAGCGCCCTATGTCGGTACGACTACCGCCGTCTATGCCTGGTATCCCGGGCGATACAACGAGAAAGATGCTTTTCGAATGGGGAACTACAACCTGCTGGGCTTTGTCGGGGGAAATATAGCTTTAGAGTTCCTCTACGGCGGGCCGCACACCCTGTTGTCGCGCATACGGCACAAAAAGTCGCTAACAGAGCCTGCCGCCCAATCTAACTAGGATCTGACTAGAAGTTACGCGTTAATCGCCAGACCGTAGACGCTGTTCGATGCATCCAACATCGCCTCTGCCAGAGTTGGGTGCGCGTGGACCGTCCACATCAAATCTTCGACTGTGGCTTCCAATTCCATTGCTGCCACAGCTTCGGCGATTAGCTCGGTGGCTTGCGGCCCGATGATGTGGACTCCGAGAATTTCCCCATACTTCCCGTCGGAAACAATCTTTATGAAGCCGTCGTGCTGGCCCACGATGGACGCCCGTGAATTCGCCGTGAACGGAAACTTGCCAATTTTGATGCTGTACCCTTTTTCTTTGGCTTTCGCTTCGGTCAGCCCAACACTGCCGATCTCCGGATGGCAATAGGTGGCATTAGGAATTTTCAATGGATCGATCGGCTTGGCTTCCTTTCCCGCAATCTTGGAAACGGCAACGATGCCTTCCATAGCCCCTACGTGTGCAAGTTGCGGCGTTCCTAGAACGATATCGCCGATAGCATAGATTCCCGGCTCGGCAGTTTGCATCCATTGATCAGTCTTTATGAATCCCCGCTCCGGCTGAATGCGAGTTTTTTCCAATCCAATATTTTCAGTGCGCGGCTTGCGGCCTATGGCGATCAAGATTTTTTCTGCCTCGATCTTCTGCTGCTTTCCATCGACGCTGAAAGTTACATTGACGCCGGTTTCACTCGGCTCAACTTTCTCCACTTTCGCTCCGGTGAAGTATTCGATTCCTCGCTTACGATAAACTCGGCCGAGTTCCTTGGAAACATCTTCGTCCTCGATGGGCACAAGCCTCGGTAACATCTCAATAATTGTCACCTTGGTGTCGAACGAGCGGAAAATCGAAGCAAACTCAACTCCCACAGCTCCAGCCCCAACAACAATTAAAGATTTGGGTATCTGGTTTACGTCCAGGATCTCTATATTGGTAAGAATCTGCGGACCAGGTTGCAGTCCGGGAATCATGCGCGCCTCAGAACCGGTAGACAAAATTACATGTTTGGCTCTGATCTCCGATGCCTTACCGTCCGCGCCCTTTACTTCAATGGAAAAAACTCCGTTTGCCGCAGCCCCCTTCAATTGCCCATACCCGCGAATGACCTCGACCTTATTCTTCTTCATCAAGAAATCGAGGCCTTTGGTGTGCTTGGCCACGATTTTTGACTTCCGTTCTTGAATTGCGGCCCAATTCAATTTGCGAGCGTCCACGCCTTCAATTCCGAATTCTTTGGCTTCTTTTAAGTGGTCCCAAATCTCAGCATTAAAAAGCAAGGCCTTGGTCGGAATGCAACCGACGTGAAGGCAGGTGCCGCCCAGGACATTATCCTTCTCAATGAGGGCGGTCTTCAGTCCGTATTGGCCCGCCCGGATTGCCGCGGTGTATCCTGCCGGCCCGCTGCCAACAATTGCGATGTCATAAATGGTTTCAGGCAAGACGAGCACCTCAAAGTATGGAAGTACGGATTAAATAATGCCGAATCTTAAAGATGCTGAATGGCGAACCCTGGATTCCAGACCGTGAATCGACAGCCATCCTAGCCACTGTGTCGGATGTGCATCACATCACCATCCTGGACGATATAGTCTTTGCCCTCGAGCCGAAGAATACCTTTAGCCCTCGCATTTGCCTCGGAACCGGCGTCGAGCAGTTGATCCCACCGGACGGTTTCCGCCCTGATGAAATGTTTGGACAAGTCCGTATGAATCGCCCCGGCAGCATCCACCGCTCGCATGTTGACCGGAATTGTCCAGGCGCGGCATTCGTCCTCACCAATAGTAAAAAACGAAATTACCCCCAGCAATTTATATGTTGTTCTAATAAGACGCACCAGGCCGCTCTCGGTCAATCCGTAACTCGATAGAAATTCGGCGGCGTCGGCATCGCTCATTTCCGCGAGCTCAGCTTCAACCTTGCCACAAATTGCGGTTGCGCCCGCATTCGGACGCCCTGCGACCTCCGACAAATTATATTTTCCCACGGCTTCCTCCAGCTCACCTCCGAGCGTCGTGCTTTCGTTCACATTGAGCACGTACAGAATTGGCTTTTCGCTCAGGAACATAAATCCCCGCAGGCGTTTCTTGTCCTCAGCAGTCATCTCCATTTCGCGCAATGGCCGTTCCGATTCCAACTGAGCCTTGGCTCGCGTCAGCAGTTCAAATTCTCTTTCGAGTTCCGGAGAACGCATCTTCTTTAAGTCTTTCTCCAGGCGTTCCAACCTCTTCTCGATCTGTCCCAAGTCGCTCACCATCAAATCGAATTCCACGTTCTTGATATCTCGCAATGGATCGACTGGGCCGACGTGCGGGATCGAGGGATCGTCGAACGCCCGCACCACGTGTGCGAGGGCGTCTACATTTCGCAGATGGCCGATGTATCCACTTTCCTTCAGCGCTTCCTGCCCGATGGCTCCAACATCTACGTATTCGACCGACGCATGTGTCAATTTTTTCGGATTGTATTGCGCCGCGAGGCGATCAAGTCGGTCATCGGGAACCTTCGCTACCCCCACATGTGCATCGCGAGGATTTCCAAATCCTTGGTCGGAAACCTGGACCTTGGTGAGCATGCGGAAAAGCGAGGTTTTTCCAACTTGGGGCAAGCCGATAATGCCAGTTTTCATGAGAGCAGATGATAACAGGCGACAGATGTGCGGCCCTCGGAGCTCGCACTGTGCAAAAGTTTGCATCACTGGATGGAAACGCGACCGGCCCAAACAGCGCATCCAGCAAGCACTTTAAGAAGTTTTCAACAGTATTTCATGTTGACTTTATTAAACCGTGAGCGATACTGAGCAAGCAGTTTCCGATTCCGCAGGAGTGTTTGTGAAGCGTTCAATTAAGTTCTCCGCAATGTTTTTGGGCCTGATGATTTTAACCATGGGTGTCGTGGCCCACGCTGACCCTATTGATCCAAAGATAATTATTGGCGACCCTACCAGCTGCTGGCGAAGGGAATTGCGAGATTCCAGAAGGCACTGACTTTAGCTTCGTTCTTCCTGGAGATACGACGGATTTCCTCTGGGGTTTGGAATGATCACGGGTAACAGCTGGACGCAATTACTTCTGGCTTGGACTCCGCCTAACCGAGATTCACCGATGTCACCGTCGAATTCGACGTCAGCATGCGGGGTTTCTGGCGATTTATTTCAACTTCATGGTGCAGGTTTTCCATAACAAGTACAGGCATCCTGATCGCCGTCTAGCACGATGTGTTTCTGATTACTTGTTCAATGCGGGCAGCGGATCCCCGACGGCGAAGATATTTACTTTAGATTTCGTGCCGGGCGACGACGGCGGGAATTGGCCGGATCCGACGAATTTCAATGGACATGACGGTAACACTCGTACCCGGGCCCGCAACCAAGATGTTGCTGCTGCGCAATCTTATTTCCACTGGGCTCGGCTCGCTAGCTTCCGCCGCAAGTGTGGAAAAGCTCTGACGCCTAATTTTTCTTCGAATATTCGCTAATTAGCTTCGTGAAACTCCGGCAGGCTCTTAAGAGTATTGAGTTCCGGATCGTTCTGCGCCTCTTCCGCCGAATAGCCCTTCTTAAATGCCTCTTGCAGCGCTTTTAAGGCATCTTTCGGTTTCCCCGCCAGGGTATCAATCTGCACCTGATCGTAAATCAATTGCAAATCCGAAGGGTCCAGTGAACGCGCCTGTCGAATATATTGCAGCGCTAAAGCGCCATTCCCCTTTTTGGCGTAATACAACGCTACGTCACTGGTGACTCCAGCCGATTTCGGATTAACTTGCAGTTGCTGAAATGCGAGATGAATCGCCTTATCGTAAGTTGTGTTGGCTTCCTGAGAACGTCCTTGCAGTCCGGTACGCATCCGCCAAATTGCCCGCCATGGTCTCATCCTTCGGAGCCAGATCCACCGCCTTCTCGAACATTTTTATGGCTTCATCGTTGCGCTTCAGGAAGAAGTAGGAGGTTCCCAGATTCGAATAGGTGGGAGCATCGGGTTGTATCTCAAGCGCCTTCTGAAATGCTGGGATAGCGTCGTTCCAGCGCCCCTGCCGAAAGTACACCGCACCTACGTTTCTGTACCCCAGCGCGTTATCGGGAGCAAGTTCGGTTACCCGCTGATATTCCTTCAACGCCTTATCGTTTTCCCCAAGTTGAAGGTACGCGCCGCCTAGAGTGTTATGGTTCCCCCAAAAGTAGGGATTAGCCGAAGCTGCACTCTCGTAGGCTGAGAGTGCTTCCTTGTTGTGCCCAGCCGCCTGGTAAGCTTTGCCCAGCCGGCGGTAAGCGTCGTCTGAATTCGGAGCCAAGGCGAGGGCCCGCTTTAATTCATCAATGGCTTCTGTGGTCTTGCCGGTATTGGTATATACGCTTCCCAGTGCCAAATGAACTTCCGGCAACGAGGGATTCAAGCTGGCAGCCTTCTCTGCGGCAGACAAAGCATTTTCTGCATAAACGGAGTCCTTACTGTCTGCGTACAAGAAAAGGTTTGCATCCGCCAATCCAGTGTAGGCGAGGGCAAAATTGGGGTCCTGCTGCAACGCCTTTTCGAGAAGCTGAATTGCCTCCCGCGAGTCTCGCGGTCCGTCGTTTCCGCGGAGTGCGTCCCGCCCCTTTAAATAAAGATCGTAAGCGGCAGCGTTCTCTGTAGGATGGATGCCACCTCGGGACGCCTCGTCATTAGTGGGACTTAAATTCATCGCAGCAACCACGGAACCGTAGATCTGGTCTTCGAGCGTGAGCAGGTCTTGAGGCACGCCGGAAAATTCCTGACTCCAGATGCGGCGTCCATTCGCAACATCTTCCAGATTAAGCGTGATGCGTAGCTTTTGTGGTGTTCCCTGTACCATGCCTTGCAAAATCAGATTGACTCCGAGCGCTTTAGCAATCTTCTGAATGGAATCCCCATTGGCCGCGGCCTTCTCTACCGCCGATGCAGAAGCCAGGTGAACTTCCTGAAGCTGAAACATTTTCGCCGAGAGCGCATCCACCAGTCCGTCGGAAACGTAGCGCAGCGCCTTTTCATCGCCAACAATTTTCAAGGGAAGAACTGCCAGAAATCTCCCTTTGCTTATGTCCGGAATGCCATCAATTCGGGAGTGGGAATCTTGTGCAACCTGGCGAGCTGGGACGAAACAACAGGTGCCGCGTCCATGGCAGAACGAAGAACAATACAACCACAGCAGCCACTGCGCCAACCCAGATCCATCCCCGGTTATTGGGAAGGGTTAGCGAGATTTGCGTGCTGCTGCGAGAAGCGGCTGGCGAGGCGCCTGACAATAACGAAATGCGTGACAATGCGGCGGTCGTGATGCTGGGATTCCCTATCCACGCGTCGAGCTGCTGAAGCAGTTCCCGCGCATTTTGGAATCGGTCATTCCGGTCGCGCTCCAGGCACCGGGAGACAATCGCGCTCAAACTTTTGGGAACGCTATTATCCAGATCGCAAACCGGAATCGCTCGCTCCTGCGTTCTTCTCATCAGGCTCGCAATCGCGGTGTCGGCCTTGTAGGGAACCTTTCCGGCTAGCAGTTCGAAAAATATCAACCCCAGAGCAAAAATATCGGAGCGTTGATCGAGTTCCGATCCCATGGCCTGCTCGGGAGACATATATTCCAGGGTCCCCACCAGCGCACCGGTTTGCGTCATGCCTGGAGCTTCCAAGGAACGGGCCAAGCCAAAATCCATCACTACCACGCGCCCTTGCGGATCGCGCATTACATTCTGCGGCTTGAGATCGCGGTGAATCACTCCTTCGGCGTGAGCAGCCTCGAGCGCGCGCCCAATCTGCTGGATAACATCCACGGCCTCGCTCGGTGTGAGCTTACCGATGCGACTAAGAAGGCCGCGAAGGTCTTCTCCATCGACGTACTCCATGGTGATGAACTTCGTCCCGCCCGCCTCTCCCATGTCATAAATCCGCACCACATTCTTATGGGTCACGTTGCGAGACAAAATGAGCTCTTGCTTGAAACGTTGAAGAATACCGGGATTGCTCGCCAACTCCGGTCTGATAACTTTCAGCGCAATCACCCGGTCCAGTTCTTGATCTCTGGCTTGGTAAACGGAGCCCATTCCCCCTTGACCTAACACACGCAATATCTTGTAACGACCTCCCAACACCGTTCCTTCCTGGAATACATCCGCGGAATTTAGACCTTCGAACTCCGGGGAGGTAGTCCGCAGCCTGGACGATGGCGGGACCAAGTCGAAAACAGTCGGCGCATCGGAGGGATGAGAACTAGGGGGCGGAGTCTTGGTCGAGACAATTCCCGATGGAGCAGACGGCAACCCAGCTAGCGTGAGAGCATCGGAATCGGGCAGTTTGTTGCCGTCATCGCTCATGGGAAACTTCCATTCGTTGCTTTTCGCGAAATACGGAAGGCACTACCGTTTCGGCCGGCTCAAAAGTTCATGTGGGGACGATTATTGGCCGGACGAGAGCAGCGCCGATTCCGAAGTATATACCGCTGGAAATGCCAAGCCAAGATTGGATTTACGCGCGCAGCACGAATTTAACTGTTCCATTTTGAGGTGATTACTGAAGGTTCTGCGGACCGTGCGAATTCTTTTGCTTGCATTTTTCCGCGGAGACAGAAAGGGTACGACCAAAAGTCGTTGCCGATTAACCTTGCGCGGCAACCTGGCTACAGTGGCATAGATTTATGTCCCACAGGCAGGGCTCCGACGGCAGGCTTTCCAACCCAAGTTCGCCCGCACGGCGCGACCCCATCTTTCCGACCCACACCACGCGGAACTGGCACCTCTCATCGCCGAGCTGGACTTCCAGGACCTCGCCTAGGCGCACCTGCCTCCTGAGACCGTGAATCTGCGCCCCAGCGCTGCTGATGCTGGTGGCGCGAGCATTTTCAGTGAAGGGAACCGTATTCGCGTCTAATCCCCAAACGCGAACTGGGAAAGCGGCTTCAACTCTCGGGCTTGCGGCGTCGATCCATGCGCCGATACTAGGGCTGTTCGCGTGGAAAGAAAACTTACCCCAGTTACAGAGAGAAGTACCTGAAGTGCTGCTTAGTAACTTGAAGAATATATGGGGATCCGCAGCTGTGGCACTACCGTGCTATTTACTTTAATCGGCGTCGGGAAGAGAGCAGGCTCCGGGACCGCGTGCATCACCGCAGCTTCCGCAAGGGCCCGATGACTGGAAAGCCGAAGCAGAGGAGGTTTTGGTAGAGACCGCGAAAACCGACAACTGTGGCGTGATATTTTTGCCGTGGCATTTCGGACATTCGGCCTTTTGCGATCCGAATAATATTGCCTCAAACTTCTTATCGCATTCCTCGCAAACGTACTCAAAAATTGGCATTCAAATCTCCCGGCTGTGTCTCTAGTTTGGCTTCCATTTAAAATCAACTAGTGCCTACGCCGCAACCGTCCCACACTGATTTTCAGCCTCGGCGTCACCTTCGCGGGGGACACGTCCAAACGTTGGCTAGCTTTCTCCTGTCGAGGAAAATTGCGCTGGAGCGCGCTGAAAAGCGTCTCATTGATGTGTCACCCGGCATCCAGGTTTCATGCGACTGCTACTGGCAGTCGGAACGACAAAACGCCATGACTCTTATCGTCGTGCACGGTCTCGAGGGTTCGAGTGAATCTCAATACATGCTCGGGATGGCGAATAAGGGGACGGCAGACGGAATGAATGTTGTGCTCATGAATCAGCGAAACTGTGGCGGCACAGAGAGCCTTGCGCCCACTCTTTATCACTCCGGACTGTCAGATGACGTGGCGGCGGTGGCGCGGAATCTGATCGCTAACGATCATATTTCGTCATTCGCCTTGGTGGGGTTTTCGATGGGAGGGAATCTCGTCCTCAAACTAGCGGGAGAGTGGGGCAAGAATGGTCCGCCGGAGTTCAAGGGAGTTGCCGGGGTTTGCCCAGCCATCGACCTCGCGCCTTCGGCAGATGCTCTTCATTTCCCTTCGAACCGTCTATATGAATGGTATTTCATGTGGAAGATGCGGAAACGATTGCGGGAAAAAGCGAAACTCTTTCCTGACACCTACGATGTTTCTCGTCTTCGCGGAGTCCGCACCTTGAGGCAGTTTGACGACAAGATTACCGCTTTTTATTGCGGATTTGATGGCGCGACCGACTACTACGCCCGGGCTGCAGCCTCGAATGTCATCGCAAATATCAGTGTCCCCGCATTAATCCTGCATGCGGCCAACGATCCTTTTATCCGGCTTCTTCCTGAAACCCGCGCAAAGATTCTGGCCAATCCTCACATTACGTTCGCGGAGACCGAAGATGGCGGCCACTGCTCCTATATAGGGAACAGCGATGGATACGATGGATATTGGGCAGAGCGAGAAGTAATAAAGTTCGCACAACAGTTGCAATAGTCTCCGGCCCCCTTTCCGCTCCAAGGCCGCTCTCTCCAAGCGGACTCCTATACAATCACTGCCGATGAAGTTCGGCTTCAAAGCGATGTTTCTGGTGGCTTTGCTCGCCATCGCTTCGCTTTTTTACGCTGAGCCTGTCTCTCAGCTCAAGCCGTCAAATTACGTCAACGACTTCGCGAACGTTCTATCCCAAGACACCATCGCGCAGTTGGACGATCTCTGCCGTCAGATCGATGAAAAGGCACATGCGCAGATTGCAGTCGTAACCATCAATTCTCTCGACAATGCCGACGTGGAAAGCTACGCCGTGGATTTATTCCATCAATGGGGCGTTGGCAGCAAGTCGTCAAACCGGGGAGTACTGATTCTTCTAGCAGTTAAAGACCATAAATATCGTGTGGAAGTAGGTTACGGTCTGGAGCCGATTTTGCCCGATGGCAAGGTGGGTGGTTTCGGACGAGAGGCAGTGCCGTCGCTAAAAGCGAACGACTATAACGGCGCTGTTTCTCTGATGACGTCGAGGGTGGCTGATGTCATCGCCCAGGATGCAGGGGTTCAGCTATCCGGTACCCAGCCTGCCGTTCCGGTTACAGAAGATCAGCCACGACAGGGACTGTCATTACGCGGAATTATTATCGCCATCGTCATCATAGCGATTGTCCTTTTTACTCCGCTCCGAAGCGTTCTGTTTTGGATGCTGCTTTCGGGGATGATGGGTGGTGGCAGACGAGGCGGCGGCTTTGGCGGCGGGGGATTTGGTGGTGGTGGAGGCGGCTTTGGAGGATTCGGTGGAGGCAGTTCCGGAGGCGGTGGCGCCAGTGGAAGCTGGTAGAGAGGCTGACATGGAGTTCGAAAACTTATTGAATGATTTCGTAAATCGATTGCGAGCAACCGCGGGAGAGAATTTGCAGAGCATTGTTCTGTATGGCTCGGCTGCTGGCGGTGAATTCCATCCCGGCTTCTCCAACTTGAACGTGCTGTGTATCCTCCGAGAAACATCATTCGTGGCGCTTGAGGCGATAGCGCCGGTATCAAATGGTGGAGTAAGCAAAAGCATCACCGCGCGTTGGTGCTTACTGCGGAAGAAATTAAGAGATCCGCCGATGTTTTCTCGATTGAGCTACTCGACATGCAGCATCGCCATAGAGTGCTTTTCGGAGAAGATTTCCTGAGCGATCTTTCTGTTCCAATGCATCTGCATCGCGCCCAACTCGAATATGAGCTTCGGGAAAAAACCATACTGTTACGCCAAAATTTATTGGCGACAAAAGGCGAACGGCAACTTTGGGAGTTGCTGGTACAGTCTTTCCCTACATTCACCACGTTGTTTCGTCACGTTCTGATTGAGTTTGGGGAAGATGGCCATAAGACCAAAAGGGAGGCGGTGCAGGCGCTGTCATCCCGCGTTCACTTCGATTCATCTCCGTTTCTTAAATTGCTGGATGTTCGCGAGAAGAAAGCGGACCGCAAGAACTTTGACGTAAAGAGCGTAGCCTCCGGATATCTCGCGGCAATTCAGCAGGTGACAGCGGCAGTAGATACAATGTTGGATTCGCCATCAAAGACATAACTATACTTAGCAGCAACTGAGGAGAAGCAGATGAGTAAAGGATTGATAGTCGTTGTGGTTCTGGTACTGATTGTGTTGGCCGTTTTCGGTCAATACGTCGGCGTTCGCAACAACCTGGTGGCGAAAAATGAGGCAGTCAAAGAATCCTGGTCGCAGGTTGATATAGTCTTGCAACGCCGCGCCGATCTGATCCCCAATCTGGTGGAAACTGTAAAGGGCTATGCCCTCCAGGAACAGACAGTTTTTGGCGATATCGCAAAAGCACGTTCAGCGTTGCTTTCGGCAGGAACCCCAACCGACAAAATCGCCGCTAATCAACAGCTTGATGGCGCCCTCGGACGACTGCTTCTCATCGTGGAAAATTATCCCCAGTTGAAATCAAACGAGAACTTCCTCCGTTTGCAGGATGAACTTGCTGGAACGGAAAATCGCATCGCCGTGGAGCGCAAGCGATACAACGACACCTTGCAGGACTACAACACCTACTTGCAGCAATTTCCCGCCAGTATTTACGCCAGTTGGGCGGGTTTCAAGCCGAACGAAGCCTATTTTGCGGCGGCGGAGGGATCGAGAGAAGTGCCTAAAGTGAACTTCTCTGTCCCCAATCCAACGCCGCCCTACAAGGTCCGCGCCTCAACCGGCTCCGGCAAAATAGGGCTGCAAGACTAGGAACGTGAGTTGCACCGTGAACGCGGATTTTGCTGTGGAACTCGGAGCGGAAGATGAAGTCTTAGAATTCCCGTGGTCTGCGCCAGAACAGGGATTGCGCTACTACGACCTTCGAGATCATCCTGAGTTCCTCGCGAAGGTGCAAGAAGCACAATGCGTCCCGAAACTAGCCGAGTTTCTCACCGCAGTTAATTCGCGATCGAGTCTTTTCGAAACTGTGAAATGCGATGTATGGTGCTCTTCGGAAATGAATCCCGAGGAAGAAGTTTTTCGTGCAGCTGTCAAATGCGGGTCCTATATTGATCTGGTCTTCGTTGACGAAAGCCGACGCCTATCGCTCTCGAAACACCAACAGGTTGCACAGGGCCTTATTGATTTCCTGGCGAGGTCGTCCGAAATTCCAGCGTCGGCTGAATTTCTAATCCGGCGTTGCTATTACCATTACGAAAACGAGCCCGACGGGGAAGGTTTCTACGTCACCTTTTATTTATTCGGCTACGGATCTGATGAAGGGGATGCAAAACACCAATGGGCTATTGGACTTGAGTTGGTGCAACACGCAATCCTGCAAATATCGGCCAATTAATTCGTAGCCAGTGGCTGTTTGATTCGGAATCTCGCGCGGCCAACTGAGACCACAAGCATTGTTACAAAGATCAGTGCCAATCCAAGTGAAGCGTCCCGGATGTTTGCGGCGCGTTTCGACACAATGGAAAAACGTCCATAAACAAATTCGATGTGAATCCAGTAAACCAACAGCGAAGTTTGTCCTAACCGGATTAGCGGACTGAAACCCCATTGCCCGGGTCCCCATTTGCACCAAGCGTAGCTGGCGCTAAGAATTATCAGTATCAAACCCACGCGGATCATAAAAAAGTCGGGACTGGTGTGCCAAAAATCATCGACAGCGTAAAGATGATATGGCCCCCTCTCGAGTGTACGACCGAGCAAACTCAGCCCCGCGCCCGCAACGAAAACCGTGGCAAAAAACCAAGCTCCCAAGGTCCGCACCCATTCGCTTAAGAGGATGGATCCCATTGCGAGGCCCGCGAAGGCGAAGCCTGTCCATGGAAAGATAGGGAAGAGCCAAGCCTGCGGCTGACCGAGGTTGTGAACACCGTCGATATATGACTCCAATGGCCAAGGGAGCGAGGTGGGGCGTAATGAAGTCCAAATCAGCGGAGTTAACAACGAGATGAAAATGGCGATCAGGCTCGACACTACTGTCATCGCAATCTGGGCTCGGGAACCGCGATAAATAGATCGAACCATCCAACTCGCTGCCCCGAGCAACATGATCGAAAGCCCAATTTGATTAAGAATGTCCACCCGCAAAAGATCCGTCCATGGAGCCCATCCCCACGCGATTACATACTCCTGCAATCTGAAAAGTAATCCCAGGGCGACAATTTCTAATCCGCGGCGGATTATGATTCGCGCACTCTTGCCATACGAAATACCTTTCTGGTGGTGCTTGTCGGAGATCAGAGCTATTGATATCCCGGCCAGAAAAAGAAAAAGAGGGGCGGGAAATGTTCCGCCTAACTGGGACCAAACATACAAAGTACTTTTCCGTGCGGCGGGGCTCAACCATGCGTCGTAACAATGGGTTTGAAACATCAACAAACACGCCAGGCCGCGCACCCAATCAATGTAAGCAAGACGAGATGGCGCATGGTCGGTCAATCAGTTCATTTGAGTGAGCAGGGAAAGTATAGGGCACGTCACTTTTTGGATAATGAAACAATCATTCGGACAAGAAAAAACCGGCGGTTTGAGGCCGCCGGTCGAAGAATTCTTACTGCGGAATAACTATTGCGGCTGAGCGGTCTGTGGAGCTGGTTGCGTAACCGTGTCGCTCTGACCACTGAGGTCGCCGATAGAGTGTCCGGAGACTACCAACTCGACTCGACGATTTTGCTGTCTGCCTTTGGCCGTATCATTTGACGCGACAGGATTATCGGGTCCGAAGCCTTGGGTCGTCATCGAGCTTCCGGCGACTCCCTGTTGTGCCAAATAGGAGTCGACGCTGGCGGCACGTTCTACCGAAAGCTTTTGGTTGAAGGCAAGCGATCCTGTGCTATCGGTATAGCCGTCGATCTCGACCCGAATATCGGGGTACGCCAAAAGAATTCCAGCGATCTTCGCAAGTCGTTCTCTTGCGGCAGACCTCAAGTCAGCTTTCCCAGTATCGAACAAGACATCGGGCATACTGACGATGAGCCCACGCGCAGAATCTCGTGTTTGCAAGACCTGATTGAGCTGTGACAACAACCGGGCGCGCAGTTGTGCAGTCTGAGCTTCGGCCTGTTGCCGTGCCTGCTCTGATTGTTGAGCCTGCTGCGCCGCTTGCTGCTGCGCCAGTTCGGCTTGGTGCTGCGCATCTTCGGCCTGTTGCCGGGCTGCGTCGGCTTGAGCTTTGGCCTGCTCCGCCGCCGCGCGGTCTGCTTCAGCCTGTTGGCGCTGGGCCGCTGCCGACTGTGCGTCTGCCTGAGCCTGCTGCGCTTCCGCTTGCGATTGTGCCGCCGCCTTTTGCTGAGCCTCAGCCGATGCTTCTGCATCCTCTGCGCGTTTGCGCGCTACCTCTCGCTCGTGTTGCAGCCGCTCGTCTTCCTCTGCTTTCAACGTCATGACACGAGCTTCCTCCGCGGTTTGCGAAGCCTCGCGGGCGACCGTGCCGATCGGGCTCATACCCTGCTTGCGGTGGTAATAATCCTCGGCCTGATCAAGCAGAGTTTTAGCCTTGGCAAAGGTCGAAGCAGCGTATTGTTCCGCATGTGCGTCACGAGCGATCCTCAGTGCATTTCTGGCCTCAAGCAAATCCAATGGGATTTTGTTATCGACGCCATAAATCGGCTCAGGGACCTCGGACACCTGAGCAGCATAGACAGTGCGTGGCAGCAATTCATAATTCACTCTGACGGTTTCGACGCGGCCTTTCGTGTCCTCGCGAACTACATCCTGTGCAACAACCAGGTCGCTCGGCTGAGATACAGCGAAATAAGGCTCCGCGGAAACAATTAAAGCGAAAGCTTGCAGGTCGGCAGTCACTTTCAAGTTTCCGTGATCGCCCTTAAGCAACAACTCTCCCAGATTTCTTGGCCGACCTTGCGGGGTGATGGCCCACAATACATACGTCAGATAAGTGATGCCGAAGGTATTCGCGGGACGCATGTGGTCGAAAGACGCGTCAATCTCAATGCGGCCTGATCTGCTTTCAATTTTTGCTTCACCCTTAACTTCAGGCATAAGATCGGTGCCGCGAATATCCACATGAGTGGATCCGGTTCGACGATAATCCACCGCCTGCGTACTGCGAGCGATCATGTGAATGTGATACCCGGTAGTCGCATCGCCGGTGACCGCGCCATTCACTTGGGAAAATGCCGGTACGGAAACCGACACTGCCGCTAATAAAGAAATTGACCATCTCGAAAGCTTACTCATTTTCATTGAAACTCCTCAAGCCCCGGGATGGGGCAATGCCTGCCTAGTCGAAGTCAAGTTTTGTGACAAGACGATTCGTGGCTCTCTGTGCAGGTCTTCGATATCCTACATCTATAAGCCTCACTAACATAGAGCGAGAGCGATACGCATAGCGATCAGGGACATACCGTAACTTGTTAGATAAATCCCGTTAGACATCGAAGAACAAACCGAAGTTCAGTTGGATGGGTTGGCTTTGGCATCAAGCCGCTTATGGTAGATTTTTCAAATAAGGGCGCGTAGCTCAAATGGATAGAGCATCGGATTTCTAATCCGGCGGTTGCAGGTTCAATTCCTGCCGCGCCTACCAGACATCTCTGGAAAGTCGCTCCTTAGCCTCAACGTCAGGCGGAGGCTAGGCGGGCACCTTCTGAGCGGACCTAATCTTCGGAGGCTTGTGTTCGCAGGCTTCGGTATTCAGGCAAGGGTCCGCGATTATTAACCGCTCAACAGGTCTGCCGCCAATAATGTGTGCCTCGACTATTTCTTCCACATCACTCGCGGTTACATGCCCGTACCAGACTGCTTCCGGATACACCACGACGTTAGGTCCATGTTCACATTGGTCGAGACATCCTGATTGATTGGCACGGACCCTGCCTTTCAGTCCGCGCTCCGCCAGCTTTTGCTTGAATATTTTTTGCAGTTCGCCGTTTCCAGCGGGATCACAACAGGGACGCGACTGCCCCGGCGGCCGCTGGTTTCCGCAGACAAAGATGTGCTTCTCGAATTTCGGCATGGAAATAATCTACAGGAAGGAACTACGACAACGACGCAAGATTAATCTTTTAACGGAACCATTGCTTTGTCGCCCTGGCAAAAGGTTGCCACGCGTAGAAATCCAACATTAGGCTGCGTCACGACCATGACCGGACCGTAACAATATACCGCGTGTCCGTTTTCGGCCAGATACCACTGTCCGCCCTTGCGTGCTTCTTTTGTTTGCGAATGAGTGATGGTGCCGCGCAATGGTCGTTGAAATTGCGGTGCCATGATTCCCATCAATAATACGAACGTGGCCAGAAATTTCATTTACCGTTCCATCCGATCTAAATAGTGAAAGGCATTCTTCGTGAGTCCGGAGTATCCGCCGTCAATTGCGGAGGCTTCTGCAAACTTGGCTGCTGTCGTTTTCGGCTTCCATGCGCGGCGTTATGGCGCGGTGTCTGTAACGCTGGGACGTGGGCTTGTCCGGCGGCCCGGTTACGAATAATTTCCTGAATTTTCATAGAACTTAATTGCGAACTGTCCCCTGACAGATCGCGGATTAAGCTGCGTTGCGACTCGATAGTGCGGCCTTGCTCAACTACCAGCATTGACAGAAGTCCGTAGGAGATGAGAAAAAGAACGACGAGAATCGGCAACATCACATTTCGTTTCTTCGGGATGACTATCTCCCGCTCTATCGCCAGACTTACCAAGCTGCCTCCTGCCACGACCCTCAGGAATTGAGTTACACAATGGCAAATGCAGCTACAACGCCAATGATTTCCGATATTCCAAGCAATTGAAAAGTAAGGGGTTAGCCCGAAGGCAGGAGGGTTAATATGCGTCGCAGGATGCAAGTTGCTGCACATTATGAGCAGCGGGCTAGCGGTCTACGTGGCCTTATCGGCCAGTAGCATTTTTGCAATTGTTGCAAGTTGCATGTTCGAAGTTCCCTCGTAGATCTTGCCGATTTTCGAATCGCGCCAGTACTTTTCAACCGGGTAATCCTTGGTAAAGCCGTAGCCACCGTAAATCTCGACAGCCAAAGAAGTCACTCGCTCGGCAACCTGAGAACAGAACAGTTTGGTCATGGCGGCTTCTTTAACGAACGGCATCCCCGCATCTTTCATTCGGGCCGCGTTGTAAACCATAAGTCGGGCGGCTTCGATTTCGGTCGCCATTTGAGCGATCTGAAACTGTATGCCCTGAAAGTCGGCCAACTTCTTGCCGAATTGTTTTCTCTCTACCACATACCCTGCGGCGTATTCCCAGGCACCTCGTGCAACGCCCAGCATCTGCGCGCCAATTCCAATGCGCCCTTCATTGAGCGTTTCGATTGCGATTTTGTATCCCTTTCCTACCTCGCCTAAGACGTTCTCTGCGGGGACGCGACAATCTTCCAAAATCAATTCGCAAGTGGAGGACGCACGTATCCCCAGCTTGTCCTCTTTCTTTCCAACAGTGAATCCGGGCAGGGTCTTTTCAACCAGGAATGCGGTGATGCCCTTGTAACCCGCCGAGGGATCCACAGTAGCGAACAACACGAAAATTCCAGCTTCTTTCGCGTTCGTGATCCAAAGCTTGCGGCCATTCAGAACGTAATGGCTCCCGTCAAGTTTCGCGGTGGTTCGCAGCGCGAAAGCGTCCGAGCCCGAGCCTGCCTCGCTCAGGGCATAAGCCCCGCAAGTATTCGAAGCCATTTTTGGCAGGAAGAGTTTTTTCTGATCGGCGGTCGCCCACTTTAACAGCGCATTATTCACCAGCGTGTTCTGCACATCCACTATCACGCCCGCCGAAGCATCGACTCGCGAAAGCTCCTCAACCGCCAAAATGGCCTCGAAGAAGGTTCCGGAACCTCCGCCATATTGTTCCGGGATTTCTATTCCCATGAGGCCCAGCTGGAAAAATTCTTGGAGTAGTTCGTGATCGAATACCGCCTTCTCGTCCATCTCCTTCACCAGAGGGCGAAGCTTCTCCTCGGCGAACTGCCGGATATTGTCACGAAAGAGAATCTCGTCCTCGCTGAGGACGGTTACAGGATTCGGCGCAATCGCTTTCTGCGGGATAGAAGAAGACGACGACATAAAAGACTCGGTCGAGACAACGGCGGGATTCTAGCACTAACTGGACTGCTGTAGCCTGCGTTCAAGCCTTGCTATTGCACTTAACCTCCGGCATAATAATGGTTTATCTACGGCTTCCAGAAGTGCTCAGAAAGGAAATTGTTCAGTGTTGATGATCCGTTTATCGCGCACTGGTGCGCGCAAGCAACCACATTATCGTGTGGTCGTTATTGAGAAAGAGCGGGCGCGGAATGGCCGCCCAGTTGAAATTGTTGGGACTTACAATCCGCGGACGAATCCCGCAAGTGTTGAACTGAAGCGCGATCGGATCGACTACTGGATTTCTAAAGGCGCCCAGATGTCGGACCGCGTTTCCAAAATTTTCTCCAAACCGGCCGCTATTCCTGAAGGCTCTGCCGCATAGGCAAGCCCAATCTGAACCACAATGTCGGACCGCATATGAGTGAAGGAAGCGCAATTAGTCAGAATCTGAACGCGCCTGCCGGCGGTGTGCAGGGAATGATTGAACAGATAGTAAGGTCCCTGGTAAATGAGCCCGACGCGGTTCGCATCACGGCCGTGGAAGAATCTCAGGAAACTGTGCTCGAGTTGCAAGTCGCACAGCCCGATGTCTGCAAAGTCATTGGCAAGCAAGGCCGCACCGTACGCGCTCTGCGTAGTTTGCTGTCGGCTGCGGGCGCGAGATCCAACAAGGCTTACATTTTGGAGATTCTTGAAGACTCCGAAGATCAAGACGGTGATACGGCCACCGTCAGCTGAAGCTGCCATTCTGACCCCAGCCTGAGGAGAACTTATTGCCGACAACTACATCACCCTGGCTCGCGTTCTGAAGACTCAGGGCAGGCACGGGGAAGTGGCTGTCGAGACCCACACCAACCTTCCGGATCGTTTTCGGCCAGGATTGCGGCTCTCAGCTCTGAATGAAGATGGAACTCGCAAAGATCTCGAGGTACGAGAAGTCTGGCCGCATAAGGGTCTAACGGTTTTGAGTTTTGCTGAAATAACCTCCATCACTGAGGCGGAAACGCTTTTGCGATGCGAGTTGCAAATTCCCCGCGAGCAGCGAGCGGCCCTTGAAGCCGGTTGGAATTACGTAAGTGATTTAGTGGGATGTATGGTTTTTGACCGAAATGTCGAGGTGGGTTGCGTGGAGTCGGTAACATTCGGCGCGGGAGAAGCGCCTTTACTTCTAGTGTCAGAGGGATCGAAGCAATTTGAAATCCCTTACGCTGAAGCGTATCTGAATAAATTAGATCTTGAAAGCAAGCGAATCGAAATGGAATTGCCGGAAGGCTTGCTTGAAGTTAATGCGCCATTAACCGGGGAAGAGAAGCAGCAGCAGAACATTAGTCGAATTCCCAACAAGCGAAAGTCGTGATCGCTTTATCAGTTTCGCCATGAAGATCGATATCGTAACGATCTTCCCCGACTTCTTCCGCGGCCCCTTGGATTTTGGGATTATCCGCCGGGCTCGAGAAACAGGATTGGTATCGATTGAAGTTCACGACCTTAGAGCGAACACGCATGACCGCCACAAAACCGTAGATGATCGCCCGTTTGGCGGTGGTGAAGGAATGGTGCTGAAACCGGAGCCGATCTTTGAATGTGTGGAGGAATTGGCAGTTGCTAGCCGCGATGATCGCATCCAGTCGGGGAGAGAATCTGTGATACTCCTGTCGCCGCAAGGGAAGCGCTTTAACCAGCAAATCGCTCAAGACTTCTCTGCGATGGAGCGCTTGGTATTGATTTGCGGACGGTACGAGGGCGTGGATGAACGAGTCGCGCTTCATCTTGCCGACAGAGAGCTTTCAATCGGGGATTACGTGCTCAGTGGGGGAGAACTGGCGGCATCGGTAATCGTGGACACGGTAGTGCGGTTAATACCGGGCGCATTGGGAAACGAGGCCTCGGCCCGTCATGAATCATTCAGCGCCGACTCCGAAGGGCCGACGACTGGGAATCCCGATTCAACGTGCGGCTCAGGGGGATTGTTGGATTATCCTCATTACACCCGTCCAGCGGACTTTCGAGGATGGCGAATCCCAGAGATACTGGCATCGGGCAATCATGAGCAGATACGTAAATGGAGGCGGGAAGTAGCGTTAGAAAAGACTCGACGAAATCGCCCCGATCTCTTGGACGAAGTGCATTTCCGCAAACTAAAGATAGAATTAGCTAAGCGCTCATCTTTATACATTTTTGAATTGAAATTGCACATCTTGGAATTGAAAGAGGCTACGTCATGACAAGTTTAATAATCGACAAACTGCTGGCTAAGACCAAGCGCGCCGATATCCCCACCTTTGTTCCCGGTGACACCATTCGTGTCCATGTGAAGATTAAAGAAGGCGACAAGGAACGCGTGCAGGCATTCGAAGGAGTAGTTATTTCTCGAAGTCGTGGCGAACAGCCCAGTTTCACCGTCCGCAAGATAAGCTTTGGTCAGGGCGTCGAGAGAATCTTCCCGCAAAATTCTCGCGTGATTGACAAAGTGGAGTTAGTGCGATCGTCGAAAGTCCGTCGCGCCAAACTTTATTATTTGCGAGGTCTGCGCGGGAAAGCGGCCCGATTGAAGGATGTCGACCGCGAACATGTCGACGGCGCCGCCCCCAAGGCCGCAGGGACGTCTTAAGAACTAATTAGGACTGAACTCGAACTCTACCGTATTTTCTAATTGGCGGTCGGCCAGTTTCTGTAGCAGAAATTGCAGAAGCTGGCGATCGCCTTTGCGTATCTTATCGAACTCAATTCCCACGGTTCGATAGTCAACCCGCTTCACTTCTCCCAGTACCTTCAACTCTTGATTGTCGATTTTCAGGATAAGCTCAACAATAACGCCCAGTTGAGGCGCCATTTCAGTTTCAATCGAGCACCCTAGCTCCGACAGATCCCTCAGCTTGCCTACGCCCGTCTCCTTGACCTTCGATCTTTTTTCGTTGGGATCTCCTGGCGTAAGTTCGACCGCTCCAATAACCTCAAAACGCCCGCGCCGCCGACGATTTTCCTGGGTTCGCCGAAGTCCAGGGTTTACTTGCGAAGATATTTTTTCGCGCGGAATCGCGTCAAACACATTATCCATATCCCGCAATTCGGCTTCCCACATGGGACGGTCAATCTCGACATTTTGAATTCCGACTTGACCCCTCTGTTCCGAGTCCGGGTTTCCCACCCATACCACCCGGCAAAATGTTTTGTTGCGCCCTCGTTCAATGGCAATAATTTCACCGGGCACAATTTCGCCAGTCTCTTGCCGCGAGCGCAGTCCACTAATGCGGGCTCCGCAAGCTGAAATGTCATACGTACAGGCGGTATCCAGGGCGGGCTTGTTGTCTTTGTCCCAGAAAGTCACTCGAAGCGGCACGACAACCTCGACGCGTTTATTGCTACGCTCGGATAATTCAGCCGCGATCGGCTTCTGACATTTCAGGAATTAAAGGCAAGACTGGCTTCCTCTGGTCAGAAACTAGCAGCGGGACCTGGCAAGGTCAATTTACGCGGGTAATGCCAGGCGATTACCTGTGTTAAACCGTGTTCTACCTTCACTTTCTTAGTTTTCCTCTCTTGCTTCACAGCCCCGTATTCAGAGAAGATGACTAAACAACGCCCAAGAAGTGCCTGAAAAGACCAAGTCCGCTCCGAAGAAAACTCTGTCCGCTTCCGCAATCAAGCTGCGGCTGCTGAAGCGACTTCATTGCACTCTGAAATATGAAAAGCGAGCATGGAGCAGCGGTGCTGTTTTGGTCGCGGGCGTGGATGAGGTTGGCCGGGGATCGCTCTTCGGTCCAGTGGTGGCCGCTGCCGTCATTCTTGATCCGAAATATCGCATTCGTGGTCTGCGGGACTCAAAACTTCTCTTGCGGGAACGCCGTGAGGTGCTCGCCCAGCGGATCAGGGAACATTCGATTGCATGGTCGATTGCAGCGGTCGACGCCGCCCGCATAGATCAGATCAACATCTATCAGGCATCGCGCGTTGCCATGCGAGAAGCCGTGATGCAGTTGAATCCAGGCCCTGACCATCTACTTGTCGACGCGTTGCGTCTTGATTGCGAGCTTCGGCAAAATTCCATTATTCACGGGGACGCGGTTTCCGCCTCGATTGCAGCCGCGTCGATCATCGCAAAAGTAGAGCGAGATCGTATCGTCCGCGAATGGGATCCGGTTTTTCCGTTGTATGGCTTAGCGTCGAACAAGGGCTACAGTACTCCGCACCATATCGCTGCGCTGCGCGAACATGGTCCGTCTCCTTTGCACCGGCAATCCTTCGCGCCGGTTTGGAAAAATCCGGTGCCGCAGGAAGCCTTGGCGTTCATGCTTGATGATCAGAGTCAAGATGAGCAGATCCTGGTCGAACACATTCAGGACGAACAGATTGATGCCGCTGAGATCGTGCTGGCCACTGCTGTTTGAAGATCAGCGCGAGCTTCCACCTTGCTGGGATGGAATAAAATCCTCGACCACCGCCTTCCGCATCAGATCTGGGGGCAACAGCCCTTGAGCCAAAATGAAATCGTGAAATCTTTTCTGATTGAATTTTGAGCCCAGGTCCATTTCGGCTTCTTTTCGCAAGGCGATCAATTTTGTGTATCCGTAAAAGTAACTGTTGGCCTGTCCCGGCGCCCTGTATGTATACCGTTCCACTTCTTCCTCGGCGAACGCCGGAGACTGCACCACATCTTGCTCTAATACCCGCTTGGCTTCAGCCGGCTGAATTTTGCCCGACTGCAATTCAGGGTCGAGAAAAGCTCTTGCCGCACGCATTAACCGGTAGTCGAGTGAAACCAACTGTCCTTCCAAAGGCATGTAGGGCTCTGTGATTGCTTCTGAATAAAGACCCCAGCCCTCGACATTGGTGCTATTAAACGCGTAACGGATCCGAGCCACAGAAACCCCGTGCTCCAGCATCGAGTCAAATTGCAGTTCGTGTCCGGGACGCGCTTCATGTGCGATAAGCGTCCACGAGGCCGCATCAAAAGAGAAGTCATCATATTGTTCAGAAGTGCTCTCGCCTTGTTTCGCCGGAATGTTCAATGGAAGGACGAACTCTCCCTTCTGCCCTGTGTTGTGCAGAAATGGCGGGGGGACCATGTGCGGGGCCGGCTGCTGGGCCGTCTCGGCCGCGCTTGCAATTCGGATGCGCGCCGGACGATCGGGCAAAGTCACCAGCTGCTGATCGACAATGATCTTTTCAATTTCCTTGAGTCGGTTCTGATAAAAGGGCAAAATGGCGTCGCCAACCAACTGCTGCTTCTTAAGCTCCCGGATCACGTCCCGATAGTCACTCGAAGGCAAATTTCGTTGCTTCGCGATCTTGGCAGCAATAGGTTTCATCTCCGCCTGAATATCACTGAAGGCCTGGTGTGCCATGCTGGCTAATTCCGACGGGGGAATGTCAATTCCGTAATCTTCAAGAGCGAGATGGTATTTCTCGGGGGGAAGCCGGAAGTCAGTTCGCGCCTTAGGCAAAACCGTCGCGGTCGTCCAGGCGTCGTATTCCTCGAGTTGCGATTTTAATTTTTCGAAGGGCTCCTGCCAGCCGCTGAGATTGTATTTCTTCATCAGCGTCGCAATGCCCTCCAGATAATTCGAGTCCCGGGACAATTCTGTTTCAATTTGCACCCGGGCTGGATAGATCACGCCGGGTTTTGCCATCTGCTCCACAACCCGCTGTTTCAGTATCGTCGCAAGCGCAGTGTAGCCAGGCTCCATACCGGCGTATTCGCGCAACCGAATCACAGCCGCCGGCCTGCGCTCTCCGGGGGTTTGCTCGTCAAGAAGAATACGAAGTCCCTGAAAAACCTGTCCGCTAGCGTTGAGAAAGGGAACTTCGTGCGCGCGCTCAAAGTCATCTTCTTTGAATTCGAGTTCAACTTTGCGGATCACGATCTGCAGATCTTGCGACACCTCCTTCGGTTGCGGTTGGGCCGCCGCGCTCTTCAACTTCACGAGAACGGCTTCGTTCTCCTGCCGCTCCTGATCTTCATCCGCAAGGGTTGGCTGGGAGGCGCGATTGTCGTATTGGCTCAGGCCCTGGCTCGAACCCACTTCAGGCTGGTGTTTCATCTCCACCGTCAGCAGCATGTTGGTGTAGTCGTTGCTTGCGGAAATCCAGTTCGACCTTGGGTTTACTTGTCCAATAGCGGATGAAAGCAGGATCGGCGCAAGAAATAGGACAGTTTTGCGAATCATTTTTCCCTCACGGATTTATGTGCAGGAAAGTTAAACACGGCCGATTGGAATAATGCAATCCGAGAAGGGACTGTGGCTGAGTGTCGCAACAGAGCTTGGCTGTTTAGTTAGGTCCACGCACCCGCTTCGCCTCCAAGCTTTGTGCGCATTTGTCGCGCCAGGTTATCCACAGCCCGCAATTTCGCCATAGCGGGCGCGGGCAGAGTTGGAACCTGAAGAGCGATTTCGCAGGACAGCAAGAGAGCCGTCACCGTGTCTTTCAATTCGTTCCGTAAATTTTGTTCCGCTCCCTGCCGGGCGATTTGTGTTTCTTTCTTTCTGCGGTGGAGCGCGACTCGCGTTTCTCGAACGATCCGCTCCAACCCGCTAATGGCGAAGTTGATAAACAATGGAGTCGCCATCCCGAGGTGTTGTATCACTCGGTCCGTCTCGTCCGGGTCGGCTTCTTCCAGCCGGTGGTCGATGATTACGGCCGCGAAATCGCCACCCTTCAACTTCGCGGAAGCATCGGATAGAGACGCGGCGACTTGAACGGTTTGTTCGGTCGCGTTCTTAATGGCGTCAGCGCATTCCTGAGAACGTTCAGAGGGTGTAATCAACAGGATCATGCGGACGTCAATTGCACGTTGCCAGCCATTCTTGTTTCGATGAAAACGCTCAATCTTCGGCCGTGTTGCCTTCAGATGTGATCCCATTACAGGAAAAACTGGCTCGATTTAACTATCTTGGGAAGCGTACTCCTTCAGCTTCCTATAGAGGGTCGTCTTCCCAATTCCCAGCAGCCTCGCCGCCATTAATTTGTCGCCGTTCAATTGCGTGATGGTGCTGAGGATAGTCTGTCTCTCCAGTTCTGTCATTGGGATGATCTTGGTTGAACCGTCCATGCTCGTTGGTGCCATGCCCGAAGAGTTGTGAATTTCGTTTGGCAGATCGTTAAGATGAATCAGGGGTCCGCTGGTTAACGCGCACGCGCGTTCCAGGCAATTCTCAAGTTCCCGGATATTGCCCGGCCAATCGTAGCCAAGTAGGGCTTTCAATGCGTCATCGCTCAATGTACGTTCATGCCCGCCACTCTTCGAGATGCGTTCCAGGAAATGCGCCACCAGCAGTGGAATATCCTGCCGTCGTTCACGCAGAGCGGGAATCCGCAGGCTAAGAACGTTGAGCCGGAAATACAAATCGCGACGGAAGGTCCCCTGCGCCACCGCCTGTTCAAGATCACGGTTTGTCGCCGCCAGAATTCGTACGTTAATGGCCGTCCGCTTAGTACTCCCAACTTGGCGAATTTCTTTTTCCTGTATTGCTCTCAACAATTTCGCCTGAAGATCAATTGGCAACTCGCCCACTTCATCGAGGAATACAGTTCCGCCCTCGGCGACGGCCAGAAGCCCCTCTTTGGATTGAACTGCCCCCGTGAACGCTCCTTTGACATAGCCAAAGAGTTCGCTTTCAATAAGCGTTGGCACTAGCGATCCGCAATCCACCGGAATAAACGGCTTGTCACGGAACGGTCCCGAATAGTGAATCGATTGCGCGACAATCTCCTTGCCGGTCCCGCTCTCCCCGAGAATCAGTACAGGGTGGTTGCTGTAGGCCGCCTTAGCAATGATGCGGTACAACTTTTCCATCTCTGGCGCGCGTCCCACCAAGCTGCCAAATCCATGCTTGGATTTGATCTTCTCCCGTAATATCCGATTTTCCGTCTTGAGTTTGAGATGTCCAGCTACACGCTGCAACAGCAGCTTCAACTCGTCCATGCTGAATGGTTTGGTGACGTAGTCGTAGGCCCCATTCTTCATGGCATGAACCGCCGACTGTACCGTGCCATAACCGGTGACTACGACAATAGCTGTGTCCGGCCTGCGCCCCCGTATCTGCTGTAGAGCTTCAAGTCCATTAGCTCCGGGGAGTTTCAAATCGAGCAGCAGCACGTCGACATTCTGCGAGTCGAGGATTCTATATGCGTGTTCCGCCGAATCCGCCACAGAAGTGTTGAATCCCAACGATTGGGCGACCTCGCGGCAAACTTCGCGGATGGCGCGCTCGTCATCCACAATGAGGAGATTCAGAAAATTTGCTCCCTCGATCTGCGGATTTTGCATGGATGGGGCTAAAGCTACAGCGCTAGTCATGACGGCTCACTTTCTCTTTCTTTACAACTGCGATTGAAGTTCGATTCAGCTAAATTTCAGGCTGCCGCATATGGAACGGCGATGGTCACCCGTGTGCCCTTTTGCGGTTCGCTTTGCACGCCCACCGTCCCTCCCGCTTGGCTCACAATGCTTTGCACCATGCTCAGTCCAAGCCCATTGCCTTGTCCGGGTTTTTTAGTGGTGAAGTAAGGAGTGAATAGTTGGGACATCGTCTGATCGTCCATGCCCTCGCCGGTATCGACAATCTGGAATTCCACCCAGCTGTCCGGTCCGGCAGTCTTTTCTGAACTTGTCCCCGCGCTTTTGCGATTGCGCGTGATGATAGTTATTGTGCCGCCTGTGGTCATTGCGTCCCGGGCATTGAGCGCGAGATTAAGAATGATTTGCCGCACCTGCGTGCGATCCATCCGCACCTTATTGAGCGATTCATCAAGTTCGGTTCGCAACTCAATGTGATGTCCGACCAATCGCGTTAGCAGACTTTTCATATCCGCTATCACGTCGTTCCACGACAACGAATCCATTTCGACGGCTTCTTCTCGTGAAAGCATCAGCAGCTGCTGAATCATCACGGCGCCGTTAGCCCCTGCTTTGTGAATCGCTTCCGCATGATGGTGCAATCGGCTTCCGCTCTCCAGGCCCACCAGCAGCAAGTCGCAATAAAGCAAGATCCCCGTAATCACATTATTGAAATCGTGGGCTACCCCAGCCAGAAGTCTTCCCATGGATTCCATCTTCTGCGATTCAAAAAGCGCCGATTCGTTGTTCTTCTGAGGATGAACTGGATTTATCGATAGCACTTGCAGTTCCCGCTCTCTTACCCGAAAGTTCGTAACCCGAGCGGCAATGGGGGCAGGAGTGCCCGTGGAAATAATGCTGACCTGCTTTTCGGGAATTTCTCCTGATTTTGGAATAGCCGCCAGGAAGTCAGAAAGAGGCTTGCCTCGCAAATGGGAACTGTCCCCAATTCCAATGGTCTGTCCGAAGGCGCGGGCTGCATACAGAATGCGGCCTTGTTCCAGAATCGCCAAACTTTCAGGGCAGGCATCCAACGCCGCCATGAAAAGAATGGGATCCAGCGGCTCCTCATCGTCAACCCGCATCGTTGAAGTTGCATTCATTAAGAGAACACCATTTCAGCCATTAAAGAATTATTCGATTTAGTGACGCCCAACAAGGGAAACAACTTCCAAATCAGGAAACTCTTGATTCCGCTATACCGCATTGGGACTGGTTCTTATTTGGGAAGTCTAGGTGGCCCTCCCTGTCGTGCGAAGGACATCCATCACACGTCAGGTGTGACTAGTGACCTCCAACCGCGGAAGAATCGAACATTAGGGCGTGGAAAACTAGAGTGAAACTCAAGAAAAGCTAATTAGGAGATTTAAAACGAGAAAGTTATCTGCAGATCGATACGCCGCACTGCATTGCCGGAAGAGAACGGCCCCGCGGCTAGAGAATTCGATTGATCGAACAGCGGGGAATTGAGGTTCCCTACCGGCGGCCCGAGGTTGACGTGATTGAAAATATTCCGGCCCGAAACGCTGAAGGTCAAACTGTAACGGCGGTTGACATTACTCGCGCCACCAAAAGGATTTCCACCGCCGGCCCCCGTGAGGCCGCGCCCGCCAAGCCCACCGCCTGGCCCCCCCGGACCCCGGCCACCTCCGCCGCCTCCATCGCGCGGTCCCCTTGCCCCATTTCCGCCCTTAGTCTCCGGCCCAAAAGCAAAGGTTTTGCTGACGCGCAAGTTAAGAGCTACCGAGGATGGACTATTCCCATAATTGACTGGGACGAGGCCACCGCTGGTTTGGCCAAGATCAAAATCACCCAGAGGCGTAACCCTCACGTCGTCCGGCGGTGTTGAACCAGTCGCGAATGTGGGACGGTCGTTGAAAATTGAATCGCCATTTAAATCTTGTCCAACTTCAACGTTGAATGGCCTGCCAGTGTTGACCACCAGAAATGGATTGAGCCGAAACGCATAAGGCAGGGAAATCGTACCGCCGAGAAACAGGCGATGCCGCACATCATAGGACGCCCGGCCGTAGTCCTGCATAATGTCGTACTGATTCGAGGGGAAGCTGTTCGTCCCAGAGGTGTCGCTGTTCGCATAACTGAGCGTATAAAACCCGAACAGGGATATCTTCGAACCCAAACTCAACCGGGCATTCACAATCAGTTGGTTCTGACGAAAAATTCCATCGGAGTTGTATTGGTAAATATTGTTACTTCCTCCAAATGGTCTCAGGCCACTGCTCGGATCGCTCGGAATGAATGTCCCAGGTTCCGGCGCATTAATATTCTTAGTTAAAAACTGATGGTCTCCACGCGAGTTGAGATAAGTCACCGCTACCGTTGCGGACTTTGAAAGTTGCCGCTCCACGCTGGCAGCGGTTTGCATGGTGGACGGAGACCGCAGGTTTGGGTTCGGCTGATAGATGGTGGGCGAGACCGTGCCCGGAATCGACCCAGCGGCAGGAATTGCTGGATAAAAATCCGGAGACGGAACAATAAACTGCTGTTCTGTGGTTCCGTTCAGTCTGTCTTGCTGAAGCACTAGAGGCATCAGTGAAGCGATCATAAAAAATTCCATATCCGGCTCGCAGTACGGTTTTCGGAGGTGTCTTGCCGCCTCCGCCAATGCCCCAGGCAATGCCAAGGCGCGGCGCGAAGTCTGCATGATCATGAATATCATTTTGACTTTCAAAGCGAAGTCCGTAACTAAGCGTCAGGTTAGGACGGATTCTCCAATCATCCTCCGCATAGGGGCCAACATCCACCATTGACACCGAGGCCGATGGCTGCCCGGTGGTAATCGCAAACTGGCTGGGACCGCATTGTGCGGTTTGAGGATTTGGAGCGCAGCCAGGCAGGACGCTGTCATGCCCTGCAATGTGACTTGATACGCCTGAATCGATGGGAAAGTGAAAGTGCCGTTGAAATTTGTGGCCGAAGTATTCGAATCCGTTACCGCTCGCAAGCGAGCGCCAAACTTGATGAAATGCTTGCCGTGAACTATGGATGTGTAGTTTTGCAGTTCGAAATGATTTTGCACGTCGAGCGCCCGGCCTTGCGGACTTCCTCCGCCATTAAACGCGCCCAAAACTGAAGTCGTTACACCCGAGTTTTGGGGAGTATTGCTCTCGCGGTCGCGAATATATTGAAAGCGGGTCTCATTCACCACATTGGCGCTCAAAATCTGGGTATCGCTAATTTGCAGCGTATGTTCGGTTTCATCGTCGTTGTATGCCTGCGATGCCAGAGAAAACTGCCCTACACCTTGGTTATTCTGATTATTTTGCTCGAACTCATAACGCGCCGTCAGCGTGTTGTTCTGGGTTAACTGGATGTCCACTCGCGGCGTGATATTAGTGCGGATCCGGGGAGTCGAAATCGCCTGGCTGAATCGCGTGGGCGCAAAGTCGGGTCCCGGGCCCACCACGGTGGCGTTAATGAGGGCGTTTTGATCAATATTGCGCCGCTCGACATTGATGAAGAATGACGCCTTCTTACCGAGGGGGCCGCTGACATTTCCACTGTAGAGTTCCGAAGCATAGCCGGGTTGCGTGGTATGAAAAGGATTCCACGGCGCATTGAAGGCTGAGTCGTTTCCGGTTACCTGAAACTGTCCGTGAAATTTGTCGGTCCCGGGTTTGGTGAAAATCTCTATCCGGCCATACCCAACTTTGTCATATTCAGCGGAAAAAGGATTCTGATTGACGCGAATCTCTCGAATCGAAGCCTTGGGCGGCAGCTGCCCTCCGGTAAATCCATCAATATAAATCTGACCCCCGTTGGGACCTGCCGAGGGTCCCGCGAGTGCCTGCAACTCCGTTTGCAACTCGTCCGGGTCGTCCGAAAGCGCCTCAAGATCTTTTCCCTTCAGGATCAGTGAACTCGCATTGTTATCGGGGCTCACATCAACAGTGTTCCCCTGTTCCTGCACATCGATTTTCTCCTGCTCCACCTGAATTGAAAGGGGGATATTCAGCAGTTTGGCCTCTCCTCCGGCGACACTCACCGTTTGCCCAGTGAAAGTGGAGAAACCGTTTGCCGCAGCCTCAACCGAGTATTGTCCCGAAGAAAGACCCTTAATGTTGTAGTTGCCGACATTGTCGGTTGTGGCAGAACTCTTTTCTCCAGTTGACGAAGTCACCGTCACCGTTGCTTGGGGAATCACCGCTCCGGTTTGATCGACTACCTGTCCATGCAGGCTAGAGGAAGGCGTTTGGGCAATAGCAGGTCCGCCCATCAGCACAATGACAAGAAACAGCACGAAGCAAAAAGGACTTCGTAACCATTCACCAAGTAATGGCAAAAACTTCATCCCCTTAACGGTGGCAGCTGCGATTCGACGAGTCATTGCGAGGCGGCATCTCCCGCGGGAGATGAGCCCAGGTTCCAAGGCGATAGTAACGTTGCGGCGCTGCTGCTACTCGGAGCCGCAGTCAGAATTGGCTCTACTCCACTTAACAACATAATCGCGGTAGGTTCCGAGTTCGCCAAGCCTTCCGTCGCGACAATCAGAACGGCATCTCCTTTATGGATGTCAGTGATCGCGACCGGAGGCAGTCTGCTCAGTATTTGCTGGAAATCCGAGGACGCCGCGCCTCTCCCGTCGGTGCTCTGGCCACTTCCGGCTGCTCCAGTGGGCGGCACAGGAGGACCTCCGTTGCTGCCCCCCTTTAATCGCATCGCAATCCTTTGAGCAAATGCCTGCGGAAGCTGTCTTAACTGCGAATCCGCGCGTAGTTTTACCGTAAAAGGTTTTTTGCTGATTAAATCCATTCCGCTAATCGTGGCTTTGCGAGGCGTCGGTCGATGAAACCGTGCCGGCTATATTCCGGAACGATCCCGACACGATTTCTTCCGCATCCAACTCACTTCCATCGGGATTTCGGTTTCCTCGCGCCCTTAATTGATCTCCAGGTTTGATTTGATCGAGGGTTCCCGCGGAAGCGTCATCGAATTTCACCGAATCGGGAGAATAGCGGCGGATAACGGTGGACTTCGAAGTATGAAGCGTGACTGTTTTCGTGCCGGCAAAACTTGCCATAGAAATTACGATGGAACCGCTCACCGCATCGACCGATTTGACCAATCCGCCAACCCCACGCTTCTGCCAGTCCTGCTGCTGTTGTTGCTGCCTGGTCGCAATGTCGGATTGCTTCATGACAATGGCGGAGGATGCAGTTACCGAGTTATCGGCGGCCAACGTGCCGCGCACCAGCATCCGGTCCCCTACCTGCAAATCTTGCAGCCGGATAGGCATGGCGTCTTTCAAGGTTGTCTGACCTGGCGCGGTCCGCACCAGACGCGTGGAGTCCTGCACTATCACACTCACTTCCGCGCCCGCGTCGGTGGCCAGAGAAATAGTGCTCCCGTTGATTGCTTTAATAGTTCCTACCGGACGTGCAACCGCCCCGGGGAAGCTGCCTGAGGGGAGGTCGGTTCAGACGTTTGCGCCCACGTTTCGGGGAGAGCCCCGAAGCAGATCGCCAAACTCAAGACAACTACCGCTACCGGATTTCTTGTGAAGAACATTCTTTGAATTCTAAATTACTCAACGATCTAGATAACTGCCGCTCGACTTCCAGAGCACTTCCCGGAGTAAAGAATAGTCAAATGACTGTAAAGTTATATTCGTTTCTTGTATAAAGAACACATCGGCACTTTCCGGTATTGCTTGTATCGGCTGTTTACACGTTTACATATCAGGTTCCTTTAACTATTTTCTCTTGTTAGTCGTCAATGGGCATTCACATAATGACCTTAGGAACTTCTAATAAAAACGTGTACCGATACAGTCGAGCGCACCTGCTCCGAATTCTTCGAATTACGGCTCGTCAGTTGGCGGCTTGGGAAAAAGCCGGACTGGTAGCCGCAAACGAAAGCTATTCCTTCGCAGACCTTAATCAGGTGCAAAAAATTCGTGATCTCTGCGCCTACAAAGTGCGGCCTGCAGTTATCCGGCAGTCCCTTGAAGCCATGCAGAAGCAGGTCGCGGGCATGGAAAATCCACTGCTCGAGGCAGGAGCATTTACTGCGGGACGTCGGGTGGGCTTTCGCCATCAAGGGAAGCTAGTAGAGCCAATCGCGGGACAATTTATGTTCGATTTCAGTCCCGGCAACCGGCTGATGACTCGGACATTTGCCCAGCCTGATCCCGCCGAAGTTGGACCGGACGTGACTGAACTTTTTGCCCAGGGCATCGTTCTCGAAGAAGATGTGAACAATCAGGCACAGGCTATCGCTGTTTACTCGAAGGTCGTCGAACTTGATCCCGACCACGCCGCTGCGCACATCAATCTGGGTACGCTCCATTACAACCGCCAGGACTATAGAGCGGCTGAACACCACTACCGCCGCGCCATCGAAGTTGATCCGCGATACGCTCTCGCTTATTTCGATCTCGGGAATGTGCTCGATGAAACCGGCCGCGTGGCAGAAGCCGTGAAGACTTACATAACCGCACTACAACTCGCGCCAACTTACGCGGACGCACACTACAACCTGGCGCTGGCCTACGAAAAAATTAAGCAGCCTCGCAATGCCTTAAAGCACTGGCGCGCCTACGTGAAACTCGACACAGCGGGACCATGGGCAGTCCACGCCAGAAATCAGATCCAACGAATCCTACAAGCCGACGGTTTGAAACTTATTCAAGGCGGGAAAAAGCAGTAGGTCTCCAACCGGATTTTGCCCTGAAGAAAACTTCACCCCACGCGAATGTACTCTTGTGCAAAAACGAACCAAACTTTCTCTACCTCAGTTTACAAAAAGCCGTTATATTGAAGTCGCTCGCGATTCGCTGTCGACAACTGACCTGATTGGTGGCTAGGAAAGCCGGTTCTACCATCTCGCAGGAAGAGTTGTACCCGCCGTTTGAAGAGCACGTGCGCCCCGAACATTTGGACGATGCGCGGATGCTCGATCTCGACGCGGAACAGGAATCGCCATTCTTGCGCGGACAAAAGCGTGTCTCCGTCCGCCGAGGCGCAATCCCAAAAAAAACTGCAACTGGATTGGCATGGGGAGCGCTAGCACTTCTTGTCGTCATCATTTGCATCGTGGGCGTCGCTGCGCTCTACCACTACGGAGAGCATTCCTGGCGTTTTCGTGTTGAGTCGAGCGATGACATTGAGATTGATGGTCTTCAGAATGTCACGCGATCCCAGGTGCTCGAAGTCGTCGGCAGCGACATTGGACGCAACATATTCTTCATTCCGTTATCCGAGCGAAAGGCCCAATTGGAGCAGATTCCTTGGGTGCAATCTGCCAGTGTGATGCGGTTTGTTCCTAACCGTCTAAAGATTCAGATTGAGGAGCGCAATCCGGTGGCGTTTGCCCGCATCGGCTCGAAAATATTCCTGATTGATTCGGCCGGCACTTTGATGGACCTGCCGGGAAGACGCAAAAAATATTCGTTCCCAGTGATTTTGGGAATGAACTCCGGTGAGCCTCTGTCAACTCGCGCCGCTCGCATGAAAATTTACAGCCAGTTGGTGAGCCAGCTCGATTCAAGCGGAGCGCATTACTCTCAGGATCTAAGCGAAGTTGATCTCGGCGATCTCGATGACGTTAAGGTCCTGGCAAACAATCCTGATGGAGATGTGTTGGTTCATCTGGGATCTTCCGCATACCTTGATCGCTACAGAATCTACGTTTCTCACGTGAAGGCATGGCGGCAGCAGTTCGATAAAGTGGATTCGGTTGACTTGCGCTACGACCGGCAAATTATCGTCAATCCAGACTCGGCCGGAGCTCTCAAGCAAGCAACTCTCTCAACTTCAGCTGCGCGGAAAGTAATCGCCGCGAGCGTGAAACCCGCCTCGTTTATTAGTCCCGACTATCCCTCACCAGAAAACAAATCAACTATCGCATTCTGCAGCCGCGCTGAAACCGGCGGTTCAGAAAAAGAAAATCCCTTCAGGGCGTGAAGAGAACCAGGACCTTATGGACCTCGAAAGCTAAACCTACGAACCCAAAACAAATCTCTGAATAGATCACGCGATACTCAAACCATCGCGACAAGCACTACTCACAACCGATAAATGGGGCGGCGAAGAAGAAACCAAGCGCCGGCATCCCAAAACAATAAACAAAGAAATCCTATGCCGAATCCGCAAGACCACATTCTGACCGCGATTGACGTAGGCAGCGCAAAGACCTGCGTTCTGGTCGCTGCGGTTACAGACGACGGCTTGCGCTATCAAGGTCATGGAATAGCCGAGTCTCGCGGATCTCGCAAGGGCGCCATCGTCGATCTGGAAAAGGCGATTGCATCGATACAGCAGGCGGTGGAGCGGGCAGAGGATGTCTCGGGATGTCCGATAGAACATTGTGTCCTGGGAGTGTCCGGAGCCCACGTGCGCGGCCTCAACACCCACGGCGGCCTGAGTTTCGGAACTCGCGCCCGAGAAATCTCTCGCGACGAAATTCGCCTGGCAGTAGACAAAGCCCGTGCGATTCCTTTGCCAGCGGATCGCGAAATCTTGCATCTGCTTCCGCACGAGTTCATTCTCGACGACCAGGTAGGCGTTAATGACCCGCTTGGCATGCTGGCGAGTCGCCTCGAAGTCCGGGTGCATATGGTCACCGCCGGATCCAGTGCAACTCAAAACGTAGTCACCGCGGTAAACCGTGCAGGGGTGCACGTGGACGACACAATTTTCGAGCCGCTTGCTTGCTCAGATTCCGTATTGCGCGCCGATGAACGGGAACTTGGAGTTTGTCTCATTGACCTCGGAGCCGGCTCCACCAGTCTGGTGGTGTTCCACGAAGGCTCAGTCGCACACACCGCGGTCTTGCCAATTGGAGGCGATCACTTTACCAGCGACCTGTCTCTGGGTCTCTGCACTCCTCTCGCCGATGCCGAGAAGATCAAGAAAATGTACGGAAACGCAACCGTAACTCTGATTCCCGAAGGAAATCAGGTTGAAGTTCCGTCGGTAGGGGACCGCCCTTCAAGAATGATTTCCCAGCGGATGGTTGGAGAAATCCTGGAACCGCGCGCTCGCGAATTGTTCGAAATACTTCGAGACGACCTTCGGCACAGCGGCATGCTGGACAACTGCCGGGCGGGAATTGTCGTAACCGGAGGAGCCTCACGATTCCGGGAATTCTCGATATCGCGGATTCTGTTTTGCGCCGCCCAATTCGACTGGCCTGGCCTTCGCCGTTAGCCAAGATGCCATCGACTCTGGCGCATCCGGAATACGCCCTGGCGATTGGCTTGATCTTTTATGGCCATCGCGCCCGAAATGCAAGAGGACTAACAGATGGGCGATGGAGTTCGAAACTGAAATCGATGTTTGCTGCAAAAGGCGCATAGAAAATTATTCGCAGGATCAGAAAAAGAAAAATCAAAAGCGAGGCCGGACAATCATGAAAAAAGAAAACGATATTCGCATCAGTTTTGAAGAAGCTCGAAGCGACGCAAAAATCAAAGTCATCGGGGTCGGCGGAGGCGGCGGCAACGCCGTTAACCGCATGATCGATGCCGGCATGGAAGGAATCGAATTCGTAGTCGCCAACACCGACCTTCAGGCACTTCGCATGTCGCGAGCGCCTATGAAGATTCAGCTGGGAGTGAAGCTCACCAACGGCCTCGGAGCCGGAGCCAATCCGGAAGTCGGAAGAAAAGCTGCCCTCGAAGACTCCGACAAAATTATTGAAGCGCTTGAAGGCGCTGACATGGTGTTCGTAACCACCGGTCTCGGCGGAGGCACGGGAACTGGCGCGGCGCCGATTATCGCTTCGCTGGCGAGCGAAATGGGAGCGCTCACCGTGGCGGTGGTGACTAAACCATTCGCGTTCGAAGGCAAACGGCGAATGCAGCAAGCGGAACGCGGCGTCTCCGAGTTAATGGAATCCGTGGACACTACCATCGTAATTCCCAACGAAAAGTTGCTCGGCGTCGCTCAAGATGCCGGATTCTTCGAATCTTTTCGGGTCGCCGATGACATACTTCGACAGGGAGTTCAGGGAATTTCCGACATCATTACTATCCCTGGAATCATCAATCGCGATTTTGCCGACGTGAAGGCGATCATGGCGCGCATGGGCTACGCAGTCATGGGCACAGCAACCGCCAACGGAGCCCACCGCGCCACCGAGGCTGCGCAGAAAGCAATTGCGTCCCCGCTGCTTGAGGCCGGAGCCATTGATGGGGCGCGCGGAATTCTCATCAATATAACGGGATCTGCGTCGCTCAAGCTTGCTGAAGTGCAGGAAGCTTGCACCATCATCCAAAGCGCGGCCGACGATGATGCCAACATTATTTTTGGCGCGGTGCTGGATGAAAAAATGAAGGACTCGGTGAAAATAACGGTAATTGCCACCGGCTTCAAAGATTTTGACGGATCACGCTCCCGTCGCAGGGAAGAATCTTTTGCCGGATTTAGCGACTCTCGCCACACCGAAGCTGAGGCGGAATATTTCTCCGGCAGGGATCCAGAACCCAAAGAGCCCGCCAAACCAATTGTGATGGAAACCCAAACCCGGACGAAGCAGAGTTTCATCCCCCAACCATAGGTATCGACAGCATGCGCGACGGGATGATGATGGCGAACTTCGAGAACGCGGATCTTGATGTCCCAGCGTTTTTACGCAAACGCACTGAAGCCATGTAGCGAATTTCCGCGTTGAATGAAGAGGAGACGTCGTCATTCCGAAGAATATTGTTTTTGAAATTACGGAAATATTTATTCTGCGGCGAAGAGCGCAACGCTTTTCGAAGCGCAAAAGATGCTCCATGCAACAAAATGGTTGCATTTATTCTGCAACAAGTAGTAGAATCCAACATGGACGCGGCGATTCGCGTTCATCTCGTCAAGTAACACCCTTACTTCCAAGGTTCTAGAGTCGTTAACGAGCTATCCCCCGTTCTAGGTGAAATTCGCCTCGAACCAGGTTCGGAGAGACCCTATGTCGTGGTACGCGTACTGCCTCACAGAGCATCAAGCCCTAAATAATGGTACTCGAAGCCGCCGTCCTTTTTTGTTAGACGGAATTCAAGGCGTAAACGGAGCCCCAGTCCTCAGTTACCCGAGCGGCGATTTTGCCGTCATAGTCACGGAATATGACCGAGCCACCGAAAACGGTCAACTCGAAGAAAAACATGTGCTGGAACATGCGCGCGTTGTAAGCGTTTGTTTTCGAACTGGCACCGTATTGCCATTTCGCTTTGGCACGATCTTCGATACTGACGATGCCCTAAGGCAAGCCGTCCGCGCAAACCGGCGGGCTTTCGGAGAAAGTGTCGCTAAGCTTCGCGGCAAGGCCGAGATGCATTTGAAATTGTTAGTCAGAGACGGATCCATAAGAGGCGCCGTAGCCGACGTGCCGCTGCCCGATACAGTTGGCGGGGATTATTTAATGAAGTTGCGGGATAAAGCTTTTAAAGACCGCGAGCGGCAGACGAAAGCACGCGCATTGTCAGTCCAGGTTCATAAGCTTTTCAATCCGCTGGAAGAAGAAATCAGTTGTAAACGCGTAAACACCGACGGAATGTTGATTGACATCGCCCACTTGATTGACTCCAAAGCAGTTGAAAAATATCAGAACCGCTACACCAGCGCTGCCAAACAACTTAAAAATTGCGAGCTCGTCATCAGCGGTCCCTGGCCTCCCTATCATTTCCTGCCGGGTAAATTGCGGACAGTCGCCGGAAACTCATAGCTTCCGCTTATATTCAGGTACAGCGAATGTGCAGGTTTGTGCATTCGCTGAACTCCCCACTCATCCGAACTGCTCATCGCGGGTAAACTCCTACCAAACGATTAAGCATGCATTATCAATGGTTTCGCTGGGCTAGGCATGCGCCGGAAGACCCAAGATTTTTGGCCGCTAACATGCTTCTTACCTCTGTAACAAAGAGGCCGTACTAAATAATGACCACGTTCCTAAAACATTTCACCCTGAGCCGTTCCGTTTTCGGAGCGGTGCTCTTTATTCTCCTTTCCTAAACGCCTTCCAATTTGCCTCTTTAAATGGATGGCCCTAGCAATAGGGCCTCTTTTTTTTGCAAAAACAAATCGTCAGAATGACGAACTGGCGGGAAGTGGATGCTTGCTCTCGTAAGCAGCTATATCTGCTTCGTGCTGCAACGTCATGCCAATATCATCTAATCCATTTAGCAGGCGATGGCGGCTGGATTCGTCAATCTGAAAGTTAGCCGCAAGACCATGCTCGTCTTTTACGGTACGTGATTCAAGATCTACCGTGAGTTCATAATTCGGAACCTCGCCCGCGCGTCGAAGAATCTCCTGCCACCTGTGCTTCAGGCAGCACAACGGTCAGCACGCCATTTTGCACACAATTATTGGCAAAAATATCGGCAAACGACGGCGCAACTACTACTCGAAAGCCATAATTTTCCAGAGCCCACACCGCGTGCTCGCGCGACGAACCGCATCCGAAATTCTTGTTTGTGACCAGAATGCTTGCTCCTGAGTAGCGAGGTTGGTTTAGAAAAAATGAAGGATCAGGCAGTGCCATCTTTGCTTTTTCGCCAGTCGAAGAAGAGAAACTCGCCAAAGCCGGTTTTCTCAATGCGCTTCAAAAACTGTTTGGGAATAATCTGGTCAGTATCAACATTTGCGCGATCCAGCGGAGCGACTCGGCCGGTATGAGTTCGAAATGGTTGCATGAATTAACTCTTAAAATCCCAATCGCGAATATCCGTAAAATGTCCTGCAATCGCTGCTGCCGCGGCCATCATAGGACTCACCAAGTGGGTTCGTCCCCCACGGCCCTGCCGTCCTTCAAAATTTCTATTGCTGGTTGAGGCGCATCGCTCTCCCGGTTGTAGGATGTCGGGATTCATTCCCAGACACATGGAACATCCGGATTCCCGCCATTCAAATCCAGCTTCCTGGAAAATTTTATCCAGGCCTTCGCGTTCGGCTTCCCGTTTTACGGTCTGGGATCCCGGTACAACCATCGCCCGAACTTTTGCATTTACATTGTGGCCCTTGGCAACACGCGCAGCATCGCGAAGATCCTCAAGCCTCGAGTTCGTGCAAGAACCAATAAATACTCGGTCAACAGCGATATCTTCTATGCGCGTGCCAGGCTCCAATCCCATATATTCGAGCATTCTTCCGATCGACTCGCGATCGCCGTTCTTCAACTCGCTCAAAATAGGCACTCGGCCGCCAACTGAAACGACCATTCCCGGATTTGTGCCCCAGGTCACGAGCGGTTCGATCTTCGAGGCATCAACGTGAATGACCTTGTCAAAAGCCGCGCCCTCATCCGATGCAAGTCCCGCCAGCGTGCGACTGCCGCATCCCAGTCGCTTCCCTTGGGCGCGAAACGCCGTCCTTTCATATAGGCAAAAGTCGTCTCATCGGGCGCGACCATCGCTGCCCGCGCTCCCGCCTCAATGCTCATGTTGCAAAGCGTCATCCGGCCTTCCATGGAGAGATGTGCGGATGGCCTCGCCCGAATATTCGATTACGTGACCTGTGGCGCCATCGGTCTTAATTTGACCAATAACTCCCAACGCCAGATCTTTTGAAGTCACGCCTTCGCTCAGTTTGCCCTCCACCTTGATTAACATCGTCTTCGGCTTGCGTTGCGGCAGGCACTGCGTCGCCAGAACGTGCTCTACCTCCGACGTGCCAATCCCGAATGCCAATGAACCGAACGCTCCATGAGTGCTGGTATGGCTGTCTCCGCAGACGATGGTCATCCCCGGTTGCGTGAGGCCGAGTTCCGGCCCAATGATATGAACGATGCCTTGTTCGGCGGAATCCATATCAAACAGCGGAACGCCGAAGTCTTTGCAATTTTTCTGTAATGCTTCAATCTGACGCTTGGCGATCGGATCGAAAATCGGAGTGCCGCGAGGTTCAGTCGGAATGTTGTGATCGACGGTCGCTACAGTGCGATACGGCTGTCGAACCTTACGCCCCGCAACCCGCAAACCCTCAAACGCCTGAGGAGAAGTTACTTCGTGCACCAGATGCAGATCGATGTAAAGCAGTGGCAAGCCGTCGGACGGAGTGCGAACTATGTGCTCATCCCAAATCTTTTCGAATAGATTGCGCTTTGGGCCCATAAAATCGCTGCCAATATTCTAGCAACAAGACTAACCCAGGGACAGCCGGCTTCGGCCCTCCAGCAGAAAAGGGCCACGTACGGAACGGCATTCCCGCCTGTTCCGCGTAGCTTGGCTCCGCAAAACCAACCAAATCATTGTCATCCTGAGTCGCTTTTGTTGCGACGAAGGATCTATGCATCAGGGACATCCGCCCTGGCCTGTCCCTACGTGATTTGCTCATTATCGACGGCGAGGACCTTCGGGTGTCGGTGCGCCAGATAAAAAATCAGCATACCCAGCGTTCCCGCCAATGGGACGAGGAACCCTGTTCTCAGGCTACCGAAACGAGTGGACAACGCGCCCACGACCCATGGCAGGACTGCTCCTCCAAAATTTCCGCACGAGAAGATTGCACCGCTAATGCGTGGTGTGCGTTCCCCGAACCAATGGGAAAGAAGCGAAACGTTAATCGGATATACCGACGCCAATCCCAACCCAGCGACAGTGGCGCCCAGCATGACTGCCGAAATTGATTTCGACATCAGCAAAATGAGAATCCCTGACAGCCGCCATGCCGACGCCCAGGGTTGCCAGTTTGGTCTCCCGCACATGCCGCAATACTAATGGCGCAGTAAAGCGTCCGAATAGCAACGCTCCCCAGAAAAATGATGGAGTCATCGCCCACAGCGCGTGCGAATCTATTCGCCGGGCATAGGAAGCTACCCACCCTCCCACGCAATTCTCAGTGCCGACGTAAACGAAAAACAACACTGCAATGATTGGAAGCAGATGGTGATCCCATGTCTTCGTTTTCGAACCCCCGATCTGGACTTCGGATAATACCGGTCCGTCGGAAGTAAATCGAACCCGGCCCAGGCAAACAGCCAGCGCGACCAGGGAGATCGACGTCCCATACAAAAACAGGGAAACATGACGCGAGCGTTGAGCCGCCGCGACCAGCAAAGGGCACGCCATCGCCCCTATTCCCCAGCAAGAATTAAGCAGATTTAAAGCGGACGCAGCTTTCAGAGGATTGGTTCTGGCGATGCGCAAATTCGCCGCTGGCGTATTTACTCCAAAACCCGCTCCGAAGACGCAAACCGAAACTAATCCGAACATCCAGTTTGCGCGGGCAAGCATTGCCACGCCAGCAGCCATGACGCTCAAACTGAATAAAAGAGTGATGCGGTATCCAAAACGGTTGACGAGAAGCCCGGATGACAACATTCCGCCAATAGAGGCGGCGAATTGTGCCATGAACAAATATCCCGCTTGCGTATCATTCAAAATCCACCGGGCCGACAGCAGCGGAAGCATTGGCCCCAGCAGGGTCATTACCACCCCGGTGATGACGAAATCCAAATAAATTAAACCGACGCCTGCGGATTCTTTTTGAACAGAATTGTCTAACATTGCCGGCATAATTCGTTAACGCCTAAGAAAAATCCGTGCCCACTGATATTCTTCCAATTGATATATTGTTGCGAAACAGCCGCGTGAAGGTAGACAGGTAACTTATCATGGCGGATTTTTAACGTAAACGAATCGATCGAGCTTAGGGCTTATAGGCAATGATTAATGGAAAACGAATTGCCGTCGTTTTTCCCGCCTACAACGCGGAAAAGACACTTCACGCAACTGTCAGCGAGGTGCCAGAGGTCGTCGACGTCTGCATTCTGGTGGACGATCACAGTTTTGATAACACCGTCCTGGTCGCTGAAAAGTTGGGACTGAAAGCCTTTGTTCACGATCGCAACTACGGCTATGGACGCAATCAGCAAACCTGCTATCGAGAGGCCTTGGCGGAAGATGCCGACGTGATCATCATGTTGCATCCCGACTACCAGTACACCCCTTTGCTGGTGATGGCGATGGCGAGCATGGTTGCCTATGGCGTTTACGATGTAGTGCTTGGCTCCCGGATTATCGGCGGTCAGGCATTACATGGGGGAATGCCTTTTTATAAATATGTTGCGAATCGGTTTTTGACTGCGGTTGAAAATGTGTTTCTTGGGCTCAAGCTCTCCGAATACCACACCGGGTATCGTGCCTTTAGCCGCGAGGTCTTGCTCACGCTTCCGCTGCTCGAAAATTCGGATGATTTCGTTTTTGACAACGAAGTGCTGGCGCAGTGCGCATACTTCAAATTTCGTATTGGTGAAGTTTCATGCCCGACGAAATATTTCGCGGAAGCCTCCTCCATCAACTTTAGAAGAAGCCTCAAATATGGGTTCGGCGTACTCGCCACAACTTTAAAGTTCGCCCTGCAAAAAGCCGGTTTCGCCTCCTTCAAGATATTCAATTCCGAAGGCCGCCGCCTGGAGCCGGGAACTGCTGACTACTACGTCAGCGCCGCTGCTCTCCCGCAAACCAAAATCGGCTGAACATATCACTTCATCGACCCTTTTGTCTCCGCAATAACACGTTAAAATTGTGTTTCACTATTCGAGAGGTGACTGGTTCATGAAAGGCTTGCGGGCGCTTATTTTTGTTCTGATTTTGTGCGCTGGATTTTTTTACATAACTACTTATCGCTCTAACTCGCCGGCAAATTCCTGGATCAGCTCATCCCACGCGAGTCGAGATCACCGAGGCATCAAGCAGCAGCAATCCCATCGATAGCCGATGAGCAAAATAACATCAGTGTCTACCGCAAAAATATAGAGTCGGTCGTAAATATCACGTCCCGGGCGGTAGCTTTTGATTTCTTCTACGGGCTGGTTCCACAGGAGGGTCAGGGATAGCGGCTTCATCATCGATAAAGAAGGTCACATCCTCACTAATTTGCATGTGATCGAGGGTGCGCGCCAGGTGGAAGTAACGTTGCACAATCGCAAGAAATATAAGGCAACCGTCGTCGGGAATGATCGTTCCCACGATTTGGCGGTGATCCAGATTAAGGCGTCTGATTTATCGGCGATGACTCTCGGAGACTCACGCAACTTCAAGTGGGCCAGAAAGTTTATGCCATCGGGAATCCCTTTGGACTCTCCGGCACCCTGACCAGCGGCATCGTGAGCTCGATTCGTTCGGTTCAGGAACCCGACGGCCTGACCATCGACGAAGCTATCCAGACCGACGCTGCGATCAATCCCGGAAATTCCGGCGGTCCACTGCTCAACTGGCATGGCGAAGTAATTGGCATCAATACCATGATTGCGTCCGCGCCGAACGTGGGCCAGAGCTCTGGTATCGGTTTCGCGATTCCCATCAATACCGCTAAGGCAGTTCTCAATGATCTGGTCACGCAAGGCCGCGTTAGAAGACCTGCTTTGGGAGTTCGCACCATCCCTATCAGCGCCGAACTCGCCGACCAAATGGGCCTGGCAGCAGATTATGGACTTCTTATCGTGCAGGTGATCCCCGGCGGTGCGGCGGAGAGGGCAGGCCTTCGCGGAGGAAATGAACGCGGCTATCTGGGAAATATCCCGATCACCCTCGGTGGGGATTTGATCGTGGGCGTAGACGACCAGAAAGTGCAGGATCAAACCGACCTGTCCAGGATTATGAACAATCACCGTGCGGGGGACACCATCCGCATGACCATATATCGGGGAAAGAAGAAGATGGAAGTCAGCGTGAGTCTAGGTGAAGCCCGCGAACAGGTTTGAGGAATGGAGTAAGAAGAAGCTTACCTGTGTAGTCAGCGCCTCTGCTGTATTGCTAGTCAGCTAATCCGCGGCGGGTTGACCTTCGTATGTCTGGGCGCAAAGCCGAGGATTAAAAGCAAACACGCTGTCCAAACTTCAAATCCTCTCCGAAGTCGTCAGCGCCGCAGTTGACGGAACGAAAGGCAACGCCGATCCTACTGCGTGGCTTTGGCCTCGGTGCTAGGTTTGTCGAATAGCTGAGGATTCACTTTGGGATTGATCTCAATCTTATTGAACTTAACCACGCCGGAATCCTGTCCGTTCTGCTTGTTCTTTCGGAGATAGGGCAAGGTGAATCCGTCAACTGTTTTCCAATCCTCGAAATCGGTTTGGTCATGCGAAGTTCCGGATGGACCCATGGAATCGTAGGTTTCGCTGAGGATGCGTCCAGTCTGGGGATTGACCAGCCAGCGCAAATTTACTCCGGCGCCGTTGACGTCGAGAATGGCCGCCTTGGTGCCGCCGAAATTTTCGCTTCCCGCGGAATGAAAGGTGAATGCAGGATCGTTCAAATGTTGTCCGACGAAAATGAGGTCGCGATGAATTTGCTGCATGCTGTCGGCTTTCTGCGCCGGCGGCATGTCGCGTACTCCCATGCCCTCGGCGGACATGAATCCTGAATTGCTGGAGACCACGATAGTCATGGTGCCCTGAGGAGCCATAACATCGGCGCGCATTCGGTCGGGAAAAACAATGGTGGTCTGGATGGCGAGAGGCACGTCGCCTTCGGCAGTCTTGCGGGTGAGGACAAGATCAGAGTGCAGCGATTTGACGGACTGAAGTTTCGCTAATCCTCCCATGGCATCGACGACTTTGGCCGCCAACGCTTTGCCTTCAGGATTGGATCCGGTGGGCGCGGCGGCCGGTTCCTCGGATTTCTCCTGGGGTGGCGCGGGAATGGTTATATCGAGAGCATTGACGGGTCCCAAAGATGAAAGCGGTTTGTCGAACTCAGAGGTGTTGCCGACGACCAGGATCTTCAACTGATCTTTGTGAAGATATTTCGGGATGACGCGAGCGACATCGGCGGTGGTTACTTTTTCAATTCCGGCGCGAAAGCGTTCCAGAAAATCGGAAGGGTACGAGTAGAACTCGTATGCCATTCGCTCGCGCAAAACTTTTTCAGGCGAATCGAAATTGAAGACAAACGAATTCAGAATTGAATCCTTGGCGCGTTGGACTTCTTCCGCGGAAATTGGATTGGTTTGCAATTCGTCGATCTGCTGATAAAGAGCTTGAATGGATTCGATGGTGGTTGCGCTCTTGGTTCCCATGTCGAGTCGCAGCACGCCCGGATGGTCAAAACGCGCGCCGACGCCGCCGCCAACCGAGTAGGCCAGGCCCAGAGCGGTGCGAATGTTGCGAAAGAGTCGTGAAGAGAATCCGCCGCCAAAAGCTTCGTTGAAAACATTGAGCGCATAATAATCAGGATTGTCGCGAGTGGTTCCGAGGGCAACCATTTGAATCGAGCTCTGATTTACATCTTCTTTGGGAACCAAATAGTATCCAGGTTTCTCGGGATGGAATTCGATGGCCGGTTCGTTCAGCGCAGTACCTTTTTGCCATGACGCGAAGGCTTCGCGCAGCTGTGCCTCCATCGCGGTCGAATCGAAGTCTCCGACTACGCCGAGAATAATGTTGTTAGGCTGGACGTACTGCTGATACCAGCTGACTAGATCTTTTCGAGTGACGGCGCCGACCGTGGCGTATTCGGCTTCTCTTACATACGGATTGTCTTTTCCATAGGCAAGCTTCGCGGACTCGCGGGCCGCTATCTCTCCGATGTCGTCGTTTCGTCGGGAAATTGCGTCGAACAGCTCGCCCTTTGCCAGATCGATTTTGTCCTGGCGGAATTCCGGATGGCGAAGCAGGTCATTGAATACTATGAAGACATCGGGGAAATCTTCTTTGAGGCTGGAGAATGAAATAGTCGAAGAGTCTATGCCCGGTCCGGTTTCTACTTTGGCCGCGCGAATTTCGAGGAAGTCATCCATCTGATCGCCGGTCTGGGTTTTGGTGCCGCCGGTGCGCCAGACTTCCCCGTAAACTTCCATCAAGCCCGTTTTGTCGGCAGGCACTGAGCGAGAGCCTCCGCGGATTCTTGCGACTCCGTCTATCAAGGGCAGTTCGTGGTCTTCCTGAAGAAAAATCACCATGCCGTTGGGTAATTCAATGCGCTTCGGCTCGACAGGATGGAAATCGCGGAGCGTAGGAATCTTAATTTTCTGCCAATCCGATGCTTGGGCATTGGATTGGGTAGGGCAAACTAGGGCCGATAATAATAAGGTTGCGAGAGTCAGTCGAATCTGAGTTTTCACTGTGCACCTCCCTTGCCGCTAGCCGAGGCAGAAGGTGGCATTGTCTCGATCATCCCGACTGTGCGGTTTCCTTCCACGAAAGTTTGATTGGCTACGCGGCGGATGTCGGCCTTGGTGACGTGATCAATGTGATCGACCCATCGAAACAGTTCGCGCCAATCTCCAAACCGAGCTTGATAGGTTGCCAGTTGAGATGCCAGTCCCTCGTTGCTATCGAGGCCGCGCAACACGCTTGCCTTCGCACGCGTCTTAATCATTTTCAGTTCTTCGTCGCTGATGTCTTCGTTTTTCAACCGCTCGAGTTCAGTGTGAATGGCCTCGCCCATTTCCTGCGGCTTGTGTCCCGGCAGCGGGACGGCGAAGAATGCAAAGAGATGCGCATACTTGACGCCGGGATAATCGGTAAATCCCTCGGCATCCGATGCAATTTTCTTGTCGCGAACCAAGGCGCGATACATGCGGGAGGTACGTCCGGAAGACATGAGATCAGCGATGGCGTCATAGACCACATCGTCTGGACTGCGGTAGTCGGGCCGATGATATCCCTCTATATAGATGGGCTGCGATTTTTCGTGGAGCACTATACGACGCTCAGCGTTTTGCGGCGGTTCAGCGGTGTTGCGCTCGTCGGGCTTCTCATGGGACGGGATTCTGCCGAAGTACTTTTCGATGACCGGCATTGTCTCGGATGCTTTCAAATCCCCAACAACAGCTACCACCATGTTGGAGGGAATGTAATATTCGTGAAAAAATTTGGCTGCGTCGGTCGCCGAAAAAGTATTCAAGTCTGACATCCATCCAATGGTTGGACGATGATATTCGCTGGCCTGAAATGTCGCCGTGGTGAACTGCTCGAGTAACCGGCCAAAGGGCTCGCTGTCAACCCGCATTCGGCGCTCTTCAATAACGACATTTCGCTCTTTGTAAAACTCCCGCATCACCGGATGAAGGAAACGCTCCGACTCAAGATAAGCCCACAGTTCCAGCCGATTCTGCGGAAACGAATAGTGGTAAGCGGTTTCGTCATCTTCAGTAAACGCATTCATTCCTTCGCCGCCATTGCTCTCCACAATCTGGCCGAACTGGTTGGGAATGACGTATTGGTTGGCGTCTTTGATCGCATCCTGCCAGGTCTTCTCTAATGCTTTTATTTTTGCGTCGTCGCGGTTAATGGGCCGATCGCGCTCGCGAATATATTCCGCGTACGCGGTCTCAACTTTTTCTAATGCGAGTTTTTCCGCTTCATAGTTTTTCGTTCCTATCTTGTCGGTGCCCTTGAATGCCATGTGCTCGAACATGTGGGCGAGTCCGGTCTCGTCGAGAGGGTCCTGCACTGAGCCTGCGTCCACCAGAGTAAAGAACGAAAAAACCGGCGCTTCGGGCCGCTCGCAGACGATTACGGTTAGTCCATTTGGCAATGTTTTGACCGTCACGCGCTTTTCGAATGCAGCCAGGTCCTGGGCCTGAAGCGGACTGATGGCAAATGTGATAAAACAAGCGGCGACCAGAAGGGAACAAACGCGGTATTTCATCGAACCTCCACGACGGAACTTCAACAATTCAAAGCAAGGAGAGCGGAAATTTGAAAGTACGTTGCGGAAGGGGAGATTGTCAAACCAAGCATGACACAATCTATGCATCCTGCATCAAAGACGGGACTCTGGGGAAAGGGTGAGCGTGGGCACTTCAAATTCCATCGAGATCGAAGGCAGGACGCTGACACTCACCAACCTGGATAAGGTCCTGTATCCGGCTGCCGGATTTACCAAAGGACAAGTAATCGACTACTACGCCCGCATCGCCCCGGCGCTGGTTCCACAACTGCATGGAAGGCCTCTCACGCTGAAGCGATATCCCGGAGGAGTGGATCAGGAATTCTTCTTCGAGAAGAATGCTACCAAGCATCGTCCCGACTGGATCAAGACTGCTCCGATCTGGAGTGAAGGAAATCAGCGCAACGTAAATTACATCCTGGCCAATGACATTCCTACCTTGATATGGGTGGCAAATCTCGCCGCGATCGAGCTTCATCCGTCATTATCGTTAGCCAAGAATATTGGTTGTCCACGAATGATGGTGTTTGATCTGGATCCGGGGCCGCCTGCAACCATTATTCAATGTTGCCAGGTCGGTTTTTGGCTGCGTGAAGTGTTCGAACATTTTGGCTTGCAAAGTTTTCCTAAAACTTCCGGCTCAAAAGGCTTGCAAATATACGTGCCATTGAATACTCCAACCAGCTATGAAAAAACCAAACCGTTCGCGCACGCGCTCGCTCGCTTGCTGGAAAATAATCACAGGGACCTCGTGGTTTCGGACATGAAAAAACAGTTGCGGGTTGGCAAAGTGTTGGTCGATTGGAGCCAGAACGACGAGCATAAGACCACGGTTAGCGTTTATTCGCTGCGGGCCCGAGAGAGACCCACCGTGTCGACGCCGGTGAAATGGGAGGAAGTTGAGCAGGCGTTTAAGAAGAAAGACGCAAAGTTGTTGGTCTTTGAGGCGGAGGAGGTAATTAAGCGAGTGGATAAAATGGGAGATCTATTCGCTCCGGTACTTACGCTGAAGCAGAAACTGCCGAAGTTGCCAGGGATCGAAGAAGCCCAGGCCGACGCCATCTCAACCGGAATCGAAATCGCAGCTCAAGCCGACAGGACGACGAAAAGGAAATCTGTGCGCAAGTCGACATCGCCCAAGAAAAAGAGCCGGCGTATATAGTTTCAATGAATGGCACAACTTTTTGCAGGCACTTCGGGGTGGGCTTATGCGGGCTGGAAGCCAGATTTTTACCCGGCTAAATTGGCGCAGAAAAATTTTCTGAAGTATTACTGTACTCAACTGAACAGCGTCGAAGTCAATTTCACCTTCCGCCAGCTTTTAAAAGAAACAACCGCACAGAAGTGGATTGCTGAATCTCCTGAGAATTTTCGTTTCACCATCAAAGCCCACCAGGTAATAACCCACATCAAGCGGTTGAAGAAGACGGAGGATTTTATTCCGCGCTTTTTGAGCACGATTGAACCATTGGCACGTGCCGAGAAGTTAGGGCCGTTGTTGTTTCAATTGCCGCCGAATATGAAATCAGATGTGGGAGTGTTGGCAGAATTTTTAGCGGCATTGCCACGAACTTTGCCATCGGCTTTCGAGTTCCGTCACGAGTCATGGTTCACGGATGAAATCTTCGATCTGCTGAAAACTTACAACCGGGCACTTTGTGTTGCGGAGACCGAAGACCGAGTGACCCCAGACGTGATTACCGCAGACTTCTGCTACTACCGTTTTCGCAAACCTACTTACACGCCTGAAGAACGACAGCAAATGACCGGTCGTATCCGCGAGCATCTTAAGGCGAATCGCGATGTGTTTGCATATTTCAAGCACGAAGAGACCCCGCAAGGGGCGCTCTATGCGGTCGAAGTGTTCAATGAAGTGCGGACGGGGCGTCACGCCCATTGACTGTAGGGATGTTTCTGGCGCTTAGCATGACATTTTATGCAATCTTCTCTAGTAGCATCCCCTTCATCACTTTTCCGCGTGTCCTATAGCGCCGATACTGATTCTGTGCCTCCGCGCCCTAAATCTGGCGTAATTTCTGACTTCCTCGACTATCTAAAGATCGAGAAGGGGCTTGCGCCGCTAACGATTTCCGCGTACGAAACGGATATCACCCAGTTTCTTGGCTTCGCTGAATCCCGCAAACGCAATCTGGTCAAAGCGCGGCGAGAAGATGTTCGCGATTTCATTCAACAACTACTTGCGAACAATGTTGATGGCCGGTCGGTGGGACGAAAGCTTTCGGCATTGCGCCATTTCTATCGCTATCTGCTGTTGGATAAAATCATTGATGCTGATCCCACTTTGAATATCGACTCGCCGAAACAGTGGAAGGTTTTGCCCAAAGCGCTGGCGCGAGACGAAATGGTAACCATGTTGCGAACTTCGGAGACGCGTTTCGATAGTCGAGGTGATGAAGCTATCGCGGTGCGCAATCATGCCCTCTTAGAAGTTTTTTACGCTGGAGCGCTACGCGTATCAGAGATTGTAGGGGTGAAGCTTGAAGATCTAAAGCTGGACTCGGGTTATATGGTGGTTCGCGGCAAGGGCGATAAAGAACGCATTATCCCTCTGGGAAAATCGGCGCAGGAAGCATTGGTGAAATACCTCGGCTCCGCGCGAACAATTCTCGCTGGAGGACGGAATTCCGGAATTCTGTTTCTGGGAAGGCGGGGAACAAGATTGACGCGGCAGCGGGTCTGGCAAATCGTGCGCGAGGCTTCAGTCTCGATAGGGCGGAACGCGAGTCCCCACATGCTGCGCCACAGTTGCGCCACTCACATGGTAGGCAACGGAGCCGATCTTCGCACGGTGCAAACCATTTTGGGTCATGCCGATATATCCACCACGCAGATTTACACCCACGTCGCGTTGGATCGCCTGAAAAATGTTTATCAAAAACATCATCCGCGAGCGAAGGCGCGATGAAAGCGGGCACGAGGCAAGGTCAGACGCCAGCCGCGAAAGCGGTCTCTCAATTCCTGGGAACGCTGCGGCAGCGGAATGCGTCTGCTCATACGCTCAAGGCTTACTCGGGTGACCTCGCAAACTTCTCTAATTATGTGGGCTCGCGAGACTGGCGAAATATCGATCATTTGACGGTGCGTGGATTTTTGTCGTCTCTGTACGACCGTGGACTCAGCAAGGGTTCAGTCGCTCGAGCACTGGCGGCGGTTCGCTCGCTTTATCGGTGGCTCGCACAGGACGGAGTCGTAGAACAGAATCCGGCTGCGCTGGTTTCCACGCCGAAGCTCGCAAAAAAATTACCGCGTGTGCCTACGATCGAAGAAATGAATTCAGTACTTGAATCGACGAGTCCGGAGGCTGCTGCTTTTCCAGGAAGAGATCGCCTGATCTTTGAGCTCCTATACGGATGCGGTATCCGCAATTCTGAATTGACAGGGATCAGTCTCGGGGACATTCGGTTGGGCGACGAAATAATTCTTATTCGAGGCAAGGGGAAAAAAAGAACGCTACGTTCCCTTTGGCGAAGGCGTCAAAATAGCCCTTGCGGATTATTTGCCTGCGAGAAAAAAAGTGGTCATTGTGAGGAATCAAAACACTTTGGCATTGCTGATCAATCAGCGAGGAGGACGGCTCACTACCCGCAGTGTTGGCCGGATTGTTAAGAAAATTGCGGTGGCGAAAGGCTTGTCTTCAGATGTTCATCCGCATACTCTCCGTCACGCTTTTGGCACGCATATGCTCGAAGAGGGCGCCGACTTGCGGGCCATTCAGGAAATGCTCGGCCACGAGCGGCTTTCGACTACTCAACGGTATACGCAGCTCTCAATGAAGCATGTGCTTCAGGTTTATGATCAGACTCATCCACGGGCGAAGTAGCAAACAAACAAAAGAGCATGTAGGAACAGCCGGGGGCGGTGTCCCTATGTGATTTCTTTGTTGTCGACTATTTGATCTCGCCACATCTTGACTACTTGTTCCCTCAATTTTTCCGTGAGTTCTTCGTAGGCAGCTTCTGACGCTTCACTTTCCGGCGGAAGATGGATTGGGTCCCCAAAAGTGACCTGCAACCGCACAAACCTTTGGAAAGACTTAGCCCGCGGCCACGCTTGGTGAAACCCTTCGATGGACACAGGAACAATCGGCGCTTGAGTGTGGATGGATAGAATCGCCGCGCCTTTTTTGAACGTCTTTGGAGTCCCGTCGATGGAGCGTTCGCCTTCCGGATAAAGAATCAGTATGCGGCCGTGGCGGAGTCCATAAGTGCCGGCCCGCATCGCCGGCAACAGATTCGCATCGGGATCGACGATTACGACCCGCAACGACCGCGCCAGACTTTTCATGAATGGTGTCGAGAAGACTTCGCTGGTTCCGACGGAAAACAGATTTCGAAACAACCTCCAGGGCAGCAGGCTACCCAGGATAACCGGGTCGAGATAGCTCTGATGGTTGGAGCAAAGAATAAAAGCTCCATTGACTGGAAGCTTTTCCATTCCTGATACGCGGATGCGAAAAGCGATGTGCGAGAGCAGCTTCACAATTCGCAAGAGCAGAAACCAGATAAGTTCAGTGAACGCCTTCTTTCGAGCTAATTCGTGCAGATCCCGGTCCACGGGCGTCGCATGCAACAGGCTCGACCAAGCTGTTCCGCTCGACTCAGCAGGCTTTTGTCCTAAACGCAACGGGATCGCGTCTATCATTTCGCGAACCGTATAAATCTCACACAATCGTGACTCTTCCAATTTTCCGCCCACCGCATCTGCCAGCATTACTGCCAGTTGGATCCGCTGAAGGGAATCCAATCCCAGATCCAGTTCGAGATTGTCGTCAAGTTGCGCCTCTTTTACCTGTGGTAATGCCGACCGCAACGCGTCCAGCGCCTGTCTGATTTCTGCGCGATTGAGCCATGCCACTTCTTCGGGTGTTCGGGTCTGAATCTGGTGCGAAGTCTCCGCGCCCATACCTCTAGTCCCGACCGCATTTTTAACAGCTAGTCGGTCGAGTGTACCCTCGGCGGTTCGGGGTAGCCGGTCCTGCCAGATCTCGTAACTTCCAAGCTTCTTTGCCGCGGGAAGGCCAATCGATAGATTGTCGACGTCGTATCGAATGACCTCCTTGGAATTGACAATTTTGCGCCGCCTTAGGGCATCGAAGTCCGGCACGATTACTGCGTGGAGAAGCTCAGGCGATAAGTCATCGATCCCATTTTTCCGTAATAAAACGCAAATTTCCTTAATGTAGACAGAGGTCCGGTAATGAGCTTCGATTTCTTCGGTATTGCCGCATTCTTTATCGCTTGGCACGGTAAATCCTTCGCGCAGGAGCCGTAAATACTGTACGAAAATCAGCGTGACGAGAGTTCCGGTAACCACGCGACTTACCATCGGCAGCCGCATCTAATATGCTAGGCTTCTAACATATCGAAATAAACCTTTCGGTGTGCGCCCCTCAAGGATTATCGATTGATAAATCAGCTTATTGGCAAAGTTTTCGGCACCAAGAATGAACGCGAAATTAAGCGGCTGCTTCCGCGCGTCGAAGAGATTAACGCGCTCGAGCCGGCGATGCAGAAGCTTTCGGATGATGAATTGCGAGCTAAGACGGAGGAATTCCGGCGCCGCATTCAGGAAAGCGTCCCGCAAATTGCGGATGAGCCAGAGGCCGACCCTGACCGCCGCAAGCAACTTGACGACGAACGTTTCAAAGCGATTAACGAGGCGCTCGAAGACATCCTAGTAGAAGCTTTTGCCGTAGTGCGAGAGGGCGGACGCCGGGTGCTTAATATGCGCCACTTCGATGTCCAGCTAATTGGCGGCATGGTGCTGCATCAGGGCAAGATTGCAGAAATGAAAACCGGAGAGGGTAAGACTCTCGTCGCGACTCTGCCGGTTTATTTGAATGCACTCAGCGGACGCGGAGTCCACGTTGTCACCGTTAATGACTATCTGGCGAAACGCGACTCGGAGTGGATGGGCAAGCTTTACCGCTTCCTCGGCCTGACGGTCGGCGTAATCGTTCATGACCTTGACGACCAACAACGGCGCGATGCTTATGCGTCGGACGTGACGTACGGGACCAACAACGAATTCGGCTTCGACTATCTTCGCGACAACATGAAATTCGATCTGCACGATTGCGTGCAGCACGGCCACAATTTCGGCATCGTCGACGAAGTGGATTCCATTTTGATCGACGAGGCCCGGACGCCATTGATTATTTCCGGCGCCAGCGAGGAATCGACCGACAAATATGCGCGCGTGAATCGCATTATTCCGAAGCTCGAAAAAGGGGAAGAGATCGATGTCGCGCCGGGCGAGCCGGCTCAGCTCACTGGTGATTACGTCGTCGACGAGAAGCACCGCAATATCACGGTAACCGACGAAGGCTGGGAAAAGGTCGAGGGACTTCTGGGCATCGGAAATATCGCCGATCCGGAGAACTGGGACCTCAAGCATCATGTCGAGACTGCGATCAAGGCACACGCTCTCTATCATCGCGACGTCGAATATGTTGTCAAAGACGGTGAGGTCATCATCGTCGACGAATTTACCGGCCGCCTCATGCCGGGACGCAGATGGTCCGACGGGCTGCATCAATCCGTCGAGGCCAAAGAGAATGTGAAGATCGAGCGCGAGAATCAGACACTCGCCACCATTACCTTCCAGAATTATTTCCGGATGTACAAGAAGCTGGCGGGTATGACCGGAACTGCGGAGACTGAAGCGCCGGAGTTCGACAAGATTTATCGTCTGGAAGTCATGGTGATTCCGCCCAATAAGCCGATGCGGCGTCTGGAAAATCCCGACGTTGTTTATCGCATGGAGAAGGAAAAATATTTCGCAGCTTCGGACGAGATCCAGAAACTGCATCAGACCGGGCAGCCGGTGCTGGTCGGCACGACGTCCATCGAGAAGTCCGAGCGGCTCTCAGAATTGCTAAAGAAAAAAGGCATCAAGCACGTGGTGCTCAATGCCAAATATCACGAGCGCGAGGCCGAAATCGTTGCCCAAGCCGGACGCAAAGATATGGTGACCATTGCGACCAATATGGCGGGACGCGGCACCGACATTCTGCTCGGGGGCAATCCCGAATTCATGGCCAAGCAGGAATGTGTGAAGAAGGGAATCGCCCAGCCACTCCGGGCAGCGCAGGGGAAGATCCAGATTGACGTTGATGAGACTAAGAGCACGGTCTGGTATTACGCGGGAAATGAGTACGTTGTCCCCACAAATCAGTGGACGGAGATTTTTGAGCGCTACAAGCTGCAAACCGATAAAGAGCACGACGAAGTAATCGCCGCCGGCGGCTTGCATATTTTTGGCACCGAGCGGCACGAGTCTCGGCGAATCGATAATCAGCTTCGCGGACGAGCCGGCAGACAAGGCGACCCTGGATCCTCGCGGTTTTATCTTTCTCTGGAAGATGACCTGATGCGCATCTTCGCCAAGGAATGGGTGTCAAAGCTGCTGCAACGGCTTGGCATGGAAGAGGGCATACCGATCGAATCAAGACTCATCAGCCGCCGGATTGAAGCGGCGCAAAAGGCTGTGGAAGGACAGAACTTCGAAGCCCGTAAACATCTGCTGGAATATGACGACGTGATGAATAAGCAGCGTGAGGCCGTCTATGGCTTGCGCCGGCAACTGCTTGAAGGACTGGATCAAAAAGATCTCATTCTCGAAGATTACGTTTCGGGCATTTTAAGCAATCTGATGGACCAGTACTGTGGCGCAAAAGTCCATCCCGCAAACTGGGACGTGAAAGGCCTCAAGGATGCGATCTTCACCCGGTTTGGCGTGGACATTCTTGCTGAAGGAGTAAATCCCGAGAACCTGAATCGACAGGAACTGGGCGATGCAATTTTCGACAAGCTCAAGGGCCGTTACGATGCAAAAGAACAACTGATAGGTCCCGATGCCATGCGCTACCACGAGCGCATGATTATGTTGAGCGTGCTCGACTCGCAATGGAAAGACCACCTGCGGGACATGGACCACTTGAAGGAGGGCATTGGGCTGCGCGGCTATGGGCAGCACGATCCTCTTATCGAGTACAAGCGCGAATCCTTCGACATGTTCGAAGCCATGATGCAGCGCTTCCAGGAGGACACGGTCCGGTATTTGTACCTCATGCAGATTCTGGAACGTCCGGCGGATGGGGGCGCAGCATCGGGTCATGAAGGTCCAGATAGCGGAGTGCCGTCCCAGCGGATTGGGGGAAGCGGCAACGGGCACCGTCCTCCACGTTCGGTCGCAACTTCCGTCGATGAAATTGAAGAAAACTTTCAGCGCAGGAAGCGTCGCGAACTCGAAGGGGCGCGCATGGCGGGCTCCGGAGAGCATCAAACGGTGCAGCAGGTGGTGCGCGGTTCCGCGAAAATCGGTCGCAACGATTCCTGTCCTTGCGGCTCTGGCAAGAAATATAAGAAATGCTGCGGCGCCAAAGGGTGAGCAGAATCGCGTCGTCGATTCGATTATTTTGACTTCGTCAGGACGAAAGATTTTACCGCAATGTCGTTGGCTTGATCTCCGACGGGAATCATGGTTAACAACGAATATTCCGTCGGCTCCAATTTCGTGGGACGCCGCTTTTGAATCACCGTAACGTCCCCTGAAGCTGAATCAAGTACGAGCAGATAGTTCTGGCTCTGCGACAATGCGAGTCCGTCAGGATGACTTCCGACCGTGAGCGACGCGATTAACTTTCCCAGATCGATGTCGTAGACCGCCACGGCGTCTGAGCCAAAATTGCTGACGTATAGCCGCGTGTTATCGAGCGCGACCAGTCCTCGCGCGGGATGGGTTCCAATCAGATAACTGCCACCTACCTCGTTGGTCGCCGTCTCGATAATCGAAATACTGTCGGAATCAAAATTCGAGACAATCAACTCGCCTCCATCCGGCTTCATCGCCAACTGTGCGGGAGTTTTACCGACGTCCAGCAAAGCCAGAAGCGCACCGGTCTTCAGGTCGATGGACGCAACCTGAGCCGCTCCACTACATGCGACGAAAGCCTTGTTGCTATCGGTCATAATTGCGATGTCCGATGGCTGGGCGCAGATAGAAACTGTGGCGCGCACCACGAGGCGCCGGGTGTCGATCAATGACACTGTATTGTCGTCGCGATTGCTTACCACCACGGTATTTCCGTCCGGTGACACCTTCGCGAGGCCCGGAGCGCGCCCGACACGAATTGTGGCGATGACCGTCCGCTTTTCCAGATCAATTACCGAGACATTTGACGAAGCTGAATTGGCTACATAACCTCGCTTGCCATCGTCTGATACAGAGATGAAGTAAGGTTCTCCGTGGACACCAATGACCGACACGACTTGATTGCGCTCCGCATCAATCACGCTGACGTTGCCGGACCCGCTGTTAACCACGTAAATCTCGTTTTTCTTCTTGTTCGCTGTGACTCCGGTGGGGCCGTTGCCGACTTTAATCGTCTTCAGCGGTTCGAAGGTTCGAAGATCAATGACCGTAACTGTGTTGCTCCTGCCGTTGGTTACATAAGCATATTCGCGATAGGCGGGGCCGTAATCTGGCAATGGGCGCGGGTAAAAATACCACCAGCCGAGTACGGCTACGATAGACAGCGAAAGAAGGATGAAGAGTAACTTTTTCAAAGTGAGGAAGGATCAGTTACGTTTATCGGGTGACGTGCGGGGGCGCCCGTCCCTCCGTTGGCATTTTATATTGCAGTGACGCGCGTCCCAGCTGCTGCGACCGTTCTTCCTACTACCGGAGCGATCTGCCTCACCTGGTTCATCAGTTCATCAAATTGATCGGGATACAAAGACTGGATGCCGTCGGACAGCGCTTTGTCGGGATCATGGTGGACTTCGACGATGAGTCCATCGGCTCCGACAGCGACTGCGGCCCGCGATAGGGGCGTGACTTTATTTCGTTTTCCGGTACCGTGACTGGGATCGACAACTATCGGAAGATGGCTCAGTCGCTGCACCGCCGGGATCAGGCTAAGATCCAGAGTATTGCGAGTGTGATCCGCGAAAGTTCGTACTCCGCGCTCGCACAGAATCACGTTGTAATTTCCTTCGCTCATCACATATTCCGCAGCCATCAGCAGTTCTTCCAGAGTGGCTGACATTCCACGCTTCAACAGCACCGGCTTGCTGGAGCGGCCCGCCTTTTTAAGCAGCGAATAATTCTGCATGTTGCGGGCGCCGATCTGGATTACGTCGGCATACTCCTCTACCAGTTCGAGAGACTCGTTGTCGACAGCCTCAGTAACAATTCTCATGCCGAATTTGTCGCGAACTTCGGCCATGATGCGGAGACCTTCTTCGCCCATTCCCTGGAATGAGTAGGGAGACGTCCGTGGCTTGTAAGCGCCGCCGCGAAAAAATTGCGCTCCCGCGCGGGAAACCCGCTCAGCAATGGCGAACGCTTGCTCGCGGCTCTCGATGGCACAGGGTCCGGCAAAAATTGCAAGAGTAGGCCCGCCGACAGATGCCTCGGAACCCGGAAATGTGACCACGGTATTGTCTTGCCTGAAATCGCGGCTGACGAGCTTGTACGGTTTGGTTACACGGATAACTTCCTGAACGCCGGGCATTTCATCCAGCGTGCCAGCCTCGATTTCGCCCTGGTTTCCAGTGATTCCAATTGCCGTCCGTTCCGCGCCCGGTATTGAATGGGCACGAAAACCTAGCGACTCGATTTTGTCGCACACCGCGCGCACCTGCTCAGGCGCGGCATGCGCTTGCATTACTACTAACATCCGTTCACCTCGGAATTCATAAGTCTATCCGTAGTTTCCGGCCGCGACAAACTGAGAAGTTTAGCGTGAGTCCACGATGGGCGGACGGGGAGCCTCGCGGCGGGCGCGAAAAAACGACTGCAACAATTCAGCGCATCGGTCGGAGAGGACTCCTCCACGAACCTCCATTTGGTGGTTTAGCTGAGGATGATTCAGAACTTGCATAACAGAATGAACGGCACCGGCTTTGGGATCGTCAGCTCCATAGACGAGCCGCTTGATGCGGGAGTGGATCAACGCGCCTGCACACATTGCGCAGGGCTCTATGGTGCAGAACAGCTCACAACCGATTAAGCGATGGTTTCCCAGGGCGGTGGCTGCTTCGCGAAGGGCGACAATCTCAGCATGGGCGGTCGGATCAGACTTGCTGAGATTACTATTCCATCCCCGGCCTACCAGTTTGCCATTCAGAACAACGATTGCGCCGACGGGGACCTCTCCGGACCCCAGGGCGGTGTTTGCGGCGGCAATCGCGTCTTCCATCCAAGCCTCGTCTGTCCTGGCCTCGTTTTTTAAGGACTCGTCCATTTTGCTTTCGATTATCGAGCCGATAGTATCGGACGCCAAGGCCATTTGTGGCTGAGATTTGTCACTTAAATCTGAGTAAATTAAGGGCGTTACAAGTTGATGACAATGTTTCTGACTACGGATACTACAGAAATTCATATCAAACGTTTTTATTCCTCCAATAAGTTGAATTGATGAGGGCAATTAATCCCCGTAAGTCATTGCAGGATTTAGAAATAGAGTTTGGCCACTATATTGCCATGACCATGTGGGAGACAAACCATGGGTCAGGAAGTTTCAATCTCTTACCAGGCAGTGAAGAGCAAGGTCTATAAGCTCATCGACGCGCTGGTGGAGGACGCAAAGACGCGCGGCGACGTTCAGGAATCGGTAACACGCTGGTGGAAACTGGTTCATCCGTCGGATCGCCCGGTAGCGCGAAAGTATCTGATGATGGTGTTGCAGAAGTCGAACGCCAGCCTGGAAGCAATTTCCGACGGCTTGTTGCACCTGCGGGAGTTCGAATCGAACGAAGATGCGGCACTGAAACTTCCTAAGCTGCACCAGCCCTTAGGGCAGTCGCAGATGGGCTCCCGCGTCAGCCACATGTCCTAGCTTCTTTCTAAACTCTAAATATCATAATAAAGCATGAACTCGTGCGGATGAGGGCGCAACCTCACCGCATCGACTTCCTTCGTGCGCTTATAGTCGATGTAAGTGTGAAGCAGTTCCTCGGTGAACACGTCTCCCCGCAAAAGGAATGAATTGTCTTTCTCGAGCGCGTTCAGAGCGTCTTCGAGCGAACCCGGCATCGAGGGAACGTTAGCCAACTCCTCAGGACCAAGATCGTAAATATCTTTGTCGAGCGGTTGTCCGGGATCAATTTTGTTCTCGATGCCGTCGAGTCCAGCCATCATCATGGCGGCGAAAGCCATGTAAGGATTGCAACTGGGATCCGGCGGCCTGAACTCGACCCGCTTGGCTTTGGGCGATGCGGAGTACATAGGAATGCGGCACGCCGCGGATCGATTTCGCCGCGAATAGGCCAGGTTCACCGGCGCCTCAAATCCCGGAACAAGACGCTTATACGAATTGGTAGTCGGAGCAATAATCGCTGCCAGCGCGGGGCCATGCTGAATCAATCCTCCGATATACCAGAGGGCCATCTGCGAAATTCCCGCATACCCGTCGCCAGCAAAGAGAGGCTTGCCGTCCTTCCACAAGGATTGGTGAGTGTGCATGCCGCTACCGTTATCCTGGAAGATGGGTTTTGGCATGAACGTTACAGTCTTGCCATTTTGATTGGCTACGTTCTTCACGATGTATTTGTAAAGCATCATGTGATCGGCGGATCGGACCAGAGAATCAAACTTGAGATCAATTTCAGTTTGGCCGCCGGTGGCGACCTCATGATGGTGACATTCAACTTCCAACCCGCAGCGCTGCATGGTCATCACCATGTCGGTGCGCAGATCCTGATAATGATCGGTGGGGGGAACCGGGAAGTATCCCTCTTTAAATCGCGGCCGGTATCCTAAATTCTGTTCAAGGCGGCCCGAGTTCCAGCGGCCCTCCTCGGCGTCGATAAAGTAGAAACCATGCTGCTCGCGCTGATCGAAACGCACATTATCGAAGATAAAAAATTCTGCCTCGGCTCCAAAATAGGCGGTGTCAGCCAGACCGGTGGACGCAAGATACAGTTCGGCTTTTTTGGCGATGTAACGTGGATCGCGGTCATAGCGCTGTTTGGTAACGGGATCAATGACTTCGCACGTCATTAACAAGCGTCGGAACTTTGGTGAATGGGTCGAGCATATGCGTGGTCGGATCGGGGATGAGCAGCATATCGCTCTCATGGATGGCGGCCCATCCTCGGATCGAAGATCCGTCCATGCCAAAGCCGTCTTCAAACGACGCTTCTGACAATTGCTCTATGGGATAAGAAACGTGGTGCTGCAATCCGGGCAGGTCGGTGAAGCGAAGATCAAGCATCTTGACGCCATTTTTCTTCACAAACTCCAGCGTGCTCTTCGCGTCAGCCGGTTTCGAATCAGCCATGCACTCTCCTAATTTCGCTCAGGGATTTTCAGTAACAGATCGTGGCTTAGAAATACTTTCGTAGGATAGCTAAAAATTGTACACCTGCTACAATTTCTCGCGTTGTGCAAAGCCCCGGCAACGTCACTTCGGCGGGGCAGGAAATTGTCCTCAAAGCGGTTCGATCGGTTAGCTTATTTCGTGACTGCTTCATCCTATGGATTTTGATCAGCTGGAAACTTTTCTGGAAGTTGCGCGATTGTCGAGTTTCTCGCGGGCCGCGGAAAAGCGTTTCCGCACGCAGCCAGCCATCTCTTCGCAAATTCGCTCGCTGGAAGAGGAGGTGGGCGCTAAGTTGCTGGATCGTTCCGGCGGGAAGGTGTCCATAACGGCGTCGGGAAAACTTTTCCAGAAATATGCGGAAGAAACGTTGGATGCCCGCCGCGCAGTGCTGGTAGCTATAGCGGAAACTGAGCGTGTGCCACGCGGCGAGATTATCGTGGGCGCCAATGAAGGGACATGCCTTCACATTCTTCCGGAAGTGTTTGCTGAATTTAAGAAGCAATATCCGGATGTCGCCGTCAATATTAAGCGTGCCGACTACGGGAAAATTTTGGAATCCATTATTGATAACTCCGTCGATTTTGGCGTGCTTTCGTTGCCGGTAAATGATCCGAGACTCACGGTGGTGCTCATCCATCGGGACGAATTGATGATTATTGCGCCGCCCAAGCATCCGCTGTCGAAGATGAAATCCGCAACCGTGGCCGAGGTCGCCAATTACCCGCTGGTGATGCCGAAAGCCGGACATACCCGGGATGGGTTGGATAATTTATTTTACGAACGAAAGCTCAAGCCGAGATACGCCATGGAATTGGATTCCAGCGAACTCTTGAAGCGATTCGTGGCGGCGGATGTAGGGGTGGGATTTATCGCGCGGTCGAACGTGCAGGAAGACGTTCGGGCGAATGTACTCGCAACCATCGTTATGTCCGATGCGAAAATTCGACGGGACTTAGCGTTAGTGTTTCGGAAAGACAAAGCGCTCAGTCGCGCGGCGTTGGCATTTATCGATATCGCAGTGAAAATTAAAACCGCGGAAGCTGCCACTGTCGAACGTTGAGCGGAAGATCCACTCGCAGATTGATTCAGATTCGATGATGGTTCCAGACTACAAAGAATTCCAGAAATTGGCGCGGGCGTCCACACTTGTGCCTGTAGTGAAGTCCGTCACCGCTGACCTTTTGACCCCGGTGTCAGCTTTCCTCGCCGTCGCCGCCAATGAACCCAATGCATTCCTGCTGGAATCGGTCGAACGCGGGGAGCAGATCGGACGCTACACGTTTCTCGGCGCTCATCCGTACATGCAGGTTTGGGCAAGCGGTGAAGAGATTGTGCTGCAAAGAGGGAAACGTCGTGAAGTGCGGCGGGGGAATGTCATTCAAATTCTGAAAGACCTACTCGGCGAACACAAAGTCGCTGAGGTTCCCGGGTTACCGCCTTTCACGGCGGGGGCAGTGGGGTATTTCGCATACGATGTTGTTCGCCAATTCGAAAATATTGGAACGCGTACAAAAGATGATTTACAGCTACCGGACTGCTCACTGATGTTCTTCGACCGGTTACTGGCATTCGATCATTTGAGGCATCAGATCCACATTGTCGCGGCGGCCGACGTCGCACGTGAGAGCCCGGAAAAAGCCTATCTGCGAGCTACGAAAGACATCGCCGTACTCGAAAAAAAACTGGCTGTGGGCATCCGGTCCATGAAGTGGCAGAAAAAAGGGAGCTCGCGGCAGCCTAAGCTGCGGATTCACGCTGGAACCAGCCGCCGTCGTTTTACGGACGCAGTGAAGCAGGCAAAAGAATATATAGCTGCGGGCGATATATTCCAGGTCGTCCTTTCGCAGCGGCTTGATTTCTCGCCGGAGGTCGCACCATTCGATATTTATCGCGCTCTGCGGACGGTCAATCCTTCTCCTTATTTATATTTTTTGCGCAATGGGGATACGCACGTCCTGGGATCGTCTCCGGAAATGCTGGTGCGGGTGACCGGGCGGAAATTGGAATATCGGCCAATCGCGGGGACACATCCGCGAGGACGCGATGTCGCGGAGGATTTGCTACTCGAACAAAAAATGCTGCATGACGAAAAAGAGCGGGCGGAGCATGTGATGCTGGTGGATCTCGGACGAAATGACCTGGGTCGGGTAAGCGAATATGGATCGGTGAAAGTCCGCGATCTTATGTACGTAGAACGCTATTCTCACGTCATGCACCTAGTCTCGGCACTGGAAGGAACTTTGAGGGAAGGACTGGGTCCGCTGGACGCTTTCGCCGCATGCTTTCCAGCAGGCACGCTGAGCGGAGCGCCAAAAGTTCGCGCCATGCAGATCATTGAAGAACTGGAGCCGACCAGGCGCGGAATTTACGGCGGTTCGGTGCTTTACGCTGACTTTGCTGGAAACTTGGATTCATGCATCGCGATTCGCACCATGTTGATGCAGGGGAAGAAAGCGTACCTGCAAGCAGGCGCGGGCATCGTAGCGGATTCTGATCCAGAAAAAGAGTTCGAGGAATGTATGAACAAGGCACAGGCGGTGTTGCGTGCCGTGACCGCAGCCAGAGACGCGAGATAGAGTTACTACCCTTCAGGCCGTCGACGTTTTACCTCGTGACGCACGCTTCGGCCTTCCACCAGGTGAAGAAGTTCTTCCGCAAGATTCTTGGCGTGGTCGCCGGCGCGCTCGAAGGCCTGCGCAATCAATAAAAGATGAGTACTGTATTCGCGCGGACGCCGGGCGGTGCTTTCGAGATGTCTGCGGAACATGGCGTGGCATGCCAGATCGATTCGCGAATCATTCAGCAACACCCAGTTCGCGGGTTCGACTTCACGATCGACGAAGCCTTGATGGATTTGCTCCAACATGTCTTGCAGAGTCCCAGCCATTGACTTCAGGTCGCGTTTATCATCGGCTGCCAGTTTCGAGGTCACAAGCTGCAATCGCTTACTGACAGACCAGGTTAAGTCTCCAATGCGTTCCAGGTCGGTAATGAATTTGAGACAGCCAAGAAGTTCCCGCGCCTGACTCTCGGTAACATCTGTGATTGCCCCCGTAATTTTTTCGTCAACCTCGCGCTCGATGCGGTCGAGTTCTTTCTCGCAATCCTTCACCGCGAGAAATGCCATCTTGGATGAGTTCTCTATAAATTCTGAGGTGTTTGTAGCGCCGTCTTTGGCTACAAGACAGGCTTGACGCACAAGATTGGTAAGCTCTTTGGTCGATTCCTGTTCGCGGGTGGCGACTTGTCGGGATGCACACATAAATGATGGATGCGGACGAAATTCTAAACCCAGATTGACCCTTTGAGATATAAGACCGCGGACCCTTTCAGCAGGACACGATCATTACTAAGTTCGCACTGAATCTCGCCACCTCTTTTAGAGAGCTGCCTCGCGACGAGCTGCTTCTTGTGGAGACGTTGCGTCCAGTATGGAATCAGCGAACTATGTGTCGAGCCGGTGACCGGATCCTCGGGGATTCCATAACTTGGCGCGAAATAACGCGACACGAAATCGACTTCATCCCCGGGAGCGGTAATACAGACTCCGAAAGGATGAAGTTTTTCGAGCAACGAAAAATTCGGTCTAACATTTCGCACCTGTTGCTCGTTTGCGTACACAACAAAGTAGTTGCTCTTAACTTGTTGAACATCGACCGGTGGAGTGTCATTGGCCGACAATCCTGAAAACAAGTCGGCGGGCGGCTGCGTGGCCTTCCAGGGAGGCATAGACGGAAGATCCATCAGCAATAAGTCACCATCTTTTTCTACTGTAAGGCGACCGCTGAGGGTTTCGAAACTCACTTTGGCTGCTGAGGGATCCAGAATATTGAGCAGCACGAAACCGGAGGCGAGGGTCGCATGTCCACAGAGTTGGACTTCACTTTGCGGCGTAAACCAGCGCAGCTTGTAGCTTCCACGGTCGCCGACAAAAAATGCGGTCTCGGCAAGGTTGTTTTCCGCAGCCACGGCCTGCATTATGTCGTCGGGGATCCACTCTTTCAGGGGGCAAACGGCTGCCGGATTTCCCAGCGAAGACTTTGCTGGCAAAGGCGTCGACCTGGTAGATAGGCAGTTCCATAAGACTTTTTGTGCGGCAGAAGGGAATAGTGGATTCTTCAACTTATTCTAGACGAGAATAGAGACCGAAGCGAAGCACCCGAAGTGAGGAAGAATTGAGGATTAGGATTCTTAGAGTAATCGCGGCCGCGGCATTGATTTTGTTTGTCGCTGCGTTGAGAAATGACAGTGAAGCATCTTCGAAGTCTTCCGACACGAAATCGAATTCGAATGCTGATTGGACGCTAACCTGGAGCGATGAGTTCAATGGCAGTGACGGCTCAGCGCCGGATCCAACAAAATGGACTTTCGAGACCGGAGGGAATGGTTTCGGAAACGACGAATTGGAGTACTACACCAGCCGTCCTCGGAACGCCGTGATTCAAGACGGCAAACTCGTCATCACGGCAGTAAAGGAAAATTACACCGGAACTGACATGGTTACGCGGCCGTACACGTCGGCGAGAATGAACAGCGCGGGAAAATTTGACCAGCTTTATGGTCGCTTCGAGGCACGGATAAAAATCCCTTATGGACAAGGAATGTGGCCGGCATTCTGGATGCTGGGCGACAACATTAAAGCTGTAGGCTGGCCGGCATGCGGGGAAATCGACATCATGGAAAATATTGGAAAGGAGCCGTCGATTGTTCACGGCACTATCCACGGACCGGGTTATTCGGGCGGGAAGGGAATTGGCTCGCCATTCTCTTTTCCGGATGGACGACATTTTGCGGATAACTATCATTTGTACGCGGTGGAGTGGTCCCCGGGGAGCATCAAGTTTTTCGTAGACAATAATCTCTACGCAACCAGAACTCCCGCTGATCTTCCCGCAGGAACGAAGTGGGTCTACGATCATCCATTTTTCATCATTCTAAATTTGGCGGTAGGGGGTTTCTGGCCAGGGCCGCCAGACAACTCGACCAGCTTTCCCCAGAAAATGTTTGTAGACTACGTGCGAGTGTTTAAGAAAACGAATTAATTTTTTCGGACGAGTGAACACATTTAGTAAACAGAACCCACGATTCTTGTTTTTCGTTCTTCCCGGCATTTTTACTGGAGAATTTCTTCGCGACTGCGCTTGAGTCCGATATTCCAATTTTTCAAGTTCCGATTTCGCTTGACATCCACAGGGTGCAAACGCGAGATTACCCACAGATTGGAACTGAGAATTTTTTAGTTCCAGGGATAGCCTGCTCTGGCCTCCCAGATCTGATGGCCACAAATCTTGCCCCGGTAGATTCCAGGGAAGTTATCCGTTGTGATCGTTGTCTCCTGGTTCAATTCCGTACCAATAACAGTTTGTGTCGCAGGTGCCATGGCTCGCTCGATGAGGATGAGCCCGAAATAATTTCTGCGCCACCGCCTCCACAGGTGATGCCTCACAACGGGCATGGCCGTGGACATTTGCATCTCGCAGCTTCGATTCGCTCGATGCGATTGCGGAACGGACTGAGTCAACGACAACTCGCGCTGCGCATGTCGGTGCCTCGAACCTATGTTTCCAAGATCGAAAACGAGAAAGCCACCCCAACCCTCTCTTCACTAGAGCGTCTGGCGCGCGCCTTGGAAGTCACCGTGCCCGATTTGCTTTGTGGAGGAGAACGAAATCGTCAGGAAGAAATCAGCGAGCTCATGAAAGATCCATTTGTCGCTGAGTTGCTTCCATTCACCACGCAATTGAATGGCATGCAAATGTCCAGCGTATTAAACGAGATGAGGGATTTGACCCTGCATCCTCGACGCAGCGCATAACAAGTTTTATCCGGGCGAACCAGCCAACTATGCCGGGGATCGAGAGATCTCCGGTTTTTCAATCAGGAGTACGACGGGAAACAATGCGGTCGCTGGAACGGATGCGGCGATCTGAGCGAGGGGCTGGGCGATGCGGGCCAACGAGGGTTGAATCCGATCCATACACCCGACCGGGATCGTCCAAGCAGCGCCGATCAGCAAGTGTGACGTTTACCCGCAAGAAAGGTGGCAGCCAGGCCCAAGCCCAAGCTGCATGAGCCTCAGCGTGCTGGATTCCAGCGAGCATCATCACCACACGGATCGTACGGCGATAAGCCACGAAGCACGCGAATCCAACCACGCCGATGACAGGGCAGATCCAATGTTCTTGCAAGGTGATGTCGGCGAGTCTTCCTTGCGGGTTCGTGATCGGCGAGCGAAATGCGAGTCATCGATTCGCGTGAGGGGTCGAAGAGCGTTCTTTTGCTCAGATATGCGACAAGGCTGCTCGAACGCCGCAGAAGGATCCAGTACCCAGGATCGCGGGAGCGTCGGTGCTTTCCACTTGCTCGAACTTGAATTTTTCCGCCCAGGCGATGACGGGGCTCCAGAGGAGCTGGTCCAGTGAGCACAATGACGGTGATCATGGTGGCTACGCCGAAAAGAATGGAGCGGGTGTCGCCGTCGCTCGGCGGCGGTCTGGAGATAGGATCCGAGGCCGGGCAGGCGAAAGTCGCGCGAGCCGAGAACAAACATTTCGCAGGCCATGAGAAAAAACCAGCCGCCTGCGACGGACATCATCGAATTCCACACCAGTCCGATGGTGGCGAAAGGCAACTCGACTTGGATGAAACGTTGCCACCAGCTGAAGCGGTAAATCCTGGCGGCTTCGCGCATTTCCGCGGGATGCTTTTTAGCGAAGCATAGAAGCTGAACGCCATGTTCCAGACCTGGCCGGTGAAGATCAGGAGAATTGCGCCAAGTTCAACACCGAGTTGGCGTCTGGGAAAGAGCGCGACCATGGCCAGCATCACGCCGGGAAGGAAACTCAGCACAGGAATGGATTGCAGGACGTCGAGCAGCGGAATCATGAAACGTTCGGCACGAGGGTTGTAGGCGGCAATGTATCCATAAACGAACGTGAAGACGAGGCTGAAAGTATAGGCAACGCGTGATGCGCAACAGCGAGTAGCGCGGCATAGACCGGGAAGGGCGCTAGAGACTGCGCGAAATTTCAACCTTCGGAGTGAATGGGCCGAGCCAGTGACCGCGCAACCATTATGAACCCCATAAAAGAGCGAGAGACGCGCAGTCCAAACATCAAAAGGTCGGGCAAGATGAGACGTCTCTACGCGAGGCAGAAAGGACCACAAGCGGTAAGGAGAAGCCGGCGCTCTTCGGGCGTCTCGGTTTCACTGCGCATTCAAGGCTGAGGCCTGCAGATTCGCTTCGGGTGGCGGATCGGTCAGGACCAGGCGGCCATTCTCCGGATCGTGGTCGAAGATCTCGGCATAGCGTCCCCAGTTCATCGCTGTTTCGAACTGGCGTTCCACTTCGTCGCTGGCTGAAGTGCTCGTCCAGAATGTCGTGGAAGAATTCATCCGGAATGGAGTGATCAGCCTTGGCCTTAAGCACGCTGTCGATGCATTGCAGAATGGTCACATGTTTGAGCGCAGCCTGGCGGAAAAGAATCTTGCGGTTCAGAATATCGGCTTCGGCAAACATCGAGTCCCTGCAGGAGTGATCTGCACATCACCTTCCTTGAGTGTGGCAAAACCGAGGATGTCGGCGGCTTCGACGATTGGCAAGCAGATCGTCCACATCCATGGACTAGATCTTTCGGCGAGCCGATAGAGATCGTCATGGCCACCGCCATCGTGCAGAATCTCGAACAACCCGGCTATGCCTCCGGGGCGGGCGTGAGGCAGCATCTGATATTTCTGTTTGGTCGCGCGGGATGGGCTGCTGCAGTCCGGACCAGGAACCGCCGGATGATGCTCTGTGTCCGGCTGGGTCATGATCTTGTAGATGTAGTCGACGAACTCGACGAACGGATGCGGATTTCCGGTCGCGAGGCTGCGGAAGTCGAATATCAAAGTCGGCGCGGATGCGTGCCGGGATTTTTCCCAATACGATCACGCGATCGGCGAGCAGAACTGCTTCTTCAATATTGTGGGTCACGATGAAGATAGCGGTGGTTGGCATCTTCTTGCTGAGCCATAGTTCCATCAATTCACCGCGCAGGTTTTCGGCGGTCAGCACGTCGAGCGCCGAAAATGGCTCATCCATGAAAAGCACTTCGGGCTCGACCACCAGGGCCCGGGCAAATCCCACGCGCTGTTTCATTCCCCCGGAAAGTTCTTTAGGATAGGCGGTTTCGAAGCCATCGAGGCCGACGGTATCGAGCATCTTCAGGGCGCGCTTGCGGCGCTCGATGGCTGGATAACCCAGCGCTTCAAGAGGAGCCTCCACATTCTCGAGGACTTTCAACCATGGGAAAAGAGCAAAGCTTTGAAAGACGATAGCGACATCAGGAGGCTTGGTCTGTCTATGGGCTGATCGTGCCACAGCACCTCGTCCTGAGGATGGGATGGAGAGCCCAGTGAGCATTCGCAGGAGGGTGGATTTCCCCGACCCTGAAGGTCCGAGCAAGAGCTACGATCTTGCCGGGATGAATGTCAAGATCAGTCGGAGCAATGACCTCGATGCGATTTCCATCGGGCTGTACATAGAACTTTTCCACCGCCCGCGCCTGGATGATCGCGTTCGCCACAGGATTTCGCTCCAGACTTTCTCACCCACAATATACGTTTACACAGGCGGTTTCGAGGTCAGGCTTGAAAATCTTCGACTGGTGCGGGTGCAATTGGAACTGGAAGCCTGTCGGTGACCTCGGCCAGGTCGGCCAGCTTTTTGGCCAATTCCTTTTTGAGCGCTTTGGGGGCGCATCGCCAGTGATAGTTTCCCTCGTGAGTACTGGGAGTATTCAAACGGGCTTCGCTGCCAAGGCTAAGAACATCCTGCAATGGGACTACGGAAAGTTCCGCGACCGAACTTTGAGCGAGACGAATGAAGGCCCAATTTATTCCATCATCGCAGTGCCCGGTTAACGCTTCGATCGCCCGACATTCGTTTTCTCCGACGGAGTCGACCCATCCAAGGGTGGTGTCGTTGTCGTGAGTTCCGGTATAGATCACGCGGTCTGGAGTAAGGCGATGCGGCAGATAAATGTGCGCCCCCGGGTCTCCAAAGGCGAATTGCAATACTGCCATGCCGGGAATTTTGTGGCGTTCGCGTAAAGCGGTAACGTCGGGAGTGATTACTCCCAGATCTTCCGCGAAAAAAGGCAAACTTCCCAACGATGTTTTCAGTTTATTGAACAGATCGTCCCCGGGGCCGTCGACCCATCGGCCATTGACTGCCGTCGGTTCATCGGCTGGAATCTCCCAAAATTGGGCGAAGCCGCGAAAGTGATCGAGGCGAATGTAGTCGCAGGTTTGGGTTGCCCATCGCAGACGACGCACCCACCATTGATATCCATCGGCCCTCATCGCGTCCCAGTTATAGAGAGGATTTCCCCACCGCTGGCCGGACGCGCTGAACGCGTCGGGAGGAACTCCGGAAACTACTTCCGGCTCAAGGTCATCTTTCAAGCGAAAAATATCACGGTTAGCCCAAACGTCCGCGCTCTCGTAATCGACGAATATGGCAATGTCGCCGACGATACGGATAGATAATTTTGCGCACTGAGAGCGCAAGGCTCGCCATTGTTCGTAGAAAAAAAACTGAATTACACGCCTCGCCGAAAGATCGGAGGCCAACTCCGTTCGAGCTTTCTCTAGCTCATCAGGTTCCCGGCGAGCCAGGCCTCGCGGCCAAATCTTCCAACTTTTTTTTCCGTAACGTTCTCGCAATGCGTCAAAGAGGACAAAGTCTTCAAGCCACCATTCGTTTTCTTTGCAAAAATTCTCAAATCGCGTTCGAGCTGAAGGCGTTGCATGGTTAAGAAAATTTGCCGCGGCTTCAACCAGCAAGGGCAGTTTGCATTCCGAGACTTCGTCGTAGTCAATCGGCTGGACCGTTTCTGGGAGCTGTCTTCAACTTTCGACGAATCGATCCAGCCATGGTCTGCGAGCCGTTCGAGGCTGATCAAAAGCGGATTTCCCGCGAACGCCGAGGTCGAGGAATAAGGCGAGGTGCCATTTGCCGGAGGACCGAGCGGCAAAACCTGCCACAAACCTTGGCGTCCCTCCGCAAGAAAATCAAGAAACTCGTAAGCCGCGGGACCCATATCTCCAATGCCGCCGCGCGACGGCAGGGAGATAGGGTGAAGCAAAATTCCGGTCAAGCGAGGGAAAGCCATACTTTTTCTTGGAGGCTGAAATTATCTGGGAGGTTTCAAATGATTCATTAAAGTCGAATTGCGGCTTAGCTACTCACCTTCTTGTCCCGGCGCGCGCGTCAGACTTTTCATTTCCTGGTCATTAATTTTGATCTTCTTGGATTTTTGCATCCGTTCTTGCGCATTTGCTACGAACAGCTCAAACAGGTCGTTCTGCTTCTCCAGCAGCAAGGACTCGCGAATATCATCTTTTTTGCTGTCATAATCCTGCTCATTTGGATCTTGCTTTTCAACTACAGATAAAACCACTCCCGTGTTTCCGCTACTGATAGGGCCGCTTATATCGCCGGGTTTCATGGTGAACGCGACACTAGCTGGCCCGGACATGGAACCGATGTCCGGAACCTGGCCGTCGGGCAGCACCAGATCGCTGGACTTCATGGTTGCGCCCACTTCTTTTGCCGCTTTCTTCAGATCATGGTCGGCCTTTGCCCGGTCCGAAAGTTCCTGCGTCTTCTGCGCAAGCAGAGATCCTGCCCGTTCGTTCTTGAAATCGGTTTCCACCCGCGCACGAATCTCGTCGAAAGTCGGCGTCGCCGCAGGCTTGATCTGCTGCACCTGGAAGATCGCGAAGCCTGTGGGAAGAGCGACTTCATCTGGAGGAGATCGGTCGGGCTCGCCGAATACGGCGTCCGCGAATTGCGACGACGCTCCTATCCCTGGCAAGGTATCGCCTCGTCCCACAAAGTCCGTGGTGACGACCTGCAATCCTTTATTCGCGGCCGCCTTAGCCAAACCGATGGTGCGTGCCTGGCTTAGACAATGTATTGGCTTCTGAATCGGCCAGCTGATTCGCCTTTTGCTGTTTAAGGATGGGCTCGACCTGGCCTTTAACTTCCTCCACGGACTTCACATGCGCCTCATTTTTGTCGTCAATATGAAGAATGACGAATGCATAACCGGCGTTGATCACGTCGCTCGTGCCGCCCTTGGGCAACGAGAATGCGGCCTTATCAACTTCGGGCACGGGGAAGCCGCCGCGGTTGATCCATCCTATGGAGCCTCCGCTACTCGAGCTGGGATCTTCGGAATATTTTTTGGCAAGATCTTCGAACTTTGCCCCGGCCTTTAATTGTTTGAGAACATCGTCGGCTTTCTTTCGCGCTTCGTCGACTGCCTTGGGATCGACTTTGCCATCAGTGCCCGGGAGTGGCGTCTTGATTAAAATCTGGCGGACATTTACTTGCTCGGGGACGCGGAACTCTTCGCGATGACGATCATAGTAAGCCTGAAGTTCCTGATCGCTAACTGCGGCTTGTTGCTGGAGCTGGGCTGTATCCACTACGACGTAACTGATTTTCCGTTTCTCCGGGAATGGAATTAGCATAGCTGGCTTTGTTGCGGTCGTAATAAGCGCGCAATTCGGCGTCGGCGGGATGAATGTCTTTCATAACATCATCCTTGCTTAACACCGCGTAATCGAATTTCACTTTGGAGTTCTTCTTTACGAATTCCTGGCGAATCTGAGCGTCGGAAATTGAAACTCCGCCTGCGATCAACTCGCGAAGTTTGCCAAAAAGAATTCCATTCTTAACCAGTTCTTCAAACTGAGGGACGGTTAACTCATGTTGCTGCAAAATTTCTTCATACTTTTCTGGACCAACGAAATTGCCGTCCACGAAAAACGCGCCGGAGTACTGCGGATTGTGTTGTAGCTCGTCCCGAATTTCCTCGTCGGTGGCTCGCAGGCCAAGACGGGAGGCTTCCGCAAGCACGATTTTCCGCTGGATGAGACTCTGCGCTGCGCGTTGAGCGAAATACGGCAGCAGCATCCCAGCTTGTGCGCCGGCCTTTGGGAACTGCTGCTGCAACATTTGCCGGGCCTCGCGCTGAACTTCCAATGTGGTCACATCCTGGCCGTCCACGGTGGCGACGACTCCGCGCGCTGGTCCCCCGCTGCCTAGAAAATCGGTGCTTCCGAAACCGGGCACCAGGGTAATGACCATCAGCACGCAGATAATGGTTAAAAGACCGCCCAGCACAATTTTCTTTACCGGGCCGGGCGTTTGCAGAAATCGAATCATGAGTTGATTACTCCAGAAGTTGAAGGCGAAAACGTCGATTATAAACTAAACAGCCCTGTGCCCTGATAGGCCTCAGCAGGACCTTTGTGGCGATATACTTCCGTCTGGCGAGTCCGGAGTAGCTCATGCGCGCTTTTGTTCTGAGTGGCTTATTGATTGTTCTGTCGCTTCCTTGTTTTCCTCAAGCCAGGCATCCGTTCACTTTTGAAGACATGATGGCGCTAAAACGGGTTGAGGAGCCGGAGCCTTCTCCGGATGGCAAATGGGTTTTGTTCGCCGCGGTGGATGTGGATCTGAAAGCGAATACAAGAACCCCGCATGTCTGGATTGTGCCTCTGGCGGGCGGGAAAGAAAGAGAAATCATCGCGGATCAGGATGCGGACCGTCCGCGCTGGTCGCCGGATGGAAAGCGATTTGCCTTCGTTTCCACGAAAGAAGGAGGCTCGCAAATCTGGATTGCGGACTTCGATGGTGCGTCCGGTGAGGTAACTGCGAAGCACAAATTAACTTCGATCGCTACTGAAGCCGATGGCGAGTTGTGGTCGCCGGATGGCAAGAATATTTTATTTCAAATCGGACGTCTATCCGGAATGTGATGGCACGCCGTTCGAAGCCAAAGCATTGCAATGCGAAGAAACTGGAAGAAGCGAAGAATTCAAAAGTCAAGGCGCAGATTTTCGACGCATCTGCTCTACCGGCATTGGAATGCGATACAAAGAAAGCAAGCGCAGCCATCTGTTCGTGATTGTCGCTGTGAAGCTTCCGCCGTGTCGTTGCGACGGACGCAGACTATCCGTCGATCTGCCTCCGCGACCTCACGCCTGGAGACTACGATGCGCCGCCATTCAGTCTCGGCGGCCAGGACAACTATGCATTCTCGCCGGATGGCCAGGAAATTTGCTACACCTCGAATCACGATCGAAGTCCGGCGCATGTCGACAAACAACGATTTGTGGATTGTTCCGGTTGAACCGGAGGACACGCGCAAAAAACATCACCGCGGAAAATAAAGCCAGCGACTCGACCCCGCTTTATTCGCCGGACGGAAAGTACATCGCCTATCGCGCGCAACAGCGTCCGGGATACGAGAGCGACAGGTTCCGGTTGATGTTGTATGACCGGAAGACGGGAGAGAAGAATGAACTCTGACCGGAAGGTCTGGATCACTGGGTCGGTAGCTTTACGTGGGCTCCAGATTCAGAGCATGATCTTACTTCACCGCGGAGAACAAAGGACCGAGTCAGCGTTCGTAATCCATCGGCTCATCTAATATCGATGACACTGGCCGCAGGTACCGAGAAGAGTACTGACTTCTCAATGAGCGGCAACATGTATCTGGCGTACAACGACGATGTGGCTGTGACCCATCGATGGCGAAGCAGTTGGTCTTCACGCGCATGTCGATCAGGCCCCAAACGAGATTTGCGACACTGCGCACGGCGACGGTTGTCTCCGCAAAGACGGACGAGTGATCCTGAGAAAGCAGCACACTCCGCTGAGTAAGGATTGGCGATCACGCATCTCAACGACTCAATTCTTTCCCAAGTATCGATGCCCCCGCTCGAATCATTCTGGTTCACTGGCGCTCACAATGACAAAGTTGAAGGCTTTCTGGTCAAGCCGCCGAACTTCGATCCCAACAAGAAATATCCGGTGAAATTCATCATTCACGGCGGCCCGGAAGTTCCTATGGGCGACGAGTGGAGCTATCGCTGGAACTTCGAGCTCTTCGCTGCCAGCGGATACGTCGTTGTATTCATTAATTTCCACGGCTCTCCGGGATATGGACAGAAGTTCATCGACTCAATCAATGGCGACTGGGGCGGCGCGCCATTCGAAGACTTAATGAAAGGACTCGACTACGCTGAATCGCATTTTGGTTTTATTGATAAAGACCGGGAATGCGCGCTGGGCGCCAGCTACGGCGGATACATGGCCAACTGGATTCTCGGCCACACCAATCGTTTCAAGTGCATCGTGACGCACGATGGCATGTTTAATACCGAATCCGCGTGGGGAACGACGGAAGAATTATGGTTCAACGAATGGGAGTTCAAGGGAACTCCATATAACAATCGCGAACTTTATCGGAAATGGTCTCCGCATCTGTTTGCGAATAATTTCAAAACGCCGACGCTGGTGGTTCACAGCCAGCTTGATTATCGGCTGGATGTCTCCCAAGGGTTTGACTTATTTACTACGCTGCAGCGGCGAAGGCGTGCCGTCGAAGATGCTTTACTTTCCCGACGAAGGGCACTGGGTGTTGAAGCCGCAGAACAGTCAGCTTTGGTACAAGACGGTCAACGATTGGGTCGATCAGTGGCTTAAGAAATGAAACGCGAGCTTAAGAAATAAAATGCGAGCCGAAATCTAGCTAGGTGGCGTTTTCTTTCTGGTTCTCTTTTTCTTTGGTGGCACGGGATTGAAGAAGCTCGTCGAGGGTTTCGAGTAGATATTGCGGGTCTTCTTCGCCCTTACGAATCCAGATGTCGGCTACTCCGAGGGTTTCGTCGAGCAAGGTGCCATAGGCAGACAAAATAATTACCGGCACCGAAGGATTGATCCGCTTTAATTCGCGCGCCGTTGCCACGCCATTCATGCCCGCCATCCAGTAGTCGAGGATTACGGCGTCTACCGGTTCCGATTCAAATGCCTTAATTCCCTCGCGTCCTGATAAAGCCGTAAGGACCTTGTGGCCGGCGGTTTCAAGAAGGATTTTGCGAACCTTCAGCCCGGGCTCTTCGTCGTCGATACACAGGATGGTGGACGGTCTAGAAGGCATATGCAACGCAAATCATTCTTCGGACGCCGGTTATTTATTGTACTTGCCCCTTCGCAGTTCCGGACTTCTCATTTCCGGATAGGGGATCAATGGCACTCAGGATCGTTCCAATAACTTCTCTTGGGGCTGCTGATTCTGTGTAAACATCCCTGACCCCGTAATTGATCGCCGATTGCAGCGTCAGCACGTCGGGATCGGTGGCTGAAAGCACGGAAACAAAGGCATGGGGAAACACGAGATGCAACACGCCCGCCAACGGCCATCCATCCCCGCCCTCGCGCAGTTGTGACGCGACGATGGCGACATCAAAATAATGTTGGGTTATGGCCAGAAGGGCGGTGGGCAAATCGCGAGCCACGATGGCCACGAATCCGTTTTCGGAAAGAGCCGCTTGAAAATTTGAAAGTACGCCCACGTCGGCGTGTACAACCAGCGCCATGCGAGGATAAGACTTAGTTACCTTTGCCTTGGCCGGAGATTTGCTTTTCATCCCCTGGTTCCCCCATTTCCGCCCCGGGCGATAAGGCGGTTCAAAGCTGAGATCAAGTCTGCAAGCTCCACTGGCTTGTGGGCCATGTAATCGACTCCCATTTCTAATGCTTGTCGTGAATTAGTCATGCTGGCGAAGCCGGTACATATGACGATGGCAGGCTTCGGACGGCAATTCATCGCGGCCTGCGCAACCTTCAGGCCAATGTCATCCTGCTCCATATTGAGATCGGTAATGACGGCATCGAAGTGACACTTATGGTCCAGTAATTTCAGCGCTTGACGGCAACTGTGGGCCGTCGCAACATCGTATCCCTCATCTTCGAAAACCATGCGCAGCGTTTGCAGAATGCTGTCTTCGTCGTCGACCAGCAGGATAGATCGTTTCGATGCCATGGAGGAATACGGAGTTTTCGAATATAACATTTTGGCCGCAATTGTGGAGTACTTTAGCGGCGAGGATGAACTATTACGATAGGGACTCGGAGCGTCTGGAGATCAACCGGAAAAGCGCCGACTTGATTTCGTCGAGATCAATCGGCTGAAATGCAAAATAATCCACTCTCAGATCCAGCGCTGCGCGAAGCCGAGCTAAGGTGGGATGACCGCTGTAAAGCACCACCGCAGGTGTCAGGCTGCGCTTTTTAGCCTGGCGAGCGAGTTCCAATCCCAGTGCCTCACGCCCTAGGTCATATTCCGAAATCACCGCGTCATACTTATTTTTTCGAATTGACTCTTGAGCCTTCTGGAAACTTGAAGCGGACTCCACGTCAAATCCAGATTCCTCAAGGATCGTCCTGAACGTAAAAAGTATTGCCGGCTCATCGTCGGCCAAGAGCACACTTCTCCGGCTGTTTTTGCGATTGACCAAAGTTTTAGCTGATTGAGCTCTTAAGCCCACCCCGACTTCGATGGAAGGTAGCGATTTTCCGTTGTCCAAACTTTAGTACGTTTCTGCCGGGACTAGGAGGTTACACTTAATGCCAATTGCTGCTTTCTATGGTTTCCGTCCCGAATCCTGGTGGAAAGTGACTGAAGCTTCGGCCGCTCCTTTAGATTCCGATGAAAATGTTAGGCCGCCGGGAGCTTCTTCAGGGGGCAGACCTGCGAGTTCCCGCTTGTGCTTTTCGATATCCCGCAATTGACGAATGATGTCGGCCTCTTCCTTAACGTATTCCGCCTCGGAAATATCACCCGCCTCCAACTCCAACTGCAGCATAAGCAGACGCTCCTTTATTGGCGCGGCATCCGTGTACTGTTCTTCGGCCAGTTTCTGAAGGGTTCGAAAAATAAACCCAATGCCAGAAATAGGGAGCATCAATATGTCATCAATGAGGAACATGAAATTTCCTGGCGTTACGATGAAACTCGTTCAAGTTTAAGCCGTATGTTCACAAAGTTGTAAGGCGGCCAGGGTCCGGTGTATTTAAATTTGAGCCTTTTGCCATACTTCTTCGCAATCTTGTTCACCACGCCGTCGAATTCGGCTTCCCGCTTCCTCTCAACCAGAAAGGCGGCATTCATAATCATTTTGTCGCCAATGGGCTGATTATCGCGTGAGGCCACGCAAACTCCACGCAGAGCTTCGTATATTTCACGAACGTATTCAGTGGAGCGCTCGGCCATCGACTTATCGATCATGCGTCCCAGTTGCATGCGGGCAAGATAAGTGGACTGCAAATGCTTGCGAATAATCTCCCGATGGAATTGGCTAATTTCTTTGTCCTCCTCCTTTAATTCCTCGATGATCTGGTCGCGGTCCCAATTCACCTTGAGACCGAACTCCAGTTTCCCCGCCATTTGTTTCAGTACGTCCTTCAATGACGCATAAATACTCTTGAGCACTTCGCGAATATCGTTGTCAGTGCGAAACACAGTACCGAAGCTCATGGGAATGATGGTGTAGTTTTTCATCACAGTTTCGATTACGTGTTCGTGTGCCAGGGCATTCTCGCGGGTAGGATCGAAAATGAACACAGCAGTGTTACTCACCACCGCGGCTATGTCCTGGTAGCGAACCATGTAAACCATTTCGCCGGCGCCGCCAATCCCGATTTTTCCGAACGAGGCTGGTTCTTTGGCTTCGACTATTCCATACACATAACGGCCGCCAACCCCAGTAGGCACTTCGACAGATTCGGGGCGCTCCGCAATTTTTACGTGAACGTCCTCGGCCATGGAGCTTGATTTCTTGCGCACTTTACTCACAGTCTTCGAGGGCATGATTTTCCTTTATAAAACTAAGTAACCGTAAAACTGTTTGGGAACTAACTCTGCTACCGTTCACGAAACTCCGGAACCGAAATCGGAAATGCTAACCGGAAAATAGTGCCTTTCCCGACCGTGCTGCGAATTCGGATGCGGCCCGCATGATTTTCCACGATCCCTTTTACAATCCAAAGACCAAGCCCGGTGCCTTTTTCGCCTTTAGTAGAAACGAAAGGCTCAAACATTGTCGATTGCAGGTCCGGCGGAATCCCTGCTCCCTGATCCGCTATGGTAACGGTCACCCAGCCGTGAATTCCGTCCCGCGTGCGTAAATGCCGGGCGCGGATTATCAGCTTTCCGCCGTTCGGCATGCTGTCTCGCGCATTGACGACGAGGTTCGACAGCAATTGCCGGAACTGGTCCGCTGATCCTTTCATCGGAGGAACATCGTCTATCCGCTTGTCGACCACTATGCCGGACTTTGAGAGCGGCCGCGAGAACAAAGTGAGCGTATCTTCTACAACGCTGTTCAAATCGAAATTGCCAACTTGACCCGCGTTTCGATAAAGGCCAAGCATCTGCCGTACGATCCGGGTGACGCGATCGGTTTCGTTTCTTAATACCTCATAGACTGGCTGCGATTCCGGATTCAGCTTTCCTCTTAGCAGGAAGACAGCATTCTTGATCGCCTCCATGGGATTGTTGATCTCATGGGCGATGGTGCCGGCCAGGCGTCCGGTTGCGGCAAACTTTTCCATTTCCAACATTCGCCGCTCTAGCTGGAGTTGTTCCAGTTTCTTCCAGGTGGAAAAGTCGCGCAAGACAGTGACCGTGTAGGCGACCTGTCCCCTTGCGTCATAAATCTTGCCGGAGCGCGCCGCATATTCAACTTCGCCGCGAGACGCGGTCTGGTAAAGATGAATCGACTTGTTCTCTTTCTCAACGAACGAGAATGTAAACGCGGTGAGATACGCGTCTAGTTTCGCCTGATTCTTTACGATATTGGGATCTCGATATTCATTGGCAAGGCCAAACAGTTCCTTGGCGAGGGGGTCGAGCAATACGATTTTCGCTGAGTTATCGGCAACAATAATTGGATCGCCGACATTTTCAATCACAAGATTCAATCGGTCGCGATCCTGACGAACAATTTCTTCGGCGGCCCCAAGTTTGTCGAGGTTGTCACGGACTTCCTGATCGGCTCTTCGCAAATCGGTGACATCGCGCATTACGGTGACCATGCCCGTGCGGGTATTGTCGCGAGTGAAAGTGGGCGCGCAGACAGCTTCGAACAGTACTTCTTCGCCCTCCATTACATCGACTAGCGTAAGATCGCGAGAAGCATCGCTTCCGCTGACTACCATCGATGACAATGCGGCGGAAAATAAGAGATTGTTCATCTGCACCGCGCGTTTCCCGCCGTCACTGATGCCCTCAGGAACCCGAAAGAACCGCTCCGCGGCCCGATTCTGAATGATGACACGATGCTGATTATCGGTGAGGATCACGGGATCCGCCATGCTCTGCATCACGGTGCTCATACGGGAAATGGTTATATCCATATCTCGCATGCGGTTGTAATAGTGCTGAACTTTATAGAGGCGAGCGAGGTAGTGATTGGCGCGATCGACAAGACTTCGAAGTTGACGCAACTGGCGCTCGGATGTCCCTTTCCGCAATTCCACCAAGACCAGGCTCACGTAACCACGCATTCCGCACACTACGCAAACCTGGTCCTGAACTTGGGGATTTTGGCCGACCTGAAGATTTTGAACCGCGAGACAACCTTGCCGGCGGGAACCTTCCGCTTCCCAGCAGCGTGTACGACTCCGGTAAATCATTGGACACGCATATAGGGACGTTTGAATAATTGGTCCAGCGCGCAGCAATGCTGGCTTTAGAGTTTGAACGACAGTGACAATGGGATTCTCGCTGGCCCACAAGGAAGTATTAAATTTAGCGAGAAATTTACGATCACAGTTTATGGATGCTGAGGGCTTGATCTCTCCGGCTTCGAAATCCACGTCGACGACTAATGCCCGGCGGAAACCGAGAAAAACGATTTCTTCCAGCAGTGTGGGAAGAATTTCTTCGGGACGGTCGGCGGAGAGGAGTCTTAATACCGCCGACTCATTGGACCATCGCTGATCGGCCGCAACCTTTGGCTTGGGCCGCGATGGCGAGCTCGTGCCTTTCCCTGCCTTCACTCAGGCCCCTTTTATACGCGGCGGCGCACTCTTTGTCGGGTGGCTGGACGCGTGACTCGCCGTGGCGCGGGTTCAAGTATCTCGTCCTCGGGTTCGGTGCCTTCGCTCAGTTGAGGACGTGAGACCAGGCCGGTGAGTCCGACAGCGTCCGCGTATTTCAGATAAGTGTCAATGGACGCCACTACGATGCGCGCCTCAACCGTAATCAAGTCAATTCCGACCAGTGAAATGCGGACCCAGGCGTCGATCACGATGCCTTTGTCGAGAATGCGGTCGAGAACGTCGATAAGGCTTGAGCCACCCGAAATCCGTTCAACTGCCATGAAAGATTCCTCCTAAAATAGAAAGCTATTTTTTGCGCCTACGGTTTGCAGGTTTCGCCCCGGGCGCCGCCTTTCGGGGTGCTCCGCGTCGTGGATTCGGGAAGTTCGGGTTTCGGCGGCAGGAGCCTGCATGGTTAAATGCGGATCGTACTTCCACCAATTCAAGCCGATTTGCTCTGCCTTGTCCACCGAACAAACTAATAGCCGGATACGAATCGTTAAGAGTTCGACATTGGCGAGCGAGACCCGCACATCGCCGGCAATGACCAGGCCTTTATCCAAGATTCGGTCGAGAATGTCCAACAGATTTGTGGTTCCAGAGACTGTGGGAACTCGTTCCATAAGCTGGTTCTTTTCTCAAACCGAAAAATAAGGATTTCTTCTTCCGAGGGGCTGATGCTAACTTGCTTGTTAGCTTGGTGTCAATTGAACAGAGATAACGAAATGGGAAAAAACAATATTTATTTCTCAATGGCAGCGGTGCTGCTGTTGGGGCTTATGGCCTTGCTTGCCGGGGGAGCTGCCCTGCGTGAATCCGTCACCGTTGACGAAGTCGCTCATATCGGGGCGGGGGTAAGTTACCTTCAGAAATTCGATCTGAGGATGAATGAGGAACATCCTCCTCTAGCGAAGATTTTGGCCGCTTTACCGCTCGTGGTTCGTGGAACACGCGCGGATTATTCCAATGTCTCATGGACCTTTAGCGAACGACATTTCTTCGGCGCATTTTTAGGGGAGTGGGTTTTCGGAGCATGGGTGCTGGACCACTGGAATGATCCCACAAGCACATTGGCCTGGGCGCGGTTTCCCATGCTTCTGCTGACTTTGGCTTTGGGTTGGGCGCTCTTTGCCACCGGACGCCGGCTGGGAGGAAATTGGGGCGGTCTTCTGTGTCTTTCGGTCTATGTCAGTAGTCCCGTCTTTATAGCCTTCGGACCTCTGGTTCATACGGATATTTCCGTCACATTATTCACTCTGCTGGCGCTGTGGACATTCGCGGAGATTTGGCGAGAACCGGATCCGAAGAAATCGTTGATTTTTGGAATTTGCCTCGCTGCCGCAATTCTGTCGAAATTTACCGCCGGAATTTTGTTTTTTGCGTTCGGCATTTTCGCCTTCACCACCAGGTTCTGGCCGGTCTATGGGCAACCGGTTGAGTTGATCCAGAAACGAGCTTGGAGACGGCTGAGATGGCGCGCGACGTTAAAAGGAATTGGATGGGCGTCGGCGATTGTGTATGTGTTTTATTTCATTTTTTCCCTCGGAGAGACCACCGATATTTTAGATTTTGTCGGTCATGGCGCTGTATTCGTTCCGTTGAGACGGCTGTTGATGCCGGTGTGGCTCTTTCTTCGCGGACTATTCCTCGTGCTTATTACTGCGAGCCGTCCGACATTTATTCTCGGACACTCTTATCCTCACGGTGTCTGGTTTTACTATCCGGTAGTTTTTTTCTTGAAATCCCCTCTGGGCTTTTTGGGATTGCTAATGCTGGCTGCTCTATTGGCGGTGGTGGTTCGACGGCAAGGTCTGGGCTCAGTCCCGGATCAGCTCAGAGTTCATTGGAGAGTGCTGTGGGTCTCACTGATCGTATTCACGGTAGTGTGCATGCTAGGGCGGCTCGACATCAGTGTTCGCCATTTCACGCGTACCTATAATGCTGTTGATGTTGAGTCTTGCTTTTTTGCCGCGAATGATTGCAAATCTTCGTGTTAAGGCTCCTTTGGCTGGGAGGACTCTCCTAGCCGCAACCGTCGTTTTAGCTGGGTGCTGCCTGGTTACGGCGTTGCGGACGTACCCTTTTTATTTTCCCTACGTTAATCCGTTGAGCTTCGGACGTCCTGCGTACGCGATGATGAACGATTCCAATGTGGACTGGAACCAGTCTCTTCCGGAGGCGAAGTAAGTTTGTCAAAAACAATGGACTGAAGAGGGTCGCCCTCGATTGGTACGGACTCACTGATAGCACCTGGGGGGTCCCGGGCTCATATCAGTGGAATTGCCAGCAACCGGCGAGCCAGCGATGGTGGGAACTGGGCGATAGTTTCCGCAAATCTGATCTTCGAGTCACGTAACTGCGCCTGGTTGCTGAGCTATCCCCACGAAAACATTGCCGGCCGGCAGCATGATGGCTGTTCATCTTCCAGATATCATTCCGCAAGCGGGGGCACCCCTGGGGCCTCCGCTGCCTTCTCAATTCCACAACTTTTTTGGTGCACCTATCGACGTGCGCTCGATTTTTAGCGGCATCGTGCAAGATCCGGAAACGCTTCCTGGCGTCTATTCGCAATTGGAACAAAAATTCAAGCAGCAGGCGGCGGCACAGAAGCATTGAGCAGGATATGTGCGGAGCAGACTACTAATACCTTCATTGCTTTCAAGGTTCAAGGTGGAGGATAATTCAGCCTGTTAAAACATTAATTACTCGCGTTTTGCCCCAGCTTGTGAACCTTCCGAATTCCATCACGCTTACTCGCATTTGTAGCATTCCCTTGCTGATCTGGATTCTTTCCTCGAATCATTTCCAAAGCGCCTACGGAGAACGAGAAATTCTGGCTTCAGCCCTGTTCATAGCGGCCTCGATTACAGATGGAATCGACGGATATCTCGCCCGCAAGCGGGGTCAGATAACAACGATGGGGATATTGCTCGATCCGCTAGCTGACAAGCTTCTAATTGCCGCGGCTTTCATCACACTGGTGCAATTCAATCCTCGTTTGGTTCCGGCGTGGATGGCGGTCGTCATCATTGGTCGTGAATTTCTGGTGAGCGGATTGCGTTCGATTGCAGCGTCGGAGGGATTCACCATTGAGGCCAGTGAATTGGGCAAATTTAAGATGGTGGTGCAAATTGTCTCAGTCGTGGCGGTAATTCTCGATCATCGTTGGACTGAGTGGCCGGTTTATGGGACTTATTTTTTCCCGGTGGATTGGATTGCGCGATTCGCGATTTGGTTTATGGTTCTTTTGTCCCTTATTTCAGCTTTGGATTATTTTGTAGCGTTCTGGTCAAAGATAGACCGCCGTGTGGTAAAGCGACGGCGTCGCGCTTTCGTTCTTAGCCGGCGGCGGAAGCACGATGTCCCAGCCATTTGACACTCAGCCGGTCAATTCCTCGACTGAAACCGCGACATTCACACCTTCCGAGCGTAAAGCGCTCCTGGAGTTGGCGCACGAAGCCATTCTTTCAGCTGTCGAAGGCCGGGAAATTTCCGATATTCCAAATTCCCCGAGCTTCAACAAGCCGCGGGGCGTTTTTACGACGCTATATCTTCAGGGAAAGCTCAAGGGTTGTGTGGGCTATCCGTTTCCCATTGCCCCTCTTGTGCAAGCCGTAATAGAAACGGCGAGGGATGCAGCGTTCGCAGACACACGCTTCGAACCTGTCACAGCTCAGGAGGCATGCGAGTTAGAAATCTCGCTCAACATTCTTTCTCCACTGGCGGAAATATCTCCGGAGCAAATTGAGATAGGAAAACATGGCCTGCTTATCAGCCAAAATGGCCGTCGTGGCCTGCTTCTTCCGGAGGTCAGCGTAGAGCATGGATGGGATAAGAAAACTTTCCTCGAACAGACTTGCCGCAAAGCCGGACTACAACCGGATGCATGGTCCTCCGGAGCGAAAGTGGAGGCGTTTGCAGCTGAGGCATTCAGCGACTTAGATTTTTCCGAGCGTCTATAGTTTCGTTGCAACAACCTAGGCGCAAAAAACTAAGGGAGGCCATCAGGCCTCCCGCTGAAGTCGTTTCTGTCCGACTATTGATTTAGCTACTGAGGATCAAGCTCGACCGCGTCGCCAGGATGTACTTCTTCCATTGCGAAAACGATCATCCCCGTTGACGTTGTCGGAGTTGTGCCAATTACGACAATTTCGCCTACTGAGCGTCGTGGCAGATCGGCCACGTGGATCCGGGGTCCCTTGGTGCGAGTAGCCCAGTTGCCTTCGATCGACGGAGGATTTAGTTGCGTATCCTCCGAGGTGGAAGCTTTAAACGAAAGAGAGTCCACCGGATCTTTCAAGTCCGCAGTATAAGATCGCACGGCTCTTAGATAGTCGCCAATCTTCACGCCCTGATTGGTGCCTAGATTCATATAGACCTTTAGGCCGGTTCCTAATTGCGAATCAAAATCTTTGGCCAGCACGATGCGTCCCATATTCTGTCCCTTGGCGGGCAAGAAACGGTCGAAGTGCATTTGCGGATGGAACGCGACTCGATCCTTCTCGACGAATGGGACGGCGAAATCCCCCGGGTTCACCGGATCACAACTGAATTCGACCTGAGCGATAGCCATCTTGCTACGGGTGTCAACAATCTTCACGCGGGCCAACTCGGCGTACGGCTGTCCCGTCTCTTTCACCAGGAGATTCTGTCCCTTGAATAATTCGTAGCGGTTGACGTCGTGGAGTTCGCGAAGAATCGTGTATTGCTGACCAGGCTGATAACCCTGGCCCGCCAGGTAAATAAGATTTCCATTGACGAACTTCGTGGTGGTTGGGGTTTGCAGGCCCCCGGCCACGTATCGCGAATCGGGCACCCGAGTCTTGCTGAGGAAACCCGCGCAATATAAATCGGCGTAGGTAGGCATCTGCACTCGCTCAATCGGGAAATTCCCCGTTGTGGGAAAAGTACCCTCGGGCGATTCCTGTCCTGTGTTTGAAACAACGTCCTGAGCCACTGCAAAGCTGGCTACCAATAACAAAAATAACAATCCTATTTTCTTCATGTTACCTCGAGATGGGGCCTCAACGCCTTAAACACGTCCCTGCCCTAACTGTTGTAAATAAAAGACTTCCAGATCGGACAGTACCAATAGCGTCGGTGCCGGTCAAGGTTACGGCGGTGTAAGCCCATGCATGTCAAACAGTTTCCGGGCGAGGGAATTGCGAATCGCTGTTGCATCTGCAATTACTCCTCTGTAATATCGCGCGGACTCCCCTTACGATGAACGCACTCCCAAACCGCCCGGCCATTAGATTTTTGCACCAACGATTGCCTCGAGTCTGCGTTGCTGTGACCGGGGCTGACGCCTCGGAAATGTTCGAGAAGGCTGACGCCTTGGTTCGCGATAACCCGTTTATAGAGTTCAGGTTAGATTACTTAAAGCAGCCAGCCAAGGCGTTACCGAAAATCAAGAAATTTATTGAATTCCATTCCCATGCTATCGCCATTGCTACTTGTAGGCGGGTAGCGGCAGACGGCAAATTTCGCGGTTCCATAGCCGCTCAATTGGACATTCTGACGAAGGCCGTAACCGCCGGGTGCCAGTTGATCGATATCGAGCTGCAAAGCGCACTTCGGTGTAAGCCTGCACAACTGGAGAAGATCCGTTCTAAGGGAGCTTTGATCCTCTCTTATCATGATTTTCGCGGGACCAAAAATTTAGAAAAAACTCTGGCTAAGATGGTAGAAATCCCCGCCGACTTTTACAAGATTGTTTCTACGGCGACCACGCTTTCTGACAACGTCATAATGATGAAGTTTTTAGACGCCCACAGCGATCAATATTCGCTGGTCGGACTTTGCATGGGCGAACAAGGGATTATCAGCCGGCTGCTAGGCGTCCGCGCAGGAAGTGTTTTTACTTTTGCCTCCGTGAGTCCTGGAGAAAAAACAGCGCCGGGACAGGCAACTGCCCAGGAACTGCGAAGTACGTACCGCATTGAGCAAATAGATACGGCGACTAGGGTATATGGAGTGGTAGGAGACCCGGTGGGTCATTCGCTTTCTCCCGCGATCATGAACGCAGCGATGCAGCGCGAAAATGTCAATGGAATTTATCTTGCCCTGCACGCGAAGACTTTAAAAGATCTGCTGACCTGCGTTCGAGAAATTCCGCTTCACGGACTTTCGATCACTATGCCGTATAAGCAGGCCATCATCTCGCACCTGGACAACACAGATTCGCAAACTACGAAGATCGGCGCATGCAATACCGTGGTGAGGGCCCAAGACGGAAAATTATATGGTTTCAATACTGACGCAGTAGGCGTTGTTCGGCCACTGGAGCAACGCATTACTTTAGAGAAGGCAAAAATTCTGGTGCTTGGTGCAGGAGGGGCAGCTCGCGCTGCTGTGTTTGGATTAAAAGAACGAGGCGCAGAGGTTTACATTCTGAATCGGTCGGCAGCGCCGGCTCAAACGCTGGCGCGTCAGGCCCGAGCCCGTACCATTAAACGGGCCGACCTAAAGAAACAAAACTTCGATGTGATTATCAACGCCACGCCCGTTGGAATGGCGAATACGCGGGAATCTCCTCTGAATGCGGAGGAGATAAAAGCGCGATACCTTTTCGAAATGATTTATGACCCGTCCGAAACTCAATTAGTGAAACTAGCCAGGGAACGCGGAGTGGAAGTAATTCCGGGGATCGAAATGTTTGTCCACCAGGCTGCGCGTCAGTTCGAAATTTGGACGGGGAAACCAGCGCCATGGGATGAGATGCTGAGTGTTGTAGGAGCTGCCCTTAGACAACGCAATTCAGAGAGCGTTGCGGCGAGTACCCCAAAAAAGTAAACGCCGGTCACGCCGTTTCGTATGAATCCGAATTAGAAATTTACCGTATTTTTTCTCCCACCGCTTTGGCTTGTGTAAATAGATTCAGATAATCGGGACCGCCGGCTTTGGAGTCGGTGCCGGACATATTGAATCCCCCAAATGGATGCGCTCCGACGATCGCTCCGGTACATTTTCGATTGATATAAAGATTTCCGACATGAAAATCGCGGATAGCGCGATCAATTTTTTCCTGTGAGTTCGTATAAACCGCTCCGGTCAAGCCGAATTCCGTATCGTTCGCGATCTCAAGAGCGTGTTCATAATTGCGGGCTTTGATTACGGCGAGGACCGGACCGAAAATTTCTTCCTGCTCCAGTTTTGATTTCGGCTGAATATCGGCTATTACCGTTGGCTGCACGAAGTATCCTTCTCCGGCCTGAGCACTCCGATTGCCGCCCGTGATTAAGCGTCCTTCGCTTTTGCCGTGTTCGATATATCCGAGAATGCTCTGCATGGAGTTCTGATTTATTACCGCGCCCATGTAGGCGTTCTCGGCGGGGTCGCCCAGCGTCATCTTCTCGACGCGAACCTTTAGGCCCTCCAGAAATTTCTCGTACACCCGTTCGTCCACGATGGCACGCGAGCAGGCGGAGCACTTCTGGCCCTGGAACCCGAATGCCGATACAGCGACGCCTTCAATGGCGGAGTCGAGGTCCGAATCTGTGTCCACAATGATCGCGTCTTTTCCTCCCATTTCAAGGATGGTTCGCTTGATCCAAATTTGTCCTGGGGCTTGTTCGGCGGCACGTTTGTGGATTCCTAATCCAACTTCACGCGAACCTGTAAAAGCGATGAAACGAGTTTGGCGATGCGCCACTACTGCGTTGCCGAATGTGTTTCCGGTACCGGGGCAAAAGTTGACCACTCCCTCGGGGATGCCAGCCTCTTCGAGAAGTTCGACAAATTTGGCGGCAATGGTAGGGGAATCGCTGGAAGGCTTGAGAATCACAGTATTCCCGCAGACCACTGAGGCCATAGTCATGCCTGCCATGATCGCAGCCGGAAAGTTCCAAGGTGGTATCACCGCGCCAACGCCGAGGGGAATGTAAAAGAGACTGTCCCGTTCCCCGGGCAATTGCACCGGAGTTTCGACATGGGCCAGCCGGAGGGCCTCGTGAGCATAGAATTCGCAGAAATCGATGGTCTCGGCGATGTCGGCATCGGCCTCTGCCCAATTCTTGCTGACTTCTAAAATTAACCATGCGCACATTTCGGCTTTGCGCTTGCGAAGCAGGTCCGCGGTTTGAAGTAAAAGGCTGGCGCGTTCTTCGACCGGAGTACGGCTCCAACTTTCAAATGCGCGTAGCGCAGCCTGCATCGCCGGTTCTACCTGTTCAGTTCCAGCTTTTTGGTGGATTCCGACAACCTCAGTGGGCTTGGCGGGATTAATGGATTTAATTTTTTCGAAAGTCCTGACTCGTTTGCCGCCTATTACCAAATCGTACTCGCGACCTAACTGTCCTCGAACTTTGTCGATCGCTTCTCGAATGTGGCGGACGTTTTCTTCTCGGCTGAAATCAGTGGCAGGCTCGTTAACAAATTTCGATGCGTGGGGCTGAATTCTAGTTCCGAAGGGAGTGTCAAGGACGGCCATGATTTGCACCTCGAGAAGAAAGCAGGCTCTCGGGAATTATCTAAATTCGGTTTTATTGTAGCATCGTAAAAAGCGTATCAAATCTGCGAACGCTGACCCTCAAGGGAGCTGCCCATCGTCGCAAACATCAGGAGAGCAATGCGAGTTACGATTTTCGGTTCAACCGGCTTGCTCGGACGAGCGCTGATGCAAGAGTGGAAAAACGACGACGTGACGGGCCTCGGGTCGAAGGAGTGCTGATATCAGTGATGCTTCGCAAACTTTGAAGGCCGTCGAGCAGAGCGGGGCAGATTGGATTGTGCTCGCAGCCGCTTATACGAACGTAGATGGGTGCGAAACGAATTCGCAGTTAGCACATGCAGTAAATGCTGATGGGGCTGCAAATGTTGCCGCGGCGGCGAAGCGCTTTGGCTCGCGATTGTTGTTTCTGAGCACTGATTATGTATTTGATGGCTCGAAAACGTCTCCGTATCAAGTGGATGACCCTGTGAATCCGCAGAGCGTTTATGGCCGCACTAAAGCTGAAGCAGAAAGCCGCGTGCGCGAAATTCTGCCGGATGCGAGTATTGCTCGCACCTCGTGGCTCTTTGGAGTGGGCGGGAAATGCTTCCCAGACACGATTCTGAAATTAGCGGAGACAAAAAAAAACATCGAGGTGGTGGATGATCAACGGGGGTCCCCAACCTATGTCGTCGATCTCGCCCGCGCGATTATCCAACTTTGCCGCAAGGACGCACGTGGAACAGTTCATGTGACCAATGCCGGCGAATGTTCATGGTTTGACTTTGCCAGAGAGATCATCGCCGAAGCAGGGATTGGAAACAGTGGTTAGTCCTACGACGAGCGAGAAGTTTGTTCGCCCCGCGCCACGTCCGAAGTATTCGGTGCTCTCGCCCGAGAGCTTGAATAACTACGGCATTGTCATGCCGGATTGGAAAAATGCGTTGCAGAGATACTTGGGGGAACGGCAAAGATCGAGAGCAACTCGGCCGCAGTTGTCCCAAAATCGTGACTGAAATTTTCGATGGCTTATCCGATCGGCGAAGGACTTAGTGGCGTGGTCAAGGGATTCGCTGGCGGCAGAGAAACATCGGGATACAGAATCCGCGATAGTGCTGGATATCTGGAAGCAAAGAAATACAGCGCATAAGCCGGAAAGAAAACTGTCGCCGGTACCGAGATGAATGAGATCAAATAAATTATTGCTACGACGAGAGTTGTTCCGATGACCACCGCCAGCGAGATAGTGTAGAGATTCCAAGTCAATCCCGCGCCTTTTCCGATAAGAACGGCAATAGCCCCGAAGCCACCAACTGGAATCAGCATCAACAGAATCAGAATGCCTGCAATGATGCCCAGGACCACAGCCGCGCCCAGAGTCATTACAATTTTCAATCCTAAGTAACCCGCATACGAACCCTTCTCCGTCCTTATCATTGGCAACAAGCGACGCCACGCCTGGAGCGGACCTATATCCTCAAGAGCCATTTGGGGGACGACGAAATCCTTGGCGAGGACTTGCGCAACCATCGACAGAAGAAACCACGCCATTACGCAGAAAAAAACAACTATCCCAAACAAGATAAGAGGAATGAGATGTTGCCGCGCTTTTTGGAGCCATCCGGCGGCGAAAGCAATGGCGGCAGGAATTCCCACCAGAATTGCCAAGCCGGCCACGGTGCCGAGCATCAGAATGATCTGCCAGAAAAAGTATCGCAAACCGGGACGCTGCCTGAGGTTCCAACTTCGAATAATTTCGGAGCGCTTCGCCACAATGGCGTCAAACAGGACAAATCTCATCACGCTATTCACGTAAATAAACAGGATGAAGAATATCGCTCCCGCAACAATAAGGATGGCGATGGTTGCCGCGTATAGCATTGGATTCATCATCGGGAGACCTGTACTCAGCAGGCGATGAGGGCCTCCGGGATAAGGAATTTGATAATTTGAAGAAAAGCTGCATCCGCCTGAAGTGAGTTCTCCGGCGAGAAATCCGATCAGCGCCAGCTTCAACCACTCTGTTATGCGGAATGGCTGGAAGAGTTGTCGTTTCGCGTGATGAAAGGCGGGGCCGACAGCATCCACCGGAGAGATTGGCACTGCACGCTCCTGTCTAAAGGCTGCACACTACTGCCAGCAGCAGCGGGCGGTCAACTATTTTGTTTAGTAAAGCTACTGCGGCATGACGCAGGAAGATTGCCTGAAACAGGTACAATCTAAGCTCACTCCATGGAAGACATCAGACGCGGACTGATCATGGTAAACACAGGCGCGGGAAAGGGTAAGACCACGGCCGCAATGGGAACCGCGCTGCGAGCGGTGGGGCAGGGCATGCGAGTGCTGATGCTCCAGTTCCTGAAAGGCTCGTGGCATTATGGAGAGTTGGACGCGGTACAAGCCTTCGGCGATAAATTTGTAATGAAGCAAATGGGACGCGGATTCGTAAAAGTTGGAGCCGAGAAGCCCGACCCCGAAGATGTGCGGATGGTAGAGAAAGCGTGGACTGAAGCGGAAGAAGCAATTCAATCAGGCCAATGGGACCTGGTAATTCTCGACGAAATCAATTACGCAATCAGCTACAAGATGCTTGATCCGATGAAGGTGGCAGAGAGCCTTAAAAAGAAACCCGAGATGGTCCATATTATCTTGACGGGCCGCAACGCGAATCCGACAATTGTCGAGCTAGCCGATACTGTCACCGAGATGCGTCAGGTAAAACATGCTTACGAAAAAGGCGTGATGGCGCAGAGAGGGATTGAGTACTAAGTTCGATTTTTATATGACGTGGTTTAAGCGGCAATCCGGCGAGCTGGAAAATTCGGGCGAGAAGAAAGTTCGCACCGAAGGGCTCTGGGTGAAGTGTGAAAGCTGCCGCCAAATTATCTGGAAGAAAGATCTCGAAGAAAATTTAAACGTTTGTCCCAAATGCGAGCGGCACTTTCGCATCGGAGCTCAAGAGCGCCTATCGTACCTGCTCGACAACAACGAATATGAAGTTTCCGACGCTGGCCTTACTTCGACCGACCCGTTGAAATTTGTCGATTTAAAAACATACTCTTCCCGCTTGAAAGAGGCGCAAGATTCCACCGGATTGAATGACGCGGTGATCAACGCCCACGGAAAATTGAACGGCCGATCGGTCATTATCAGTGCAATGGAATATTCGTTTATTGGCGGCAGCATGGGCGCAGTTGTAGGAGAGGCAATTACACGCGCAATTGAGAAGGCCGCTGATAGCAAGACTCCAATAATTATTGTTTCCGCTTCCGGCGGCGCGCGCATGATGGAAGGCCTGATCAGCCTGATGCAGTTGGCAAAAATATCGGCCGCGCTGGCGCGGTTGGACGAAGCGGGCGTCCCCTATATTTCGGTTCTTACTGATCCGACAACCGGAGGCGTGACGGCGTCTTTTGCGATGCTCGGGGATTTGAACATCGCCGAACCCGGCGCGCTCATAGGCTTCGCAGGCCCCCGGGTCATCGAGCAGACCATCCGTCAAAAACTTCCGCAGGGATTTCAGCGAAGCGAATTTTTGCTGGAACATGGAATGCTGGACGCAGTCGTCAGCCGCAAGGACATGAAGTCTTATATTTCCCGAGCCCTCGCATTTATGGATCATGCTGCAACCGCCGGCCTTCACGCCTCGGCGTAAGACGCCCCGATGTCCTACGAAAAAGCCATTGCCCAGATGTATGCGTTGGGCCACGAGCTCGCCCAAATTCCGTCGCATAAATTCGATTTGCAGCACATGCGGATTTTGCTTTCCGCGCTCGAGAATCCTGAAAATACGTTCCCAGCAGTTTTAATCGCGGGCACCAACGGGAAAGGATCGACGGCGGCCACATTAGCTTCGATCTTGAGAGCGTCCGGCCTCGCTGTCGGACTTTATACGTCGCCACATCTCCTTCAAATCAACGAGCGCATCCGTATTGGGGACGAAGCAATCAGCGACTACGACTTCGCTCTCTATCATGACGTGGTGGAACGAACCAGTGAACGGCTGGTTTCAGAGAACCAACTGCCCTGGCATCCGAGCTTCTTTGAAATGATGACCGCAATCGCCTTTAAATATTTCGCGAAGAAAAAAATTGATATCGCGGTTCTGGAAGTTGGAATGGGTGGCCGCCTGGACGCCACCAACGTCGTCGAACCTCGCCTCAGCATAATTACCGACATCGCGCTCGACCATCAGGCTTACCTGGGATCAACCATCTCCGAGATTGCACTGGAGAAGGCGGGCATCATTCGTCATGGGGGTATTGTGGTGACACTTCCCCAGCATCCCGAAGCCAATGATGTGATCGGAAATACCATCCTCGAGAAAAATGCGACGGCAATCAGTGCGGTGTCGTTCGTGCCTCCGGTGAGCCCCGGCAGCAAAGATTACTTCGGCCCGCCACAGGCTGGTGAAAGTTCTTCTGGCCTAAAGAATCCCGCTGCGGCCTCGCGGTATCGCTTGCAGGTCATGGGAAAAGAGATCGCAGTTGAGACGACTTTGCTTGGCCGACACCAATTAAGAAATCTGGCCTTGGCGATCGCGGCGGCAGTAGAACTGGCTAACCAGGGCTTTCAGATAACTCCGGAGTCAATAGAACGAGGCATTCGAGAAACCAAATGGCCGGGGCGTTTTGAAATCGTGCGCGCGCATGGCGAAACTCCGGAATACGTCTTCGATGTTGCGCACAATCCTGCGGGAGCGTGGGCCCTGCGATCAACACTCTCATCTTTATATGCAGAACGCCGGCTCATTTTTGTATTTGGTGCGATGCGGGACAAGGCAATTGCCGAGATGGCGGAAATACTTTTTCCGATGGCCGAAAAAGTAATTGTCACTCCAGTAGATAATCCGAGGTCGGCGACTGTCGATGAGATTCGGCAAGCCGCATCGCGTACGTTCACGGAAATCGAAGAAGCGCCTGATGTTCCCGCCTCGCTGGAGCGCGCAAACTTATTGGCTCAAGGTGGTGGAGTGGTGGTTGTGACCGGCTCCATTTATCTTGTTGGAGAAGCTATGCGCTGTCTCGGAACAAAAATTTGAGCCGGCTGCAACAGAAGTTCCAGGGGAAGGTCGAACTTTTGAATACCCCGTTGTCAGAACTTGAAAGCCCCGAAGTTAATCGGCTTTTAACTCCCAAGACCTTGAAGCCCGTGAAAACACCCAAGCACGGATTGCTGAGCCGTCTTCGCTCTTATTTCATTGTCGATCCTCTTATCTGGTTCTACACCATTGTTCTTGGAATTATTTCGATCCCGGTTTCGCTTTTTGAAGAACGCGAAAGAATCCTCCATAATTTTGCGCGCTTCTGGTCAGAATTGATCATGAAGACAATCGGGGCACGCGTAACGGTCAAGGGGCTGGAAAAAATCGATAAATCCAAAACCTATATCTACGCGGTTAATCATGCATCGGCTCTCGATATTCCTGTGCTTTACGCGTATCTGCCATTCCAGTTCAGAATCGCATTCAAGAAGGAGTTACTGTCATATCCTATTGTCGGATGGCATTTAAAACGCTCAGGGCAAATTTGCATCGACCAGCAAAATCCGGCCGCGGCGATTGGGAGTATTCGCGCCGCCTTAAAAACGTTGAGCTCAGGGATTCCATTGGTGATATTTCCTGAGGGTGGGCGCACTCCCGACGGCGAGATCAAACCATTTCTCGCCGGAGCATTCTTCCTGGCAATAAGAACCCACGTCGAGATTGTCCCGGTAGCGTTAGTCGGGACATTTGAAACTTTGCCGATGAACACCTATCACATAAAACGTCGTCCACTCGAGATGTTGATCGGGGAGCCGATTTCAACTTCACATACGGCCGCGCCAATTTGGACGAACTATCGCAGCGAGTTCATATGGCGATGAAGCGGTTATATAGCCAACCTGTAGGAGATTCGCCGTAGCGATTGAAATGGTCGGCGATAAACTCATTCTTAAAATAAGTTGGAGGCTTCAATGAAGTTGTTTGCCTTTATCGTTTCGTTTGGCCTTGCCATGGTAATTCAGGCTCAGGCTGCCGCCGCGCCGACGCTAGCCGATGCACAGGCATTCATGACGCAGGCGGAGAATCGTCTCCTGGAACTCAGCATTATGGCGAGTCGTGCCGCATGGGTTCAGCAAAATTTCATCACTGACGACACCGAGGCTCTTTCGGCGGACGCACAAGATAAGCTCACAGCCGATACCACAGAACTCGTGGAGCAGGCCAAGCGGTTCGACGGACTGAAAATGCCTCCGGACTTGGCGAGGAAATTTTTGCTGTTGCGCCTCTCGCTCACCGCGCCCGCTCCCAAAGATCCGGCGTTGCGGCGGGAGTCAACGCAAATCGCGGCTTCGCTCGATGCCGACTATGGCAAAGGAAAATATTGCCGCAAGCCGGACGATTGTCTCGACATCACTGCAATCGAACGAATCATGGGCGACAGTCGCGATCCAGCCGAACTGAAGGATCTTTGGGTGGGATGGCATAAAGTTGGCGCGCCGATGCGGCAGCGATACGCGCGCTTTGTAGAACTTTCCAATCAGGGCGCCCGGGAGATGGGCTTCAAAGACACGGGAGAGCTGTGGCGTGCCGGATACGACATGACCCCTGATCAGTTCAGCGCCGAACTGGATAGGCTGTGGGAACAGGTTCGTCCTCTTTATTTGTCTCTGCACACCTTTGTGAGGGCCCGCTTAGTGCAAAAGTACGGGCCGCAAGTTGTTCCTCCCGGCGGGCCAATTCCCGCGCACCTGCTTGGAAACCCGTGGGCACAAGCATGGGGAGACATCTTTCCGATTCTTGGCCTGCCCGACAACAGCCGTGGCTACGACCTTACCGAACTGCTGAAGGCGAAGAATCTTGACGCCAAAGGAATGGTGAAATATGGCGAGAACTTCTACAAGTCAATGGGGTTCGCGCCGCTTCCGCAGACATTCTGGGAGCGTTCACTATTCACGAAACCGGCGGATCGTGACGTAGTTTGCCACGCCAGCGCATGGGACCTTGATGGCGCAGACGATTTGCGCATCAAGATGTGTATTCAAGTACGCGATGTAGATTTTGTGACTATCCACCACGAACTCGGACACAATTTTTATCAGCGGGCTTATAAAGCTCAGCCTTTCATGTTCCAGGGCGGCGCTAACGATGGATTCCATGAAGCAATTGGAGACACGATCGCGCTTGCCATAACGCCCGAGTATCTGAAAAAGATTGGATTACTGAATAAAGTTCCGTCGCCTGAGGCTGACATTCCAATCCTGCTAAGGGAGGCATTGGATAGAGTCGCATTTCTTCCTTTTGGACTCTTGATTGATCAATGGCGCTGGAAAGTATTTTCGGGCGAAATCAAGCCGGCCGATTACAACAAGTCGTGGTGGGAATTAAGACGGAAATATCAGGGTGTCGCGCCTCCAATGGAACGCAGCGAGGCCGACTTCGACCCCGGGGCAAAATATCACATCCCGGCAAACGTCCCCTACACGCGATATTTTCTTGCCTACATCCTCGAGTTTCAGTTCTATCGCGCCCTGTGCAACGAGTCGGGATACCAAGGTCCGCTGAACCGTTGTACGTTTTATGACTCCAAAGCAGCCGGAGAGAAATTCAACAAAATGCTGGCAATGGGACAAAGCAAGCCATGGCCCGACGCGCTAGAAGCCTTAACCGGCCAGCGAGAAATGGATGCCACGGCGATATTGGATTATTTCGCGCCGCTGAAAAAAGTGGCTCGACGAGCAAAACAAGGGGGCGAAGGTAGGCTGGTAAGTAAGCGGGGACGAACGCAACGTTCGGATGTGGGTGGCGTTTCATCGTACCCTGTTGGTTCGGTAGATTGGAGAATGCTGGTTCCCTTAGCTCGGCGATATCTCCTTCATGCCGTCGCCCACCATCACCAGCTTTCCCCAGGCGAAGGCGAGCCACCAGGTTACGATAACCGGCACAAACTTTGGAGGCAAGCTAAGTAACGGCACCCTTAGTTCAATACATTGACAGCCCTAATCTCCTAAGCTAGCCTCAAAGATCTTGTCTCTGAATCTACGTTTAAAGTTTTCGGTCTCTTACTAAGAATCCACGGGAACACCAGATGGTAAAAGCAGTCTCGACTTACATATACGTTAAAGAACGCTTGCATCCCGGACTACTGGATGGGTTAGTTCGAGGCGGCGCACAAGCAATTGAGATTTTTGCGGCCCGCCAGCATTTTGATTACGCCAATCGTAAACAGCACATCCGCGAAATTGGAGACTGGTTTCGCAACAATGCAGTTCCATTGCACTCAGTCCACGCCCCCCTCTACGCGGATTACGATTGGGGCCGTGACGGCTCTCCGCCGGTAAACGTCGCATCTACCGACCGCGCCGGCCGTATCGATGCCATGGATGAAATTAAACGGGCCATCGAAATTGCCGAAAGCATTCCTTTTCGCTTCCTGATCCAGCATATTGGTATCAGCGGAGAAGCCTACGACGAGCGCAAGTTTGAAGCCGCAATGACCTCGATCGAGCACCTACGAGCCTTCGCAAAGCCGCTAGGGGTGCGGATATTGATAGAAAATATTCCCAACGAGTTGAGCGTGCCCGAGCGTCTGATTGAGTTCATCCAAACTACGCACTTCGACGACGTGGGCGTGTGCTTTGACCTCGGTCACGCGAACATTATGAGCGATGTTACGCAAGCCTTTAAGACTCTGAGTGCGCACATTTGTTCGACACACGTTCACGACAATAATAAAGACCGTGACTCCCATTTATGGCCGGGCGACGGCAATATCGATTGGAAGCAAGCGATAGAAATGCTCCGGTCTGCGCCGCAAGTTCCGCCCATTCTTCTTGAGATCGAAGGCGACGAAAAGATTAATCCAGTGGAAAAGATTTCAGAAACATTTAAGAAATTCGATGAGATGTTGTAATCGAGCAATGCGCAATTGAATTCAGATCACCGATCCCGAATTTTCTAATCACGATTCATGTCCCCTATAACCACCATCAACGCAATCGGGAAGCACGAAGGCGAAACCGTCACTATTCGAGGATGGCTTTACAACCTTCGTGAGAGTGGGAAATTATTATTTCCCCAATTTCGGGATGGCAGCGGCGTAATCCAGGGAGTGGTAGCCAAGAACGCCGTTGCGCCCGAAGTTTTCGACTCCCTCAAGGGACTCACCCAGGAGTCGAGCGTCATCGTTGAAGGAAAAGTACGCAGCGACAAACGCGCTCCCGGAGGCTTCGAACTCGATGTAGTGGGCCTCGAAGTTCTGCAGAGAGTCTCCGCGGAAGATCCGTATCCTATTTCGTTGAAGGAACACGGCGTTGATTTCTTGATGGAACATCGCCACCTCTGGGTCAGGTCTCTTCGCCAGGCTTCGATCCTGCGGGTCCGGGCTGAAATCATTAAAGCCGCGCGGGATTTTTTTGATGAGCGCGGCTTCACCCTTACCGATCCGCCAATTCTGACTCCTGCCGCCTGCGAAGGCACCAGCACATTGTTTCCCGTGGACTACTTCGACGAGCAGGCATACCTAACGCAATCGGGACAGCTTTACATCGAAGCCACCGCCATGGCCCTCGGCAAGGTTTATTCATTTGGTCCAACCTTTCGAGCGGAAAAGAGCAAGACCCGCCGCCACCTCACCGAATTTTGGATGGTCGAGCCTGAAGTAGCTTATGGGACGCTGGACGATTTAATGGTCCTCGCCGAAAATTTCATCAGCTTCCTGGTGAAGCGATGTTTGGAAAAGCGCCGTCCTGATCTGCAAACTATCGGACGCGATATCACAAAGCTCGAAGCGGTCGAGCCCCCGTTCCCGCGTGTAACCTACGACGATGCGGTGAAAATACTCCAGGAAGGTCATGCGAAGGGAGCATTGGAAACCAACTTCGAGTGGGGCGGCGACTTCGGTTCTCCCGGACGAGACTTATCTCTCCTCGCAGTTTGATAAGCCTGTCATGGTTCACCGTTATCCCGCGAAAGTTAAGGCGTTTTATATGGAACCCGATCCCGAGCGTCCTGATCTGGCCCTATGCGTCGATATGTTGGCCCCTGAAGGGTATGGCGAGATCATAGGAGGCTCACAACGAATGGCCTCATACGATGAGTTGCTCAAACGGATTCATGAGCACAACTTGCCCGAAGAAGCCTTCAAATGGTATTTGGATTTGCGTAAATATGGCGGAGTACCTCATTCAGGTTTCGGCATGGGAATAGAACGGGCCGTGGCGTGGATCTGCGGACTCGAGCACGTGAGAGAAACGATTCCATTTCCCCGAATGTTGCACCGTTTGTATCCGTAACATTTCACTTGTGACCAGACTCACATCAGCACCGTTTACGGCTTTAAGCCCGCGAACAATTCGTGTCATCGGCGTGCCGCTCGACCTCGGCCAATCCCGCCGTGGCGTTGACATGGGCCCGTCGGCAGTACGCGTGGCCGGTCTCGAAGCTAGATTAGAAGCTTTGGGCCACATCGTAGAAGATGCCGGCAACATTGATGTTGCCATTGCCGAGCAAAAGCAGGAAGGCGATCCGCACGCAAAATATCTCAAAGAAATTACCGCCATCTGCACCAGAGGTGCCGAAATTGTCTTGGAAACCTTGGAGTCGGGTAAAGTCCCTGTCGTTCTCGGAGGAGACCATTCGGTAGCGGCTGGAACCGTCGCCGGCCTCGCCGAATTTTACCGAAGGAAGAATCAAAAAATCGGCCTCATATGGATCGACGCTCATACCGACATCAACACTCCAGAAAGTTCTCCTAGTGGCAACGTTCATGGCATGCCGTTAGCCTCACTAGTCGGTTTGGGCCCGGCTGAACTCGCGAATATTTTTAATTTCTCTCCGAAGATCAGCCCGGAGAACTGTGTATTGGTCGGCGTCCGCGATATTGATTTCATCGAGAAGGAAAATGTCCGCAAAGCCGGTATTGGTGTCTTCACCATGCGTGACATCGATGAGCGCGGCATGAGAACGGTAATGGAAGAGGCTCTGAGAATCGCTGGTCGAGGCACAGCCGGTTACCACGTTTCCCTCGATATGGATTGGGTTGATCCAGAAGACGCGCCCGGTGTCGGGACTCCGGTCCGTGGGGGTGCGACTTACCGCGAAGCCCACCTGGCCATGGAAATTATCGCCGACCATGGACGCATGCTAAGTTTCGAGATTGTGGAAGTGAATCCCGTGATTGATGAGCACAACCGCACTGCGGAACTCGCGGTGGAGCTTACCTTGTCGGCATTTGGAAAAAAAATCCTGTAGGCAGTGTCTTCATGTCTCAATGTCCGCGTCTAACTCTTCTTTTGTCATCCTGAGCAAAGACGGGCCTTCACTTGCGAAGGGCCGGCTGCGTCGAAGGACCCCTACTCGTATTCCGCGCGGCTTATTCTTCAAGCGTTCCCTTCCTAATTGACTCCAATCCCGCTTCCGTCCACACTAAACTTCAATGAAAAAAATTCGTGTCGGAATTCTCTTCGGTGGCCGCAGTGGCGAGCACGAAATTTCATTGCTCTCCGCCGCGTCGGTCTTTAATGCCATCGACAAGAAAAAATATGAAGTTGTCCCAATCGGCATAACCAAAGAAGGACGCTGGGTAACCTCGGCCGACGCCGAGAGATTGCTGGCGGGCAAAGGCGCCCCCTCAACACTAGAAACGAAGCTCAGGGCGGGCGATCCTGAAGCGACCTCGAGCGCCGCCATCCTCGCAACGGGTCAATCCGTCATTGTTCCGCCAGAGCCCAGGCAGGCCTCTCTCACTCCGTTTCAGACCGATGCACTCGGGCGGCGCACTACTGATCGTGCCATCAACGTCGACATTATTTTCCCGGTTCTCCATGGAACTTTCG
>CAWITV010000011.1:0-46275 GCA_963839125.1 uncultured Acidobacteriaceae bacterium
TTTGCTAAACCGTTGTACGGTCAAAAGCTGTACCGGGGGTTCGAATCCCCCCCTCTCCGCCAGTACTTTTGTAAGTCAATTGTAAACATTGACGAAAGCCGCATGACACCAGAGATCCCCCCAGATCCGGGGAAACTGACTGAATGTTATGAAATTGTAATACCGTGGCATTAACCCAACGACCTGCACCCTGCGGAGTTAATGGAGATTGCTTGTTCGCCTTGTCTAGCAGCGTGATGCACGCCGGACTGTACCGAAAAAAAGCTAGATTATGGGGAATCGGATAGAATGATCTCCGTAAGCTCGCGATCGAATCGAAGCGTCCGAGCTCAATAAAGAGGTTCCCAATGCGTGGTTGGAAAATTACCCTCGCCGCGTTTCTCCTGCTGATCTCATTGTCGTCATTCGGCCAAGGCTACGGTCAACGTCCTGACAGCCGCAATGATGGCCAATCGCAGGACAACAGGCAGAACAACAGACGTGACCGCAGGTGGGACAACAGGGATGATCGTGGCGATCGCAACGGCCGGCGGTCTTCTAATTTCAACAATGGTCTTCGCGATGGCGGACGCGGCGGTCAATATTATGACCCTCGACATGACGAGGACGGCTACAACGCGCGTTACCGCCAAAACAATGGCTATTATCAGCAACAGGAGGGCGGGATAGGGCCTGGAAAGGGTGCGCTCATCGGGGGTGCAGGCGGTGCTGTCCTTGGCGCAATCTTCGGCCGCAGCCTGAAAGGAACCATTATCGGCGGAGCAGCTGGAGCCGGTATCGGTGCCGTCGTCGGCGAGGCCAACCAGAACAACCGGCGACGGGAGGATTACAATCCTCGCTGACCAGTGTCTAAGACTCGACTGTTGACGAAAGGAATCTCATGAAAGTGCGTCTCTTCCTCGCTGCCTCCCTGTTGGCCACAACGTCTCTATGCATGCCAGTTTTTAGTCTCCAGGCTTCCGCAGCCCAACAGCCGCAGGTCACGGCTCATCCCCAGGTCGATACCAACGACAAGACGTATCCCCTCGATCAGATCGTCACAGCCACGGTACACGATGCGTGGCTCCTTAGCGGAAAGAATGAAGAAGCCTTCTTCGATATCGTTGAGCAACTCGCTCAGTTTTCAGCGCAGAAACGCGGACTTATTCTGCCCGACACCGCGGCGGCTGGGCGAAAGATGGGCCTGATGATCAAGACTCGCGCTAAAGCGGACCATGACCAACTTCTCTACGCTATTGTCGACCAAGCCGTCCGAACCCTTGGGACGAGACCTACCGCTTCCGCCAAGTAGACATCGCCTTGGCCCGCTATGGTGATCCCATTTGGCTTGTTCAAATCGTAGGAAGATTTGCTGGTCGCTCGGACAGCGGATTCAAACCGAAACTGAATTTCCTTGTTAGCTCTTTCGATTTGATGCGGCTTTAATGACGGACGAGAAATCGTTTTCGCCGTAGCCTAAAGCCATCGCGTGCTTCAACACAGCCAGGGCGGAAGCCGCTGTTTGCAACTGAACACCATTTCGTCCGGCTTCCTCCAGGGCATATCCGATATCCTTCGCCATTAGACGCAATGTGAAATTGGGAGTGAAATCCCCGGCCTTTGCACGAGCGGAAATGGTTTTCACCAGCGGGCTGCCCGGGGCGCCATTGGTCAGGACGGATTCCGCAGTGTCGCGATTGAGACCGCTGGCTTCAATGAATGCGACAGCTTCAGCAAACGAAGCCGCCTGAACTCCCGCGAGGAAGTTGTTTATCAGCTTCATTGTTGCGCCGCTACCAGTGGGGCCGAGATGAACTATGTCACGGCTCATCACCGACAACACCGGCTTTGCGGTCAGAAGAGCCTTCTCCGATCCGCCTACCAGAAAAACTAGTTCGCCTGATGCGGCATGCGGTTTGGTGCCGGTCACCGGCGCGTCGAGGAATTCGCACCCATGATCACCGGCGGCCGAGGCCAATTCTTTTATCCATTTTACGGTGAGGGTGCTGGACTCGATTAGGACGCTCCGAGGATTTGCGCCCTTCAGCGCTCCATGAGGGCCCATCCATATCGTGCGAGAAACATTGTCGTCAGCCACCATGCTTATCACGATGTCCGATCGAGCCGCCGCATCTCGAGGCGTTTCCGCAACGATCGCTCCAGCATCCTCAAACGGTTTAGTCTTCTCTCGATTACGGTTGTAGACGGTCAAGGGAAAATTCGCGGCAAGCAAACGGCCGGCCATGCCCGAGCCCATTAGCCCAAGCCCTAGAATTGCTACCCTCGGATTCTTCATAATTTGTGCCTTATCTCAACGGCAACACGTTGACAGGTTCAGCGTCTGATTTACTTACGATTACGGGATTGCGCAGAGCGCGTCCGAAACCGTCAAATTGGATGGTCATCCAATCACCGTCAGTAAGCTCAATCCCCTCGCCGAAGCTCAGGCAATCCGCGCCCATGAAATGAACATGCAGGTCTCCCGGCCGCCGATGGGATTCGAACTTGAAATGATGATGCTCAATATTCTGGAGACTATGGCACATCTCCGCTTCTCCGGTGCGAATCTTCTTGTTCCACAATATAGAGCCGCCCCGCTCGATGGATACCTGCCCGCATACCGATTGAAATTCGGGATCGATCACCAGCTCCGGCCCCAGTGCGCAGGTGCGTAGCTTGGAACCCGCAAGATTGAGGTAATTACGCTTTTCAAAACGATGATCGGAAAATTCATTGCCCATCGCCATTCCTATTCGGTATGGCTGCCCTTTTGGGCCAATGAGATAGATTCCGGCAATCTCTGCTTCTTCACCGCCGTCTTCGGCGTATGACGGCACCTCCAGTGGTTCGTTGTGGGCTCGCAATATCGTTCCGGTGCCTTTGTAAAACCACTCGGGTGGCGTGCCGATCGAGCCAGAAGCAGGGCGGCCTCCTTCGACTCCCCAGCGAAACATCTTCATGCTGTCGGTGAGATCTTCGGTGATGGAAGCATGCATGGTGTGCCGGTCTCTGGCGCTCCCCAAATGCGTCAGGCCGGTTCCCGAAACCGTGCAGCACGCGGGCTCATTTGGATGATCAATCGGGGGAAGGACACGCCAGTCCGATTCGCCCGTGTAGAGGGAGTTGTAGTCGAGACTGTCTTGGCCAATATTCTGGCGGACAATTTCCGACAGCATTTTCCCGCTCGATATGGCTGACTGCGCCAGAGAATAAACGGAGTCATGGTCGCGCAGTAGCCGTAGATGTGGTTCTTCAACCTGTGCGACCCGTCGCGCAGTCCCCTTTTTGATTTGAATCAACCGAATCATCGGAAAGTTCAATAATTTCCTTACCCCGATACGTCGAAATCTTCTAATCCCTTCTCGTTGATCGTTAATCCCAGTCCGTGGACATTTTCGTCCAGCTCGACAAAACCGTTTTTCGCCTTCGGCTCGCCATTGAATATGTACCAGAACAACTCGTTGCCGACTTCGACATCCACGACCGGAAAGTATTCCGCCATGGGGGAATTCAGGCTGGCCATGACCACGTGATAGTTGTGCATTTGCCCCGCATGCGGAATCACCGGTACCGAATAGGCTTCGGCCAGCGCCGCGATCTTGCGAGCCTGCGTGATGCCGCCCACGCGATTGGTATCGAATTGAATGTAATCCACGGCGCGCGCCTGAAGCAGTTCGCGGAAGCCATATAACGTGAACTCGTGTTCTCCGCCAGCGATGGGAATTCTTCCCGATGATTTCAATTCCGCGTATCCGTGAATGTCATCAGGGATGACCGGTTCCTCAAGCCAACGCAAATTGAATGGCTCAAGAAGCGGCAGCATCCGTTTGGCATAGTCAAGCGTCCACCCCATGTATGCGTCGGCCATCACGTCAATTTCATCGCCTACTGCTTCTCGCACAGTGCGAACCAGTGCAACATTCCGTTGCATACCCGCCGCGCCATCAACCGGGCCCCAGCCGAAGCGCAACTTCATGGCCTTATATCCCTCATTCTTGTAGCGGATAGCTTCTGCAGCAAGTTGTTCTAATTCCACGCTGTAAAGGCGGCTGGCATAGACTGGAATCCGAGGTTTAGTTTTTCCTCCAAGCAGCCGGTACACGGGCCGTTTCGCGGACTTTCCAAGAAGGTCCCATAACGCAATGTCCACCGCGCTGATCGCGGCCATCCCAATACCTTTTCGGCCAAACGCCATCGTCTTCCGGTACATGTACTGCCACAACAATTCGGTGTCCCAGGGATCGGAACCAATCAATATTGGTTTCAGATAAAGATCAATGATGTGTTTGGTAACTGAAGGCGCCAGTGCCGCGTTGCCGATACCGACAAGACCGTCGTCGGTAAAAATCTCGACTACCAGCCAGCTATGAAAAGTAAAGGTGTGCATGGACACTTCGGGAAGTGCCAGCAAATCCATCGGATTGGTGCAAAAATGTGGCGGCAAAGTAGTGGTCTTGCCGCGCCACTGTACGACACGGGAACGAATTTCTGTAGTCTTCAAGTAGCGTCCTCAAAATGAAGTCCGGAAGGCGTAAGTAAGGGTCGAATCACTGGAATCGTAACCAAAATTACTAGTAGAGCAATAACGTGAAAAGTTCCCGCAAGTGTGAAGACGATACCGTATCCGAACCCATGGTCGAGCAAGTAACCGACGAGTTGGCCAAAAGCAATTCCGCCCATGGCTCCGCCAAAACCGACCAACCCCGCGACCGCGCCTACAACACTCCGGGGAAATAAATCCGCCGGCAGCACCATTATGAGGGTGGACCACGATTGTTGTCCGAAGTAAGCGAGGCTGAATATGGCCAGGGCCCAGGACACTCGAACATGTGGAACGAATAAAATGAACGGCATGACGGCTGCGCTCAATCCAAGCGCCAATTTGCGGGCGGCGCCCACAGAAAGCCTTCGCTGGACCAGATAGCTTGAAAATCTTCCGCCCGCGAGACAACCGATTCCCGCAGCCGCATAAGGAATCCATGCGAGTGCGCCAACTCGTTTGATGTCAAATCCTCGCGCGTCGTAAAGGTATTTCGGCAACCAGAAAAGATAGAAGTACCAGGCCGCATCGCTCAGAAATTTAGCGCAGATCAATCCCCAGGTTTCCCGGATGTTGAGCAGCTTGGACCACGAAAGTTTTCCGGAGGAAGCGCCGGACTGCAAGACAGACCTTAGTTTCTCGCGTTCGCCGGCGCCGAGTTTGTGGTGTTGCGACGGAGGAAAGTAGGCAGATCGCCACCACAGCGTCCAAAGCAACCCGATCGCGCCAGTGAAAAAAAAGATCCATCGCCAATTTGCGTAGATCAAAATCACTGCGATCAGAGGCGGTGCCACGACCGCTCCGAGTGCCGTTCCAGCGTTGATAATTCCCATGGCAGTCGCGCTTTCGTAAACAGGGAACCACTCTGCGACCACCCGCGTCGCTGCGGGGAATCCTCCTCCTTCGCCCATTCCGAGTAAGAATCGGCTGATCATCAGCATCGCGAAATTAGTGGCAAAGCCGTGACTTAGGCACGCCACCGACCAGAACAGCATAATCACTGTAAATCCCCGCCGTGTGCCCAGAGCGTCCGCTAACTTGCCGCCGCCCGCGTACATGAACGCATAGGAAAGCAAAAAAGCAGATTGCAAATAGGAAAATTGTTGGTTGGTGAGCGGTATGTCGAGATTAATCGCTTTGATTGCGACAGGTAAAGTTTGACGATCAAGGTAACTGATCGCAATGGCCGCGCTCACCAGAATTGCGATCCGCCAGCGCAGCATGGGTGTCTCCCTCATCACCAAACTGCATTGTTCGTGCTACAAAATGCCCGGTGCGGAGCCAGCGCAGTGCGGAATTACACACGTGCATTTCGCGAATAGTCTGAACTCTTGTTGGTGGAGTGCACATTATACTGATCTGCCTCGGCCTCGATCCCAGCAAATAGATTCCGAGGAACGGTACTATGCCCCTACCCCGGCAGCGCTAGCCATTCCCGCGCGTTTCCCGACATACTTGTCGAGAATTTCGTAAACAACACACTATAAGCGGATCGGATATTGTTAAATAAATAGCGATATACGGGATTTACCCGATGCAGCTATCTCCCCCTTGAGCCCCACACTGTGATGTGGGCTCAACTTCCAGGCTTCCCGACCAGGCTCGTCCTATCCGCATTCTCATCGCGGACGACCACGCACTGATTCGAAAAATGGTTCGCAACACATTGGAGCAACATCCGCATTTTGAAGTTTGCGCCGAGGTTGAAGATGGCGTGAGCGCGATTGAAAAAGCGGTGGAGCAGAAGCCGGATGTCGTTATCTTGAATGTGGTAATGCCCAACCTGAATGGCTTCGACGCTGCGCGAGAGATTAAGGCTCGTGTCCCGGAATCCGCAATTGTAATCTTGTCATCGCACGCAGACAGGGGTTTCCTGGAAGTAGCTCGGAAACTTGGTGTGCAAGCCTACGTCGCCAAATCTAAGACCGGCGAGATGTTGGTTAAAGCCGTTGAGGCCGCCGTCCGGGGCGAAGATTTTGTTGTCCTCGATTAGATTTCTCTGTCTTCCCTGAACTTAATCCAACCTGCTTTATTCCGACCTTACTTTCATTAGTAATGTATCGAACATTGGCACGTTTGGTGCCTCATTAACCTGTGTGTTATACCGTTTCCGTTCGCTCTTGCTGTGGTTCGAAGCCGACAAGGTTGCCAGAGCCGTCGCAGGAGTAGGGGCCTGAGAAGCACTGTCGGATACGCAGAAATCAGCGCAGTTGACGGTCAGTCAAAAGTTCAGGCTCATGGGAGGCATCGATGGCCACAGCTCCACTTCCTAATTCGACTGAAAGTCCTTACTGCTCCGATCCAAATTGCAAATATTGTGCTGATCTCAAGAAGAGTCTGGAGGCGATGAAACTTCCCAACCGGAAGCCCGATCGTTCTTAGGCGGTGGCCTGGAGCCAGCTAAGCTGAAAAACAAATTCAGGTTTTGTTCAGCTGGATTTGATTCATCATCGCCGTTATATGTGGTAAAGGCTAGTTTGTAGCTTCCTCGTATCACTGGCGAGTGCGCCGCAATCATTGCGCAAAAATGACAATGTTCGGTCAAATCTTATAGCTTGCTCTGCACAAACTCAACGATTTCGGGAGTGACGTAATTTGGCGGGGTGATTTCAAAGATTGGAATTCCAGCAGCTGGTTTTAACGAGACTTGTTTCCATGCGAATTGCCCGAGATCTTGTTTGTGCAGAATGATTCCGTCCGCACGATCCAGGAATTCCTGCGCCGAACGCTTGAAATCTTCGTTTTCAGGGTCCAGCACGGTTAAGTAAAGACGGGGTTTTACGAATTTCATGATACTGTTCGACTCCAAAATTACATTTTCCGATTCGGCAAGCCGGCGGCGGATTGTAGGCATCGCCTCTGCGAGTCGCCCTTGCTCGGTGCGTGCCCACCATACCCGGACAGCGCCCGCTGCCAGAAATCTGGAAGTATCGGTTTCGCCGGAGCGGTCTTTCTCTTCAGAGATCGCCCATGAGTGATCGTCGGTGGCGCAATGACACACGTCGCCATTCTTCGAACAGATGCCGTGCCCATACTGGGTGATCTTCATCGCCGTCCATTGTTTTTCAGGCAAGGCGGCAATCAGTCCCGCAACCACACTAGTTTTGCCAACGTTGCGAGAGTGGCCGCCGATAACGACGATTGCCATTATTCGTTACCCTTTCTTCGCGAGGCGTTCCAGAGCGGCTAATTGCTTGAGGTAAGCGCGCACTGGACGCGCCGGAGTTCCCCAAAAAGCGATGCCTTTTCCGCGCAACACCTTGTTGGGTAGTACGCCCCCCTGGCCGCCAAGCATCACTCCATCTTCGATGCGGGCCTTTTCTCCAATGCCAACCTGCCCACCCAACACCACATTATTTTCGATCACAATACTTCCTGAGAGGCCGGTCTGCGCGGCGATGATGACGTCTTCGCCGATCTGGCAGTTATGGCCGATGTGCACCAGATTGTCGATCTTCGTGCCGCGGCCGATGCGAGTAATTTCCAGCGCACCACGGTCGATGGTGGAATTCGCGCCTATCTCGACATCGTCTTCGATGACGAGTGTTCCAATCTGCGGAAATTTTTCGTAATGTCCTGAGGCCTTATCCCGCACATATCCGAAGCCATCAGAGCCAAAAACGGCTCCCGCGTGGACGATGACTCGATTGTCAATTTTACTCCCTGATAAACAGTGACATTGGGATGGATGAGGCAGTCATCTCCGATGGTTACGCCTTCACTGATCACGCATCCGGCGCCAATCCATGTTCGAGCGCCAATCTCCGATCCTTCGCCAATCACAGCGCGGGCGTCGACAGTTGCAGTGGAGGCGACTCGGGCTGAGCGATGAACTTCGGCAGTGGCGTGGATTCCTGCCACTCGCGGCTTAACTTCGGAAAAAAGTTTCGCAGCGCGGGCAAATGCCAGTCGGGGCTGTGTGGATATCAATAACGGCTTGCGCGGAGGAGGGGCAGAAATTTCACTCGCAATAATGGCAGCTGCTGCGGAATTCAGCGCGGCGCTAAGGGTTCTTTCGTCTTCGGCAAATACGATATCCCCGGAACCGGCGGAGTTGATACTTGCAATCCCCGATACTTTAATTTCACCGTCGCCCGTGAGTCGGCAATCCAGCGACTTGGCCACGTCCTTAAGCGCGCGCTCCATGGCACCTTTGTATACGTTTGCCCGGGGAAATGAAAGCTAACGCGAGGAGCTGGAGCTTAGAATACAGGTGTGGAGAAAAAGATCTTCTGGATGACATTTACGTTGTTGGGATTGTTGGCGGATTTCACGCTGCCTCTGTGGTGGGCGATTGGCGCGACCCTTCCACTTCTGGTGGTGAGCTGGTGGATAGCTTACAAGAGCGAGTGGTTCTAGCCGGTTTTCGATCGGGCAATTTCGACCACAGGTGAACGCCCAGCTTTTATGGAATCGCGAAGGGTGCGGTTAACTGGTATGTGAGGTATTTCCGGTCTATACTGTGCGGCCTATGATCGCAGCGGCACTTCTTCTCGGCATCTTTCTTGCAATTATCATCGCAACGCGACCAGCAACGGCAAAAGTATTGTTCAGCGCGACACTGAAAATCGTTATTGCGCTTCTTTGTTCAATATTCGCTGCCTACATACTTTTTGTTGCGATGCACGTACCTGCTGTCGATTCTTATTTCATCGGGCAAGTATTCGGTTGCGCGATAATTATCCTGATTTGCGTCGCTATTGGAAATGCGATTCGCAAAAGAAAAGACAAGTCCAGCAGGCACACCGAGAGTAATTAACTTCTGATCCCTGAAATACCGTCACAGGGCCGGTCGCGCGGCTGATCAATATCCCCTAAGAGATAGAAGCACTTCAGTCGTTGGACTGTCGTGCCTTCGAAGAACTCCATCCTTATTGCTATCGTTCTACCTGTAGCATTTTGTTTCCCGCTCCCCGCCGGATTCCCTTTAAGTTCTGATGAATTAGCGAGATTTCGTGCCCGAACTCGAAAAACCTGTTTCCATTCCATTGCGCGTAACGGAAATTCGCATCAAGACGCCCCTGACGGCGGAGACGCGAATTTCGAAGAAACAGGCACAGGAATTTCGAATCAAAGAAATTTTGGACAAAAGGATCTGCGATCTGGGACTTGATCTCGAGTCGTCGGCTTTGCACAAGTCGGTTCAGCAGCTTTATCGGGAGCTTGAGCGCAAAAAAATATTAAAATTTCGGCCACTTTGCTATTTATCCGACGAATGGGGATGCCCCTCCGGCGAGCCTGTCATCGGCATACCTTTTTATCTTGCGAGTCCTGATCTTTCGGTGCTGGAAAAAGATCTGAACGATCTGGAAGATTCCCGCGAAATCATGATGTACCTGCGGCATGAAGCGGGACACGCTTTCAACTACGCGTACGGCTTCACCGCACGCCGCAGTGGAAGCAGATGTTTGGATCGTTCCGGCGTCCTTATCGCGATAACTATCGTCCAGTGCCTTTTTCCAGGAACTACGTGCGTCATCTTGCGGGCTGGTACGCGCAAAAACATCCCGATGAAGACTTTGCGGAAACTTTTGCGGTATGGCTTACGCCCGGCTCAGGCTGGCGCAAACGCTACAGAGAGTGGCCGGCCATAACGAAATTGCGATACATGGATCGCATAGCGCGGGAACTGGGAGACATTGATCCGGTTAAGCGGCGCGGAACTCCGGACGTGACCGTCGATGAGATGGAGTCCACCGTCGCCGAATTTTATCGGCAGTCGATGCCAGAGGTTCCGCTGGGAGATTTGTCATTGGACTCGGACCTGCGCGATATTTTCAATGTTTCAAAACGCCGCAAGACCGCGACGTCAGCCCAGAGCCTTCTGCATGACCACCGAAAATCGGTTATCGACAAGATCGCTTATTGGACGGGAGTGCAACGACCGATTATCCGAAAACTGATTGATGTGATTGAAAAGAGAATCGGAGAACTTCGTCTTCGCTCTGATCGCGGGCGCGAAACCGAATACCTCACAAACATTACGGTTTACGTGACTGCGATGGCCATGAACTATATGGCGCGGGGAAAGTTCGTGCAGTCATGAGAGGGCTCGCCGGCTAAAAATCGCCATTCTCTATGACATTTGGGATGATTGCGTCGCTCGCGCAACCCGTCGGTAAAGTCAAAAAACAGTCGAAAAAACTAACCGAAGAGAGGAAGACAGGGACGAGATATTTGAAGCCCTGACCCGGCTCGGGTCATGATCCTTTTTATCAGATACTCGACGGCAGCCTCAATTCCCTACACGCGGTCGCCAAATGCAAAGCCAATCTGATTTTCAATTTGACGGAATCATTTGCGGGCGACGATACCAAGGAAACGAACGTGGCAGCCTATCTCGACCTGGTTGGTATTCCTTACACTGGCGGCGGCCCTCACGCGCATTTTCTGGCGCAGGATAAAGGGCTTGCCAAGAAAATGTTTGCGTTTCATGGGGTCCGAACTCCCTATTTTGCGACTGCGTATCGAGGAAGAATTGAACACGCCCATGACATTTCTTTTCCCTTGATCGTAAAGCCAATGTCAGAGGATGGCTCGATCGGAATTCATTCGAACGCGGTCGTGCATACCGTGAAAGATCTGATGGAGCGGGTGGAGTATATCCAGGATGAATTCGACTCTCCGGCTTTGATTGAGGAATACATCGAAGGACGCGAGATTTATGCCGCGATCTTGGGAAGCTACGAATATGCCCACGCTTTGCCCTTGGTGGAACTCGATTTTTCGCGCCTGCCGAAGGGCGTACCGAGAATCGCAAGTTACGATGTGAAATTCGAAAAAGATACGATCGCTCATAAGCTGACCAAATCTGAAGTGGCAGAGCAATTTGGACGAGGAAACTGTGGCCCGGCTGCAAGAAACAGCTCTGAGAGCTTATGGTGCTGTAAAACTGCGAGACTATGGGCGGATAGACATGCGGCTGACAGCTAAGGGCGAAGATCTATGTGATTGAAGCCAATCCCAATCCATGGCTGGCGAGCGGACATGAATTCGCCATGGCTGCCAAAGCCTCAGGACGAAGTTACACGCAATTAATCGGGGAAATTGTGGATATGGCAATGTCCCGGTCCACTACCAAACGAGCTCACGCCTATGCCCAAGGGGTCTGATTCCCCGTGTCCACGCGTTTCACTTTGATTGGTTCCCATCTGATTTAGACTAACAACTCAGAGCCGGTTGGCAGCATCTTTAAATGTCTGCAACAGAGCATAAAAATAAGGCCACGGATCGAGTCTTACCTTTGCGAATTTCTGCAGCATTTCTTCTTATTTTAGTCGTGATCAGCCCAGGCGCCGGTCAAAATCCCGCCGCGCAACCGGCATCCGCCAATGTGGATTCTTCCGACATCATTCAGTTTCTAACCAAAACCATAGGCTGGTATCGAAGAACAGAAACCGAGCAGCAGATTGTAACCACAGCCGCTGATGTTGCCACTTACGGAGATAACCACCGCAATGCGGCCCAGGTTGTACGGCTATCTTTCGAGTTTGCCCGCCAACAGGCCGAGGCCAAGGCGAAACAGTCCGCTCAGCCGCAGAATTTGTCGGCGCAAACCCCTCAGTACGAATCGCTAGTGCGGTTGGCGCAGAACGCGGATCAGCAAGTCCAAAATACCGCAGCGGAAATTCCCGCGCAGCAAAAGAAACTTGAAACGGCAACTGGAAAACATAAGGCGGAACTCGAATCGCTGATCGCCGAGACTCAGAGTGAAGTTGCGCTCTTAAGCGCGCGTCGCGATGCACTGCGCAGCATGGTCGAATTCGTCAGCGGGACCAATAACAACGGTTTGGGGGCTGGCGGCTTAAGGGCACAAATCGAAGAACTGGCCCACACTGTTCCACCGGCCGCGACCAAGGCTCCCACTGGGACCGAAGGCGACCGGTCCGATACTCCGCAGGACACCGACAAAGCGCCATCGATCGCGACAAAAGAACCACCTGCAGGGCTGTGGGGCGTGGTCGCTGATTTGTTCGCATTGTCGCGCAAGCATCGAGTTCTGAAGCAGGAGGCTGCCGCGACCGATGCCCTCGCTCAAAGCTCGAAACAGTTACGGACTCCGCTAATCGCCAAGCTAAGGACGATGATTCAGAGTGGGGACCAACTAGCCAAAGAAGCTGACTCGGCTGATCCCGCCGTTTTGGCCCAGGAGAAAAAACAGCTCGACCAGTTGACGTTGGAATTCAAACAGACTGCGGGGTCGATTTTGCCACTGAGCAAACAAGGCATCCTGCTCGATCTGTACAAGCGCAATCTCAATAGCTGGGATGATTCGGTCAATACCGAATTCAAGTCAGAACTGAAAAACCTGCTCGCGCGGCTGGCGGTATTGGCCATTGTAATTCTAGCCATCCTTGGACTGGGAGAAGTGTGGCGTAAAACTATATACCGTTACGTCCACGAAACCCGGCGCAGGGCGCAATTTCTGCTGTTGCGAAAGATTGTTCTGTGGTTTGTGATCGCGCTGGTCATTGCGTTCACTTTCGCAACGGAGTTAGGGTCGGTAGTGACGTTCGCAGGACTTATTACCGCGGGCGTCGCCGTGGCTTTGCAGAACGTTATTGTTTCCATGGTGGGATATTTCTTCCTGATCGGTAGATTCGGCATTCGCGTGGGCGACCGCGTACAAGTCTCCGGGGTGACCGGAGACGTAATTGATATAGGACTGGTACGTTTCCATCTGATGGAACTTGGAAGCGGTGGCACCGATTCGCAGCCAACCGGACGCGTGGTGGCATTTTCAAATTCGATTGTGTTTCAGCCTGCCGCCGGACTATTCAAGCAGATTCCGGGAACCAATTTCGGATGGCATGAGATCAATCTGACCTTCGCTCCCGAAAGCGATTACCAGGCGGTTCGGGAAACGAGTGACCGCCGCAGTTGAGAAAGCTTTCGGCGACAGTCACGAAAAAATAGAGCACCAGCGATTACAAATGGAATCAAGTCTCAATTCTGCGACATCGGTGGATCTGAAGCCCAGAATTCACCTTCATTTCGGCTCTGCGGGCATTGAGGTTACTGTACGTTTTCCCGTCGAATTAGATTCGGCTTCGGAGATTGACGAACGGATAATGCGGGAACTGCTGTCCGCAGTTGAAAAGGAGCCGAAACTGAAATTGGTTGGCTCGGAGATGCCGACGGTAAAGGCTGGATGATCCCTCGTTTAAATGTTCAGAAAATTTTCCATCAACCTCTTTCCCGAATCGGTGAGCACACTTTCGGGATGAAATTGCACGCCCTCAAGCGGAAACTTGCGATGCCTCAGTCCCATAATGGTTCGTGAACCATCGCGCTCCAGAGTTGTAGCCGTGATTTCCAAGTCTTCCGGCAGATCTTTCTCTTCGACGATCAGCGAGTGATAGCGGGTCGCGATCATGGGATCGGGAAGACCCTTAAAAATTGTCTTGTTGTCATGTTGCACCTGGCTGGTTTTCCCGTGCATCAAATTCGGAGCTCTAACTACTCTGGCGCCAAATGCCGCTCCCAAGGCCTGATGGCCAAGGCAGACTCCCAAGATGGGAAACTTCCTGGCGAGCTTCTTTATTAGCTCGATACTGATTCCCGCCTCTTCGGGAGTACACGGTCCGGGAGAAATTACGATCCGGTCCGGAGCTAATGCTTCGATTTCGCCCACCGTAATCTGGTCATTGCGGCGCACCACGACATCCTGTCCCAGTTCTCCCAGATACTGGACGAGATTGTAGGTGAACGAGTCGTAATTATCGAGCACGAATACCATGGAATTCAGGACGTTCTTTAGCTTACCTCAAACGGTTGGGCATTCTTGGCCACGCTACCTCGGGCACAAAAACCTTTGTAAGGTCTGAAACCACCTTGACAGGCGAAGGCTGAAACGCCATGCTTACGGTGTTTTAAGCTGACCTTTGTCAGCCAATATTGGAATACTATGGCCGAGTCCCCGTCCGAAAAACGAGCAACCCGCCGATTTGCTCTGCGGTTGCCGGTTTCCGTTAACTCGACTGATAATGGAGCCGCAGACAAAGATGCCCAAAGCCGGGACGTTAGCGCCCGAGGGATTTGCTTTTATGTAGATTCGAATATTGCAGTCGGGGCGGGCATTGAATTCACCTTCACCCTTCCCCCGGAAATTACCCTGACTGAGAGCATTCGGGTACGTTGCAAAGGCAAAGTGGTGCGAGTCGACGATCCTAACCCCGACCGCAAAGTGGCCATCGCAGCGGTAATCGATGAATACGAATTTCTGTCCGAGGGGTAAGGGCAAAGATTCCCCGTTTTTCTATTCTTTTCCGCCGTTCTCCCCTGAAAGTTGCCGATCTTTCGTTTCCTCCCCTGACTTCTCTGTATCGAATGCTGGTGTTATTGTTCCTTTATAGGTCTTTTCCGCAATGAAGTTCTGGCATCGCATCGGTTTCCACATTGCCGCAATTGTGGTTTTCGGGATAAGTTTTGCCGCGGGTTCTTCCACGACCCAGGATAGTAAGACCCCTGCGCCTGTCCCAGCGAGCGATGCGCAGACTGTAGCTCCAGCGGTGGTACTGCGAGTCAAAATTCTGCTCATCAAGGACAATCCTGCTCTGGAAGTTGTAACAAACCGTCCCGTGGTGCCGTCTATTCGGAAAGTGGATGACCCCTCGAGGCTGATGATTGACCTGCCCAATGCGAGCATGTCGGTACAGCACAAACTGATTTCGATCAATACTGAGCAACTGGGCGAACTTCATCTCGACGAGGTGACGGGTGACAATCAGGCGGTCCACATGGTGATCGACCTTCGCAAGCCTCTGCTTTACACATGGGAAGCTGCGGGAAATAGACTCACCATCCGGCTGCAACCAGCGGAGCCGAATGCTGTGAATGCTGCTTCGAATGCGACGCCACCGACTCAAGCGACCCTACAGCCGCCATCGGTTGCGGCACTAACTCGAGGAGTTCAAGGAGGGTTGGTTCCGGTAAGCGGAGGATTCGGGGCGGTGATATTTGCCGGCAACAAGGTTTCTTCGGGATCGACAATTACCGCGGGCGCGGAAACTGCGGTGCTGAGTCTCGGCCGGGGCGGCCAAATATTTTTGTGTCCCAAGAGCACGATATCGGTGACTTCCTCATCCGGTGGCCACGACCTGATGCTGGGGATGAGCACTGGCTCTCTCGAAGCCCACTACAGTCTCGATGCATCTATAAACTCCGTTTTGACGCCGGACTTCCGCATTGTGCTCGCGGGCCCGGGAGTCTTTAGCTATGCAATAAGTGCGGACCCTCAGGGGAACACATGCGTAAGCGCATTGCCGGGAAATGAGCGATCTGCGATCGTCTCAGAACTGATCGGTACCGGCAGCTATGAAGTAAAAGCAAACGAGCAGGTCTTTTTTCGTAGGGGACGGGTCGAAGCTCCTGACAATGCTTATGCCGGCAGTTGCGGGTGTCCAGTTCCGATCCCTACGATGACGGCCAGCCAAACCCCGGGCCCAGTCACTCCGGATTCCAAGTTGCCATCGTCGGTGCAAATTGCGCAAGCTGGCGATCCCAATCGAGGTATAACCCCAGGGTCGGAAACCTCAGCGCCCCCTCAGGCGAAGCCTAATGACGTGCAGGCGCAAGTCGAGGCGCCACTCATTTTCCGCGCTTCTGATTTGCCGCCAGCTCACCCTGCTGCAAAACCGAAATCCGAAACATCGTCACTCATCCTGCAGGATCCGAAACGTGCGGTCGCGACTTCATCCAGGCCTGCAAGCATCACCATCACCACATCGGAAAAACCGCATCACGGTTTCTTTGGAAAAGTAAAAGGCTTCTTTAAAAAGGTCTTTTAGCTTCCACTAACCGCGCCGAATACTGTTGATCAGTGGCTCTATTCTTTCGCGGATTTCATCTGCCAGATTTGAGCCGCGTCCGAACGCGTCCTCGGCTAAGTCCTTCGCGTCGCCTGTCCAGTCATCCAGTATTTCTCTGGCGTTTGCATATTGCTTTCGTAATTCTTTCCGCATGTGCTTGCCCGCCTTCGGGGCATAGCAGAGCGCAATCAGAGCGCCGGCTCCCAAGCCTATTAGGAGAAACGTTAGACCGATGCCAACGTGACTGCTGTCATCTTCCGGTTCCGATTTGTATCTTCCTCTTCCATTGCGCATATTTTTACCTCTTTCGTCCGATAATTTTGTAAGAGCTCATTTTACTTGATACGCGAGGCCATGAATTTCCCAAATAGCTGATATCCCATATAAAATAAGTGCTCGGCTCCCACTCAGGCGGAAGCTGTTACCTCCGCCAGTTAGTTTCTTTCATTTAGGAGATTCACCCGGCAATGAGTATTCCTGCGACTCAACTGCGTCCCGGCATGATCATCAAGCACAATAACGATTTACATTCGGTGTTCAGCGTCGAGCACCGTACACCGGGGAATCTGCGAGCGTTCATCCAGGCCAAGCTGCGGAACCTGCGCACCGGGGCAATGTTTGAGCACCGCTTCCGTTCTCCCGATCCAATTGACAAGGTTAATGTGGACGAAGTGGAGATGGAATTTCTGTATAGCGATGGTGACAGCTACTACTTCATGGACACGACAAACTTCGAGCAGACCCACCTCACGCGCGAGATTTTGGGGGATGCGGTGGATTATCTGATTTCGAATCTTCAGATTAAGGTGGAGTTTTTTGACGGCAAAGCCGTTGGGATTGAACTGCCGCAGACGGTTGAGTTGACGGTAGTTGAGACGGAACCGGGACTGAAGAGCGCCACGGCATCCAGTGTCACCAAGCCGGCCAAGACTGAGACCGGACTCATTGTTCAGGTTCCGCCGTTCATTAACGAAGGCGAAAAGATTCGGGTTGACACGGCCGAGGGCGCGTACTTGTCGAGAGCTTAACGTGGCTGAGAAAGAAATTGAGGCCCGTCGTTTCATAGTTCGCGGACGCGTGCAGGGAGTCGGTTTTCGCTGGTTCGTGGAACGGGAGGCGCATATCCTCGGCATCTCGGGATGGGTACGCAATAACTCCGATTCGAGCGTCGAGGTCCTGGCAATGGGCACGCGCGACCAGTTGTCGGGATTGAGTTCCAGATTGCGCCAAGGACCGAGGGCGGCGCGAGTCGATAATGTCGATGAATCGGAAGCTAAGGCGGTTTCTGGTCTGACTAGTTTTCGTATCGAAGGAGCCTGGTAATGTCGATCAATCCCATTCCTATTCGTCCCGCAATCGACTGTGAGCCGCTCAAATCGCTGATCCGGGAAGTGCCTGATTTTCCAAAGTCCGGCATACTTTTTTACGACATCACTACGCTGCTCAAAGATAAACGCGGTTTTGCGGTTTTAATTGACGCCTTGGCGGAGCACTATCTCGATAAAGATATCGATCTGGTTTTGGGAATGGAAGCAAGAGGATTTATTTTCGGACCGGCGCTGGCTTATCGGCTGAATGCGGGATTCGTTCCAGTGCGCAAGCCCGGGAAGCTGCCCGCAGCGACCACGAAATACGATTACGCTTTGGAATACGGAACGAATACGCTGGAAATCCACAAAGACGCAATTCAAAAGGGAGAACGGGTCATCATAGTTGACGATCTGCTGGCTACTGGCGGAACTGCGGAAGCAACGACTCATTTGGCGTCGTCTTTAGGTGCGGAAATTTGCGGCTTAGGATTTGTGGTCGAACTGGATTTCCTGAACGGACGAGACAAATTGAAGCAGTACGATGTGTTTTCACTGTTGCACTACGAAAAGTGAAGGTTCGGTGCGTCATCTGCCGATGCGCCATTGGTGAGGTTAGCTAACAAGGCCACGAAGTCTGGTAATCGACAATCGAATCCGGGTTCGCAGAATCTAATGATTATGCGAGCAAGGCGCTTGACCGTTTTCATAGCAATTCTTCAGTCGGTTCTTTTTCTGACGCACTTCCTGCTTTACGAGACTTGGACGTTCTCGCCCTCCGGTATTGGGATCCGCCCGGCGACCTGGATCAGAATTATGCTTGCTGTTCTCTCCGTAAGTTTCGTGGCGGCTTCGCTGCTGGCCTTTCGATATTCCAACGCTTTTGTGCGAGGTTTTTATCGAGTTGCTGCAGTCTGGACCGGTTTGTTGTCTTTTCTTTTTTTCGCGGCAGCTGCTGCCTGGGTCGTTTTCGCGATTTCGAAACTTGCGGGGACGACGTTGAATTTTCACAGAATGGTGCAATGGCTTTTCGGCGCGGCTGTGGTCGCGGGATTGTACGCCGTCTTCAATGCAAGTTGGACGCGGGTCACGCGAGCCACCGTGAAACTCACGAACCTGCCCGAGGCGTGGCGTGGACGAACCGCGGCGCTCATTAGCGATCTGCATCTAGGTCCTGTGCGGAATGGTAGTTTCCTGCGGCGCATGGTCTCGAAAATTTCGCGGGAAGAGCCCGACGCAATCTTTATTGCGGGGGATCTGTATGACGGGACAGCCATAGATGCGCAAAAAGCGGCGGAGCCATTGACTAGGTTGAAGGCGCCCCAAGGCGTGTATTTCGTCGCTGGAAACCACGAGCAGTTCGGAGATGACAGCAAGTATATCGGGGCCATTACGGCAGCTGGAGTGCGGGTGCTGCGAAACGAGAAAATTGAAGCGGACGGTTTGCAGATTATCGGTGTTCCCTACCGAAGCGCCACACGGCAGGGACACCTTGCGGCCGCGCTACGCACGATCGGCCTCGATCGGGATCGCGCTAGCATTCTATTGACCCACGCGCCTGACTATCCGGAAGTCGCCGAAGCGGCGGGAATTTCTCTACAACTTTCTGGACACACCCACCTTGGTCAATTCATTCCCTGGAGTTGGATAGCGCGGCGGATCTATCGGCAGTTCGTTTATGGCCTGAGCTGGATTGGAAAGATGCAAGTCTTCACTTCCAGCGGGGCGGGGACATGGGGACCGCCGCTGCGCCTGGGTTCGAATCCTGAGATTGTGTTGCTTAAATTTCAGTAGGAGAAATCTTGGGCTGCTATTGCGCGATTCCTGCCCTACTTTGAGACTTCATTGGCATTTTCCGCAAGGACCACGGATAAGGGAGCCTCTTTCGAGATATAGCTCTTGCGCCGGAACCAATCCTCCATGGCCTCTCTTAACTTATCGAGCGGAACGTTGGTTCCGATTTCCATGGTTCCATCTCCAATAGGCAAAGTGTCATCAAAGACGGTCGCATTGGTGAAGTTGCGCATGGAAAAGTTGTCCAACCATTTGATCGGACACGGTTTTAGATGGCCACCTTCTTCGTACTCGACGCGAATACGACGTGCAAACATTCAGCAATTTAATCACAAACGACCGGAAAGAATTAGCGTTCTATTATTCGTCGCGTCCGTGGATTAGGCGTAAGATACCCGTCGGCTTCAGCCGTCTAGCGCAAAGGAGGTTTTATGGCCAGTCCAAATCTTGCGGCAACCCAAAGCAATCTCGCTAACCGGTGGGGAATCGCGTTCGCCGGAGTCATCATGCAAATCGCTTTGGGAGCGGTCTATGCGTGGAGCGTATTCAGGATTCCGCTCTCAAAGACCTTCGGGTGGACTATCAAGGAAGTGACGCTGACTTTTACCATTGCGATTCTGGTGTTGGGATTCGCGGCGTTCGCGGGCGGCCTATGGATGAAGAAATCCGGCCCAAGAACAGTCGCTGTGGCGGCCGGAATTCTGTATGGCCTCGGTGTGTTCTCCGCCAGCTTCTCCGCGAACCGCTTGTGGTGGCTCTATCTTTCTTATGGATTGATTGGAGGCATCGGCCTGGGGTTGGGCTATATCGTCCCCGTGGCAACGCTGGTGAAGTGGTTTCCGGACAAGCGGGGAATGATTACGGGAATAGCGGTTGCCGGATTCGGCGCTGGCGCTCTGATTACTGCCCCGGTGGCCACCAAGTTGATCAACAGTGTAGGCGTCTTGAAGACTTTCGCGTTGTTGGGCGCGGTATATTTCGTGGCCGTGACCGGCGCCGGCTTGTTTATGAAGGACCCGCCGGAGGGATACGCTCCCGCGGGTTGGATGCCTTCTGAAGCGCAGAAAAAGCAACGTTCGACCAAGGATTACACTCTCAAAGACGCACTCGGGACCTGGCAGTGGTATGCGCTCTGGGCGTTATTGTTTCTCAACACCTCGGCTGGCATCGCAATCATTTCGCAAGCCGCCCCCATGGCTCAGGAGATTACACGGGTTACTGCGGCTGTAGCCGCAACCATGGTGGGAATTATTTCGATCGCGAATGGCGCGGGCCGCTTCCTTTGGGCGTGGTTCTCAGATTTAATTGGAAGACGTTGGGTTTTCTTTTTGATGTTCCTGGTTCAAGCGATGATCTTCTGGTTGCTGCCCAGAACGGACAGCTTCCCGGTTTTCACTACTCTGGCTTTTCTTATCTTGCTTTGTTACGGCGGAGGTTTCGGAACTATGCCCGCCTTCGCGGCGGATTATTTCGGTCCCGAAAATGTCGGCTCAGTTTACGGGCTCATGCTAACGGCATGGGGCTTCGCCGGGGTGCTGGGACCGACTCTTATTGCCAATATCCGTCAAAGTACGGGCCATTATGCAGGCGCGCTGCATATTCTCGCGGTGATATTGCTGGTAAGCGCGGTGATTCCTTTGATCGTCAGGCCGCCTGCGGTCGAGAATGCGCGGTCTTCGTCGAAGCCGCGTGCAGCCTGAATTCAGGCTGTCCATACGGTAATTGCTGTAGAGCCGACGCAAGAAAACGTAGGGTTTTGTTGCTTTTCTGTGAGATTTCTGTTGAAAGTGTGCGTTTCGTGATTCGGGCGGAAGGCCAGATCCGAAGCTAATTTCCCGGAACAGATGTCGGGAGATGGACGACTACCCTTGTCCCATCCCCATCGGAGGAAATCTCCAGCGAGCCTGAAAATTGTCGGACTCGTTCCTGCATACCTCTGACACCGACTCCACCCTTGGCAGACAACATTTCTCGTTGTCGCTCAGCAGTGATGCCTTTACCTCTGTCGCTGATTTCGAGATGAAGTTTGTCATTGGAGCGGCTCAAGTGGATTCGCGCGGAAGAGCTTCCAGAATGGCGATGGATGTTAGTCAAGCTTTCCTGCACTACGCGGAAGACAACCAATTCCAGTTCGTTGGGCAGTCTACCCAGACCTTCCGCCAGATCGAGGTCGACCTTGATTTTGCTGCGTTCCGAGAAGCCGCTTACATACCATCGCAGTGAGGATTCCAATCCGACTTCGTCGAGCAACGGAGGATGGAGCAGATAGGAAAGAGTGCGAATCTCTTTCGACAGGTCTTCCGACAACTGTTGGCTCTCGGCTGCTAATTTGACGATCTTGAGATTTTGATCTCCCGCGGCACTTTGTAACGCCGAGAGATTCATTCCAAGTGCGGTGAGCGTCTGGCCGGCGTGGTCGTGGAGCTCGCGTGCCATGCGGCGGCGTTCTTCGTCCTGGGTGCGTAATAAGCGCCCTGTCATAAGGCGCAAATTTATTTCCGCACGTTTCCGGTCCGCAATTTCTGCTTCGAGGGCCTCCGTGCGTTCCGCTATTTTTTTCTCCAACTCATCGTTGGCGCGTTTCAGTGCTGCTTCAGCAATCTTCAAAGGGGTAAGGTCGGTCACGAAAGCGGCGATTTCGTCCTGTTGAGCAACATCAATGGTGGCAGCGCCTATGAGAATAGGGATGCGACGACCATCTTTCGCAACGTATACTTTTTCGTAAACCTCGCATCGCCCGGTTGCTTTCAGTTGTTCGACAGCCTGAGCGTCGGCTGCGGCGAATTCCGGCGGCGTTAAATCATTCCACCTGACTTGTCCCGAGGCGACCTCAGCCTCGGTGTAGCCCAAAGCTTCCAATAGAGACGCATTTACATATCTCAGGCCGCCGTGAATGTCGCCTATCACCATGCCGAACGGATTAGCTTCCGCTAGCCGGCTGAACCTCCGAGAAGCCTCAGCGAGCTCCATTTGGTGAAGCTCGCTTTGCAACAACGCGGCGACGCGGCTCGATACCAGTTCCAGGAAGGTCTGATACCGTTCGTCAAACGGCAGACGGGGACTGATTCCAAAAACGAGGATGGATTGAATCGATGATCCAGGCAGACGTAAAGGCACCAAATACGCGTGTGTGAGGGGCTCCGGCCACGGGTCAGCGACGACATTGCCGAAACGCTGAGGCAAATCATGCAGCAACATTGTAGTCTGTGAGCTGAGAATTTCGTTCAGGGGCCAGTCGGATGGCGCGGCGAGACCACCTGTGCTTCCTGCCTGCAACAGCTCGCCCTGGGTGGAGAGGTACAGCGTCACAAATGGGATGTCGGCGCGGTCATCCTCCAGCTTTTTTATGATCTCCCGGGCAAAACTAATAAGCGGCCGCGATTGCTGCGGTTCGCTGGGCGAATCAACGGTTATGCCAAGTAATGTCCGCAAACGCCGTTCGCTGAGAACCTGTTCCGTAGTTTCGCTGCAAACTACGAGCGTACCTTGCACGGTTCCATCTTTGTCGCGGACAGGACTATAGCCATAAGTCCAGAACACTTCTTCCAGCTTTCCGTTGCGATTGATGGGAACCAGTTGGTTGGTGTTCCAGGTGGAAGTGCCTGAGTTCATGACTGAGTCAATCTGTGGACCTATGATGGACCAGATTTCAGGCCAACAGTCGATTCCGCGCTGCCCTAATGCGGAAGGATGTTTATCCGCACGAATGCTTGGACGATATCCATCGTTATAAAACTGGATGAGGTCTGGTCCCCACCACAGGAACATCGGGTGCCGGGACGCGAGGAGCAGATTGACCGTTGTGATGAGCGTGTCGGACCAGGTTTCGGCTGGGCCCAGCGAAGTACTGCTCCAGTCAAATGCGCGGACCAGGTCAGCCATCTCGCCATTGCCAATGATTCGCGAGATACCTGATGCGGTTTCAGGAGCGAAAGTAGAATTTGAAGTCTTCGATGACATGCTTAACTTGTTATGTGCCAGCGTTCCAGTTTAATCGCCGGATTTCGGAAATCAAGGGTGTATGTGGAATGCCTGGCAGATTCACATCTCTGTAACCGGGTTACAGTTCTTCCACTTTCTTCTGAAGTTCTTTCGCAATCTTCTCTGGGTCTTCGGCAATTCCAAATTTTATGGGAAAGCCGATCTTGACGTGAACTTTTCCGGGCAGGGCTAACTTCTTGCCGGCCTGCTTCAGTTCGAACAATCCATCTATGCGCATCGGCAGTACCGGAATTCCCAGCCGGCTGGCCAGGATCCCGATGCCAGGGCGGAAAGGAAGCAGTTTCCCATCGGTCGTGTGATGGCCTTCTGGAAAGACTAGTACGCTATAACCCCGGTCAACGGATTCCCCGGCATAAGCAAAACTCTGTCGAAATCCCGCGTCGCTGGAGAGAGGAAATAGATTGAGGAGCGAGACGCCAAGAAACCATCGAATCCGATCATAAAGTTTCTGCCACCAATTCCGGCTTTTGGGAGGAGTGCGCAAAGCTTCGAGCGCTGTTCCGCCGGTGGCAATGGCGAGCTTGTGCCGGAAACGTCCGGGTAGCGCTGTCAGGATGAAACCCGGGTCCACATCATCAATGTGATTCGAGATGACGAGCACTGGTCCACGAATATTCGCCACGTTCTCGCGTCCCTGAATCCTCGGCTTGGCTAACAGGAATACTGCGGGGCGCAGTAGGAGCAAGTGAATTGCTCTACGCACCCAAGTCACCGGCCAGCGTTGCGTCCACGCCGGATAGTGATAAGTAGTACGCGGCGCCGGTTCTCCCTGAATTACACGCTGCAAGTCCGCGATTGTGGTAACCGCGCTGGCAGCAGTATCACTGAGGTCAAGTTGATACCGATCCTCTAACGCGCCAAGTAGAGCCACTCGATCCATCGAGCTGAGGTTGAGATCTTTCTCTAAATCTGAGTCCGCCAATATGGCGGGAGTAGACCGACCGGTGACGTGCTCGATAAGGTCGGCAAGCGGGCTCGAAAATTTTCGATCAACTTGCTGGCTTCCACTGAGAACAATTTCCCGTATGACATTCTTGCGTGGCTTCTGAGTAGAGGTGCGTGGGAAATCCTGATCAGGCCAAAGCCGCCAGATCCGCATCCGCTGATATTCGGCGAGGGATTCATTCGCACGCTTCACGATTGTTTCGGGATTTTTAGATTTGTCACGAAGAATGAGAATGGCGCACGGTTCCGCATTTCCGTTGATGGGAAGATCCAACACGACGCAGTCTTTAACTTCGGGCTGCCGCCGCAATGCGGCCTCCAGGTCCGATGGATAGACCTTCATACCGGCGGGGGTGACGATTACATCCTTGGTTCTTCCTTTGAAGTAAAGATTTCCCTGTTCATCAAGTTCGCCGATATCTCCGGTGCGATACCAGCCGGCGCCTTCGGCTGCAATGGGTTGCAATTCTTGCTTGCCCCAGTAGCCCCTGGAGACTCCGCCGCCTCTCACCAAAATCTCGCCATCCGAAGCGAGTTTCACTTCGCGCCCCGCCAGGACTTTCCCGATGGAACCTTTCCCGAGCCGGAAGGGATGATTCACGCTGATCAGCGAGGTGGTCTCGGTCAGTCCGTAGCCTTGGATGACGGCATAACCCAAGCGCCTCCAGAATTCTTCCGTTTCTTCATCGAGGGCCGCGCCACCGCAGATAAATGCCCAGAACTTCCATCCGAACATTCTGCGAATATCTCGAAAAATCCACCAACGACGGAGGAAATGCTTTTCTTTGGCGGAATTGAATCGGTCGTGGTAATCCGGAAGCCGATTTTCTCCTTCTAAATCGCGGACAATCTTTTCACGAAGAGTTTCCAATATTCGCGGCACCGCGACGAGAACTGAAACTCGTTCGCGATGAATCGTCCTTATCACCTCAGCAGGTTTGAGGTCATCCTGAAAAACCACCGTGCCGCCCATGAGAGGTGGCAAGAACATGCCAAGAAATTGTCCGAATACATGACTCAGCGGTAGAAGGTTCAGAAACCGAATCGGATGCACGAGGCGCTCATACTTGAGATACTTCCGGATTTCAATTTCCAGGGGAGCCACGTTTGCCAAAACATTCCCATGGGTGATGACTACGCCTTTGGGTTCTGCTGTCGTACCCGAAGTAAAAACAATTTCCAACGTGTCATCCAAACTAATGTTGTTTTCTGGGAGTGGCTCCCAGGAATGACCGGCTACTGTTTCAATAAGAGTGTCCAGAGCAAGAACATTTGCGGCCCACGCTGGACGGCGGTCCGAAGAGCACACAAGCAGCTTCGCATCGACCTGTTGGAAGACCCGCTGAACGAAATCGGGTTCGGAAATGTAGTCAATGGGGACAACAACGCCCACCAGCGCGATTCCGAAAAATGCAGCAACCCACTCGGCGGAATTCGGACCCCAGAGAAGTATCCGATCGCCTTTTTTAATCCCTCGATTCTGAAGTTCGCGGGCAAACCGAAATGTGTTGTCGGCAACCTGCTTATAGCTCCAGCGTACGGTTCGATAGCCGCGGCGCTGAATGTAAGCAATCTCATCCCCGAGCAATGAAAAAGACGTCAAGAAATCGGTGACGGATCGCCGCTGCATCACTAAAGACTAGCGCATCCGCAACTCTGCGAGGGCTCCGGCGGCCCGGCAATTAACCACAACTCCCCGTTAGTAACCCACTCGTACACTCCCTTTCGGTAACCCTTAGTAACCACACGATTCTCGGCAGGCAGCCGTACAATCACCTTGTCAAACCGTCCTCTGAATCCAGGTTTCCGGCCAGCAGAACGGTTAATTCGGTCAAAACCTTCCTTAAGGAATAAGTTCCTGGGAAGAAAAGCACCGGACTTGGAGTCCGCACTTCTATGGCGTTTGGGTTTGGGTTCAACAAACAGAAGGTCCTCAGCAATGCGGAGAAGTTCGTTCAGCAGGGCAAGCTACAGAATGCCATCGCTGAATACGAAAAGGTTCTGAAGGCCGACCCCAAGGACCTCACCGTCATGAACACCGTGGGCGATCTGTATTCACGCCTCGGAAACAACGATAAGGCGGTCGAATGTTTTAAGAGCGTGGGAGACGCCTATGCGTCCCAGGGCTTCACAGTCAAAGCCATTGCCATGTACAAGAAGCTCGGCAAGATCAAACACACCTTCGAAGGCGTGTTGCGGCTAGCGGAGCTTTATACCCAACAAGGATTGTTTAATGACGCGCGGGCCCAATATCTGCAGGTTGCTGAAGAATTCCTGCGCAGTGGCGAACTGGAACAGGCAGTCCGCATCTTTCAGAAGACTCTGGAGATGGATCCCGAAAATGTTGCGATGCGGTCGAGGCTCGCAGAAGTTTATGTCCGTCTGGGAAAGAAACCAGAGGCCTGGCAGATTTTCGCTGCCGCGGCTGAGACTCTAAGAGCCCGTGGGCAAGTTGAAGGCGCCGAAACAATTCTTCAGCGAATGCTTACGCTGGATCCTGGAAATGGCTACGCGCTTCTGCTTAGAGGACGCACGCTGGCCGACGCCGGAGATTTCCCTGCGGCGATCGAACATCTTGAAAAAGTTGCGGATCTCGATAGTCATCCCGAAGGATTGAACGCGCTGTTCACGGCGTATTTGCACACCGACCGCGCACCCGATGCGAGAGTCCTGGCGGTGAAGTTGCTGACCGTGCACAACAGTCCTGGGGCGTTGAATACTTATGTCGAAGCCCTGATGGCTTCTGGCCAGTATGACGAAGCTCTGCAACTCTATAACGAGTATGCGGATGCGCTGCTCTCCGCCGATGCTGCCCGCGTTCTCGGTGGACTTCATTCAATTATTAGTCATGTGCGGGACAGCGCGTCGAGTCTGGAAATTGTGCTGGCGCTATTCCTGAAGGCTGGGGAGTCCAGTCACATGACCGAGGTTTATGAGCTGCTCGCTCATGCGTATGTTCAATCACTCGATTTCGAAAAGGCGCGAGACTATTACCTGAAGTTGACGCAGTTGGAGCCGCAGAACCAGCTTCATGCGCGAAACTATCAGCAGATCGTAGAAAAGCTCGGAGGCGACAAGTCCCGCCTGATCAGCGTGGAAGAAGGCTCAATTCTAATAGAGGAGTTGGAAGCCACTGCCCCATTTATCGATCAACGCTATGACGATGACGTAGCCCTGGCGATTCGGGCCGCTCTAACTGACGCGGAACTTTTCAATTCTTACAATATGCCGGAGAAGTCAATGGCGCCGCTGCTGTCTGTGCTGCCACAGGCTCCTCAAGACTTGCGATTGAATCAGCGCCTGGCCGCTTTACATAATCGAGCCGAACGTTTCTCCGACGCCGCAGTCTGCTGCCGGACTTTGGAAAGTATTTATCACGACAACGGATTCCCCGACGAGGCTACCCGCTATGGAAGCTTGGCGGCGCGGTACGAGGAAAGAGCTGCGGTAGCTGCCGCAAGTCATTCACCTTCCGTTGCCGTTTCAGAATTCCCGCAAATTTCTTCGTCGAGTGACGCGGCAGCCGGTGGAGTTTCGTCGGGCGCAGCTCCGGCTTCGGGCCTGTTCTTCCACGCTTCGCCTCCAATTGCGGCAATACCAACACCGACTCCAGAATTCCACGTTGAGCCCGAAGCGTTGATACCTAGCACTGAGATTGACTTATCCGCGGAATGGGATGGCAGCGGATCGTCCGACGAGTTTGCTCCAATTCCTACGAGTGATGAACCGCCTGCTTTCGAGTCGGCGATCGCAGCTGCTCCTTTTGCGCCGGAACCAATGCACGCGGAGCCGGTGCTGGACGCTGCTAGTTTCGTGGAGCCATACAACGTCGAGACGGTGGGTCGAGAGACAATGGCCCCAGAGGGAATTGTCTCTCAGCCTGTAGTTGCTGCCAGCACCGAATCCCTGGCTGAGACTGTCGAGGAGATTCGCTTCTATCTAACCCACGGCATGGTCGATCAGGCGGACGCCGCATTCTCGAAAGTCGAGCAAATGCGTCCCGATGCGGCTCTGCTCACTGCTTTACGCGCGGAAATCGATTTGGCAAAAACTGGCCCCGCGGTTGCTGACGAGTCCACGCTAGAGATAGCGGCACCTGAAACCGAAACCTTTGCAGAACCAATATCAACCCCAGCGATACAAGAATTTGAAATCTCCGCGCCGTCGCTGGCACCAATCGGTGCGCTGGACAGTTTCGTTTCCGATCTCGAATCCTCAATCTCTACAGGCTTCCTTGGTGGGAACAAAGCGCCGGAGTCAGTTCATGAGGCGGTCAAAGAAGCGCCCGTCGCTCCCGACCAAGTCGAGGCAGCGTACTTGCCGCCACCTACCCCACTCGTGCGGGAAGCAGCGCCCGTGGCGTCAGTGCCACAACCGCCAATTCCTGCGCCGCAAATTTCAGTTCCCCATTTTCCTGCGGCTCGCGTGGACAGCCTCCCGCCGCAAGCAGTCGCGGCTGCGCCGCCTTCGATTGATGCCTTGGCCGATATCGTCACCGATTTGGAAGCGTCGCTTGGCGACACGTTCATCCCAGAGCAACCGGCGGCAACCATGGTTCAACCGCCGCCGAGACTTCCCGTCTCTGAAACCATTTCTAACGTCATTCCGCCGCCCGCTGCTGCCGCTGCTGCCGCGCCGGCAGCAATGGCAGCGGCCGCGCCTGGCTCCTCACCTGCATGGCAACACTCAACCGCGTTCACTACTTTTGCTAATCCGCCAAGTATCGAACCACCGCTGATCGTTGACTCACCCAAGACATTCAATGCCGCGGCTGGAGTGGACTTGGCAGACATGTTCGGCGAATTGAAACATGAACTGGAAGAAGATGCGGGCAAGGTTGATGAAGATCCGGAGACGCATTACAGCCTCGGTGTGGCATTCCGCGAAATGGGATTGCTGGACGAAGCAATCGGCGAATTGCAAAAAGTTTGCCAGACTGTGGAACATGGACATCCGTTCCCGCAAATCATGCAAACGTACACCTGGCTGGCTCAGTGCTTCCTGGATAAGGGTATTCCAGAGGCTGCTGTCCGTTGGTATGAGCGTGCGCTGACTCTCAAGAATATTGATGGCGAAACCCGTATGGCTCTGCACTACGAGTTGGCTTGCGCGTTTGAAAGTTCGGCCAACAAACCGTCGGCACTCCACCACTTCATGGAGGTTTACGGAAACAACATCGATTATCGGGATGTGGCCGAGCGAATTAAGGCCCTCAGGTCGTAGAATGTCCCGATGGCTGTTCTTTTAAAGAGACTGCAAGCGCGTCCGGCCAAATCAATTGGCATCATTTTCAGGAGCCGAGCGTGATGGGCGACTCAATAGCGCCTCAAAAAGCTCCGCTGCAAGCGTCACCGGAAGAGACTGCATCTAGCAGTCAGGTACCGCCCGCGACTAATCCCGCGCAGGATTCTCATCGGCACGTTTCCGTTTTCGAAAGGTGGCTTCGTAGAATTGTGATGCTACTGTTTGTTTCAGTTTGCGCGGTCTTTGGAGTTCTGCTGGTGATCCTGCCCTGGACGTCGAAGTGGACCGATAACTACATTTTGATTTCTTCGCCTGCACTACGCGATTTTCTGGAAGCTGGATTCGTCCGCGGCCTGTGCAGCGGGTTGGGCGCGCTTGATATATGGATTGGCTTCTGGGAGGCAATGCACTACCACGAAGAAGTGTTCCAAGCCTGACCTGCAATAATAATTCTGCGAAAAAATAATTGATGACAGATTTATGAAAGATGAAAGCAATCGCGCCGCTCTTGCCTACGAGAATCAACCGTTTCTTAACAGTCCTGACGGAAGAATCTTTCGCATACTCGCCGAATATTCCGAACCCCTGGCCCGTTTCCGTCGCGAGCAAATACAGGACACGGTAGTCTTTTTTGGTTCGGCTCGATTTCACAGCCAATCCAGCATCCAGGAAAAATTAGCGAAGAATGGTGGTTCCCCGACGATTGCCGATACCAACATGGCTCGGTATTACGAAGATGCCCGCAAGCTTGCCTATCTGCTCAGCGAATGGTCCACAAAGATTCCTGCGCGACGCCAGCGCTTTGTAGTCACCACCGGCGGCGGCCCAGGCATCATGGAAGCGGCTAATCGGGGAGCGCAAGAGGCAGGGGCTAAGACTATTGGACTGAATATTCACCTGCCATTCGAGCAGGATCCGAACCCTTACATAACGCCTTCGCTTAATTTCGAATTTCATTATTTTTTTATGCGTAAGTTCTGGTTTGCTTATTTGGCCAAGGCGCTGGTGATCTTCCCGGGAGGATTTGGGACGCTCGATGAATTGTTCGAAATTCTTACCCTGGCGCAGACCCAGAAACTTGCCAAGAAAATTCTGGTGGTGATTTACGGCAGCGAATACTGGAACAAGCTGATCAATTTTCAAGCGATGGTCGATGCGGGAACTATCTCTGCGACCGATCTTGAGCTTTTTAAAATGGTCGATTCTCCGGAAGAGGGCTTCGAGTTTCTGAAGACGGGCTTACTTGAGTACCATCTGGATTCCGCACGTCCCAGAAAGTCCGGGGAAGCCGTCCCTGAGATAGCTAAGACCAACCCGTAAAATTATTTCTTGCTGCTTTACTACATTACCGATCGCTCCCAGTTTCCCGGGGATGCTTCCGCCAAAAGAAGATTGCTTCTGGAGAAAATAGGGGAGGCTGCACGCGCAGGCGTCGACTTCATTCAGCTTCGAGAAAAAGATCTTTCGATTCGGGAGCTTGAATTCCTGGCGAGGTCGGCCGCACAGATTGTGAGCGAGAACTCGCCTCCGTCTTGGTGGCAGCCGGCTATTGATTAATTCACGCACGGATGTGGCAATCGTCAGTGGAGCACATGGAGTTCATCTTCCTTCGAATGACATTTCGCCGACCGAAGTAAGAGCATATCTGGGGCTCGAAGATCGCGGGTCCTCCCACTATCAGTGTGGCCTGTCATTCAGTTGCGGAGGTGAAGCGGGCGTCCGAAAACGGTGCCGACTTCGCAGTATTTGGACCCGTGTTTGGAAAGACCACACCGACGGAGCAAACCGCTGCGCAAGGATTGGAAGCTTTACGCGCAGCGTGCAAGACGGGAGTCCCGGTCGTCGCCTTGGGTGGCGTCACCCTCGACAACGCCAAATCGTGTTTGGATATTGGGGCGGTTGGGGTGGCGGGGATACGACTCTTTCAGGAGAATTCAATAACCGAGGTGGTGGGGCGGTTGCGAAGCTTTTCTGCTTGAGAAGAGGCTAGGAGTGCCGGGCCGAAAGCATGGTCAAAATTTCGTGCAGTCCTTGGCGAAGATATTTCAACTGAGGCACGGGCTGAATCGGGAACGGAAGCGGAGATTGCTTCTTGTTGACCTTCACTTCAGACCGAAGTTGCTGCCGGGCCCCGACAATGGTGAATCCTTCCTCATAAAGCAGCTTCTTGATGTGAAGGACATTCTCCACATCTTTCCGGCGATACATGCGTTGTCCGGTGCCGCTTTTGATTGGTTTCAGTTGCGGGAACTCTGTCTCCCAGAACCGCAGGACGTAAGCCGGAAGCTCACACAGACGCGAAACCTCGCCGATACGGAAATAAAGCTTGTCCGGAACCAGGACTTCTGTCGTCTTGGATGACTTTGCAGTCGCTTTATTCTGCAATCGCATGCGAAATGTAAGCAGTGTAACGCGTAATCGGTAATTTCCTAACGCGTTTCTAGCATGACCCGCCTCCCAAAACAATAGTTTTCGAAAAGATGAGTGAATGGTTAGGGCTTCTCGAGTCATCGACGAGAGCGGGGGCCTTTCGGGCCAGTTGTCCACGCGGTGTAGAATCCATTGGTAACCGCTGGGATCGAGCCCCGATTTATGTCGAAGAAAATGATGGCGGTGGTTAAGCCTTCTGCCGCTGCCGGTGTGGAAATCCAAGAAGTAAAAATCCCCGAGTTTGGACCCAACGAAGTTTTGGTGAAGGTCAAAGTTGCTTCAATCTGCGGTACGGATCTACATATTTATCAGTGGGACCGATGGGCGCAGAGTCGCATTCATCCGCCACTGATTCCGGGACACGAGTTTTGCGGGGAAGTAGTCGCCTTCGGCAACGAAGTCACGAGCGTTAAGGAAGGAGATTTCGTTTCGGCTGAGATGCATGTTGCTTGCGGCAAGTGCATGCTTTGCCGCACCGGAGAAGCCCACATTTGCCAGAATGTCAGAATCATTGGCGTCGATTCTAACGGCGCATTCGCGGAATTCGTCGTCATCCCCGAATCGAATATCTGGAAGCTGGATCCTGGAATTCCGCAGGAGTACGCATCTATTCTCGATCCTTTGGGAAATGCCGTCCATAGCGTGTTGGCGGGGGAAATCGTCGGACGCACGGTGGCGATTACTGGATGCGGGCCCATCGGCCTGTTTTCAATTGCGGTGGCTCGTGCGGTGGGCGCGTCAAAGATATTTGCCATTGAAGTGAACGAACATCGACGCGGAATCGCTAAAGAAATGAAAGCGGATTTTGTGCTCAATCCCGCAAGCGATAATGTCCGCTCAGATTGTAATGGAGCATACTGATGGCCTCGGCGTGGATGTAGTCCTCGAAATGGCTGGCCATCCGGATGCCATTCGCACCGCATTCGACATAGTCAGAAGGGGCGGACGCGTTTCCCTTCTGGGACTAACTTCGAAGCCAGTCTCGCTGAATTTTTCGGAAGATATTATTTTCAAAGGCATAACCATTCAGGGAATTAACGGACGCCGCATGTATCAAACCTGGTATCAGATGACCGCGTTGTTGAAGGCAGGAAAGCTTGATCTTCATCCGGTTATTACTGATCGCATCGCCATGAGAGACTTCTCTTCCGGCATTGCCAGGCTAAAAACCGGAGAAGCCAGCAAAATTCTGCTTTTCCCCAACGGTCTGAATTTAAATTAATGAGTTTTCGCGGGACCATCCTTGGAATTGAGACGTCTTGTGACGAAACCGCTGCCGCTGTCGTAAGCGGAGGCGAAGAAGTTCTTTCCAACGTCGTTTTCTCCCAGATTGCTACGCACAAACCCTACGGCGGGGTGGTCCCTGAGTTAGCCTCGCGAGAACACTTACGGGCAATCGTTCCAGTGGTTCGCAAAGCACTCGCTGATGCGAAGCATAGCTACCAATCCATTGACGCGGTCGCAGTCACTCAGGGCCCAGGTCTGGCAGGCGCTTTGCTGGTGGGCATAAGTTATGCGAAGGCCCTGGCCTTTGCTTTGGACAAGCCGTTAATCGCCGTGAACCACCTGGAGGGACACATCCACGCGGTGTTATTGGATGAGAGCCGCGATGGAGACCGCACCATGAAATTTCCCGTGGTCGCTCTGGTGGTTTCAGGAGGGCATACTCATCTTTATTTAGCGGAGAAATCGGAGCAGACGTGGTCATACAAAAATATTGGCCGGACTCGGGACGATGCTGCGGGCGAGGCCTTCGATAAGGTAGCGAAACTTTTGGGTCTGGGATATCCAGGCGGTCCGATCATCGATAAGCTTTCTGCCTTTGGCGATCCCACAGCTGTAAAGTTTTCGCTGTCTCGGATGAAACACCGTGATCGCAATCAAAAAGCGGGAGAAGAAGACTCAATTCGTTTTGATTTCTCCTATAGCGGTATCAAGACCGCCGTGCTTCGCTACGTCGAAACTCATAATTTACGAGAGAGCGTCGAAGCCCGAAGAGATCAGCTGCGGGGTCTAACCAAACCCGGAGTCGATGACTATCGAGCAACCTGTGATCAGCAGACTCTAAATTTAGTTGCGTCATTCCAGAGAGCAATCGTGGAGGATCTGGTAGGCAAGTCTCTAGCGTCGGTGAGCGCCTGTAATGCGGAAACGCTGATTGTTACCGGAGGAGTAGCGGCCAACAATGAATTGCGGACGCGTTTCGAGAGAGATTCCGCTGAGGCCGGGGTTCAGGTGTTCTTTCCGTCGCGAAAGCTTTCGACGGACAATGCCGCAATGATCGCGGCAGCTGCCTATCCTAAGTTGGTTTTGAAGGAGTTTGCGCAGATGGATTTTTCTGCCGAAGCAGGAATGGCGCTGAAGTAGATTTAGGAACCCGCAGAGTGGCTGGTCGCTCGCGTTCCAAGAACGGAATTGAGCGCCTTCATCAGTTGCTGATCAATATCGATATCTTTGAATATTGCGAAATCGGCGCGGTTTTCTTCTTTGGAAAAGCCGCTATGTTTGCCGGTCACGATTATTACTGGGATCCGTGCCGTTTCAGGCATGCTCTTGAGCGCAGTAATAAGCTGGCTGCCGTCCATTTTTGGCATCTGCATATCGGTGATGATGATGTCCGGCATGCGCTTCATGATCAATTCGAGCGCTTCTTCACCGTTCATCGCCGATTCCACAATAAATCCCCTCTGCTCCAGAAAGCGGCAAACGGTGTGCCGGATCAGCATTGAATCGTCAACCACTAAAGCTGCAACCGGCATTTCCTTCTCCGCGGACAGATGATGCCCTCGGGCGACTTTAACAAGCAATGGAGCCGCTTCCAAGGTTAAACCGCAACTGCATGATTACCTTCGTTCCGCAGATGAGCAGCCGCTCCCAAAGCGGACGGGTGCAGGTCTGGGCGAGTTGTGCAGAGGATTAAAGTTCGTTAGCTAATGCCGCCCTGTCCTCAATGGCCATATCCTTAAATTCGCTGGAGTCGAAGATTTCGCCGCATTCGAAACATTCCACGAATTCGGCGTCTTCTTCGCGGGCCACTATCTGGACACGCGGATGCTTGCATGATCCCATAATGTTCTTTTCTCGGGGATTAACGACGGACTTGAAACCATATATCCAGTCTCAATCTTGCCCGGGGATGGGCGATTGCTTTTGCTGGAATGGCCGTATTCTAGCGCGCCTCTACGGCTTGTCAATAGCCCAACAGTTAGGCACCAAAGTTTAATTTTGCTAGGTTGAACGGTGAGCCTGCTTTCCCCTTCCGGTCTGGCCGCAACCTATTCAACCAGCTAGTTTTACCCTCAACGGAAGCCAGCGCGTAGTTGCTTTTCGTGAGATAGAACGCTAGAATTCAATATACGACTAAAACTGTCGGAGTTCGCTGGCATGCTGAGGCTGACCAAGAAGGCAGATTATGCGTTGATGGCCATGAAGCACTTGGCCGAAAATTCCGCGCATGGGTCATGCAGCGCCAAGGATGTAGCTGATGCATACGGCATTCCGCCCGAAGCACTCGCGAAAATTTTGCAGCGGCTCGCGAAGACTGGACTGCTGCATTCGCAACATGGAACTAAGGGCGGCTACACATTGGCGAAGAGCGCGGCGAACATTAGCGCGTTTGAAGTGATTCGAGCGATTGACGGCCCTCTGTTCATCACGTCCTGTATTACAGTTCGGGGTGAATGCGACCAGAGCGGCCGATGCACAATTCGCGAGCCGTTGAAGCGGGTGAATGACAGCATCGAAGCAGTTCTAAGACGCATCTCTATCTCAGACATGAAAGATGAAGCCGCGGCGGATTCTCGGAGTGAGTCCCGGAAATCGCACGAGTTGGTGACACTGTCGTCGTCTTAGTTGTTAACCGGAATTTAAGCGATACGGAGCCTATAATAGATGAGCACTGACGTAAAAACTCTCCCAGAACTAAAAGTTTCGGCATACACACCCAGCGATCCCCGGACCCAGGAACAGCGAACCTCGGCCAACGATATAAAGCTGCCGATCTACATGGACAATCATGCGACTACGCCCATGGATCCTCGGGTGCTCGAAGAAATGCTTCCGTACTTCATGGAAAAGTTCGGCAATTCGGCAAGCCGCAACCATGCGTTCGGCTGGGCGGCGGAGGAAGGGGTCGATACCGCTCGAGAACGCATCGCCAAACTAATTGGTGCAACCGCGAAAGAAATTATCTTTACCTCCGGCGCCACTGAGAGCGACAACCTCGCCATTAAGGGCGTCGCCGAAATGTACCGTGAAAAGGGACGGCACATCATCACCGCAGTGACCGAGCATAAGGCGGTTCTCGACACGTGCAAGCGGCTCGAGAAGAATGGATACCGGGTCACGTACATGCCGGTTCAAAAGAACGGGCTCATCGATTTGGAAGAATTGAAGCGGACCATCGACGATCAGACGATTCTGGTGACGATCATGGCGGCGAACAATGAAATCGGCATATTGCAGCCAGTCGCTGAGATTGGAAAAATCTGTCGCGAGCGCGGAGTGATTTTTCACACGGATGCTACCCAGGCCGTCGGAAAAGTTCCTATAGACGTTAACAAGGAGAATATTGACCTGCTTTCTATCTCTGCTCACAAGATGTATGGCCCCAAGGGCGTTGGCGCCTTGTATGTGAGACGCAAGAATCCGCGAGTCCAACTCTCCGCAATCATTGATGGCGGCGGCCACGAGCGCGGAATGCGATCAGGTACGCTGAATGTCCCGAGTATTGTGGGACTGGGCAAGGCCTGCGCTATTGCTTCCGAGGAAATGGCAAAGGAAGGAAAACACCTCGCAGAATTGCGGGACCGATTAAAAGACAGCATCATGAATCGTCTGGACGAGGTCTACATCAACGGAACCATGGAACACAGGTTGCCGGGCAATCTCAACATCAGCTTTGCCTACGTGGAAGGCGAATCTTTGCTGATGGGGATCAACGACATCGCGGTGTCGAGCGGTTCAGCCTGCACCTCAGCGACACTGGAGCCATCTTATGTGTTGAAGGCTTTAGGAACTGGGGATGATCTTGCGCACAGCTCTATCCGCTTTGGCCTAGGACGCTTCAATACCGAAGCCGAGGTCGATTACGTGGCGGATAGGGTTGTGGAAACAGTTCAGCGTTTGCGCGAACTATCGCCGCTTTACGAAATGGCGAAAGAAGGCGTGGATTTGAAATCGGTAAAGTGGGCTGCTGAAGAAGCGCACTAAAACTTTGATAAACCAGATTTTGATAAATCAGCTCGAGCTTTGAGGAGAGAAAATGTCATACAGCGATAAGGTTCTGGATCACTACTCAAATCCCCGCAACGTGGGATCAATGGACAAAAACAGCAACGAAGTTGGCACCGGCCTGGTAGGCGCTCCGGAATGTGGAGACGTCATGAAGTTGCAGATCAAGGTGAATCCGCAAACCAATGTCATTGAAGACGCTAAGTTCAAGACCTTCGGATGCGGTTCGGCCATTGCATCGTCTTCGCTGGCCACCGAATGGGTGAAAGGCAAGACGGTCGAAGAAGCGTTGCAGATCAAGAACACTGAAATCGTGAAGGAGCTCGCGCTTCCTCCCGTTAAGATTCACTGCTCGGTTCTGGCGGAAGATGCCATTCGCGCCGCGATCCATGATTGGAAGAAGAAGCAGGAGACGGCGATGCCGGCCCAAACGGCGGTTGCGGTTCAGTAAGCTTTCGTGCGCCGAGACTATGACCACAGCGACTGAAGACGTTGCGAAAGACACTGCGGCCGTGGCTCGCCCGAAATCTGGAATCCTGGTCACCGACAAGGCTCTGGCAAGAATCCGCACCGCCATCGTGAAAGAGGGGATTTCGCCGGAGGAAGGCGGCCTCCGTCTCGGAGTGCAGGGCGGAGGCTGTTCGGGACTGAGTTACAACATCCGCTTCGACACCCAGCCTCGCGAGCGAGACCGGGTCTTTCAGTTTGGCGACGTGCGAGTTTTTGTCGATCCGAAATCCTTCATTTACCTGCATGGGATGACGCTCGATTACCAGGAGACGCTGATGCAGCAGGGATTCATGTTCGTGAATCCCAACTCGACGAAGTCCTGCGGATGCGGAACGTCGTTCTCCGGGTGAATTGCATCTGTGGCGGGAACACCCTCGTCCATCTTTGATCGGCTCCTGACGCCCGACGCTCTCCATGATGTCCGACTATTCCAAAGTGAATGAAATCTCTCAATTACGAAAAGGCTTAGTCCGAAATGGTGGGAAACGGCTTCCGCTTGCTGGTCGTGCGGCTATATGCGGGCTGCCCACTTCTGCAAATCATGCGGCAAGGTGCAACCTCCCCTGCCAGTAGATTATTTTTCTTTTTTCGGATTGCCGCGAAAATTGAATATCGACCTAGCCACTTTGCAAAAGGAATTTTACGAATTGAGCAGAAAGCTGCACCCGGACACAGCTGCCCAAAGAGGGGAACGCGAACAGGAATGGAGTCTGGAGCAAAGCTCGCGGCTAAACGACGCTTACCGGACATTGAAAGATCCCATCCGGCGCACCGAATATTTGCTGGGACTCGAAGGCGTGGAATTGGAAGGGCAATCCAAGGCGGCAACCGACAAGGCCCGAGCCACTGGAGAAACTAAGAAGCAGATCGTACCACCGGATTTGCTGGAAGAAGTTTTCGAGCTGAATATGCAGCTCGAAGAGTTGCGAATGAACAAGAAGATGGGAGAAGAAGATCCATCTTTGGTTGAGAAGTCTCGTGCGCAAAAAGCCGGGCTTGAGAAAAAGTTCGAAGCATTGTCGGACGAATTAAAAACTTACTGGAACGAATGGGACGCAGTAAGCGATTCACGGAGTGACGAAGCGCGACGGGCCGTTCGAGATAAGATGGCCGACCTGTTGAACCGTCGTTCGTACATCAGAAATCTGGTTCGCGACGTAAATGAAGTTATTGAGTAACTGAAAATTTAACTTTCATGTCCTCTTCACGCATTGTCGGAATTGATCTTGGAACCACGAATTCCCTGGTGGCGTTCATGCAGGGGGATAGCCCCGTCGTCATCCCCGGAGAAGATGGCCTGAATCTGGTTCCGTCCGTCGTCGCACTCGATGAAAAAGATCAGGTGATAGTTGGTAATGCCGCTAGAAAATATCTGATTGAGACACCTGAGCGCTCGGTCTATTCAGTCAAGCGCCTCATGGGCCGCGGAATAGAAGATGTGCAGGACGAATTGAAATTGTTTCCCTTTCACCTGGCTGATGACTTACATCCTGGAGAGGTGCTTCGCATCAAGCTTGGCCAGAAAACTTTCAGTCCTCCGGAAATTTCGGCATTTGTGTTACGGCAGCTGAAGCGAAATGCGGAGAGATTTTTCGGGGCTCCGGTGACGCAAGCAGTAATTACAGTGCCTGCGTACTTTAACGACGCGCAACGACAGGCCACGAAAGACGCGGGCCGAATTGCCGGACTGGAAGTGCTGAGGCTGGTTAACGAGCCTACCGCTGCGTCTCTCGCCTACGGCCTGGATAAAAAGCAGAACGGAATTATCGCCGTCTATGACCTCGGCGGAGGCACCTTTGACATCTCGATCCTGAAATTACACGACGGAATCTTCGAAGTAATCGCAACCAACGGGGATACCCATCTTGGAGGCGACGACATCGATAACCTCCTCATCGCGATCGCAATTGACGATATCCGCGGAGACCTCGGAATTGATGTCTCGCGAGACGGCGAAGTTGTAGCCACCATCCGCAAGGCGGTTATTGAAGCTAAGATCGCGCTCTCCTCAGAAGCATCTACACAACTTACTGTCGAGTTGCGCGATGGAAATCGCTACCAGCGTGAAATCTCGCGAGAGCAGTTCGAGATCACTGATTCAGCCCATCGTCGAAAGGACCATGGGTCCCGTTAAGCAGGCATTGAAAGATGCGGGACTCAAACCGGAACAGATAGGCGAAGTTGTGCTGGTGGGCGGATCCACTCGCATACCGAAGATCCGAGCGTTGGTGGAAGATTTATTTGGACGCACGCCGCATACCGACCTCAATCCCGATGAAGTAGTCGCGCTCGGCGCCGCAGTGCAGGCCAATATTCTATCCGGCGGGTCGGAAGCCACCCAGAAAATGCTTCTGTTGGATGTGACGCCACTGTCGCTAGGCATCGAAGTCGCTGGGGGCGTAACCGATAAGATCATCCTGCGCAATTCGACGATTCCGGCGTCGGCGACCCAGCATTACACAACGCAAGTGGACGGACAGGCAAATGTGGCGATCCACGTTTTGCAGGGTGAGCGGGAGCTGGCGAAAGACTGCCGCTCCCTGGCCAGATTCGATTTGCGGGGCATTCCACCTATGCAAGCCGGGATTCCGCGAATCGAAGTTAAATTCTTAATTGATGCCAACGGTATTCTGCACGTCAGCGCGCGGGAGCAACGAAGTCAGACGGAATCCGAAATCGAAGTTCAGCCTAGTTACGGACTCAGCGATGAGCAGGTCGAAGGAATGATTCTGGAGTCGTTCGATTACGCGGAAGAAGATTTCCGCAAGCGGCAAGTGATCGAAGCTCGGAATGAAGCGGAGACCATCCTTAGCGCTCTTCAAAAGGCCACTGATAACGAAGCCTGGCAGCAACTTTCCGCCGAAGAGAAGTCTACGATTGCGGAGCACGAAAACAATTTGAACCAGGTAAAAACCGGGGAGGACTATCAGGCGATCCGCAAGGCCATCGAAACCCTGAATCAAAGCACTATGCGTCTTGCCGAACTGATGATGAGCACCGCGGTGACCACAGCGTTAAAGGGCAAGGACATGAACGCCGACATGGAAGAAGCCTCGGTTACCGGGCACCAATTGGCCAAAGCAGATTTCACCTAGCGCATACAGATATTTCGAGAGGAATGAATGGCAGAGGAAAAGTCAGATCGTAGCGGGACAGTTACAGCAGAGCCTGCTGGCGAAAATACCGTCGAAGTAACATTCTTGCCGGAGGGCAGGAGTGTGCAATTTGAGTTCGGCAAGCTGCCTTACAAAGATCATGGCAAAAGGCAGTCTCTTCTCGACGTGGCGCTTAACAACGGCATCACTCTCGATCATGCGTGTGGCGGAAATTGTGCCTGCACAACGTGCCACATTTGGGTGAAAGAGGGGGCGCAGAATCTTTCAGAGATGGATGATGATGAGGCCGATAAGTTGGACATGGCCGCCGACCTCCAGTTGAATTCGCGTCTGGGATGTCAGTCCACCATCAATAAGCCCGGCAAAGTAGTCGTCGAAATTCCCGCTTGGAATCGAAACTATGTTTCCGAGGAACACTAGCGCTTTTTAATAAACGCCGAATGTGTCCAGCAGGCTTCTTCATGTAATCTCCAGCTTCGTGATTAAATATCGGTTTAAATATTGACATCGATTTTCGGAGGAGCAAGCATGCCGAAGGACCTTAGCTGGGAAGACGCGGACGACATCGGGATTCTTCTTTCCGAGAAGCATCCTATGGTCAATCCCCTGGAAGTGCGCTTCACCGATCTGCATCGCTACGTGGTCGAGTTGCCAGAGTTTAAAGGTGATTCCAAGAAGTCGAATGAAGGCAAACTCGAAGCCATCCAAATGGCGTGGCATGCGGAGTTTCTTGATCGTACGCAGGGCTAGAAGCTAGAACCTATTTTGTTCCTGCCGACGCAGACTCCTCGACGCTCGCTTCCCGCAGAAACTTCGCAGCCTCCTCAGGCGGTGTCGGATTTATATAAAAACCGGTTCCCCATTCAAAGCCCGCTGTCTTGGTCAATTTGGGCATGAACTCAATATGCCAGTGGTAGTGGTCATTGACCGGATCTTGGATGGGAGAACTGTGAATGACGAGGTTGTAAGGCGGATTATCCAGGACCCTATCAGCCCGAACTAATAAAACTTTTAGAGCTTTAGCCAGGTTCTCAAACATGTGAGACGACGAATTCTCGAAAGCCGATTCGTGTTGCTTGGGAAGAATCCAAGTCTCGAATGGGAACCGAGGAGCGTAGGGGGCAATAGTAAGAAAGTCTTCATTCTCGGCGACGACTCGAAGGCCCGATTCCATTTCCTGCCGGATAATGTCGCAAAAAACACATCGTTCTTTGTAAATGTAATATTGTTTCGCTCCCTCGATTTCTTCGACTACATAGATCGGAAGAATAGGAAGGGCAATTAACTGTGAGTGCGCGTGCTCCAGTGACGCCCCCGCTGATTCCCCGTGGTTCTTGAAAATCAGAATGTATTTAAAGCGGCGATCCTTTTTTAAATCGAGGATGCGGTCACGGAAAGTCCAAAGGACGTCTTCGATTCTCTTCGGCGGAAGGGTTGCGAGGCTGGCGCCGTGATCCGGAGTTTCGATAATGACCTCATGGGCTCCGATCCCATTCATCTTGTCGAACATTCCCTCCGCCTGCCGGTCCAGATTGCCTTCGATTCCTAGTGCGGGAAATTTATTGGGAACCACCCGCACGGTCCATCCCGGAGAATCGCGTTGGGGCGCAGGTCCGCCATTCAGGTTGGGACGGTATGCCTGAATTTCCGGCGGAGTTCTGCTCTCGTTCCCATAGCAGAATGGACAAAATCCCCCTTTGATTGTTATTTCTTCACGATGGAAGTCAGTGGGACGCTTCGCGCGATCGGTGGAAATTATGACCCAGCGTCCAACGATGGGGTCTTTTCTAAGTTCGGGCAAATACTCACTCCTCCAAACCGTCAAAGGCCAGCCTGAGATTATGACGAGGAAAAGGCATTCTGGAATAACTCGAACTCAGGCGGGCTGGATTGCCGATCATAATACACGCTGATTACATCGAAGCGCCACTGGCAATCCTCGGACAACAGTTGCAGATATTCGCGGGCGACGCGCGAAAGGTGCCGCCACTTCTCGCGATCGACGGCAGTTTCGGCGGGTTTCACCATCGCGGCTGCTGCGCGTCTTCACTTCTATGAAACAGAGTATGTCCTTGTGCCAGCCGATTAAATCAATCTCGCCGCGATCTCTGGACGAGCGGAAATTGCGTGCAACCATGACGTAGCCCAGCCGCCGCAAATGAAAGTACGCGTCCTCTTCGCCTCGTTGGCCGGTGCGCAGATGCGCGGGCTTTGATTTTGCGGGCAAGGCATGAGTCCCAACAAAGTCGATGGTGCGCAGAATGAGTTGCGTGAGACGTCCAGAAAACATCAGGCTGAGCTTAGTTTGAGCTGTGCCGAAGAAGAATGATGTGATCAGTGTCACACCTTCGTCGGGGAAAAACACCTCAAAAACCGCTATTCGTAGGCCAGCGCGTCGATAGGATCTTTTTGCGCCGCTTTGTAAGCCGGATAAAGGGCTCCACCAATGGCGCTCAAGATGGCGATTCCCGCGGCGTATGCAACCCAACGCCACACCGGCACGACCTGGAGCGTTGGAAGTCTATAGGCGATTACAGCGCTGGCGCCGAGGCTGAAAAAAATCCCGACTATGATGCCCGCGATCCCCAGCAATACGGTCTCTCGTAGAATCACATTCACAATGTAGAGCTTCGAGGCTCCAATCGCTTTCAGAATTCCGATCTCTCTCGTCCGCTCCATAACCGCGGTGTACATGGCTTGGAAAATAACCAGCACCCCAACGACAATAGAAATGCCAATCACTACGCTGATGAAAATCGACAACGCCGGGATATTGCTGGGAGTCATCATCGAAAGGTATTCGCGCATCGAGCGAACCATGTACTGGTTCATTCCCGGCACGTCCTTGATTTCATTGACGACGGCGTCAGCTTCGCTTGGGCTATCGAGTTTCACGTAAAAAGCGGAGGCCTTTCCCTGGGCCCCCATCAAGTCCTGCAAGGTGGTCAGGGGCAGAAATTTTCGCGCGCCTTTGCCGTGGGCTACCACGCCGGAAACTCGAAAATTGTGATTAAGAATGGCGATGGTGTCTCCGACTCTTACGTGTTTCGACTGCGCAAAAAAATCATCCACCAAGACATCATAGGGGCCGCTAAAGGGTCCGCCGCGGAGGTAGTGGAATCCGCTGCCCAAAGCCTCAAAAGTCTTGAGGTCGATACCGTAAAGAACTTCCACAGTGCCTGCGGTCGAGAGCTGCATAATCACCGGAGCGACTGTCGTAACGTGCGGAAGCTTGCCGAGAATGTCCGCGATTTTGATTGGTGCGGGAGCGCCAGTTACGCCAATAATGTTAGAAGACCCTGGGGGCAGGACGATCACGTCCGCGCCAATTCCCTGTTGCCTTTCCCTGGAGTCATTCAACATTCCAAGCGACAACCAAACGATCAGCAGAATGAGCGTCACTTCGAGCGCGATTGCAACGACGCTGATAGCCGACCGGATCGGCCGATGCACCAGATTGGCGAAAATCATTTTGTTCATAGCGGATGGGTTAGTGCTTGATCGGTTTCGGCGCTACGGGTTGAGTTGAAGCATTTATGTGGGGATGGTCGAGATCAACCACCTCGACGCCGACCGGTTGCTCGAGTTGAAATCTATCGTCAGGCAACGGGATATTCAACTCCAACTTCACCATGGTCAGCGTAATGTCATACTCTTCCTGCGGTCGCGAAATTTCGATTTGCGACGGAAAACTTACTCCGTTGTAGTCCTTGTAGCCGTCGTATCGGACATTAGTAACTACGTCTCCGTCTTCGTTGTAAATCATCTGACGGTGAGGAGCCAGGTCAGCGCGGCTGAAAACGATATTGCGCGACAGGTACCATCCATGACTGCCTTTTTGCATGACATGAAGAACATATTCCGACTCCAACAATCGGTGACCTTTGAACTGGGAGACGTTAATGACTTCATTTTCCCGTACCGCGACATCGCGTTCAGGATCGATAGGCCGGATAAGCAATGATTCATCGATCACTTGCGGACGCAGATTCTCCAACGGCTGACTGGTGTTTCTCGGCGGCTCGTCGTTCCGGCCAATGACGAAACGATTCTTGGGCGGAATCCACAGCCTGAAATTGCGGCCATCGCTGACCATATCAAAAGCGCGGTTCCGTACGATTGGCATAAAGCCGGTCATACGTAACATGGTCGGCTTCCTGGCCAGAACATAACCGCGAATCTGCTGGTAATCGGTGATCTTTCCCTTTTTTGCGCCACCAACGGAGGTATCGATATCGATTGTCGCTTGCATCGATTGAATTTTTGCAGCCTGGGTGTTGACGATCTCAATCAACTCTTTCTGCGTCGCAGATTTGAGGGGCACGACCGTAGTCAGCGGCTGTACAGGCCGTGATCTGAACAGACAACCACTAAGCGGCGTAAGAGCGACAATCAGAAGAACAGCACGGGCTATAGGATGAAGGCGCATCAGAGGCTTAAGTATCAAACTAAGATGAGTATAAGCGAATAGAAGTTTCAGGTAAGTACGCGGACGAATCAATGCCGCTATTTGTTCGAGCCTCTTCCGCCCGCCGGTATGCGGCGACGTTCCTGTTATGTTGGTCCAGATTCTCAGCGAACCGGTGGTGTCCGCTCCCATCGCTTACAAAGTACAGGTACTCAGTGACACTTGGATGCATAGCCGCCTCGAGCGCGCTTTCCCAGGGTTGGCAATAGGGCCCGGCGGAAGCCCCGGATGGGTGTATGTATTGTAAGCGAACTGAATTGCATATCGGTGTGGTGCAAGTGCCGGGAGTACGTGCCCTTCAGCAGTTCCGCGTAGATGACGCTGGGGTCGGCTTGCAGAGCGATGTCTTTCCGCAAGTGATTAAAGTAAACGCTCGCAACGACGGGCCTCTCCTCGGCAACTGAGGTTTCCTTTTCATGAATGGACGCCATAGTTACGGTTCTTTGGACGGTCCCATTTTATACTAATCTGGTGTGCGACCTGGCGAAATTGCTTCACCATGCCTGCCACCATTTCATGCAAGCTTTGTGTGCGAGTAAAATCGTAGGTATTAGGAAATAGATAGCCCTCGAGACCGGTCGCTACAGGTGCAAGGTCTGTAATCAAGGATGTATCCACCGCTACTTCATTTAGAAATTCCTGGTGCAGCAAAGTCCCGCATCTTGCATAGCTTGAGCAATTTCAAACATGTTGTAGCCTTCGGGAATGACTACGGTATGGACGTAGACATCGCCGCGCGCGAGACGGTCGTGCACCTCCCGCTCATCAGCTGGCTTTTCGAGTAAGTACTCTCCAGCTTTGAGCGAACGTTGACGGTGCAGGTAGTGCCAAAAGAGGAATGTGTCCGCGTTCCGAATCACTCCGGCGAATTTTAGTTCGCTGGCAATGCGTCTTGTGG
>CAWITV010000012.1:0-31781 GCA_963839125.1 uncultured Acidobacteriaceae bacterium
TGGCGCGCCAGGACGCGCATGTCTTCTTCCGACAATGACGTGGCGGTGAAGGTGATGTCGGCTTCGACGAAGCCCGATTGGCGCGCGCGCAAGAGCTCCGCGGGCGAGCAGCAATCCACGCCGAGCCGCGACGGCGAAGCTGCGTTGCGCCCCGCCAAACGCCCGAGCAGCGCCGGATTCCGATTCGCCTTCATCGCGTAGAAGATGCGATGCCGCCTTTCCTTCACCAACGCTGGTTCTTTTGCCTGGGACATTTCCAAGCCTTATCTTCCCACTCACTGGGGACATGTCCAGATTTCCAGCGGAAGACACTTCACTGAGACCAGTAGCGACTGTAGCGCTTCTTGTTGGTGGTGCATTTTGCAGCGGAACACCCTGACCCTCCTTTCGTGCATTTTCTGCAAGGTGATGAGTTCCCGCTCGCGACAAAGTCCACCCTGGTTGTCAACATCGACCGCCATTGCGAGCTAGGCGTTGACAAGGCCGAGTCGAACTGGTCACTGCTTGCGGTGCTACGGTCGCGCATGTGGGTTAGTCCCATGGTTTGCGGTCACGTAACGACTAAAAGTGGGGACTAGTTGCTCCCATCGTAGAATTGGGTCTAAGAAGTGAGCTAGCTTCGACTACACAAGACAGGTTGGTTCGGAGAAGCGTCATGCCCCATCTGGAAATGAAGGATCGTTGCGAGAAGTGTGCCCAACTGCTCGAGCCTGATGGGGAAAGTTACATATGCTCGTTCGAATGCACCTTCTGCGCTGAATGTGCCGCGCAACTCAACGATGTCTGTCCCAATTGTGGTGGCGAACTGGCGCGGCGGCCCTCGCGCATGATCAAGACCGGAGCCCCATCAGCTTCGAGGAACTTTCCACTCCTAACCGAGTCGGTGGTTTGGGTTTTCTTAATCAGCCTAGCGATTTGGTGCTTCATCACGGTATCGGCAACTATGTCGATGTACGAATTCGACCGGTCCATCGAAAAGGGAGTGACCATCGCCGATGAGATCAAACTCCCTGTGGTCAATTTTTCAATTTTTGCGCTTTTAACCCCATTCGTCTTTTTGCTGGCGCGAAGATATCCGATCCGACGAAAAAACTGGTGGCGGCAGGTGGCTTTTTACACTTTCGGCGGTATTTGTTTTGCTTCCGCGCACGTGTTGTTGCGGTCATTAGTCTATCCAGTCTTTGACCCCGGAATTAAGGCGACTACTACTGTATTTTGGGACTCCCATACCCATGTTTTTGGAATTAAGTGGATGCTATTGAAGCGGCTTTTTTTCTATAACTCGGTGGATGATTTCGTTTCGGTTTATTGTCCCACCATTTGCGTGGCTCATGCGGTCTGGTATTACAAGAACTTCCGAGAACGCGAGATGCGAGCCAGTCAACTTGAAACCCAGCTGACCAAGGCCCGTCTGAAGGCCCTGAAAAGCCAATTACAGCCGCATTTCCTGTTCAATACTATGCACTCAATCTCGGCGCTCATTCTTACTGACACCTCGGCAGCCGACAAAATGATTACGCGGTTGGGCGATTTTCTCCGTATCAGTTTGGACAATGAGGATTTGCAATTTACCGCGTTGAATCGCGAGATCGAATTCGTGAATGGATATCTGGAAATCGAGAAAGTTAGATTCGAAGACCGCCTAAGCCTGTGCTTCGATATAGCGTCAGACTCCCTCGATGCTCAAGTGCCGCATTTATTACTGCAACCTCTCGTAGAGAATGCGGTTCGCCATGGAATCGCGCGGCGCACGGGAGGAGGCAAGCTGGGAATCAGCGCACACAAAGAGAACGGAAAGCTTCATATCAAGATAAAGGATAACGGCCCGGGACTTACAGACACCGAGCGCGAGCGCCTGCGCGGGGGGCTTGGACTTCGGGCGACCCGCGAGAGGTTGCAGACGATTTACGGCGACGAGCAGAGGTTCGAGATCCGAAGCGCTGTTGACGGCGGTGTCGAAGTTGAAATGTGGATACCGTTTCGGGCCGGGTTACGTCTAACACAACACGACGCCGAAGGTTCATCTCAATCTGCCGCCGACTAACCAATTGCCATGAATCCAATTCGCACAATTATTGCTGACGATGAGAGACTGGCTCGCACCAAGTTGCGTCTGCTGCTCGGGGCAGAAGATGGGATCCAAATTGTGGCGGAATGCGCGGACTATGAGCAGACGGTCCAAGCGGTGCGAAATTGCCAGCCTGATCTGCTCTTGCTGGATGTTCAAATGCCGGGACCGGATGGGTTTCAGGTATTGCGAGCGATTCCTCCCGAGCGAATGCCAATGGTGATTTTCACGACCGCCTATGACCAATACGCGCTAAAGGCTTTCGAGGCAAGTGCGCTTGGATTATTTATTGAAGCCGTTCGATCAGGAACGCTTGCATCGCAGTATCGAGCGGGTACAGTCCGAAGTGGCGAAGAACGGCGACCGCGAATTAGCGCGGCGTTTTCTGGATTACATGGCGAAGGCCAATGCTGAGCCTACGCATGATAGACGGCTGATTGTGAAGACAGGCAGGCCGCGTAATTTTCCTGGACATCGATGACATTGATTGGATCGATGCGGCCGCAAATTATGTGAAGTTAAATGCCGGCAAGGAGTTTTACGTGTTACGCCAATCGATCAGCAATCTCTCGCAGCGTCTAAATCCAAGTCAATTTGTGCGTATTCACCGGTCAACTATTGTGAATGTGCATAAGATCAAAGAGCTGCAGCCCTGTAACAGCGGCGAATATATTGTTGTTCTGAAAAACGGAAAAGAGCTGTCTTGCAGCCGGGGCTATCGAGGTGGTCTGCAATCCCTCATCGACAAAAATCTTTGAGCTCTTAATTCTCACCGTCACACTAATCAGCATAACTTTCTTCCATTCCCCATTTTTCATAGGCTTTTTTGTAGAACCTATGTTTCTCCGTATGACTTCGCTGGATCAGATCAGTTCCTAACAGTCGAGGGCCGGCGTTTAGTACCACTCATCTGGCGCTTCACGGTTCTCCATAGTGCAACCGTCCCCGTGAGGGCTGGTATGCAGATATCCGGATATCTGTTTGCACTGTCTTGTGCGACATCCGAAGAGGAGAACCACTCATGAAATCGACCATCCCCCAGCCGATCGGTGTATTCGCCGAGAAATCGATTAGCCTAGTAACCCGCACACTCATTATTGTGGCCATGCTGCTTGTCGCTACACTGAGCTTCGCTCAACGTACGACAGGAACACTGCGAGGCCAGGTTCTCGATCCGCAGGGAGCGGCCGTGGCGAACGCCGAAGTCACAATTACAAACCAGGCCACAGGAGTTTCGGAAAAGCTAACGACAACCTCCGCCGGAACCTATCAAGATCCCAGTATTCTTCCCGGTAAATACACAGTTCCGGTGAATGCTCACGGATTCAAAGAGTTTCGTTTTAAGAGATGTGTCGGTGCTGGCGGACCAGGACAACGTCGCAGACGCCCACCTAGACCTGGGAAGCACGTCGGAAACAGTCGAAGTCACTACCGGAACGTGTCGAAGTGCAAACAACCTCCTCGGCACTGAACAATAATTTTGATTCGAATCAGGTACTCAACGTCCCCGTCACGGGCGGCATTGTTTACAGCGCCTTAAATTTGGCAATCCTGGCTCCGAATACGATAGCGACTCCTGGCGGAGTCAGGGCACTGGTGGAGCAATTGGTGGAAACCGTCCGCGCGATAACAACTTCACCGTGGATGGAGTAGACGACAATAACTTAGGCAGTAACCGGCGCGAACTCGACAGTAATCTTCGACGGATTCAGGAATTTTCGTTCCAAACAAACCAGTTCAGCGCCGAATATGGACACTCCGCTGGCGGCCAGTTCAATATTGTGACCAAGAGTGGAACGAACAACTTTCACGGCTGCGGCGAGGTGATATTTCCAGAATCGCAATTTGAATTCGCTGGATAATCTCACCAAGGCGGCAATTCTGCGCAGATACGCCCGGTTTGACGGCTAAGCCCGCCTATGATGACAACCGCTTCGGGGGATACGATCGGCGGACCTATCATGAAGAACAAGTTATTTGTCTTTGGCGCCTATGAGTACACGGACCTTCATGGAGCGGGTGCTCCAACCACATTCGAAGCGCCCACAGCGGCCGGCTTGGCAGCTTCGCAGGGCTTGGCGGTCGACTCGCTAAGTTTCAAATGTCTTGAAGGATTTTCCAGTCGCTCCTCGCCGCCAACCTCTCGCCAGTCATCGTTAACGGTGCCACGCCGATTCCCGTCGGGAACATTGACGATTGTCAGCCCGGAGCTTCAAAAGGAGCATGACGCCCAATTCAACATGGACTATTCGCTGGGCAGACACCAAATCAGCACACGTTTTCTCTTTAACCAGGTGAAGGAAATATTCCCAGTAAACGATACACAGGCTTCTTTTAACCAAAACCTTCTGATTCGCAACCGTAAAATATCCGTCGGACGACGTTTGGTCTATCAATAGCAGCTGGGTCAATGACCTGCGCTTGCAGTACTCGTATTTTGCCGAATTTTTCGCAGAATCCGTGTGCGGCGCCGGCGGCAGTTCGGGGCCGCCATGTGCCCTAGATATAACCCTCTTCGATATGGGGGATTCGACGATCGGCCCGTCCGATAATCAATTCCAGAAACAGAATACTTATCAATTTGTGGACAACCTTTCATGGACGCATGGGAAGCACACATTCAAGTTTGGCGTGCAGTACATGCACTTCATTTATCCCCAGTTCTTTCTGTCGCGCAGCGAATGGAGACAATGAGTATTCAACTAGCAAGAGTTCATCAACGACATGGTACCGAGCCAGCCGGGAAGGACATTGCGAAACGCAGGTACAGGATTTTTTGACGGGACCCAGAGCGCAATTTATGGTTTTGTTCAGGACGACATGAAGGTAACTCCGCGTCTGACATTAAATCTGGGGGCACGCTATGAATATTGGACGAATCCGGCTGGCGATGCGACACAAGCGCTGAATTCGATTTCCAACGTTCCGGGAGTAATCACATTTGGGGTTCCGAAGACGGACAAGAACAATATCGCTCCCCGTATCGGGTTCGCCTACGATCCCACGGGCAGCGGCAAGACAGCAATCCGAGGAGGGTTCGGAATTTCCTACGATGTGAAATTCCAGAATTTCGCGTCCATCACGCTGCCTCCTCAGCTACAGACGGAATTTAATCACGAATTCAGCCTGCGCCCTGCCTCATCGCAGCCGGCATGGTGCACTAACGGTGGAACGTGCGTTCCTAGCAACCGGGGGCTTGCCCACAACTTTCCCGCCTCCGGCGACTGCGGCAGGACGCTCGCGCAATCACAACCAGCTATATTGACGATACCGTAATGCCGAAAATTTTGACTTGGAGTTTCGGAGTGCAGCACGAATTGCGCCCCAATTCCACAATAGAGGTCCGTTATTTGGCTACCCGGGGCTTGGAACTGCCGGTGCAGTATCGCCGAAACTTCATAAGCTATTTTGACGCAGGCGGAACACCCCTACCGACATATCTAAACGCCTCAACCATTCCAAAAACGTATACGGCGAATACGCCGACCGACACGCCGTTCTACAACTTCGCGTTTGGCCTGAACGCCAACCCGCTGATCAGGCGAATCAATATGCGCAGTATGGTTTCTCAGGGGACATGACCTCTGATCCTCCGTTAGCCAGTAGCATCTATCATGCGGGATCTGTGGAATTTAAACAGCGAGCGGGACATGGCTTACGAATTCGATGCCAACTACACTTATTCACACACCATCGACACTGCCACCAACGAATTCCACACCAGCGCGTTGAACCCCCGACGAGCACAAGATACGAACCAACTGGGCAATGACCGGGGAGATTCCGACTTGGACGTTCCGCACAAATTCGCGATCTCACTGGCTTACAACACACCCAAAACAACCATCGAGAACCACTTCATGCGGGCATTGCTCAATAGCTACTTTTTCGGTTCTTCCTTCATAGCCAAGTCGGGACAGCCAGTCACTCTGCAATCGGGCGTGGACTCGAACGGAAACGACGATTCTGCGGGCGATCGAGTGGTATTTAACCCAGCGGGCGTTGGCAATACCGGCTCAGACGTTTTCCCGGTTTGCGAAGGCCCGGGCGGAGCTACATATATCGGGTCAACGGCATACACGTCAGGCGGCAAACAATGGTTGCAACGCAAATGCTACTACGCGTTCCGGCGGCGATCCGGCGATTGGCTACACTCCGGTAAATCCGAGCGCCAAGTATATAGTCGCTGGCGGCGGCGCGCTCACCACGGTCGGCCGCAATAGCTTCGGTCGCCCGGGTTTTACACCTGGAACGTCTCGCTTGGCCGGGACTTCCACTTCACCGAGTCAAAGTATTTCCAGGTGCAGGCCCAGGTATTCAATGTTCTGAATCATCCGAACTATGCCCTGAGCAATGGAAACGTGTTCAGCAACAGCGGCATCACGACTGCTTTGGCAACGCCCGGATATGTCATACCGACGGATCCAACGTTCCTGCAACCGAAGCAGTTTGGCGGAGGAATTCGCAGCATGATTCTGGTGGCGCATTTCTTCTTCTAGATTCCAACGAAGGGATTTCAGCAGGCGGCTGGTTACTCTTGGGAGGGGTAATTGGCCGCATGCAATTTAATATTCCGAATAGCGGGGACTTCCAGGGTTTTGATTCCGGTGGCTGGTGACTCAACTGCCGCGACCAACGCATTCGACATTTGCTGCAACGTCACCAATCCCAGACGCTGCGAGCCTTCCTCTCCAAGTGTGGAAGCTGGTTCGCCAGAAAATAAAATGGCTTCAGTAAAAGTGGCCAGTAGTGTCCCGGGCCAACCACATACCATGGACGCAGGATTGTCGCGTTCAATCCACTTTCGCGAATTTTGCGCTCGCAGTGGGTACGCACTTCGATGTAAGCCTTCATGACGGGAGCGGGATGTGCCACGCTCACATAAATGAAGTGACTAACACTGTTAATCTGCGCAACAACTAACGACTCTTCGCAAGACTTGAGATCGATGTCCCGAAACTGCTGTGCCTTGGCCGGACTAGGATGGGAAACTCCCGACCAGTTGCACGTAGGTGTCGGCACCGCTAACGCCTTGGCGGAAAGTGGAACCGTCCAGCGCATTGCCAATAACCGCTTCGCAACCTTCCGCGAGGCGCGGTTTTGATCCGGGCCGCACCAATCCAGAAACTTTATGGCCGCGACGCAGCAATTCCGCGGATAATCGCTGGCCCATGTAGCCTGTGGCTCCGGCTATAAAGACATTTCTGGTCTGAAAAGTGGGTTGGGTTCCCATGTTGACGGTTTTAGTTAATGGCGAAAATATCGGACATATTTTGCCCCATTGGAGATCCGAATGAAAGGCCTTCTCGCCGGGACTTAGAAATCCCAGTCTCGGCTGTTCTGAGCGGCGAGACGCTCTTAGCGACCGGGCCGGGACAGGGATTGAAGTCCGAAGTCGAGTGCGGAGGTTCCGATCGACGCGGTGCCCAGGATTACAACCGGGCCTTGGATCGCGCCAGATGATGGCTGGATACTCACGAGTCCATTCGAGTCAGAGGTAAGGGTGGCTTGAGTTTCAGCGAGAAGCACTGGGATTGTTGGTTGTGTTATTCCAGTGCCTGCAATCCAGAGCATCGGAGAATCGTTTGGGGATCGACCTGTCACGGTCTGGAAAAATACACTCGCGGCGAGTACTGGATTGGGGGGTGTCGCCGTATCGGTGACCCGAATGGTTACCGGATGAAATGATGTCCCTACCGGCGCGGCCTGCACGGTTCCGGAGACCGGCAGCAACTGCAAACCGGAAACCGGTACTGCGGTTGCATTAAAAATTTGGCAGGGAGCATTGGCTGGAGCGACACAGGCACTGACCTGGAGATCGCCCGCAAGATTCGTAATCTGGAGCGTGGTGGATGATAAGCCGGTCGAGTCTGTGATCGCTCTTCCAGAAGTCAGGGTTGCAGAGCCCTTCATGATCTGGTAATTCACTGTTCTGCCGATGAGAGGCGATCCGTTGGAGAGCACACGGGCCGAAAGCGGAAGAGCTGACGTAGCGCCCTGCGCGATCCATGCATTCGCTGAGGATAACGAAATATCCAGCGAGGATGATAGGCCGAGGATAGTGGTCTGAACCTGCTTCGGAGTCACGTAACTCGCCGGAGCCAGCTTCGCGGTAATGGTGGCTGCACCATTGGACAGAACAGTGCCTCCGGTTGCCACTTGTCCGCTTTGATCGCTCAACACAGTGCAAGTTGTCGCCCCGTTGCATACCGAGAATGCGACGGCAGGAGAGGAAATTAAGAATACGCTGGCTCCGGCGACGGGTGTAACACCATCAGGCGCGACCACTTTCACGCGGATTGGATTGGAAGCGGCGCCTCCCATTGGGGTCGCGGGATTAGCGCCAGATACTAGTACGATGTTGTCCGCTGGCCCAGCGCCGTATGTCAGAGCCGCGGACATGGTGGAACCAGCGCCGGTGGCGCCATCATTCAATGTTACGTCGCTGATGCCATCTGGCATTGGAGGCGCATTCACCAGTAAGTTGTCCGCTGAAACTGCTAGTAGTGGAGAATTTAAAGCTCCAACACTCACCACGCTGCTGGTAAGGAATCCCAGACCCTTAATTAAAATCGGCGTATTGCCCGCGACGCTGGCCCTCGCTGGAGCGACTGTGTCCCCATAGAAAACGCGAGCATGATAGCGATAGTCGGACGGCCGTCGCCACGGTAATCGGAAATGCCCAATCGAAATGAAGTTGTCTGTTGAAGTGCGGCGTCCAACCGCGTTTCCGCGAAGACGGAGGTGTTGAATGCCGAAGGCGTTCTGCGGGTGCAGGAAACGTCCCCGGATTACGACAACGCCCACATTCCAGCGACTGGTTGCAGTCCTGCTCTGCGATGCCGTTCCAAACTGATCAAGAGCCGTTACGACTACCGACAAAGAGCGATTACTTTTTGCGTTGAACCAAAAATAATCGGTGTCGCCATATGCGCTCAATGACCCTGTCCAGTCGCCTCCCGCCGGAAGTGGTGCCGGAGAAGGGTAAGTAGTTGGATCGAAGTACGCTGGCTTCGCAAGGGCGCTCGATTGCATAAGGATGTTTTGCAGGACGTCGCCGCCTAAGGTGACCGTAACCACTGTGGGCGCATATGACCCCGAGGGCTGCACTTGCAATGGAGCATAGGGGCCGACGTCTTCGGACAATTCTGGATCGATTGGCTCGACGCTTAACTGGTATTGCGCGCTGGTGGATCCGGTGGGAATTTGCAGGCCAGAGAGATCAAAAAAACCTTCCAACGCCGGGTCCGTGGATCCAAATCTTGAAAATGGTTGACCGGTTGGATCATCAAAACCTGAGATTGTATTACCGGCGTTTCCAGTAAAAAGAAATCCAGAAACCGACGACTCAGCATAAGCCCTTGATGGCAATCCCGTGGACGGATCAATCCAACGAGCGACGACGTTTACCCCCTGCATACCTTGTGCCGGCTGGCCGTTTGAATTTTTGAAATACACGTTACCGTGGATGCGAGCAGTAGCCTGGGCGGAAATCAGTTTTCCAGGGAACATGTTTCGGTTCTGCGCGGTGACTGGATAGAGGCGCGCGAGAGCCGCTTGATCGTCCATCTTGGGCCGATATGGATTAACCAAGCCACCATTTGAGTAGCACAGGCTCACCGGAACACAGTTAACCGAGTCAGATGCGTGCATGATGGGGAAACCCGTGTAGTCATCGGCTGTGGGATGGGGAGTGCCAGTGATGACGTTCAGATTCAGCTGGGACCAGTCCAAGCCCAAAACGCGCCCGATTACCCTAACGAGCCGGTATTCCATGTCCGGGAGTTGGGTGGAAGTTTGGGCGCAGTTGCCGTTTAGGATAATTAGCGCGTGGAGGAAGTGAGCATCGGTCGAAAAATTGTCTATGCCGCCAGTTACTGCATTGTTAAAACACGATGAGGAAGAGCCTGCGCCTTGTCCCAGAAGCGCATCGGTGACAGTGCCATCCGCGTCGTACACAATTCCAATCGGTGTGCCAATGGCTGTGGGCAAGATATCAGCCGGCAAATTAATAGTGCCGTTGGAATTGACGGTTACGTTGACGCCGCTTACATCTTCGGCAAGTTGTCCGGCGCGCGCGGCGCTTATTGCAACCGTCGGGATCGATGTCCATTGACTGAACGCGTCGGCAACGAAGGCATCCGCGTTCGGTCCGGAGAGAATGGAGCTGAGTATGCCCTGATCAGTGTAATAGTTGATTGACCCTTGCAACCAAGTTAAGGGAGTTCCCGAGGTTCCCGGATTAAAGTAAGTCGTGCCTGCGACATATTTGGGGCCACCTCCATACGCGAATTGCGAAACCAAAAATACCAAAGTTACGGCAGCAAACTTAAAGATACAAATTCCGAATTCTGGCCTTTGTTTAGTGACGGACTAAATTCTTTCCTCACCATGCTTCCCGCTCCAGCGCTGGGCTACGAATTGCATTGGAAAACTCCCTTAGCGGTATGCGATTCTTGCCACGCCATCGATCAGCCAGGGCCGGATCCTGGGAGATTACGGCGGCATGCTGCTGGTTCAGTAAAACTTGGCTGTAAGCATCTATTTCGAACTTGCCGAGAGAACCTCCCACTGGACTCGTGAGTCCCAACTTTCCGGGCTCGAAACAGGAAGAGCATCAATTTCTCGCCGACACGGTAATGCTCGCCGGAATTCCACAATCCCGCCCATTCGCGTATCACCAGAGTCTGTCCGGCGTGAGCCCCGCGGATTGCATTCTCTACATGGAACGTGACCTGCATGGCTTCAACCTGATTTGGCCGAACCTGCGCCAATCGGGACAATTGATTTCACGGTGCCTACAAAGATGTAGCCGGATGTCTCGGTAAGTTGATGGATGGTGGGGACGCCGCGATGGGCGATTCCATGCTGGTTGGGTGCTGCGAACAGAAGGCCGAGGTCACTGCAAATCCACAATAAGGAGAGCGTTGCCCGGAACGAAAATTTTGACAGCGACAACATGACGAGCCTCGAGATCCGAAGCCAGCCACTGACGGAGAGTTAGCGGATGCTAGTCCAATTGACAAAATGCGGGCTGTATCGTTCGTCACAGACCAAGTCCGGCTAAGCGGCGTTTTGCAGTGAATCCCGCAGGAAGAGTGGCGATAAATTCGGGTTGAAGCTGGCAAAGTACGGCATTTGTCGTGAGGAATCAAGAAGTTAGTGGCATCGGCGCGCCGATGCTGCAGAAACTTTGTCGGTCATCCCATTTCGGTAATTTCTTTTCTTGCCAGAATTGGGGTTCATGAATATTATCTTTTGCTCATTGCCGCTTTCCGGGCAATGACGTCCACGTTCTGGGGCAGATGTTCCGTGAACAGCAGTCAAATCTCGCGCAACGGCGACGGACTCCCGGGTTTTGTACCGCATTTTTTGATGCGGTGCAGGACTGAGGGGCTTTTGTCTTTATCTTTATCTCCGTCTCTTTGGCCTGGCTTTGATGGCGGACGCCATCCTGTCGGACTTCCCAAAATCTTCTGAGGGGGTAATTCGAGGCGAAAGCTTCACGGAGGATTCGGGATTCAAATTTGCAGCAGCTGCGAAAGGAGTACTTTGTGAGAGAGAAGGGAACAGTGAAGTGGTTCAATGGGGCCAAGGGCTATGGTTTTATCCAGCGCTCCACGGGGGAAGATGTCTTCGTACATTTTTCCGCAATCCAAGAAAACGGTTACCGCACGCTGAACGAGGGCGAAACCGTGGAGTTTGATTTGCTGAAGGGACCGAAGGGTTTCCAGGCGTCAAACGTCAGCCGAGGATAGAAGCTAATTCGTTGCGCTTCAGAGAACCCTCTCAGCTTCCCCTGGGAGGGTTTATCAGTTTTCACGGCGACTAGCTGGACCGGCTCATTAGAATTCGAGCGATACGAGGTCGCCGTCCGCTTGCCCGCCGGCTTTATAGTTTGCCGCCACCCGGCGGTCCTTCCATTCGCAGGCAAATTTGTCTTCTCCAATGATCGGCACCGACGCATAATCTGGCGTTCGCAGTTTCATGGTTCTCCCTGCCGATGACACGGTCAGAAGCGCTGCGGGAGCCTTGGTGCAGTCCACGCTTTTAAGAAGGCCTTTAATCGATTTGATTGGTCTCTTGTCGGGTTGCGGCTCTGGGGCGGGTTCCGGAGAAGATTCGCTGGCGGTGTCTTCAGTCTCTACGGTCTCCTTGGCGGTGGATTTATTGGGAAGAGACTTCGGTGCAGTTGCGCCGGTTGCCGGGGCTTCAGAATTCTTCGCGACCTCCGAATCAGCCTGCGGCAGAATTCCATATTTTTTCAGGGTGGGAAGATCTTCCAGGTCTTTCCGGGCGATTTTTGCGATCTGTGAATTTTCGCTGGCTTTGAGATGAGTCAGCAGAGCAGTCGCGTCGTCCCATTTCTTCTCCGCCAGATAGATCAGAGCCAGATTCATGAGGTAATTCTCATTGCGGGGACTCAGTCGAATAGCCGGAAGAATGGCGTCCTGGGCCGCGTGAAATCCACCACCGTCAAATCGCGCCATTGCCATCATGTTGTAAGCTTCCGCAAACTCGGGATTCCAATCGGTAACGGCCCGCAAATCCTGCATGATGTTTGAAAGTCCACGAACCGCTTCTCCGCTATGGTGCGCCTCACTATTTCTTGAGAGCGCAAGATAGTAGTGCACCCACGGATCTTTGGGATCCAACTGCGAAGCTTGCGCTAGGTCGGTGTTTGCGGCTTCGAAGTCATTTTTTTCCATCTCTGCCCAGGCCAGAGCGCGGTGAGCGACGGCGGTTCTCTGTTTTTTGATCGCCGTTTAACTTCATCGAGGTCGGCGACAGCTTTTTGGCGGCGTTCGGGTATGCGAAGAGTCCATCTCGTCAACTGATCGCCCGCGCTTCCGCTTCTTGAATTTCAGCGGTGCTGGTGCCGACGTCATCAGCGTCGAGAGGAGCCGCGAGGTGAGCCACCTGATAAACCGGCATAGTCAGATCGATGGTCTTGATATCTGGCTGCTGGGAAACGTCGAAGGCAAGAAATAATGGTTTCAGGGATTTGAAATAATCTTTTACCGCCTTGTCGAACTCCGCGACGGACATGTGGAAAGCCTGCTGAATCGCGGCATCTACCGGGAGTTTTTGATTCTCTACCAGATCAAAGTAAGTGCCCAGTCTCGGCTAATTTGTTCTGGTTGAGCAGGTAGTGCACCACCATCCATGACTGGGCATAGAACAACGTATGATGCGTGCCCTCGCTGTAGCCAGACTTGTATTCGTGCATGGTAAAGAGATCGGGGATTGTGAGCCAGACTGGCGCGGTCAGCAATTCGGTGAGAGACCGCGGAGAATTGCGGGTCCGGGTCTGGTTTCCAATAATGTCAGTGTTCCACAGAGCCACCAGTTCGGGGTCGGTGCCGATGTCCACTTCCTTGCTTTGCAGATGGATCGACGAAAAATATTCGGCGAAGCCTTCGTCAAACCAGGGCTGAGTCGGCGGGTAATTGTAGTTAAGTAGAAGATGCGCGAACTGATGCGAGACGGCCAGCCAGCTATCCGGTTCAAACAGATTCAGCACGATAAAGTTGCGGTCTGGACCCGCCAAGAAAAAAGCCGGCGCAGAAATCGGCTCGCCCTGCTGAATCGGAGCAACGTTGGCGTATTCTTTGTCGTCTTTGAGCGCAATGATTTCGAGCGGTTCCGAAATATTCAATTTTCTTTTCAGCAGCAATTGTCCGAATGCCGCCCGCATCTGCTCGAATCGAACTGCAACTTCGCGTCCTCTTTTTTCATCAGCATCGGTGAGCACAGAAAAATGGTCGGAGCTGACACGTATCCACTTAGTTTTAGGCGGGGCGGTGCTGGCTGATAGCGGAGAAAGAATCCAAATCCACAGAATGGAAGTACAGAAAAGCCGGCGAAGCAAAATACGCGCGCGGAACATAATTACGATAATGCGATGCTAACACGATCGCAATAATGGTTAGCGCTGTTGAAGGCGGCTGATCGCCCACTTCGCGACTTCGGCTACGGTTTCGTCCTCATTATTATTATCGTCGTTGTTAGCGTTCTGAAGGTTTTGCAGCAACGGGATAAAGTTCGCATCCCCACTGTTGCCCATGGCAATTACGGCATTCCGCCGCAAGCCACTGCGTTTGGTTCGTTTGATCGCAGATCCTCGAAACTTCTCTCGAAATTCTTCTTCGGTGATGTTGGCCATCTGTGCGAGGTCTGGGTCGACCAATCCTTCTCTCGGTTGGAATTCCGAAGCGTTGGATACCGGCGATTTGCGGTTCCATGGACAGACGTCCTGACAGATGTCGCAACCGAAGAGATGCCTTCCCATCCCCGGGAGCAGGTCTTCCGCGATTGCGCCGCGCTTTTCGATGGTCAGATATGAAATGCAACGAGTGGCATCGAGTTGATAAGGCGCGATTAAAGCGTCGGTGGGACAGGCATCGATGCAGCGGGTACAACTGCCACAGCGGTCGGCGGCTGGAAGATCTGGCTCTAATCCGATCGAGGTAAGGATGACTCCCAGAAACAGCCATGAACCGAGGCTCTGATTTAACAAACAAGTGTTCTTGCCGATCCAACCCACACCGGCGTATTTCGCATAAACGCGCTCGGCAACGGGTCCGGTGTCGACATAACAGCGGGTGATTGCGTCGGCTGCAATTTCATGTCGTAGTTGCGATTCGACGGCACGTAGACGGCGCATCACGGCATCGTGATAGTCCTCGTGTCCCCAGGCATAACGAGAAATCCAGCCCCCGCCGGGGTCGGAGTGCTCAACGGAATATGGTTGAGCGGTGTTGTAATTAATCGCGCAAACGACGACGCTGCGAGCCCATGGAAAGGTCTTCTTTAAGGAAGCGCGCTTCAGGTTGTCGGCATCATCGCGTGCTTCGAGGTATTTCATCTCTCCCGCATAACCGGCCTCGATCCACTCGGGAAAAAAGGCAAGATCTGGAAAATCGTAGACCGGAGAGATGCCGGCAAGTTCGAATCCGGCTTAATGTGCTGCCGCTTTGACAATTTCGGTCGTGGTGAGATTGCTGGCGGAGGGAGTCATCTCAATTCAGAATAAATCTAATAGACAATAGATGACCGGCGGCGACTAGTGTTCCAACAAGTACGAGTCTTTGTATCCCAAATAATTGTTGGCATACCGCATGATGGCTTCGCGATCTTTCTCGTCCAATTTTCGGCGAAACTTTCCCGGACATCCCATCCATAGCGATCCGGCCTCAACCACCGCTTCCTCCGGGTATTACAGTGCCTGCCCGCGATGATGCAGTCAGCTCCTATGCGTGCGCCATTCAGGATGATCGATCCCATTCCAATCAGGCAACGATCTTCAATGGTGCAGCCATGCAATGTGACCGAGTGGCCGACGGTAACGTACTCCCCTAAAAACACGCCGTATTTATCTTTCATGCCATGCAACACACTGCAGTCCTGAATATTGGAGTAAGCCCCGATGCGAATGGAGTGTACGTCGCCACGTACGACGGCATTCATCCATATGCTGGCATGCTTTCCCATTGCAACATCGCCAATGACCTGTGCGGACTGATCGACGTAACAGGAATCAGGGATAGAGGGAGTGATGCCTTTATAGGAGCGGATTGTCATTAGATTTCACAGCGTGATTCAAAGATCACTTCCAACACAAGAAGATACTAGTTTTCGGTAGGTTCGGGAACAGTGGAGGCCCGTGGAGCTCCGGGAGAGCGTGGCGCTTTGGGAGCTCTGGTGGAAGAGCGCGGATTCTCTGCTGCCTCTTGTGCGGAAGTGGCCTTACGAATCTCGATAGTGCCGTGCTCGTTATCGAGGACGACATGCGGTCCACCTCCGCTGACCGTTCCGGTTGCGACCGCCTGATCGTCTCCGTTATTAATGTTAAGACCGTTGAATTCGGACTGGATTTCTCCATTGCGAGCATGGGCATCCACCTGGAATCCCGCAGCCTCAGGCATATAGATTTTAATGTCCCCCTGGCGGTTTTCTATCTGCATGCTTCCCAACTTAGTTATGTGCAACTCGACGGCTCCGTCTTCGTTTCGGAGTCGCACATCCCCCGAGACTCCGGTTAGCCGAATATCTTTGGATCGCGTGGAAAGTCTCAGTGGCCCTTGCAGAGTACTGGCTTGTAAGTCGCCAGAATCGAGATCGAGATCCCCATCCAGCTTCGAAAATTCGATATCGGTGCGCGGTGATTTAAAGCTCACCGGCTTGGTTATCTTAGAAAGTTTGACGCTCTCCATGAACTCGCCATCGAGCCGGACCGCGCCATTAATATCCTCTAAAGAAACATCGTTGGCGTGGCCTTGAATGGAAACGTCGCCAGCAACCTGGGAAATCCGGGCTGAACTTTGATCGAGAGTAAGATCGGCTTTTCCATGAATATCGGCAAGTGACACAGTGCCGTGACCGCTGGTGATTTCGGAGTCTCCATCCCGTCCCGTAACATTTACGTCGCCGCGCCGGCTTGAAATAGTTACCGACGCTTTTCTAGGAAGCGAAATGGTCATATCGGTGGTTACGCCGTGATCGCCAGCGCCGAGGGTATTCGCATTCAGCGTGACCAGTGTGCCGCTCACGGTAAATTGAGGTTTGGTGGACCGGTTGTATTTATCACCAGATTCCTGGTTGTGTGCGTGCAGTCTCTTTGCTATCACCACGCGTATCTGCGAGTCGTCGCTATCCTGAATGTTGATGTTCCCGCGCTCGCTGTTTACCCGCAAGCTGCCATTCGGCGGGAAGGCCTGCGAAATCTCGTCACTGTAGGTGTAGACCTCACCAAACAACTTCGTGTGGCGGAAAATATCGTCGTCTGACCAGCCTACATGATTCCCGAACTCTTCCCAGTCCACGCGCGAAGCCTGGGTTGCAGCCAGACCAAGGCCGATTACGAGCAGAACCAGGAACACTCCACCGACGCCAATTCCGGAAGAACGCATACCGGCGCGTTGAGCCTGCTGATGTTCCATTAATTTGAGGATGCCCCAGAGAATCAACAATAAAGGCCAATAGTGAGCGAACCAGTGGCCGAATGTTCCCCAATCAAGAATCCCCATGGTAGCCAGCAGAAAAACGACTCCGAGGATTATCAAGACTGCCGGTCCTGCGAAGGAATGACGGTGCCGAACGGGGGGAATCTGCGCGGGGCTAACCATTTTTCACCTCTGGGGGCTCGTTGCTGACAAATGTATTCGTTGGTGTTGAGGACGGCGGAGGAGGGGGACCGGGGATTTGAACCGGGGCGGGAGTTTTGGTATCGAGCAGCTTCATTAGGCCCACTACCAACAACAGGACGGGCCAGGTGCGCCCAAATCCGGGTCCATCAAAACTCTGAATAAGAAATAGCGCCCCAATGGTGATCAGCCAAATCGGTCCGGACCACACTCTTCGGGAATATACGAGATGGCGCTCGTTATAACCGTGGGCCAACATTCCTGATCGATTTATGAACATCCACACACCCAACAGAATCAAAAAAACCGGCCAGATGCGCTCGGTGTTGAAGTCGAAAATACCTGCCGTATTGAGCAGAAACAGGACACCGAGGCCAATTAGAACCACGGCCGCGGTAGGAATTTTAGGTTGAGCCGGGAGTGCGGCGGGGTTCCCAACGCCGCTTAACTGGGACGTCGACCGGGGTGGTGCGATCCACCATTCCGAAGGTGCGGTTGAAGCCAAATGGATCCGGCGGAGCCTGTCCCATTCTCACGGCGTGGGCGGAACGGACGGCGTCTATGACCTGGTACAGGACAAAGAAGCCCATCGCTATTCCAAGCACCGGCTCCATACTGCCGGCGTGGCCGGATGAAAGTCCCCAAACCAATCCCGTGAAGATAAGTAAGTGGGCAAGACCCTTGGCATATTGTCCGGTATAGACTGCGCCGACTCCGAACGGAAAGAAGCCCGCCAAAATGCCAGCCACAGCGGGATGAGGACCACCCATGGGCATGCTGCCAATGGGGGCGGTTGAGACAAATTCAGGTGAAGTTCCGAGGTTAGGAGGTTGCACGTCTTGCAGTCGCGCAGCCAGACATTGTTCACAATAAATCACGCCCATCACGTCGCGTTTGCAAGTGGCGCAAAGTGGTTTTCCGCAGGTTCGGCAATAGGCTACCGCGGGTATTCCCGGATGGTTGGCGCAGTTCATGAAAACCTCCTGTCAGTGTTCACTATCACTACAGGGGAATCATGGAGGGTGGCAGCCAGGATGGGCTGTCCCTCCTGTTGACTGTAGTTACGATCTTGTCTTTTTTCTGGCTTCTCACTGGTATTGTCGTGACGTCCCTTGGTCTTTACCTCCGGCGCCGGTTCCACGGGAGTCGTGGCGCGTTTGAATTCGCGAACGCGGGATTCGATTTCGTAAACGAAACGAATATTGTCGTAGTACTTCACGATTCGTCCCGAGGTTTCGTAGTAATTTCGCTTGACAGCGCTGGGGCGCAGATCCACATGCCTCAGATCGCCTAGCTTCACTCCCGCCAGGCTCAGGGAAACCGACAGCGAGAAGAATGCCATTCCAAAAGACATGGCGAACCGCGGTTGCCGGACGAAGGCAAATGTAGGAGCGAGTATGGTGCCCGACCAATCGCGGAATTGTTCCCACCAGGTAATATTCGATTGGCCTGCTCGAATGGCCCCGATACGTGCGGTGTCGATTCCGCTGGTCGCCACCAAAATATTTTCGAGCAGGTGGGTCGGCGGCTCAACTTCCTCGAGAGACTTGAGCCAGCGCAGTCCCGCATCTGCCTCGGCGAACAAAGGACCGCAGGTTGGACAAGCGCGGGAATGGGCCTGAAAAGTTTCAAGCTCCGCACTATTCAGTTTCCCGTCCAATGCTTCAGTGAGCTCGTTTTCGAAGGCGGCGCATTGGAGCGCATTTTTGCTTATTTCTGCCATTACATTACCTGCCTATATGTACGTTGTAGCAAGCGCGCAAGTTCCGCCCGCCCGCGATTTATTCTGGACTTCACGGTCCCTTCAGGAACCTTAAGAACTGCGGCAATTTCCCGGTAGTCCATATCCTGCAAATCGCGCAGGATTACCGCCTCGCGGAGGTCTGGAGAGAGCTTCTGCAAGGCCCGATGCACGGTTTCCCGGGTCTCGCGGCTTTGTACGCTAGAGTCGGGAGACGGGGCCTTGTCCGGGATACGTTCGCTCAGGGGCATGGCATCTTCATGCTCGGAGGGCGCCGCATCCAGCGAATCGGTCATGCGCTCCTGCTTCGACTTACGAAAGTAATCCACCAGCAGGTTACGAGTGATCGTCGTCATCCATGTCATGAAGGCGGCACGCTGGGGATCGTACGACTTCAGGCTGCCGTACATTTTGATGAAGACTTCCTGCGTGAGGTCCTGAGCTTGATCGCTGGAGCCAGCGAACCGATAACAGAGGTTGAAAATGCGTTTTTGATAGCGCTGTACGATTTCCTCCCACGCGGCAGCCTCGCCCGCAATGCACCTCCGAACCAGCATGGCGGCCACATGGGCGTCTTCCAATCTCTAACTCCGTGGGGGAACTTTGAGAAAAAGGAATTGTAGCAGTGCGGTTAAACAGCTAAGTGCCTGCTTTGAGCTTCCAAACGATTTGCCGCAGAATCCCGAGCCAGGCTACTGTGTCCTGTGCTGGGAGGTTCAACCGCCGAACCATTCTCCGGACCCGTTCATCCACGTCGGCTATCGGACGCCGTTTCAGGTAATCACTGGCATCCATGCAGCCCAATAACATTTCAGTGATGCGTTCATAGTCTTTCGCCGAGATCACTTTCAATTTCTCGGGACTTAATGGACGAGCGGGGACTGCGAATCAATTCGTACAGGCAGACAGCGACAGCCTGTCCCAGATTCATCGAAAAATTCTGTTCGCTGGTGGGGATACGCATCAGCCAATGACAATGGCTCAAGTCCTGATTTGAAAGCCCACGCTTTTCCGAGCCGAAAAGAAGAGCCACTCGTCCGATGGCGAGTTGTTTGCGAATCAACTTGCCACCGCGCTCTAGTCCATTTAGAGAATGATGCAGGTCCCGGTCGCGCACCGCCGTGGTTCCCACAACCTGGGTGCAGTCCGCTACCGCCCCAGCGACGCTTTCATACACTTTGGCATTCTTCAACAGGGACGACGCCCCAACTGCGGAGCGGGCTTCACGGAAGGCGGGGTCGTAGGGATTCACCAGGCGCAAGTGGCGGAATCCAAAATTACTCATGGCGCGAGCAGCGGCACCAATGTTGAGAGGATTGCGAGTGGAGACCAGAACTACGTGAAGACGGTCGAGGTCGGCCTGCGGGGGCAAGCCACTATTTTAGTGCATGCGGAGTAAGGCGGTTCTTACTCGCTGGTGAAGTAGTCCACGGTCACGGGATTTTCGAACAAGGAATAGTCGCGCGTGGCCACGGTGATTCCGCTGTCGGTTACGAAGTATTTCTGGCGATCGGCTTCGGGATCATAACCAATCGTGGTTCCCTCAGGGATGTGCACATCGCGATCGATGATGGCGTTGCGGATGCGGCAGTGCCGTCCAATATTTACGTGCGAAAAAAGAATACTGGCATCAATGTCACTGTAAGAGTTCACCCGAACATCCGGTGACAAAACGCTGTTGCGGACGCAACTTCCCGACACAATGCATCCCGCGGAAACGATCGAATCCATTGCCTGACCGGTTCGCCCTGGCTCCGCAAAAACAAACTTCGCCGGCGGATATTGCCGCTGATGCGTGCGGATGGGCCATTGCGAGTCGTATAGATTGAACACCGGGGACACCGAAACGATATCCATATTCGCTTCGTAATAAGCTTCCAGGGTTCCTACGTCCCGCCAGTAGAGCGCTTCTTTCTTGTTTTCATCCACGAAGTCGAAGGAGTAGACGCGGTAATCGTCCATCATTTTCGGCAAAATATCTTTTCCGAAATCATGGCTTGAGTGCTCGTCCTCGGCGTCCTTTAACAGGACCGGAATCAGCACGTCGGTATTGAAAATATAAATTCCCATCGAGGCGGAAACTTTGGCGGGATTGTAGGGCGACCGGAGATGCGTTTCCTTCGGCTTCTCAAGGAAGCCGACGACTTTATAATCGCGGTCCACATCGACCACTCCGAACCGATACACTTCATCGGGATCGATTTGAATGGTCGCCAGGGTGACGTCGGCGCCGGAGTCGTTGTGCTGCTTCAGCATCCGGCCATAATTCATTTTATAAATATGGTCGCCCGACAGAATCAGCACATGACGCGGCTGCTCGGAGCCAATCGAATAAATATTCTGATAAACCGCATCCGCCGTACCTTGGTACCACTGATCGCTGACGCGTTTCATCGGCGGCAACACTTCGATGAACTCTCCCATTTCGCGGCCGACAATGTTCCATCCCTCGCGGATGTGGCGATTTAACGAGAGAGCTTTGTATTGAGTAAGAATGTAAACGCGACGCAGATCGGAATTTATGCAATTCGATAGCGTGATATCGATGATGCGGTACATGCCGCCAAAGGTGACGGCGGGCTTGGCGCGATCCCGCGTTAGAGGATAGAGTCTTTCCCCTGCTCCGCCGGCAAGCAGTACGCCTAAGGTATCTTTCATTGCAGTTTCGGTTCGTCAGCTTGGATGATGATTCACCAGTTGAGGATGCGTCGCATGAATAGAGTTGTGTGATGGCTCGACGTCCGCAACGCCTATGAAGCGGTAATACTAGCATAGGAAAAGGCGTGATTTTACCTGCGTCCAGTTCAATGCTGAGTGCTACGCTGCTTTATATGTTTCGACGTCCAGTATCCGCGCCGCGGAGCGCGAGCATAACTGAAATCGGCTACCGGCGGTACCTTGGAAAGCTTTCTGGGAAATTCCTTTCGTTCCAAATTCTGTGCGGCTTCTTACTTATTTCAAGTGCTCAGGCACAGCTTGCCCAGCCATGGTCTGTTCAATGGCAGCCGTCTCACTTAATCAATGGCTCTCCGATTATTTTTCGCGTTTCTGCTCCCGTGCATTTGAAATCGCTGACCGGTAAATGGATCGGCCATGATGTGTACTTTGCGGTCGATGCGAACTACAAGGTTCTTCACAGAAACGATTGGTGGGGTATCGCGGGCATTAGCCTCGAAACCAAGGCGGGACTCTATCCCGTGGAACTCACAGGAATCACGCGATCCGGATCGAGGATTGCATTTCGACGAAATATTAAAGTGAAGCACATCAGTTATCCGAGCATTGCCGTAACCGTTTCCAAACAGTTTACGGAGCCAGCGTCGGAACAATTGGCGAAAATTGCCGAAGATAAGACCCTGAAACAGGAAGTATTCAAACAGGCGAATCCGCTGCGGGAATGGAGTGGCAGATTTCTCCCGCCTGCCTCGGCGAGAACTTCAGATGTTTTCGGGACTCAGAGGACTTTCAATGGCGAAGTTCAGAGCACCCACCAGGGATTGGACTACGCGGTTCCGCAGGGCACTGCGGTCTCGGCTCTGAACAGTGGTACCGTGCTGGTGGCGCGTGCCATGTTTTTCGAGGGCAATTGCGTAATGCTCGATCACGGGCAGGGACTGATCACCATTTACATGCACCTTTCGGAATTCAAAGTGAAAGAAGGGGAACATGTGAAGGCAGGTCAGATCATCGCACTGAGCGGGGGCACCGGAAGGGCTACCGGACCGCATCTTCACGTCGCGGTGCGCTGGGAAGGGATTTATCTGGATCCGGCCATATTATTGACCCTCAAACTGCCCTAGCGACTTCTGTTTTCCGGAATTCGAGACCTCAATAACCGGTAAATCCCCCTCAAATCCGTGCGTAAATGCCCGAAAACCCGCACCAGTGTTCGGGTTTCGTAACAAAATCGTTAAATCGCTAAAGTTTTTTCCCGGTAGTGTTAAAAGGCGTATGGCTACTGCCAGCAAAAAGCGACCGGGGAAGCGCTATGGCAGTTTTGCCAGCGCAGAGCCTATCGGGAACCTGGAGACCCCCTCATTAGGTTCCCGATATTTTTGTATTCACGAACCGAAATATCTCGCGGTGTTTTGAGAGAGTTCTTGGGAGCGGTTAGCCGGTTGCCTGGTATCCGGAAACATCTGGATTGTGAAATGTAATCGCGGCGCTGGCATCTTCGGACATCGCCACACCGTCGCGGAAAGCTACGGTGCGTCCGGAGATAGCGGGAACCCGCTCGCCGGGTACCAGGATGCCGACAAGGTTCAAAGGATCGGCGGCGGAGACAGTAACGACCTCCCCACTGGGAGGGATTTTTCGAGCTGCGCGGAGTGACTCAATAGCTACTGGTAAAGCAAACTGCTCGCCTATGAATCCGTCGATAAATCGTCCGCCACGAATCTCACCGCGATCTTCCAAACGCCGGTAGGCTACCTGCAACTCTCGCCATTTGGGTAGATTGGTTTCGCGCGCCAGCACATCACGAAAAACCACTCCATATCGCTTGAGCAGCATCCAGCAGGTGGCTTCGACGGCTCGATTACGCTCGACCGCTTGATCGTTGTAGAGCAGAGCCCATCGGCCGGAACTGTGGCGAGGCCGCATGGTCTTGCCATTGCCTTGCCCTGCGCGCCGTTTGGGATCAATTAGGGCGCGCAAGTTGTCGAACCCGTCGGCGGTTACGATTCCTCCGGCGACCAATTCCCATAGGGCGGTTTCGATTTCCGCTTTCAATTTATCGGTACCGCGAACAATGTCGGCGAAGAATGACGCGCCTCGATGACGCAGAAAATCCAGAACCTGACGCGCACTCTCACTAAGACCCCGGGAATTCGGATCCGCGGTTGCCGGATTATGCGGAGACATCCAATCCGCGTCCTCGCGCACAAAAAAAGTTATGGGCGCAACACTGGTTGGGATCACTCTGCGTTTTCTTTGCGGCTCTTCGGCTGACGATGAATCAGATTTCGACGATGTTCCATAATCGAGAGTCGCAGGGTGCGGCGATAACCGTCCCCAGCCCACAGCGCCGGTCAGGCAAAGCTTATCGAGCCATGTGGGATCGTAGTTGGCGATGCGCTTCGCCAGCACTTGGCGCTCCCAAGCGTTGGCGGGAATTTCGAATCCCTGCAACTGTCTCAATACTTCAAGGGTGGCGCGCTCCCCTTGCATCTGGGTTCCCGGTGCGACTTTTTGCCATCGCAGCAGCCAACGCATGAATTGTGCCGCGGTCACGGGTTGAATTTGCTTACGCAGGGTGGCGACAGTGAGGCGATGAATACGAGCGAGTAATCGCCGATCGCACCATTGCGTTTCTTGTTCACGCCCGACCCCGCGTATCTGCATCGGTGAACTTCCCCCGCAAGATTGCGCCACTGGCTTCCATCCGCAACAAGGCCTGTTCGACATCTGAAGCGGCGATGCCGAGCAATGCGGAAAGCTGCCCCGCAGTAATTGGGCCGATATGGGACATCCATCCCGTGACCATCCCCAGGATTGCATCTTCGCGAATCGGAGTCGCGGAATCTATATCGGCGGGCTGGGGATGAAAAATCGCGTCTGAAAACAGCGTTACGAACGACTGGGCCCGCTCCGCGGTAACCCAATACCCGCGTTCTCCAACTGAGGCCGCGGTCACTCGTCCCTGAACAAGCAATTGCTGAAAATAGCCCTGCCATTGAGGATGAGCATCGGCCACGTAGGGACAGCCGGCCTCGGATGTCCAAACCGCGCAAAGCCTGGTCGAACGAAATCGGCAGCGCCACTAATGTGTGCAATACATCATGCAATTCGTCGGCGTCGCGCACATCGGGCCAGGCCTCCTCGCGCACTTGTGCGATTGCCGCAGGGTCAAGCTTGCCAACTTCTTCGAGCACCGACTCCGGCAGAATTCGCCGCATCTGCACCGCGCGGGCCCGTCTCTCTTCGAGTGGCGCATCATCGAGATATGCATAAGGATTGGCGTTAAGAATCTCGTGCGAGAACTGCGATGGGACGGGAGTATCAACGGCGACGCAGCGAATTCGTCCGTCTGCCATTCCGCTCAATAAGTCTTTCAACCCGTCGATGTCCATTGCTTCGTGGAGAACATCCTTCATTACTTCGTCGACCAAGGGATGCTTTGGAATCTGAATATCGCCAACGATGTTTTCCTGGCAAGCTGCGACGTCGGGGAAAACCGATGCCAGCAGGTCGTCGGCTCGCATTCTTTGAATTTGTGGAGGAACCTTTTTGCCGCCCTGGAAACGAAGCAGCGCTAACGACCGGTTTGCGTCCCAACGCCAGCGCGTGGCAAATATCGGAGAAGTGCACGCAGCCTGGATCAGAACTTCCTCGACAGTACTCGCGTTTAAAAAATGGAAAACATCCGCGAGCGGGAAACTATGTTGCTCCGCTAGCGCGATGTTAAGGCCGTTATCCGTAGCCGCGGCCTGCAATTCAAAATTAAAACTGCGGCAAAAACGTTTGCGGAGGGCCAATCCCCAAGCCTTGTTGATGCGTCCACCAAAGGGCGCGTGAATGACCAGTTGCATGCCGCCGCCTTCATCAAAGAAACGCTCTGCAATTACTGTGTCCTGAGTCGGGACGGTTCCCAACACCGCGCGTCCTTCGAGAACATACTGAATCGCCTGTTCCGCTCCAGAATCATCAAGTCCACATTCTTCTTTTATCCATACGACAGCGGCAGCGACTTCGGGTTGATTCTGGGACACTCCGATAGGGGAAGTTTTCAGCAACATTTCGCTGATCTGCCGGCGGAAATCGGCAACATGCAGCGATAATTCTTCGGTTCGCGCAGGAGCTTCTCCTCGCCAGAAAGGCACGCTTGGAGGGGCACCGTGAGCGTCTTCCACGATGACGCGTCCAGATTTTCCTTCCACCCGACGAATTCGCCATGAGGTATTGCCAAGCAGCATGATGTCGCCGGCGTTACTCTCCACGGCGAAATCTTCGTCGAGAGTTCCGACAACGGTTCCTTCCGGTTCAAGCACGACGGTGAAAAGTGCGGTCTCCGGAATTGCGCCTCCGCTGGTTATGGCGGCCAGACGGCTTCCACGTCGCGGACGCAACTTGCGATTTACGCGATCGCGGTGAAGGTAGGCGCCATAACGGCCGCGACGGGCGGCGATCCCCTCCGAGAGCATCTCAAGAATTGAGTTATAAATTTCGCGGGAAAGATTTCGATAAGGATAGGCACGACGAACTAAATCAAAGAGATCATCTTCATCCCAGCCCCCGGCATCCTCTCCTGGTTGCGCAGGGAAAGCTTGTATTTGAAGATCTTGCTTAGGGGCGTCGGTTTTCAGAAGTTTGTTTAGTCGCGGTAGAGTTTTGCCGGTGGACGCACACGCGGCAACGATCTGTTGCGCCAAAATATCCAGGGGGGCGTCCGGAATAATGATCCGGTCCAAATCGCCATGCCGTATCGCGCGAACTAATGCTGCGCACTCCTGGAGTTCATCGCGAGTTGTTGCGAAAAATCTTCCCTTCGGTATCGCGCCGCGCCAGTGACCCGAACGTCCTACCCGTTGCAATGCGACAGCAATAGCCCGCGGAGAGCTGATCTGGACCACTAAATCAACTGTCCCAATATCAATTCCCAATTCCAGAGATGCGGTTGCGACCAGGACCTTAATTTGTCCTTCTTTAAGCCTTTTTTCCGCGTTCAAGCGAAGTTTGCGGGAGAGACTGCCGTGATGAGCGGCGACCTGATCTTCGCCAAGACGTTCCGCCAGGTGGTGCGAGAGCCGTTCGGCCAGCCGGCGTGTATTCACAAAGACCAAAGTCGAACGATGCTGCTGGACGAGTTCAACCAGGCGGTTGTAAATCTCGTCCCACATTTCGTTGGATGCAACCGCGCCTAATTCACTAGCCGGGACCTCGACAGCAAGATCGAGTTTCCTTTTATGGCCTACGTCTACAACCACTGGAGCGGAGCGCGACGTTCCAGTGAGAAAATGAGCGACTTCTTCAATCGGTTTCTGGGTTGCGGAAAGCCCAATGCGAACTGGCTGCCGATGGGTGAGAGCTTCGAGTCGTTCCAGCGAAAGCATCAAATGCGCGCCGCGTTTGTCGTCGGCAACTGCGTGGATTTCGTCCACGATAACGGTTTCAATGTCCCGCAGAATGGCCCGGCTCTTCTCGGCAGTCAAAAGTATGTAAAGGGATTCCGGAGTAGTGACGAGGATGTGGGGAGGCCGTTTCAGCATAGCCCGCCGTTCTGGCATCAGCGTGTCGCCGGTGCGAACGGCAGTGCGGATTTGCGGCATCAGCAATCCACGTTCGCCAGCCATTTGGAGGATTTCCCCCAGTGGGCCTTCGAGGTTCTTCTGGATGTCATTACCCAGGGCTTTGAGCGGGGAGACGTACAAAACCTCAGTGCGGTCCTGTAAATCGCCAGCCAACGCCTTGCAAACCAGCCGGTTGATGCAGGCCAAAAAAGCCGCCAAGGTCTTTCCGGAGCCGGTCGGCGCGGATATTAACGTGGTTCGCCCAGCCAGAATGTGTGGCCATCCTTGTTCCTGTGGCTCGGTAGGGGTACCAAACCGGTTGATAAACCACTCTCGAACAAGAGGGTGCGCCCAATCCAATGGGGAAGGAATAGATTGGAGGGCTAATAAATCCATACTTTAGTTTAACCCGCAATGCTGGTTTCGTAAAATGTTCGCTTTTTGGCGGTGAGCAAAGAAATCGCTAAATACCGGCATCCCTCGGGCAAACCCAGGGATTTGGAATGAATCAAAGAGCTGGAAATGGTCACTCCCAAAGGGCGTAGCCCGTACGAGCCATTGAACTGCTTTATGTGCACTTTTACTCTTAAGTCTGTCGAGGGGGCATCATGAGGAATTTGATCACATCAGTGTTTCTAGGCATCGCAATGGCGTTCTGTATGGGCGTCTCCGCGATGGCAGATACAACCAGCTTTAGCGACCTCGGCTCGGGGGATACATACAGTTGCTGCTCCGGTGGCTATGCCGTAAGCGGGACGAGCTCCGCTTTTCTGAACGGCGAATATGTGAGCACTGCGGCTGGTTTTACTGCATCAGTGAGCGGAACCCTTTCGCAAATTGATCTGGGGCTTGGGTACATAAGCGGTACCAATGCAGCGATCGTGAGCATATACACAGACACCGGATCAGGTTTGGGATCCCTAATATTCTCGGGGACTGTGTCAGGCCAGCCAACGTACAAATCAACTGGCACGGTGCTCACCACCCTTTTGCCCACTTCGGGAGCCTTAATCGCCGGCGACAACTATTTTATGGTGGTTTCTCCAGGAGCTGGGGATACCTATGACGGGTGGAACTTTAACGATATCGGCCTGTCAGGCGAACTTTTCTACGACAAGGGAGTCGGCTACCGGGACAACGGAATTCAACCGGTTGCCGCTTTTGACGTCAAGGTGAATAACTCCGCCGAGTTCATAAATTCTGAATCGACAGCGGTTCCCGAGCCGTCAAGTTGGCTGATGCTGGGAGCAGAAATTATTTGCCTGATGGGTGTGGTTAGCTGGAGGCGGTTTGCCTTCGCCAATTTCGTTCGCTAATTTGCTGTGCATGTTCGGTGAAATAACTGGTGAGCGCGGTGGGACTCGAACCCACGACCCATGCCTTAAAAGGGCATTGCTCTACCAACTGAGCTACGCGCCCAACTATTTGGTGGTCTTGATTGTAAGGGTAGAATTCAGCACAGTCCAGCGGAACGGGTTTTACGCGATTAACTCAAGGAATATTTTCCGTTATAGATCATTTTGCGGGCGACTTGCTGCCCATGTTCGACGGTGTTGAACGGTTCTCGCTTAGACAGTCTCCTCACAATTGCCATTTGCGTCCGCAGCATATCTCCCTCGGCCACGGCAGCAACTATTTTTCTAGCGGCAGATTCTAATTTCTCCAGACCCTGCGATAAATAGAGACGCGTCATGGCAATGGGAAGAGGCGCCTCACTCTGATTTCGTTCTGCCAGTTTCTGGGTTCGAAGCGTCGCAGATTCCATGGCATAGACTTCTATGACCATGTCGGCAATTGCGCCCATAATTTCCTGCTGATCCTGGATGGCCTGCATATATTTCTGGGACGCTGCGCCCGCTGCGAACAGTGTCAACTTCTTAGCGGACGAAACGAGCGAGCGCTCTGCAGCGAGCGGACCATCTGAATCTTCGGTGGAACCTGGTCCGGACAGAACCTCGTCCATAAGCTTCTTGATTGCAGGCATCAGTGGGAGCTGTCCGGTAGTTGCGCGTTTCAACAGAAATCCGGTAATGATTAGGCGGTTGATCTCGTTGGTGCCTTCGAAGATGCGATTGATGCGAGCATCGCGATAGGCACGTTCTGCCGGATACTCTTCGACGAACCCGTAGCCTCCGTAAATTTGCACGGTTTCATCGACGACGTAATCAATCATCTCCGATCCCCAGACTTTAATGATCGAACACTCGACGGCATATTCTTCGATGGCTTTGCGAGTTTCTTTTGCGCTGTCGGGCGAAGCCTTGTCGATCTGCGCCAGCGCGTTGTCCATCATGCCTACGGTGCGATAAACCAGAGACTCGCCGACATAAATGAGGGTCGCCATGCGAGCAAGTTTTTCGCGGACCAAACCAAAATCTGAGATGGTCTTGCCGAAGGCTTTGCGCTGCTTGGCGTATTGGATAGCATTTTCCAGCGAAACCCGAGCTCCACCAATGCACATTGCGCCAAGCTTAAAGCGTCCAACGTTGAGAATGTTGAAGGCAATGACATGGCCCTTGCCGATTTCACCGAGAACATTCGTGACCGGAACCTTGCAGTCATTGAGAATTACCGGACAGGTCGAGGATCCTCGAATGCCCATTTTGTGTTCTTCCGCGCCGATTGAAAATCCGGGGAAAGACTTCTCCACCAAAAATGCCGTGAATTTCTCGCCATCGATTTTTGCGAACACCGTGAACAAGTCAGCGAAGCCGGCGTTGGTGATCCACATTTTCTCGCCGTTGAGGACGTAATGCTGGCCGTCAGCGGAGAGTTGAGCACGAGCCCGGCAGTTGAGAGCGTCGGAGCCGGAAGATGCTTCGGACAGAGCATAGGCACCGATGATTTCTCCGGTGGCGAGACGCGGAAGATATTTCTGCTTTTGCTCTTCGGTTCCGAAATAAACGATGGGTAAGGTGCCGATGCCGGTGTGCCCTCCCCAAGTCGTCGCGAATCCTGCGTACTTGGCGATATGGTCCGCGATGATGGAGGCCGTGACTTTATCCATCTCCATGCCACCGTAGGCTTCCGGAATTTCGGCGGAACTCAGCCCAAGCTCTCCCGCTTTTTTCAAAAGGTCGCGAGTGATGGAGAAATCTTTGTGCTCCATCTTGTCGATGTTTGGGACAATTTCGTTGACTGCGAAATCTTCAGCCGTTTGGGCGATGAGTTGATGCTGCTCGGTAAAGTCCTCGGGCGTGAAGACGTCTTGAGGATTGCGGTCGTCGAGAAGAAAGCTGCCGCCGGAGATGCGCGTGGTTGAAATTGCCGTTGTGGCCATGAGGAAACCCCTTTTAACCACAGGGGGCACAGAGTATCACAGCGGATTATTTCACTTTTCCCAGCATGTACCGTTAACCATTCGCTTGATGCCGTTACGAAGGTGAGTGAGGTGAAAGTTAATGAGAAGACCAACTGTGGTTAGTTTAGGTTTTCGAAGATGCCGGCGGCGCCCATTCCTCCGCCGACGCACATGGTTACCAGCCCGTACTTTGCGTTGCGGCGCTTCAGTTCACGAATGATGCTTGCGGTCAGTTTTGCTCCGGTGCATCCCAGAGGATGCCCCAAAGCAATCGCTCCGCCATTGGGATTTACGCGGTCGGGATCCAGTCCTGCTTCTTTTATTACGGCGAGCGATTGCGCCGCGAAGGCTTCGTTTAATTCGATGACATCAATATCCGAAAGCTTTAGTCCCGCAAATTTCAGCACTTTTGGGATCGCAAACACCGGGCCCAATCCCATTTCTTCCGGCTTGTATCCGGCGGTGGCGAATGCGACATAGCGTGCCAGCGGTTTGATGCCGAGCGCCTTTGCACGTTCGCGGACATTACAACGGCGGCAGCGGCGCCGTCGGACATCTGCGAAGAATTGCCCGCGGTCACCGTTCCTTTCGCATGAAACGCCGGTTTGAGCGAAAGCAACGCTTCGAGCGAAGTATCGGCGCGAGGGCCTTCGTCCGTTTTGAAAATGATCTCCTGCCGCTTGGGCTTCGACCCATTGGGAGTGGTGAAGCTTACCGGCACGGGACCGTCTCGTCCTCGAACTTTCCCGCCTGAATCGCCGCCAGCGCTTTCTGATGACTTCGCAGAGAAAATTCATCCGCCATCTCCCGCGTGATTCCGAACCGCTGCGCCAGCCGTTCCGCCGTCAATCCCATTGAAAGATACGCGTCGGGATAATGATCGACCAGCCAGGGGTTCGGCGAGATTTTGTGTCCACCCATCGGAATCATCGACATGGATTCCGTTCCTCCCGCAACAATAATTTCGGCGCCGCCGCTCATGATTCGTTCCGCCGCCATGGCAATCGCCTGGAGTCCGGACGAGCAAAAGCGATTGATCGTCATCGCCGAAATTTCCACCGGCAGTCCCGCCCGAAGAGATGCGATCCGGGCGACGTTCATGCCCTGCTCGGCTTCGGGCATGGCGCAGCCAAGAATGACGTCTTCGATTTCCTTGGGATCAAGTTGCGGTACGCGATCAAGCGCGCCTTTGATCGCAATGGCAGCAAGCTCATCAGGGCGAGTGGCACGAAGCGTGCCTTTGAAGCGCGTCCTACGGGGGTGCGAACAGAAGAGACGATGACAACTTCACGCATGG
>CAWITV010000013.1:0-57723 GCA_963839125.1 uncultured Acidobacteriaceae bacterium
GAAAAGATGTTGATTCTCAGAACTCGATCCCTGGTTGAATTCGCAATTGTCATTTCAGTCGCAGCCTTAACCCTAATGGTCGCTTCAGGATTCGCTCAATCTACGAGTGCGGTCGCCGCCGGGAACGACTCTTCAAGTTTGGTAGCCGCGCAAAAACTTTGGCCCGGAAGACGCCTCCAAACAAATTTCAGTGACGGTTTGGCTCCGCCAACGCAATAAAGAGACACTGGATACTCTGGTTCGCGACATCTATGACAAGAATTCCGCCAACTACCATCATTTCCTTACGCGCGAGCAATACCGTCCAAGTTCGCGCCTACGGTTCAGGATGCAGGAACGGTGCGCAGCTTTCTTGCGAACAAAAATCTTCAGGTCACATCCATCGAGAAGAACAATCACTATGTGGTCGCACAGGGAAGGTCGGCGACATTCAAAAAGCATTCAACATGCAGATCAACCGCGTCATGGTTAACGGCGCAGTGCATCGGCGTAAACATGCAGAGGCCTCTCTGGCAGGACCTGCTGCGCCATGATCGCCACCGTGCAGGGGTTGAATGATCTCACTTATAAGTCTATGCGCAAGCGGAGCGTCAATCCCGACACCGGAAGCCTTACGAGGCGTACCCCTGTCCGCGGTAGGGTCCGATGGGTTGGTTTTCAGCCAGGAATGCATGCGTCCACCTGAGGCCCATATCTTCACGACGGGAGGCGGGGCTCCGTTCGCGGTGTATTCCGGCAATCGGTACGGTGCCGACCTCGGCACTCCGGCTCCAAATCTGCCATCTTGCGGTTATGACGCGGCCGAAATGCAAACTGTATATGGCTTGAATGCACTCTATAACACCGGTTTGAATGGTACGGGCCAGACAATCGTAATCGTTGACGCATACGGCTCGAATACGATCACTGCGGATGCGAATCAATTCTCATCAATGAACGGACTGCCCGCGCTCACCTACACAAATTTCCAAATCTTCACCCCAACGGGTCCGGTCAATTGCGCGGCCGACTGCATAGCCGGAAACTGGGAATATGAAACAACTCTTGACGTTGAATGGGCGCATGCGATCGCCCCAGGCGCCAATATTGCGCTCGTGCTCGGCACGGATAACAACTTTTCGACTCTCGATGAAGCAAACCTGTTTGCGATTGACAATGAGTTGGGCAACGTCATTTCGAACAGTTTCGGGATTCCGGAGATAGTGCTGGTTGACTTCCTGCCTTCGGAGCTAATTGTTGAAAACGGCATCGCGGAGATCGCTGCGGCTCTCGGTATTTCGCAGAACGTTTCCACCGGCGACGCTGGAGACAACCTCATCCGTCGATACTAACGATTTCGGTATCCAGGCACCTTCTCCGGGCGCGAAGGCATTCTCCGTTTGCAACCGCTATTGGCGGCACCAGCACGTTCCTGAATCCGGACAACAGCCTGAAATTTCAAACGGGCTGGGGTCTCAACGAGACACGCATTGCCGAGCCGATCCGAACCCTCCGACCATTCCCCCTCTTCTTTTTGGCTTCCTAGAAGGAGCGGGTGGAGGAGACGAGCACCTTCTTTAAGCCCAGTTTCCAAAAAAAGCTGCCGGGTAAGTTCCGGCAGACGCCAGATATCTCCATGAATGCCGACCCTGAGACGGGAAACGAGATAGTAATTACTGATCCCAATCAGGGCACGCCATGACAGCTCATTGGTAGAGGTGTTTGGCGGTACCAGCCTTTCTTGCCCGATGTTCTCCGCTATGTGGGCTATTGCAAACCAGGCAGCCGGAGTTCCACTGGGACAGGCAGCTCCCTTGCTTTATGAGCTGCCGGCTGCGGAGCATCCTGGACGTAGTACCCGTCACTTCTCCGTTTAATGTAACGGGGACTATTTTCAATCCGCCAAACACACCGATGTTCGAGTCGGCGGCTACTCTGGCGCAGCCCGTGGAAAGCACGAAGAAATTCGTCAGCGCGCTATTCCAGAGTTCAACTTCAACTCGATGGGATGTCTTTACTTTCGGGACGGACTCGTCGCTAACGACGGCTGCGGGATGGGACGACGTTACCGGCTTGGGCACGCCGAACGGATTGGCATTCATTCAGGGGGTGGCGGCATTGGCTCCCGCTCAGTAAAACAGAACGTTGTAAATATCAAAAGGCCGCCCAAAAAGGCGGCCTTTTTTTTGACAAAACAAAAAGAAATGGCAAGGCCCCGGGGGACTTCCCGGAGCTTGCCAGTTATTTTCGAACGATCTTATAGTGCGGCCGCGCCTCGCTCCTGATTGCGGATGCGAATAGCTTCCTCAACCTTGTAGAGGAAAATCTTGCCGTCTCCGATCTTCCCAGTGGACGCGGTCTTAAGGATGGCATCGACCGCGGGCTTGACAAGATTATCGTCCAGAATCAGCTCGAGTTTAATTTTCGGCAGCAGGTCAACGGTGTACTCGCCGCCGCGATAGCTTTCTGTGTGGCCTTTCTGCCGGCCATGGCCGCGAACTTCCGAAACGGTCATTCCGTCGGCGCCCACAGCGATCAACGCTTGCTTTAGTCGTCAAATCCATTCGGTTGAATGATTGCTTCGATCTTCGTCATCTCTGCTCCTTAGTCGCGGATTATCGGCCAAGTTGCCGGAGACAGTGGTCTCTGTCTCCGGGGTTTTGGCGTAAGTCAACAAGTCAACTTATGGCGCGTGAGATGGGCTGACCGCCATGCTCCCCTTCACCGGATTTAGAGGCAATTCTTGCGACATGCCGCCTGGAGCTCCCAAAGCGGAAATAACATATTCCGGATATGCGGAAATGCCATGTTCGTGCAGATCCATGCCGTAAGTTTCAGCTCTGCCGGCAACCGCAGAGACCCGATCGCATTGACCAGCAGCATCACTACCATGGCGACCGCAAACGTCGCCAGCGTAATGCAGGCGCTGCCGATGAACTGTGCTTTCAGCACCTGCAATCCCCCGCCATAGAATAGTCCTCTCAGCGGCGCGGAATTGTCAGGAGCTATGGGCCCCGTTGACTCCGTATTGTCCGCAAGCAAATAAACCAAGTGACAGTGTTCCCCAGATGCCGCAAAAGCCGTGAACTGGCACCGCGCCAATGGGATCATCAATGCGAAGCCATTCCAGCAAGTCCACTCCCATGATGACGAGCACCCCGGCGATTCCCCCAAGCAAAACCGCTCCCGTCGGGCTCACCCAGTAACACGGACAAGTGATGGCGACCAGTCCGGCCAAAAATCCGTTAGTGGTATAGCCGGCGTCCCACGTTTTCATTTTCATGTATCCGTAAAAGATCGACGTGAGCCCAGCCGCGCATGCGGCGAGTGTCGTATTTGTTGCCACCCGCCCGATACCTACAAAGTCCATAGCTGAGAGTGTGCTGCCTGGATTAAACCCGTACCAGCCGAACCACAGTAGAAGACCGCCGCTGACGGCAATGGTCAGATCATGCGGCAGCATAGGCTGCGCCGCCGTCGCGCTTGAACTTGCGGCCCAAGCCGCGGACCCAGAACAATGGCTCCCGCCAAAGCAATGAATCCTCCAATGGTGTGTACGACGGTTGAACCGGCGAAGTCGTGGAAGCCCATGCCGAGCGATGGAAAGAAATTTCCGGTGCTGCCCATGTTCGCCAGCCAGCCGTCCGGTCCCCAAGCCCAGTGTCCAATCACTGGATAAATGAAACCGGTGACGCAGACGCTGTACAGCAGGTCTCCGACGAACCCGGTTCGCCCGATCATTGCGCCCGAAGTAATTGTTGAGCACGTATCGGCGAATGCGAATTGAAAGATCCAGACTGCCAGGAACGCGACGCCAGTGGTCTCATACGTAGCCGGCGCGTTTTGCAGGAAGAACCAGTGGTAGCCGATGAATCCGTTGCCGTGTGCGAACATGAACGCGAATCCAACCGCGTAGAACAGGATGCCGCAAAGACAAGTATCCACGACGCACTCGACGAGGACGTTCACCGTTTCGCGGGAGCGGCAGAAACCGGCCTCGAGCATGGTGAATCCAACCTGCATTCCGAAGACGAGAAAAGCCGCGATCAGTGTCCACGCGGTGTTCACGGGATTCACGACATCCGCCGCTTTCACTTCTGGAGTGCCGGTTTGTGCGTACACGTGGGTGAAGAACAGACCGGAGACTACAGCCATCACCAGCAGTACCAGCCCCAGGCCGATAGCCTTACCACCCGCGAGCAGGCCTCCGTAACGGCGCCACTCCGGGTCCCGCAGCCGGTGGTTCAGGCGGTGTAATTTCGCCGAAAAGACAGTTTCTCTTTCCTTACATTTGCAAGCATGTCGTGGCTCCTTCAGTTGATTTTTGATTTGCCTTCGTCCACTACGAGAAAACACCGGTACACACTTCCGCTCGGGATTGACGCGGGCGTCAAATTTGGCAATTATGTCCGCCGATTCGCGGACCTACTCGCAATAATTTTGTCTACGGGACCGGCACGGCTTCGTGCCTGAAGAATCGCCTCTCATCTTCGTCGAAAAGAGGGAGCAACTTAACGTTCGTCGCTTAGCGACTTGGTGCGAATTCTGACGGAGGAGGATTGCAAAGTCAAATTGAAATTTTTTATGGTCGACATTAAACCAGGACGTGCCATCCAGCGATTAACCGCCGGTTAATCCTTTAGCGTGTGCCCTGTTTGACCGCATGGCTAAGTACAATCGCTTCCGCAATTTCCTTCATAGGCCTCCTGCGCTGCTGGCTCTGGCGTTGCAGCATCTGGTAAGCCTCCGCCTCAGAAATAGACAAGTCGCTCTGCAAAATGCCCTTGGCCCGCTCTACTGTCTTGCGAAGCTCGAGACGTTGACTGAGCTGAGAATTCTCGCCCTCCAGCCTGGCCATCTCGATTTCAGCCCCAACCAGAAAACCCATCGTGGAAATTAAATTGATCTCATAGTCTTCATAATGACGTGGCTCGCGGCTCTGCAAATTGAGCACGCCAACCAGGCGGCCCCTACTCACCAGTGGAACCGACAGAAACGCTTCGAACCGGTCTTCGGGCAATTCATTAAACAGCTTGAACCGTGGATCAGCCGAGGCGTTCCGCGCCACGATCGCCGGTTCCCGGTGTTCAGCCACCCATCCCGTGATTCCCTGCCCAAGCTTCAACTTCAACCGGTCCACGGCTTCGGGATGCGGATTCTTCGAGGCGCGAAGCACCAGTTCTTCACCTTCCAAAACATAAACAAAACACGAATCGCATTTCACCGCCGCTGTTGCAAACTCCACCACTTCCGCCAATACATTCTCAAGTGGGGCCGCCGCGGACATGCGCCGTGCCACATGGCGCAAACGTGCGACCACCGAAACTTCTCCGGATAAACTCTTCGACTCTTCGGTTTCAGCTAATAAAGACAAGCCGGTGCTGGGATAAAGTTCCGCCGGTGTGCTCATGCCTTCACGCTACTCTGGCCCATCGCAGCGCAACAACTACCCAATGGTATGGGTTTCGATAGAAAGAAATTATGGGATGGATAAGGAAAAGCCTATTGCCGTGGAGCTGGTTTGACGCGGTCAAACATCCGCACTAAATCGGCGAATGATGAGGCTTTCATTTTTCGGACCGCCTGCCCGCGATGCATCTTGATTGTGACCTCGCTGATTCCCAACTTCGCGCCTACCTCTTTATTAGTAAGACCGTCCACCACTAGTTCCAAAACTTCCCGTTCGCGTGGAGTGAGTTCCTGAAATCGTGATTGAACTTGAGAAATCTCCCCCTGATCTTTCCGCCGTTTCCGGTCGCGTTCCAGCCCTAAGCGATTGCCGAAAGCAACTCATCTTTCTGAAACGGCTTCATCAGGAATTCGACGGCTCCGGCTTTCATGGCCCGAGAGGTCATCGGAACATCCCCATGGGCGGTAATAAAGATGATAGGGATCTCGATGCCGGCCTTATTGAGCACGCTCTGAAAATCCAAACCGCTCAGTCCCGGCAGCTTGACATCAAGCACCAGGCAGCTCGGTACTTCAGGTCGCGTTGCATTTTGAAATTCCTCGGTTGATTGAAAAGCTCTGGTGCGAAAGCCCACCGATTCCAGAAGATCGCTGACCGCCTCGCGCACGGATGAGTCGTCATCGACAATAAAGACTATTGGGGGCTCCTCAGTCATCGGACCCCGAGATTGAATTGGGAGGTTGAATCGGCAGCGTGAACTGGAAAGATTGCTCCGCCGTTCGATCCCGCTGTGGCCCACAACCGCCCTTCATGCGATTCGATGATTGACCGGCTGATAGTCAATCCCATTCCTATTCCATCCGTCTTAGTGGTGAAGAAAGGGCTCAAAAATTCTTTCTGCCGCCTGCGCATCAAGACCAACTCCGCAATCTTCAACCTTGACCACAATGTTTGAATTTTCCCAAACAGAACTGATAACCAGCGTTCGAGGGGCTTTTGTGACGTCACTCATGGCGTCCATGCCATTCATCATCAGATTGAGCATGACCTGCTGCAATTGAACTCGATCGGCTCTGATCTGCGGCAAATCAGAAGCCAGCTCGGTACGCACTGAAATACGGCGCCGGACAGCTTCATCGCGGAGAAAAACCGTCAGCTCCTGAATAACTTCATTTACGTCAATGTCTATTTTGACGCTAACCTCTTTTTTGAAAAGTGCCCGGATACGGTTGAGTATCGCGCCGGCTCTGGTTCCATCCTGAATAATCCGGTTCGCCGTTTGCCGCGCCCGCACCAGGTTGGGAGGATCCGCCGAGAGCCATTCGACGCAGGCATTCCCCTCCGCAACCACAGCCGTTAGTGGCTGATTGAGTTCGTGCGCGATCGACGCAGTGAGTTCCCCCATGCTCATTACCCGTGACAAATGCGCCAGTTCCGCCTGCGTCTTCATTAGCTCCGCGGTTCGTTCCGACACCCGGATCTCCAATTGGTTACGAGCGTCACGCAAACCCTCTTCGCTTGCTTTCTTCGCAGAACTCACCCAGCTGGCCACTAGCGCACAGACTACAAATGCCGCAAAGTAAGCTTCGGCCGTCGTGCTGATAGAGAAAGAATAAAAAGGCGGAACGAAATAGTAGTCAACCACCACGGTGGAAACCAGCACGGCAAAGAAGCCGGCGATTGCGCCTCCGAACCATGCGCTCAACATGACCGCGCCAAAAAACAAAAATAGAAAAGGATATGGAAAGAGACGTTGCAGCAACAACGTTGAAACAAAAGCGGCCGACACCGCTAGCGCCGCTATGCCGTACCCCGCGATAGCGGATCGTTTCCGCGGGCTTGTAATCACTCCGCCCCAAGACTCATTCTTGTGGTCGCGTAGGGTCGAAACACGAGTTCCCGCCGAATCGCGTTCCAACATGACCGTCATTATCTACAATACCTGGGGGCTGGGCTAGCGTGACTCGGGAACCTGGCGAAGCCTCATGAATCAGTGAACCAATGACGAGCCTCTCCACCCTCAACCAGATTTTCTTCTCCGTCATCGACCGCGGTCAGTCTTGCGTCATGAGACAGCGGTCGCCAGAAGGCTGGATTTCCATCTCCTCCGAAGACTTCTATCGCGACGTCACCGGAGTCAGCCAGGCTTTGCGCGATTGGGGAATTTCTAAGGGAGACCGTGTCGCCATCCTCAGCGAAAATCGCCCCGAATGGACCATCGCCGACTTCGCCTGCCTGCTGATAGGCGCCGTCGTTGTGCCGATCTATGCGACATTGACAGCCGACCAGACCGCCTACATTCTTCGTGATTCCGGCGCGCGCGTAGTTTTCGTTTCGTCCGAAAAGCAACTGCAAAAGGTCGCGGAAAAGAGAACCGAACTCTGGATTGAACAGATCGTCGTGATGGACGATATTGAAGCAATCGGCGCAGTCCCCATGTCTCCATTGCGCCAATCCGGAGCCACTCGCCGGAACAAAAAGTTCGACGAGAACGCAATGTCCGCTGTGGAACCAAACGATCTCGCGACCATTATTTATACCTCTGGAACAACCGGCACCCCAAAAGGGGCCATGCTGACTCACGGAAACATGGCGTCGAATATTTCCTGTTCCCTCCGCGAGTTCGATATCGGACCAGAAGATGTCGCGATTTCGTTCTTGCCTTTATCTCATATCACCGCTCGCCATCTCGATCTCGCGCTACTATCCCGCGGCGTCGTACTTGCTTACGTGCCATTCATCGAGCAACTTCCTCAGGCCCTATCGGAAGTTCATCCGACGATATTTGTTGCAGTGCCACGCCTATACGAAAAGATTTTTGCCAAGGTTGAACTCGGCGCCAAAGATTTTCCAAAATCCATCATCTACCGCTGGGCGATCTCCGTCGGACGGAAGCATCGCACCGAAATTCTTGCTGGGAACAAACCCTCTTCCCCTGCCTGGAGGCTCGCCAACAAGCTGGTCTTCACAAAAGTTCGCGCGGGCATGGGCGGTCGCGCCAAATGTTTGATCTCAGGCGGTGCGCCACTCGGACGCGAACTCGCCGAATGGTATGCGGACATGGGCATCCGCATCCATGAAGGCTATGGACTTACGGAAACTTCCCCAGTAATCGCTCTGAATTCTCCGAAGGCGCACAAACTCGGAACCGTCGGCAAGCCCTTGTCCAATATCGAAGTCCGCATCGCAGACGACGGAGAAATCCTCGTGCGCGGTCCCTCCATTTTTCAGGGATATTGGAATTTGCCGGACGAAACCCGCAACGCATTTACCTCACTGGATAAAGACGGCTGGTTCAAGACTGGAGATATCGGCACCATAGATGGCGATGGATTTCTATCGATCACCGACCGCAAGAAAGATCTCATCAAGACTTCGGGCGGGAAATTTATCGCCCCGCAGCCAATCGAAGGTTCGCTGAAGCACAACCCCCTCGTGGCGGAAGCCGTGGTGCTCGGCGACAAACGCAAGTTCCCCGCGGTATTGATCGCCCCTGCGTTTACGGTTTTGGAAGACTGGGCCCGCGCTCACCAAATTCATTTTTCCTCTCGTCAGGAGTTGGTTTCCAATCCCGCCGTTCAGGCGCTATACGAAGGGATCGTTGACGAAATTAATGGCAATCTTGCGCGCTTTGAGAAACTGAAAAAAGTCCTGGTCATACCAGATGAGTTCTCCGCCGAAAACGAAACCCTCACCGCCAGCATGAAGTTGCGCCGCCGCGCCGTCGAGCAACGCTACGCGAAACAAATCGAGGAAATGTATTCCCGCGCGGAAGCTTCCGGCATCGAACCGGCGTAGCCTCGAAGCCTTTATCTGCGTGCTAAAATCGCTTTCTTCCGGCTATCGCATTCGAGCGGCGCATCGCACTTATTCAATACGCATCTATTCAATACGCACTTATTCGATACGCATTTATTAAATGCGCCTTTATAAATAATGACCAGCAAGAATATTTCCGCCGAAGCCAGTCAAATTCCCGACACCCTCCCACGCGCATTGCTGCGGCCAGCGCCCGAAACTCGTGTCGATGTTCTGGTCATCGGTGCCGGTCCCACCGGCTTAGCCTGCGCAATCGAAGCCCAGAAAGCCGGATTCAAAGTAGTAGTCATCGATAAGGGATGCGTGGTCAATTCGCTCTACCACTATCCCGCGAACATGACCTTCTTCACCACTCCCGAATTGTTGGAGATCGGCGACATTCCCTTCAGCACCGCCAATCAGAAACCCAATCGCCAGGAAGCGCTGGAATACTATCGCAAGGTTGCCGAGCATTATCATCTTCCAATCCGCCAGTATCAGAAGGTTGAGACGGTTTCCGGGCGCGACGAAGAATTTCAGGTGACCACCAGCGATCGCCTGGGAAGGATTTTCGATTATCAGGCGCGCAAGCTAATCGTTTCGACCGGATATTACGACCTGCCAAATTATATCGGAATTCCCGGGGAAGATCTGCCGAAAGTATTTCACTACTATCGCGAGCCGCATCCCTTTTTCGATACCGACGTGCTGGTCATAGGAGGAAAAAATTCCGCCGCTATAGCCGCGCTGGATTTCTGGCGGCACGGGGCGCGCGTAACTCTGGTTCATCGCGGCCCGAAGATGCACAACCACGTCAAGTACTGGATTCTCCCGGACATCGAAAACCGCATCAAGAACGGAGAAGTCACTGCATATTTCAATACGACGGTGCAAGAAATTGCCGCTGACTACGTAATGCTGAACACGCCCGACGGCCCCCTGGAACTCAAGAATGACTTCGTATTCGCTCTAACCGGATATCATCCCGATTACGATTTCCTCCGCGCCATGGGCATCGAGCTCTCGTCGGAGCAATGTCGTCCAGTCTGCGATCCGATCACGTTGGAGTCAAATGTTCCGGGAATTTATGTGGCGGGAGTGATCGTTGCGGGATCGCGAACGAATGAAATCTTCATCGAGAACGGCCGCTTTCATGGCCAGCAGATTGCCACCCATCTAAGACAGAGAATACAGCCCACTTCGAACACAGAATATGCGGATGGAAATACTTAAAAAACTAATCTAGCGAAACTTCATCTTCGCCTAATTGCTGATTGACCAGGCGCGCCACTAGCGGCTTCAAAGCCTCTCCCGTTTTTTGCAGCACAAAATTCTGTTCAGACTCAGACCAATCCAACTTAAAGCTGGTAGCCAACGCCGAAATCCAGATCTGACGGACCGGAGCGTTGGCCGAAATCACAAACTTGCTGCCGTCGTCGAAAGAAATATGAAGAGCACCCGACTGATCTTCCACTTCCAACTCGGCTGATTCCTCCGCCTTCATAAGACTTTTCTTCAAGTCTTCCATTTTGCTTTCAACATGTTTGCGGTACTCCTGCTCATCGATCATGGAAGGATTATAGATGTCGCAGAGAAATGAGGGCGTCGCAGATGAATCGGGGACGGATTCGGAATGACTGTTAGTTGTGAGAAAGCTGATCGATCTTCGCCGCCATGATGAAATCGCTCTCGGTCAGGCCGTCCACTTTATGCGTCCACAAAGTAATTTCCGCTTTGCCCCACGCCAGCAGAATGTCAGGATGATGTCCCTGCTCCTCTGCCAGTGCGCCCACGCGGTTCACGAAATCTAAAGCCTGCTTGAAATCCGGAAACTTGAAAGTCCGCGTGATGTGATGTTCATTCACAACTTCCCAATGAGCCCACTGGGGAACCTGCTGGTGCACGCTTTCGAGTTCAGCGCCCTTCAGCGGAGGATGACCGCCGCGGCACGGCACACAAGTTTTGGTAGCTAGGTCAGGCATAAATATCTGCAGCACTTAGAAAGGAATGTCTTCATCGGTAATCGGCATGGATGCTGCCACATCCGGCTCAGGCGTCCGCTGATCGAAGCCGCTTCCAGCCGCCGCACCGCGAGCCTGTCCTGCGAAGTCGCCTCCGCCCCCCTCACCTCTGCCGCCCAACAGAACCAGATCGCTGGCGACCACTTCCGTCATATATTTTTTCTGGTTGGTCGTCTTGTCGTCCCATGAGCGGGTTTGCAGGCGTCCCTCGATGTAAACTTTGCTTCCCTTTTTCAAGTATTCCCCAGCGATCTCCGCGAGGCGTTGCCACAAGACAACATTGTGCCATTCAGTGCGGTCCTGCCATTCTCCAGCTTTGTCTTTGAAGCGCTCGTTGGTGGCCAGAGTAAGTTTCGCCACCGCGGTTCCGCTAGGTGTGTATTTAATTTCAGGATCTTTGCCGATGTTGCCAATCAAAATAACTTTATTAACGCTCTTGGGCATGATTGCTACTCCTTCTCTTTAACAGGAAAACCGCCCCTTGGCGGGATCTCAAGTTCCCGGAATTCCCAGGCCGGATGCTGAATATAACAGAATTTATCCCCCGAAGATGTGATCCCCGAAAGCGGCTAGGCTCGTGCCTCCAGCACGATATTGAATGGCGTTTCCGCCGCACGCCGCACGCGAGTGAATCCAGCCGATTTTAGAACCTTGCTCAGCCTTCCCTCCCCGGCCTGCGCTCCGAGCGCCAATCCAACCTCCTGCGACACCGAAGCGGGGGTACAAAGCATGGTTGACGCGCCGTAGAAAACTCGGCCAATGGGATTCAGATTATCTTCGAGCTTGTCGTTGGCGAAGGGTTCGACAATCATCCACGCGCCGCTGGGACCAAGCGATTGCAGAACGTGCCGCGCCGCGCCCTCAGGATCTCCCATGTCATGCAAGCAATCGAAGAACGCCACCAAATCGTAATTCCTCCCGGGGAAGTCTTTGGCTTTGGCGACTTCGAACTTTACGCGATCCGCCACTCCGGCCTTGGTTGCCGCTTCTCGCGCCAATTCAATCGATCGCGGATGATAATCAAATCCCACGAACTTTGATCTCGGATACGCCTGAGCCATCAGAATGGTCGATGTTCCGAGCCCGCAGCCCACATCCGCAACGCTCGCACCGGACTTCAATTTCGCTTCCACATCGCCGAGCGCGGGGATCCATTCATTGATCAAATGTGCGCGATAGTTGGGACGGAAGAAACGTTCGGTTCCAGTGAAAAGGCACACGTCATGCTCATGCCAACCAACTCCCTTGCCGCTCTTAAAGGCTTCGGTAATCTTGGGCACGTCTTTCACGCAAGCTTCAATTATCTCGAAGAATCCAGGGAGAAACACCGGACTGCTCTCATCGGCCAGCGCCATCGCCTGCTCCGGCGGCAACGTGAAACGACCGCTCATGGCGTCGTATTGCACAAATCCTCCCGCAGCCTGCGCCGCTAACCACTCGCGTACGTAACGCTCATGCGTCCCACTCTTCGCCGCGATTTCCGAAGACGTCATAGCTCCGCCTCCAGCCATTGCCTTATACAGGCCGAGTTTGTCCCCCACTAGGATCAGCGCTGCATTCATTGCCGCTCCCATTTCCCCGACGGCTTTCATTACGAAGTCATGAAGTTTTGTTTGATCGATAGGCTGTGACGCGGCAGTTGACATGAGTTACCTCCACAGGCGTTTCAAAAGGACACAGGGATTAATGGGCAGAAGTTAGCTCAGGCGGAACCGGCTGTCAAGGCTCACGACGCCGCAAAAATTGGCGAGTAAACGAACAGGTGATAAAGCATAAAGTACACAATCACCCCGGTGATCGAAACATATAGCCATAAAGGATAAGTCCAGCGCGCAATCGCACGATGCTGGTCGAAACGCTCCCGCAAAGCCTGGCTCAACGTGATGATGACCAGCGGCAGAATGGCTGCTGCCAGTAAAACATGGGAAATCAGAATCGAAAAATAGACCGGCCGCGCCCATCCCCGTCCCTGAAAGTGCACCGAACCAACATGGAAATGAAAATACAGATAGGAAGCCAGGAAGACGCTGGATGAAATTACCGCCGCAATCATGAACGCCCGGTGAGCGGCAATTCGTCCCGTCTTTATAAAGCTGTGTCCCACCAGCAACAGAATCGTACTCAACCCGTTCATGGTGGCGTCAATTGCCGGAAAAATCGCATACCGGGCTGGAACCTGAATCATGCGGCAGGCTTCGTGGTGCGACGATTCACCACCAGGAATCCTAGCGCGAACATGAAGAGTGAAAATAAAACCAGGGTCGCAAGGCATGAGAAAGTTGAAAACTGAGACTGGCTGGCTGGATACAACAGGCTCCTCAGCGCCTCCACACCGTAGGTCAGGGGATTGATATACATCAAAACGCGCAGCCAGCGTGAAGCCCCTGCCAGCGGGAATAAAGCTCCGGAGAGGAGCCACAGCGGAATCAGAAATAAATTAATGATGGCGTGGAAGGCTTGCGACGAGTCCATTGGCCACGCAATCAGAAATCCTAAAGCGGTCAATGCGAAGGAGCATCAAAAATATCGTCAGAAATACCAGCAGGAACATCCCCACATCGAAACGAACTCCTAGCAGCGGCGCGAACGCGAGAAAAATCAGTCCCTGAATCGTCGCCAGCGTGGTTCCTCCGAGAACTTTTCCCAGAACGATTGCCGAACGGGATACAGGAGCAACTAACACCGAAAGCAAAAATCCCTCTTTGCGGTCCTCGATCACCGACATCATGGTGAAGATCGAAGTGAAAAGCACAATCATGATGAGGGCACCGGGATAAAAATAATCCAGATATTGCTGGCTCCCCGAACGAAATGACGTGCCGAAGCCCGAACCAATCACAATCCAAAACAATATCGGGGACGCAATGACTCCCACCACCCGGCTCCTCTGCCGATAGAAACGGACAACTTCGCGCCACCAAAGCGTGAATGCAGGCAAAAACAATTCGTTCTGGATAGGCGACGGATTGCGCCGGAAGAGTTCGCACGTCTGTGTGGCCATAATTTTCTTATGCGTCGCGTTCAGTCCAGAAGCGATGCCCGGTGCGGCGGATGAATACGTCTTCCAAAGCCGGCTTGCTCACTGAAATACCATCAATCTTCCCCGGAAAAGCTTCCACCACGTCAGTAATAAAACGGTGTCCGTTTTGTTTTTCCAGGCGCACCTGATTTTGGACCACTTGAGCTTGCATATTAAAACGAATCCGAATTTCATCGGCGAGGGCTTCCGGGTCTTTGCTGTCAAGAACGATTATGTCTCCGCCGATTTCTTGTTTTAGTTCCAGCGGAGTCCCCAACGCCACCAGCTTGCCTTTGCTCAAAAATGCCAGCCGGTCGCATTTGTCGGCCTCTTCCATCAGATGGGTAGTTACTATCACCGTGACTTGTTCTTCGTCTCGCAGAATGCGCAAATACTGCCACACATCTATCCGCGCTCCCGGATCAAGCCCAGTAGTCGGTTCATCCAGCAACAGCACAGAAGGGTGGTGAAGCAGACCCTTTGCCAATTCCAGCCTACGCTGCATCCCTCCAGAAAATGTTTCGGCCTTCTCGTTAGCTCGATCCGCCAGTCCCACGCGCTCCAGCATTTCTTTAATACGCCGTGACAAGGCTCGTCCATGCAAGCCGTAGAGATGCCCTTGGTGTCGCAAGTTCTCCGCCGCCGTGAGTTTTATATCGATGCTTTGGGATTGAAAAACAACCCCAATATGCCGTCGCAATTCATTTGGTTCTTTCGCAGCATCGTATCCGAGAATGACCGCGCGTCCCCCAACTGGAACCATCAAGGTCGAAAGAATTCGAAACATCGTGGTTTTGCCGCTGCCATTTGGTCCCAGCAACCCAAATAATTCAGCGGGACGAACTTGAAATGACACGCCAGCCAGGGCGACGTTGTCGCCATACCGGTGGACTAAATTTTCCACGGAAATTGCCGGAAGTGAGACCGCGCCGTCGGCGGGAACGTCGGTGAATACGGGGAGCCCGGAAGCCACAGGCTATTCTACGACACTAAATTTATCTGAGTGATCAGGCAGCCATAACATTACGGTCATTCGCCCCGTTTGCCACGCTGTCAGGAACGTGCCGCCACACCTGAATCGTGAAGATCATTGTGGACGCCAACAGCAAAGCGCCCGTAACTACATGTGCGACGGTCGAGAAGATCATCAACGAGCCCGGCTGAAAAACATTTTTTCCCCATTCAACGCGGGTTATGAAGGCCAGAAATCCGAGGAACAATTGCGCAATCAGCAAAATCATCATGACAATTGCGGGCCGCCGTATCGAATCAACCCGGGCGTAATGCAATAGTGCGCGGACTGCGGTCCACGTGATCAACGTGGCGACCAGCGGAGCATTAAAAACGTGTGGCAACCAACTCATCCCATGATGCCGGAACATAGCGCCGAAAATTAGCTGAACATACAGTAGAAAAACCGAGAGCAACGACAATGTAAGTAAATGAGGACGATGCTGGTCCGGCTCCAGCAAAAAACTCTCTTGCATCCACGCGGGACTGGTGAATAACGCGATGGCACACGCTATACAGAAAAATGTCTGACCCACCGCCGCGTGAGCTGAGGAAACTGCCGGCGGCAGAAAGTGCAGCACCGTCAATCCTCCCAGAAGTCCCTGCATGATAATCGTCCAAAGTGCGCCCAGCGCTAACGCCTTCATCCAGCGTCGCCGATCCGAAAACCACGTCCACGCGGCTATTGCGATCGTAAGAATTCCGGTGAACTCCGCGATCATCCGGTGGCTGTGTTCATAAACTATCCCGCCCGTCCATGGCGGAAGTTTATAGAGCGACCCGTAGGAAGTTGGCCAATCGGGGACTGACAATCCAGCGTCATGGCTAGTCACCAGCGCGCCTGCAATCAGCAGAACGAACGTTGCGCACGCAACAAAAACCGCAAACCAGTGCAGCGCCGGATTGTACGAAGGTGAATTTTTCAACGAAGGCCTCTATGGAACTGCATTAATGGAATGACCTTGATCTTAGCAAGACTGTTACGCACAACCACTATTTAACCATTGTCATTCCAAGCCCGGCCTTCTTATCCGCCTTTGGGAGCTGAATCGCGAGGAATCTGCTTTCCTTTCGAGGACTACGAACGCCGAACACCCATCTGCCACATGCTAAAATAAAGGTTCCCAATGGCTGAAATTAAGCGCAGGAAGACGGTAACAGCGTCGGTCAATGGCGTCCGCGTTGGCTCGGATGCACCGGTTGTGGTGCAGTCCATGACCAATACCGATACCGCCGATGTCGCCTCCACCGTTCAGCAGGTGGCCGCTTTGGCCCGCGCTGGCTCCGAACTTGTGCGCGTGACCGTCAATAACGATGAAGCCGCAGCCGCTGTCGCGCCCATTGTCGAGCAACTTGATCGTCAGGGTATTCACGTCCCCATCGTCGGAGATTTCCACTACAACGGACACATTCTTCTCAAGAAATATCCCGAATGTGCGCGGGCGCTGGCCAAATACCGCATCAACCCTGGCAACGTTGGCATAGGACGCAAAGACGATGCGAACTTTCGGACTATGGTGGAAGTAGCCGTCGAAAATCAGAAGCCTGTACGCATCGGCGTCAACTGGGGATCGCTTGATCAAGCCCTTCTGACGAAAATGATGGACGAGAATTCCCGTCTGCCCGAACCGCTGGGGGCGCGTGAAGTCACCATGGAAGCCATGGTAATCAGTGCTTTGAATTCCGCGGCGCTGGCGGAGAAATACGGGCTGCGTCCCGACCAAATTATCCTGAGCGCAAAAGTCAGCGGAGTCCAGGATCTGATCGACGTCTACCGTTCTTTGGCTTCGCGTTGCATTTATCCCCTGCACCTCGGATTAACCGAAGCTGGCATGGGCGCCAAAGGAATTGTTGCGTCGAGTGCTGCGCTCGGAGTTCTGTTGCAGGAGGGCATCGGCGATACCATCCGCGTTTCGTTGACGCCCGCGCCCGGCGGCGATCGCAGTGAGGAAGTCCGAGTTGCCCAGCAGATTTTGCAGTCCCTCGGAATTCGAAGTTTCACTCCCCAGGTAACCGCCTGTCCGGGATGCGGTCGCACCACCAGCACATTTTTCCAGGAGATGGCCCAACAAATTCAGTCCTATCTTCTAGAACAAATGCCAGTCTGGAAGGAACAATATTCTGGCGTCGAAGAAATGAAAGTCGCCGTCATGGGTTGCGTCGTCAACGGGCCCGGCGAATCCAAACACGCAAGCCTGGGAATTTCTCTGCCGGGGACCTTCGAGGAACCGAAAGCTCCCGTCTATGTTGATGGACGCCTCTTCACAACTTTGAAGGGCGACCGCATCGTCGCCGAGTTCATCCAGATTCTCGATGACTACGTAGAATCGCACTACGCCGCAAGAGAAGCAGTCGCAGTTCAGTAGCACACGCGAGACTTCTCTCGCTCCATCGTCTTCTTCTACTTCTACGCCGCCAGTTTAAGCAAGCCCACAGCCGCGACCAGCCATAATGCGAATCCGGTTAAGTTCAGTCCAATTCTCCACTTCGCGCTGTCAATTATGAAATTGTATTTCGCGTCCATAATTAATCTCCCTCTTTCTATTTGACGAGCCTGTCAAATAAACGTTAGTGGAGATACGACGCCTCCGGAGATGAAAGTTCCGTGAAGAATTGATGAAGACGCCGTTAAGCCAGCAGTGGAAGATTGGAATCGTGGCGAACTCAAAATAGGATCGGCAATGGCCGTCAATTCCGCATATTGTCGCAACAACGGCTCCGGTGCCTTAACCCGCTGCCCCGTGAGCATGTGTTTTAGCTGCAAAGCGTTGACTCCCGCTTTGGCTTCGAAGTGGTTGTTCGCGATCACATAAGTTACTTTTGTTTTTTCTGCGATGCGCTGAATCTTATCTTTCCAGCCCGCTAACTCAGCTTCCTTATACAGATAGTTGTAGCGGTCATTGCGATTGTCGGCGTCAAACCATTGATCGTAATTTCGCCCATGAAGCCGCACATATCCAACACTTGAAGTCACGTGCTCCGTCGGTTCCAGAGATCGTCCAATCAGCGGCTGATCGATGTTGCAAAAGCCGACATTATTTTGCGCGAAAGAATTCAGCGTCTCCGGATTATCCCAGCTGGAATGTCGCACCTCCAGAATCCGCGGATACTCAATGAACTGCCGCAGCAGTAATTCGACATATTCGCGATTCAGCGACGTGTTTTTGAACGACACCGGAAACTGAATCAGCAGTGCTCCAAATTTTCCCGTGGACTGCCAACGCTTCCAGTCCCTCTCGAGCCAGTCGTTCATCCTCATCATTAGGACGAATGCTGGCGGCTGACGTCGGCTCCATCACCGCCAAGGGTGAATGCGTGAACGACCGATGCAATTTCGCAGTAAAAACAAAGTTTGGATTCGACGAAACTCTGCGCGCCCACAACTTCGCCAGCTCAGGCTTGATGTGTCCATAAAAAGATGTATTGATTTCGACCGTGTCAAAGCACTGCGCCAGATACTCCAGCGGATGCTCCTTCCGCCGCGCCATCCCCGACGGATAAAAAATCCCCTCCCAGTCTTTATAAGACCAGCCCGCCGTGCCAATACGAATTTGAGGAGAAGAGTCCACAGCCTAAGGTCGCCGCACAACCACGTCGTAATCCGCCGTGCTTTTCACATCAGCAAACTCGAATAGTTCCTCCGCCCGCGTAATCGTTGTCTCCGCGGAATCAAAAATCAGACTGTTTATCCCGACAGTCTTGCCCCTTCTACATTGTCGGCACGGTCATCAATGAACAACGTTTTCTCCGGAGCCGCATTAATCTTCTCCAGACACGTTCGGTACGCCAGCTGCGACGGTTTCGCCGAACCTATATCGCAGGAAAAAATCAGCGCCTGGAAGTACGAAGTCCACGAGCAATGTTTTTCAATATGCCGGCTCAACTCCCACGGCATATTCGACAACAGCGCCAACGGCAGTCCCCCCTTATGCAATGCCTGAATCCACCGCAAAGTATCTTCATTAGTATCCATCCAGCTTTCTGTATCCAATGAAACTAATCTTGAAATTCCTTCAGCGTTCTGTTCACCGCCGACTAACCTCCAATATGTATCTGCATTCAGCTCGCCGCGATCATAGGCAAGCCGGAACTCCCAATATCGCGCCTCAAATTTCAGCAGTGGCATTCCACAAAGCGCGGCCATCTTCTCAACATTCCCAGCCCGTTGCGGAAGACTAATGACGTTGCCGTAGTCGAAAATTATTGCTTCGATTTCTATTTTGTTCGTCGACATATCGTCTTAAATCATATCCCGCAATGGCCGTTCCATTTTGGACTTGCAACAGTAAGCGAGAATGCTTTTTCCGCCGCAGCTTTATGGTACCCTCGCTGCGATGGTTTCCAACAAATCTGAAAGACGGTCCGGAGCGCGTGTAGCTGTGCGCGTCCCCCTCTCAGTCAGCACTCCCACGCAAACTCTTCCCGCCAGCGCGCATACTCGTGATCTCAGCACCAACGGAATTTTCTTCTATACCGACTTTCCTTTCACTCAAGGCAATGACGTCGAGATGGTCCTCATTCTTCCCTCCGAACTCACCAATGGAGAGAAACGCTGGGTCTGCTGCAAGGCCACCGTAGTCCGCGTCGAGAGCAGTTCCGACGGCAACACCCGCGGCATCGCCGCCAAAGTCCGCACCATGGAATTCCTTCCCGAACTGGTCGGATAACCTTCCTGGCCCGACTCTTGGGATTGCACTGTTTTATGTGCAACGCCGCGTCCTCCAGCCAGCCCCCCAATATTTTTTCCAAAAAGTGTGCATTTTTTTGTACCAATGCCTCACATTCGGTGCAATAATGCTGGCCCTTGCACTGCTCTGGCAAGAAAATTGATTTAATTTAGGATTCCCCCATGTGGATACAGAAACTGGCAGGCGGTGTGCTGCGAGTAATCACTCCGCTCGGCCCTCGCTATCTCAAACCAAGTTTTGCACAGCGTCTCTACCTTCTTTGGATCTTTCGCCACTTTACGGTTCTCTCTTCCATCGTGTTATCCAAACGGCAATGCAGATTGATGGAATCAATTTGCAGCGAGCACAAATTTGTCGCGACCTTGGGATTGGAAGATTTCGCGGTGCTCGGAACCTTGGAACAGCGTCCGCCGGTGAGTGCGGATTACTTGCCGCCGCGTCGTCCCAACGCAAAAGTTTCCGACATGCCGTCCGCGTTCGCCGCAAAATTGCAACAAGGATCGTGAACGCTCGCGCCGGAGAATGACCGCGGCCAGATGCTATAATCTGCCTCTATTCTTGCCTCGTTGTCTTCAACCTCCGGGCGCGTAGCTCAATTGGCAGAGCAACTGACTCTTAATCAGTAGGTTGTAGGTTCGATTCCTACCGCGCTCACCAAACCCGCCGCGCCGCCGATCCCCAAAATAAAATTGTCATCCGGCATTCCTGTTTAAAGGACTGCCAAAGAATCTGCGGAGCGGGTGCCCCATCCTTACGCGCGTTCTTTGCGCTAGGGTGGGATCCACTATTCACGGCGTTGAATCCCTCCGCACGACTGCCCCATTTTCTCGCGGCGTTTGCGATAAGTGGGACTCGTATTTCATCCCAGATTACCGAGACCGCTGGTGCCCCAGGTTCGCGCCGTTCTTTGGCGCTAACCTGGGTTGCCATCCCCAAAATAAAATTGTCATCCTGAGAGCCAGCGCTTTGCTTCGCCGGCCGAAAGCCTGCCCTGAGCGAAGCCGAATGGGGATCTCAGTCTTGTCGAATGCAACGGGACCGATACATAGATCCTTCGTTGGAAATAATTCTCCAGCGAATGATTTCACCGCCTCAGGATGACAAATCGGAGAAGGAAGATACAGGAGGAAACAAAGCGAATGTATAGGACAGGACAAAACAAAGAGGGAAGAGGACGGCGTCAGCCGTGCCAAAGCCCGCCTCAACGAATTACGGCACGACTGAAAGTCGGGCCTCTGGGCTTCTCAATCGCAATAAGAAATTGATTGCGGACACTCTCGCGTCCCAACAAAAAGCGAGGCATCCAGCGCGCCATGGACTTCAGACAGTAACCCAGCATGGAAAGACGGTGGAGTTCGGACTGTGCCTTAGCAGTTCGAGGTAAGCCGTAAAGTCTGCATCGTTGGCTAGGATCATTTGTCGAGCATGGCCGCGCTGTGTAATATGATGGGCAACGGCGACCACCACGACACGAGGCAGTCGAGCCATTCCCCGAAAGATATCAGAGATGATCCGTGTGCGGGCCCCTCGGAATCGGGTTTCGGCTCCGGGTTTCCATATCGGCCGGAAAACTGGGGTACGTCCCGTCTGTCCCCGTGAGCGGGCCTGTCCCCGTGAGCGGGCCCGTGAAAGGAAAAAAATTGCTGAGCGGACGCGCCAGCGATGGTTTGAATCCGCGCCATTGAAAGACGGGGCATCCGTCCAACGCGCTCTGATGCGAGTCCTGAATCGCCTGCTATCCGGTGAAATCGATAACAAACAGGCCGGGCAGATCCTATACAAACTCAATTCGATAAGCGCGAACTTGCCGCCAAAATCAAACCCGAATCCCGAAAAACGGCAAAAGAACACACGAAGTAAAGACAAAGTGAGGTCAAGCTGAGGTCAATCTAACGAGTAAACGCTCCGGCCACCCGGTATTAGATTCGGAAATTTTGCATCTAATATCGGTTTGTCACTCACCATTTTTCGGAGCGCGGATTGTCCATCCTAATAGAAGATTACGCCATGATCGGCGACTGTCACACTGCGGCGCTGGTCTCGAAGCAGGGATCGATTGACTGGCTCTGCTTTCCCCACTTCGATTCAGGAGCCTGTTTTGCCGCGCTCCTGGGAACGCCCGACAACGGCCATTGGACGATCTCGCCAGACGAGCCAATCAAAGCTTCGCGCCGCCGTTATCGCGAAGGGACGCTGATCCTCGAAACTGAATTCGAGACCGAAAACGGTTCGGTGACGCTCATCGATTGCATGACCCCTCGCAACGACGCGCCAGATTTATTGCGCATGGTGGTCGGCACCCGCGGGCAAGTCCAGATGAAGATGGAACTGGTGATCCGATTCGATTACGGATCGATCGTTCCCTGGGTACGAAAAACCAAGCGGGGGATTTCCGCAATCGCGGGACCCGACATGGTGGGATTGCGCACGGACGTGCCGCTCCACGGCGAAAATTTAAAAACTGTTGCAACCTTCACAGTCAGCAAAGGACAAAAGGTTCCCTTCGATCTCATTTGGTATCCCGCGCACAAGCAAGAGCCTTCGACTCTGAACGTAGAGGATGCGATCCAGGATACGCAGGACTGGTGGCGGGAATGGTCCGATCGTTGCTCCTACAAAGGTAAGTGGCGCGAGGCGGTATTGCGTTCTTTGATTACGCTGAAGGCGCTGACATTTTTGCCCACGGGAGGAATTGCGGCGGCGCCCACCACGTCGCTGCCTGAAGCCATCGGCGGCGTGCGCAACTGGGACTATCGTTTCTGCTGGGTGCGCGACGCGACTTTCACGCTGCACTCGCTGCTCGATGCGGGATACCACGACGAAGCCAAAGAGTGGCGCGAATGGCTGTTGCGCGCCGTCGCTGGCAGCCCGTCGGAACTCAACATTGTTTATGGTATTCGCGGCGAGCGCAGGCTCACGGAGCTGGAACTGCCATGGCTTGAGGGATACGAGAAATCAGTTCCGGTCCGAACCGGCAACGCGGCCTACAGCCAATTCCAACTCGATATTTTCGGAGAAGTGGCCAACACTCTTTATCAATTCCGCGAGGCTGGTCTGGAACCGCCGCCCGAGGATGAAGGCGCGGATGTTGCGCAGGCCCTGATCGAGTTTCTCCAGACGGGATGGGAGCGGCCCGACGATGGCATTTGGGAAATGCGGGGCCCGCGTCGTCATTTCGTCCACTCCAAAATGATGGCATGGGTAGCGGTCGATCGCGCAATACGGTCCGTCGAGAATGGCTGGTTCACTGGAGATATCGAAAAATGGAAAGTGCTCCGTGACCAGATTCATAAACAGGTTTGCGATCAGGGATTTGATTCCGGCCTGAATTCGTTCGTGCAGTATTACGGATCGAAACACCTCGATGCCAGCCTTCTCATGATGCCGTTGGTGGGATTTCTACCAGCGACCGATCCACGCGTTCTGGGCACGGTCAAAGCCATCGAAGACCATCTAATGGACGGCGGCTTTGTGGCGCGATACACCATGGATCCAGACGTGGACGGCCTGCCGCGCGGGGAAGCCAAGTTCCTGGCTTGTACATTCTGGCTGGCCGACAATTATGTTCTCCAGGGGCGGCAGGACGAAGCAGTCAAAATATTCGAACGCCTGATCGAAATTCGCAACGATGTCGGATTGCTTTCAGAGCAGTACGATCCCGGCGCCAACAGATTGTTAGGCAACTTTCCGCAAGCGTTCACCCATGTTGGCCTCGTGAACACCGCCTTCAACATTGCCCGCGGAACCGTTCCTCTCCACCGATAATAATGATGATGACCTGACCTCATCTCGCCGTTTTCGAACGTAGCATTAGATTTATATTTGATGTCCGAAAATGGCTAGATTAATCAGATGTATGCTCATAGCATCTGGTCTGTGAGGCAAGAAAACCATACGCTTTACAAAGCGCTCAGCTCGCGCGACTCGCGTTTTGACGGAATCTTCTTCGTCGGCGTGACGTCTACTCGCATCTATTGCCGTCCGATTTGCCCAACCAAAACACCCAAAGAAGCTAATTGCCGATTCTTCGATAGTGCGGCAGAGGCGGAACAGCACGGATTTCGCCCATGCCTTCGCTGCCGTCCTGAGTTGGCTCCAGGCAATGCACCCGTAGACGATTCGCAGCGCATCGCGCATTTGATCGTCCAACGGATTGAAGAAGGCCCAAGCAATGATCCTGACGGACTGGAGGATATTGCCGCCCAGTTTGAACTTAGCTCGCGTCAGATTCGCCGCATCATTCAAAAAGAATTAGGAGTATCGCCGATCCAGTTGATACTTACACGACGCTTGCTGCTCGCTAAGCAATTGCTCACCGAGACCAGTTTGCCAGTAACCGAAATTGCATTCGCCAGCGGATTCTCGAGTCTCCGCCGATTTAATGACGCCTTTAGCGATCGCTATCGCATGCCTCCCTCTCGCCTGAGAAAGAAAGCGTCCAATGGCACCGACGCCTCCGCGAGCACAGACACCTCAACCCTGCAACTCTCTTATCGCCCGCCATATGATTGGCTGGGAATTCTGGCGTTCCTGAAGGCCCGCCAATTGAAAGGCGTTGAATTCGTGACGGACGATTTCTACGCGCGCACTGTGCATCTGGAGGGGCGAAAGGGCTGGATCAAAATTACACAGGCAAAGCAGAAGAATGTGCTCATGTTGGAATTTAGCAATGCCTTGACTCCGGTTTTGCCGGGCTTGCTGAGTCGAGTCCGAAGCTTGTTCGACTTGGCAGCGCGGCCAGACATCATAAACAAGCATCTTCGCAAGGATAAGATTTTGAGGCCACTGGTCAAAGCCAATCCGGGTAAGCGCGTCCCAGGCGCATTCCACGGGTTCGAGATGGGTTTGAGAGCCATTCTCGGCCAGCAGGTAACCGTCAAAGCCGCGACGACAATTGCTGGCCGAATGGTCGAGGCATTTTGCGAGCCTATTGCCACGCCACATCCGGAACTAAATTATTTAACTCCGTCACCGGCGAAAATCGCAAAGGCAAAGGTCGAGGATCTCGCCAGTCGCGGCATCGTGCGTGCACGGTGTAGAAGTATTATTGCGTTGGCGCAGGCGCATGTGTCCGGCGAATTGTCGCTCGACAGCGGCATCCACCACAATCCCGTCGCCACTATTGAGCGACTGGCTGAAATCCCCGGTATCGGCCCGTGGACGGCACATTACATCGCCATGCGCGCTTTGAGTTGGCCGGACGCCTTTCCGAAAGAAGACATCGCCATTCTCAACCGCCTCGGAGGCATTAGCGCAAAACAGGCCGAACAAATGTCACAGGCGTGGCGGCCATGGCGTTCGTACGCGGTCCTCCACTTGTGGGACCATCGTCCGGAATTAGAGGTCTTAAAGGAGACAAGAATGAACTACTTTTACAAAACCATGAAATCGCCGGTCGGGGAATTAAAGCTGGTGGCAAGCGATAAAGGACTGGCTGCAATTCTTTGGGAGAAAGATAATCCCCGCCGCGTTCCGCTGAGTTCAGTTTCCGAAGACAAAAATCACTCTGTGCTGCTCGAAACCGAACGCCAGTTGAACGATTATTTTTCGGGTAAGCGAAAATCATTTTCCCTCGACCTCGACTTCAAAGGGACAGAGTTCCAGAAATCGGTTTGGTCGGCCCTGCTGACAATCCCCTTCGGCGAAACTCGAAGTTACGGACAAATCGCAAAGCAAATCAACAAATCCAAAGCAGTTCGCGCCGTGGGCGCAGCCAATGGAAAAAACCCTATTTCGATTATTGCTCCCTGTCACCGGGTCATCGGTTCCAACGGCAAATTGACAGGGTTTGCGGGTGGCCTAAAAGCCAAAGAATTTTTGTTGACCTTGGAACACGGCGCAGCAATTCAGCAAACACAGGGTGGATGAATGGAATCGAACGGCTAACGAATCGACCTAGACCGCTACCGCCTGGTAGTCCTCGTAGGCGCCCTTGAAGTCGGTGATCTTGTGATCGGTTTCAAAGTGCCAAATGCGAGTAGCGACTTCATCAATCAAATCGTGATCGTGAGTCACCAGGAAGACAGTTCCCTGATAACGTTGCAACGCGATGTTAAGGGCATTAATCGATTCCAGATCTAGGTGGTTGGTCGGCTCGTCAAAAACCAGCACATTCGGTTTCTGCAACATGAGCTTGCAGAATAAAAGCCGCGCTGCCTCTCCGCCGGATAAAACGTTGGTGGACTTGGTCGCCTCTTCGCGCTGGAACAGCATTTGTCCCAAGAGTCCACGCAGTTCTTCATTCGACGCCGAAGGATCCCATTGACCCAGCCATTCGATCGCTGTCGATCCCTTTTCGATTAACGTCCGATGATCTTGCGCAAAATATCCGATCGCCGCTTCATGTCCCCACGTCACTTTGCCATCGTCCAGAAATGAACCGTCATAGCCGCTGGTCTTGCGAAGTTCAGCTTCAGGAGTGGTGGGAGAATTCGCCAGTAGAGCGTTCAGCAGAGTAGTTTTTCCTGCTCCGTTGCGGCCCATCAGCGCAATTTTTTCACCACGAGTCACGCTGGCGGTGAAATTGGAAACCACATCGTGATCGCCGTAAGACTTGGCTAAGTGCTCCACTTCGAGAATATGCTTGCCCGATGGCCGCTTCATATCAAACTTAATAAAAGGACGTTGAATGTTGGACCGCGCTAGCTCTGTTACCTGCAAACGCTCTACTTCTTTTCGCCGGGATTGCACCTGGCTGGAACGAGTACCCGCGGAAAAGCGGGCGATGAATTCGGTCAACTGCGAGATCTTCTTCTCACGCTGCGCATTTTGCGACTCGATCTGTGACCTCACCTGAGTCTTTGCAACCACCATGTCGTCGTAAGAGCCGGTATAAGTGATGATGGTTTCGTAATCGATGTCGGCAATGTGAGTGCAAATGCTGTTCAGAAAATGGCGGTCGTGAGAAATCACAATCAGCACGCCGTCGTATTGGTTTAGAAATCCTTGCAACCAGTGGATGGAATCCAAATCGAGATGGTTCGTCGGTTCGTCGAGCAACAGGGCTTGAGGATGTCCGAAAAGAGCCTGAGCCAGGAGTACGCGGACTTTCTGGCCGCCCTGCAATTCTCCCATCAGGCGATTGTGCTGTTCGTCGGGAATATCCAAACCCTGCAAGAGAAGAGCGGCGTCCGTCTCGGCGGTGTAACCATCTTCTTCACCAACGACGCCTTCGAGTTCGCCCAACTTCATTCCATCTTCGTCGGTAATTTCGGCCTTCTCATAAATTTTGTTGCGCTCCTGCATTGCAGCCCAGAGACGCTTATTTCCCATGATGACGGTATCGATCACAGTGTAGTCGTCAAAGGCAAATTGGTCTTGACTCAAGACTCCAAGTTTTCGGGGACGAACGACTGTCCCCTTTTGCGGCTCCATCTCGCCCGACAAAATCTTCATGAGCGTAGATTTGCCCGCGCCATTAGGACCGGTCAATCCATAGCGTTTACCAGGCGTAAAAGAGGTGGAAACTTCGTCGAACAGTACTTTAGCGCCGTAGCGCATTGAAACATTGCTGACTGAAAGCATGAGGTTTGACTTGTGAAACTGCGGGGAAATTCCGCCAAGACGGTGCGCAGCTGGTACTTAAAGGATATCACGAACGAACGGAGTGGCCGCGATTCTGGCCACCCCATGTCCTTAATCGGGGCTACGATTCCTTATTCTTCCGATCCGCGCTGTGGAGGAAGATCGTCGGGCCGTCCATATTCAATGTGGGTGTGCACGGGACGCTCCGGATGATTCGCGGCATCCTCGACTCCCTCGACAATTCCTGCCTCAACCGCCTGATCTTCTTCGGCTAATTCATCGACGCTTTCATCGCTGGCATCTTCGATGTCGGAGAGTCCCTGAGTGTCCCCAGACTGCCCCGCGCTCTCTGGACCTACTTGTCCGGGATCGTTTCCTAGTTCATCTAGCTGCGCTTCATTCCTGCGTCTTCTCATATGTCCCTCCGCATCTGGAATTCAATTGCAACTTGGATGCTGATTGTCGAAGCGGCGATTTCCGAGAGCCTAGGAAAGAAAGCCTTAAAACCACTACAAGGCATTAAGGAGTTTGAAGTTCTTCCAGCAGGTCGGCTTTCAATTTTCTTTGCTGCTCCGGCTGAAGCTTGGTTCCGGATGACGTCAGATAGAAAACGTCGATGGCCATTTGCCCTTCAGTGTCAATCAAGGCGATCTCGATATTGCATCCATGGTGAGAAAATCGAGAACATATCCGATGCAGAAGGCCGATGCGATCTTGAGCGACAATTTGCACCAGGGTGCTTGGATGGAGCTTCGTCGTCAAACTCAATGCGGGTATCGATTTTTACTTTAGCAGCTGTATTTTTTTCGGACCGCTCGCGGTCTCGCAGCAGTCGATCCAAATCAGCTTCGCCCGAAGCACATTTCGAATGCTCTTTTGAAACGCGCTCCCACTCCGGAAGGTTGAGCTCCAGCGTGCGAAAGCGATCGGTGAAATAGAAGTATCCACCACTATGCCGGCGCGCATTAGAAAACGCGTCGGCCTTAACAATATTCATTCCCCAGGCTGCCAGAGTTCCGGCAATGTTAGCGAACAAAAAAGGCCGGTCTTGGTGACCACGGACAACGCAAACCAATGCCGTCCGCGCTTCAGGTCGAAGCTGGACTCGCTCCTGCACCAAACCTTCCGACATTTCAAAATGCCGCAGAATTTCTTCCGCGCGAAAAGTTCGCAGATAACGCTTCGGCAGTCCTTCCAGAAAAACCTTTACGCTTTTTCCGGCGACCGGTGCGAGGCTTTGCAAACGAGAAAGACTCTCGTCGTCGCTGTCCGCATTGAGTCCCTGGTCGGCGTGACGGTTCAGGAAATTGGAAGCGGCAATATAAAGTTGCCAGACATTCTCGGCCTTCCACGGAGTCAACGCTTCGGGATTGACCGCTTTGATGTCGGCATAAGTCAGCAGGCACAGCATTTTCAATCTCTCCGGCGTGCCCATTTTTTCGCCGAATGTCCGCACGGTTTCGGGATCGAAAATATCGCGGCGCAGCGTGGCTGAAATCTCCAGATGGCTGCCAATCAGGAAAGGATCGTCTCGCGATCCTGGGGTTCGAGATCGAGCCGGTCCATGCAATGATTTGCAATCTCCATGCTGGCTTCCACATGACTGCCTCCGGGAATGCCCTTGCCAACATCGTGCAGCAGTAGCGAAAGATACAACAACTCCGGGCGTTCCAGTTCCTGCAGAAGATCCCGTATCGCTGGTCCCATTCCGACTGCGATTGACTTGCTCTGTGCAAGCTCTCGATAGCGAGAAAAGAGTGCTCGTCCACTGTAAACCGGTGATAAAAATCGCGAACCACTAGCGCGTCAATCAACTTTAACTCCGGCAAAAGAAGAGTCAACAAACGCAGGGAGTGCATGGCGCGTAGAGCGTCAGCGGCGTGAGGCTCAATCAAAATAACCTGGAGATATCTCCATAATTCCGCGCCTTGCGGCGGAGTTGCGGCCATTGACGGCAACACCTGCTCGATCCGGTATTCGGTCGTGGTGCTCAACTTCAGCCCGTGGTGGGCCATGAAATCGAACATACGCAGCAATAGTTCCGGATCCTGAAGCGCCGACGGCTGTTGCAGGTAAATCAATCCATCGACCACGGAGAAGTCGGAATTCGAAACCCGCGACCGCCAATTTTGGAAATGCTTATAGAGCGACGACCGCGCCGCGGGAATTTCTTCAAGCAACTGCATGGACGCACGATGCAGCGCGCGAGCATGTCCGAAATAAATCCGCATCCAGTCAGCGGCGCTCATCTCCTGGTCTTCGGAGAAGCCAATCTTGCTGACTGCGGCTTCGTCCTGCGCCTCCCACAAAAGCAAATTGTCGTCGCGTCCCTGACGAAAATGCAAAAAGCAGCGTACCGCCATCAAAAAGTCCAGCGCGGGTTCGAACTGTTTGCGGATGGAAACTGGCAGCAGAGTCTTAGGGTCAGGCCAGTCGCGCAATTTATCCATTGATGAAATCAGCGCCAGCCAACTAGTCAGGTTGTAATCCCGCAAGCCCCCGGGACTTTCTTTAACATTCGGCTCAAGATGAAAAACCGTGTTGCCATACTTGGCATGACGGGATCGGGTCAGTTCCGCCAGACGCTGCACTATGGGCTGCATCTCGCGCATGATAAGTTTTGGTATCAGCTTGTCGTGCAGACGAGCAAAAAGCTCTTTATCTCCGGCCAGGTAGCGGCAATCCAATAGTGAAATGGTGAATTCGACGTTCTCCGAATCGAAGCGATCACACTCGGCAAGAGTGCGCGTCGTAGGGCTCAACTTCATTCTCAGGTCCCAGAGCTCCTGGGAGAATTGCCGGACACGGTCTCTGAGTCTTTGTTCTGTCGACGTATCCGAATGTAGAAACAGCAAATCGATATCGGAGTGCGGAAAAAGCCAGCCTCGTCCGAAGCCGCCGATAGCAACCAACGCGGAATTTGCCGGACCGCCTCTTCCTCTGAGATCAACTGCTTCCACAGGCGTACAACCACATCGTTGATTAGAGCGGTCCGTTGGCGACACAGCGGCGCGACCGTCCCGGGTAGCGGCAAATTCCTGCCGAATCCGAAGGGACTCCTCGGTGTAAAGATCCCGCAATTCCCCGTTTAAGGTTGGCGCCGTCGTCATGACTCCCCGGAAGTATCCGCCGCCGATTGACCGCTGCCCAGTAGGCAGAGCGCAGCAAGCACAATTGTCAATCTATCTGTAGCGGCAAGCACGCGGAAATCGAAACTATTTATGGGACAGATCAGCTTTTGTTATTAGATGAGGAAAGGAAGCGTTTGGGAACACGCCAAGCGCCTTAAGATGAGGAATACACGCAAGTTGCGTCTCTAGAGAGCACCCTCGCCACGCTGATCGTTACGGATGCGGATGGCCTCGTCGATGCGAGAGAGAAAGATCTTTCCGTCCCCAATCTTGCCGCTTTGAGCGGTGCTCACAATGGTTTGCGTAACTTTCTCGACCATATCGTCAGCTAAAACCATTTCGATCTTGATCTTAGGAATGAGATCAACGGTATATTCGCGTCCCCGATAAACTTCGGTGTGGCCTTTTTGACGGCCGTGTCCTCGCACCTCAATGACTGTCATGCCTTCCACGCCGATCTCGTGCAATGCAGTCTTGACCGGTTCAAGTTTCGCAGTTTGGATAATTGCTTCTACCTTTATCATGTGCACTCCTCTAGCCGGTTAGGTCGATGTCTCCCAGTGATAGCCTTCTTCCCCATGTTGCGAAAAGTCGAGGCCCTGGACCTCGTGCTCCTCGCTGACTCGCAGGCCCACGGTAACATCGACAATTTTAAGAATGACAATTGTGCCGACGATTGCGAGCGCCCAGGCCATCGCAATTCCGACAAGTTGATTGAAAATTTGATGCCAGTTGCCGTCGATTACGCCGGAAGGGAGAGCGTTCCCTTGCGCATCTTTAAAAATCGGATTCCATGCCCTGGAAGCAAATACTCCAGTCAAGATCGCGCCGAGTGTGCCTCCCGCGCCGTGAACTCCGAATGCGTCGAGAGAATCATCGTAGTGGAATCTTTCTTTCACTTTGGCGACCATGTAATAACAGAAAATTCCGGCCAGGAATCCAATAAGCAAAGCGGGCATAGGTCCAACAAATCCTGCGGCAGGAGTAATCGCAACCAGACCAGCGACGGCTCCGGAAATTCCTCCGAGCACGCTGGGCCGTCCATTGCGCAACCATTCCATTCCCAGCCACCCACGACCGCGGATGCAGCGGCAAAATGCGTAGCCACAAAGGCGCTGGTAGCCAGAGGTCCTGAGCCCAGAGCGCTACCGGCATTGAATCCAAACCAGCCAACCCATAACAAACACGCGCCTATAAAACTCAGAACCACGCTGTGAGGAGGAATCGGATCGTGCGGATAACCCAGCCTTCGTCCCAGATAAATCGCGCAGACCAGCGCGGAGACTCCCGAAGTGACGTGAACCACGGTCCCGCCCGCGAAGTCGAGCGTCGGGAAATATCCGCCCAGCGACGCATTCAGCAGACCTCCCTTGCCCCAGACCATATGGGCCATCGGGTCATAAACAAAAATGGACCAAAGCACCATAAACAACACCATAGCGCTGAACTTCATGCGTTCGGCGAATGCGCCTGTAATCAATGCCGGGGTAATGATGGCAAACATCAACTGGTAGATCATGAAGGTCTGCTGTGGAATGGTTGACGAATATGCCGGGTCGGGGGCGGCACCTACGCCTCGGAGAAATATGTGCTGAAGATTCCCGATGAAACTATTGCCCTCTCCAAAGCACAAACTGTATCCGAATAAAGCCCACAGGACGGTGATCAAAGCCATCATCGCGAAGCTCTGCATCATGGTCGCCAGGACGTTTTTCTTTCTTACCAGGCCTCCATAAAAAAGCGCCAGCCCCGGACCAGTCATCAGCAATACCAACGCCGCGCTGGTAAGCATCCATGCATTATCGGCGGAGCTTTTCGCTTCAGCGGTGAGCTGTTCCAACTTTTGAATATGTCGCTCTGCTGATCGGGGGAGAGATGGGTGACGGGAACAATCAAAGCGTGGGACAACGAGCAAAGCAGTGGGAGAACCAATAGCAGCCGCATCAAGAACGTTTTCATCGCAGATGCATTGCTCCAGAGTGTGAGATGGACGGAAGACAATGTACCACGCCGGATTCCCCGGAGAAATTCATTTGTAGATTTGCGGATTAATTTCTGCGTTGGGCAACTTCGAGGCGTGTATCGGCAGCTTTCAATTCTTCTTCGGCCCGGGTGAAATCATCCTCGCTTTTGCCATTTTTGAGATGTTCTTCAGCGGTGCGCTTTTGCTCTTGAGCTCGATTTACGTCAATATCTTCAGGACGTTCCGCACTCTCGGCTAATACTGTTACTTTCTCCGGAAGCACTTCGGCGAATCCCCATGCCACCGCATAACGATGACTTTGGCCGCCCGCCCGATAGCTGAGTTCTCCGGCAGAAAGTTCTGTAATCAACGGCGCATGCCCCGGCAGAATGCCGAGGTATCCACTCTTGCCGGGAATCTGCATCTCCTCAGCATCTTCGCTGACGATCATTCGTTCCGGGGTTACGATTTCGAGATGGAAAGTATCAGGCATAAATCGCTCTTTGCTGTTGGAGCTCAATAACGTTCTGTTATGCCGCGGTCTTCAGTTTCTCCGCCGCTTCCAGAACTTCGTCAATCGTGCCCTTCATATAGAACGCCTGTTCGGGAATATCATCGTGCTTTCCTTCACTAATCTCTTTGAAACCCTTGACCGTGTCGGCGACTTTTACATAACGCCCCGGAGATCCAGTGAACTGTTCGGCAACGAAGAAAGGCTGTGACAGGAAACGCTGAATTTTTCTGGCGCGGGCCACAGTGATTTTTTGATCTTCGCTGAGTTCGTCGATGCCGAGAATCGCAATGATGTCCTGCAAATCCTTGTAAGTTTGCAGAATCTTTTTGACTGATTGAGCGACGTCGTAATGTTCCTGCCCCACAATACGCGCGTCCAAAATACGCGAGGTCGAGGCGAGCGGATCGACAGCTGGATAAATTCCAATTTCCGTCAACGCACGAGAGAGCACCGTCGTTGCGTCCAAGTGAGCGAATGTGGTCGCCGGGGCGGGGTCGGTGAGATCGTCGGCTGGAACATAGATGGCCTGCACCGAAGTGACAGAACCTTTTTTAGTGGAAGTGATACGTTCCTGCAATTCGCCCATTTCTGTGGCGAGATTAGGCTGGTAGCCTACGGCGCTCGGCATACGACCCAGCAATGCTGAGACTTCAGAGCCGGCCTGGGTGAAGCGGAAGATGTTGTCGATGAAAAGCAGCGTGTCGGCGCCTTCGACGTCGCGGAAATATTCGGCAACCGTCAGGCCCGTTAATGCTACTCGAAGCCGTCGCACCGGGCGGCTCAGTCATCTGTCCATAAATCAGCGCCGCTTTGGAATGTTCCGGATCGCCAGGCTTGATCACTCCCGACTCCGTCATTTCCAGCCAGAGATCGTTGCCTTCACGGGTACGTTCTCCAACGCCGGCAAAAACTGAAAATCCGCCGTGCTGCTTGGCGACGTTGTTAATTAATTCCTGGATGAAGACCGTCTTGCCGACACCGGCGCCGCCGAATAGCCCAATCTTTCCACCCTTCAAAAACGGCTGGATCAGATCGACGACCTTCACCCCGGTCTCGAACATTTCGGCGCTGGTAGCCTGATCTTCAAAAAGCGGAGCCGGACGATGGATAGGATGTCGCTCCTTATATTGAACCGGACCAAGATTGTCGACCGGTTCGCCGATGACGTTCATCACCCGTCCGAGCGTCCCATGGCCTACGGGGACCGAAATCGGGCCGCCCTGGTCGATGGCCTTCATCCCGCGCACCATGCCCTCGGTCGCCTCCATAGCGATACAGCGGACGCGACCTTCGCCCAAATGCTGCTGCACTTCGAGAACAACATTTACGGGCGACGGAACCGTGAACCCTTCGCTGACCACACGCAGCGCTTCATAAATTGGCGGCATGGTGGCTTCGGAAAATTGAACGTCCACCGCGGGACCGGAAATTTGAACTACGTGACCTACGTTTTCTGGCATAGATAGCTCTTTGCTCCTGGCTCTTGGCTTGAACCTCTCTACCGTAAAAAGTGCTGGTTTCACTACCCAGTCATTTGGAGCTTGGGAATCAGCTAATAGCTAAGAGCTAAAAGCCAATAGCCCCTTTACGACGCTGCCGCGCCACTCACAATTTCTATAATCTCTTTAGTGATCTTGGCTTGGCGGGCCCGGTTCATCGCCAGCGTCAATGAATCGATCATGTCGGTTGCGTTGTTGCTCGCCGCATCCATCGCCGTCATACGCGCGGCATGTTCGGCTGCAATGGACTCCATCATGCCGCGAAAAATCTGGATCTTCACATACTTTGGCAGCAATGACCGGAAAATTTCTTCCGGCGGCTGCTCATAGATGTAGTCCACCGGAGCCGTGGCAAATTTCTTCGCGGCTTCATCGAGATCGCTGGTGTCCTGAGGACGCAGGCCAACTCCGGCACCCCTTGATGCTTCAGCCACGCGCTTCTTCTCCTCCAGGCTCATGCCTTCCGCCTGACTTACTTCGGGAGTTCCGATGTGCTCAATCGGCAGGATCTTCTCCACTATGAGGCGCTGCGCAATGACCGACTTGAACTCGTTATAAACCAGATAAACCGCGTCGATCGCCTCGTTGCTGTAACGCTCGACAATATCATCTCCAATTTCCGATACCAGGGAATATTCGAGCTTGTTCAGAACACCGATATGTTCCCCGATGAGCGCAATCTTTGAAGGATCTTTTGAGTCCGCCTTTCTTGGTTCCTCTACCGGATATCGCCTCCGCAAAAAGTCACGGCCCTTTCGTCCGATGGCTTCTATTTCTATATGTTTGTCTTTCTTCGATTCCAGAAAACGAGAAGCGGCCTTCAAGATATTCGTATTAAACGCACCCGCCAAACCTTTATCTCCAGTGACGACGATCAGAAGAATATTGTTCTCTTCACGATGCGCCAGCAGCGGATGCCGCAGTTCCCCCGTCTCAGGATCGTAAATCTCAACTCGCGAGGTCAAAGATTTCAACACATTGATCAACATCTGCGCATAAGGACGAGCCGCCAATGCCCGCTCCTGTGCACGCCGCAACTTGGCCGCCGATACCATCTTCATGGCACGCGTGATCTGCCGCGTATTGATCACGCTGCGAATCCGCCGCCGAATGTCGAGGATATTAGCCATGCTTTTCCGCTGTTAAGACGCTCTTATTTCGCCGCAACTTTTTCCGGCTCGCGCTCCGCTTCTTTCTTAGTTTGCTGGTGTGATTGCGATTGTTTCTGTTCCTGCCGGGAGCCGCCATTCGTCTCAGCCTTATTCTGTTTTTGTTCTCGCTGGTTGTCTTTCGGCTGCATGGCTTTTCGGTCTGCGACGAAGGTCTCCTTGGCTTGCTTGATAACCTTTGTCATCTCGGCCTTGAGCGCGTCATCGAGAACTTTCTTCTCCATGATCGTTCGTAGGAGACCAGGATTGGCTGAGTCGACATACTTATAAAGCTCGGCTTCGAAATCGCGAATCTGGTCTACCGGTAAATCATCAAACGCTCCCGTTGTGCCAGCGAAAATAATCAAAATCTGCTTGGAGAAAGGTAGCGGAGAAAATTGTTTCTGCTTCAGCACTTCCACCAGTCGTTGTCCACGATTCAACTGCGCTTGGGTGGACTTATCAAGATCGCTTCCAAATTGGGAGAACGCCGCCAGTTCACGATACTGCGCGAGATCCAACTTCAAAGTTCCGGCGACCTGCCGCATGGCTTTGATCTGGGCGCTGCCACCGACGCGGCTGACCGAGATACCAACGTTCACCGCCGGACGCACGCCGCTGTTGAACAGATCTGTTTCAAGGAATATTTGACCGTCAGTGATGGAAATCACATTCGTCGGAATATAGGCGGAAACGTCGCCCGCCTGGGTTTCGATAATCGGCAAGGCCGTGAGTGACCCAGCGCCATTCTTGTCGCTAAGTTTGGAAGCGCGTTCCAACAATCGCGAGTGAAGATAAAAAACGTCTCCTGGATAGGCCTCGCGTCCCGGAGGACGGCGCAGCAGCAGAGAAATTTCGCGATAAGAGGCTGCATGCTTCGATAAATCGTCGTAGATGACTAGCGCGTGACGTTTGCTGTCACGAAAAAATTCGCCCATCGCGCACGCCGCATAAGGCGCGATGTACTGCATGGGCGCGGGTTCAGAAGCAGAAGCCGCAACCACGATGGTGTAATCCATGGCGCCTTGATCGGTAAGAATTTTGACCACCTGCGCGATGGAAGACCGCTTCTGCCCAATTGCGTTGTAGATACAAATGAGGTCGTTGCCTTTGTTGTTGATGATGGTATCGAGAGCAACCGCGGTTTTTCCGGTTTGCCGATCGCCGATGATTAACTCGCGCTGGCCGCGGCCGATCGGAATCATACTGTCGATCGCCTTCAACCCGGTGGCCATGGGTTCGCGAACCGGCTGACGGTCGATGACTCCCGGAGCGAGACGTTCCAGTGCGATTGTCTGATCGGTAGCGATGGGGCCCTTGTCGTCAATGGGCTGTCCCAAGGCATTCACAACGCGGCCAATCATTGCGTCGCCTACTGGAACGCTCATGATGCGCCCCGTGCGCTTCACTTCGTCGCCTTCTCGAATTTCGGTGTAGTCCCCGAGCAGTACCACGCCGACCTGATCTTCTTCCAGGTTCATCGCGATGCCTGCGAGATCGTGCGGGAAGGCAAGAAGCTCTCCAGCCATGACCTTATCGAGACCGTGGACTCGCGCAATCCCGTCGCCGAGAGTCACTACGGTCCCAACTTCATCGACAGCGATCTTCGATTCGTAGTTTTCAATCTGCTGCCGGATCAGCTGTGTAATTTCATCCGCTCTGATTTGTGCCATAAGTTCTGCCTTTACCCGAGGACGTGGTCATTTCTTCTTTAAAAACTATCTTCCGACAATTTTCTCTCTAATTTTTTCCAGTTGCCCATCCACCGAACCATCGTAGATGGTGCTGCCGACTCGTATCACCGCACCGCCTAATAAGGATGATTCTCGAGCATAGTTTGCGCGAATCTTCTTGCCAGTCAGTTTCGAGACTTCCGATTCCAGCGATCCTCTTTCGTCCGAGTCAAGTTCTCTCGCCGTCGTGACCTGAACTTCGACGAAGCCTAACCGCTGATCTAATTCCAGTTCGAACTGTTTCACAATTTCCTGCAAGAAATTTATTCTGCGATGATCGATCAGCACCGCCACAAAATTTCTCACCTCTAGTGAAAGCCCTTCACGGCCAACAATGGCGTCGAGCACTCCTCGCTTTTGCTCCGCGGTGATCGAGGGAGTCTCCCAGACCTCGCGCAATTCACGGCTACTGCCGACTAATTCCGCGAGCGATCGCACTTCCCGGAGGGTTTTCGCTGGATCCAGGCCCCGATCGAATACTACATCGGCGAAAGCGCGAGCGTAGGTATTAGTCACCGAAGCCATAATCGAGCCTAGCCTTTCGCAGGTCCCTGCGCATCCAGTTGCTTCCCGAGACTTCGAATCAATTCCTGGTCAGTTGGAGTGTCCACGTGAATCTGTTTTCGTGCCAGCGATACGGCTAAGTCCGCGACATAGGCCCGCAGCTCGCGTCTTGCTGTTCTACCCGCCGTCGCGATCTCCTGTTGCGCCGACTCCACGATTTTCCTGGCTTCTTCCACCGCCGCGGCCCTGATCCTGACTTCTTCGTCCACAGCTTCTTTCTCGGCAGCGACACGCATCTCCTGGATCTCCGAGCCTAATTTCGATAGCCGGCTTTCGATATCGGACAAGCGTCGAGTTGCCTCTTCACTCGTCTTACGCGCCTCGGACATCGCATGTTGGATGGAAGCCGTTCGATCTCGGAACATGCCGGGCAAGTTTTTCTTGGATGCCCAGACTATTGCCGCGAGAATAACTGCAAAGTTCAAGACCACGCATAACCAATAGGCCCCATCCAGGCTGAGGCCGGTCCACCTCGCTATTAGCCGCACCGAAGCGGAGTGCTTGAATTCCGCCTGCTCGTCCTGATTCCCCGCTTCTTGCGATTGTTTGGCTAAATCAGACGACGAAGACGTCTGGATCTGACCGGCTGGCGAAGACTCTGACCCAGCGGCCTGGGCAATCGCCATTCCTGAAAAGAGATAGAGAGCGCATGCCAGCAAGATGAGCTTTCCAAACTTGGACATTTTAGCCGCTATTCTCACCGCGCCCCCGCTGAAGGCTGTAGTTTGCCCGGACGCAATATGGACTCGATGATTTCGTTGGCGAAGTCGCTGCTTTCTGATTGCAGAGTTTGTTGGGCGGCTGCTTTGTCTTTCTCAATGGCGGCTCGCGCCTTTTCGACTTGCGCCTGTGCTGTAGACCGCGTCTCCTCTACCAGTGCTGTTCTGGCTTGCAAGGCCTGCTGACGTCGAGCTTCCTGCGTCCTAACGACTGTCATTCGAGCTTCGCGGAGACCTTGCTCATATTCGGAGGTGCGAGCCTCTACCGCTGCCATATCTGCCCGAGCTTTCTCAATGGCCCCTTCAGTTTTGCTGCGACGTTCCGCGAGGACCTTCATCAAGGGCTTATGAACCAGAAGCGTATATAAGCCATAAAGCAAAACCATAAAAATAATGGTTGGGATGGATCGGAGCAGTAATTCGCCTATCTGTCGTAAGGTCTCATCCATGATTTGCTTGAAGGTCTCTCGAGTGAAGAGTGGTTTGGAACTATTAAAATTAACATCTTACGAATCAGAGTGTCAACGCGGGACGGTTCACTTAGCGCCACCCGGTGTTGCCAAATCGTGGAAAAAACTCGCGTGATCAGATTCGTGCTTAATCGAATTGAAAATGTCCATTTTGGAATCAGGACAGTGTCCTAGTTCCCACTTTGCACATGTCCCAAAATCTGGCAAACTTTTCTTGACTTCTACTTTATTCGGCCTAGCATAAAGGAAATCACCTCGATCCAACTCAGGGTCGAATGGGCCGATGGCCAAGAAAAGTCACCTGCTTCTTGGTTGGCGGCCCATTTTAATTCCGGACAGCTAGGAAGATGGATCTAAGATTGGACACCCTTCGTTTCGTGCCGCAGACAAGAGTGCCTTATCTGCACAAACGAAAACCGGCTCGTCAGCTCCTGAAATGGATCGTAGCTGAAGATATCCCCCCAATTGAATGGCATCGTAGCCTCTGAGTCCATAACCGTCGACTAGGGCAAATGCCACGTCCAACAAAGAGTCTGACAGCGGCTGTATCAGAAACGTACCTTCGGAATGCTGACGGAAAGCTTCTATTATTCCGTTAGCTTCCGAATTCGTAATTTCGCCGATACGCTGGCGCCTGCGGACTGCCGCTCGGAGTTCTACCTGCGCCAGAGATAGAATTGAAAATTGATGACCAGTTTCGCCGACGAGGCTAAGTAGCCGCTCCGTGCCAGACTCGTGAATATACAGTTTGACTAAAGCGCTGGTTTCTAAGTAATAGAGCGCCAATCCTCAACGCCTCTCCCGTAAAATGGTTGCGGACAATGGTTCGCCTTTTATGTGGATTGGGTGGAAACCTAAGTCCTTTTTTTCGACCCCTAAGGCTTGTTGCACCTCAGGCATCAAGCGGTTTAAACGAATACTCGTAACCGGAAACTGAGGAGACTTCGGGTTCGGGACCTTTCCAACGAGAATTAACCTCTTCTCAATGGCACTCCGAATCGCTCCCTGCCAGTGAGCGTCCGTCGGTTTGAACACATCGGGTGCGACCGGAAAGTCAGGAAGAATTTCGTCGCGGAACTTTTTCAGCGAAACAAATTTCCATTCCGGCTTGGATTCAGCAATATCCAGGGCCACTACCAAAGACTTGAGAAGCTGAGGTTCCGTCGGCTCGGCATAGATGTTCGCATTCGCGATGTTCTCAATTCGCTTTTCAGTTCGATCGGACTTTGCCGTTGTTCTTCGATTCCCGCGCCTCAGCTTTATAAACTCGTCGCCCACTTTTTTCCCGATCCGTAGTTTGGTTAGGATGTTGCCCACGCGAGCATATTTGTTTTTGGATCCAGGAGTAGCGTAGAGCTGCAGCGCATCACTAATCTGTCTCGCCGTCATACCGGAATCCCACATATCGGTAATCTTCCGATAGGGATAGTTATTCATTCGAATCACAGGGACACGTTTCCTCGCTTTAATTGGCTCAAAGCGAATCTCGATTCGGCCAGAATCAGGCGACCACTTGTCTGCCGATGTATCGCTACGCTTTTTCCGATCCTCCGCGTCTAGGAGCAAAACCCGAAGTCGATAATTGTCGGAAACAGGGCACTGGAATTCTTGGAGGATTCGCTTAAGAGGGGTGTCTAACTTTTGGGCAAGTTGAGGTTCTATCTGCTCTTTTTTCATTTCTAAACCTCTATATAACTCTCTAATATATTGTCGGGCTATATGAGCCGACATTCACATTTTTAGCTTTCTGCCTTCCTGTGTCAAGTATATTTCCGCCTGCCACGCACCGCTATGAGGCCCAACCACTTAAGTGCGGTATCATTTTTCCGTGAAAGGTTTCTACGTACAAAATTTCGGTTGCCGCGCTACTCAAGCCGATGGCGCCGCAATTGGGCGGCAATTCCGAGAACAAGGGTTGACTCGTGCCAGATCTACCCATGACGCCGGGATTGTTGTGCTGAATACGTGCACTGTTACCGCTGCGGCCGATCAAGACGCCCGCGCCGCCATCCGCCGTATCCATCGCGAAAATCCCGACTGCAAGATCGTAGTCACGGGTTGTTATGCACAAAGAGCGCCGGAGGAAATTGCTTCTCTCTCAGGTGTAACTCAGGTAGTCGGAAATTCGCACAAGCATCAACTAGCGGAACTGGTGCTTCACGCTTCCCAACCGGCGCAAACAGATTTGGTTCAACTCTCTCCTACTCCGAACCATAAGCTCTTCGTATCCGACATTTTCGCCCACACGGAATTGCTGGCTGCTCCGGTTTTCGACGCCACCGCCGAACGAACGCGTCCCAACCTCAAAGTACAAGATGGCTGCAACAATCGGTGCTCCTTTTGCGTGATCCCCTACGTTCGCGGACAAAGCCGTTCTTTGCCACTGCAACGAGTGCTTGCCGAAGTGAATTCGCTGGTCGAAGCGGGCTATCGGGAAGTAGTGATTTCCGGAATTAATTTAGGACGCTGGGGCAGAGACCTCTCCCCCAGTCTTCGCTTCGAAGAATTAGTCCGCGCGATTCTTTCAGAGACTTTGCTAGAAAAGCTGCGTATCTCGTCGGTTGAGCCGATGGACTGGAGCGATCAGCTGATTGAAATCATGGAGGATTCTCCTCGCATCGCCAAGCATGCACACGTACCGATGCAATCCGGCAGCGACAGAATGCTTCGGCTCATGCATCGTAAATATCGTCCTTGGCACTATCGCGCAAAGGTTGAGAAAATCCGCAAGGCGATTCCTACGGCGGCCATTGGAGCGGATGTCATGGTCGGTTTTCCGGGCGAAAGCGATGCCGACTTCGATGAAACACGTCAGATGATCGCGGATCTTCCACTCACTTATTTGCATGTATTCACTTACTCGCCGCGTCCAGGAACTCCGGCGGCGACTATGCGCGGTCAAGTTCCGTTGCATGTAGCTCGCGAGCGAAATTCAATTCTGCGTGAGCTGAGCGAGAAAAAGAAACTTGAGTTCATGCTGTCATTTATCGGTGGACCACTGGATGCCATCACACTAAACACGCCGCCATCCGAGCCAGCCGGCGACTTTACCGAAGCGCTCACGGATAATTTTCTGAAACTCCGGCTGCACGGCAACCACAATCCAAATCAATGGATGCAGGCTTGGATCCGGGACGTGCGCGACGGAGTTTTAGTCGCTGCGCCCGCCGAAAACCTGGTCAATGCCTAACCCGATATCATGATTTTCATGTTCGGATTAGTCTCACTTGCCGTCTTCTTTATCGTCTCGGGATTTTTTCACTTTATTTTTCCGGAACCGTACCTTCGAATTATTCCACCGATCCTGCCCCACCCGAGAACCTTAGTGTGGATCAGCGGCGCAGCTGAAATTCTCGGTGGCGCGGGACTGTTGGTCCCGCAATTCAGACGGCCCGCCGCTTACGGATTGGTAGCGCTATTGGTTGCAGTATTCCCTGCCAACATTTACATGGCGATTGCGCACATACCATTTCCGGGATTGTTAGGACGTTCGTGGGTTCAATGGTCGCGGCTGCCATTGCAAATTCCAGTGATCTGGTGGGCGTTCAGATATACGAAGTGATTTTCTGGGAAAAGGTCGAGGGAATTACATGCCTAACTTTTTAACTTCTTCGTTGTAATACTTGCGATAGAGAATGTCCCACTCCTGGCTGCCTTCGAGAATGGTGCGCTTCTGGCTTTCGATCTTGACGCGGGCGGCTTGATCGATTCTAGCTTCGTGATTCAGCAGATCTTCCAAAATTTTTCGCACTTCCAACCGCAGCGTGTTGCGGTCTTCGACGAAATCCACGTTATCCATTTCAGCCAGCGCGTCCGTAACCACGTGCGCGACCTTGTTCACTTTATCGCGGCTTACCCTCACAGCACCGCCTTGTATTTGCGGACTAACTCGCTTTTCACTTTGCGGAACATTTCCTGGTAGTCGGCCCCGCTCTTCCGCATTTCGTCGGAATAAGCTTCGAGAATTACTCGAACCTCATCATTGATGCGGTCTTCGAGAGAAAATTCCTCGAGAATCGCCGCGTGGACTCTTTCCGTCACCGCAGCCTGGGCTTTGGTTTCGATGAGTTCCCCGGCTATCAGTTTTTTTGTGACTTCGCGGGACAGATAGCCCACATATTCTTTGGAAAGGAGCATGAGGTAGATCGGAGGCTCTAATAAAAAAGTAGTGTAGCACAGGAAAACCGCCATCCACGCCCGTGGCTGCGGCCAGGGGATGACGACAAACATCCATCTGCGGGCTTAGAATGACTGACACGCAAATGACAGTAGGCACCGATAACCTCGCTAATTTAAGGGACGACATGATTGCCTTCGTTGAAGGCCACGGCATGCGTCGCTATCCCGGCTACGTGGATTATGACGATGTGCAGTGCGTCATGTGGAAGTCCGGCGACAATCCTGAGAGTTGGAAAGATTTCGTCGAGCTTGCCAAAGCTTCCGGAGCGCCTTTCCTAACGATGGATGCCTGGACATTGAAGCGAGAGGAACTGGAAGCGCTGATGGAAACGCTGGCCGAAACTGAACTTCCCGGCGATGAAGAACTCGAGGATGCGCGATGGTTACGTACCTATCTGGGCAAGACCGGGTTCGTTCAATTAGGATTCGCGCATCAGGGTATCATGCTCGTTTATGAAGCTTCCACGGAATGGTACGACCGCTATCAGCATCTCTTAGAGATGGCGGAAGATCTTGGCGGCATCCCCATTGACGAATCTGATCTCGGCGACGAAAGATAGTTCGTGCGCTGGAATCTGCGATCAGCGGACGCAATCTCCGTAGATAAACTCTGCTCGGAACTGCGGACCTCAACCACCGTCACTCTTCAAAATCCGCAGCTCGCGGAAATACTGTCCCGTCTGTTGATCACACGCGGAATTGATTCGCTTGAGCTGGCTACACGTTTCCTTTCGCCTTCGATCTCTCAATTACATTCTCCCTACTTGATGTCTGGGATGAAGGCCGCCGTAGACCGCCTCGACGCCGCTATCGAGCACAAGGAAGGCATTCTCGTTTATGGCGACTACGATGTGGACGGCACTACCGCCATTGTCGTTCTTAAGACTGCGATTGAACTTTGCGGAGGCGCTGCCGATTTCCACGTGCCCCATCGGATTCGAGAAGGCTATGACCTCCGTGGAGACGTCATTGAAACTGCAGCCGCGGCGGGCATTCGACTGATCATCAGCGTGGATTCCGGTATTCGCGCTTTCGCCGCATCAGAAACCGCAAAACGTGTCGGCGTCGATCTCATCGTGACCGACCATCACATTCCCGGGCCGGATGGGGTTCCGCATGCGCTCGCCATTTTGAATCCCAATCAAGCAGGATGCGATTATCCATGTAAAACGCTTTGCGGGGCTGGTGTGGCTTTCAAGCTGGCTCAGGCACTTATGGAACGCCGCCTGCCAGAGAAAGACCAGTCGCGGCTGCTGCTGTCTTTTATGAAGATGGTCGCCATTGCTACTGTCGCCGATGCCGTCCCCATCACCGGAGAAAATCGCGTGTTTGCAAAATTAGGTTTGGAGGCTTTGCGGAATGCGGTGAATCCCGGTCTTAGAGCCTTGCTCGAAGTAGCGCAGCTTACTGGACGTCCTCTGACTTCCGGCGAAGTTGGATTCCGGATTGCCCCACGGATCAACGCGGCGGGCCGCATGGATATTGCTCGCGACGTGATTGAACTCTTCAGCGTCAAAGACAATGATCGCGCTCGTGAGATTGCCTCCAAACTAGATCAGCTCAATGGCGAACGTCAGGAAGAAGAACGCCGCATTCTCGAATCGATTGAGCAACGCTTCGAGCAAGAGCCCTCACTTCACGATGCTTTTTGCATGGTCATCGACGGCGAAAATTGGCATCGCGGAGTAATCGGGATTACGGCGACTCGTGTGGTGGAACGTTATGGACGCCCGGCGCTCGTGATTTCACGCGACGGAGAAGAAGCCCACGGTTCGGGGCGATCGATCCATGCATTCCATCTATTGAATGCTTTGGAATCCTGCGGAACCCTCTTCACGCGTTACGGAGGACACGCGCATGCAGTGGGATTCTCCATGCGGTCCGAAAACATCGCCACCCTTCGCACACACCTCGATACTTTCGCACGATCCCAACTTACACTGGCGGATTTTGAACCAGCGCTTAACGTTGACGCGGAAGTTTCGCTCGACCATATCACTCCCGACTTTTTTCAATTATTGAAACAAATCGAGCCTTTCGGTGTCGGGAATCCGCAGCCTGTATTCAGTTCTCGAAACGTCCGCCTGATGGCGCCTCCACAAATCATGAAGGAAAAACATGTGAGGCTGAAGCTAGCACGAGAGTTTTTGGAAAGAGCATCGCAGCGCAGGGCACTCCGCTGGTCGAGCAGCTCAATGCCAATTATTGGCTGGTGACATTTCTATGGCGGGCACAGCACGATACTCGCAATGTCATGGTGACAGGTTCATTTAATGTTCCCGGACCTACGCGGAACAATCTCATGCACCGGATAGGAGATTCGGATGTTTGGTATTTGACTCTGAAGCTCCCGAAGGGCGCGCGCTTCACTTATAGACTTATTCCCAACAATCCGCCGGTCTCGGAGAACACCAAGCGACGGGTCAGGCCGATTCTTACAACCCAAGACGATGGGAGTGTCCGAAGACCGCCACAAAGTTCAGCTGCCAAAGCATAGTTGAGTTACCCGACGCAGCGCCGCAACCATGGATCGTAAGTAGGCCGGGAACACCAGCAGGTCGAATCGAGAAACAGATGAATGAAGAGCGCGATCCAAGAACTGGAGCGGAATCTCTTCATTTACACACCGGCCGGCTACAAATCGGACGGGCCGCCAAACCCGCTACTTGTTCTGTTTGACGGGGACGACATCCTCTCGGACGACTTCCAAGGGCAGACGACACTGGACAATCTGATCGCCACCCGCAAGATCCCTCCGACTGTCGTGGTGATGGTCGACAATGTTGGAAACCGGCGTCTGGTTGATCTTGTAGCTAATCCGGAATTCGCCGATTTTATGGCAACGGAATTGGTCCCATGGGTTCGAGCACATTACAACGTCACTCGCGATCCAGCGCGCACTGTGGTCAGCGGTCAGAGTGCCGGCGGACTTGCCGCAGCGTACGTGGGTTTGCGGCACCCGGAAGTTTTCGGCAACGTGTTCAGCCAATCCGGCGCATTCTGGTGGTCGCCTGAGCACAGCGGAGGCGTTTGCGCCTCGAAGTGTCCGGAAGACAGCGGACGGCGCACCGATCCTGACAGCGAGGATAGTCGTACCGAAGGAAACTGGATGGCGAAGCAATTCGTACCGGCCCGAACTCTGTCCTGCGAAGGATGGCGGCTCAAACGGAGGATGGAGAAAGTCAGTCACCTACAAAGCAATGGGTTGGCGTATGGCGGAGCAATGTCAGGAAGCCAAACTGCTCCCGGGAGACTTGCTGGACATAGCCTTCACGGTGGATCAAAACGACCATGAGGAATTCGGCGGCCTGGAACTGTGTTTGAGAGATTTTAAGGTGTCAGCCCAAAGCCGCTCAGAACTCAAAGTATCCAGCGGAATTTAATCTGTCCGGACCATCCGTCCCAGTCGCGGGCAGAAGTCCCACAACACCTCGCAGAGCGTCCCATGCTGCTTCATTCAAAGCGGGGTCCGCGCCGACCAGATCGCGGATCATCTTCCACGCTGCCACGTTGAGCGCTCCCTCTGGCGGAGGTCCCATGGCCAGCGAAACCGAGCATTGCGGACAGAAACATACGCGCTTCGCTCCAGATTTTTGTCGGGGACGAATGCCGACCGTCTGCGCAAACATATACAGCGCGACCGATTTATGTCCGGTCTCCAGTTCCCGATTGCAGCGAAGGCAATATAAGTTGTCCAAATGGGCGTCCTGACGTCAGCAAAATACTGACCCAGAGGGCCATCACACACAAGTAAGAAGAAAGATTCGGGCTGGCCGCTCCGACCTCACCAGAGATGATAGAAGCCGTCTCTCTGTTCAACGTCAACCTTCATCTCGAAAAGTTCCCCGAGACGCTCGGAACTTAACATGTCTTCTTTTTTTCCATCCGCGACAATCTTTCCATCGCGCATCAGGACGACGCGGTCAATTTCCGGGACGATGTCCGACAAATCGTGGGTCACCATAATGATTCCGATCCCAGAATTCGCAAGCACACTCATGGTCTGACGCAAACTGTATCGGGCCGCCACGTCCAGAGAATTGCTGGGCTCGTCGAATAGCAAGGCTTTCGGTTCGTGAACCAAAGCCCGCGCGATCAAAATTCTTTTCGCCTCTCCCGAAGACATCTCCTTGACAGGCCGCTCCGCGAGATGGGGAACTTCGATTTGCTCCAGCGCCAATTGGGCGGATTTTCTTTGTGTCGAATCTAATCTGTGATTCGAAAAAATCGCGACGCTGCTGAAGAAGCCTGACAGAACAACATCAATCCCCGTAGCATCGCCCGTAACAGCCGACATCAGATCGTTTGAAACGATGCCTAGCATTGAACGCAATTCGAACACATTCCATGTTTGCCGGCCGAGAATGCTCATCGAAGACCCCGCGCGAACTACCGGATAGCAGTCGCGTGTAATAGTTTTAATCAGGGTGGATTTGCCGCACCCATTGGGACCAAGAATTGCCACGCGCTCGTCCGCAGCGATCTGCAGACTCAGGTCGTCCAGCACGACTTTCTCTCCCCGCATGACCCGCAGATTTTTCAGCTGGAGAAGAGGAGGTGAATTCATGGCGTCTAGTCTAGATCAAATCTAAAAGTCCAATTCCGCGACCAAAATCCTAAGACGAGATGACTTTTTACCGGAAACTGTTTTAAGGTTCTCCCTATGGCAAGCAAGACCGGCACAGCGAAAACGCCGAGGGCCACTCGCCCGCATTATCCAGGCTACGGGTTGCCGTCCGGAAAAAAGGATCTGCTGCCTTGGAGCTGGGCTCGACAAAGACTGGAAAAGTCGCACAATTACTGGATCACAACATCGAGGCCGGACGGAAGGCCGCACACCATGGTGGTCTGGGGGCTGTGGTGGCAGGGGGAATTTTGCTTCAGCACCGGAGGCCAGTCGCGCAAGGCTCACAATCTCAAACACAATCCGAATTGCGTAGTTTGTAATGAAAACTCAAATCAAGCCGTCATTGTTGAGGGCGTTGCCAGGGCGATGAGCGACCCGACGCGGATCCGGAAGTTTCTTAAACTCTATGAAAAGAAGTACAAGCTCGACATGTCGGAGATGGCAGACGACATGATCTCGCTGAAAGAACCCGCGTTTGCAGTCCTGCCACGAAAGGTATTTGGGCAGGAGACACAAAACATTCGCCAAGACCGCGACGCGCTGGCTATTCAAGTAGGGCTCGGATCTTAAACATCATGGCCCCCAAATTAAGAGTCTTCGCGACCTGCGATATCGGCGATGCCATTGGCTTACTTCGGCAGCGTGGTTACGAGGTCGAGGTTTATCCCGAGCTTGCCCCTCCACCGAAGACCTTGATCATTGAAAAAGTGAAGTCTGGCATTGATGGCCTTATCTCCAGTCTGCGCGATCCAGTAGATGCCGAAGTCTTCGCAGCGGGAGATGGAACTTTAAAAGTAGTGTCGCAGTACGCGGTTGGATTCGACAACATCGACCGCGCCGCCGCCAATCGTTACAAAATTCCATTCACCAATACTCCGGATGTCCTGACTGAAGCCACCGCGGAATTTGCGTTCTTCATGCTCGGATGTCTCGCGCGCAAAACTTGGACCGCCGAGCGTCTGACTCGTGATCACCAATGGAATTATTGGCATCCTTCTTTGCCGATTTTGGGGGATGAAGTAACCGGCAAAACCATCGCCATTATTGGTACAGGGCGCATTGGGCTCGCAATGATCAAGAAGTGCGCCGGATTCGACATGAATATCCTCTGCTACAACCCTACGCGCAATAACGAGCAATACATCGCCGCAATTCAGGAGGTCATGGATCTGCGCCATGACCGCGGCATCTCGAATGAGAAAACAAAGATCCAGTATGTATCGTTCGAAGATGCGCTCAGAGAGGCGGATTTTGTGAGCATCCACGTCCCACTGATTCGTGAAGGACAGGGCGCGAACCCTACTTTCCATCTGTTCAACGAACGCTCCTTGCGGCTCATGAAGCGTTCAGCATTTTTGATCAATACATCCCGCGGGGCAGTGATAGACGAAGCAGCTTTAGTGCGGGCGCTGAAAGAAAATTGGATTGCGGGCGCCGCCCTCGATGTTTACGAAAAGGAGCCATTGCTTCCCGACTCCCCGCTTCGGGATCCGGCGATAGAAGATCGTTGCCGCCTTTATCCGCACGTCGCCAGTGCTGGGAAAATAACCCGCCTCTCAACCGATCCGAACAAAGGAATGGCTGGACGCTGCATTCAAGGTCTGATGGACGTTCTCGAAAAGAATTACGGCGGCGACTTTACCCTGATGCCATACGTGGTAAATAAAGAAGCCTTTCGATAATCGCTTCTACGGCGACGCATCCCGCAAATACTTGTTCAGTTGCTCACATTAGCGAGGCGAGTTGGAATTATTGAGATGTCTGGGACTTCGATATATCAACAGAATGCAAAGCTCATACGTCGAACCCATGAGTTAGAGTTAACGTCGAGGAACCCATGAAACGCGTGGTCGCGGCATTGATTTTTAAGGACGACAAGATTCTGGTATGCCAGCGTACCCGCCACCAGACGATGCCTCTGAAATGGGAGTTCCCAGGCGGAAAAATTGAAGAGGGCGAGCAGCCGCGGGACGCACTCTGGCGGGAATTGGATGAGGAACTTGGAATCGACGCGATCATTGGAGATGAGGTTGCCCGCATCCGCCATGAATACAAGAATGGAAGTTCGGTAGAGTTGCGGTTTTTTGTCGTCAAAGATTTTAAGGGTGAGCTCGAAAACAAAATTTTCAAAGATTTGCAATGGTCGGATCGTTCCCAGTTGCCAACGTATGATTTTCTGGAAGCGGACTTGGAACTGGTAAAAGACCTCGCGGCAGGAAGATCCTCTGATCCGACTTTGTAAACCCCGTCGTCACAGCGGTTACAATCCGAATATCCATGGCTAAGACTGCCAGAGCTTCCAGCGCCGGAAAGCCGCTTTCAGGCAAGGCGGTTTTAATTACCGGTGCGGCGCGTCGACTGGGAAGAGCTGCGGCTTTAGCACTCGCGGAGGCGGGCGCCGATGTTGCTATCACATTCCTAACTTCCATGCGCGAAGCTCAATCTACGGTGATTGATCTTGGCAGTTTTGGCGTCAGGGCAATCGCGCTTGCGCTGTGACGTCACCGACAAAAAAGCGTAGTGAACGGCGTCCGCGAAACTGCAAAAGAATTCGGTGGTCTCGATATTTTAATTAATAATGCGGCGAACTATGAAACCGTTGAATTTGAAAAGCTCACTATCAAACAGTGGGACGCAATGTTTGCCTCGAATACGCGTGGGCCTTTTATCATGTCGCAGGCAAGCCTGAAACTGCTGCGAGCGAGAAAAGGAAGAATCATAAATCTGGGGTCGCTAGGAGGTGTGCGTCCTTGGGCGACCCACGCGCATTACTGTTCATCCAAGGCCGCTCTTCATATGCTGACCCAAGTTATGGCAAAGGCGCTAGCTCCGGATATCGCGGTGAATTGCGTCGCCCCGGGAATGATCGATCTCGGAGAAAAATCCGCTTCCGCCTTCATGAAGAAAACGGCCAAGGAAACTCCGATGCGCCGTAACGGCTCGGCTGAAGACGTCGCTGCCGCGATTCGCTTCTTCGCCACATCACCCAGTTTCATCACTGGACAGATTCTCACCGTCGATGGCGGTTTGGGCTTATGAGACTTCCCAATTCACGTGGCGCGAGGCTGTTGAAGATTTTTGTCGGCATGATTCTATTCCTGCCTTCGCTGGTAACCGCGCAAGCCCGTCCCGAAGACGGCGGACACGAGATTGGACTTTGGACCGGAGGGGGACACTCCGTCCCCGGCGGCACATCCGGCACCAGTGCCTGGAACGTGGGCGCGCGCTATGGATGGGTTTTGACGCGTCCGCATGGTCCCGGTTTTCTTAATGGACGCTTCGAATATGCGGTGGATGTCGTCCCTGTTTTCCTGGTCTTTCAAAAGGGATGCCAGCACCGCCTACTCGGCGGGATTTAATCCATTAAATTTGAAATGGAATTTCGCTACCCGAGGACGTATCTCCCCCTATTTTGAATTGAGCGGCGGGGTGTTGTTTTCGAATCAGGATATTCCCGCGTTCACAAACACCGTTAACTTCACTCCCTCGGCGGCCATCGGGACTCATATCCTGGGAGAGAAATACAACTGGAGCGTTGAAATTCGCTATCTGCATATTTCTAACGCGGGGTTGACTGTGCCGAATCCAGGATTGAATACGGTGCAGGTGAGAGTAGGGGTCGGAAGGTTTTTCAAAAGAAAATCCCATAAAGATCTTCCTCCCAAACCGTCCAATCAACCACAAGTAGCCACTTTCGTCGGCCAATAGCACATAAATCCGGTCCGAGCCATCGCAGTTGCAAGACTCACTTGCAGCGCCCTAACTGCCACAGCTATGCTTCCCACATGCCTTCTCTCGTGGAATGCGTGCCTAACTTTTCCGAGGGGCGCGACCAATCGAAGGTTGATGCCATCGTCGAAGCCATGAAGCTCGACGGCGTATACGTGCTCGATCGTGAGATGGATGCGGACCATAACCGCTGCGTGATCACGTTGGTTGGGGAGCCTCAGGCAATCCAGGAAGCGGCGATTCGCGGCGTCGGCAAAGCTTCCGAAATTCTGGATTTGACCAAGCATCAAGGCGCACATCCTCGTCTTGGCGCGGCGGACGTGATTCCTTTTATTCCTATCGAAGGAGTGACACTGGAGGATTGCGTTGCAATGGCACGCGAAGCCGGAGCAGAAATCTGGAAGCGATACCAGGTTCCTGTTTATCTTTACGAAGCGGCGGCAACTATTCCGGAGCGCCAGAATCTCGAATATATTCGGAAGGGACAATTCGAGGGCATCCTGGCGGAAATTGCCACCAACCCGGCGCGTAAGCCCGATTTCGGCGATCCGAAGTTACATCCCACAGCCGGAGCAGTAGTTGTTGGCGCCCGCAAAGCTCTTATCGCTTACAACGTCTTTCTCGACACCGCTGACGTCGATATAGCCAAGAAAATTGCGAAGGCGGTTCGCTTTTCGAGCGGAGGCTTGCGTTTCGTGAAAGCGGCGGGATTTCTGGTTCGCGGGCAGGCACAGGTGTCTATGAACCTGACCGATTTTGACCAGACCCCGATTCACCGTGTGTTCGAACTTGTAAAGTCCGAGGCAGCCCGTCATGGAGTCGCGGCGGCGAGCAGCGAGATCGTTGGATTGATCCCGAAGAAGGCTTTGGAATCCGCAGCGGAATGGTTTTTGCAAATCGAGAATTTCGATTCCTCAATGATCTTGGAAAACCGTCTGGCGGCAGTGGTGGGTGTAACGGTTTTCGCGGGAGGATTTCGCGCGGGAGTCGAGCCTTTCATTGAACAACTGGCAGAAGCGAAAGCTGCTCCTGGGGGAGGCAGTGCCGCCGCCGCGAGCGCGGCCATGGGTGCGGCGTTAGTCACGATGGTGGCTTCCATCTCCCGGACCAAAAAAGCCTATTCTCAGCACGAAAAAGAGTTGTCCAATGCCATTGAACGTCTCGCAATATTGCGGGAGGAGTTAAAAATTGCCATAGACGCCGACGCCAAATCTTTGAAGAAGTAATGAAAGCGCATAAACAGCCCAAAGATTCGCCGGACCGGGACCAGCAAATCGAGGATGCATTGAAGCAGTCCACCATGGTTCCTTTCCACGTGGCCGAGTAAGCCCATGAAGTCTTGTCCCTTGCCGAAAAATTGAAGTCGATTACCAGTCCTCAAATGACTTCCGATCTCGTAACCGCTGTTGCGCTGGCAAGAGCCGGCAAAGAGGGTGCGCTCGCCAACGTGGAAATTAATCTTGCATCAATAAAAAATCAGGAATTTGTAGACGAGGTTCGAGCCAAACTTGCCGAAATCATTAGGCCCAAGGAAGTACGATTAGTCTTGCACTTTGGTTTCCCGCCTCCCCTAACCGCTGGAATACAATAGTTATACGAAGATTTACCAAGCGGATGATTCGCTAAGCGGAAGATGCTTGCATCTAACAATACACATCCCTTTGCAGAGGTATTCATGAATTTCGCGAAGCTCACTGCGGCTCTTTTACTGCTCACTACTGCGGCGTGGTCAGCCCCGCTAGGCAGCTCTTTTCGCTCGGTTATTCCATCGGACGTGCAGCAGCTTATCTCGGTGGACTATCGCACCCTTCGCGATTCCGATACTGCAATGGCTCTGCAACAGCAGGTTTTGCCCGAAAGTCTGAAGCAGTTCGAAGGTGCATTGAAGGGCATCGGAATCGATCCCGATAAGGACGTCGAACAGTTGACCTTTGTTTCCTATCGGGCGGGAAAACAGGGATTGAAAGTTGTTGGAATGGCGCAGGGCTCGTTCTCTGAAAAAATTGTGCTTCGAAAAATTCGCCTCCACAAAATCAAGCCGGCAAAATACCGCGATTCAGATGTGTACAACATGTCCGGCGGCATGCAGATGACTTTCCTCGATGACAATACGCTTCTCTTCGGAGACAGCAGTGCTTTGCGGGGAGCGCTTGACGCCCGGGATGGTTACACCACCACCCTGGATTCGAATCCGCAATTCGCCGACATGATCGGCTCCGTAGACTCGGGAACCGTGTGGAGCGTGCTCGATCAGCAGGGGACCCAGAACATGTTGCTTTCGGCCCTCGGAGATGCTGGCAAACTCGCCGATTTCGACATGATCAAAAAGCGCGTTATAGGATCGCGTTACGCGATGAATTTTAATGACGGCGTGAAGTTTGATCTTGATGTAGTCACGTCCGACTCCACGACAGCCATGACGCTTTCTTCGCTCGTAAAAGCCGGAGTTCTATATCGCCGTCTTACAGCGACTCCAATCGAAAAAGCGGCACTGGAAGACGTGAGCGTAAACTCCGATAGCTCCAACTTACAGATGCACTTTAAAGCCGACGACAAGCAGTTCCAGGGATTGATTCACTCGCAACTTTTTGCGGCGGTTTCAAAGTAACGAATAATTTCCGGAGAACGGTCTGGGGACAGTACGGAATAATTTAACTGTTTTCTTCAGTTGCTGCTTCCAGCCCAGCACCCTGGCTTTGTTCCCTTCTTCTTCGGCTTCAGGAATCATCCCTTTTTTTGGTACAGAACCGACAAGCTGGTATGAGCCAAAACATCATCTGGATCAATCTCGCTTATTTTCTTGGCCATGGCAATCGCTTCGTCGAGCCGATTCAGATCCTGTAACGCACGAGACAGGCCGTGCATGGCTTCCGTAAAATTCGGGTCTGCATCCAAAGATTTCTGATACTCCGCAACCGCGCCTTCATGATCACCTTCCGCCACCAGATCAAGAGCAGCGTAATAGTGATCTTCGGATGTTTGACGATCGCTCATAAATTCAGGGCAGTGGGAAAGTCTAGCATGCGAAAATCAAACACCTGAACGCCGCATATACTGAGAAAGCCTCATGCCATCTATCGCCAGATTTTTATGGAATGCCACCCGTGGACATCGCCTTACCCCCTGGCGCAGTCCGTATCTGCTTTGGAGAATCGAGACTTACTGCGGCGTAAAGATGCAACAGATCGGTTTCCTGGAATTCTGGGAATTTACCTGGAGAGAGCGAAAGAGCTTATGGCGATTCCTGAAGTGGACAGGCGAGATGGAGCGAGACGTGAGTCCGAAATTAAAGAGCCAGCAATAGGAGGACGGCGTCTACCGTCCTCCTATAAACGCCTACAGTTCACTTGCTGGAACATAACTGAGATCCGCGCGATAGCGGATTGTTTCCGTCCACTCCCGCTTCACATTTTTGTCGACTCCATGCATCAGGAATTCGGCGTCATGGCGGCCGACCGCCTTCTCTAACATCTCAGGAAAAGACGGATTTGGTCCCGCAAGATCGGCCCATCCTTTCATGTAAATCAACAGCACATAGTGTGGGCCTTCACCGCCGTCTTGCAATTCATACCACTCGTAGGAGATGGGCCAGTTCGATTTCCCAATGGCGTCATTGATCTTTTTGATCGCGTCCTTGAATGCCTCAACGGCGTCGGGCTTCAACAGGAAGTGATTCGCTTCAGCCAGCTTTGGAGTCTCATTTCCTGCCATATGACTGGAATCGGTCATAAGCGCCCAGATGCTAGCTGTCTCGGTACCCACATACGGGACCATGTTGGTATTTCCGTCAGTGATGTCTGCCGGCCCCATTCTCTGCTCCCAGGCATCAAGGTCCTGCCAACTGTGGCCAAAAGACACCGAAAGGAGCTACCCGTGTTTTCCCCGGTTTCGATCTGCCAAATATTCCATCGCCAGGAATCATTCTGCTTGCGGTGGAAATCCATATGACGCTTTCTGGCCTCTTCCAACTGCCTGGTCATTCCAGGTTTGGGAGTTGTGAAATACACCTATCCCAACATTCACCGGTTTGTCTTGAGCAAATGCTCCCAAAGAAGCACACAAAATCAGAATCGCAATTGACACACTTGTCAGTTTACGCATAGCGTCGCCCCTTTCAATTTCAAAATGGTTTTTCAACATTTGGATCGCAATCAGGCTTTTTGCGGGTAACAATTTGCTGTATTTCGAGACAAGGCCGGGTGTACGAACCTAAGCGGACGCGAATCTACTACGACAAGGGAGACTCGTCAAGGCAGGGGCTAGTAGGCAGGAAAAAGGGAGGCAGGTAAAAAGATAGATCAGCTTCCGCTTGAGGTAGCGGGGGCGCCTTTGATAATCAGGTTTACTTCCGTGCCTTTTCCGGATCCGATATCTTTGGCTGCGGACGCGCGATCAGCAGCAATTTCCATATATCCCATGCTGCCTACAATCGCGAATATTTCTCCGGGAGCTCTGTCTGCGTAGGCTGTGCGCAATTCGGTGACTTTCTGTTTTCCGGCAGTGATTTTGAATGAAGGTGGCTCGGGTTTGAAAGCAATGGCGCATCTTCAGACTTGATGTTCGTGATTAGATTTCCGAAGCGGTCCACCTTAAGTACCACCCCGCGCAGTGTGTTCGCGTCCTGCTTAGGTTTCGGGGTATTGAAGCGGACGAAGTCGGTGATCTCCGCGCCAAATTTCGCCGCGTTTACGCGCTTCGCAAGATAAGCGGCGACTGGCGAGAAGACGTCCCTCGCGTGGAAACAATTGCTGACGTCACCTCAAAAATAGTGTTCTTCCGTAACGTGGTGCAGATTAATCGTGGCTCCCGCGAATAGATCATCGACAACACGCCATTATCAGGGGCCACAAAATGGTAACGGTCCGCGCTGGCAATAATCGGACGCCGTGCAGTCCCGACCCCGGGATCCACTACTACCAGGTGGATTGTGCCGGAAGGAAAATAAGAGTAAGCCTCACCGATAGTCAGCGCTCCATCGAGAATGTCAAACGCCTGCACCGAATGGCAAATATCTACGATTTCGACATCGGGATAATTCCAAGAATGACACCCTTCAAGGTGCCGACAAAATGATCATTGAGTCCGAAATCGGTTGTCAGGGTAACTATTGGGCGAGCACGGGTCCCCTTGGGAGGCAGTTTTCCCTCGAAACTCGAAGCTACCCTGAGGTCACCTCCAAGTCAATACACGGCGGTAATAAGTAGTTTTTGTGCGTGCTTTTGTACCTTGGACAATACAGTTCAACGGTCATTTTCCCTGCGCCTGGAGAAATGCTTTTCTATATTTATCGGGGAGGGCGGTCCCCTTCATTTCCGCGTTGGTGACAATGTGAGTTGTTTCCCCTTCGGCCACCAGCACGCCATCGCCTTCTCGAATCAATTTATCCTAAATGGATTACCGAGTCCCTAACGTTCTTCAGCTGCGTACGCACCAGAATTTCGTCATCGGTATCGCGCCGGAGCTTTATAACGGCAACGGGCGTCAACCACAGCTATAAAGCACTGGTCGTTCTTCTCCATATCGCGATAGGAAAATCCAAGCTGGCGAAAGTAACCAACCCGCCCGACTTCGAACCACACAAAATGATTGGCATGGTAGACCACGCCCATCTGATTGGTTTCGGCGTAGCGCACGCGGATTTTTGTTTCACTCACTGTGACGTTCGACGGCTTGCTCACTTGCCCGTCCAGCGTGGCTTTCGCTTCTCGAGAAATGACGTGATCCCCTCGCGAAAATCAGCCGTCGCGCGAATGCGGACGTTGTCTTCGATTGCGTCCGCTATCTGTTGGTCCAGTTGAGGTGAGATGAAGCTATTAATCAGCCGCTTGCTGGCGATCATCGAGGACGGGCTATTCTCCTGAAGTTGCGATGCAAGTTCACGCGCGCGTGCCATGAGGGCGGGTGCTGCCACGACTTCATTCACTAGACCGTACCTGTAAGCCTCCACGGCATCGATTAATCGGCCGCTCAATAGGAGGCCGCGCGCAACTTTATGTC
>CAWITV010000014.1:0-11229 GCA_963839125.1 uncultured Acidobacteriaceae bacterium
GTGACACCCCGCAATCTGACAGATTAAGAGGAGGGCGTGAGATCGATGGTCCCGCGCCGTCCTAACTCCATTTAACCCTCGTGGCGAACTTTCGCTTGACATTGGCTGCGAAGCGTTCTAACTCTCCGGCACGCTTCTGAGCGGAAGGCGTACTCCAAATGGAGGTGGCTCTACGCTATGCTTTTGCGGCCTGGGCCCTTTTCTTCTTCGCCTGGCTTTGTTCTTGTCCTGTCTCGGCGCTTGTGCCTAATGGCGTAGCGCAAAGTCCGCTGCTACGATCAGGGCGAAGAAACGCTATGATTTGCAACAAGAAATGAAGTCACGTGGGCAGATGTGGATCGACGTCGGGAACCTGATCCTCAACGGAGTCCGATAAGAACGGCTCAATTCTGCCCGCTGACCTGATGATGGGCTCCTACGAATTCCGCGATTTAACCAATCCACCCTTCTCGTTGACATTTCCACACTGGCAAGGCAAACTACCGAATCCGCCAAGCGGGCATTTTTCCTGAGGCCAACTGGAATTGCTCCCGGGTAGGAAACCAGAAGCCGGGGGCGGACCGGCGGACTATCACGCATAGCCCATGACCGAACAGCGGGTCTCCTACACACTCGATTCGACGCTTGAGACTGTCGATAGCGCCGAGCAGACAGCCAGCCGCATAGCGGCCGAAATCGGCTTTGGCGAAGATGAGATCATGCAAATTGCCATGGCGGTGCGGGAAGTGGTGGTCAATGCGGTGCTTCATGGCAACGCCTACGATCCTGGCAAAAAAGTAAATTTGGATTTTGAAACCACCAGCGACGATTTTGTCATCACAATCCGCGATCAGGGGAAGGGACTGGATCCGGCCAAGATTCCCGATCCGCTGTCTCCCGATAATTTGCTCAAGACTTCCGGCAGGGGCATTTTTTTAATTCGCTCGTTCATGGACGAAGTTCAGATTCACCCCTCCAAGACGGGCACCGAAATCAAACTTGTAAAGCACGTTCGCGGGTCGGCCGCGGGCGGCAAGGAGGCTTCACAGTGAACTTCAAGACCAGCACCCGCCAAGTGGACGGGGTCACCATTTTGGATTGCAGTGGCAGAATCACCTTGGGCGAAGGCAGCGTTACCCTTCGCGATGCGGTTCGCGAATTGCTCTCCAAAGGCAACAAGAAAATTTTATTGAACCTCGGCGACGTGAACTACATTGACAGTTCTGGCATCGGCGAACTGGTGAGCGCCTTCACTACCGTGCGCAACCAGGGCGGCGAACTCAAACTGCTCAATCTGACCAAGAAAGTCCACGATCTGTTGCAGATCACCAAGCTGTACACCGTCTTCGACGTCAAGGACGATGAGGCGGTAGCGGTCAAGGCTTTCAACTAGGCCAGATTTCGCGGACGGCGACCCGGCATTATCGTCGGCGTCCGCATTTCTATTTTGGGACGTTTTGCAAATTCTGCTGCCCTCATCACTTCCCTTTTACTCTTTCCCTCCTACAATCCTCTTCATGTTGAATCAGGCGCGTTTGTTAGTCTGCTGCTTTATATTGCTGATTTCACCCCTTGCAGCTCTCGCGGGATGCATTCCTTTCACCGAAGCTGCTCAACATGTCGGGGAAACCCGTTGCATAAAAGGCAAAGTGCTCAGCGTCTCCGATGATGGAGGCTCACACGCTTGAGCTTTTGCCAGGATTCGCAATCTTGCTCGTTCGTCGCGCTGGTCAAGGAAAGTGCCGGTGAGACTGAATCGATCAATCAACTGGAAGGCAAGACCATCAAGATTCACGGCCTCCTAACCGAGTTGAACGGCAATGTTGGAATGACGTTGAAAAATACCACTCAATTATTTAATCAGGAGATAGACACTCCATCCTTAATGAAGGGATTCGATGTGGAGGAGCGTGGACATTACAGCGCGGGAACTTCTCATGCACCCAAGACGAAAGCCGCGACGGCGACCAAGAAACAGCCCGCTACCATACCTATCGACGTGCCGGTGGACAGTGACGACCTTCCTTCGCGGTAAGTGAAGAGGCATGGCGGTTAGTCTTAGTTACACCATGCCTTTTCTCAATTCAGCCAAAGGATATTTTGTCCCGCGCCATTCGATTCCCTGCTGCGACAAGGCGAGGAACATCGATCGCAACATGGTGTACGCGAACAGCAGGGTGCTGACTGGATGCAGAAGGAAATAATAGGCAGGGACAGCGGACTTCCACGACATTCCCACATAGATGGAGAACAGTGAAAATAACGCCACGGCGTATGGAAGCCGGGCCCACCCGTGTGCCAGGAATACTCCGACGAATGGAAAGAGATTTAAAAACAGCAAAGCGAGCACGGATAGCAGAACGCGAGGCCACTGAAACGACATAATCGCAAAGGAATTTTTTGTCAGGTTATTGACCACTCCCATCGCGCCCTTAGCCCATCGAATCGTGACCAGATCATCCCCGAAAACATTGCGCTGCCGATATCCGGCTTGCTTCACGACTTTGCCCAGCTTCATGTCATCCAGAACTTCAAAGCGCAAAGCCTTATAGGTTCCAATGGCGTCGTACACTTTGCGGCGAATCATGTTGAAAGCCCCTACGCCCATGTGATCTTTGGTTTTTGGATCGGCAACCTTCCAGGGACGATGTCCGAAGACGAACAGAGTCTGGAAAAAGGCGATCATCATTCGCTCGCCTGGATTGTGCATGATCATGCGGGGAAAAACGACGAGGTGATCGGGCCGTTCGGCTTCAGCATAAAATAGCGCCCGCCGGATGGAATCGGGCTTGAACAGTACGTCGGCGTCTGTGAATAACAGCCAATCGCCGGTGGCTTGTTCGCCCGCGGTCCACATCGCATGGGCTTTGCCCATCCAGCCGTCCGGCAATTTTTCAATGTGAATTACTCTCAGGCGCGCAGCGGCTCCAGGCCGGGCAAGAACCGACTCCATCATTTCGCCGGTGTAGTCGGTGGAGCGATCATTCACGGCGATAATTTCGTAATTTGGATAGTTCAGCGCAAGCAGTTGGTTGAGAGGTGCGCGCAATATTTTCTGCTTCGTTGCGTGCCGGAACAATGATGCTCACGCTCGGTCGACTTTTTGAGATCATGATCCCACTCCGGACGCGCTATATCGGCGATCTTTGGCATCCCCAAACCGGCTGCGACCAGCCTCGAAAGCCATGCCAACCCCAGAATGCAGCCAGCGATCCAATGGAAATAAATCATCCGGTTCTTGTATTGCCCGAGCCGCTTTGCAGGCTCACCTCTGGTGCAAATCTCATCCCGTAAAACAGTATTACAGAAGAGACCGCCATGGCGATGACGGGCAGGATGAAAGCAGCCTGAAGCGAGTGGTGGTCTGCCACGTAACCCATCATCGTCGGCGAAGGAACATCTCCCAGTAAATGAAAGATGAAAATATTGACAGCGATCGCAGTCGCGCGAATATGGGCTCCGACAGCGTTTACTAAAGCAGTATTCAGCGGTGAAGTGTTCAGCAGAAGCAAAAAAGCAGCGAGAGCAATGGCCGGCATCATCAACCGCCCTTTGCTGAACAGGCCCACAATCATCACAGGAACGCCCAGCCCCATGCTGAGCGCCGAGATGAAATAGTACGAACTTTTCATTCGCGGCAGAAGCCAATCGCCGATCCAACCCCCAGCCAGCGACGCAACGATTCCCGCGACCACGACAATCTTGCCAAATGACAGATTCGCAGACTCAAGCTGTAGCCGCGGACACTGGAAAGAAATGTCGGCATCCAAACTTGTATTCCTCCAAGGGAGAATGTTCCGGCTGCCATGCCGAGAGTCACTGTCAGGAAGGCGGGGTTGCGAGCCAGGCCCAGAATCGTTCCCCGTTCGGCGGTTTCCGTCTGGGTATCGAATTGTCCGCGAGGCGGCTCTGGAATAAACAGGAGCGCCACGCCAGCAAGAATCCTGGCAAAGCTGCAATGTAAAACGGAAACCGCCAGCCATGCGTGGGGCCGAGCTTCCCTCCTAATAAATATCCCGCAGCGGTTCCCACCGGAATTGCCAGATAGAAGATACCGAAAATGCGTCCGCGAACTTTTTCCGGGAAAAGATCGGCAACAAAAGACGGAGCGATGGTCACAAACGTAGCCTCGCCTATCCCCACTAGCGTATGACGAAGCAACAACTCCCCGTAAGTATGGGTCGACTGCTGTTAACAGAGTGAGCCCGCTCCAGAAAAATGCTCCCAAAATAATGATCGGCCTTCCGCGAATAACGGTCTGCTAATGGCCCCGCGAAGGGCGCGGCGATCATATAAAAGCCCAGAAATGCGCTGGTGAGATATCCGATTTGGGTGTTGGTGAGAGTGAATTCTCTCTGCACCAGCGGCTGCACGGCGAACAGAACCGAGCGGTCAATGTAATTGAGGAAATTAAGCGCAGTAAGAAGAACTAGAGCGGTGCGCGAGGATAAAGTTTGCGGGCGGGCACGTGGCGTGGAATATACCACGGCCGATTTTCCAGCAATCTCAGATCAATCGTCTGTCCGTCAAACTTTCCTGTTTCGCGGCCAGCGCGCAATTACCATCGTCGAAATTCCTCCGCGCGGCCTGAAAATTACCCTTAACTTCCGCCCATGAAGGTCGCGCCCAACGGACGACATCTTCCAAAACTCGGTTCACTATATTTTCTTGAAAAATGCCGAGATTGCGGTAAGTGTGCAAGTATTCCTTTAAGGATTTGAGCTCCAAGCATTTCTGGTTCGGCATGTACCGGATACTTAATTCTCCGAAGTCTGGCAATCCCGTTTTGGGGCACACCGAAGTGAATTCAGGATCGTCAATGACAATTTCATAGCCGGGAAACTGATTGGGCCAGCACTCAATCTCCGGGAACTTGGCATTCAGTCCCGATTTAGCATGGTCGGGCGTGTATCGCGGCGTTTTCGGCATAAATCTATTGTATCCAGCGTGTCATCTGCAGATTCGATCTAAGCACAAAACACGTGATTCCATTACTAAGTCGGTGCATCTAATCGGTTAAGACTTGTTCGATTGCCGTTAACCTCAGATGATACATTTATTGCGATCCGCTCTCTAATGCCATCTATTCAAAGAACATGGAATCCGCGTGGGCGCTGGGTCGTGTGGTCGATTGCCATCCTCGCGGCCATCGTGATTTTGGGATCATTTGTTTCCCGTGGAGATCCGGTGCCGGTTATAGCCGCGACCGTCACTCGCAGCACGATTCGCAGCGTCGTCAGCACTAATGGAAAGATTGAACCCGTGCAAAGCTTCGAAGCCCATGCCCCGATCTCAACCACCGTCAAGAAACTTCGGGTGAAAGAAGGGGATCAGGTAAAGAAAGGCCAGCTCTTAGTGGAGTTGGGCGATGCTGATGCCCGGGAGCAGGCAGCCCGAGCTCTGTCCCAGATTAGCTCTTCCGACGCCGATGTCAGCGCGATTCATAGTGGCGGAAATCAGGAAGAGGTTCTCGTCTTGCAGTCGGAATTGATAAAGGCGAAGACTGAGCGCGACGCTGCCCAACGGAATCGTGACGCCTTGAAGCGGTTGCTTCAGAATGGCGCCGCTTCCCCCGGTGAAGTTCAGGCTGCCGAAGAACGGCTACAAAGAGCCGAAGCAGATTACAGCCTGGTCGAACAGAAACACAAAGACCGATATTCGGCTCCTGAGATTTCACGAGTCCAGGCGCAGAAATCGGCAGCCCGCAGTGCGTTTGCCGCCGCCGAAGATTTATTGGGTCAACTGAACGTGCGGGCTCCTTTCGACGGAATCATTTATTCCGTCCCTGTGCACGAAGGCGGCTACGTCAATGCCGGGGACCTGGTGTTGCAGGAGGCAAATTTATCCCAGGTGGTGGTGCGCGCCTTCGTAGATGAACCCGACGTAGCGCGTCTCGCTCCGGGTCAACTGATAGATGTCACTTGGGACGCCGTTCCGGGACGCATCTGGCACGCGACGTTGTCTTCGGTGCCGACAACTTTGAAGCTTCATGGAACCCGCAATGTCGGTGAGGCGACTTTTGTAGTGGATAATCACGACCGCAAGTTGTTGCCGAACGTGAATGTCGGCGTCAGCATTGTGACCGCTGAAAACAAAAACGCATTAGCCGTGCCCCGCGAAGCCATACGCCAGGATGACAGTGTGCCCTATCTATACCAGATCGTTAATAACCAACTGGAGCGCAAGGATGTTCAAACCTCGATCTCGAACCTGACCCAGGTGCAGGTCACGAACGGTGTCCCAGAAAATGCCGTTATCGCGCTTAGCTCCACGAATTCGAAACCGCTGCGCGAAGGTTTACTGGTGAAAGTAGTCCATTAGAGGATGTTCCCCCAAATCATGTCGCTAAAAAATATCGCATTGAGAACAATTATTCTTTTCGCCGCGGTCCTGCTGGCACTGCCGGGTCTCGCAGCTCTTAATATCGAAACCGACTCCGCGCCGGCCATGCTGGCTCAGGGACGCGTGGATGAAGCCATTGCAGCGCTGCGCAGTCAGATCGCCAGTATCGCCGAATAACGCTGATGCGCAAAATCTACTTTGCCGGGCATATTTCTCATTAGGCAATTGGGACCAGGGTATTCCGGCATGCCAGAAAGCTGTGGCTTTAGATCCCAACGATAGCAATTACCACCTTTGGCTCGGCCGCATCTATGGAGAGAAAGCGGATAAAGCTGGCTTCCTCGCAGCAGCGGGACTGGCGAGAAAAGTTCGTTTTGAACTCGAGTTGGCTGTGCGGCTGGACGCAGCAAATGTCGATGCACACACCGATCTGGCGGAGTTTTATCTTGAAGCCCCTGCGCTATTCGGTGGTGGAAGAGATAAAGCAGAAGCCCAGGCGCAGATCTTGCAGACCATCGGTCCCGAAAAAGCTCATTGGGTAAGAGCGCGTCTGGCGGAAAAGAAGAAAGACATCGGCGGCGCGGAAACCGAGTATCGTGCCGCGATCCAGTCCAGCAATGGCAGCGCGAATTCGTGGTTGAATCTCGCCATCTTTTACCGCAATCAAAACCGTCTTGATGATATGGACAATGCCATCCTCAAGGCTGCTTCGGCAGAAAAAGACCAATCGGGCGCGTTGGTGGACGCCGCCGAACTTCTGATTCACAGCAAACGCAATTCAGCCGAGTCCGCAAGGCTGTTGCGCCGTTACATCTCTTCCCGGGCAACCGTTGAGCAGGCGCCGGTTTTTAAGGCCCACTATCTTCTGGGCACGGTTCTGGAGCAGCAGGGAAACAAGAATGGCGCGGCTGAAGAATATAGAGCTGCACTTTCTTTAGCCAGGGACTTTTCAGTAGCGCACCAGGCATTAGAGCGAGTTAATCGCTAAAGTCTTCTCCTTCGAGGTCGGTCCCCATGAAGAGTCTTTCCCGCCGTAAGTTCACTGCTCATATTTGTTGCTCGTCGTATATGTTTCTCATTTTATTGCTCACATGCCTTGGGGCAGGGCCTCACCTTAAAACGCGTAGTGGAATTGAGCTCACTCATGCCGAGGAAGTTGGGACTTCCAAACAGGACGAGCAACGCGCCTTTGCTACCTACGTTGAAGCCAAGGACGCGTTTCTGCCCCAATTCGTTCTGGGCTCAGGCCTGGGCGCGACCTGGGGCTTTCCATTGAGTCTCGAAGGGGCGGCGCCATCTATCGCAAACATCAACGCTCAATCTCCCGTGATCAATCCCGCTCTTAGAGATTTTTCGCGGGCCGCCAAAATGGAATGGCATGCCACCACCATCCAATCTAAAGATCAGCGGAACCAACTGATTCAGGATGCAGTCTTGCTGTACACCGAACTGAACAAATGGGAAGGTCTGCTTGATCACCTGCGCCAGGAGCAAGCCGATGCGCTCAAGATGGAAAACATCGTCGATCAGCGGATCCGCGAGGGCGTCGACGATCCTCTGGAAAGGAAACAGGCTCAACTTTCGACAGCGCGAGCCCACCTTCGTGTGACCGAAGCCCAGGGCTCCATTGATGTTCTACGCGAAAGACTGGCGCAGCTCACCGGCCTGCAAGCTTCCTCCATCATCACAGTAGCCGAGTCAATTCCAGCATTTCCTGAAGTTCATCAGGAAGACAATGTCGCCGAGAAGGCTATCCAGATCAGCCCGGCAGTCGGGGCCCTGCAAGACCACGCCATGGCGGCATATTTCCGGGCACGCGGAGAACACAGGGCAATGTGGCCGACGGTGGATTTCGCGGCACAATATGCTCTTCTTTCCACATTTAACAACTACGAAAATTATTTCCGTACCGGAAGCTTCCAGCGAAATAACGCGACTATCGGCGTAGTTTTTCGCTTTTCATTCCTTGAGCTTCACCCAGCGCGCGCGCGCCCAGGGAGCTGATGCCGACGCCGTGCATGCAAAAAAACAAATACAAACTGCCAAGAACCAAGTGTCCGCCGAGACGCTGCGACTCCAGCGGGCGGTAGAGCAACTCGATGCTGCTCACGAAGTCGCCGACTTGTCATTCCAGATCGCGCAGTCGAGCTTGGAGTCCATAAAAATTCGCATGGACGCCGGAACCGTATCCCTGCACGATGCGGCGGACGCCCGCACCCAGTTCGATGAGCGTTACGACGCATTACAAGACGCGAACTTCCAATTGGAGCGGGGTCGAATTGCTTTACTAAGCGCCACCGGAGAACTGGAAAACTGGGTGGAAAGCGCCAAATAGCTGGCATCCTGTGGAACTAATTGCGGATGTCGGCCATGAGGCGCTCTACTTCTGATTTTTGCTCCGCAGTCAATGGTAGGAATGGCAGGCGCGGCGGGCCACCGTAGTATCCATTCAAGTCCATCGCGTATTTCAGCGCTGGGATAATCCCCAACTTCGATATGACTGCGTCCGCCGCTATGGCCAGCTTTTCCTGTTTTAACTTTGCCAGTTCGCTATCTCCCTCCTTCCACGCGGTGAAGATCTCAAAACACGCGGTGGGCGCTGCGACCGCAAAGGCCAGGATCCCCCCGACGGCGCCCGCCTCCAGAGACGCATGCAGCTTTTGGGCGGCACCTGCAAGCACTTGAAATCCAACTTCTTTTTGACGAGTCTTCAGCGTCGAACTGGATGAAACAGGATGGCGCGGTTTCCTTCCTTCGGACCCGAGGACCTCCGTGCACGCTACCTATCGAAACTAATTCACGGACTGCACTGCCGGTTGTGAAGCGCGCAGCATCCTGGGCGTAGCAGCCTCGAACGACATAGTGACGGTTGCGGTGCGCTTCACATGCTTAGTCGCTTCAACCATTCGCCGGATTTTTTCGATGTCTCCGCCCGATTCTTTTATCCCAATGATGGTGGGATGATTCGCAAGCTCAGTTACGACCTCAACTGGAATGTCGTAGGCGGTGAATATCGGCACGTTGTAGAGCATTACGGGTAAGGGCGACCGGTCGGCTACGGTCCGATAGAAAGCCAGCATATTCGGGGGGAGCATCGCGTTCTTGTAATAATGCGGCGTGCGTACTAAAGCAATGTCATATCCGAGTTCAGCGGCATATTCCGTCAAGCGCAGAGTTTCTATAGCGGACTCCGCGCCCGTTCCTGCGATTAAAACCTTGGCTGGGACGGTCACCTCCCGTGCTGTCTTGAGCACGTCCCGTCGTTCCTGGTCCGAGAGCATGACGGCTTCGCCGGTGGATCCAAGAACGACGATGCCCACTACCGGCGTCTTGCAGTAGCGTTCGACGTTATGCTCTAGCTTTTTAAAATAGACATTCCCGTCTGGATAATATGGCGTCGTGATGGGCGGAAATATACCGTGTAGCAGCATTATGGAATGGATGTTCGCTGGTAGCTTAACAGTTCACGGAAAATAAGGACTCCATATACACTGAGATTTATGATTTTCTTGCTGATGAAACTGTGAACGCCCGCCTAACAATTGGTTTGTTGACCTGCGCGTTCTTGCTCGCCGAGTGTAGTTCGATGTGCGCCCAAACCTCGTCCGGAAGTCATACCGCGCCACCGCAGACGGAGACACCGGCCCCGCAAAGTGGCATGGCTACGTCGGGGGTTTATGCCCCACGCTCGACCAGCAGAAGCGTCCCATCACCGCGGGAGGATTCGTCGATAGCGGTCCAGTCATATTTCAAGACATCGCCAAAAAAGCGGGACTCACTACTTGGCGTCACGTCATGGGCACGCCGCAGAAAGCATTCATTCTGGAGACGGTGGGTTCGGGCGTGGCTTTACTCGACTATGATAATGACGGCTGGCTTGATATTTATCTGGTCAATGGATCGACTGTACGATGCCATGTCCGGAAAGACTTCGCCACCGCATGCCGCGCTTTTTCATAACAATCACGACGGCACATTTACCGACGTAACTGCAAAAAGCTGGCGTAACCAACGATCGTTGGGGATTCGGCGCTGCCGTAGGCGATTACGACAATGACGGCTGGCCCGATATCTATGTCAGCAACTTTGGAAAAAACCGTCTCTATCACAACAATCACGACGGCACCTTCACTGACGTAGCTGAGAAGGCTGGAGTAGCTTTTGGCAATTGGTCCACCGGTGCGACCTTCGGTGACTATGATGGCGACGGACGCCTCGATCTTTTTGTTCCCGGCTATCTTCATTACGACATCGCTCATCCTCCTGCGCCGGAGAGCAAGCCGTGGGATATCACAAAATGCCAGTTCCGGGGATAAATGTCATGTGCGGTCCTCGCGGCCTTAAGGGGGAGCCCGATCATCTGTTTCACAATAACGGCGACGGGACATTTACCGATGTCAGTGAAAAGGCCGGGGTCAGCGATCCAGACAGCTTATTACGGACTGGCTTCCCTTTTCGCCGACGTAAAGAACAATGGCAAACCTGATTTGCTGGTGGCAAACGATTCCACGCCCAACTATCTCTATCTCAACAAGGGGGATGGCACCTTTGAAGACGCAAGTTATTCGTCCGGTTATGCGTTCAACGAAAGCGGCCGCGAGACCGCCTCCATGGGAATTGCGGTCGGCGATTATCGCAATAATGGCCTGCTTGATCTTTACAACACGGTTTTCTCCGATGACTACAATCCCCTTTACCGCAACGATGGCAAAGCCAATTTCACTGACATAAGTTATGCGCTCGGAATTGCCGAGGTAACTATTCCTTTCCTCGGCTGGGGCACCGGGTTTCTTGACTACGACAACGATGGGTGGAAGGATCTTTTCGTCGTCAACGGCCACGTCTATCCGGAAGTGGACAAAATGGACTGGGGAACTACGTGGGCGCAGCGGCCTCTTCTTTTTCACA
>CAWITV010000015.1:0-23704 GCA_963839125.1 uncultured Acidobacteriaceae bacterium
AAACTACGCTAACGATCGAGGCCAGCGAAACATAGCGAAAAACTAAAAAGATAATAAGGAAAATCAGCGCCATTACCAAAACGGATTTAGGAGCAATCACGGCGAACGATCCCAAACCTGTGGCCACGCCTTTTCCTCCTCGAAAATTCAACCACACCGGAAACATGTGACCCAGTACGGCGAACAATGCCGTCATGACAGCGAGTATGGAGGTGGCAGGATAAAAATGAAGAATGACTTCTACAGCGGCGAACCCTTTAAGTGCATCCAGTAATAAAGTAATGACTCCTAACCACAGAGAAGACCGCGCAACATTTGTAGCCCCGATGTTTCCACTCCCGGTTTGCCGGACGTCCTGGCCGTGAAATACGCGGATAAGTAGGTACCCGAATGGGATCGAGCCAGCGAGATATCCGACGATCGCGGCAATGAAAAATGGTGCTATCAACAGGAGTTCATCTCATACATTTAGTCTATTACAATGCAAAGCGCGCAATCTTCTTGTAAGAGGATCCTCCCGCGGCAGGACGACTTTCGAATAAAAAGAACTCGCGGGCGGTCATAGTACCAAATTCGGGAGTGGGCAACTGCGTCCAATTTCCTTTGCAGAACTTGGAATGGAGGTGGGCCTTGTGACTTTACCGACATACGGCGGCCCCGCGCGAGCGTGATGTGGGGACTGAAGGGATGGTTTTCGCGGGATATGCCGAGCGGCGCCAAGGTATGTTCGATTGCTGAGACTAATATTGTTAAAGCTGCTTCGGCCTCAACGCCCGTCCAAAATGCGCGCGGGAATTTCGCATTCGGAAAGAATCCATACCGGCCAACGACAACTGGAAATGATGGGGCTTGGACCGAACCGAGCGCCTCTTCTATACGATCGATTTCCCCTTGAGGTCTTTCGCCGATAAATTTCAGCGTGATGTGCAAAGACTCCGGCCTTACCCAACGAAGGTCGGGTGCGAATCCCGCGACACTACTGATGTACTTTTGAATCCGGAGAAGAATCTCCTCATCCAGATCGAGCGCTACGAAAAGACGCATGGAGTGTCAGGTAACTTTCTTCCTCAACATATCGAGCGCTTGTTGTGATGCGAACTGGCGAATCCTTGCGCGATCGCCGGGGAAGTTGCGCTCCACAATTTCCACTTCGCTTTCACTGGCCAATGCATGAAATACCATGCCAACCGGTTTCTGAGCCGTGCCGCCAGTCGGCCCGGCTACCCCGGTTATGCCGATACCGAACGTCGATCCGCAACGCTTGCGAATACCCTCAGCAAGGGCCCCAGCGACTTGTCCGCTGACCGCGCCATGTTTTAGAATCAACTTTGCCGGCACATCCGCGAAGGCGGTCTTCATCTCATTCGAATAGACGACGGCCCCACCAACAAAATAGCGGGAACTTCCGCTGACAGACGTGATTCGCTCGGCGAGCAGCCCCCCAGTGCAGGATTCCGCGACGGCAACAGTGGCACCGCGCATTTGGAGGTAGTAGCCAACAATCTGCTCAAGAGATTCTCCGTTATCAGAAAAAACCAAGTCGCCTAACTCGGCCTCGATTTTTTCGGCGAGCTGGTCCACTCGCTCCTGCGCCGACTCCAGCGACGCTGCATGGGTACTGAGATGAAGTTGAATTTCCCCTGCTCCGGCGAGGATGGTGGTCTGAATATCCGAATAGCGTTTATAAATCGGAGCCACCCGGGCATCGCAGTGAGACTCTCCAATTCCCGTGATCTTCAAAACTCGGGTCGCGATGTATTCAAGGGGAAGCTTTGCTTTAAGCCTGTCCATGCAGGCTGGCTCGAAAACGGCCTTCATTTCATGAGGAGGCCCAGGTAGGAGAATAATAATTTTTTCTTTCCCATCATATTTTCCCGTGATCCACTGGCCGGGCGCGGTTCCGCTGCTGTTAGGCAAAATCGTGGCACCGGCGATCACGTCCGCCTGCTTCGCATTGTTTGTGGACATTTTCCATCCGCGAGCGGCAAATCGTTGCTCCAAGGCGGCGAGTATTTCAGCATCCCGATGCAATTCCAATTGCAGGGCTTCGGCGACACACTCCCGGGTGAGATCGTCCTCGGTCGGCCCCAGGCCGCCACTGAAAACAATAATGTCGGCGCGGGAAACGGCGAGCACCGCGGCTTCGGTGAGGTTTTCGCGATTATCTCCAACGATTGTCTTAAAGATTACTTCGACGCCCAGAAGATTGAGTTTTTCGCTCAGGTAAAGGGAATTGGTGTCCTGCCGGAAGGGAGTCAACAACTCAGAGCCGACAGCAATGATCTCGGCATTCACCCTAGAAGTCTAAATGATCATGTTTACGAATTAGATTGGTTCCGGAACCATCGGCAATCCCTGGATATTCCACGAGAGGTGATGCACACCGTTGGTGGTAGCCAATACAGCTGAGCGTCCGGGAGCGAACGCCAATCCGACAAGTCCCGGGCCTGCGACTTCCAGGGATGCTTTTCGATCCGGAGTGATCTTCACGATTCCTCGTTGGCCAGCGAGAGAGGCCGCAACATAAAGATTTCCATCGGCGTCAAAGGCGAGGCCTTGTGGACGTCCCAATCCTCGGAAATAAACCGTTACGGCCCCATGGGGATCGACGCGATATACGGAATCAAAGCTGGAAGTGGTAGGCCCGGTGACAAACAAATCTCCCTCAGGTCCGATGGCCAGATGGTAGGCGGAGATGCTGGCCTCCAGTGTGGCAAAAACAAAAATCTGCCGATCGCGCGCGATCTTGAAGATGGTTCCGCTGCGATCTCCGACGTAGAGATTTTCGTTGCGATCGAACGCAATCCCGGTAGCCACGCCCATGCCTTCGGCGTAAGAAGCGACGGTGCCGTTGGGAGCGACACGATACACCGTTCCGTCAAAACGCGAGGACACGTACATCTCCCCGGCACGATCGAATGCGATGGCTGTGGCGTTCATCATCTCGGCGAGAAACGGTTTTACGTTGTAGCTGGTATCGATGCGATAGATGGCGACGGGAACTTTCTGGCCGCGCGATCCGGAGAACGTGGCATAGACATTGCCTTCGGCATCAATCGCGGGGTTGGTAACGGGATGAAGATTCTCGGCAATGGGGACGGCGATTCTAAGCTGCTGCGAATTGCTGGAGTGTCCATTGGTCGAGACCACGACCGGGCCCGACGAAGCGCCTTGGGGAACGCGAGCCACCAAAAAATCGTCAGAGCTGACGACGATTGACGTATCCGCCTCCCCGATACGAACCCGCGGTTGGCGCAATTCCTGCGGACGAAGGCTTCTTCCGACGATCCGCACCTCGCCGCCTGGCAACGCCGCCGCGGGGTGAAGTCCCTCAATATGCGGATTGCCGTTAGTATTTTTCTTGCCGGTGAGCCGATCGGAAATTCCCATGAGTTCCTACTATCTTAGATGCAACGGCTACTCTAATGAGACAGAATGCCGAAATGCAGCAGCAATTGCATTATGGCCAGCCCATAGAGGCCCGCGCCAATATCGTCGATCACAATTCCGAAACCTTCCGGAAGGCGCTCCAGGCTGCGGACCGGCGGAGGCTTCAAAATATCGAATCCTCGAAAAAGTATAAAACCACACAGCAGAGATTTCCACGCCAGCGGTGCGGCTATCAGAGTAATCAACTGTCCAGCCACTTCATCAATGACCACAAACTGGGGATCTTTTAATCCTGAAGATCGGGCGACTCGAGTGGCGGCAGGAATTCCGATGGCCGTGACGAGGAGAGCCAGAAAGCACGCGGCCAAAGATTGCCAGCTGGCAGGAATTCGGTTGGCGATAATCCACCAAAAGATTACCGTGACTGCGGAGGCCCAGGTTCCGGGACCGGGATGCAGCCGCCCAATGCCAAAAAAAGTTGCGGTAAGGTCAGCCCACTTGGCTGCGGCTTTGTGGCTTTGAAAAACTTCGGGCTCGGCTGGTTCGGGCTTGATGGATTCGGTCGGCACTTACCCAATCTTAAACGGAACAGTCTTAATTGGAACAGTCTGGGACAGTCTGGGGATCGGGCTTACTGCCTACAATCAGCTTTAACGAATCAGTCTTCGGATGATCCCGTCGATTCCGCGTCACGAGGTTCGTCTGACGTATCCTGCACCAGAGATCGGATTCTATAAGCTCCGCTTGCCCATTTTCCAAGATCAATGGTGCGACATCGCTCGCTGCAAAAAGGGAATTCGGGATCGCGATTAGTGACGACTTGCTTACAGGTTGGGCAATGGAGGTTGAGAGAGCGCTTGCGGGTCATAACTGTATCTTCGCTTCTTTAATGCACTTCTTTTTGATGCCGAACAGAAACGCTTCGGCTACAGAATCTTGGCCACTAAATCGTAGTCGTGGGCTTCCACAATCTGCGCCCGATAGAAGTCGCCGGCAAGTGGGGTCAGGCCATCCCGCACTTCGTTCACAAACACTTTGCCATCGATTTCTGGGGCGTGCATAGCGGTGCGTCCTTCTAGTAAAAGGTCGGTCTCATCCGACACTCCTTCCAGGAGCAGGTCGATTTCTTTGCCGACCAGACTTTTCTTTTTGCGCTTGCTGATCGCGCACTGGATCCGCATAAGTTCCTTGCGGCGGCGCTCAATTTCACGGCCAGGCAGCTTTTCGTCCAGAGCAAAGGCGCCCGCTCCCTCCTGATCGGAATAAGAGAAGGTACCCATCCAGTCAAACTGAGCTTCGCGGACGAATTCACAAAGTTGTTCGAAATCATTTTCAGTTTCACCCGGAAAGCCAACAATGAAGGAAGTTCGCAAAGTGAGGTTAGGGATGGTCCGGCGCATTTTCTCAATGGAACGCAGAAAAATATCCGCACCACCGCCGCGCTTCATTCGCTTCAACACTTGCGGCGCTGCGTGTTGTAGGGGAACGTCCATGTAGGAGCAAATCTTTTCATGGCCGGCGATGGTTTCGAGAAGACGGGAGGTAATTTTATTGGGATAGGCATAAAGGAAACGAATCCATCGCAAATCGGGGATGGCCGCCAACTTTTCCAGTAACTGCGCCAGACCGTCTTTGAGTCCGAAGTCTTCGCCGTAGCAAGTTGTGTCCTGGCCGATCAGCGTGATCTCTCGCACGCCGGAGGACGCCAATCGTTCTGCTTCGGCAATCACGGATTCAAAACGGCGGGAACGAAATTTCCCGCGAAGCTGCGGAATGATGCAAAATCCGCAAGGATGATCGCAGCCTTCGGCAATCTTAATGTAAGCCGTGTAAGGCTGAGTTGCGAGCACACGCGGAGTGGCATCATCGTAGAGATAGTTCGGCAAATCGCCGATAGCGCCGTCCCACGACTCACGAGAGAAGCGGCCCTTAGCCTCACGGGCATTGCCTTCAGGACGCGAAGCCAGAATATTGAATGGGGAATCCGGAAGACTGGTATTAGAAAGCCCGGCGGCTCCCAGTATGCTCTCCAGTTCCCCGGTGCCAACGACGGCATCTACTTCAGGAATGTTCTTCCGAATGTCATGACGAAATCTTTCGACCAGGCATCCGGCCACAATCAATTTTTGGGCTTTTCCCGCGGTCTTGTGGCGCGCCATCTCCAGGATGGTGTTTACCGATTCCTGTTGAGCACTCTCGATAAACGAGCAAGTGTTTACGACAATGACGTCGGCATCTTCAGTTCGCGGAACCAGTTCCGCGCCGGCGTGGGCTAACATTCCCATCATAACTTCGGTATCAACTAAATTTTTCGGACATCCCAAACTGACGAAGCCCACCTTGGTCGGTCGACCCAGGGAGTTCACGGAAGATTGAGGTTCGTCGGTGGTCAATACAACAGTGGCAAGATCAACCATGCAATACCTTGATTTTATCATTCGTGGCCGATCAATCTGAGTCCGGCCCCTCCTAGATACCAATGCGATTCCACCTGTTAAATGTTTCCACAGTAACTAACCTTCTTCATGTAAAGGCGATTAAAATTCACTGAGAACCCCGGAGGCCACACGATGCGGCGAAGTTTAGGGCTTGCGATGCTCGCGGTACTGATGCTGGTAGGGATCGCGCCAGCCGTCTTGGCGCAGCAAGCCAACGAACTGGCCGGAACTATTGGCCGCATGGTTATCACGCATCAAGTAGTGCCGGGAACAAACTTTATGGGAAACTCCGTCGCATTTGGCGATGGAATTAGCTTTGATGCAACGTTTGCCCACTATTTCAAACGCACGACCTACGCTTCGTTTGCGCTGGAGCTTCCATTCGTCATGGACATAAAGGAAAAACTTAACTACGGCAAGAATGTGGTTCCGGCAAGTTACCAGTCTTACTTTGTCACCCCATCCGCGCGATTGGTTCTGATTCCAAATTTACTTTTGTCGCCTTGGGCAAGCTTGGGCGGAGGGTTTGGTCATTTCTCCGAATCGTCGAACCTAGAGTTCGGGGGTCCAAATCCAGGAAGCAATTCCACGACTGGAATTCTTCAATATGGCGGCGGCCTCGACGTGAGGGTCTGGAACTCAGTGGGCCTGCGCGGAGAGTTTCGGGACTTTTATAGTGGAACGCCAAAAATCAACGTGGATACGGGCCGCACCCGCCAGCACAATCGATACATCGGTATTGGAATATTCTGGCAGTTCGGCGGATAAGATTTACTTCCCGCTTGTGCTGGAGATTTCTTCGAAAAGTTCGGGCAGGGAATTGGCATCTTCCTCCGAATTTCCAAACCGCGCCTTCTCATAGCGACTAGTAAAAGCAGAGACTCTCTGTCGAAGCACATTGTCCTCAATACTGGTGACGAACTCAGACGGCGTCTGCGCCGGGTGCTTCTTCCACCCTCTACGCGATACCTTTCGCACCATTCGTTCATACCAGATTGTGGCCGCCATCCGTGGAAATTTAGCGGGATTTGCTGACAGCCTTCTGGCGCGAACGAAGAGCCAGCATCGCCGTCCAAGGACGGGCACCGCTAATACGACGAGAGATAGAAATCCCCACACGCCCCAACTCCCAGGCCGGTCCCTCATATTTGCCTGCGCCCGAGTTACTGCAAGCAGCAGTTTCATGTATTGATGACGTGCCCAGTGACGAGTCTTAAAGAACCATTGCCGGGAGTCATGGCTCGCTATCTGTCCCAGGCGGTACTGGTGGCTGATGTCGTAATTCACGATCCATGTGCGCCAGAAACTTGCCATCGCGTCTAGATAGAGAGCGCTCCGATCCCAGTCTGAGTGGGCGCCGCGAGCTCCCGGCGGAGTGGGATCAAAGGTGATCCATCCATATTCCGGAAAGTATGCCTCGACCCAGGAGTGAGCATCACTTTCGCGGATGACGTATTGGGAGGTCAGATCGTTAAATTGTCCGCTTCGGAATCCGTTGACCACGCGTGAAGGAATTCCAAGGGTGCGCAGCATGATTGCCATTGACGATGCAAAATACTCGCAGTGCCCTTGTTTGCGTACGAATAAAAACTCTGCCAGTGGATCGCGAGGTCTACTGCGGGAAAGCTGCAACGTATATCCATAATGGGTTCGAAGGTAATGTTCGATAGCGACTGCGCGATCGTAGTTGTTTGCTTTGCGAACTGTAATCTGTCGGGACAACTGGGGAATCCGCGGATCCAGGACGGGTAACTGCAAATATTCAAAAAGAATCTCGGCCGGATAAGATTCCCGGCCGTCGCGCAAATCCACGGGAATGGGTTCGGCAATGTTGGACGTCGCCTCGTATTGATTCACCGCATGATCGCCATCCGAATCAAATATTGCGCCACCCTTATCTTCCGAGATGGCACGGTAATTTCCGCTAAGGCTTAGAGCGGTAGGAGCCAGAAAAAATATGTTGCTGCCCAAGGGCTCAGCCAGAACGCGATAGTGCAATAACCTAGGACTACCAGAGTTCGCCATGCCCAACTGGCCGTCCTCTGGAGCGAGGGCGAACTTGCCGTCCGGTCCGCGATCGATGCGAAACTTGCCGTGGGTGTTCGACCAGGTTTGGCCGTCGAACAGGTTCAGCGCTATGCCACGCCACTTCAGATCGAAACGGCCACTGTCGTCGCCGTCAATTCGAATATGCATCACCACCGCGCTGGATTGTTGTATGCGCCCGATGCCGCCCAACTCGACGCGGTCTGAAAATCCGGTAGTTAAATCTCGGTTGGCGGAGAATGCGCTGAAATAACCGACTGAAATCCGCGGCAGGATGAAAAAGATCACGCTGCCTGCCAGCAGAGTCAATACAACTAACACCGGCACGATGCCAACAATTGAAAAAGCCATATGGCGATGCGGCATGTTGTCCCCGGTAATCGTCGCTTCAACCGTGGCCTGGGCCGACGCCCGCTTCATCTCCAGAAGAATCAACGTGACGATTGCCATTACGATGAAGATCGCGAAGGTCGCCAGAAAAACGCTGTCCACCGTAACTACAGCCGCGGCCAGAACCATCAAGAAGGCAATTGCGCTGAGAAAATAATAGTCACGCTCGCGGCGGGTGGAAAATAATCGCACCACCATGACGAACAGTACGAGGTGAATGGTCGCGTTAAGAAACCCTCCGGAGATTACAAAATAGTCCAGCAGATAAAAGATCACATAGCCAATAGTCAGCGCCGTGGTCCATTGTTCCGGAATCATCAACGTCCGTCTCTTCGCCAGGAGGTAACCGCGAAAAATTAGGGCCGCTCCCACCGGTAGGATGGTGGCAAAAGATAGAGTCCCGGTGGACGCTAATGTCCCGACACCGGTGAGAACTAATAGGTAAAGGGATACCTCGAAATAGCGGTGGATGGCGCGTGAAAGCGACCTTGGTTCAGTTGCTGTTTTTGGCGCAGTCACCATTCGGCCTTCTCATTGTTTCGCGGATAATTGCGAAAGGGAAGCGATGCGAGAGGTCGCGCCGCCCGGAAGTCATGTTGCCGGGAGTCTTCTGGACACGCCTGTAGTAATAAGGGTAGCGATTGGTGGTGTGAAATTGGCGGCCAATGGCCGTGGTATTCAAGGCGCGTACAAATCCGATGCTAGAATAACTGCGGTCAGACATCGGTCCCGCGCGATGTACTCCTGCCAATCCCGCCAGGTCCGGAAGGAAGCAACGGTAACGGGCTCTTACATGTGCAGTGGGTCGCCGGTGTCTGGCTTACTTATCCGGAAAGAATTCTCTCGTCGGCGCACGATCCGAGGAAACAAGGACAGTCCAATCGATTTGTCTAGAGCAGGCCAGCATGAATGCCCAATCCTTCGGCGGCCTTTCGTAGCGGCTTATCCCTCGTCCAGAGCAGAGTTGGCGGATATTATGTGCCTGTCTGCAATCGAACTGCTTACTCCAAAGCGAGCTATTTTAGGCTCAATCCAACTCCTCGGCTTCGAAGCGCGCCAGGTACCCCTTGGAAAGTAAGATTGAGGTCTGTCGCTCCTGGCGTCGGGCTCTCACTTTAAAAACGGCTATAATCCTGCACAATGCATCATCGTCTATGAGTCCACGACTAACAGCTCCGCCGCTCTCGGGAAATGTAATGGGCTCGGTCGGCGACGATTTCGTGGTGGCCGAGTGGCGGGATGCAGGGGGTGTTGCTGGTCCCCGACGCCTGATTGCCCCATTGCACGTGCACCATAAAGACTCGGAGGCTTGGTACGTCGTGGAAGGTACTTTATGTGTCCAAGTCGGCGATGATGAGATCGAAGCTGGCGCGGGTTGCAGCGTGTTTGTGCCAAAAGGCACGCCTCACACCTATTGGAATCCAGGCCATGATCCGGTTCGATATCTGCTTATCATGACGTCGAACATCTATCGTCTTATTCAAGCAATTCATGCCATGAAAGAACGTACTCCAGCCGCCCTTCAGAGTGTTTTCAAGAAATATGATTCAGAACTTCTAGATAAGTAGCAGCCCTCGAACGTTGGACATTCCCTGCCGTGTACGGCACAATAAGCAGCCTTCTAATTTCTTCGGAGACGCCATCGAGTGAGCCAAGCCGCACGCCCCAAAGTTAAGATCAGCGCCCTTGGTACATATGTTCCTCCGCGCCTGTTGACTAATGCCGACCTGGCGACCATGGTTGAGACTTCCGACGAATGGATCATGCAGCGCATCGGAATTCGCGAGCGCCACATCGTGGATAAAGGTGTAGCTACCAGCGACCTTGCGGTTGAGGCGGCAAAGAAAGCCTTGGCGGAACGGGGGCTGACGGCTAGTGACATCGAAGCGATAATCGTCGGCACGGTCACTCCGGACATGCTGTTTCCATCTACTGCCTGTCTGGTTCAAAACAAGCTGGGCGCTAAAGGGATTTGGGGATTCGATCTCTCCGCCGCGTGTTCCGCATTCGTTTACGCCTTACAGACAGGCGCACAATTCGTTGCAACCGGCTCTCACCAAAAAGTTATGGTCATCGGGGCCGACGTGATGTCTTCCATCATTGACTACACCGATCGAGCAACGTGCGTGATTTTCGGAGACGGCGCCGGAGCTGTGATTCTCGAACCGGCGAATGAGGAATTGGGGCTCCTCGACTTTATCCATGAAGTCGACGGCTCCGGCGGGTGCTCGCTCTATATGCCAGGCGGAGGAAGTTTACATCCTTCGACTCATGAGACCGTCGACAAGAAAATGCATTTCGTCCATCAGGATGGCGGCGCGGTTTTTAAATTTGCGGTTCGAAAGATGACGGAAGTTTGCGAAAAGATTTTGGAGCGCAATGGATTTTCCGGAGCCGATTTAAATCTGTTCATTCCGCATCAGGCAAATCAGCGAATTATTAGCGCGAGCGCGGAGAGACTTGGGCTTCCGGCGGAGAAGGTCGTCGTGAATATCGATCGTTACGGAAACACGACGGCGGGAACAATTCCTCTGGCAATGAATACCGCGCGTGAAGAAGGCCGCCTGAAGAAAGGTGATCTGGTTTTGTTGGCATCGGTGGGAGCGGGATTCACCGTGGGGGCAACCTTGTTAAGGTGGGCGTATTGAGGAGTCAGGGCCGAGCTCAGAAGGCCTTCGAGATAATCATTTAATAAAGCAGGGAACTTCAGCCGTTCTGATCTTTTTTCGGTTTCTCGTAGGGCTTCGCTAAATACCTTCGCGCTTCATCCAACGCGCCCTGGGTGTTGTCGTTGGTCTGCAATGCCTGTCGGTATTCGTTAGTGGCCCGCTCGCGCTGTCCCGTGATATCGAAAATCTTCCCCAAAGAAATGTGACTCCATACTTCGGTCCAACGAGGCTCGCCATCCCCGTTGAGTGACTCGCGATACGCATTAGCGGCCGCCTGATAATTGTGCTGCAAGAAAAATACTTCGGCGACACGATAGTGAGCCAGGGAACTGTTCTTTGCCGACTCCAGCGCCTTGTTGTATTCGCTGAGCGCGCCCGCCAAGTCTCCTTGTTGGACCATGGCCTGCCCTCGCTGGATGGAAGCGCGCAACCTCACGTCGGTGGAGTTTTTGAGGACGCGATTATCTGGATCAATGGCGATTCGGCGCGGCTTACCGAAAGTTTCGATGGTGAAGGGAGAATCGGTTCCCACGACGTCAATCCGCTTGTCTTCGGTTTTGCCGTCGGTATCGATTTTCAGTTCCACCGGCATACGAAAGAGATCGAGATCCTGCGCGACCTGGCCCACTACACGGAATCCCGGGCAGTGTTGAGCCGGCGTGCACTTTTGTCCTAGGCGATAAACCGTATATTTGGTTTTGAATTCCGGAGCGCCCGTAGAGTCGAGCCACTGGGAGAAAAACCAAGTCAGACTGTCGCCGTAATTTTTCTCGGCAATGGCGCGGAAATCATCGAGTGAAGCCGGCTTTCCCGCGAATTTTGCCGCAAACGTGCGCATGGTCTTATCGTATTTATCGTCTCCTTGAACCCATCGCAACATATGTAGGATCATCGCGCCTTTGTCAGTCACCAGTGACTGGAACTCCGGCGAAAATATGTCCAGCTTGCCCGCGCTCGATAATGGGACCGTGTCATAGGCCAAGGCGCCAACCGACATATCTTTGACGACTTCTTCCAAGCCAGCCTGGCCAGCCGCCTGTTCTACGTATCGTGCTTCGGAATATCTTGCGAACCCATCGTTCAACCACCAGTCATCGCGCGAGGCGGGACTAACCGAGACTCCCCACCATTGGTGAGCGATGGTATTGGCAAGCAGCCGATAGTTAACTTTTTCGGTTATGGCGCGGCTGGCGACAGCAGCAATCTCCGGAGCCCACGCAGAGGGGACTGTATCATCAGGTATTTCGACGACCTTTAATGTGTTCGAGAGGGCCGGACCGTAAAGGGTTTCAAAGTAAGTAAATTCCTTCAGCGCAGTTTCGGTATATTGGGTTCCCGAATTCTGGTGAAGCGGTTTAAAGAAGACGTGCAGATCGATGCCTGCTTCGTCGCTCTTAAATTCCTGAAAAGTTCCGGCGATAATCGTGCCAGGAAAACTCGGCTTATCCCATACAAAACTGTAAGTTTTGGTTGGACCTAAGTCTCCAAACTTTTTAAGCGCTCCCGGGCCCGTTATTACGCTGTCTTTTCCGCTACCGATCACCATCATTTGCAGCGGAACCGTCACGTGGATGGTTGCGGTAAAACGATTGATGCCGTAATCGCTCACCGGAAACCAGCGTCCTGCATACAACAAATAACTGGTGTCGTCCGCAACTGACGCCAGTTTTAACCCCTGGACGGGACTTTCATCCGCGGAATCGAGGATGCCTTCATAGTCGAAAGTCAAAGTCGTGGACTGATCTTTGGCAAAGATTTTTTGACAACTGCACGCGGACTGCCGAGTCCTGCGTAATGCGCTCCGCCGGAATAGTTTTTCCGGATTCATCGGTCACCTTGGTTACGCGAAGAGCGTTGTGCAATTCAAAGTCGGCAAAACTGATTTCCTCTGACGCAGTGAACTTAACCCTCGCGCGAGCTGCAATTTTGTGGGCATGAGGATTGAGCTCGACGTCGATCTGATAATCGTCAACGCGCAACTTGGTTTTTGTGGCGCCCGGGCAGGGAAGCGCGACAGCCAGTAGAACGGCTGCGACAAACACAACTGAGGCCCATTTTCGGGCACTGAATGACATGGGGGGATGGTCTCCTGAAAACCGTACGCTCGTTGGTTGGATGAGAATTATGCATTAAAAGATGCTGCCAGCAAACGGGTTAGGTCGCGCGGATTCGGCAACTTTGGGCAGTTTTCAGTGGAACGGCTCCTCTAGCGAGCCGGAGCAGGTAATCCGTCGCGCGTGGTGCAGGCGATCACCAGGGCTTTGCCCACTGGGGGGGTGCAGTCACTGCGCCAATGTCCCGTGGCCGCATAGGGAGGACTGGTTGCGCTCGAAGCGGAACACTGTTTGGCAGAAACGTTTTGTACGATTTTAATGTGTTCACGCCGCGCAAGCGGGTCGGGAAGCTGCGCTACCTGCATCAGAATCCCGTGAAGCGAGGGCTAGTTGCGGAAGCGGAGAAGTGGCCATGGACTAGCTATCGGAGTTATGCTTTCGGAGAGAAGGGCAGGGTGCGAATTAATGAGTGGGGAAAGTCCAAGTTAAAAATCCGCGTGCCAGCAGCACGAATTCCCACCATTACAAAGAACGAAGCGGTGGGCCAGTCACCGAACAATGAAACGACACATATTCAAGTTGCTTTTCGCCTTAATGGTATGCGCGGTTTTATCCAGCGGATTGTTCGCTCAAGAACCTAGCTGCGAGCAGGTCGCTGCTATGGCAAGGATGGCACGTTCGAGGTCATCAATCGCATTGGCTGTCCAGAAACGGAAGGCTGGAGACAGCTACCTTGCTCAAGTGGTCTTTGCTTCGCGTCTTCTCGAAATCCATCCAAAAGAAAAAAGCGCGGCCATCCATCTTCTCGACCTTATCCCCAAAGACAATGCACAACAGACTACTTGGCTGTCGCTGGGAGACAGTTTGTGCAGTGCTGAAACCGTAGCTGACATGACGTCACTCGGACGGATTGGTGAGAGTCTGCCGCGAAACCTTGCGAAAGCCGTTTTGCTCGTTCCGGACAAACTAACTGGTTACGTGTCCTACGCTTCGACCTCAGTACAGGACCCGCACAGCGACTACGCTTTGCGGATGCAAACCGTATGTCGAGTGAAACATGCAGAGTTCGTGAAAGCGGTGGAAGGACTTTCAACTGACAAGAAAAATTGGTTCGTAAGGCATGTCCTCAATCCCGAAGGGTGTCGCACACCATCCCTTCCTGAAGCTGAATAGATGAATGCTTATCGCTACGATGCAGACTTTATTCAACTGAGACAGCGCTCCGCGTCATCTTGTAGATTGGCCTACAAGTTTACCGGCAAAGGCAAAGAAGAGACGGAAGCCCGCCTTTGCATCACCAGCCGATGAAAAGTCGGGGCTACGCGTCCCTACGTGCTTACCAGGGAAAGGATTTCTTCAGCGGCGCGATCTGCGGGATGAGTGCTGCCTTGGTTTGGTCCCCTGAGGGCGCGTTTCACCTCCGCAAAACCCTCCAGCATTTGTTCGCGAGCGGAACCGTCCACGATGACTTTGATGAGCTCTCTAACCACGTTCGCCGATGAAAAATCCTGCTGAATCAACTCCGGCACAACCTGCCGTCCGGCGATTAAATTCACCATCGCGAAGTAGGGAACTTTCACTCGCGAACGTCCTAGCAAATACGTTAGGGATGAGACCCTATAGACCATGACGAATGGAGTGCCCATCATTGCGGCCTCTACCGTTGCGGTGCCGCTGGCAATGATTCCGGCTCGCGAATGCGCTAATGCGTCCAGCGACTCGTTTACTAAATGAATCGAACGCTTGCCGATTATGTCCTGAATAAAATTGCGATCCAGCGTGGGAGCCACCGGCAAAAGGTATTCGCATTCAGAGCCAAGCAGCCTGGCGGAATCTAAAATTGCCGGCAGGTTCATTCGGACTTCTTTGACCCGGCTGCCGGGCATCAGCGTGATCCACTGCTTAGCAGGATCCAGAGAATATTTCTTCTCATACTCGGCACGGGCGAATTGAGGGCCGGGAAATATTCGCGAGAGGATGTCCTACGAACGTGGCGTCAACACCGCGATCACGATAGAACTTTTCTTCAAAGGGGAATATGACCAGCGCCTTATCGACATATTTTCGCAGCAGGCGAACGCGTCCCTGCCGCCACGCCCAGAATTGCGGACACACGTAATAGACCACCGGAATGCCGCGTTTTTTCATCTGCCGCGCCACCCGCCAGTTGAAAGCCGGAGAATCAATTACCACTGCCAGATCAGGATGGCGACGGTCCGCCTCACGGATTAATTTGCGAAATAATGAGTAGATTTTCGGAAGGTGACCGAGAATTTCGGAAATACCGACGACGGAAAGATCCTTCGCGTCGACAATTGTGTCACATCCCGCAGCCCGCATCGCCGGACCGCCAACGCCGAAAAATTCCACCGAAGAATTACGACGTCGAATCGCTTCGATCAGTTGGGCTCCATACATCTCCCCCGAAGCCTCACCCGCCGAAATCAGAATTCGCACCGGGGCATTGTAATTGCTCGTGCGGCCTTTCGAGGTTTACTCACGCGTTATACTGAGAATGAATGGACGCGCCCGAAAAGACGTTTTACCTCGAGACATTCGGCTGCCAGATGAATGCCCATGACTCCGAAAAAGTTGTGGGAACGCTGGTTTCTCAGGGATATCGTCAGGTCCAAACCGTCGAAGAAGCCGGGCTGGTTCTTTACAACACTTGTTCCATCCGCGACAAGGCCGAGCAGAAAGTCTTCAACCGGCTGAACGACTACAAGAAATTTCAGAAGCAAGGAAAGAAATTCGGCGTGCTCGGTTGCGTAGCCCAGCAGGAAGGCGAAAAGATTTTCGAACGGGCGCCCTATGTTTCTATGGTCTGCGGATCGGCGTCTTATCGCAATTTGCCTCAAATGCTGGTGCAGCTCGAAGCAGGGAACCAGCGAGTCACCGGTTTGGACGATCGCGAGACCGACGAATGCTTCGAGACCGAATTTACTTCCCGGACAAATCCTTATCGCGGATACATCACCATTATCGAAGGCTGCGATAAGTTCTGCGCCTATTGTGTCGTGCCCTTCACCCGCGGCAAAGAACGAAGCCGAACTTCAGAGTCGGTGCTGGCGGAAGCGCGCCAGATGGCCAGCCTGGGATATACCGAAATCCAATTGCTTGGCCAGATCGTCAACTCTTATAAGGATCCTCTGGGCAAAAAAACGTTCGCGGAATTGCTGGCTGCGGTCGCCGAAGTTCCTGGAGTCCGGCGGGTGCGCTTCACCACCTCCCATCCCAAAGACTTCGGACGCGATATTGTCGATGCGATCGACGCCGTGTCGACCCTTTGTGACCATGTGCACCTTCCCATTCAAAGCGGGTCAACCCGCATTTTGACTGCAATGCAGCGCCTCTACACTCGCGAGCAATACCTCGAACGCGTTTCCTGGATCAGGGCCGCTAAACGGGACATCAGCATCACCAGCGACATTATCGTGGGCTTCCCGGGAGAAACCGAGGCCGAGTTCGAGCAAACCCTTTCTTTACTGGACGAAGTGCAATATGACGCAATATTCGGGTTTAAGTATTCTCCGCGTCCTAACACGCCGTCACTGAAACTCGATGACCCGGTGCCCGACGAAGAAAAAGTTCGACGGTTAAACACCTTGCTCGAAAGGCAGCGAAATATTCAAAGAGCAAGTTACCAGAAACACCTAGGGCAGACTATTGAAGTATTGGTTGAGGGTAGGAACGAAGCGCGGCAGCAATGGATGGGGCGCACTTCGCAGAATAAGACATTGAATTTCACCGCTAACGAGGAAGATAAGCCGTCCCTGGGTAGCTATGTCCCAGTGCTCACGACGGTCGCGTTTCCCAATAGTTTGCTGGGTGAAATGGTGATATAAGGCGAAAAAGAGTCCCGTCGGGGGTCGAGATGGAAGTGGAAATGAAAATTCGCGGGCTGATGATGGATCCGGTCACCAACATGCCGATTGTGATCCTGAAGGACGCTGGAAGTGACACTGTGTTGCCGATTTGGGTGGGCATTTACGAGGCCAACGCCATCGCTCTCGAAATCGAAAAGGTTGCGACGCCCCGGCCGATGACCCATGACCTGATCAAGAACGTACTTGTCGGACTGACCGCAAACGTCCACAAAGTGGTGGTCACCGAACTTCGAGAAGATACGTTCTACGCGGTGATCTGGATGGAACGCGAAGGTCGCATCATCAGCATAGATTCGCGTCCATCGGACGCTTTGGCGCTAGCTCTCAGAGTGGATTGTCCGATCTTCGTGGACGAAGATGTCCTAAAGAACTCGAAACTCGCCGCCAACGTATCCGACAGAGTTACCAGCGAAGAATTGAGGAAGTGGCTGGAAGGGTTGAATGACGAGGATTTGGGCAGATATAAGATGTAGGACGTTGCAGGAATCCTACTTTACATAATACTTGTTATCGGACATTGGATATTTCGATCACTTCGGGAGTCCCTACATGCTGAAGAAGCTATTTTCACTCGCGTCATTACTTGCCGCGCTTGCTGGCTATCCTCTATTTGCCCAGAAGGTCAATGTTGAATTCGATCATGGCGCCGACTTCGGCAGATACAAGACTTTCGCGATCCGAAGAGGAGAATTGAACAGTCGGAATCCTGCGCTAAACAGTGATCTGGTGAAAAAACAGATTGAAGATGACATCAGACATGACCTGAACGGACGTGGCTTAACCGAGACTCCAGACCGTGCGGACCTGAATGTGGTTTACACGTTCGGGGCGGCAAGGAGGACCGAACTCGAAAGCTATCCGGCGGGATGGCGTGGTTGGGGAACGCGAGTGGTGCGGGTTCCTTACGCCGAAGGAACACTGGTGATCGACTTGCGCGATCCGACTACGCATTCCCTGGTATGGCGCGCCATTTCGACCGAGGATAAGAGCAACGCCGCCAAGATAGAAGGTAAGTTGGATAATATGGTAAAGAAAGCGATCCAGAAATACCCGCCTAAGAAGTGAGCGATTCTATTAATTATTCGGGGATCATCCTACTTTCGCCTTTCCTTATCTATCGCAACCCGCATCACAGCGTAGTGAGCATTGGTCCTTCCCCTTCAGTTATAGCGGGACCTCTTCGAGAAACCTCCGGCGGACACCCTTCGAAATGCAAGGTTCGTACGATCAGCAATGCCAGCAGCGGTATCGCGATCGCATAGGCGTACTGCGTGCGCGATACGCCTATACCGAAAGGAAACCAGATGCCCGGTACGCCGATCGAACCTAGCTCGCCGGCAAATTGCGCGACCAAAATCGATGCCATCGTAGCGACGGCCATGATGCGCATCGGGCCACCTCGAACCATCCGCACGGCAATCAAAGCAAGCAAGGCGAGGAATCCAAACCGGGAGATACGGGTGATCGCCAAGACGTGCATCGCTCCACCCACGACCCCTGCCACGGCCAGCACCCAGGCTGCGCCGTCGATTGCGCGCGGGAAGCGCACGCACCAACGGTTCCACGCGAGCGTCCAAGCAGCAAGGCTAAGGGGCATCCAGAGTACTGTCGACAACCAAGCGTAGGTGGGCAGGCTTAGCAGATCGGTCCACGCGACAATGGCGTTGTCGAGGCGCTTCACAGCTGAAAGCACGAGCGCGATGCAGACTAGCCAGATGAATCTCGGATGAGTGCTGCGGGGCCGCACCGCGAGCGCTAAACCAACCAGCGCGAACATGGCCAGTGGCTCGACCACCTCGACGATATAGCCCGCGATCGTACGCCACCACTCTACGCGGTATAGCGCGCGACTCTCTGGTCGCGGCGCTATGGTCGGCGCGACGTGGATGCCGCCGCCATCGGCGCTGGCACCGTTGCCCGGTTGCATGAAGGCGCGGATGGCAAGCACCCCACGGGTACCGGCCGCATGGGCGGGAAGCGCAAAAATCATCGGTCGCGTGCCGACGACCCTGGGGGATGCGCCAAGCCGGCCCGATCCGCCCAACCGCAGGCCGTTCCAAAACAGCTCGTAGCCGTTGTCGACGGCAGTCGGTCCCAGAACATCCCATGAAAGGTTTCCAGCCGGTACCGTCACATTGCGTCGATACCAGGCATACCCTTGATAACCGGGGTGGCCGTGCGCCATCCATCCCCCAACGTAGTTTGGCAGACCGACATCGCCATCATGGCTGCTTGCCGGTGCGCTCAGATCCACCGTTTCCCAGCCACTGTCGTCCGCGTCCACATTCGCCCAGCGCGGGTCGTCGCCGGTGTGGAATCGCCATGCGCCATCGAGCGACGGGGCGGCGGCACGCAATGTGGACGGGTCGGGTCGGCCACCGATTGCCAAGACCGCAATCACGCCACCCAGCGCGATCAAGGTAAGAATGACGATCCAGGCCACGAGAATCCGGCGTAGTGAATTGGGCGCCTTGCCAATAGAGGATGCGGGTTCGGGAGGTCTTATTGCGTGTCTCATCTAGGCTCCCCGGATGAACGCCGACACGGGTTACTATCTCAATTTACTTAGACAGTGTCGGCAAGTTTTCTCTGCAAGAGACAATACAGCGAAGTCAGCGCTACTTTCGCATTTGCGATCCAGAGTGTTCTTGAAAATCCCAGGAAAATACTCGCAATACGGTAGCGGTTAAGGTTATGCAATGCAACGATGAAAAATGAGGCGATTCTCTTCTATCTATTATTCTGTTGGTCATCCCACTGGAGCACGCTATTGCGAGCGATAACCGCCTCTTCCCTCTTCGCCGACCTCGGGTCCGGCTCGCGTACGCTGGAGCCCCAACAGGCATGAATCCGCCCCCACCCGTCTTGTTACCGGTGTAACTGAATGCCAAGCATTTTTCCTTAACGCACCGCTATCTGAAGTTACCGTTAAGTGGACCCAACAGCTTCAGAAGCTCTCTGTTCCTTCCCGAGGAGTTCTCGCGATGCAGCAGAAAATTGCCGGCCGCGATCTGCCATTGTTAATCTACTTTCTGCTTGCAGTCCCAACAGAGTTTCTGTTTAGCTTCCCGCTCACTAGCGGTATTTATCATAAAAATTGGTTGTTGCTGCTGAATCTCGGTCCCTTTGTGGAGGTGGCTGGAATTCTTGGGGCCTTGTTTCTTTTGCGTAAAAACCTCATCGGTGTAAGCACCGATACCCCCGAATCTGATCTCCGGGCCCGACTGATTCTGGTGGGGATCGGAGTGGGGCTACTGATTGCTGCGGTGTGGTGGCAGATATTTCTATATTTGACCAAACTTAGCTGCGCGCAAGATTACATTTTGGGGAAAATGCCTTTTGAATACGGCTACTATCCGGGAGAGCAGAAAGGCGGCGTTGGTTTTGGCATCGCATTTTGTATATTCATCGCTATCTATTTGGGGACCGTCGCCGGAGACCTGGTTTCAAGATGGTCGCAACGGGAGAGAGCCTTTGTTTGGTTACTGCGGCCTGAGCGAAACTTGACTTGGGACCTGTGGATTACCTGGATCGTTTTCTATCGACTGTCTGTGATGGTTGTGGAGATGTTTTGGATACCCATTTCGCATTCCAAGATAGGAAACACCTCGGCAGAGGGGATGATCATCCTAGCTTTTTCCTACGTTGGTCCGGCCCTAACCTGCGTTCCGGCTGCGATCTGGCTGACCCGCCATCGTCCCGCAACCCGGTCTTCCTCGATACGTTCATCCTTCGTTGCCAGCCTGCTGGTGAGCCTGGGAGGTGGAATCCTTTTTCTTCCGCTTAACTTGGCTGGCCTTCCAACTATCGCACTTTGTTTGTTTACACTTAATTTTCCGGGATGGGCCTGGACTTGGGTGGCCGGAGAAATGCGCTGGCGCGCTTTTCAGCCCGGTGCGATAAGTAGCGTCTAGAGAATTGTCACGGATTAACCGCCTGCGAAAACCGTCTTAGCATGGAATAGAGTTCCCGCCACCCTCGTCGCGATAGCGATCAGTTCCCTTTGGCCTCCATAAACTTTTACTAAACGCGCTTGTGACAATTCCGGCAGATTCGTTGCCAGTCCATTGCGAATCTTGGTCGCCAGATCCTCGCTTACCGTTACTCCCGGCATGTCCGGTAAAAGTTGGCGCGGATGCACGAATATTTCTTCCAAAGCACCGCCATCGGCTGCCGTCTGCAAGTGCTCGAGGGTACACGCATCGGCGAACCGAAACTCCGCAACCGACGTCCTGCACAGTGAAGCAAGATGCGCTCCGCATCCCAGATGCTGTCCCATGTCGTGAGCGATCGAACGCATATAAGTGCCCGACGCCACTCGCGCACGAAAGGCGGCTCGATCATTTTCTGCACTGATAATTTCGAGCTCTTTGATTTCGACGCGGACGGAGGGAAGCGATACTTCCCTGCTCTTCCGGGCCAGTTTGTAGGCGCGAACACCGTCAATTTTCTTGGCGGAATATGGCGGCGGAGTCTGGTCGATTACTCCAACGAAGTTGGCCGCCAATTTGCGCAATTCACATAAAGAAATCGTAAGCGAATGTTTTTCTCCAACCATCTCGCCGGTGGCGTCATAGGTATCGGTGGCAAATCCAAAACGGATCGTGCCTTCATATGTTTTCTCTGCGCCGGTATAAAATTGGGCCAGGCGAGTGAGATTTCCCACGACTAGTGGAAGCACACCGGTCGCCATAGGGTCCAGGGTGCCCAGATGTCCAACAGAACGCTCTTGTAGAATGCGGCGGACTCGATGGACTACATCGTGCGAAGTGAGTCCTGCGGGCTTATTAATGACGAGAACGCCGTTCATAAGAAAAGTTTGTAGTGAGGAATAATAAGCGGTTTAGTTAGAGTGGTTGATCCGGTCGCGAACGTGAAGTTCGTTCAATTCCAAATTTCTCAATTACTAAATTGCACAATCTCCCATGATCCCCATTCGCGACGATCAACCGCGCTTCACCACTCCTTATATAACGTATTTTCTGATCGTGTTGAACGTGCTGATATTTTTCTTTGAGTCAGCATTGGATCCCGCATCGGCGCGATCCCTTCTGGACACTTTCGGAGTGGTTCCCGCTAACGTTACTCAGTTTCTCCATGGATCCGCTTCGGCCAACTCGGCTCCGACTTTTGTTCCGCTTTTTACGTCGATGTTTCTTCACGGATCGTGGCCGCACGTCATCGGCAACATGTGGTTTTTGTGGATCTTCGGGGACAACATTGAAGACTATCTGGGACATTTCAAATATTTAATTTTTTATCTGGTAAGCGGGATAGCAGCCGCAGTGGCTCAGATCGTTCTGATTCCCCAATCGCCGATTCCCACCGTTGGAGCCAGCGGCGCAATCGCGGGCGTTCTCGGAGCATACTTCATCCTCTACTCCCGGGCGCGCGTGCTTACCTGGTTCCCTCCTCTATTTCTTTTTTATCTTCCCGCGTGGGTCATGTTGGGGTATTGGTTTGTACTTCAATTCCTGAGCGGAGCCGCGACCTCCAGCATGTCAACTCAAAGCGGAGGCGTAGCTTTCTGGGCGCACGTCGGAGGATTCGTGGCGGGCATCATTCTTATTAAGCTCATGCCGAAACGAACGGCGCAGCCTCGCTACAGCACCTGGTAGTCACGGCCTCGGCGAGTCATAGGATCGGGCTGCATCGCTATACTACTTAGGTGAATACTGTTTCCGTTCGCCAACTGGCCTCCGCCGACTTCCCACCCGATGGGGCCCATTCCGAATTTATGGATTTGAAGGGCCGTCCTCCGATTCAGCCAAGACAAGAGAAGAAGCAGTAGCCCTGGTCATGGGCGACGTCACCGCTTCGGTGCCGTTACTGCGCATTCATTCGCAATGCCTCACCGGCGACGTGTTCGGCTCGCTCCGTTGCGACTGTCGGCAGCAACTCGAGATAGCGTTATCGATGATCGCCGAAGAAAAAGTCGGCATCCTGATTTACGAACTACAAGAAGGACGTGGCATAGGTCTGATGCCAAAACTTCAAGCGTACGCACTGCAAGATGGTGGATTGGATACGGTTGAGGCCAATGAGCGTCTGGGATTCAAAGCCGATCACCGTGAGTTCGCCTTGCCCGGGGGAATCTTAAAAGCGCTTGGAGTATCACAAGTCCGCTTGCTATCTAATAATCCCGACAAAGTTGCGGCCCTGGAAAAAGCTGGAATTCGGGTCGTTGAGAGAGTTCCCTGCGAAGCGGCTGCCAATATCCACGCAGAAGATTATTTGCAAACAAAGAAAGACAAGATGGGACATCTTTTCACCGAACGATAGCGCGGGTCTCAATACAACGGAACGCTCGGATCCACCTGCCTCGACCAGGCGTCGATTCCGCCACGGAGTGATTGCACTTTTTCAAAGCCTTGCTGTCGCAACCAATTTGTGACGTTCAGCGAACGTATTCCGTGGTGGCAGACAACAACGATATGTTCGTCGGGGTCCAGTTCTTGATGAGCTCGACTTGGAATATCGCCCATTGGCATTAACTTTGCTCCGGCAATCCGTGCGGTCTCGAATTCCCACGGCTCGCGCACATCGAGTAGCGTCAATCCCGGCTCTTGATCGAGAAGGGTCTTCAAATCTTCGGGATTGATCTCGTAGTCCATTAACATTTAGATGTGAAATTGTAATTGAGAATGTTAAGCGACATGCCCGAAGCTAACCGATTCAGAATTATGTCTGTTACAATTTGATGCCGTCGCTGCAACGCTCAGTCTGCGGGGCATAGCAGATGGCAAAGAGTGGGGACGTAGTTCAGTTGGTTAGAACGCTGCCCTGTCACGGCAGAGGCCGCGGGTTCGAGTCCCGTCGTCCCCGCCATT
>CAWITV010000016.1:0-58269 GCA_963839125.1 uncultured Acidobacteriaceae bacterium
TCTGCTGCCAGGTACTCCGCCGGTCGTTTTAGGCGCAGCCACTTCTGTACCCAGGATCGCTGAAACCACCGGCGAACCGGCAGGATGTCCTTGAACATCTGGATGATCGCCATGCTCAATAAGCCGACGGCGATGGCTGCGGTGAAAAAATGGTAGGACTCGGCCGAAACTCTCGCGACCGTGTCTTGCACCGGAGTGGAAAAAAACGCAAACAGCATACGCCCTCCCGCTCTGCCTCGGGGAATAGGCGAGAGGATCAGAATTAGACATTTAAATTGCTTCAAAGCAGAAATGAAGTCAAGAACAAATCGATCGCATCAGCCAGACTTGAGCTTAGGTCTCGGCCGGAGCGAAGAAAACCAGCACCGTCAGCGCCTCTGTGATGTCGTAAAAACGATGCTCCACTCCGGAAGCGACGAACACGATGCTTCCCGCGGATACTTTTCGGCTTTCTGACCCCACGCGCATGTCTGCACGCCCCCTGATCACGTAGTACATCTCATCTTGCCGGTGAGGAAGCTGCGGGTCGGTGCCTGCTGCCGGCAAAACGTATAATCCTGCGCTCATTGATTCGGTGCGAAGAAACTCCACATAAGCTTTTGGCTGATGTTTTTGTTCTCCAATTAATTCCGCTATCTCATGAAATGACTTCACTGGAACGTTCCTGTGAAAAAAATCTCCGTATACTCCCTGACTAGATTTTGTTCCTGAATAACGCCCGCCCGGTTTGTACCATTGGTAGATCCAATTAATCATCCCCAGCAACGCAAATGCGCCCGCGCGAGGACTAACCTTCCCCGTGGTTTGCATGCCAAGTTGTACTTCGGCAATGAGATTTTCGACGAAATGGATGTACTGCTTTTTGCGGGCGTTAATAATTTTTCGCAAAGCCGGAGGCAAAGGATGGTTTTCGTGCAGCATGACCGTGATTTCGCGATCACTCTGACTGAGAACTACAGCCATGTGCAGACGAATCAGTTCGCGTAGCTTGGTTTCGGGATCGGCGATTTCCCTCACCACTTTCACCACCCTCTGCTCAGTGATGTCCATGGCCTGAGTCATGAGGTCAAACAGGATTTCGTCTTTGCTCTGAAAATGATGATAGAGGCCGCCTTTGCTGAACTTGAGGGCCGCGGCAATGTCATTCATCGAAGTGCCGTCGTAACCCTGTTGCTGGAAGAGGCGAGCAGCGGTGCGTAGAATTTCTTGTCTTGGATCAACGCCCGGGTCGCGATTCATTGCGGGATAGGATATAGGAGAAACACAAAAGAAATTACAAGGCAAATCTTCCCGGTAGAAGATCTGACTGGAAAAACTGGCTAAGAAAGTTTGTTGCAGGCCGATACCACGTAGCCTTCCCACAACACCCCTTAAGGATTTTCATCAAATCGAATTGTCGCCTTGGCTACCGCGAGAATGGCTGCGGTAAAGAGAAGCGTGTCGGCAAAGTAGTTGATTCCTTCCACCTTGACCGCGGTGCTTGGGTCGAGTAGTCCCGCGATCAGGACAGGCACATAGATAACGAGGAGCATGAGCAAGAGCCAGCAGGCGAGCCATGTGGCGGCGAGTCTGCGTTTTCCTGTTTAGCAAAATGAATACTCCGGCAACCAGAAGAGCTGCGCCTGTTACATAGTCAATAAGCACGCGCGCTGGAATCCATGTGGCGAGTTGTTTTTCGAGCGGAACGCCGGGAAGTCCGGTTGGGTGCAGAAAGTGTTCGACGGCAAAAAATATGATGGCGAGTGCGACCAAGATGCGGCCGATCGTTATCAGTGTTGTCCTTATTACTGTGCCCTTAATTGGCGGGCCCGTGGCTTGCTCGCGCGATCCGTACATTGCACTTGCGGCTAGAAGCCAAGCCCCGCCGCCGAACGAACACTCGCGGAAGACGATTGTCCACGGGATTCTCTGGTGCGTGTGCAGCGCTCCGGGAAGATGAATCATCGCGACGAAAAGGAACATCATGATTCCGAACATCAGGGCAGACCAGCGCACGGCAATTTTCGTGGCGATGCTCAAAGATGCAGCGATCAAGGCAAAGCCGACGAAATACGCCCAAAACAAGTGCCACGGCACGTATGGGGGCACACCGTTTTGAATAAACTGCGCGCCGGAGAGATGTTCCGCGCCGAAAACAGCCAGCGGAACCGCGAAACACAAATTGCTCAAGGCTACGACCTTGTCCACGCCGCGGGCTTGCCCGATGTCACGTTTGGCAGCCAGTATGCCAATGAGGAAAAGAACCAAGCCTGCGGAGCACATGGAGATGGCGGTGCGAGAGACTTCGAAGAATGCGGCGAGAATAGTTAGGTTCATAGATTTCGTGATCCGATCAGGAACTTGGACTGATGCTCTCCCGGTTCGTTGATTAGGACGGCACCCCAGGATCGCAGCCCGATTTCGGACCCCTCGCTGGAACATCTGGCTAGGAATCTACTTCAGGCCCGTTACTACGTAGCCTTCCGACAATACCCGGTCGTAAACGTATACATATGCGTTTCCGTCGGCTGAAAAGCGGGGACCGCCCACTCCTCCCGCGCCTGCGTTGGCACCTTCGCCGAAGGTTTTCCAGAAATCCATTTTTCCGGTGGCTATATTTACTTTGTAGACCTTCGCCACGCGCTCGCTCTGCCGGGCAGTAGTCACATAAAGAGACGTGCCATCCGGGGACCAGCCAGTTACATAATCGGAAGAGCCAAGGTTAGGAATTGGACGAAATCCACTCCCATCCAGCGGCCAAATTCCCCATTTTCCATCGGGGCCAAGCACCGCAGTGCTTTTTTCATCGGGCGAAATCGCGACGCCGGCGATTCCCTCGGGCGTCACTGGTTTGGAGTCGCCGCTCTTAACATCGATAAGATAATCGCGGGAACCATGGCCGGTTTCAATCCCAGATGCCAGTAGCTTGCCGTCCCGCAGCCATCGGGCAGAGCCGTAGCTAACATCGTCGTGCGTAAGCTGTTTCGACTCTCCCGCTCCTATCGGGACCAGGTTGAAAGGGCCGCCTCTGGGTAGTTTCGTGACCACCCATTTCGCGTCGGGAGAAAGAGCTATCGGCATTCCCTCGCCTATACGCGCGGGAGGCGATCCGTCGGTGTCGCGGACAAAAACCGTATAGTTCTGTCCGCCGCCATTGCCCTCTTCCTCGAATACAACCTTGTGCCCGTCCCGGCTGATGTCGCGCGGAATCGACCATCCGAACCATCCCAGCTCGCGTTCTTCTTTGGCGCCCGGCGCCAGCCCTCTTATTCCGATGCGTTCCTGATGAGTCACCATCAGTGCCACGCCATTGCGAAGGTCCTCAATCCACATTCCCCCGGGGACGTTGGTTATAGTGCGAAATTTGCCGGACATGCTTACCGCATTCGGATTGGTGGCGCTGCTGTTGCTGGCTGAAGTGAACCAGATCTCATCGCCGGATGGCGACCAAAGAATGCCTTCCAGCGTCTCCCAGCCGGAAGAAAGTTTCTTCTCTTTCCCAGTTCCATCGGCGCTGATGACCGCGACCGATCCCTCGTCATCGCCGCCAGGATTTTCATGGTCGGCAAATGCTACCGATTTCCCATCCGGCGAAATTTTCGGATGGCTGATCCAGTTAATGCTGTCGAACAGAACCTTGCCCACCGGATATTCCAGACGCCAATGGCTGTTCTCCGGAACGTAGCGGACAATCGCCATATTTGAACCGTCTGCCGACCAATCCGCGTCCTGCACATTTTCCAGCACTTCTCGTGGAGTTCCGCCGCTGATGGGAACCCGCGCCAGCGTTCCGGTGCGCGCATAGCCACCGTGATAGGTGGTATTCAAACGGATGGCCAGTTCTCCATTCTTTGAAACCGAAAGCAGTTCTGCATTCTTAAGCCCCAACTCACGCGCTCCCGGATCGTCAGTACGTGATAGGTAGAGTTGGTTGTCGCCTCCATCCCACGCCGCGCTGTAAATAACTCCGCCATCGGGAGTGAACCGCGCATTCCCGATAGCACCGGTACGAAAAGTAATCTGCTGGTAAACGGCTAATGGTGCATGACCGTTTCTTTGGCCGATCCACCAGCCCATCCCCAGCATCGCCAATGCAAGGAGCGACACTCCGGCAATCCCCAGCCATAATCCCCGGCGCGTTTTGACAGTTTCAATGGGAGCTATTCTCGCCGTTGATCCGGAAATTCCCGAGAGGTGTTCGAGATCAAATCCGATATCGCTGGCCGAATGAAAGCGCGCTTCTGGATTTTTCTCCAGACAGTGGTGGACAATTCGCTCCAGCGCCGGAGAAATATTGCGATTGGTTTCGCTCAACTCCGCTGGCTCTTCTTTCAGAATCGAGCTCATGGTGTCGGCAGGGGTGTCGCCATGAAACGCCCTTTTCCCGGAAAGCATCTCGTAAAGAATTGCCCCAAAGCTGAAAATGTCTGAACGCGCATCGAGAGCAATTCCGCGCACCTGCTCAGGCGACATATATCCCGCCGTCCCCATAACCATGCCAGCCTGGGTGCCGTGCGTTACGGTGTCCATCGAGCCATGGTTTTCGGGATCGATTTGGTTCAGCTTGGCTAAACCAAAATCCAAAATCTTGATTCGCCCATCTTTCGTGAGAAATAAGTTCTCCGGTTTTAGGTCGCGATGAATAATCCCTTTCTCGTGCGCCGCAGCCAATCCACGCGCAATTTGAACCGCGTAATCCAAAACCTTCCGTACCGGGATGGCTCCGCTACGCAGGCGCTCCCGTAGAGTTTCTCCATCCAGCAGTTCGGAAACGACATATGGCGAGCTTCCGCTCTTACCGATATCGAAAACAACCAGAATGTTGGGATGATTCAGGGCAGCGGTGGCCAGCGCCTCTTGTTCGAATCGACGCAGCCGGTCGGCATCGGTGGCAAGGGATTCGGGCAGAACCTTAATCGCGACGATTCGCGACAGGCGGGCATCCCGTGCACGGTACACCTCGCCCATGCCGCCCGCGCCCAGCGGCGAGACAATTTCGTAGGGACCAAGTTTCGTGCCGGAAGCCAGAGCCATCAGTGCGCGCAATTATAGCCCAGCTCCGCTGCCCCACTATCACGCTTCCGTCCTTGACACCACCGCGCAGGCAACTTAGCATTCTTCTTCCACCAATAAGCACCCACAGGCCGCCGCTTCCGCTGCCTACCAATCCAGAATTTTGAGGAGAAATTGTGGCCACAGTTTTCTATGAGCGCGACGTCAATCCAGATGCCTTGAAAGGCAAGACCATCACCATTTTGGGCTACGGAAGCCAGGGGCATGCTCAGGCGCTCAACTTGCGGGATAGCGGGTACAACGTAATCATCGGACTCGATCCGAAACGTCCCACCGCGCAAAAGGCAAAGGCGGATGGCATGGAAGTTGTGCCGCCGGCTGAAGCCGCGAAGCGAGCCGACTACATCCAGATGCTCACTCCGGACGAGACGCAAGGCGCGTTCTACGAGTCTGAGATAAAGCCGGCGCTGCGTGAGGGAAAGGTCCTCGGCGTTTCCCATGGATTCTCCATTCACTTCAAGACCGTGGTACCTCCGAAAGAAGTGGACGTCGTGATGGTCGCCCCGAAGGGTCCCGGTCATCTGGTGCGGCGCGTTTACACCGAGGGACGTGGCGTGCCCGCGCTGTTAGCCATTCACCAGGATGCGAGCGGGAAAGCCCGCGAATATGGACTGTGTTATGCCTACGGCATCGGAGCTACTCGCGCCGGAGTTTTGCAGACCACTTTCAAGGAAGAAACCGAGAGCGACCTTTTCGGCGAGCAGGCAGTTCTTTGCGGCGGCTTAACTTCACTGATGAAGAAAGGATTCGAAACCCTTGTCGAAGCTGGCTACGCTCCCGAGATGGCGTACTTCGAGTGCATCCACGAAGTGAAATTGATTGTTGATCTCATCTACGAAGGCGGGCTGGCCCAGATGCGGGATTCCATCTCCAATACCGCTGAATATGGAGATTTGACGCGCGGCCCTCGCGTAGTGGGCGATGAAACGAAAGCCGAGATGAAAAGAATTCTCTCGCAGATTCAGGACGGCACCTTCGCGCGAGAATGGATCGAAGAAAATAAACAGGGCGGAAAGAAATTCGCCGCACTTCGCGAAGCGGAAAGAAAGCATCCCGTGGAAGAAGTTGGCGCGAGGCTGCGTGGATTAATGTCATGGCTGCCAAAAGAAAAGTCAGCTAAGCCATCGGGTTCCGCGGAAAAATCCAAGCAGGTTGTGAACGCATAAAACCGTCTTTTTCCTTCTTATAACTTCTTAATCCATGGACCCAAAACATCGTAGTCGCGGCATCACCGATGGACGCAATCAGGCGGGCGCGCGCGCCATGTTCAAGGCCGTCGGATTCACCGACAGCGATCTCCGCAAGCCCATCATTGGCGTGGCCAACACATGGATCGAAACCATGCCGTGCAATTTCCATCTCCGCCGCCTCTCGGCAAAGGTAAAGGATGGTGTGCGTGCCGCCGGCGGCACGCCCATGGAATTCAATACCATTGCCATCAGTGACGGCGAGACCATGGGCACCGAAGGCATGCGCGCCTCGCTGGTCAGCCGCGAGATTATTGCGGATTCCATCGAACTGGTTTGTCGCGGCCAGATGTTTGACGCCGTGGTCTGCGTTGTGGGGTGCGACAAAACCATTCCCGCAGCGGCGATGGCACTGGCGCGTCTGAATATTCCGGGACTCGTCCTCTACGGAGGCACCATTGCGCCCGGCTCATTCCGCGGCAAAGATGTCACCATCCAGGATGTCTTCGAAGCCATCGGCGCAAACGCAGCCGGAAAAATGTCCGACTCCGATTTGCACGAACTTGAGAATGTGGCCTGTCCTGGCGCAGGCGCATGCGGCGGGCAATACACTGCCAACACCATGTCCACGGTGATGGAGATGATCGGGCTGTCGCCGATGGGCTTCAACAGCGTTCCCGCAATGGATCCGCAAAAAGATGACATCGCATTCCGCTGCGGCGACGTGGTCATGAATCTCTTGAAGGGCGGCGTGCTTCCAAGATCCATTCTCACCAAGAATGCATTCGAGAATGCAATTGCGGGAGTTGCGGCCACCGGTGGATCGACGAATTCCGTTTTGCACTTACTCGCAATTGCGCGCGAAGCTGGGGTTCCGCTTGAGATCGACAACTTCCAGACCGTGAGCGAACGCACTCCATTGCTTGCGGATCTAAAACCTTCAGGAAGATTCGTAGCCGCCGACATGCATCGCGCAGGAGGGATCCGTTTATTGGCGCACCGCCTAAATAAGGGCAATCATCTCCACGGCGACGCAATGACCGTTAGCGGACTTACTCTGGCTGCCGAAAGCGAGAAGGCCAACGAGGCTGCGGGACAAGAAGTCATTGCGCCTCTCGATCGTCCACTAAAAAAGACTGGCGGACTCGTAATTCTCCGGGGAAATTTGGCGCCTGAGGGATGCGTGGCAAAGATCAGTGGACACGAGCGTCTGAGCCATCGCGGTCCGGCGCGAGTCTTCGAGTCCGAAGAAGATGCCATGGCGGCCGTCACTGGAAAAAAGATTCGTGCCGGCGATGTAGTGGTCATTCGCAACGAAGGTCCCAAGGGCGGTCCCGGAATGCGTGAGATGTTGAGCGTGACCGGAGCTATCGTCGGAGAAGGTCTTGGAGATTCCGTCGCGCTGCTGACCGACGGACGCTTCAGCGGAGCAACTCACGGACTGATGATGGGCCACGTTTCTCCCGAGGCTGCCTTAGGCGGACCGATTGCCGCAGTGCGCGAAGGTGACATTATCAACATCGACGTAAATAAGCGGCTCCTCCAAGTTGAAATCGGCGACGATATCATTCGCCAACGCATGTCCGAGTGGAAGCGTCCCGAAATGCGTTATAAAACCGGAGTGTTCGCCAAATATGCCGCGCTCGTATCTTCGGCATCGCAAGGCGCCATTACGCAACCGAATTAGTTTTTCGACGCCACTACATTAGCGCGTAGAGATTGCCGTCGGCGCTTCCCACGTAGATCACGCCATCCTGGATTACTGGAGATGAAAACATGGCTCCAACACTCATCATCTTATCCACGCCAATGACCATCGCATCGTAAAAATCGTCCGTGAACGCTGCTTCGTAATTTGGAGTACCATCCGTTTTCGTATACGTGGGGCCGTTCTGTTTTGAAGCATCGGTCTCGAATGTCCACGCCACCTTTTGGTTCTTAAGATCAATGGCGATAAGTTTTCCGAGATGCGACCCCAGGTACACATTGTTCCCCGCGATCGCCGGAGAAGAGAACATTGGCCAGCCTTTGAATTCCAAAGAAAATATCTTCGCGCCGGACTTGGCGTTCAAAGCGTAAAACATGGCGGAGTCCGAGGTCGCAAAATACACCGTGCCATCCCGGACTGCCGGGGAGCCGATTACCCACGATCCTTTATTGTTGAACGCCCAAAGTTTGGTGCCGGTATTCGCGTCCAACGCGTATAAGTTGGAGTCGCGGCATCCGAAATACACAATTCCGTCGGCGACGGCAGCCGAAGATTGAATCCCAACTTGATTATGAGTGTCAGGATCTTCACCGGTCTTAAACCGCCACTTTTCTTTCCCAGTCGTAGCATCGAGAGCATAAAAATAACTATCCCAGCTCCCGATGAACAGCGTTCCGTTGGCGATCGCCGGGGATGCATGCACTACGTCCCCAGTATGAAATTTCCATTTCAAGTTGCCGCTGCTTGCGTCGAGCGCATAAACATTCCCATCGCCGCTTCCGAAGTAAACAGTGCCGCTCCATATCGCAGGGGAGGAAAGGTAAACATCAAAAGGGTCGGGCATGCTTTCGGCGGCTGGGCGCGATCCATGCAGATGCGTCGCCGTGAATCTATGTTCCCCCGCACTCTGGAACTGCCACTTTAATTTTCCGGTTTCGCTGTCGAGCGCGAACAAGCGGCCATCCCAACTGCCGAAATAAACTGTGCCAGATTCCACCGCCGCAGAAGACGTGATACGGCCCTTGGCGTTAAATTTCCACTTCAGGGTTCCGTCGAGATTTACCGCGTAAAAATTGCGGTCGGAGCTACCAAAATAAATAGTGTTCCCGCGCGACCGCGGGGGACGACATTACCGTGCCATTGGTGTGAAACTTCCATTTGACGCGGGTGAATTGGGGAACTCCGGCGGTGTCATAGACGCCAGTGTGTTGGAGATTTTCGCGAAACATAGCGGAGTCTTGGGAGTGTGCTGAGACTGAAACAAGAATAACCAGGACCGCCCAGAGCTTTTTCATCGCTGCGATAGTAGACGCGGGAAATCAAATAATGTCATCGGGCGGGTCAGGTTCCTTCTCCGGCGTTTTGAAAACACCAATATTGCGCATTGTTTTATTTCCGGCCTTTGTGTACTTTTTCCTATCGGTCCCATCGTTGAAAGGACAACTCCCGAATGATTGTGGGTGTTCCCAAAGAATCGTATCCAGGTGAGCGGCGTGTCGCCCTCGTCCCCGCCGCCATTCCAAATCTCACCAAGGCGGGATTCGAAGTCGTCGTCGAGACCGGCGCTGGCGAGGCTGCTGGCTATCCCGATAAGAACTATGTTGAAAAAGGTGCCAGGCTGCTTCCTTCGCGGCTGTCGGTCTTCGAAGGTGCCGACATATTGGTGCAGGTTCTCTGCTACGGAGCCAACGATGTCACCGGAAAATCCGATGTCCAGTTGTATCGCCGGGATCAAGTATTAATTGGGTTCCTGCGCCCACTCGGGTCCGCCGAGACCATAGAGCAGATCGCCGCCTCCGGAGTCACTTCCTTCGCGGTCGAACTGGTCCCAAGAACCACGCGCGCTCAAAGCATGGATGCCCTTTCGTCCATGGCGACCATCGCCGGATACAAAGCGGTATTGATGGCGGCGGATGCCTTGCCGAAACTCTTTCCCATGATGACTACCGCAGCGGGAACCATTACTCCTGCCCGAGTGCTGGTGATGGGAGTGGGTGTTGCGGGCTTACAGGCGATCGCGACAGCCAGAAGATTGGGCGCGGTTGTTTCCGCTTATGATCTGCGCCCGGCGGTCAAAGAACAGGTGCAAAGTCTGGGAGCGCGCTTCGTCGAACTGCCGATTGAAGCGAAAAATGCGCAAGATGCCCGAGGATATGGGACCGCCCAGGATGAGGCGTTCTATGCGCGGCAACGTGAACTTCTAAGCAAGACCGTTGCCGAAAGCGATGTTGTCATTACCACCGCTGTCGTGCCCGGGAAAAAAGCGCCGATTCTGGTAACCGCGGAAATGGTAAAAGGCATGGCGCCTGGATCGGTGATTTTCGATCTGGCAGCCGAGCGCGGAGGCAATTGCGAACTCACCAAGTCCGGAGAAACAACAGTCGAACACGGCGTCACGATAATCGGCGAAGTAAACATAGCCTCCGGTGTTCCTTTCCACGCCAGCCAGATGTATGCCCGCAACATCACAACGTTTTTATTGCACATGGCGAAAGATGGAAAACTGAATATGAATCTGGAAGATGACATCATCCGCGAAACTTTGCTGACGCGGGGCGGGGAAGTGGTAAATAAGCGTGTGCGAGAGTTCTTGGCGCTGCCGGAATTGGTTTCGAAGTGACGCGAGAAGGAGAGCATATGGGATCCAGCCTGATCGATGCTTTATTCATTTTTATGCTGGCAGCATTTATCGGATTCGAAGTGATCCGGAGAGTTTCGCCGCTGCTTCATACTCCGCTGATGTCGCTGACCAACGCCCTCGACGCCATCGCCGTAGTCGGAGCCATCATTCTCGTCGGAGAACATAAAAGCCGATTCGCCGCCATCCTCGGAGTCCTCGCCGTCATCGCTGCCACCAGCAACGTAGTCGGCGGATTCATTATCACTGACCGCATGCTCAAAATGTTCAAGAGCAGCCGTCCGGCGAAATCATGATTTTCGGAATGACGACGTCCGGATTTCTCTTGGCGCAGATGGTGCCCAGTTTCGCGGGCAATCAAACCATCATTGAAGTTACCTACCTGGTTGCCAGCGTCCTTTTTATTCTCTCGTTGAAGTGGATGAGTTCGCCCACCACTGCGCGACACGGCGTCTGGGCCGGCGAAATCGGCATGGTTCTGGCCATCGCCGGAACCCTGTTGCATCACGGCATCGTCGATTACAAGTGGATCATTATTGCGCTGGTGCTGGGCAGCGGAATCGGAATTCCGTTGGGCATGGTGCAGATGACCGCCGTCCCGCAACGGACCGCGCTAAGCCACGCCTTCGGAGCTTTTTGCGTCACGCTGGTCGGGACCGCGGAGTTTTATCTGCGCACTCCGGCCGTCCCGCGCTTCATGATGTCGGTGCTCTCGATGGAAGTGATCCTCGGAGGGCTGACGTTCACAGGAAGTTTGATGGCGGCGGGGAAATTACAGGAAATTCTTCCCCAGCGTCCCCTTATCTACCGCGGCCAGAACATCGTCAACCTGTCTTTTCTCGCCATAGCAGTCGGCATCGCTATTTACCTCGTATTTCATCCCGACGCCAAGCAATTTTTCCCCTTCATGATCGGCATTCCCATGATCTTTGGCGTGCTGATGATTGTCCCCATCGGCGGCGCCGACATGCCCACCGTGATCTCACTATTAAATTCCTACGCCGGACTCTCGGCGGCGGCCATGGGTTTCGTCCTCGACAGCAAGCTGCTGATCATTGCCGGCGCGCTCGACGGCTCTTCGGGATTCATTCTCTCGGTGATCATGTCGAAGGCAATGAACCGGTCGTTTACCAACGTGCTCTTTGGAGCCTTCGGCCAGGTGCAGACCTCGGCAGCCGACGGGTGAAGAAGCCAAGCCGGTTCGAAGCGCTACCGCGGAAGAGGCAGCGTCAATTCTGGCCGTGGCAAACAAAGTTGTTGTGGTTCCGGGATACGGAATGGCGGTGGCGCAAGCCCAGCACAAAGTTCGCGAATTGTACGATTCGCTGACCAAACGCGGAGTCGATGTTCGGTTCGCTATCCATCCCGTCGCCGGACGAATGCCGGGACACATGAACGTCCTGCTGGCCGAAGCCGATATCCCCTACGACCGGCTCATCGAAATGGACGAAATCAATGGCGACTTCGCGCAAACCGATGTAGCGCTCATCATCGGCGCGAATGACGTGACCAATCCCGCCGCCCGCACCGAAACCGGCAGCCCAATCTATGGAATGCCGATCCTCGATGTGGATAAAGCTCGCACCGTGATGGTCATAAAACGGGGAATGAGCCCGGGTTTCGCCGGAATCGACAATCCTCTCTACTATCTGGAGAAGACACTCATGCTCTTCGGCGACGCTAAGTCATTTGTCAGCAATCTGGTGCGCGAGGTTGCCGGCGGACACAGCTAGCCGTGGTTACCACCGTAAGCATATAGCCTCTTCGTGCCATTCCCATATTTTGCTTCCGAATGTATGGTTGTTCGTGAGCAGTACTCGGGGGAGGGCTGTTCAACCTTACGTCCCATGACCTAAAAGTCTGGGACGTTTTGTTTTGCCCAAAACAAGCCCACCGAGGCGGAAAATCACACCTCGACATCGGGGGGAAAGACCAGAGATCTTTGGAAAGATAAGGCTAGCTGACGGCGGCTGAGTGCCGCTGACGATGGAGTTCCTGCAGAAATTCTTCTTGATTGAAAGTTTCGTGGCTTCGAAGCAGTTGTAGAAGCGCGTCGTCCGAGAGCTCAGCCGTCGCCGCTGGATCCTTGAAGTCCTGTTCTGCGGTCAAAGCCGTAGGCTTGATCTTTAACTGAGGTTCGACGCCCGCTCGCGAACTCAGCAGATTCAGCAGCGCTCGCACTTCATTTCTTTGTGCCTGTGTATATTTCGCGAATTCAATTCCCATGCCCCATTGCGGATGCATGATCCTCACCACGCCCTCAATCTCAATCTCGATGCCATCCACCCGGAAACATAGCTGTAACCCTGACCGCTCAGGGAAAGGCGATTCAGTCTCCACATAACATCCGCCCAGACTGAGGTCGCTCAAGCGGCATTTGGAAACCGGCTCAGGCTCCCCGGGACGAAGGTTCTCCGCGTTCTTATCAATCCAACTCTTCAGCGTATTGTGCAGGTTCTCCGGAAGATCCACAAACCGCATCCCGCACTGCCCATTTGGATTCGCCCACACCACCTGGCAATGCAGCACAATGGAGTTGGCGCCCGGCAAAACAAATCCCACATTAATCAGCGAACCCGGCCGGATTGGCTGCGACGCAACTACATCCAGGCCACCTTCGCTGAGATCAAGCAAGATGCCTTCCCGCTCACTTCCATCTCCCAGCAGAATCTGCACCGGAGCCTGCACCGGAACGCGAAAGCAACGGCGTCGCTCCCGCCTAATCAAGGCCGCCGCAGCCCGCAGCGTTGCATCCGCCTGTTGAATGGACAGCGGCTTGTACAGCACGAAATTTGCTCCGGAGTTCAGTACCTTGCGCACATCGGACTGGTTCTTGATGATTCCGACAATCAGTGGCGTCGATTGCGACGTCCCGCTCTTCACGATCTCCATGATCGACGTGGCATGGCGCGAATCTTCGAAGTCAATTATCAGAGCGTCGATAGGATGATCGGGAAGGAAAAACACGCCATTGCGGTAGCCGCAGCTCTGCGCCGTCATTCCTAACCGCGACAGCGCGGACGAAACAACGGAGATGGATTCGTTATCTTCCGATACCAGAAGTGCGTGGAACGCCATAGGAGATCAAACCCGGTGTATTTATGGCCATCGTGGAGCTGCGCCGCGAACCGGTGGCTTCGCCGGCATTGCCTGATTCAGGCTGGATCCCGCGCCAGCGCTTGCGGCCATCGTGTTGGGTTCGTCCACGTCATTGAGGACCATGCTGTCATCGTCATCACTCTCAGCTAGCAATGGGGCGACTTCGCGCAGTTTCTCGGCGGCCTGTTGTAACATCTCAATTTGCTTTCCAAGTTGCGCGTATTTGGCTTGCTTGTTCCGCAAGACCTCGTGAATATCCCTCATGATTCCCCCTGCAAGTGAATGTAAATACAGGCGAGTGGGTGGGTCAACGTGAATGCCCCGGCAGTTAATTACGAGAGTAATGCAGGTTTTTCAAGAAGACGCGATGGAGTGAAAAACGGGGGACTGAAAGAATCCCCCGTCATGGGACGGGGGAGGGGAGACAAGCGAATTTTATTACGCGTTGCAGCTCTTGAAGCAACTTAGCCCATTCGTACTTTTCTGCGAACCAGGCCAGCGATACCGATCAATCCGGTCCCTAACAAGCCGAGAGTTCCGGGCTCAGGAACCACATTGACGCTGGTGATCACCGCATTTCCGTTACCGGTCACGCTTCGGCTACCCTTCACCAACGTGGTGAACGAGTTTTGAATGTTTCCACCCGGCAGACTGCCGTTAATTACGATTGTTCCCTTCGACTGCACAATCGTGCCATCGGTGATCGCGGAGGTGAATAGAACGTTGCTTGAATCGTCGGTGACGGTGACGGTGCCGGTGAAGCTGAACTGTCCGGGGGCGGTTAAAGTCAAGGTTCCGTCTGTGTCAAGCAGAACGCTGCCGGAAGTTGCGACAACGGTGCTGGTCGTGTTGTCAGTGAACTGGACTAAAGGAACGGTTAAAGTGTAGTTGCTGCCGTTTGCGATGGAGCCGGTCTGATGCGCAGTTGCTCCGGTTCCAAGCATTCCGCTGTCCACAAAACTGATCATGTCCGCAAAGGCGGCCATGGGCATGGCTAACGCAAGTAAAGCCAATAAAACTGCTCGTCTCATAAATCCCCCTGTAGAGTTTCAATCCTTAGTTGGCCGCCTCTTTCCTTCAAGGCGCAGCAACCCAAAACAATATCCCGCAATGTCTAGTGCACCCGGAGAACCAAATCGATTGCGGTGGGAGCCTCATGAAAACGAAGGGTTTGTGTGATTTTCCAGCACGGAATACAGCCAAAGGGTGCAAACTCGTGCACAGTAGCACAAAGCGTTTGCGGTAGAACAGGAGTGTGCGGGAACGACAAAGCTGACCGTCCGAGCCGGGATTCTGCTCAGATATATGGGAGATTGTGATCCTGCTTTTTTATCCCAATTTTCTGCGATGGTTCGACGCTTGCACCACGGAGCTATTCAGGTATGCAGGACTGCAGTTGCCAGGTGTCGAAACCCGCGTATGGACGGCCGTAGATCCGCAAAATAAAGATCGCATGAAGTCGAGGCCGATTCTCCACGAGGTTATTGACCGGCTCTCCGCCGATAGCATTTAAGTTCTCAACGGTTTTACTACGATTCAGACTTATACCATTTCAGAAAGTTTCGAAATGCCGCGCCCCTATGGCTGTAGTTAGCTTTCTCCTGAGCCGTCAGTTCCGCAAAAGTTTTTTCGATCTGCGGAAAGAAAAATAGGGGATCGTATCCGAATCCGTTGGACCCGCGGGGATGATCGAGAATGACTCCCTCGGCATGTCCATAAAATGTCTCGAGCGTTTTGCCATCACGGGCCACGGCAATCACGCACACAAATCGTCCTGTTCGTTTCGCGGGCGGAATATTCCCTAACTCACGGAGCAACTTGGCGTTATTGGCCTCGTCGTCCGTATTAGCGTCGGCCAGATGTGGAAATCAGCAGCGTATCGCGCTGAGTGCACTCCGGGAGCACCGTTAAGCGCGTCCACTTCCAAACCAGAATCGTCGGCGAGAACAATCTCACCCGGAGCATGCTGGCTATAAGCCTCAGCTTTCTTACGGGCGTTTTCCTCGAACGTAGCGCCATCCTCCTCAACCGGTCGAAGCGAGGCAAAGTTAGGTATCGCGGATATCTGGATATCCAATGGTTCTGCTGCTCCGGCAAAATCGCGGAGCTTCCCGGGATTTGAAGTCGCGATAAATATTCTTTTCGTCACTTGCCTGAAGGAACGAAGCAATTGCTTCGCATCGAAGGATTGCACCACAACATGCCAATTACAAACAGAACAGCAATTAAAGAAATGGCAACTCCTACGTTACGGTCTGGAGTTCTAACAAAAATAAGCTGCACTGCATTCATGCCCGAAGGAATGGGAATAATCATCTGTCCGGTTACGTCACGCGTCTGCGTAGAAACTTGTCTTCCATTCAGTTTCACCTTCCACGCGGGATAATTAAACAGTCGCAAAGTTAACGTCTCCCCTTCACGAGACTGCTCGGTAAAGAGTCTCGATTCGGAGTCCCACTTCTGGATATGAATCTCTACGTCCGACTTTGATGCGGATACTAGAGGCGCGCTGCGATCGATTTCGTAAGCGTCGGCATCAACAGGCACATATTCATCCGTTCCTTCATGTCCGGTGCCATTGTGCTGATCGGCTAATATTGCGGAAACGTCTTCCGCGTGGTCCCACCATGGGGGCTGGACATAATGCGACACGAACATCACAATTCCGATTAAGCCGAGGAATATCAAGGCGCGCAAATACCATTTTCTGAACGCATTCGTTACCAGAATAGCGAGAGGCACATTCAGGCATAGCAGCCAACGCCAGGGAAGTTGTACAAAAATCAGTCGCGGGAAATATTTCCAGGCCGGAAGGGTGAATGAAAACATCAGCAGGGACACGGCTGCGGCCCAAATCACGAGGATGAGCCACAGCATCTTGGGTTCTTTTTTCTTTTGCAAGCTGACGAACCCAGCGGTCGCGACCAGAATTATTTCCGCGGTTGCGACCAAAGAAACCAGCAGATTAAACTTATTGTGGTCGGGATCGTTTATTTTGGTGAACAAAAAGTTCTCCCACGGACGAACTCCAAGCGAGAACACTTGCCCCACATCAATCCACTTCTGTTCATAGGCCGCCGGTGCCAAGTAGAAGGCAGCCAAGGCAGCTCCCAGAAAAACTGCTAACACACCGTAGCCTAAAAGGCGCCAGGACCGCGCCTTGACAGCCAGCACGATGATCAGCAGCATGAGCGAATAGTTCAGCATCACCGATGCTGGGATATTCGTTAACCACGCCACCGCGACTAGCAATGCCAATGGAATTACCGCAGCCTCAGGATTTTCCCTGAGCCGCAATACTAATAAGAGGAGTAATGGCAGCATTGCCCCGGCCAGAAATTCAGCAAACGCACTGCGCCAAAAAATAACCACCATGTAATAAGGATTAGCCAGGTACAAGACTGCGACAAAAATGGCGCCAGGGCGGTCAAACCATTTCCGCGCCACCAGAAACATTGAAAGTCCGGACGAGGTCAGACATATCCATATATAAGTCGCGGGCACAATTTTCCAAGGCAGCAACTCGCCCAGCAATCCCCCTAACATCCATGACAGTGGAGGATAAAAGACGAACCTGGGCTCTCCGTATCCATAATGTGCAAGCGCGGCCCAACTCGGCCACCATATTCCCTGATGCCAGTGATTCACCGCTTCCATCCAGGAATTCATGTGGAATTCGAAATCGTGTCCTGAAGGAATTCCGAGAAAGAAAAACGGAATCACGACCGCCAAAGCCGCCGCCATGATGCTTAAGATTGGCAGGCCCAACAGGCTTATCGGGAGGGAATGCTGCTCCGTGCCCATGTGCACGGCCGAAAGTCCGGAAGGTTTGGGGCGAAATGGTTTGCGAAATGCCATAGAGCTCGAAACGCGCTACGAGCATACAGCAATGTTTTACCGAGCAATTTACGCGGTTATACTGATCGAGGAAGAAGCCTTTTTATGGGAAATAGAACTGGCTACAACACAAATTTATTGCTCGCCATCGTGCTGTGTGCCACCGCTAGCTCGGCGGCGCAATCTCCCTCCGTATCCAGCGTAGGCAATGCCTTTCCGCCCGTGGAAAGATGGAAAACAGCCATCGTTGACCACGACATGTCTGCGCTGCGGGCGTTCTATAGCAAGGCGCCTGCGGCTAAGATCGGTACCTCGAAAGGCGATATCGATATCGACGCGGAAATAAAGTTTTGGATGGATTTAAAACCCAGCGCCATGAAAATCGATATCGAAAAAAGTGAAACTCCGCAGCCGGACATCGAACAGATCATCGCGCAAATTGAATTGCGGACTTCCGCGGTTGCCGGCGCACAAAAAGTGTACGTTTCCGACGGACAAATCTGGCGGCAGCAAAATGGGGCGTGGCAGATTGTGGCGAGCAAAAGATCGGATGCCGCGCGTCTTGAACAGCCTCTCTCCGTTGACAAGAATATTTATTCTCCGGGAACGGATGCACATGCGGAAATAACAGAGGCCCTGTCGAAGGCATCCAAAGAAGGGAAGCGGGTGATTATCGTTTTCGGAGCTAACTGGTGTTACGACTGCCATGTGCTAGATACCGCATTTCATCGTCCGGAATTCGCAGCCATGCTGGCTCGCAATTACCAGGTGGTCCACGTCGATGTGGGCGAAGGCGACAAGAATCAGGACTTAATGCTGAAATACAAAGTGCCAATGAAGAAGGGGATTCCAGGATTAGCGGTACTCGATGGCAACGGCCAATTACTCTACAGCCAGGAGAATGGAGAATTCGAAAAAGCGCGCTCGTTGGGTCCGCAGGACCTTATGGCGTTCTTAGAGAAGTGGAAGCCTCCCATCCGCTAGGATTTTGTTTGGGTTTGCAGATGGAGTGATGCTCGTTTGAACATTCGTATTTATTCAGTAAAGTCCGGCGCTTTTTTCCCACGGCATTTTGCCCGCCTCTTCTTGATCTCGGTTCTCCCGACCGCTTTACTGCTGATCGCTAATTGTGCGACGTCCCAATCGGCAGTTGCGCAAGATCAGCAATCAGCAGGTGACACACTCCGTGGTACCGTTCTCAACCGCATCAACAATCAACCGATAGGGCGGGCGCAAGTCTATTCCGGGGATAATCGTTTTGCCGCGATGACGGACGATCACGGCAACTTCGAATTCAGAATTTCATCCCCGCAAGAGTCATCAGACCATTCGAACGCGGCCCATCCTTCTCTCTCCAATCTTGCGAATATGCTCATCGCCCGCAAGCCTGGCTTCCTGGTGGAGCAGAATCAAATTCGTCCAATGCAGTTATCGCCGAATGGAGAGCTGACTCTGTTTCTTGTTCCAGAGGCCATCATCTCCGGCCATATCACCCTTCCAGGTGCCGATACCGACGATGGCATTCCGGTGCAGCTCTATCGGAGGGACGTGCGCGATGGGCTGGCACATTGGTCTCCGGTGCAAACATACGTCACCAATTCGCGCGGAGAATTTCGCTTTGCGGAGCTTTACGCCGGATCTTACCGATTGGGAACGAACGAGGCGACCGACCGGGATCCTGAGGACTCCATGCCGGGTGGAAAACAGTTCGGTTTTCCTCCGGTTTACTTTCCCGGCGCCAGCACATTTTTTTCTGCCTCCACAATTGCGCTTACAGCTGGGCAAATGTTTGAGGCACATTTCCCGCTCGCGAGGAAGGAATATTTTCCCGTCAAAATTGCCGTTGCGAATTTACCTGCGAGGGGAACCGCAATGAACGTAAATGTTACCGTCCAAGGGGATGGCGCGCCGGGATACAGCCTCGGGTTAGGTCCTCAGCGAACAATTGTCGGCTCCCTTCCGGACGGCAACTATGTTGTCGCGGTTACGACTTATGGTCCAGAGCAATTCAACGGAGTACTGAATCTGACCGTCGCCGGCCACCCGGTGCAGGCGAGCATGGGTCTGTTTCATAAAGTATCCATCGAAGTCGAGATCAAGGAAAACTTCAGTGCACCGGAAGCCAATGAACAGGGAAACAACGTTGATAGGTTTGCCCGCAGACTGAACCGTGCACGAGGGCCTCGCCGCTACCTCAATTTATATCTAGAGCCCGTCAGTGACTTTGGACGAGGCAACGGTGCTTCTCTTCGCCCGCCCACCAGTCCTAACGATGAGTCGATGGTGCTTGAGAACGTAGAGCCGGGACGGTACTGGGTGCGGGTAAATTCCTCAAAAGGATACGCGGCATCGGTGACCTCGGGCGGTATAGACCTTCAGCATCATCCGTTGATTGTTTCGCCGGGAGCGTCCGTTTCTACCATTGAAATAACCATGCGCGATGATAAGGCGTTTCTAGACGGAACCGTAAGAGGAGCTGCCGTCGAAACAGCGAATTCGACAAACACCGGTAACTTCAAGCCGTCAGCGTTTGTTTATTGCGTTCCACAGGACGAAGGCCCGGGAATTTTTACTCAGGCGGTCGCTATGGCGGATGGAAAATTTAGCTTTCCTCCGCTACCTCCCGGAGTTTATCTAGTGTTGGCCTTTCCGCGTCCGAAAGATAACCTTGAATATCGGAATCCCAGTGCGATGAGAGCCTATGAGTCGAAGGGCGAGATCGTGCAATTGGGGTCTGGCGAAAGGGAAACTCTGGAGGTACCACTGATTATTTCTGAGGCTGAAAATGCGGAATAATTTCTTTCGGCCCAGTATGCGTTCTTTCATTCTCTTCGCATTGTTCGTTGCCATGATTTCTCTGAGCTCGGCCGCTCAACAGTCAACGCCAGTTCAGCAGAGGAAGTTTAGGGTCTCCGGAACGGTGATGGGTGGCGGAAGCCCAGTTGCCCGGGCTCGAGTATTTCTGTCAAATGTGAAGAATCCCCAAAATAAACGTTCCACGATCGCTTCAGACGAGGGCCATTTTGAATTTAATCAAATTCCGACTGGGAAATATTCGTTAGAAGGGGCTAAGAGAGGATACGTAACGCAGGCTTATGACCAACACGACCAATTCTCGACCGCCATCGTTACCGGAGCGGGAATAGATACTGAAAATCTAATCCTTAGCCTGATGCCGGCGGCAATCCTAACGGTGAAAGTCGTGGACGAAAACGCGGAACCAGTCCGACGCGCGACGGTGACGCTTCATCGCGAAGATCACCGGTTAGGAACTCACCGGGTTGTAAATATAGCGACAAGTACCACCGACGACTTGGGCGAGTGTGAATTTCAGCGGCTGCTAGCTGGTTCTTATTTCGTTTCAGTGAGGGCTACTCCCTGGTATGCGATCCACCCACCCTCTCGTCCACCGGAAGGACAATCTCCGTTCACACCCACAGCAGACGCGGTCGATGCCAGTTCCTTTGATGTTACATATCCGATCACATACTTCGGTGACGTTACAGACTCCGAATCCGCAAGTCCTTTGATCATAAAGAGTGGTGATCGGGCGCAAGTGGAAATCCATCTCAATCCCGTGACCGCTCTGCATATCCTCGTGCACGCCACCGCAAATGGGCAGCAGGGAATTGCGCTGCCCTCACTTCAGCAATCCATATTTGGCAATTCTGTTTACGCTCAAAATAACGGCAGCCAGCAGATCACTCCGGGAGTTTTTGAAATCAGCGGTGTCGCGCCCGGTAAATATGAGATTGCGATCTCCCGGCTCGGCCCCGACATCCGTGGAGCTCATAACCAACGGGCAAGATGTAACTGACATCAAGGGCGAAGCTTTAGGAACCATAAAAGTCTCGGTCCATGCGGTAAACGGTGAACGTCCCGCAGGAATTGCTTTGATCTCCGCAGATAACCCCGAAAAACGCCTGTTCCATGCACTCAATGACACCGGCGAAGTTACATTCCTTGATGTTGTACCCGGCGGTTACGAAGTTCTTGCCGTTGACAATACGAAGCCATTCCATGTTGTGGAGATGTCTTCCAGTGATCAAAAGACATCCGGCAATACAGTGAAGGTGATTCCCGGCGCCGAAGTATTAGTTTCAATAAGCGTTGTCGAAGGCTCGGCCACGATAGAAGGGTTCGCAAAAAGAGATGGCCATCCTACCGCCGGAGCAATGGTGGTGCTGGTACCAAAAGAATCCGGGATCAGTCGGTCTCTATTCCGCCGCGATCAAAGCGATCTGGATGGAAGTTTTACTCTTAGTAACGTCGCACCCGGCTCCTACACCGTCATCGCAATAGAGGATGGCTGGGACCTCGATTGGGCGGTTCGATCGGTTATCAACCGCTACTTAAAAAACGGAGAGCCCGTCACTATCTCTCGGCAGGATTTGAGGAAACCCGTTCCCGGTCAGGCCGCCTCTTCAGGTCCGTCCATTCAGTTGCCGCACGACGTCGATCTTCAGCCGAAGTAGTGGCCAAGGGATGCAGAGATAGAGATAATGTGGTGCCGGGAGGGGGAGTCGAACCCCCAAGACCCGAAGGTCGGCGGATTTTGAGTCCGCTGCGTCTGCCAGTTCCGCCATCCCGGCGGGATGGAAACTCTCAGTAAAAATGAATTTCAGTATCGCATAGCGACAATCACCCGGCAAATCCCGATTCCTCTGCTCACTGGACGTAAATAACTGAGCGATATTTCCTTTTTGACACGCTGAAACTTTTACGATTTACGGACTGACTACAAAGATCAGATCGCTGAATTTTTCACAATCACCGTCAATAAAGTTTCTCGCAGCCAAATTTGGCACGAGGAACTAATCATGACAAAACTGCTGCAACTGGTGCTGCTTGCAACCGCTCTCATCGCTGCTCTGGCAACCCCAACCGTAACTTTGCTGGCCGATGGCGGCGGACCCTGGCCGGTCCCCCCGAGCGGACACATCGTAAAAGGCTAATCGATGAAATTAGTGAGTGGGAAATTTATCTGCCTCTTGTGAACTGGACATCGCTCTTGTTAAGAGACAAAGCGGGCGGTTAATTTCCCACATTTTTGTGGCATGGACGGAACTACCGTTACACATAGTTAAACCAGCCTCTTGCAATGGGTTACTTCCTTCATCCCGGTCGCAACCCTGTCGGCGTAACTGCATTGGCTGGTACTTTCGTAATCCGCGTTTCCGCTCCTTCGGCTGTAGCCGGCGACTTTCAACGTAAGATTTAGAGGACATTTGACAGTCGCGCTTCGGTCGCAGCCACTTTGTACTTTAAACATTTTCCATCTCGAATCCCGATCCTTTACGTGATCCTGGGCGTGCTCACGCTCATTAGCGTAGTGCCGGTCTATTTCTATTCGGTACAGATGGAGGACATCAATCGCGACCGCCTGATCACCAATGAGCGGCTGCTGCAAAACACCGTAACCCGGTCCCTCGCTGAAGATATCTCACAGCATCGCGAATCTCTGCGGATGATGTTGGCCAATCTGTCGTCGGCGTTGCAGGTTGCGAGCGGCGGCGATCTCACATCCGAACATGTGCAGACGCCGGAATTACGAGCGCTGTTGGAAAACTTTGTTTCCTCTTCCGACGACCTTGCCTACGCGACTTTGCTGAACGCCGACGCTAAGGGAATCTCAGCCGGACGCATCTCGCCCGACGAATTTCTGCAACGTGAACTGGAACATGCCTTCGCCGCATCCCGGGAAGGGAAGTCCTATAACGGCCAGGCGTTGGTAGTTGGCACTGGGAAATCGGCTCGCACTATTGTGCTAGTGAGCACGCCAGTTATGTATGGCGGAAGATTTCTTGGGATGATCGGTTCCGTGGTGGACTTGCAATTCCTCATCAGACGGCTGCGGGAAGTCAATCGAGGCGGACTGAATCCCTATGTAGTCGATAGCCAGGGACGATTAGTGGCTGGAGTGGACCCCGCTTTCTCCACGGGTCAGGACATGAGCCGTCTGGAAATCGTGCGAAACTTCGTCGATCAAGGACCGAAAGCCCAGATGGTGGCCGCCACGAGAGAGTTTTCTACTGGGGGCAAAGACGGAGTAAAGATGCTGGGCACCTACAGTCCAGTAAACAATCTTGACTGGGCAGTCGTTGTGCAGAAACCGCGCGATGAGGCATACCGCGGCGTATACGAAATGCAGCGCACCGGACGCCTATTAGCCCTTATGGCCGTGGTTTTGAGTATCGGTGTTAGTACTATCGCCGCCCGTCGAATTACCAATCCGCTGGAAATCTTGACAGAATCAAGCCGCGCGATTGCCCGCGGCGATTTCACTCAACGTGTGCGCCTTAACAGCCGAACTGAAATCGGGGAATTGGCCGCGACATTCAATATGATGTCCGACGAACTCGAGCAGTTTGTGCTCGATCTGAAGCGAGCCGCTACTGAAAATCGCGAGTTATTTATGGGGTCCATACAAATGCTCGCCGGCGCGGTTGACGAAAAGGATCCCTACACCCGAGGCCATTCCGATCGCGTCACCCGCTATTCGGTATTAATTGCGCAGGAGATGGGGCAGTCCGATGATTTCGTCGAGATCGTGAGAATTGCCGCTCAGTTACACGACGTCGGCAAAATCGGAATCGAAGATCGAATTCTGAAAAAGCCCGGAGCCCTGACTCCCGAAGAATTCGAGATCATGAAGACGCATACCACCAAGGGCGCCACGATTCTGCAACCGGTGGCGCAGTTGAAAGACATGATCCCCGGAATCGAGCTTCACCACGAATCGCTCGATGGACGTGGATATCCCCGCTCATTGAAGGGCGACGAGATTCCACTGCTTCCGCGCATCATTGCAGTGGCAGATACTTTCGATGCTCTCACCACGAACCGCCCCTACCAGCAGGCCCACCAGCCGCACGAGGCTTTGCGGATTATCCATTCGCTGAGTGGCAAGCGGCTTGATCCTCAGGCAGTTCTCGCGCTCGACGCGATCTACGAGAGAGGCGACATCCGGATGAGGCATGTTCCCGGATCAGCGCCTGTTGCCGCCGCCGCGGCCGCTCCGTCTGGCGTCGTCACCCCGCTTCCGGCCGATAACCTCGCCATGATTCAAACTACCCGCACCTAAGCTCGGCTTCTATCTTTCCTACTCGATTTCGATCTCCTGCTCGTTTAAACATTGTCTCTGTGGCATGATGAGACAGGACTCCTGCAAGCCAAGCGAGGTGCGTGGGACCGACGAGCACTTTTCATATGATTCAAACATTGTTCGGAAGCACCGAGCAAAAGCCCGGATTATTCGACCGGATGAAGGATGCGGTCGCTCGCACCCGGGAAAATCTCAGTCAGCAGATTGAAGAAGTAGTTTCATTTAATAGAGAAATAGACCGGAATACGCTCTCCGAATTGGAGGGGATGCTTCTGGGGGCGGATCTAGGCAATACAACCACGCAGGATGTTTTGGCAAAATTGCGAGAGAAGGTGGATCGCAAGCAAATCGCCAACGTGGAAGAGTTGAAACGCCTTTTGAAAGAAGAGCTGCTGGCAATTATCAATGCGGCTAACGTCCAGCCCGTCGAAAAAGTTGACGGCGTGCCGGAGGTGATTCTCGTCGTCGGCGTGAATGGCACTGGAAAGACCACGACCATCGGGAAGCTTGCTCAGGTATTGCGTGCCGATGGAAAAACCGTTCTACTATGCGCCGCGGATACGTTCCGCGCTGCAGCTATCGAGCAGCTTGAAATTTGGGGCCAACGCACTGGAACCGAAGTGATTCGCACTAAAGCCGGAGGAGATCCGGCCGCGGTTTTGTTCGATGCTTTGCAAGCCGCTACTGCGCGACATACCGACTATGTAATCGTCGATACCGCGGGCCGCCTGCACACCAAAGCCAATTTGATGACCGAGCTCGAGAAAATGCGGCGCACCGCGCAGCGTATTATTCCGGGCGCTCCTCACGAAACTTTGTTGGTGATGGACGCGACTACGGGGCAAAACGGTTTGCAGCAGGCGCGCCTGTTCACGGAATCAGCCGGTGTGACTGGTATCGTGCTTACTAAACTTGACGGCACTGCAAAGGGCGGCGTGGTGGTTGCAATTTGCCGCGAACTTGGACTGCCAGTGCGCTACGTGGGCGTGGGAGAAAAACCGGGAGACCTTCTGCGCTTTAATGCGAAAGATTTTGTGGATTCGCTGTTCGCCTGATGCCGTTTCTTGGACGCGCCGCAGCTTCAAGTTTTTATTACGAAAATGTCTGATCGCCAAACCGATGAACAGTTTCTGCGTCAGGCTATCGCCCTGGCGGGCGAGGGAATTGGTCTCGCTTCGCCCAATCCTTGTGTCGGCGCTGTAATCGTGAATGAACAGGGAACCGTTATAGGAGAAGGATTCCACACCTTCGACGGGATTCGTCACGCGGAAATCATCGCACTCGATCAAGCCAGAGAGAAGGCACGCGGCGGCACGCTGTTCATTAATCTCGAGCCATGCTGTCACCGGGGACGTACGGGCCCTTGTACAGATGCGTTAATCGCCGCGGGAATCAGACGGGTTGTGGCTTGTATGCAGGACCCTAATCCATTAGTTAGCGGGAAGGGATTTGAGCAACTGCGGAACGCAGGTATCAGCGTTTCCTCGGGAATTCTCGAAGCAGAAGCCAAGCCGCTCAACGAATATTTTGCCAAATACGTCCGGCAACACATCCCCTTGGTGACATTGAAAGCGGCGATGACTCTGGACGGGAAAATCGCAGCGCCTCCAAGAAAATCCAAGGAGAGTACAACTGCAACGCCCTGGATAACCAGCGAACATGCGCGAACCCACGTGCAAGAATTACGCCATCAGAATGACGCGATTCTGGTTGGAGTTGGAACCGTGATTGCCGACGATCCTTCTCTGACAGATCGTAGCGGGAAAGCCCGGCGGCGGCCCCTTTTGCGCGTGGTGCTTGATTCGAGGTTACGCCTTCCACTGGAATCGCGGCTGGTACAAACTGCTCACGACGACGTTGTTGTGCTGTGCTCCCTGGCGGAGGAGAAAAAGAAGAAGAAGTTGCAGAAGCTTGGCGTACGCGTCGAACAAATTCCGGTAGGCGTTTCCGGCGGGCCCCCGGACATGGAAGAGATACTCCGCTTCCTCGGGAAGCTCGAAATTACCAGCGTTCTTATAGAAGGCGGCTCACTGGTCAACTGGGCGGCTTTAGCTTCCGGAATTGTCGACAAAATATTTCTTTATTACGCGCCTAAGATCCTGGCGGGAGCTGAATCGATTCCATTCGCCGCGGGCCCGGGATTCCGTAACCTGCGCGAAGCTCCTTATATAAGATCGTATTCTCTGCATCGTTTTGGAGAAGATTTCGCCGTCGAAGGATATCTCCGCGATCCCTACGCGGACTAATTTATGTTCACCGGCATCATCGAAGAAATCGGACGCATCACCAGGATCAGGCAAAAAGGTGGCCAGAGGCGACTCACTGTGTCGACCGTCCGGGTGGCCCAAGACCTGAAGATCGGAGACAGTGTTTCGGTAAGTGGCGTCTGTCTGACGGCGGTTGAAATAGGACCTAAGTTTTTCTGTGCGGATTTGGCCCAGGAAACATGGACGCGAACATCTTTCTCCCGGCTAAAAGAAGGCGCATTGGTGAATCTCGAACTACCTATGCGGCCGAATGGACGGTTTGGCGGCCACATTGTTCAGGGTCACGTGGATGCAACCGGAAAGTTGCTGAAATTTAAGCGGCTTCCCCGTGCCGATGATTATTGGTTGACCATTGAAATTCCGCAGGCCTTAACCAAGTATGTAATTTCCAAAGGTTCGATCTGCATTGAGGGCATAAGTCTTACGGTGGCAGCAATTGAGGATAATAAAGTTTCGCTGGCAATCATTCCCCACACGGTAAAGATGACGAATCTTCAATCGTTGAAAGTCGGCGACCCCGTGAACCTCGAAGTAGATATGGTGGCGAAGTATATCGAAAAGATGATGGCAGGCGATCGCCCGACAACGATCAGTTTAAAGAAGTTGAAACGCGAAGGCTTTTAAAACATTTCTTTCCAATTTTCTTCTTCCTCATTTCGCAACAGTTTCTCTTTCAAATCACGGCATTTTTGGTAGAATAAGTCACCGGAATACTTTGCGTCAGTTTTATCGTCGTGAGGTGTTTCCCTCCTCTGTTCGCCGCTTCTGAGAATCGCTTGCTGGACTTGAATTAAAAGGGAGTGTCCGTCTGATGTTTCCAAGTTACAAAAGTCACTTGGCTTGGCTGCGTTCCATTCATACCATTCTTATAACGACAAATCCATCGAGGGCCCAGTAATGCAAGGCGTGGCGGTAACTTTTTTAACTGAAGATAAAGAGCGGCTGTCTTCATTGCAGCATAGCGTGGAAGGCTCGCAGATGGGCCGGAACGTCTTCAGCCACGTCGGCTTTCCAGTTACTTCAACCGATCCAATTCTGCGCCAGCTTCAGGACGTCCGCACCGAAGTCGTGTTGGTGGATATTGATCCTGAAAATGTAAAGCGGGCCGTTGACGCCATCGAACTTATTCATGCCAATACCACTGATGTTGCGATTTTTGCCGTAGGCACAATGTCTGATCCTGGCACAATCGTGTCGGCAATGAGAGCTGGAGCTCGTGAGTATCTCGAGCGAAATTCTGGATCTGGGACAATTGTCGAGGCTTTTGGCAGGTTTACGGCTTCCCGCAGCAAGAGTCGGGCCTCCACGGGAAGAGCTCGTGTTTTTGTTGTAACTAACGCGAAGGGCGGAGCAGGTTCAACCACGGTTGCGGTCAATACCGCGATTGCGCTTCAGGAATCTCATGGCGGAGTGCTTCTGGTGGACTTCGCGACCCTGGGACATTGCTCTTTGCATTTGAACGTCAGACCTACATTCGGCGTCAGTGACGCCCTGCAAAATCTGCATCGCCTCGATTCATCCCTGCTTGAGGGATTGATGACAAGTTGCAAGGGCGGTTTACAGCTTTTGGCTGGCCCTCAGCAGCCAACGCCGCTGGTTCCGACCCACGCAGAGCTTGCCCGTTTATTCGACTTGCTGGTTTCACATTTCAAATACGTAATCGTGGATTGCTCGGGCCGCAAAGACCAGACAGAGCGCCTGTTGTGTGACTTGTCGAACTCGGTGTTAATGGTCGCTCAGGCTGACGTAGTTTCGCTGTGGAGCGCGGGCCGTCTGCGCACATTTTTCGAAGAGGGCTCGGGACGTGACCGGGTTCGGCTGGTGCTGAATCGGTATAAGAAGATTCCGGGATTTGGCGACGAAGACATCGAGAAAGCCACGAATTGCAAATTACTCTGGAAGCTTCCCAACAATTACCAGTTGGTGTCTCCGGCGATAGACAAGGGAGTGCCGGTAACGTTTCAGGATAACCAGGACATCAGTAGGGCTTTCCGTACATTGGCGTCGATGCTTGCCGACGCTTCCTCGACCATCGAAGGATCCCTCGACCTCTCCTATCAGCCCGACAAGGGTGAGTCCAAGAAAAAGCCTATAGGACGTTTACTGATCTCGCCGGTTCGCGCGGGCCAATAAGCGCCGGCCCTGCAATCAATTGAAAATTTAGATAATTATTTGGCGGTAGCGGCTACGGCCTTGCCTTCAATAGCTGCATAGACCGCGGGATTAGCGCAAACTTCGTAACACCACAGATCGGTCCAGTGTTTCAAGGTGAAGGTACGTCCATCAATCTGGGGAATGCGGCTCGCTCGAATTACGATTTTCCTGAAAATTCCGTTTCCCAATGGCACTAATCCGCTGTGAAGTCTCAATTCCTCGGTACCCCACAATTTTGCAAAATTAGCGTTCACCGGTTCCAGCGAAATTTCCTGCGCCAGTTTCTTGAACGCCGCTTCACTCATGCGGATGCCGCCGAGATTGTACTTAAGAATAAATTCTTCGGGATTGCCTTCTTCATCTCCGGCGCTCACGGTTTGAAAGGCGTAAACATTGAAAGGTACCTTCACCGATTGCATTGCCTTGCGGACTTTCTTGTCACAGGAGGATAGACGATCGCTTTCATTCAACGCATCGGAAATCATTATCCGCTGCTGGCCGTCGGCTAAATACACTGGAGCAGAGTTCTGATAAGAAATCCCGACGCCGAGTTCGATGGTCGGCAAACCCGCGCGTTCCAATAACTGGTTATATCCGCGCACGATCTCGAGCATTTCCCGAGCCAGCACACATGCCTTGCTGACGGCGAGTTCGGGCTCGCTTTCTCGCTCAAGAACGGCAAGGATGATGGCGTCCCCTTCTAGAAATACTTTGGTGGCTCCATATTTTTGCAGGAGCTTATTTACGGGATCATAGAAATTCAGACTGAAATACGAGGCGGGATTCATCTGTCGCGCCAGAAGCGACTTGGTAAGCAAAGATGAGTCTCGTACGTCAGCTTTTATAACCACGTGCCGCAAAACCTTGTCTTCCGTGGGCTTTTGTTCCTCGGGAAGAAGATATTCGTAGAGCGTGCCATTCATCGCGGAAAGATCACGCATCTTTTCGCTGGAAAGAATGCTGACTTGAGTCAACACTTCGTTCAGCACTTCAAGGCGTCTGGCATCGCGATGGTACCGGATAAAGTCGCGCAGAAAACGTCCCGCCATCTTGGCCCGGTCATCGCCACGGCAGTTTGAGACACGGGCGAGAGCGGCGGTAAAGCCTGCGCTGGAAAGTTTTCCGTGCTCGGCAATTAAACTTTCGACGCGGCTGCGTTCCTCTCGTGAGATCAAACCGTTCTTCAATTGTTGTGCATTGATAGTCGGGGAATACTCGGCAAGCAACGGCACTACTTCGTAGGAAGAAACCACATGCTCCATGGTGTTTTCCTGTTCGAGTAGCGCAAGCCATGTCAGCAAACGCACTTTCTGAGCCATCCCCTCGGGAGTCGAATCATCGGGAACACCGGAGCCGAACAATACTTCGGCATTTTCGGGCACGTTGAGCCAGCCTTCCAGCACTGTATCGTCAGTCGCCTCGGGACCCAGGCCTAGAAGTTGGAAAAAATCGCTGGCTAGCTGCCGGGTATTCCAGAAACGATCGGGATCTCGATCGAAGTTGCCGATCATTACGTAGTGTTCGGCATTCAAATAAATATCTCGCGCATCCTCGCTGAAGATCAGGGGGGTGAGAAAGAGTTGGTACTCCGCATAATTCTGATTGCCGAACAATGAACGCCGCGTCCGGGCTATGGTTTCTTTCTCAATCTCGCGCAGCGTGCGGAATAATTCCTGGCCGGTCTGTCGCAGTATCAGCTTTTTCCCCACCTGAAATGCAGCGAGCTGCTCGCGATATTCCAGCGTCTTCTGCTGCCGTACACCTTCGTAGCCTTTAAGGGTTGCCCGGCAACGTTCGAGCACGTGCGCGAATTGCAGATTCAATTCAGTGCGGAGAAACTTTATGATCGCCAGCCTCGCTAATACGTCGAGAGCGAGATTGCCTTCGGCTTTCGAGCGGTTAAGTGCGGCAAGATGAATATCGGTTAGAAGAGTCTTAAGAGCGGCGGGCTCGGCTTTCGCCGGACTCTTCCGTATATTCGGCGACCCAATAAATAAATTGCCCCTTGCGGGTTCCCTCGATTCCGAGGTCTCAGCCGAGAGCAGATTTCTGACTCCGCCATAAGTCGAAATAAGTCGAACGATCTGCAGGCGCGACTGCTCTACAAATTTTGGGCTGAGATAAACATCATGACGAAGGTTGTCGATCCCAATACGCAAACCTTCCAGCGTAAGTTGCGGGGTATAGCTAGCGAGGCGCGGCGGCTCCAATTCCTCCACCGTTTGTCCAAGCCTTAAGATTGGGATTCGAGGCATAGTTATGCATCTACAAGCAGGAGTCCGTTGTTCAACCGCTCGAATCAGCACCAAAACGTTTGTAAACTGCTGATTCTCCGGCCTCTTGGACGAGGGTAGCATGCTGAACTTCGCCTTCCAACGTTACCCTAGTTCGTGGTCGAGATGCTCGGATAAGTCCCAATACGGGGCATTTCCATGAGTGGCAAACGGGTAGTCACAACTTCAGGAATATCCGCTTGCGATAGAGTGTCCAGATAACCACCCAGCAGAAGGACACATATAGAAGCGCATAAACTAAGGAAGCCGCCTTCGAGTTCGGGATCAGGGCGAAGCAGTATCCATATAAGAAATCGTGGGCTGACAAAATCGCCACTACTGGTTCGAACTTTGATGTAATCCAGAGTGCTGGCGAGAAGCTCAGAAAACACGTAGGCAGCTATGGAATTCGTCCCAAATATCAAGAAAACTTTAGACCAGGTCTTTCGGCCCTTCATGTCGATAATCCAATAACTAACGGCGAAGAGGATCAGAGCCAGTCCGGCGGTGAAGACTACGTAGGAACTGGTCCAAAGCTTCTTATTGATGGGAAACCAGATATTGAAGATCTCGCCAGCCAAGGTGGCCGAAATCCCAACTGCCAGCATTCCTCTTAACTTCTCAACCTCATCCCTCCGGCTGCGCAGCCATTTTCCGGTCAGCACTCCGGCAAGACAGGTAGCAAGAGCCGGGACTGTGCTGAGCAACCCTTCAGGATCGCGCGTGCCCTCGTACAAATGTCCCGACAATATTTTGCGATCAAGCCATGCCACCCAATTGCGATCAGGATCGAGCAGAGGGATGCCGTGGTTCGGAACACCAAAACCAGGCACTGGGACAAATCGCATCAATATCCAGTAGCCAACAAGACAGGCGCACACAATCAGAAGCTGACTTCTCCAGCTGAACCACAATTCCAGAATCGCGGCTCCCACGTAACAGATGGCGATGCGCTGGAGGACACCGTACACACGCCAGGTCTCGAGCCGATAGTGATTGGGAAATCCATTGATCAACATCCCCAATGCAAACAACAAAACTCCGCGCCAGGCGGCATGCAGGAAAAGTTGCCAATGCGATCCTCCACGTTCCAGCCGCGACGAAAATGAAAATGCCATCGCCACGCCAACGATAAATAAGAAAAAAGGGAAGACAAGGTCGGTCGGGGTCCAGCCATTCCATTTTGAATGCAACAACGGCCCATAGGTCGCGGTCCAATCGCCGGGATCATTTACCAAGATCATCGCCGCCATCGTCGCTCCCCTAAAAACATCGAGGCAGACCAATCGACTCGATGGCGCTTCCCCAGCTTTGACGGGTGTCGGCAAAGTTATGGCGACAATTGTTGGCATGGGCGGCGTTATCTTAGCACCCCTAAGTTCTACCGCCGGAACCGGTCAGCCGGGAGGGCCTCCTGTCCTGGGAAAGGCCGACGTTACTCTAGGCATCATGCATTTCACCGAGGTAACAGCTACTATCGCCATATGGGTGCGTCTATGAAGAAACTCAAATTTGTAGTTTCACTCACCACCAGCGACAACGATTATCAGCAGGACCAGGCCTTGGCCGCTGAACAGGCCGCAAGCCGCCTGGGAGTTGAAGTCAAAATTATTTACGCCGACAACGATTCAATCACCCAAAGCCAGCAGCTTCTGAAAATTATTCAATCGCATGCTGACTCGCATCCTGACGGAATTTTGTTCGAGCCTGTCGGCGGTACGGCTCTGCCTGTGGTGGCACGTGCGGCAGCGGCAGCGGGAATTGGCTGGGTGGTATTGAACCGCAGTGTGGATTACGTCGCCGAACTGCGACGCACCTATCAGGTCCCAGTGTTCTGCGTCTCGTCCGACCACCAGGAAATTGGACGCATTCAGGGTAGACAGTTTTCCGCTCTTTTGCCCCGTGGCGGTTCTGTTCTCTACATTCAGGGCCCTTCGGAAAGTATAGCTGCGCAAGACCGAACCGTTGGCATGCACGAGACCCGTGGAGAAATCCAGGTCAAGCTAATGAAAGCCAGTTGGACCGAAGCCAGTGCCTACAAAGCCGTCAGTTCATGGCTCCGGCTCTCCACTTCGCGCTTAAGTCAGATGGATATTATTGCCTCTCAAAATGACGCTATGGCGATTGGCGCCAGAAAAGCCTTTCAGGAGCTTCCCCAGGATGCAATAAGAGACCATTGGGTCAGCGTGCCTTATCTCGGAGTCGATGGCCTCAGCAAGACGGGACTGCTATGGGTCAAGCGGGGGCTTCTCACCGCGACCATTATTCTGCCCCCCAATACAACGGTAGCACTGGAACTTCTGGTGAAGGCGTTGCAAACCGGAATTGTTCCTCCGGAGATAACGTTTATCGCGCCGACTCCTTATCCGCTGACAGAATCGCTTGCAGCGGCGAATTCGGAAAAAGCTCGCGCTCTTTCGATCTAGCAATTTTATTTTCTTTCGGTTTAGCGGCCGTTCTTCGTCTGCCGCGTTTTCCATTCCAGTCATGCTTTAAAATTCTTTTTAGTTTAAGGAATCACTATGCCTACTCTGGTTTCTCAACCCACAAGAATCCATCCTGCCGGAAATAAGCCGAAACTTATTGACGAATATATCGGACACGTAAACAGCAAAACCTCGGACGTAAGCATTGCGCATATGCGAAGTCCAGAGGGCTGGGAGGAACCGTCCCAGACCCCTGAATTCGACGAATATACCGTGGTGCTCAAAGGAATGTTACGGGTTGAATCGAAAGACGGCTCATTGGATGTTAAAGAGGGTCAAGCCGTGATCGTTCACAAAGGGGAGTCTGTAAAGTATTCGACGCCTGAAGCCGGAGGCGCGGAATACGTCGCGGTCTGCCTCCCGGCATTCTCAATCGATACTGTGCATCGGGCTTAACCAGCTAAAGCGCAGGCCAATCTTCACGATTGCGTTTTGCTAGGCTCGCTGTCAAAACCACAATGCCCGCGCATGCCCTGACGGAATTTCTCTCGCTCTTCGGGAGCCATTGCTTCCCAGCGGGCTTTCCGCTCCCGCATGCGATCGCGCCAATGCGATCGGCCGTGACCGCGCCATCCGTGGTGGCCGAAGAGGAGCCGGCATAGTGCCAACAATCCAAATGCCTGCCAGAAAGTAATCTGGCGCCAGCCGAATAAAGATGGAAACAGCCAATTCCACAGAAGCTTAACGAGTTCGCCACCGACGAAGCTAAATAAGATAATTCCCGCAATTGCCGCCGGAGCAATAAAAAACCATTTCTTTCTCATGTCAGTCTCCTTCACTTGATAAATTCGTCATAAATTGTTTGCAGCCGCTGCCGCAGATGCAGCACCGCATATCTTTTGCGCGAGAGCAATGTGTTCACGCTTACGCCGGTTTCGACGGACATCTCCTTGAAGCTGCGTCCTTCGAATTCGTGGGCAACGAATACTTCGCGCTGCTCTTCCGGCAATTCGTCAAGAGCTAATTCGATCTCATGCGAGCAGTACTTCTCGGGCATAAAGCGCCTCGGGCCCAGCTTCGGGGGAGAGAAGCATATCTTCGAAGTCGCCCCATATCTGCCCACCTGTCGCAGATGATGTTGAATAAAGATCATCGTTCTGCGTACCACTGAGGTCGCTGAAGTTTTTCGGCTGCTTCTTGCGAAACAAATCGATGATGCGGTTTCGCGCCACCCGAAACAGCCACCCGGTGACATGGTCGATCGGCATCAGCAGCCGGTTCGCTTCCACTAATTCGTAGAAGACGTCCTGAAGAACGTCCTCGGCGTCGCGGGGATCGGGGACGCGCCGGCGAATAAAGTTGAGCAGCCGGGACTGATCCCGTCTGACCACGTCGGATATTCGCTGGTCCCGCTCAAGTCCCATGCGAGTCAAGTCACTCGAACTGGCCGCACCTTCCATCTAGAGGTGTAGACGAACGACTGCTGGGGATATTGTAGGGCTATGCGACTTTAGGAGGGTTTACTCCTGGCTCCCGCTAGAATCGGGATTGTTCCCGTCGTAGTAGGTCATCGGGGATATCAATGTCTTCGTCCCCGCCAGGGAACTCCACGGTAGCTACTCTCATTACAATGGCGGGCAATCAGGCGGCGGGCGCCTTCATCTCCACTTAGCGCCGCCAATTCGGGGAAGATGGCTCGCGAGAAAATGGCGGGAACTCCAGTAGTTCCTGCGTAGGCCGATGCCGTAATGGTTGCGCGCTCGGATCGATGTTTATCGATCAGTTCCTTCAGCAGCGCAGTTGTTAATCGGGATTGATCGCACACAAGAATCAGCAAATTGTTCACCGCTGGCTCCCTAGCCGTAAGTGCGGCAACGCCAGTTGTTATAGATGATGCGATTCCATTTTGCCAGTCTGGGTTATGAATTACACCGATGCTGAGATCTTCTAATTCTGGTTGCATCCGCGCAGCATCGCACCCCAGCACGACAAAAACGGAAGCACAACCCGCTTCAACTGCCATGCGAGCGGTTCTTCTGACCAGCGACTCGCCGTCGATCAATAGCAGTTGCTTCGGCTGACCCAAACGTGAGGATCCTCCGGCGGCGAGAATGATCGCGGCGCAGAAATCCCCGTTACCCGATTTTGTCGGCGAGGACATACTGTGCAGGATGCTCGGGAGCAGATTCCGGGCGGGAGGGGATGGCTTCTTTAATATTCCAACGATTCGTTACATCTCTTGTTACCCGGCTATGAATTGCGGCCTGCACCCCGGCAACAATTGACAGAGCAATGGCGGCAGGATTATCGCTGCCAATATCAAGTCCAACAGGGGAATGTATTTTGGCCGCACATTCACTCGGATCCAACCCTATTTCGGCGGCGACTTCAGCGATCAGTTGCGAACTTCGCAACCGGGGACCTAGTAGCCCGAGATAGGCAAACCGCGGCGGCAGAATATCACGCAATAGAGATCGGTCCTGCATGTAGCTGTGGGTCATGATAACCACGGCGTCATCGGCATCGATTTTCAGGCTTTCGGTGGCGTTCTCACCTTTCAACGCGACAACTCTGTCGGCCCTTGGAAAACGTGCCGCTGTCGCCAGATGCGAACGGAAGTCGGCAACGGTCACGTGCCAGCCCAAGCCCGATGCAAATTCCACGACCGGCACAGTATCGTCTCCGGCGCCAAAAATAATAAGAGCCTGCGGAGGCGCGACATATTCCGCGAACAGTTCCACCGCCTGCCCATCAATTCGGAGTGAAATGTAGTTGGAACGGCGATCTTCGAGTGTTCTCAACGCAGTCGCGCTTAATTCTTCGTAGCCTTTAGTTCCTACATTAATAAAGGCGGAAGAAACGGTGCGCACGTCCTTCACTACTAATCTGGAAGCTCGCGGCATCCCGGGATGCTCGCTGTTGATAACCGTCAACATCGCGGAATGAATGCGATCAACTACGCTTGCGCGAATTATTTGCAAGGCAACAACTGCCGACTCGCCGCGTTCCAGCAACAACTGTATGGTGCCGCCGCATCCCAAACCCTGGGGCGCAGGGTTATCTTCGTCGAAAAATGTGCCGTAGCTTTGAACGCTTGGTCCGGCTTCTGTGAGCCACCATGCCTTGCGGCTAACTTCAGCTTCGAGACAACCGCCACTGATCATGCCGCTGCGGCGTCCGCTCTTCGTTAGAAGTATTCGCGCCCCAGGTTTTCGGTAAGAGGAACCTTCGACCCGAACTACCGTGCCGAGGATTATCTCGTCTCCGGCATCCTTCGCGGATTCCCAAAGTGCCAATAGGTTCCGAAGTTCCGACATAATGAAAAGTTGGATGCGCCATCTTACCCGGCGAAATTGATGGCCGCCAGCAAAACCAATTTTCGCTTTAGAATAGACATCTCCGAGCCCCCAAGGGTCCATCCTAAAGGGCCACGCAAAATTCTGACTTGGAATTCGCGTCCATTGCAAGGAGGCACCATGGATCGCTCCGATAAACGACCGGCTCAGGCAAATAAATCTGGTAATGCGGACGAATCTGCGACGGCCGGATCCGCACCGCAATCAGGTTCTAGATGTTCCTGGGATTTGACCCGCCGGGATTTCAACAAAACGGCAGGCGTTTTGACTGGAGGCATGGTATTGGGCGTGCCAATGTTCTCGGTCGGCGCCATGAATGAAACCAAAGCCAGCGGTATCCCGGTCCAGTTGACAATTAACGGACAAGCGCACAGTCTATCTCTCGATCCACGCGTAACCTTACTCGATGCGCTGCGAGAGCATCTCGCTTTAACCGGCACAAAAAAAGGATGCGATCACGGCCAGTGCGGCGCTTGCACGGTGCTCGTAAATGGACGGCGAATCAACAGTTGTCTTGCGCTCGCGGTTTCTCATCAAGGAGACGAGATCACCACTATTGAAGGCCTTGCCAAAGGCGAGGAACTGCATCCCGTGCAAACCGCTTTCCTCGAGCATGATGGTTTTCAATGCGGATATTGCACTCCAGGCCAGATTTGTTCGGCGGTCGGCTTGATCAGCGAGGCGAAAAAGGGAAGCGTGAGCGCAGTGACGCCCGATCTACGCAAAGACCAAATCGAACTCACCGCCGACGAAATTCGCGAGCGCATGAGCGGAAATATTTGCCGCTGCGGCGCCTATCCAGGGATCGTTCAGGCAGTGCAAATGGCATACCGCCAGGCTTAGGTGGAGTGAAACTATGAATCCATTTCAATATCAGCGCGTCGATCAATCGCAAAAAGCGGTGGACGCAATTGTCGCGTCCAAGGAAAGCAAGTTTCTAGCCGGTGGCACGAATCTCATCGACCTCATGAAAATGGAGGTTGAGCGTCCGGCCCACCTGATCGACATCAATCATCTTCCACTGGCTACTATCGAGCAGTTGCCGAATAACGGGTTGCGACTCGGGGCGCTCGCGCGCAATAGCGATACCGCCGATCATCCGCTGGTTCGAAAAAATTATCCGCTGCTGTCGCAGGCAATACTCGCCGGAGCGTCGCCGCAATTGAGAAACATGGCGACCAACGGCGGAAATCTGTTGCAGCGAACGCGCTGCTACTACTTCATGGATCCGGGCTTCCCCCAATGCAATAAGCGGGTGCCCGGAAGTGGCTGCGGAGCCCTCGACGGCTTCAATCGGATTCACGCCATCCTGGGCGCAAGCGATCAATGTATAGCCACTCATCCTTCCGATATGTGCGTTGCTCTCACTGCCCTTGAGGCCGAAATAAGAGTTCTGGGACCGAGGGGCGAACGCACCATCGCAATGAAAGACTTCCACCGTCTTCCCGGAAACACGCCTCAAATCGACACCAATTTGCGACCGGATGAATTGATTCTCTCGATTGATCTGCCACCGTCGCCATTCGCGGATCATTCCCATTATTTAAAAATGCGTGATCGTGCCAGCTACGCTTTTGCCCTGGTTTCGGTTGCAGCCGCGCTGGACGTCGATGGAGAAAATATCCGCAGCGCCCGCCTTGCGCTTGGTGGAGTGGCTCACAAACCGTGGCGCGTTGAAGAGGCCGAATCAATACTTGCCGGAAAACGCATTAATCCGGACGTATTCGCCGCCGCCGCCGAGCGCGCGGTTCAAGGAGCGAAAACCTACAAGTACAACGCCTTCAAAGTGGAAATGGCCCGGCGAAGCATCGTGAAGGCGCTCACGATTGCGGGAGGTGCAGCATGAACTCAGTGGGGCAGGCGGTTACACGCGTAGATGGACGACTCAAAGTCACCGGAGCCGCCACTTACTCGGCGGAGTTTCAAATACCCGGCGTCGCGCATGCAGTGATGGTGCAGAGCACGATCCCGAGCGGTCGCATCGTCACCATGGATGTCGCCCGTGCCCAGAAAGTTCCGGGAGTCATTTTCATAATGACCCCGGCCAATGCTCCCAAATTGCCCCAGGCCGGAAAAGCTGGCGTGCAACCTCCCGCAGGGCGCATGCTTTCACTGCTTCAGGACAACGAAATCCATTACAACGGCCAGCCCATCGGGTTGGTAGTTGCGGAAACTCTACATGCCGCGCTGCATGCGGCGTCACTCATCCAGGTTCGGTATCAGCAAAGCGTGCCGGTGCTTGATTTTGAGGCCAACTTTAACAACAGTCATCCTGGAAAGCCTTTCCGGGGTGAGCCCGACGAGGGATGGGGCGATGTGAAGGCCGGCATAGCGCAGGCCGAGGTCAAAGTGGACCAGATTTACACGACACCGATTCAAAACCACAATCCCATGGAGCCGCATGCCACCATCGCCAAATGGGATGGGGACAAACTGACTTTGTACGACGCCACGCAATACGTTACCGGGGAAAAGCATAGTGTGGCTAAGACGTTGGGAATTCCGCAGGACAATATTCGCGTCGTATGTCCTTATGTGGGCGGCGGCTTCGGCTGTAAAGGCTCGACCTGGTCGCATGTGCTTCTGGCCGCCATGGCGGCCAGGCAAATCAATCGCCCGGTGAAGATCGCGCTGGAACGGCCGCAGATGTTTGGCCCGGTGGGCGCGCGCCCGCGAACTCATCAACATATTGTTCTGGGCGCAACCCGCGACGGCAAACTCACCGCCATCAGCCATGACGTGCACGCCCACACTTCCGTTATGGAAGATTTTCTCGAGCCGTCGGCGGTGCAGACCCGAATGTTGTATGCGAGTCCAAACCTCGCCACTACCCATCGCCTGGTGCCGCTCAACCTTGGAGTTGGAACTTTTCAACGGGCGCCCGGGGAAGCCACTGGGACCTTCGGGCTCGAATGCGCCATGGATGAACTGGCATATAAACTCGACATGGATCCGCTGCAGCTAAGGCTTGTCAATTACGCGGAAAATGATCCCCAGAGCAAAAAGCCTTTCACCGCCAAGCACCTTCGTGAGTGCTACCAGCAGGGAGCGGAGCGGTTTGGATGGTCGAAGCGCAACCACGAACCGCGTTCCATGAAAGATGGCGACCAACTCATTGGTTGGGGGTTGGCGACGGCGACGTATCCGGCGAATCGCGCGCCCGCTTCCGCAGTGGTCCGTTTGCAACCCGATGGGCGGGTATTCGTAGGGTCGGGTACCCAGGATCTCGGCACCGGTACCTACACAATTATGGCCCAGGTTGCAGCCGACGCTTTGAACATGTCCCCCAGTTTGATGGACGTGAAAATTGGAGATACGACTTTGCCCGAGGCTCCAGTCTCAGGCGGCTCCATGAGCGCGGCCAGCGTCACGCCTGCGGTACAAGCCGCCGCTACCCAGGCGAGACAGAAACTGCTCGAGATAGCGGCGGCGGATGCTCAGTCTCCGCTGCATGGGGCTGCGCCCGAAGACTTGGATTTTAAAGACGGCAAGGGTATTTCGCAAATCGTCGCCTGGGACAGCCGACAATTTCAGCGCAATTATTGCTCGCAACGGAAATCAGCCCATTGAGGCCAAAGCCAACTCCAAGCCCGATGCGGATGCGCAAAAATATTCCGCACATTCCTTCGGGGCGGTGTTCGCCGAAGTGTCAGTCGACCCGCAGCTTGGGATCGTTCGCGTGCGCCGGGTGGTCGGGGTTTACGACGTTGGCAAACTGCTGAACAAAAAAACTGGATACAGCCAATTGATCGGCGGAATAGTATGGGGCATCAGCCTGGCCCTGTTTGAAGAAACTCACGTCGACTCCCATACCGGCCGCATCGCCAATGCAAATCTGTCGGAGTATCACGTGCCGGTGAATGCAGATATTCATGAAATCGATGTTTCGGTCATCGACATTCCCGACATGAATTTCAATCCGCTGGGTGCTCGCGGCATTGGAGAGATTGGAATCACTGGCGCGGGCGCCGCAGTTGCGAATGCCATTTATCACGCAACCGGTAAGCGTCTGCGCGACGTACCGATCACACCCGACAAACTTATGGTTTGATCGATCCGTCATCGGCTGTCATTCATAAAGTTTGGCCCGGCGACGTATCTGCGCGAATAATCCTAGTTTTCTCTACAGGGTTACCCTCCCCTCGGACGAACTTGGCGACGCCGATATTTTCTGAACCACCCCAACTGAAGCGCCCTGCATCATAGGTCGGTACATCGCGAGAGCGTTTTCGCGAAGCAAGCAAACCTCTTCAGGAGTTCGAGATGTCGAAAGCATTCAGCGAGAAACCGAACGCAGAATCCCTCCCCGCAACAGCCAGTGCGGGAGTAATACTGAACGGCCGCTATTTGCCACCCCCCGAGGATAACGACGGAAAAATCTGGGTAAGGACGAGCGCCCTGATCCATGCCGAGGCAGAAGATCTTTACAGGATGTGGCACGATGTTGAGGCCGCGCCCCTGTGGCAGGAACAGATCGAAAGAGTGACTCGAACGGGCGAGTCCACCTCTCACTGGGTGATGCGAGCGGCAGGGAATGATGACAATACTGCGAAGGATGAACGGAAGACCATCGAATGGGATTCCGAAATTCTGATGGATGAACCTGGCCGGCGCATTGCCTGGCGTTCCATCGGAGGCGATTCTCAAAACGCCGGTGAAGTTATCTTTGAGCCCTCTCCCGGAGGACGCGCCACCATGGTTACCGTGCTTCAGGAATTTCACATGGGAAAGCTCGCCAGTACATGGGAAACCATTGTCGGACGCAATCCGAAACAAGCCGTAATCGAAAATCTGCGGCACTTCAAGGCGCTCGCCGAAACCGGTGAGATACCTCGTACGCAGGGTCAGCCGCATGGGCCGCGGGGAATGATTGCCGAAATCAAAGAGTCAATGTTCGGCGAGAAAATTACCACGCCGCCAGGTTTGAATCGTAAAGCCAGCTAACTAAAAAAAGAATTAACAAGATTGGAGCAAAGCCATGAGAGCGCTCTGTTGGATGGGAACCAGCAAAGTTGAAGTTCACAACGTAAGTGATCCCACAATTCTGAACCCGCACGACGCCATCATCAAAGTAACCCGCACCGCGATTTGCGGCTCCGACCTGCATCTATTCGATGGGTTCATTCCGACGATGGAACAAGGTGACATTCTCGGGCACGAATTCATGGGTATTGTCGAAGAGACGGGAAAGAACGTGACCAACCTTCGGCGGGGAGATCGTGTGGTCGTACCCTTCACGATCGCCTGCGGGAATTGCGAGTTCTGTAAGAAAAAAATTTGGTCTGCTTGCGACAACACCAATCCCAACGCGCACCTGATGGAAAAAGCTTACGGATATTCCGGTTCCGGATTATTCGGGTATTCCCACATGATGGGCGGCTATGCGGGCGGGCAGGCGCAATACGTAAGGGTTCCATTCGCTAACGTCGGTCCGCTCAAGATCGAAAGCGACTTGCCGGACGAGAAGGTGCTGTTTCTGTCAGATATATTTCCGACCGGCTACATGGCGGCCGAAAATGCGCAGATCGAAGAGAACGATATCGTTGCAGTTTGGGGATGCGGGCCGGTCGGGCAATTCACCATTGCCAGCGCGTTTATGTTTGGCGCCGCACGCGTAATTGCCATTGACCGCTTGCCGGAACGCCTGGAATTGGCACGGTCTCTGGGCGCAGTCACGGTGGATTTTTCTGAAGAAGATGTCAGTGTCTTGACTGCACTGAAAGATCTGACCGGAGGTATCGGCCCTGATTCGTGCATTGATGCCGTCGGCCTCGAAGCTCACTCGGCTCAACTGCAAGGGTTCTACGACAAGGTAAAGACCGCATTAATGCTGGAAACGGATCGGCCGAGCGTCTTGCGGCAAGCTATTCAAGCCGTGCGCAAGGGTGGCACGGTTTCAATTCCTGGCGTGTATGGAGGTTTGCTCGATAAAGTCCCCTTTGGCGCCGCGTTCGGTAAAGGAATCACCATGAAGATGGGACAGACCAATATGCACAGCTACATGAAACCTCTGCTGGAAAAAATCGAAGAAGGCAAAATCGATCCCAGTTACATTATTTCTCATCGCATCTCTCTCGACGAGGCGCCAGACATGTATAAAATCTGGCGTGATAAGAAAGAAAACGTGACCAAAATCGTGATTGATCCGTGGAGGTCTTAAAGGAATTAGTTCCCACATCGCACAGACTTCGAACGTCGCAGTACCTCTCGCCAGACTGAGTGGTCAGAAGGTATTGCTAGATTAAAGTTGCGGGCTTCATGGTATCGATAAAGTAGACCGCATCGAAAGGCTTCGCTGAGTCGGCGATTGTCTCTGCTTTGTATTTCGGAATGCGGATCGAAACGGTTGTGGCCTGCAACGAACGCAGTGGCAGAAATACCTCGGGCGCACCCAGTCGGTGAAGACGCTCTTCGATGGTGCCGGACGGTGCCGGTGGGACGGGCGTCGGCGTCGCGCCAATCCAACCATCACTCCCCTGATAGGTTGTTAAACCAATTTTATATAAGGCGTCACCATACCAATCCGAAAGCCAGACCCCTGTCGGTTTCATGCCGTCTGCCAGAGGTTTAAGACTGACACCGTCAAATCCCCGCGTGTACCAGGCGTTCATTACATGTGCATTGTGGGCCCAGACCATAATCTTTCGGCCAGAGTAGCCTGTGTCGATGAGCCATCTCAGATTCTCTGCGTTGATTTGGTCACGGCGGTTCTCGCTTGTGAGCGCAAACCGGGTAGCATCCTCTGCCGAGTGCTTTCCTTGCTGCTCGAAAAGATTCGCGCCGTAGCCCACAAGGCTTTTGATCGCGCGGATCATAAAACCTGCACGACTCGCAGGAGCGCCGTCCCTGGTTCGTAGAAGAGGCACGAGCGCGTCGGCTGACTGCTCAAGGCGCGTGAGATCCTCTGCGACTGGACGGAGCGCATCGCCGTCGGCCTTTTCCCAAGCCTGTATCGCCACTCCGTGAGCATTACCCGTAACATGTTTTCGCCCGAGCTCATTAAGTTTATCGGCGAGCGCGTCGGTATAGCGGTTGAGTTTTCCGAAATGATTGAGAACGTCGTCCGCGAGTGTTTCGCCCCGGTGCCTTGTCTTGGGACTTAGCGTGCGCACGAAAGCACGTAGTTCGGCTGCGAAATAATCGAGAGTGCCCGGCGCTGTTAACTGCATGTCGAATCCCGCCATGGTGAGTGGCTTGCCACTGCCGTGGCTGCGCTTGGCATATTCGAACAGCGGTCGGCATTCCGCGCTCGCCGACCAAATCTTGAGAATTCCGCGTTGCGCCGCCTCGACTGGATCGAGATCACCGCGAAGCCCCGTCTCAGTTCGTTCAAGGTCTATCAGACCCGACTCCCAAACCAGCACGTCGAATCCGAGGTGTTCGTGAAGCAACTGCACGAACCGCACTTTGGCGGCAAACGCCGCGCCCGCACCATGGCTGGGCTCGCCGAGCATCACGATCCTGGCGTTTCCAATCGCTTCAATCAGTCGTTTTAAATCGCGCGCGCTCCAGCTTTCGCTCCGATCAGGATTGATCCTAATCGCGTTTTGCTCGATCCAGTGCTGTAGCGTGTCATCATCCGAGGCCTCGCCCCATAAGACTGCACGCGAAAGAGCCAGCCCTATGCAAGTGCCGCCAGCCTTCAGCAAGTTTCTACGCGAGATACCGTTCATAGAATCCCCTGATCTGATTGGCCGTCGACTGAAATCGGCGCGTATGTGATTGCCGATCGAAACCTGGATAGCGGCTTACGACTCACGACACAGTAGGTGACAAGACCGTCAAGATCGTCATGTCCCTTTGACGAAGTTGACATCCAGGCGTTAGCGGAAGAGGCGATGGACCGATCACACCCGACAAACTTTTGGCTGAACTGGGGCGGTTATCGCTCAAACTTATAAGCAATCCTTCCGCTAACCTCACACTTATTTGTGCGTCAATGTCTTGAGGTTCCCTCAAGATGATTCAGCAAAACGTGGTCGTCTTTATTTTCCTGCTTGTGTTCTCACTTGTCAGTCAATCGCCGAGTCTAGCCGAGGCCAACTGGAGTGAGGCGGTTAGTGCGCCTCGGCCATTGGGACGCTTGATTGACCTCGGAGGCTATCGACTGCATTTGAACTGCTTGGGTACTATGCACGGAATCGCGACGGTCGTGCTGTCGGCGGGAGCGGGCGACTTTTCGACAGATTGGTCTCTCGTGCAACCGGAAGTTTCGAAATTCACTCGGGTATGTTCGTACGACCGAAGTGGTGCAGCTTGGAGTGATCTGGGTCCGAAGCCAAGGACGATGATCCAGGAAGCCTTTGATGTTCATCGTCTGTTGCTGTTGGCCGGCGAGCACGGACCATATTTGCTCGTCGGACAATCTCTTGGAGGCATGGTCATGCGGATTTTCGCAGAACAATATCGCCAGGACGTTGCCGGCGTCGTACTGGTCGATGCCTATAGCGAAGATTCGCAACTAAGCATGAATGGCAAGTTGGGACGTGTACGCCTTCAGGCAAAGGATCGGCCCATTCCGGCACCCAGGGCCAGTATCGACGAGTCTGACAAACTTACGAAGTCAGAACGCGCGCAGATAAAAGAGTTTATCGATCGGTATATTGGTGCTCCAAAGATCGAACCACCATTTGATAAGCTGCCCAAGGACGCGCAGCGGAGCCGCCTCTGGGCGCTCGAACAGCTCAAGAGCTATGCGTCTGATGACGATTACATGGCAGAGGTTTCGGCGAAAATGTATGCCGAGGATCGGCTCAAACGGTTTCCCCTCGACTCCATCCCTCTCATTGTTCTCACCAGGTCGAAGTACGACTACCCGGCTGCATCGGCCGTGACCCTGATTAAAGAACACAAGGAGCAACAGGCGCGAATGGCTACACTCTCCATACGCGGGAAACAGGTCCTTGTTCCAAATTCGGGCCATCGTATTCAGATTGATGCGCCCGGCGCAGTGGTGCACGCGATTCGTGCTCTATGCAAAAGGGCAGTGCAGTGTGAACAGTGGTCCCATGCCTCGGGCAGCCCCTGTTCGGAATGAACCGTGCGAGCCCTCGTCTGCGGGTGGGGGACTGAATCATTTCGTAATCATATTGCCGTGAAGCCAGGCGTTAGCGGAAGACGGCCCACTTAACGGACAACGCGACTGTTTCGAAGGAATGAATTCACCAAATTCCAGGGAGTAGACGCCGAGACGTCCTCATATAGATTTCATAGCTGTCTCCGAACTGTTGGAGCATCATTTGTTCTTCCGGCCCAACGCGGAACGAAAACATCAGAATGAAGGCGCAAAGGTAGAACGCCCCGACGATCCAGTTCGGCGCAATGAGCGCTTGGCCGCCCGCCTGAAGAAGGATTGCGGAGTACATGGGGTGGCGAAGCCGCCGGTAGACTCCTGAAGTAATCAGCGTATGGTTTTCGCGTATGTCGAGGCCGACCGACCAGTTTGTTGATAAATCGACGTGAGCCCGATAAAACAGCCAAAGCCCAAGGGAAAACAGACCCACACCAGCGGCATACTGAGCCGGATGCAACGGGTAATCTGCAAATGAGAAAAGCGGTGTGGCGACCCAAAGAATTGGCAAGATCACACTTCCGAGCCACATCAGCGATAGCAGCATAATCTCAAGCCAGCCACGCTTGCTCTTGATCACCTTTATTTGGGAACTCCGGCGCCCATACGGAGCGCGGATCGCCACGACGGCAGCAATACCGAGAACGAGCGTCGTTTTTGCGATCCAGACGTGCATAAATTGAAACTATGCCGAAATCGATTGCGACTTACCCAACAACTTCTCTTTGGTTCCTCTGACTATAAGGGATGGAAAGAGTGCGCGTATTGTAAACGAATTAACCCCGGTGAGTCTTGGCGTGCTGGAGTTCCTTGATCGCTGACCCGTCCGCATGCTGGCAATTCGAAAGCAGCGCGCGATAGTATTTCGCCGCCAGATCATTCCGGCCGGATCGTTCGGCGGCTTGGCCAGCGCCAAAGAGCGCATTGAATCGGTTCGGATCAGTCCGGAGGGATTGTTGATACTCCATAAGCGCTTCTCCCGCCCTACCGCTGAGAAGCAGCATGTCAGCCAACATCTCGCGTGCCGGTATCTCGACTTCGCTCTTTCCGGTTCTGGCTTGCCGCTCAACAAGAGGCTTCAGCAAGGCCACTGCGTCTTTCAGTTCGCCGCGCGTAAAGTCCACCCACGCACGGATCTCAATACTGGCGGCACTCTCGGTCGATTGCGACTGGGCTGACTTCGGCGGATCAAGCTGCTTCAGAACTTCACTTGCCACCTCACGGTCGCGCAAGTGCGCCGCCCCTTCCGCATGGGCTAGTAATATCGCTTCCTGATTGGAAGAAACGCCCGGTACCGGATTCAAATGCTCGGCCATTGCCCAATCCTTAGTTTCGATGGCCAGCAGCGCGGGATAGCGCGCCTCAACAGACGCCCACATATCGGGGTATCTGGGATTCACATCTGTGGGTTGAACCGTCTTCGCTTCCTCGGCGATCATCTTTGCCTCATTGAAGCGGCCGGTCTGGAGATAGGCGTATTCCAGAAACTCCATGGCATGAAGACGGTTCTCCGCTCCATGGTGTAGTCCACCCGCTTCGGCGGCTGCTTTGGAGGCCAGATTGGACTGAATGTCATCTTGCCAAAGACCAAGCCGGGCAAACACATGGGCTGGCATGTGCAACGCATGAGGCACCTGGGGTGCTATCTGCGCGTACCGGCGAGCGGCACTCAGTCCTTCCTGCGCCATCTGCGGATTGTCACAGGCGTGAATAATGTAATGAGCTATTCCGGGATGATCCGGGTGCTGACGAAATAAAGGCTCAAGAATCGCGAAAGCCTTTTTGGGATTTACCAGTTGAAGGTCATTCCGTGGCTCGGAGGCCAAGAGTGACAGGGCATAAAACACCTGGGCCTCAAGGTCATCCGGATAGGTCTTTGTGAGGATCGCCATTGCATCCGCGTAGGCCGTGGCCTGCTGTATATAAATATCGGGACGGTATCCGTCAAAAAAGCGATGTAAAGCTTCGATATAGCCCGCTTCGCGAGGACTCTTCTCCCGCGCTTCGTCCGCCTTGGCAAGCTCGGCCGCCCCTGCCTGAATATCTGCCGGTGTAGGCGATGCCAGCAGTTGATGAAAGTGCGTCATCGCCTTGCCCCAGTACGCTATGGCACAATTCGGGTCAGCCGAAGCGACATGTTCGAACGCGGTGAAAGCCTCATCATGCCAAAAGGAGTGCAGGAGCGCGACACCTCGATTGAATTCTCCCCTGACGTCCGGGGCGCAGCTAGTCTCAAAGTCCATCGTCCCGAGCTTGATCACCACCCCACTTTTTGCCGGAGTCTGGATTCTGGACTGCAGCCAATTCTGAAGGTGCGGTCCCGAAATGAGCGAAATGAAAACCGCAGTCTTCACCGCGAGAAGACGCATTATTTAGTCACCATCCAGTTCTCCGTTTGACTCTAATCCCAGACCGTCCATATTATGAGCAGACTTCGCAACATGTGACATGAGCAAGTAGCCGCTCCATCAGACCAAATAGGTTGGTTCAGTGAATTCAATCCGATTCCCCCAGGGGTCTTGCGCATAGGACCGTTTGAATTCTGTGTAAACATCATCCCATTTGCATAACATTAAGGTGCTTGTTGATTGCGGGCGTTTGCTACGATCGTTCCTGAAGCTACCGGGAGGATATTTGCCGGACTAGTGTGACGGATCCGGTTTGGCGGACAGTTTTTTGAACAGAGCGGGATCATATTCCTCCATGCCCGTGATCCCGTAGAGATGGTTTGAGGAAATCCAAGGGAGCCAGAAACGGTGTCCTCCGACGCCGCGGCCAGGACCTCCGGGACCCAGACGCCAACCCTCCTGCTGCCACCCAATGCCTTTCATGTCGTACTGGCGGCCGGGAAGTGCGACCATGGATTTCGTATCGTGCAGAAGAATACGCGCGACGTCTAAGTAGTGCTCGTCCTTTGTATAGTTGTACAACTTCGCGTACGAAGGCACAGCCCAATCCAGATATTCATCAGCACTACCGGCGTGGAGCGCGGTTATGCCCTGCACGCCGATTGTTGGCACCCCCTTCTTCCAATAGAGTTGCGAGTCATCCGCATCGAGCGGCATCGGCAGGTTCCAAATCCAAATCCAGCTTTCCGCGAAGTCGCCCGCAACCTTAGCGCGGTCCAGCCACTTCGCATCCTTGGTGGAATCGTAAAGACTCAGGAATGCCTCCATGCTGAGCATTCCCGCTTCTTTGTCCGTGATATTCGGATTGTCGCTGGCACCTCCAACGAAGAGGCCGCGCGATCCATAGTTCGCCCAAATATAGTCGGCCGCGCGCACCGCAGCCTGCCTGTATTTCGAATCGCCCGTCTCTTCACTGATGATGACCAGCAAGGGCACCGGAGCATAGCTCGTTGTGCCCGAGGCCTCGGCGACTTCACTGGTTCCCGATTTCCAGCGTCGCGGGAAAGAGCCGTCCTCGCGCTGCTGCAAGATCAGCCAATCGACGTACGACTTCACCCACGCGAACCATTCGGGATGCTCGCGCCCCAGCGCATGCTCGCGGCGGTAGGCTCGCATCAGCACGCGCATGTCTTCGGTCGCATTCCGCAACCAGGGAGCCAGCCAGATGTGATCCCCAGGCTTGCCGGTTGCGAGATCGTAGCCGGTGGCTTGGAGCGGCACAGTCGGAAGCGCATGGATCAATGAGGAGATAATGGCCAAGCCGGTCTCACGCATCTTCTTGCCGCGCTCCGTATGGTCGCGCTCTGCTTCGCGCAATAACTGATCCGCACACTCGATGTTTTTGCCGACAAAGCCCATTGCCACCATGGTCCAATTCCACTGGAGCTTGTCGGTCATGGTAGAAAGGACGAACGGAATCGCGGTGCGGCCGTCGATGGTGGCGGCTTGTGCGGCCAAGTGATCGATCAGAACGTGGCGCATCTGCTCAACATCAATGTAGGTGACAGCGGGATTAAGAGTATTCCATGCCCACCGCCAGGTGTTTCGAGTTACATCGTGGAACGACTCATTTTGACCGAAACGGAAACTCACCTCGTAGGTGTGCGCGACGCCCTGCGCGATGGGATGGTACCGCCGTATCTTCCGGGGATCCGCGTTCGGGCCACCCATGTATCCACTCACGCTTCCTGGAAACCAGAAGCCGAACTCGATTGGGTTGTTGTCAGTCTGCCATGCTCCGAGCGCGCCAAACTTAAAGCGCGCGTCGGTCATTACGTCCTTCGTAAGCTTTGTTTCTTCAAACGTCGAATCTCCGTTGGGCGACGGATCCAGCACAGCCACCGAGGCGCCATTTTTAAATGAGAGAGCGAACAACGGCGCGGGGAGAAGATCCTCGCGCATCTGGTAATGGCGTGCTGCGTTGTTCAGCGTGCCGCCGGGTGAACGCTCGCCGTTGTAAGTAGGATCGCCGTACAAAGCGCTAGGGACCATGAAGTTTACCCCCGCCCAAGGAACGGAGTGATCGATCATCAGTACGATCGCAGAATTGAAACCACCTGGCGCGTTGCCGACTACCTCGACCTTTCTTCGCACAGAAAGCACCGCGCCACGCAGGGACCAGTGGTCCTGAACTCGAAATACAACATTGTCGCCATAGGGGATTTCGGCACGCGCATCGATTCCTCCAGCCGACTTCTGAACCGTTTTGTACGCGGCCTCCAGCTGGCGAGCATCTTCTTCCGCGGGAGACACTTCGAGTCTCACAGGTTTGGGTTGCGAAATACGAGGGGCCGAGCCGCCAGCAATCTCAAGGCCCCACCCGTCCGAGGCGGAGCGGGTGAAGGAAACAGTCGCGCCAGTCAGCAGGCGTCCAAGGTCAAGCCGGTTGCGTGGTTGCGCGGATACAGATGCAACCAGACACACTACCGTTAGCAAATGATGACCGAGTTTCATTAAAAGCTCCTCAGTGGGCACTCAGCCGAAGCCGTGACAATTTTGCTTCTCCGTTTGATGTGACCGTCAAAATTACTGCAAACCCCTGGTCTAGTCCAGAACTGTTCTGGCTCGCGACAGAACACAAATGGGGTGTGGAGTGTTACTCCTGGAGTCCGTCCCATGACCACCGTGGAATCCTCAGGCCGTTCGGCACGTCATCGGCGGACTTATGGTAGCGGGACATCGTAGTCGTGGTCGCCCAGGCGAAATAGTCGTGCAGCACTTGCCGCAAAACCGTGTCGTTGGCTAGTCCGACATCGGCCAGAGCCAAATCGAAGCAGGCAATCGCACAGCGATTCATTTCATCGTGCTCCCCGTTTCCACTGTGCAGCTTCACGACGGTAGTTTCGTTACCATACGAATCGGAATATGCAGTCGGGCCACCGAGTGCCTCGGCCCAATAGGCGGCGAGACGCTCGACGTGCTGGGAGTGGAAGCCATGGCTGAACGCATGGGCCACGACGTCATTTGCCATCACCCGCTGATGCCAGGCGTAAGCAAGACGGCGCAGGCCGTCGTTGCCACCCGCCGCGTCGAACACAGTTTGCATGTACCCAATGATGACGATACTTTCGTGGATCCGCAAGAGGTGGATACCCGCTGGCCACGGGGAGAGGCGACACGCGACGGCGCGCCAAGTATGGCTCACAGCTTGTCACTCACCGTTTAAAAGGTAGACGTTGCGGATTAGTTCCGAGTTGCCGACGATTCAGGAGTTATCCGCTAGAATCGAAATCACGGCGACCCGCAACTTCTGCATTTGTCGAGGTCCCCGATCGAGAATTTGTTGTGCGAGGCGCGGCTCCATGAACACCCAGGACGGCGATCGTCAGGTCTCATGTCGCCGCTCTATTGCGTTCTCGCTGCTAGGGCTCATCGTCATCAATCTCGTAATGATCGCTATCGGAGTGTCGCAGTATCCGGCATTTTTCGTCCAGCCAAGATCCCGCACGTTTCGTAGCGGAGACAATCAGCGTGTTGGTCGGATATGCGGTTGGTATTGTCTGCTTGGCAAGGACACGCGGCACATACTGGGACGAAATCCTGCGTACCGCGATAGTTTCTGGCCTTCTAGGCGGAACCTTCGAAATCGTAAGCATCGGGATTGAGAATGGCATTCCATTTGCCGTTCGAGGACCAGTTCTACAGATCGCCTTCATGCTCATCATCTTCACATCATGGGGGATCGCAGGATTTCGAACAGCCCGCTCTCTGAGATCCATCCCCGGCGGTTTACTCGCCAGCGTTTGCAGCGCAGGCATATGTATGCTCATCGCGGTGGCAGCAGGCTTCCTTATTCAATTTTTTCTCGCTCCTCCTAAACCTGAATATGTGTCGACCTGGTCAGAGTTAAGCGAAGCGGATGGACTGACCCACACGCGTTTGAGGTGGCGAACACGCTCGGCTCAGCATTCACTCATCTCATCATCGCGCCGGTGGTTGCGCTAATCTTCGGGACAATTGCTTCTTTGCTCGCCCGAATTACATTTTCCAGGACTACTCCGGTTATGTGAAATACATCTGAAAGTTATTGAAATACATCTGAGTGTCCTTCGCGGAGGTCAAAATCACGTGGGAGGTGATGAAACTTCGTAGTTCGATTCCTATGGTGACGTGCAGATATCGCCCCCAACTTTGGGAAGACCGGAGGCATCTTTCTGAAAAGAATGGCGGGGACGACGGGACTCGAACCCGCGGCCTCTGCCGTGACAGGGCAGCGTTCTAACCAACTGAACTACGTCCCCACTCTTTGCCATCTGCTATGCCGCGCAGACTGAGCGTTGCAGCGACGGCATCAAATTGTAACAGACATAATTCTGAATCGGTTAGCTTCGGGCATGTCGCTTAACATTCTCAATTACAATTTCACATCTAATGTAAATGGAGTACGAGATCAATCCTGAAGATTTGAAGACCCTTCTCGATCAAGAGCCGGGATTGACGCTACTCGATGTCCGCGAGCCGTGGGAATTTGAGACCGCACGGATTGCCGGAGCAAAGTTAATGCCAATGGGCGATATTCCGAGTCGAGTTCATCAAGAACTGGATCCCGACGAACATATCGTTGTTGTCTGCCACCACGGAGTGCGCTCGCTGAACGTCACAAATTGGTTGCGACAGCAAGGCTTTGGAAAAGTGCAATCACTCCGGGGCGGAATCGACGCCTGGACGAGGCAGGTGGATCCGAGCGTTCCGTTGTATTGAGACCCGCGCTATCGTTCGGTGAAAAGATGTCCCATCTTGTCTTTCTTTGTTTTCAAATAGTCTTCTGCGTGAATATTGGCAGGCGCTTCGCAGGGGACTCTCTCTACTACTCGAATTCCAGCTTTTTCCAGGGCCGCAACCTTGTCGGGATTATTAGACAGCAAGCGGACTTGTGAAACTCCAAGGGCCTTCAGAATTCCGCCGGGCAAGCCGAACTCACGGTGATCAGCTTTGAAGCCGAGGCGCTCGTTGGCCTCGATCGTATCCAGTCCACCGTCTTGCAATTCGTATGCCTGGAGTTTTGGCATCAGACCTATGCCGCGCCCTTCTTGTAGTTCGTAAATCAGAATGCCGGCTTTTTCTTCGGCAATCATCGATAACGCTATCTCGAGCTGCTGCCGGCAGTCGCAACGGAGTGAGCCAAATACATCGCCGGTGAGGCATTGCGAATGAATGCGCAGTAACGGCACCGAAGCGGTGACGTCGCCCATGACCAGGGCTACTGCTTCTTCTTTTGTCTTGGCTGAATCGGCGGACGGCCCTTCGAATCCATAAATGCGGAATTGACCCCATCGGGTAGGGAAGTCGGCGGAGGCCAGTTGGCGAACGGAAACAGTATTCACCTAAGTAGTATAGCGATGCAGCCCCGATTCTATGACGGGCCGAGGCCGTGACTACCAGGTGCTGTAGCGAGGTTGCGGTGTTCGCTTTGGCATGAGCTTAATAAGAATGATGCCCGCCACAAATCCCCCGACGTGCGCCCAGAAAGCTACGCCTCCGCTTTGAGTTGACATGCTGGAGGTCGCGGCGCCGCTCAGGAACTGAAGTACAAACCAATACCCCAGCATGACCCACGCGGGAAGATAAAAAAGAAATAGAGGAGGGAACCAGGTAAGCACGCGCGCCCGGGAGTAAAGGATGAAGTATGCTCCGAGAACGCCCGCGATTGCGCCGCTGGCTCCAACGGTGGGAATCGGCGATTGGGGAATCAGAACGATCTGAGCCACTGCGGCTGCTATCCCGCTTACCAGATAAAAAATCAGATATTTGAAATGTCCCAGATAGTCTTCAATGTTGTCTCCGAAGATCCACAAAAACCACATGTTGCCGATGACGTGCGGCCACGATCCGTGAAGAAACATCGAGGTAAAAAGCGGAACAAAAGTCGGAGCCGAGTTGGCCGAAGCGGATCCATGGAGGAGAAACTGAGTAACGTTGGCGGGAACCACTCCGAAAGTGTCCAAAAGAGTTCGCGCCGATGCGGGATCCAATGCCGATTCAAAGAAAAATATCAGCACATTCAACACGATCAGAAAATACGTTATATAAGGAGTGGTGAAGCGCGGTTGATCGTCGCGAATGGGGATCATGGGGGATTGTGCAATTTAGTAATTGAGAAATTTGGAATTGAACGAACTTCACGTTCGCGACCGGATCAACCACTCTAACTAAACCGCTTATTATTCCTCACTACAAACTTTTCTTATGAACGGCGTTCTCGTCATTAATAAGCCCGCAGGACTCACTTCGCACGATGTAGTCCATCGAGTCCGCCGCATTCTACAAGAGCGTTCTGTTGGACATCTGGGCACCCTGGACCCTATGGCGACCGGTGTGCTTCCACTAGTCGTGGGAAATCTCACTCGCCTGGCCCAATTTTATACCGGCGCAGAGAAAACATATGAAGGCACGATCCGTTTTGGATTTGCCACCGATACCTATGACGCCACCGGCGAGATGGTTGGAGAAAAACATTCGCTTACGATTTCTTTATGTGAATTGCGCAAATTGGCGGCCAACTTCGTTGGAGTAATCGACCAGACTCCGCCGCCATATTCCGCCAAGAAAATTGACGGTGTTCGCGCCTACAAACTGGCCCGGAAGAGCAGGGAAGTATCGCTTCCCTCCGTCCGCGTCGAAATCAAAGAGCTCGAAATTATCAGTGCAGAAAATGATCGAGCCGCCTTTCGTGCGCGAGTGGCGTCGGGCACTTATATGCGTTCGATCGCTCACGACATGGGACAGCATCTGGGATGCGGAGCGCATCTTGCTTCACTGTGCAGGACGTCGGTTGCGGAGTTTCGGTTCGCCGATGCGTGTACCCTCGAGCACTTGCAGACGGCAGCCGATGGCGGTGCTTTGGAAGAAATATTCGTGCATCCGCGCCAACTTTTACCGGACATGCCCGGAGTAACGGTAAGCGAGGATCTGGCGACCAAGATTCGCAATGGACTGGCAACGAATCTGCCGGAATTGTCACAAGCGCGTTTAGTAAAAGTTTATGGAGGCCAAAGGGAACTGATCGCTATCGCGACGAGGGTGGCGGGAACTCTATTCCATGCTAAGACGGTTTTCCCAGGCGGTTAATCCGTGACAATTCTCTAGACGCTACTTATCGCACCGGGCTGAAAAGCGCGCCAGCGCATTTCTCCGGCCACCCAAGTCCAGGCCCATCCCGGAAAATTAAGTGTAAACAAACAAAGTGCGATAGTTGGAAGGCCAGCCAAGTTAAGCGGAAGAAAAAGGATTCCACCTCCCAGGCTCACCAGCAGGCTGGCAACGAAGGATGAACGTATCGAGGAAGACCGGGTTGCGGGACGATGGCGGGTCAGCCAGATCGCAGCCGGAACGCAGGTTAGGGCCGGACCAACGTAGGAAAAAGCTAGGATGATCATCCCCTCTGCCGAGGTGTTTCCTATCTTGGAATGCGAAATGGGTATCCAAAACATCTCCACAACCATCACAGACAGTCGATAGAAAACGATCCAGGTAATCCACAGGTCCCAAGTCAAGTTTCGCTCAGGCCGCAGTAACCAAACAAAGGCTCTCTCCCGTTGCGACCATCTTGAAACCAGGTCTCCGGCGACGGTCCCCAAATAGATAGCGATGAATATACAAAATGCGATGCCAAAACCAACCCCGCCTTTCTGCTCTCCCGGATAGTAGCCGTATTCAAAAGGCATTTTCCCCAAAATGTAATCTTGCGCGCCGCTAAGTTTGGTCAAATATAGAAATATCTGCCACCACACCGCAGCAATCAGTAGCCCCACTCCGATCCCCACCAGAATCAGTCGGGCCCGGAGATCAGATTCGGGGGTATCGGTGCTTACACCGATGAGGTTTTTACGCAAAAGAAACAAGGCCCCAAGAATTCCAGCCACCTCCACAAAGGGACCGAGATTCAGCAGCAACAACCAATTTTTATGATAAATACCGCTAGTGAGCGGGAAGCTAAACAGAAACTCTGTTGGGACTGCAAGCAGAAAGTAGATTAACAATGGCAGATCGCGGCCGGCAATTTTCTGCTGCATCGCGAGAACTCCTCGGGAAGGAACAGAGAGCTTCTGAAGCTGTTGGGTCCACTTAACGGTAACTTCAGATAGCGGTGCGTTAAGGAAAAATGCTTGGCATTCAGTTACACCGGTAACAAGACGGGTGGGGGCGGATTCACGCCTGTTGGGGCTCCAGCGTACGCGAGCCGGACCCGAGGTCGCCGAAGAGGGAAGAGGCGGTTATCGCTCGCAATAGCGTGCTCCAGTGGGATGACCAACAGAATAATAGATAGAAGAGAATCGCCTCATTTTTCATCGTTGCATTGCATAACCTTAACCGCTACCGTATTGCGAGTATTTTCCTGGGATTTTCAAGAACACTCTGGATCGCAAATGCGAAAGTAGCGCTGACTTCGCTGTATTGTCTCTTGCAGAGAAAACTTGACGATACTGTCTAAATAAATTTAGATAGTAACCCGTGTCGGGGTCAATCCGGGGAGCCTAGATGAGAAGCGCAATAAGACCTCCCGAACCCGCGTCCTCTATTGGAAAGGCGCCCAATTCACCACGCCGGATTCTCGTGGTCTGGATCGTCATTGTTACCTTGATTGCGCTGGGTGGCGTGATCGCGGTCTTGGCGATCGGTGGCCGACCCGACCCGTCCACATTGCGTGCCGCCGCCCCATTGCTCGATGGCGCATGGCGATTCCACATCGGCGACGACCCGCACTGGGCCAATGCGGACGCGGACGACAGTGGCTGGGAAACGATGGACCTGAGCGCACCGGCAAGCAGCCATGATGGCGATGTCGGTCTGCCGAACTACGTCGGGGGATGGATGGCGCACGGCCACCCCGGTTATCAAGGGTATGCCTGGTATCGACGCACTGTGACGGTGCCGGCCGGAAACCGTGCATGGGATGTTCTGGGACCGACTGCCGTCGACAACGGCTACGAGCTGTATTGGAACGGCGTGCGGCTGGGCGGATCGGGCCGGCTTGGCGCATCCCCCAGAGTCGTCGGCACGCGGCCGATGATTTTCGCGCTTCCCGCCGATGCGGCCGGTACCCGTGGGGTGCTCGCCATCCGCGCGTTCATGCAACCGGGCAACGGTGCCAGCGACGATGGCGGCGGCATCCACGTCGCGCCGACGCATAGCGCCGCGCCCAGAGAGCCACGCGCTATACCGCGTGGAATGGTGGCGTACGATCGCGGGCTATATCGTCGAGGTGATCGAGCCGCTCGCCATGTTCGCGCTCGTTGGTTTGGCGCTTGCGGTGCGGCCCCGCAGCAGCCAACCGAGCTTCATCGGGTTCGCCTGCATCGCGCTCGTGCTTTCGGCGGTGAAGCGCCTCGACAACGCGATTGTCGCGTGGACCGATCTGCTGAGCCTGCCCACCTACGTTTGGTTGTCAAAAGTACTCTGGATGCCCCTTAGCCTTGCTGCCTGGACGCTCGCCTGGAACCGTTGGTGCCTGCGCTCCTCGCGGGCAATCGACGGCGCAACCCTGGTGCTGGCCGTGGTAGGGGTCGCGGGTGGTGCGATGCATGTCATGGCGATGACCCGTATCTGTCGGCTCGGATTACTCGCGTTGCTTGTGTTGATTGTCGTGCGGATGGTTCGCGGTGGCCCGATGCGTATCATGGCGGTCGCCACGATGGCATCGATTTTGGTCGCGCAATTTGCCGGCGAGCTAGGCTCGATCGGCGTACCGG
>CAWITV010000017.1:0-647580 GCA_963839125.1 uncultured Acidobacteriaceae bacterium
CTCGCCTATTCCCCGAGGCAGAGCGGGAGGGCGTATGTTGTTTGCGTTTTTTACCACTCCAGTGCAAGACACGGTCGCGAGAGTTTCGGCCGAGTCCTACCATTTTTTCACCGCAGCCATCGCCGTCGGCTTATTGAGCATGGCGATCATCCAGATGTTCAAGGACATCCTGCCGGTTCGCCGGTGGTTTCAGCGATCCTGGGTACAGAAGTGGCTGCGCCTAAAACGATCGGCGGAATACCTTGCAGCAGAGAAGGACCTGGTGCAACTCGCGACTGACGGCGATTACAACTCCTTCTACAATTTGCCGATTGAACAACTCTGCGGACAGGCTAACGCAGCTGCGCAAGCAGCGCTGGATAATCCCAAAATGCATGCGCTGCTGCTGAGGTGTTTGGGCTCCGAGGCTGATCCTAATGATCTCTCTACCATCATCGGAGGACCACCGCCAGAGGCACGCAAACCCCGCGCCCAGTTCGCGCCTGACGATCCGAGCCTTGGCCGTGTGGATGATTATGTGGACGCGCGAAATCGCGTCGCACATCAGATCCAACGCGCAATCGATTCGCTTCAGGTATCGGCGGGACAGCGCTGGAAATTCTGGATTCAGCTCCTATCCATGGCCATAAGCCTGATCATTGCATGTCTGGGAGTTTCTTTTTTCGGAGAACTCTACGGCTGGCAACGGGTGGAAACGATCATCGCGGTTGCTTTGTTGGGGGGATTTTTCGCTCCCATTGCACGCGATCTCATTGCCGGACTGCAACAACTTAGGAATTAATTCATGAACACTATAGGAGAGCTTTCGGTTCGCCGTTTGCCGCAGGGCGGCGATGTCGCGGATCGGGTCACGGTGCTGGATGGCTCTCCCGACCCAAACGGCAAACGAGAGATCGTAATATTGATCCACGGGTATGCGAACGATCAGCCGACGGCCTCGGATTCATTCCAGAAATGTATCGACAATCTTCAGGCGCTTCCGGGAAACGCCAGCACGAGCCTGCCGTCCCCGATCTATAAGTTTTATTGGCCCGGAGACACGCGGATGCGTATGTTCTCCGCGTTGAGTTATCCATGGGAGATGACTCCGGCAGCTAATTCAGGACAGCGTCTGGCGGAATTTCTCACGAACTTAACGGGCCCCGGCGGAACTCCGATGCGCGTGCACATCATCGCTCATTCGCTGGGCAATCGCGTGACCATGGAGATGCTACAAGCTTTTAATTTTGCGGCCAGCAATCTGATCTTCGCGAATTTTTCTCTAATGGCCGCCGCAGTGCCGGTAGGAATGGTTCAAGATAAATTTGCGGGCGTGGTTCGGGTTCCCAGGCGCATTCAAGTGCTGTGTTCCATCGCGGACAACGTACTGCACTTTGCGTTTCCTCCAGGAGAAACAGCGGCATTCGAAGGATTTTTTCCCGAGGCGGTGGGACGGCATGGATCTCCTCCTGGCACCTGGGCGAAAAATGTGCCGATGAGTGACTACGGACACAGCAGCTATTGGCCAACGCCTGCCACTGCACCCTTCCTGGCAAGTTTTTTGGAGATGCCGGTATCGCTTCCGCCAATTGAAAACGCGGTTCCGCGGCGTTCCATTCCTGAGAATTCGCTCGCACCTGCGAATCAGCCGCCGATTAGAAGTTTGCCGAAAAATCGCATTGCCGGATCGTAAATGCAGCGGCGCCTACGGGGTCGCGGCCGCGTCTTTACCGGGAATCCAGTAAATCTCTTCTTTAACTACTTCCTTAGTAAAACCAATGCGTTTCAAAATTCCTTTGCCGCCTTCGATCATGTCGGGATGTCCACACAAATAGGCAACTGAATCCGCGGAGGTCAGGCCCCATAGGTCGGCATATTTTCTGAGCACGTCATCGACTCGGCCAGTCTCGCCTTTCCACGCGGTGTCGTCCCAGGGACGGCTTATGGTGGGAATATATTTCAGCCAGGGAACGGCGGCGGCGAACTTTAATAATTCTTCGCAGTAGCCGAGTTCCCAGGAGCGGCTGGCGCCTTCGAGCAGAAAAAGCTTTTCCTCTCCAGCGAACTTGCCTTCTTTCCAATCTTTATAAAGAGTGCGCACGTAACTCACGAATGGAGCCACTCCGGTGACGGTCGCAACCAGAAGATGATTGTGGCGTCCACTTTTGGTATCCAGCGTGAACCGTCCCTTGGGGATTTTTCGCATTAATAATTCGTCGCCGACCTGGAGCTTGTAAAGTTTCGGCGTAAGCTCGCCTTGCGGGAACCAGCTCGAAAAAAAACTCCAGTTCGTCTTCGTAAGGGGAGGAGACTATCGAGTACGCGCGCTCCGATCGTTTGTCGGGCCCATCGACACCGAGCGTCGCATACTGGCCGGGAGCAAACTTGAATTCGCCCTCCGCCTTAATCTTTACCGTCCACAGATCGGCTGCGATGTCGTTACGCTCGGTGACACGGGCGCGATAAAATTTTTCGAGACGCTTGTCCTCATTAGCCTTGACACCGATGGGCTGAGGGTTGAGCGGGGTTTGCGGGGAATCCATTTAACATCACCTTAAATTGTCGGTGGTTCGGCGCGGCTAGTTTACAGCAGATTCGGTACCCGTCCACTCTTCGGGTCCGCTATAGATCTCTGCGACTGGAGCGCTAGTCGGTTGTGCGGTGCTCGCTGATTTGAGCCTGGCTAATTCTTCCTGTATCTTCTGCCACTGTTTCTGATCTTTCTTGTCATGTTTGGTAGCGACAATGGGATTTCCGCTGGCATAAAAATCCAGAATGTCTTGTCGCAACTCCGGCGATACCTGATCGAAATGACGCTTATCTAAGTCGTCGAGCAAATGGGCATAGGTCTTGTCAGCCAAAGTGTATTCGCCGGCCTTCGTGTCCCGCCCGGTATCAAAATCTTTGTTGGGCAGGTCAATCTTCCCCTTCTTCGTCTTCCGTAATTCAACCGCGTATTGGTCCGTGGATTGGTTAATGCTCTTTATGTAGAGATCTTCTGTCTTGGTGGTAGGAATCTTAAAATTAAGGGCTCGAAAGGGGCCTACCTTGGGAATGATTCTCAAGAAGAATGCTAGAATCCGCGCGCCGAAGCCGGGTTTGCGGTATCCCTTTCCCCACTCTTTCTGATAGTCGGTGCGGGAAAGGTGATAGAGAAAAGTTTTCTCGTTGTTGTTGAAGGTGTCGCGGATGACTTCCTTTTTGCGATTCAACAACGCAACCCGCGTCATTTCTGGAATCAATTTGCTTACAGTGCGCCGAAAGGTGCCAATCGCCAAGTCCTCGTCGCCAAATACATCGGAGAGTTTGATGTCATAAGTTTGCAGAAATGCGCGCTCCAGCAGCGGCTTAGAAACGTTGAATCCAATGAAGTCATGAAAGCGATCGGAAGTGTAGCGGTTCTTGGCCACCTGCACCATATCGAATCCAAATTCTGTCTGGATGTGGGCCTTGTGGTCCTGGTCGTAAGTGACTTCGTCGCCAAATTTTCTTTTCAGTTTCGGGAAGCTGATGGCGACAGCCCGGTTGATTGCGGGATGACCTTCATTGTCCGAAGCGTAGTGAGCCAATGCGCCCAGCGCGAACGCGTATTCATTCACGTCGGAAGATTGCTCAATCAGCGCTTCCACAAAATCGCCGCTGCGGACATAGTGGACGAGATCGCTGAAATATGCGCTACCAAACGGGTAATAACCCATGTCCTGCACCAGACTGCCACCATAGGCATAAGCGTGAGCCTGCTTAATGTCATCGGGCGTGGATTGGGGAAACCGCTTCATCAGCAGCGGATGGATTTGGTCCTTCCAAAGCAAATCGACAATCTCTTCATGAGTCAATACGGAATAACTATTTCCGGCGGAAGAGATGAAACAAATAAATAAGAAAATGAAGAGGCCCCGGAAGGATAATCCCGCTGCCCAACGCGTGAGGGTTTGATTAGATTCGTTTGACACGCCGCTATTCACTCCGGTCGAACACAAAACGGGGCGCTGGAGCCTTCAACAAAAACCTGCCAGGCCTCAATTCGCGTCGGTAACTTATAAATCAATACCAGCGTAACTTTCCCGTCGTCATTCCGCAACATAAACTCGTCGCTATGCATGCATGGGAAGGAAAGCCGCGGACGAGTACCATTTCGGACTACGCGTCGCTTGGTCCGGAGACGGATGCGAGTGCCGAGACCCGGGGGGATCCGAACAAAGCAGGGTGGCGTTTGCTCGCCTCTGCCATCGCGGGAACTTTGCTCGGCGTGCCTTTCTTCGAGAGCGGGACCGTCCGCATGGCATGTTCCGAAATCTGGCATTGGATGACGGTATTGCGAAAATAGATGACTTTCCCGGGTCAATTCATTGTCGCAGCTCATCGTTTTTTCGCACGATAATCGGTATTACCAAAGTGACGTTTACAGTAAACGGAGGTCGTCCTAGTATCCATTTGTGGTTTGGCAGTTCTGGGGGAGGGCTGCCGAGGCGTCCCAAACTAATCGTTTGGGGCGCTTTTTTCTTTGCCTTAATCCTCTAATGTAGGAAGATTCAAAAGATATTTGGATAGGCGGCTTCCTGTCGGTTCACGTCATGCGACTTCCACAGGAATTTCGCATCCAATACGATGTGACAATAAGGGCCGCGACGTAGCGGTCAGTGAATTCACTGGAGGAACGATGGCAGGCAACGGCATTCTTGAGGTAACCGATTCAAATTTCGACCAGGACGTATTGAAGTCAGAAACTCCGGTCTTAGTAGACTTCTGGGCAACCTGGTGCGGGCCGTGTCGCGCTATTGCTCCGATTGTCGAAGAGTTGGCGAAGCACTACGAAGGCAAGATTAAAGTCGGGAAAATGGATGTGGACAGCAACAGCGCCACTCCAATGCGCTATAAGGTGACCGGCATTCCGACCTTGCTGATCTTCAAGGGTGGACAGGTCGTCGAGCAGTTAGTGGGATATCGTCCGAAGGACGCTATTCAGCAAGCTTTAGACAAACATCTGGCTTAAGTCATTGAATTTCGAACTGACACCCGGTCCCAAAGCCGGGTGTTTTTATTTGTGGGCAACTAGTATTTTCTTAGAACGCCGACTACTTTGCCTTGTATCTGCACGGTATCCGCGGGGACGATGATCGGTTGCATAGCGGCATTCGACGGCTGCAAACGCACCTTGTCTCCCTCGCGATAAAACCGTTTTAAGGTGGCATCGGTTTCGTCAATCAGAGCAACAACAATGTCGCCATTGTGCGCGGTCTTCGATCTCTCCACCAAAACATAGTCTCCGCTCAAGATGTGCTCATCCTGCATCGACTCGCCACGGACTTCCAACACAAATACTTCTTTCGACCGCACAAAGTCGGAGAGCGAAATAGTCTCCGGATTGGTCACGGCTTCGATCGGCTGGCCTGCGGCGATTCTTCCGAGTAGCGGTAACACCATCGTGGTATTTACCGACATTGCCTGTTTCAGTCGCCCCTTTGGCGGGACCAGATCAATCGACCGGCTGCGATTGTAGTCGCGAGTGAGAAGGCCTTTCTTCTCGAGATTCGAAATATGCTTGTGCACTGTTGCGAGCGAACTCAGTCCGAGTCCCTGACCGATTTCATCGAATGAGGGGGAGTATCCCTGCTTCTGCACAAATCCGGAAATGAAGTCGTAAACTTGCCGTTGCCTTCGCGTGATCGCCATGGCCAACATTGTAAGCGAATAAAAGGCGAAGTCAAGCACTCAACCAGGTCGACAACGGATTAAAATAGTAAATATGAAGCGTTCGGGCATTGCCGATTTGCCTCTTCATGGTGGACGCGTTCCACCGTGGCTTGCCGAACGTATGACCCGTCTTGGAACCGCCATCTCCGAAAATGTTATCCACGATTACGGCACCGCCGGACTTCTCTCACGGCTCGGGGATCCTTTCTGGTTTCAAGCCCTGGGGTCGGTGATGGGAATGGACTGGCACTCGTCGGGAATCACCACCTCGGTTATGGGCGCGTTGAAACGAGGGTTGAATCCGCGGGCTCACGAGCTGGGAGTTTATGTCTGCGGAGGCCGGGGAAATCATTCCCGCAAAACTCCCGATGAATTGCGGGCCTTCGCTGAACGGACAGGTCTTCCGGGAGAAAGTTTGGTACGCAGTAGCCGGCTATCGGCGCGAGTGGACAACAATGCGATTGGCGATGGCTTTCAGCTTTATCTGCACACCTTCGTAGTGAGTCAGCACCGGCGAGTGGACGATCGTTCAGCAGGGCATGAATGCGCAGAGCGCTATGGCACGGCGCTATCACTGGCACTCGGCCATGGTCCGCGATTTCACCTCGCAGCCTCATAGCGGGATTGTGGGCGAGCATCAGGGAACGATCATGAATCTGGTGGATACAAATGCCACGGCGGCGCAAAAGGCCATGCTCGAGATTGTTCACGAACATCCGGACAAAATTCTCGACGAGACACGGCATTTGCTCATGCCAACCCATCATGACGTAAGACCTGCAGATGTTGACTTGAAGCGATTGGGCGCGGTTTTGGCCGTAGCCTACGAGCGCGATTTGCGTGACTTCGCTTCCCTTCTGCTGCTTGAGAAGCTTGGTCCTCGAACTCTTCAGTCGCTCGCCTTAATTGCGGAAGTTATACATGGCGCGCCGACGCGATTTTCAGATCCGGCCAGATTTTCTTTCGCGCATGGAGGAAAAGATGGACATCCATTTCCGGTCCCGCTGAAAACTTATGACGAATCGCTGTCGGTGCTGCGGAGGGCCCTAGATAGCGCGAAACTCGGACATACCGACAAGTTGGATGGCTTTCGACGACTGGATCAGTTCGTTCGGACAATCGAAAAACGTTATAAGCCGGAAGCCGACTTCGCCAAAGTGATGGCTCATGAGCATGCGATATCTCCGTCGCTCGATGGACGGACAGTCTTTAATGATTCGACGTCTGGGGGTTGCGGTCGGAGATCCGAAAAAGAGCTCCGAAAGCAGCAAGAACAATTGCGCCTTTTCTAAATCGGATAGACTGCCTTTCCGGATCTTTACGAGAAAATCATGAAGTCTCTTTGTGTTGGCCTGATCTTGCTGAGTGGAATAAGCGCTATATTCGCTCAGGAAAAAGAAATTTCTCCTGCAACGAATATCGAAGTTCATGTCGATAAGGATGACGGTGCAATGTCGCCGGTTTGGACCTACTTCGGATACGACGAGCCGAATTACACTTATGCGCCCAATGGAAAAAAACTGCTGGGCGAACTCGCTGCGCTGAGTCCCACGCCGGTTTATATCCGCGTTCACAATATTCTTACCAGCGGCGATGGTTCTTCCTCCCTGAAGTGGGGATCGACCAACGCATACACCGAAGATGCTTCGGGAAAGCCGGTTTATAGCTGGACAATCGTGGATCAGATTTTCGATACCTTTCATGAAGTGGGGGTCAAGCCACTGGTCGAAATCGGTTTCATGCCCGAGGCAATGTCCACGCATCCCACGCCTTACCGGCATGACTTTCCCCATGGTTCGATCTTCACCGGCTGGGCATATCCACCGAAGGATTATTCAAAGTGGGGCGAGCTGGTGTTTCAATTTGTCCGACACCTTCGGGAGCGTTACGGCGATGCCGAATTGAGCACGTGGATGTGGGAAGTCTGGAATGAGCCGGACATCGATTACTGGAAAGGCACGCCCGAAGAATTCTTTAAGCTCTACGATTTTTCGGTGGAAGCCACCCTGCGGGCCTTTCCGAAAGCTCGAATCGGCGGTCCCGACAGCACGGGGCCGGCAACGCCGAAAGCCGCCGATTTTCTGCATCAATTCCTTGAGCATTGCGCGAGCGGGAAAAACTACGCTACGGGAAAGATGGGGGCAGAACTAGATTTTATTAGCTTTCATCCCAAAGGCTCGACGAAATGGATGGGCGATCATGTGCAGATGGGAATCGCGCGGCAACTTGCGGCGGTTGAGCAGGGATTTCAAATTGTGAAGTCGTTTCCGCAGTGGCAACATACACCGATTCTGTTGGGTGAGTCCGACCCGGAAGGTTGCGCTGCGTGTTCGGCTCAAGAAAATCCGCAGAATTCGTATCGCAATGGACCGCTTTATGCCGCTTACACCGCCGAGTCGATAAACAATATTCAACAGCTTGCCCACCATGATGACGTTAATTTTCTGGGAGCGGTGACGTGGGCTTTTGAGTTTGAAGCTCAGCATCCTTTTGAAGGATTCCGAGAACTCGCGACCGATGGAATCGATAAGCCGGTATTAAATGTTTTCCGGATGTTCGGACTAATGGGAAAGGAACGAGTGAAGGTAACCAGTTCGAGTGGTTTGGCGGCCGACCAGGTCGAAAGCTCGGGAGTGCGAGGACAGCCCGACATCAATGCGGTTGCGACTCGATCCGACCACGCCGTCGAAGTCCTCGTGTGGAATTACCATGACGACGACGTTCCGGTGCCTCCCGCTTCCATAAATTTATCTGTGATGGGCCTGCCAGCCGATGTAAGCCGGACACGTGTCGAACATTTTCGGATCGACTCCAGCCACAGCAATGCGTTTACGGTTTGGAAGGCTATGGGGTTTCCGCAGTATCTTACCGACCAGCAACGCAAAACACTTCAGGCGGCTGGGGCTCTGCAAGTTCCCGCACCGTATTGGGTTTCAACGAAGGCCAGCAGTGTGGCTCTGAGGTTTTCGCTAGAACGGGAAGCAGTGTCACTGTTGAGAATATCCTGGTAAAGCTTCTAACGCTCCAAGTCCAATCCTGTCGCCCCGGCATCTATATTGGGAAGGATTTGAATGAACGAGCCGCTCCAGAGGATTATTTTCTCAGTACGACGATGTGTGGTTGCTGGATGGCGTTCGCACGCCTTTCGCGGATTACAACACCGTTCTGGGGCAGATTTCTCCTATCGACCTGGGAATTAAAGTTGCGCGTGAGGTGCTGCGCAGAGCAGAGGTTCCCCCTGAAAATGTTGATACCGTCATCGCCGGAAATATGGCGCAAGCGTCGTTTGACGCGTACATGCTGCCGCGCCACATCAGCATGTATTCGGGCGTGCCGATAGATGTTCCCTCTCATTTGGTGCAGCGGGTTTGCGGGACCGGCATCGAAGTGATTCTTCAGGCGGCGGATTTAATCAAACTCGACAAGGCTGAAACCGTGCTTGGCGTAGGCACCGAGTCAATGTCGAGAAATCCGATTGCGGCCTACACCCATAGAGGCGGATTCAAACTTGGGCAAGTCGAATTTAAAGACTTCCTGTGGGAGGCCTTGCTGGATCCATGCCCGAACGCCACCATGGGTGGAACCGCGGAGACGCTCGCCAAGAAGCACAACATCTCGCGCGAAGAAGTTGACCGCTTCGCAGCCGACAGTTTTGCGCGGGCGCTGGAAGCGCAAAAAAATGGATTTCTGGGCGGAGAGATCGTCCCTGTGGTAAACGAGAAGTTTGAGTGCGCGGGTTACAACTCCCGGGAGATTCGTTTGCCGCGCGGAGTTGAGAGTTTCGACCAGGACAGTCACGTTCGGCCTTCGCCCTATGAAGTTCTCGCCAAAATACGCCCCGCATTCGGAGGAGTACAAACCGGCGGCAACAGTTCGGCAGTCGTGGACGGTGCTGCGGCGACGATTGTCGTGTCGGGAAATATAGCGCGCAAACATCCCGCTCTGGCGAAGGTTGTGGCGGGAGTGGCCGTCGGTGTTCCTCCCGAAATTATGGGCATCGGGCCAATCGTGGCAATTCAAAAGCTTCTGGAGACTACTGGATTAAAGCTCGAACAGATTGACCGTTTCGAAATTAACGAAGCCTTTGGAGCGCAGGTGCTAACGTGCGAGCGCGAACTGGGAATCGACCACGGCAGGCTCAATGTAAATGGCGGGGCAATCGCCATCGGCCATCCCCTGGGCGCGACTGGCATTCGTCTTGCGATTACATTGGCCCGGGAGTTAAAGCGTTCGAACAGCAAATATGGAATCGCTTCGGCGTGCATCGGGGGCGGTCAGGGCATCGCGCTGCTGCTGGAGAATTCTGTTGCGACGCAGTCCAGTCAGGCCTGAGGATCACTTGTCCCGCTGGATTTTCGATCCAAGAAACTTGGTCGGAAATTAACCGGTTCGCAGCTTCTCAATTTCCTCGTTCGCGATGTGAAATCCCGTGTTTGCCGCTGGCACTCCTGCATAGATAGCCGTCTGTAGCAGCACTTCCTTCAGATCGCTTGGCTCTAATTCATGCGCCAGGCCGGCGCGAACATGTAAAGCGAATTCTTCCCAGCGGCCGAGCGACGCCGCGATAGCGAGGACTAGCAGGCGTCGAGTGCGATGATCCAAGCCGGGTCGGGTCCAGATTGTTCCCCACGCAAACCGGGTGATGAATTCCTGAAACTCGCGGGTGAAATCGTTCGTTGAAGCGATTGCTTTATCCACGTGAGCGTCGCCGAGTACGGTCCGCCTTACCGCGAATCCCGCTTCCAGAGCATCGTTTGAATGAATTGGCGGCTGAAGAAATTCAAGCAGGGCTGCATTAAATGAGCGCGGGCGTTCGAGATTTGAAAGATGCGCTGCAGGTAGTCGAACCGCAACAGCTCCGGGAATTTCGCGCGCCAGAATCTCGCCATGGTTTTCCCAGGGCGTTGGAATGTCGCGGTCTCCGGTGATAACCAGCGTCGGTGCTTTTATATTCTTGAGCGAATCGCGGAAGTCGACGTCCCGGAGTGCGGCGCAGCAACCTGCATATCCGACGGGATCGGTTCCCAAAAGTGTTGACCGGAAGGCGTTCACCTGGGGATCGTTGCGAGTCAGGGTTTCCGGAGAAAAAGACCGCTGTAGCGCGACGTCCACGATTGCGGACATCCCGTCCGCGAAGAGCCGTTTCCCTGCGAGAATCCCAAAGCGAAGGATTACCAAACTGCGGAGATGTATTCGCCAACACCAAGGCTGTCAAACGCTCGGGCGCGTTCAGGGCAACCCACTGCCCCACGGCGCCTCCCATGGAGAGGCCGCAGAAAGCAAACTTTCGAATTCCAAGTGCGTCTACTAAAGCAATGAAATCGTGACCCAGTTGCTCTACCGAGTAATCTCCTTTGGGAACATCCGATGCGCCATGTCCGCGACCGTCATAGCGCAGAATCTGGAAATGGGACGACAGATCGGTCGCCTGTTGCGCCCATAAAGCATGATCGGCTCCGATAGAGTGAGCAAGCACCAGCACCGGGGCATCAGTTTTCCCTTCAAGGCGATAGAAGATACGGTGCTGGCCGGTGGACATGAATGGCATAGGTCGTCCTCTTGCTATTGTTCTTTTGTTTGGCTGTAATATTTGGCCGACAGCAATCGTTTTCGGAACTCCTCGGCCATTCCCAGATATTTTTCTGGGATTTCGATCTCGTCCAGAATCCTGCTGTCGAGATGGCGGGTAACTTCCGGCATCTCGCGCAGTACATCAACCAGATGCACGCCTTCTTCCCGACTCTTTTTGACGGCCGATTCCAGGAGTTTGTGAGCAACGTCTCGTCCGATTTTCGTGCCAAGAAGCATCATCACTTTTTCGGCGAAGATCATTCCGCGAGTAGCTTCGATATTGGCGCGCATTCTGGCTTCGTCGACGATGAGGCCTCTCGGCGACTTCGGCCATCGAGGCCAATGCCAAGCCGGTTGCCTGGATAGTGGTGGCCACAGGGGACCACTCCGCTTGCCATCCGCCGACTCCGCGTTCGTGCTCTTGAATCATCCCGGATAAGAAACTTGAGACCAGCCCAGGCACGCGCTGAGCCGCAGCTAAGGTTATGGCACAGCCCACCGGATTCTGTTTGTGCGGCATGGTCGATGAGCCACCGCGTCCCTCGCCCGACGCTTCCCTGACTTCTCCTATTTCGTTTTGCATTAGCAGACTAATGTCGCGAGCCATTTTCGCGAGGGTGGCCGATTAGTATCCCGCAGGCTGTCATTAATAGTGCCAACCGATCGCGGTGCGTATGCCAGGGAGCTTCAGGAAACGGTAGGCCGAGTTCTTCGGCTAATGCATTTCCTACCTCAATTCCACGATCTTCGAGGGAAGCCAAGGTGCCACTGGCGCCTCCGAACTGCAACACCAGGACATCATTGAAAGCCGACGTTAAATATTTTTCGCTGCGTTCGATTGAGCCGAGCCAACCCGCAGTCTTCAGGCCAAAGGTGATTGGAGGCGCAGCCTGCATCAGCGTGCGCCCCAACATGATCGTGTTTTGATGTTTCTCCGATAGGTCTTGAAGGCTGGTTTTCAGGCGCATAAAATTCGCGTGAAGAAACGGCTGGGCTTTTTTTAAGAGAAGAATTAGCGCGGTGTCAGAGACGTCCTGACTGGTCGCACCCCAATGTACAAAGCCCGCGGCCTCGGGATTGGCCGATCGCACAGTTTCAGTAAAGGCTTTGACAAAAGGAATCGCGACCGTACCCGCACGTTGACTATCTCTCGCGATGCGAGCACTGTCGAGCTGCTTGATGTTCGCGGAGGCCGCAATTGCATCTGCCGCAGATTGCGGAATAATCCCGCATCTGGACTCAGCTTTCGCCAAAGCGACCTCAAAGTCGACCATTGCCTGCAATACAGATTCGTCGGAAAACAGATCGGACAGGGCTTCCGTCGTCGCCAGGCTTTCGATCAGCCGCATATGCAAAAGCTTCCTTCGAACATTGGGAAATTAATCGCGGAACAAGCAGAGATTAACATTTCAGCGGATAGGTTCAGACAAAGACTTCGGAACTAGACGTCGAAGAACACAGTCTCGTTCTCGCCTTGCAGATGAATGTCGAACCGCCAGGAAACTGTTTCGGACGGATCCCGATGAGCCATCAGGGTTCCTTGCCGCTCTTTTGGCACCAGGCTAAGAATAAAATCCTGCTCATTTGCTGCGTCGCCTCCGAAATAAACCCGCGTGTAAAGTTGCTTGAGCATTCCGCGGGCAAACACCGCAATGTTGAGATGAGGGGCCTGCAATGCGCCAGCCGGCCCCGGAACCCGCCCCGGCTTGATGGTTTCGAATTCGCATAACCCCTGCTCGTCGGTATTCATACGGCCAAATCCGCCGAAAATCCTGATCAGTCGTAGCTTCTTGACTCGTCATCCGGATGCGGGTATTTTCCTCGGGCATCGGCCTGCCAGATTTCGATCATGGCATCGTTCACGATCGCAGCATCCCCATCAAAGACTCGAAACCTCAGCCGAATGCGTTCTCCCCGACACCTGCGGACCGGCGATTACCGGAGTACAACTTCCCTGCGCTGTGAGGCAAAGATGGAAGAACGGCCCGACGGTCTGCGATGGTGTGGGGACGAAATCCATTTCAGCCTTCAAACGGCGTCGCTTCCGGACCCCGCAATACGATATCGAATTTATATCCAAGCGCCCACTGCGGTTGCGTCGTTTCTAAATCGAATTTTGACACCAATCGCTGCCTACCCTTTTCGTCCGGCACGGACTGGTAAATCGGATCGAAGGCAAATAGCGGATCACCAGGAAAATACATTTGCGTCACCAAACGGGTGATGAATGCACGTCCGAAAATCGAGAGATGGATGTGCGCAGGCCGCCAGGCATTGTAGTGATTTAACCAGGGATACGCTCCCGGCTTTATGGTGATGAACCGGTAAGCTCCGTTGTCATCGGTCAGCACACGCCCGGTGCCGGTGAAATTCGGGTCGAGCGGAGCCGGGTGTTGGTCCCGGTTGTGCCTGTAGCGTCCCGCGGCATTGGCTTGCCATATCTCGATTAAGGCCTGTGGCACCGGCTTGCCGTTACTGTCGAGTACGCGTCCAGTAACAACGATTCGTTCGCCGAGAGGCTCGCCGGCATGTTGGCGAGTGAGGTCGCTGTCAAACTCCCCAATATCTTCGGATCCGAAGACGGGGCCTGTGATCTCCGACAGCGTATGGGGAAGAAAAATCAGCGGCTTCGACGGGGAACGCTTTACCGTGGAGGCATAGGGTTCATAAAGAGAATTGGGATGCGTTCCAGCCTCACATCGACGGTACGGAATGATTGGCTTGGAAAGGCGTTCAGCCACGGGCAATTATAGGATAAGCAATTCGTTTTCCTGGAATGTCTGATTACCTCTTGGTACCTACTGACAAATATCCCGCATCGGCCTAGAATGGGGCCGGAATTCCCGCCAGAATAAATTAGCGACTCTCGGGAATAGAGGAGACCATATGGCAACCACAGTAGCGCCGCCCCAGCTTCATAAAAATGTTACCCAATTTTTGAGCAAACCACGAAAGATGTTGATCGGTGGCGATTGGCTCGATTCTGTTTCTGGCAAGACCTTCGAGGTCTTCAATCCTGCCACAGGCGAGGTTCTCGCCAATGTAACTGAGGGTGATCGCGCCGATATCGACCTGGCAGTCAAAGCGGCGCGCAAAGCTTTCGAAAGTGGTGCGTGGCCTGATATGTCTCCCTCGCAACGGAGCCGTCTGCTCTGGAAACTGGGAGAGCTGATCGACAAGAATCTCGACGAGCTCGCCGAACTGGAAACCCTCGATAACGGCAAGCCGGTTTTTTTCTCGCGCCTCGTGGATATTCCCGCCTCCGCGGAAATGTTTCGCTACATGGCCGGATGGGCCACGAAAGTTGAGGGCAACACTATCCCGCTCTCAGCGTACGGCAAACATTTTGCCTATACCTTGCGGGAGCCCGTCGGCGTGGTGGGACAGATTATTCCGTGGAATTTTCCGCTGTTAATGGCTGCGTGGAAATTGGCTCCGGCACTCGCGGTTGGATGCACTGTAGTTCTAAAGCCAGCCGAACAAACTCCGCTCACCGCACTGCGGCTGGGCGAACTGGCAATTGAAGCTGGATTCCCAGCGGGCGTGCTCAATATCGTGCCCGGCTTCGGCGAGACAGCGGGGGCGGCTCTGGCGGCGCATCCTGATGTAGATAAGATTGCTTTCACGGGATCCACCGAAGTTGGAAAGCTAATACTGCAAGCAGCGTCGGGAAACCTGAAGAAAGTGTCTTTGGAACTCGGCGGGAAATCGCCCAACATCGTATTTAAAGACGCGGATCTAAAAGCTGCGATTCCCGGCAGCGCAAGCGCCGTCTTCTTTAATCAGGGACAGGTCTGCACCGCGGGTTCACGTCTGTTCATCCAGAAGAGCATCTTCGACGAAGTAGTGGACGGCGTTTCAGCGGCCGCCAAGAAACTTCAAATCGGCCCCGGCATGGATCCCTCTACCAACTTGGGTCCGTTGGTTTCAAAGGAACAGTTGGAGCGCGTTTCAGGATATCTGGAATCCGGTTTCAACCAGGGGGCGAAAGCTGTCACCGGTGGCAAAAGGCGGCCGGGGAACGGATATTTCGTCGAACCTACCGTGCTGGTCGATGTGAAGCCTGACATGAAAGTGGTATGCGAAGAAATTTTCGGACCGGTGGTTACGGCAATTCCTTTCAACGATCCCGAAGAAGTGATGCCGTCCGCGAACGACACTGTCTATGGATTGGCCGCCGCGGTTTGGACGCAAGATCTCAGCAAAGCTCACAAGATGGCTGCAAAGTTACGCGCTGGCACGGTATGGATTAATTGCTACAACGTGTTCGACGCAGCCTTGCCATTCGGTGGATACAAACAATCCGGGTGGGGGCGGGAAATGGGACACGCGGCGCTGGAACTTTATACAGAAACGAAATCGGTCTGCGTTCAGCTTTAGCCCTCTTCAGGGCTGGTGCGAAATTCAGGCTATGGTCACGGTCTTGATGTTGGTGAACTCGCGGATTCCGTGGGATCCCAATTCTCGGCCGTGACCTGATCTCTGGATGCCGCCAAAAGGCATAGCGGGATCGGACGCCTCCATCTGATTGATAAATACCATTCCCGCCTCTAACGCGTCGATCATTGCGTGGCATTTTTCGTGCCAGCTCAGCTATCCCTATATTTTTGAAACTTTCATTTGGTTGTTGCATTGCACCTGCCTTATGTAATAATGCCGCCCAACAGAAGTAGCCTGCTTTTCTGCGGAAATGGGGCGTCGCAGAATGTGCGGTATTGTCGGGTATTCTCATATCTTTAAGTGTGTCTCGCCAGGCGTGATGGCCGCGGCTTTGCATTCCCTTGCCCATCGCGGTCCCGATCATGCGGGCTCCCACGTTTCCTCCCAAATGTCATTGGGCGCTGTGCGCCTGCGCATCATGGATTTGGAGAATGCGGATCAGCCGCTGTTTTCTCCAGATCGCGATGTTGTGGTTGTCTTCAACGGAGAAATTTTTAACTATCGAGAGCTTCGTGGCGAGCTCGAATCCGCAGGATATAAATTTCTCACTCGTTGCGACACTGAGGTCATCCTGCATGCTTTTCAACATTGGGGCAGCTCTTGTTTCGCGAAGCTGCGCGGCATGTTTGCGATCGCTATCTGGATCGAGTCTGAGGGACGTTTGCTGCTTGCCCGGGACCGCATGGGCATCAAGCCGCTCTACTATTGCCTGCAGGACGGAGAGATTTATTTCGGGTCTGAGCTTAAGTGCATTCTCTCGCACCCGTCTATTGAGAGAAATCTTTCCATCGACGGCCTCAATTGTTTCCTCAGTTTGAACTATGTGCCCGGCCCTCACACGCTGGTGGATGGCATTGTCAAGCTCATGCCTGGCCATCTATTGCAATGGCACCGGGGCAGTTCGAGAGTGAAGTCGTACGTTGCCGCCACGTTCACCGAACGCGCCCCATCGTCAGTGGACGAGGCTTGCGAGGAACTCGATTCTCTGTTGAAGAGTTCGGTCAAAGAGCAGCTTGCCGCAGACGTTCCAGTGGCGGTGTGGCTGAGCGGCGGACTGGATTCCTCATCCATACTGCATTACGCGGCCCGCGCAAATGTCAGCCCCGTGCGGACATTCTCGGTGACGTTCAAGGGGCGTTCTTTTGATGAAGGCCAATACATAAAAACCGTGAGCGATCACTTTGGGACGAGACATACCGAACTCGATCTCAATGACGAGTGCGAATTGGCAGATGCCATTTATAAAATGGCCTACTACTCGGATGAACCAGGCGCGGACGCGGGAGCATTGCCGCTGTGGTTTCTGGCGGAGATGACGAGTAAAGACTCCACCGTCGTCCTGACTGGCGAAGGGTCGGACGAGCTATTTGCCGGGTACCTGACGTACAAAGCGGATCGTTACCATTCCACCGCGCGCCGGATACCGGCTTCGATGCGACGCGCCCTGCTATCTGGCGCGATGCGCCTGCCAGTATCCGATGAAAAGATCGGCTTCGAATATAAGCTGAAAAGATTTTTGCAGGGCTCGCTGTTGTCCCCTGAGATGGCCCACGTCTTCTGGAATGGAACTTTTACGGCGGGGGAAAAGCAGCAACTGTTTGCGCTTGCAGATTCCGGCCCCCTCGCGGATGTGCTCTCGCGAATGAACGGCGGCAAGGGCGTAATCAGGTTCCTGGACTTCGACCAGCGTTATTACTTGCCCGACAACATTCTCGCCAAAGTGGATCGGATGAGCATGGCTCACTCGTTGGAAGTGCGGCCTCCATTCCTCGACAGCCGCATCGTGGAGTTTGCGGCGCGACTTCCGGAGCAATTCAAACTTCGAGGTTCTAAATCAAAGTACGTATTGCGCGAGCTGATGAAAGATAAATTGCCTCCCGCTGTTCTAAGTCGTCCAAAAATTGGATTCGATATTCCAATTCACGACTGGTTTCGAGGCACGCTCCGGCCTTTGCTCCTGGATACGCTATCCCAGGACGCAGTCGAAAGTACTGGATTATTCCATTGGTCTGCAATCGATCATCTGCTGCGGCAACATCTGGGGAGAAGACAAAACTTGGGGTATCACCTATGGGGATTAGTGGTTCTATCGATTTGGATGAAGCGCTGGAAAATCGAGGTCCCGTCGACGCTGGCCGAGGACAATGCTCCAATAGTGGCAATCGAAGAGATGGATACGGTTGGATCGTTGTCGCCATTGCTTGCCTAGTATTTCTGGTAAATATCGTCAGTCCGCCTCGTCTGATGGACGACGTCGACGCCGTGCAGGCACAAATCGCCCGCAACATGTTGAGCTCCGGAGACTGGGTGACCGCCAGGCTGGATGGCGTTGCTTATCTGGAAAAGTCCCCGCTCGTGTATTGGATGATGGCGGCCTCCTTCCGAATTTTCGGCATTCACGACTGGGCGGCACGTTTACCTCTTGGCTGTGGCGGTGGTCTGCTCTGTTGGGTTACTTTCCGCTTCGGGTGCTGGGCATTCGGCCGCGAAAGCGGTTTCTATGCCGGGATCGTGCTCGCTACTTCTGTCGGACTGTTTCTGTTCACGCGGATATTGATCCCTGACGCTACGCTCACGCTGGTTATTACCGGCGCCATCTGGGGATGGCTTAGATTACTCGAACCGGAAAGCAATCATAGATTCTTGTCGTCGCTGATCGTCGGAATCTGCCTTGGCCTCGGGACTGTTGTTGAAGGGCTTTATCGGGGTTGTCTTCCCTTTGATGACGGTCGGCGTTTATCTGATTTTTACTCGGCAATTTTTTTCGAGGGCGTCATGGCGAAGCCTGAATCTCAGGGAGAATAGCGCTGATTGCGGCTGTGGTGGCCGTGCCCTGGCACGTTTTTGCAATCCTTCGTAACCCTCCATATTTCGCCTTTTCCCTCCATAGCGGTCCGGGCGAATACCACGGTTTCTTTTGGTTTTATTTCATTAACGAGCAGTTGTTGCGATTTTTGAATCTGCGATATCCGCGCGATTACAACACGGTGCCGCGACTGTGGTTCTGGTTGCTGAATTTGCTTTGGCTTTTCCCTTGGTCGGCCTACCTAGTGGGGGTGCCTAGACTCGATTTCGCAATCCGTACCAGAGCAGGACGGGCACGACTGATGGCAATTTGCTGGATCGGCGTGGTGATGATTTTTTTTACGTTCTCAACCACGCAAGAGTATTACTCCATGCCAATTTATCCGGCACTGGCATTGTTAATCGGATGTTCCATCGCTTCCAAAACTCGATCTTCCTTTGTTAGCACTCGCATTTTGGCGAGTATCTTTGCACTCCTGTTCTCAGCTCTCACTGTCATTCTGCTATTGGTTTGGCGGTTGCCTGCGAATGGGAATATCGGGGATGCTTTAACCCAGAATCCCGATCTTTATACGCTGTCGTTAGGTCATATTCGGGATCTCACTCTTCCCTCTTTTGCCTATCTGAAAACTCCACTGGCACTTGCGGCAACGTCATTCGGCGCTGGCTGCCTTGGCTTGATCGTATGGCGGCGGGACAAGCTCAAAGCAGTGCTAATTACCGCTGCAACGATGGTGTTGTTTTTCCAGTCTGCGAGGCTGGCCCTGGTCAAGTTTGATTCCTATCTCGGATCGTATCCGCTGACTGAAAGTTTGAACCACGCCCCACCCGGACAATTAATTGAGGCGAATTCTTATTACGCCTTCTCTTCTGTGTTCTTTTATACGGGCCGCACCGCGTTATTGCTGAACGGCCGAAACAATAATCTGGAATACGGTTCTTACGCCCCGGCGCGCCGCAAGTGTTTATTGACGATGGCCAGTTTGTTTCCCTTTGGGAAGAATCTGCCCGTTGCTACCTTCTCGCCTATGGAACGGAACTGAAGCATCTGGAGAAACTGGTTGGACAATCGAATCTCAAGGTGGTGTCAGAGAATTCCGGGAATTACTTATTCACCAATCATGCGCTTCCTTAAATCAGACTCCCGAAGCGCAATCCACTGGGCGGAAAGCGTCCGCTTCGCCTATTGGGCTTTGAAAATCGACAGGGTAAAAGCAATTCTGACCATGATCGGCGTGGTGATAGGAAGCGCTGCAATCGTACTGGTCGTGACCATAGCGTCCACCGGGAAGACTTACATTCTTTCTCAGATTGAAGGGATTGGGGCGAACATTTCCTATGCCACCCTGGACCGGAGCGGTGCTTCCTATGGACTCGATGACGAATTGACCCCAACCGACCTGGCCAATTTGCGGCAGCAATTGCCATACGTACGAGCGGCGGCGGGGACGTATGACTTGCCGGTCGATCTGCACACCCAGCACAAGCAATTGCGAGCGCGTCTGGTTGGCGTTACCCAGGACTTCGAGAGGATTCGTAATTTGCGAATAACTTCCGGAAGATATTTTGATGGGGAAGATTTTCGGGCACACTCCAAAGTCTGTCTGGTGACGGATCACCTCGCCGCAACCGGCTTCGGAGGATTTTCGCCGGTCGGGAGTACAGTTCGGCTTGATGAAATGAGCTGCACCGTTATCGGAACCTTCAAAGAGGGCGTCCCAACTTTTGGGCAATCCGAAATTCAGGACGAAACTTTACTGGTGCCCTTCCCTTTAATCAAAGACATCACGGGAGACAATTTCTTTCAGGTGTTGTATGCACAGGTCGCATCGGCGGATGAAGTTCCATCTCTAACCCGGCAATTGGATCGAGTGTTGCATACCCGTCATCGCACTGAGGCTCGTTACTCCATCCAAAACTTATCGTCGTTGCTGCAAACCGTAAGTACAGTTTCCTTTGCCCTGACCCTCCTCTTACTTGGCATTGCCCTGATCACATTGATTGTCGCGGGAACCGGAATCATGAACATTATGCTGGTGAACGTTTCGCAGCGCACGCATGAGATCGGAATTCGCAAGGCGATGGGGGCCCGGACCTCGGAAATCCGACTGCAGTTTTTGTTTGAAGCATTCTTTATCAGTTTTTCAGGTGCTGTCGTAGGCATACTTGCTGCCCTGGCTTTGATCTCCTCGGCGACCTATCTGGTCGAGAGTGACGTGCCGCTGGGAATTTCGTGGACAGCCGTGGCCGTCGCTCTTGTCACATCAAGCTCGACGGGAATCTTGTTCGGTTACCGCCCTGCAAGTACGGCGGCGGACATGAATCCTGTGGATGCGCTACGGATTGAATAGTCCTTTTTTGCAAATATAAAGTGCAAATATAAAGAACGATCAACATCCCCCGCCGGGGGTATAATCCGCGTGAAGCCATGCCCCAGGTTGGGTCGGCACTCCCAATCATGGGTGGGCTAGAAATCAGTCGCGAGGTGGCTTATGTCGATGTTGTTTTGGCCGCTGATAGTTTGGGGAGTCCTCACTACCCTCCTGGTTATTCTGCTGATCTATCGCAGTACTCTCACCATGCAGGAAGATTCTCAACTGTTCCTTACCGAGTCAGAATCGCACATGGAAAAAGAACAGATTGAGATCATGAAGCGAGTGAATAAAATTGGACCGCTGGTAAAGTGGCTAGGCGCCAGCTCCGCAGTTCTGATTCTAGTAATTGCGGGAATGGCAGTGTACCAGGGCTTAAATCAAGTTCAGTAGGCGGCAGCAAGATTAAACGCTCGCCACCATCGCGCTCCTAGTGTGTTTGACTTAAGGCGTCTACAGCCTTAGCCGTATTATTAATCTGGTGCCGGGAGCGGGACTTGAACCCGCACGCTTATTAGGCACAGGCTCCTAAGACCTGCGTGTCTGCCAATTCCACCATCCCGGCTAACGCTATTTTAGATCATATTGTTACGAGCTTTTTCCAACGATCCACATTTGTCCTGCTTGGGCAGTCATGGTTACTACATAACATCCGGCATCTGAATTTGTAATCCAAAAAATCTCTTTTTGCAGGCCACCCCCTTCGGGAGTCGTGCAACTAAAATTGCGACGATACACAACGGTGAGTGTGTCGATTTTCTCTAGTAAGGAGACAACTCGAATGACACAAGAAACCGATAAGAATAAAGACAAATACAACCAAGGAAATCAGAGCAGCCAACAGGGTGGAAGCAATCAAGGTAAACAAGGCAACCAGAGCTCAAACCAGGGACACAACCAGGGCAGCAGCAACCAGGGATACAACCAGGGCAATCAGTCAGGGCAGCAGGACAGCTCGAGGAAGAACTCTTCGCAGCAAAAGGACGATGATTTCAACCAGGGGAACGAGCAGTCCGGACAGGGCCAGAAGCGGCGTGCTTCCTAATTAAATAACTTGAATTGCAAAAGGCTCCGCCATGCGCGGAGCTTTTTGTTTTGCAACGTGGAATGATTTACATTTTTCTGCCCTCTCTTCTTTCCTTCTCCAATTCTTATAGTTACACTTGGAAACCTATGAACATGCCGACCCCACCGAACATTAAGCTGGTGAATACCGGAGATTACCGTGAGAGCTATGCCAACAGCGTTCAAGTGCGCGTGAACGTGTGGGACTTTTTTCTAGTTTTTGGCACCATGCAGCAACAGAGCGAGACTCAGGTTGAAGTCCAAAATTTTCAGGGGATTTATCTCAGCCCTCAACAGGCCAAAGCGTTGATGTCGATTCTGCAGCAGAATGTTTCAAACTACGAAGGCACTTTCGGGGAAATCAAACTCGATCCCCGCATGACCCCGACCGGACCCATACATTGATCGCGCTCTCGTGAACGCACCACAGAGCATAACCCAGCCGCAGCCGAGCCTCCGATGGCCCAACTCGGCGGTGTTATTCATATTCTTCTTCATTCTAGTTCTGTTAGTACATGCTCCCCTGTTGCGGCTCCCCTATTTCTGGGATGAAGCCGGGTATTACGTTCCTGCCGCGCATGATCTTTTTCTGAGCGGATCGCTGATTCCGTACTCCACCCCGTCGAATGCACATCCTCCGCTAGTAATGGCTTATTTAGCCCTTTGGTGGAAGCTTGCCGGATTCCATCCACTTGTTAGTCGAGTGGCGATGCTCTCGATCGCGGCATTCTCTTTGCTTGGAATATTTCGGCTGGCTGAGCGTGTCGCCAATCGAGACGTTGCGATTGCTGCGACTTTATGTAGCGCGATCTATCCGGTGTTCTTTACTCAGAGCTCCCTCGTCCACCTCGATCTAGCCGCTGCGGGCCTGACCTTCTGGGGATTGCTCGGATACGTAAACCGGCGCTGGAAGACAGCTGCATTGTGGTTCTCTCTTGCTGTCCTCGCGAAGGAGACAGCGATCCTCGCTCCGTTAGCGCTATTTATTTGGGAAGTCGTCAATCGCGGAATGCGGAAGAAGGCGAACGATCCGCCGAGCACGGCGGAGCCCGGGGAGTTCTGGCTGCTCGCGCCGGTCGTGCCCCCTACTTTTCTGGTATGGGTATCACTTTCGCCACACGGGATTCGTCTTCGGCAACCCGGAGTTCTTTCGATATAACGTGCACAGTACGCTGCAGCCTTTACGAATTCTTTTGGCTTTTCTCACGCGCTTATGGCAGGCACTGGGATATTTTGGGTTGTTTATGCTGACTCTCTCCGCATTATTTTCCATGTGGTTGCCCCCACGGAATGACGCCTCCGGGGAAAAACCGAGAATCGACATTCATGTGCAGTTAGCATTTCTTGCCGTCACCCTCTCGTACACATTTGCGTTAGCGGTGGTCGGCGGAGCCGTGCTGGCGCGTTACATGCTCCCCGTTATTCCGCTTATCATAATCGTGTGTTGCTCGACGCTTTTGCGTCGCGTCCGCTTCTGGCGACCAGTGATCGCAGTTGTTTGCCTGACCTTTATTGCCGGGCTATTCATCAATCCGCCCTATGGATTTTCTCTGGAAGACAATCTCATTTACCGCGACTCGATTATTCTTCACCAGCATGCCGAGCATTTCCTGGAAGCGCATTTCCCTAATAGCCGCGCCCTAACCGCCTGGCCCGCCAGTGATGAGCTCACTCTGCCCTATTTGGGATACGTCCAACGGCCTATGCGCGTATTCCGGATCGAGGATTTCAGCATTGAGCAACTACTGGCGGCAAGAAATGCTTCTTCGCAGTTCGACGTCGCGCTGGTGTTTTCGACAAAATATGAGCCTTCTAATCCGCTGTTACGGGCGTCGCCTTTATGGCAGGAGTGGAAAACACGGTTCTTCGGATACCACGTGGATGTGCCTCCGGAAATAGCGGGCAAGCTTCTCGGCGGACAATTGGTTTACAGCGAAAACCGGCACGGCCTATGGGTTGGAATTATCGAAATGCAGAATGCGGAAAATGCATCGGCGCAAAGAAATAGATCGGCCGGTAGAGTCTCAATTACAAATTAAAGAGACGGGCGGAGGTACCCGTCTCTCCATTGTAAGCTCGCTAGTTGCTCTTCATTTCGCTTTTTGACGGCTTAAGCATCTTCGCGCTTTCCACGTGAATGGAATCGCCGGTAACTTCGCCGGTGGCGGCGATGTGATGTCCTTCGTGTCCCTTCAACGCGTCGGGATTGTCCACGGTAAGAATTTTCTGGTCACCATCGGTGACAACTACCATCTTGGCGCCCCCGGCGAGACATTTCTTGGTGCAGGCTTCCTGTCCGGCCATCGCTCCTTTGGCTCCGCATTGCGAATCGGAAACCCATCCCTTTACCGTCGTCTTGTCACCGGCGACGGAGGTACCCACAATAATCAACGCGAGCAACGATAGAGCGGCACATCCTAACAGTATTTTTTTCATTTTTTTAATTCTCCTGAAGTATGCGGTGTGGAACCGCGGATCTGGAAATCGTAACCCGGGTTTCCAGTTTCAAAACCAGCGAACTATACCATATTAAGAATAGCCAGTTGCCACCAGATTGTTTACTTTTGCGCCGTATCGGTTTGGGGCAGTTCCTGAGTCGCCGGTGCGGGAGAGATATAAACCACCTCGCCGGGGCGCGCGTAATGCAGCCGTTCGCGGGCTTCCTTTTCGATGGTCTTCGGATCGGATTTAAGGTTATCAATTTCCTTGCTATAGCTGTTATTTTCAGTCTGCAAAGCGTCGATTTCTTTTTGCAGGCTTCGTACTTCCGCACGCTTAACGCGATAGACCATCATTCCGTTGGCCCCGAACATCACATGGACGAACATCCAGAATGTAAGCACCCCGACTGCAACAGTAGCCAGCCGCCGCCGCAATTCATAAATCCACATTAGCGCTGGACGAATTTTCGCGATGCTGCGTTCGGCCATGGCTTCCGCCACGGAAACAGGATTGAAGTTGGAGATGTCTTTGTGAAAGAGCCGGAGTTTATTTATTCGAAGATCCATTTCTGAGCCGCCCCGCTTAGTTTCTTGAGTTCGTCTTCACTCCCCGCCTCACAGTAGACACGAACCACCGGTTCGGTTCCCGAAAGCCTATAGCAAACCCACGAGCCATCGTCGAGGATCAGCTTCAGGCCGTCGGTGCGCACAACTTCCTTCACCTTGTGGTCAAAGAATTCTTTGGGTTCGAGGAGTAGTTTCTTAGTGAACTTCTCTTTCACCTCCTGGGTCAAGCGAAAGTTGTCTCTTTCGGGGTAAAAGGAACCAACTTTGGCAAATAGCTCGGCTAATTGTTCCTTTAGAGTCTTGCCGCGACGCGCAACCATCTCGCAACAAAGCATGCCAGCCAGGATGCCGTCTTTCTCAGGAACGTGATGTCGAATAGAAAGGCCGGCGCTTTCTTCTCCGCCAATGGCAATTTTGTCCTGCTTAATGAGTTCGCCAATGTACTTGAAGCCGACCGGGGTTTCATGCAGTGTTACCTGGTGATATTTCGCGAGGGCGTTCACTAAATTTGTGGTGGCCACGGATTTTCCGACGCCGTTTTTCCATCCGCGGCTTTCGACCAGATAATCAAAAAGCAGCGCGATAATGTAGTTCGGCTGAAAGAAGGTTCCATCCCGATCGACGATACCAAAGCGGTCGGCATCGCCATCGGTCGCAATCCCGATATGGGCGTCCGTGGCTCGCATTTTTTCTCGCAGAGGCTCGAGCAGGTGGCCATCGGGCTCGGGCGCATGGCCTCCGAACAGAACGTCCCGATAGTCGTGTACGGTTGCGACCTCGATGCCCGCATCCTTGAGTAACGAGTCGGAGTAACCGCGAGCCGCTCCCCAAAGCGGATCGAATACCACCTTCAGTTGAGCTTTCTTGATCATCGGAAGATCAATAATTTCCCGCAGCCGCGCGAGATACATTCCTCGAGGATCTAGAGGCTGCGCTTTGATCTTAGTAGACGCACGCGGGCATTCCGCCGCGGCGTCAAACGCTAGAATTTCGGCCTCGATATGTTTGGTCACCTCCGGCAGAGCGGGCGCGCCATCAGGAGTTGAAAATTTTATTCCGTTGTATTCCGGAGGATTGTGTGATGCCGTAAAGTTTATCGCTCCATCGGCATGCTCATGAATAACCGCATAGGAGATAGCAGGAGTTGGCGCGGGGTCCTCGATCAAAAGCGGCGTGATGCCGTAGGAGCTAAGAATTTCTACGGCCATCGCGCAAAATGTCTCGCCAAGAAATCTGGGATCTCGGCCAACGATCACCCGCGCACCTGAAGGTTTGGTTGAGACCACGTGGCGGGCTATTCCCTGCACCGCGCGGCGCACATTGGCAAAGGTGAATTCCTCGGCCATGACCGCTCGCCATCCCGAAGTGCCGAACTTTATTTGCGTCGCCATCTTCTCCTAGCCTCCGCTGAATTTCCTTGGATGCTTTAACCTGATCTGTGAAGGATGAATTTTATATGACCGGAAACAAAATCGTTCTTACGTCGGTTGGATCCCACGAAGAGGCTCTTAACATCGCACGCGCGTTGGTGGACCAGAAGTTGGCGGCCTGCGTGAATGTGATTTCAGGAGTTGACTCGATTTATCGGTGGGAGGGGAAGATCGAACAGGCTAAGGAATGGTTGTTAATGATCAAGACGACTGCCGACGCCTTCGAGCGTGTGAGGGACAAGATAAAAGAACTGCACTCATACGAACTTCCGGAGTGCGTCTGCATTGGCATTGAGGACGGCGACGCGAACTATTTGAAGTGGATCGCCGAGTCAGTGAAATAGCCTATCGTGCTTGAATAATGTCGCTCAGCATATCCGGCTTGGATTGCTCTCGCACGAGGTGGGGATATTTTTCTCCTCCGTGGTAGTCGAGTTTATAGCTGCTGAAGTAATCGGCATTTTCCACCAACAGGTCGAGTGGTTCCCTGTTTTTCGTGCCAAGGCGCAACGCGTCTCGTAGAACGTCTGACGTAAAGCGCCGTCCGTTTACGGCTACGATTTTCATCCCCGGACCAATTCCGGCTTTGGCGGAAATCATTCCTTCGATGGTGTCCACAATTTCACCATCTTCTTTCAACAGCAATCCAATCGAGTAGGACGCGTCTATTTCCTTGTTGTCAGATTCCCAGATTCTCATCATCTCTGACCGGGTTCCGTCATAGGTCAGCTTCCACCCGCTATTCTCAATGCCAGTCAAAGGCGCACCCGGACCGTGGTTGCTGAGCCGCTCTGTCCAGAAACTTCGCCAGTCGTAGGCGACGACTTGGTTAAGCGAATTCACAACCTCGTCGAAAGTGTAGGGCTTGACCATCGGAGGGCCGCTGGGAGTGCCGTGAAATAAATGGCAAAAGTCATCGATAGATTTCGTGCCGCCGGACTGCTTGCGAATTACGGTATCCACCCACATCCAGTTGAGCACGTCCTCGTCGTAAAAATCGGTGCTTCTGCGCCAGGAACGCCATCCATGTCCGGAAAAATAGAGCTGCGCCGCGGCGTCGGCGGTGTCCTGTAAATTTCTCCAGCTTCGGCCCGGGCGATGATCCTGTTGCGCCGCCAGAATTGCAGTCTCGTCCCGATAATCATCGGCTGTCCACAAGCCGCTTCGCGCGGTCAGAACATCTCCGAGGTAGGACGTAAGGCCTTCATAGACCCAAAGCAAATCGTCCTGCATCGGCTGCTGGTAATCAGCGGTGGCGAGACCCGCTGGGCGGCGGTATTTTCCGTTCCAGGAGTGAACATACTCATGGGGCAACAGGCCGGCGTCGAGTCTGCGCAAATCGCCATCGATCAGTCCCCGCTCTTCAATGCGGCTGTCATCGGACTCATGATGCTCGAGACCGAAGTGCGCGACGTGATCGCTTAGCGTGTAAAGAAAGTGATAGTCGCGGTAATGGCGCGCGCCGAATAAATCCCCGGCTTGCCGCACCAGATTTTTATATTGGGTCAAAACTTCAGGCGGCATTTCCAAGGCCGCGGCGCTGTCGGCAGCGATGTCCATTTCTACAGGGGTCTGGTCATGACTCAACGGCACAACTCTCAAATACTCCGCTGCCAGTACTGGAGAATCAATCAGCATGGTCAGGGAAACGGGGACGAAGTTAATCTGCGCCTGACCATCCGCGTTTTGATTCTGCGAAGATACCTGCAGCGAGGTTCCGAACTTCCAGCCAGCCGGCAACCGGATCGACGCCTGATAGGTGAGGTCATCCGACTTCCATCCTTTGGGATACAACATCACCTGGTTCCAACTGACAATGGTTAAGGTCGCCGTGGCCGAAGACCCTTCCGAGAATCCGGCTTCGAGGGTGGGGGGTGACATGAAATCCAGCGAAGCGTTGACTTCATTGACCCCTTCGGGAACTTCAACGTTGAAGGTCCAGCCATCGAGCGTGTCGCGACGCCACTTCAGCAGCTTGCCACCGGCCATAAATTTCAATCCGCCCATATCGATCACGGGGCCATCGGGCGCGTGTTCGCCGGGAATCCATTTCGGATAATAAAGAGTGAGCGTTCCGGGGCTTGCCGGGATGACTAACTGCGCATGAAAAATCTTCCGAGGAGCCTCCGTGGCGTCAACGGAAATTTTTATAACCGGCGATGCGGTCTGCGCAATTGCGGCATAGCTGGCAATTAATCCAAGAATAAAGACCAATAATGCTTTGGAAGCTCGTATCAAAGTTTCCTCCGGAAAAGCATGAGGCGCAGGAATTGGAGCGCTCGCTTCACTTCAAACCTTCGACCAGATAAAGGTCAGAAAGGGTGCGAACGTAGCTATAGACGTAGGAATTTTCGTCGTGGGAGATAATCACTCCGCCGATGGTGGAAATACCGGCGGCATCCGCTGGCTCGATGGTCTTCCATACAGTTCGCTGGCCAGTCGCGACGTCAACTTTAAAGACGCGTGTAGGAACTTCTCCGGTATGAAAGACAAATAAGTAGCGATCGTCGGCGGACCATGCCGTTGGGGTTTCGTCGGGAGCCAAGCCCGGGCATTAAACGGGGCTCGCCGCCCGCAATGGGATAAAGGTACACTTTGTGGTCGATCCCAGTGCCCGCGACGAAGTCTCCCTTTCTCGAAAGAATCATCCTGGGTCCGACGCCTTCGGGGCTGATCGCAGTCGGCTTGCCGCCTTCGGCGGATTCCACGTAAAGGCGCAGAGCGTGTCCGGGCTCGTTTCCGGTGAAGACAATTCGTTTGCCATCGGGAAGCCAGCCGCCCCTTACGTGATTTAGTCCGTCGTCGATGAGCGGTTTCATTTCGCCGACGCCCATGGGAAGACGCGTCAATGGCGCGGGGGTTGTGTTAGGCCGGCCCAGCACCCATTTTCCATCGGGAGACATAGCTAATCCGCTGCCTTCGCCAAGGCGGATCGCCGGAGAACCATCGGTCAAGCGGCTGTACACCGCGTATTTCGGACCGCCGCCTTCCCCTGATTCCTGGAAGAGCACGGTGCGGCCATCGGCGAGATATATCCGCGGGAACCGACCAGTCGAGCCATGACAAGTCGCGCTCTTTCTTTTCGCCCGGAGCAAGTCCGACCATGCCAGCGCGATCATTTCCGCGAGTCAGGAGCACATTGCCATCGCGGGCAACATCGAGCAAAGTCAGTTCACCCGGCACTCGCGTCAGGATGCGCACCGTGCCAGACAGATTTACCGCGAACAGACCACGGTCGCCTCCGGTACGGGTCGCGGTGAACCAGATTTCATCTCCTTTGGGGGACCATGCCAGGCCCTGAATGCTGTCCCATCCGGTGCAGAGTGTCTTAGGCTTCCCGCCGGCATCCACCACCATCACGAGGCCGCCATCATCCCGCGGTTCGGGATGGTCGATGAACGCTACTAAATCTCCTTTGGGCGAAATGCGCGGATTTCCGATCCATCCATCTGCCCGGTAAAGAATTTTGTTTACCGGATATTCCAGTTGTTTGCGGCCATCGACTTCGCGAACGATCGCCATTGCCGAGCCGTCCGGAGACCAATCGGCCCACTCAACATTCTCGAAAATTTCACGGGGCGCGCCGCCGACCAGAGGAACTTCCGCCAGAGTTCCCGAAGAAAGAAAGGCGTCACTGGTATGGCTTCCCAAAGCCAGCGCCATCTCGCCGGTAGAGGAAATTGCCAGCACGTCCGCTCCCGACGGTTCGAGTTCTTTGGACTGCGGACTCTCAGGGCGGGTGTTGAAAAGCTGAAGCGGCTTCCCTTCCCACGCCGAGCTATAAATTACCGTCTTGCCATCGGGTGCAAACCGAGCCGAATGCACGATTCCGCGCTGGAAGGTCAGCGGATGGTAAAAAGGAAAAGTTGGCTGCGACGGGCGACGGATTAAAAACGCTCCGATAGCGAGCCCGGCAAGCAGTCCGACCGTCCCCAAAATCGACAGACCACAATGGAAACCGTGATGACCGCGACTTCAGCGATGACGGCTTGTATTGATGATGACGACGATGATGATGCTGAAGAAGAAGACGCGAGGCTGGCGTCCGCTGCCCGCACCCGCGATGTGTCCATCGATCTCTTTACACGCTTTAAATCTCCGCGAAGTTCCGCCGCAGTTTGATAGCGGAACTCGCAGTCTTTTTCGAGGGCCTTTGAAATTACTTCTTCGAGCTTCGGGGGAAGCGCAGGATTCAAAGTAGAAGGCGGAGCTGGCGCGCGATTCAAAATCGCTTCGAACGTGACCCCAGTGCTGCTTCCGGAGAAAGCTACTTGTCCCGTGGCCATCTCGTAGAGCACTGCTCCGAACGAAAACAGGTCGGTGCGGGAATCCAACTCTCCGGCTCGCACTTGCTCCGGCGACATGTACGCAACCGTCCCAATCGTCGAACCCGGACTGGTTAAATCCAGAGTGTGGGCGCTGGTTACGGTGCGCATCCGCGAATCCTCAGTGCTCGAGCCGTGGCCTCCGGTTACCTTAGCGAGTCCAAAGTCCAGCAACTTCGCCTGCCCCCGTTTGGTGACAAAGATATTGGCGGGCTTGATGTCGCGATGAATGATTCCTTTGGCATGGGCCGCATCGAGCGCGTCGGCGATTTCAATGGCGAGCGTCAGCAGAGTTTCATTCTCAAGCGGACGGCCAGCAATGTAGTGCTTCAACGTCTGGCCTTCCATGAACTCCATGACGATGAAGGCCTGCCCATTGTGCTCGCCAATTTCGTAAATAGTGCAGATATGAGGATGGTTCAAGGCCGACGCGGCCTGGGCCTCGCGCTGGAAACGAGCCATGGCCTGCGGTTCACTGGCGACTTCGGGAGGCAGAAATTTCAGCGCAACAAAGCGGCGCAGCAGCGTGTCTTCCGCTTTGTAAACCACTCCCATACCGCCTCCGCCTAATTTTTCGACGATGCGGTAATGAGAAATGACCTGGTCAATCATGAAGGGAGCCGCGGCTGTCCATAATAGGAGGAGGGCAAAGCCAAGTCAATGAAACCTGATTGGATGACCGTCCTCATCTTCTTCCTCTATTATGTCGCATGCCTTCGCGCGGAAAATTCATCACTTTCGAAGGGCTCGATGGATGCGGCAAGAGCACGCAGGTCAAAAAACTTGCGGCCTTTTTGCGCGCACGCGGGATGCATGTCGTTGTGACCCGCGAACCAGGTGGAACTCCCACCGGCGAAAAAATCCGCAATCTTCTGCTCGATACTCGCACCACTGGACTGGCGCCGAGGGCGGAGCTGGCATTGATGTTTGCAGCGAGAGCTCACCACATTGAAGAAGTCATCGAACCCGCACTTACGAACGGTCAGATCGTGTTGTGCGATCGCTTTACCGACTCCACCGAAGCGTATCAAGGAGGAGGACGCAAGCTCGGGAAGCCAGCCCGTCCTGACTTTGCATCGCGTTCTTTGCGGAGGGCTGCAGCCGGATCTAACCATCCTTATGGATTCAGATCCCGAGGCCAGCGTGGATCGAGCCCGCCGCCGCAACAAGCGGACTGGAAAAACCGGAGCCGAGTCCGACGAGAACCGCTTCGAGCAGGAGAGCCGTAAATTCTTCGAGCGCGTGCACAACACCTATCTGGCAATCGCAAAGCGGGACAGCAAGAGAGTCGCAGTAGTAAACGCGCGAGGAACCCCAGAGCAAACCCACCGGCGGATAGTGGAAGTGGTGACCCGGAAGAAATTGTGATGCTTTCGTTCCTCGCACACCGTAGGAATGCCTGACGTTGTAATCGCGGATTTTCAACAGTTACGATGCCACAGTGTTAGCACGGCGTCTGACTTCCACGATGCGTTGAATTGCTGCACCGACTGAATAACCAATCGGACCAATTATAAGTTGCATGAAAAGAAGCTTATCGGCGCAGTCAGGTGCGAAGTTTGTATTACGCCAGTAATTTATCTGACAGTCTGATGTAAAGAAGTGTTCGATAACACTTGACCGAAATAGAACGCTTCCGGTTGACCGCCACACCAGAACCCTCACGGTAAATGCAAGTAGTGCTGGTATCCAGATCCACCTGGCGGATCTGCTCGTAAATGTGTCGCATACAAGATACGCAACGCACAACCCGGCAATGAAAACGAGAAGCAAGAGGTGATCAGAGTAAAATTGCTGCGGACTTACAGCGGGAGAGGCAATGCGGCGCCCGACCGAATAGGAGATCGGCAATGAAAAAAGCGCCAGCATCGGAATCGTCATCATTGCGATGCCTAAGTGAAATAAGAAGGCCAGCATCGGCTTCATTGGTGTCCGCGGGTCATGCTACCAGAAATCGTTTCGCCAACGGGGCAATCGGCGGCTGGCCCATTCAAGCCTGATTTTGGCTTGAGTGGGGCTGTGCAAATTGATCATCTCGGAAAACAAAGACAGGGGGTAGATTTAAGTTCCCACACAATTACGCGTCGGTAAATGTGGACTGATGTCCGCTTCAAACGCTAAATTTATCGTAATGCTCGTTGAACGCGAGCTAGTTATTTTCCGATGCGAGCAGATTCAACACCATTCAGCGATACCGAGCATGCTTACGAATTACTTGGAGTTCCAGCCTCAGCAAGCGCTCTGGTCATAAAGCATGCATATCGCGCGATGGCCAAGCGGTGGCATCCTGATTTATATCGGGCCAGCACCCCCGAACAAGCCGAGGCAGCACGAATGATGGAACTTATCAACGAAGCGTACAGCACAATCAAGTCTGCGCCATTGCGATACAGCACTCCAGGCAACTATGGCGCGGCCTCACAACCAACTAGCCAAACTACACGGCCTGCAAACCATATCCCCACGATGTCTGACCGGAAGCCCTTTGTGGCACCGGACAAACTAGAGTTTTGGATTCGATTTGTGTGCGGATCGATACTCGGAATGTTTGTGAGTGCAAGCCTGATACTCAGGACCTGGTATTGGTTGCAGCCATCGCTCGTTCAGGTTTTGTGCATTCCATCGTTGTCATTCTGGCTTGCGGGTTTGGAGCGGCACGAGGGGGAGATGAATTTTGGTACAACTTTTTCGGGGTCGACCGATAAGTTCCCATAGCGGATTTGCGCGCGGCTCCGAGGTCAAACCATCTCGGAGAGAAAAAATCCATTTGACGTCCGGCAGCGTAGAGATTTGATTGGATTTAACATCGAGAATCGAGTATGGAACTATTGGCAGCCAGTTGATCAGTTGGCAAAAGCAATTTTAGTTCAGTCGGGCGACCAGGTCGATGCAGCTCTTCTTGGGTATCTTGAGGAAGTCAGCTCGCGCGGCGCTCCCCATCGGTTCGAAACGATGTACAACTTCGGCTTAAGGCAGGAGAAAGCAAAGAAGACGGAATCTGCTGACCATCGGGTGACCACTTGGGCCCAACGGGAATAGAGTGGGGGGTAGGTGGAGTTGAACTCGCTCGAGTGCAGGCGGATTTAATCCGTCCAAAACGATCCCTCCGGGAAGGTGACATACGCCACCCACTGACCGTCTTTAGAAAAGCTGACGCTGTCCGCCGAAATTGCCGGAAAGAAATGGAATGAACTCCGCCGTCCTGCGTGTCATAGCGAGACAACTCGCCACGCGCCAACGCTCCCACGACGAATAGCTTTTTGCCATCTTTACTTGGCAAGAGGCGAAGAGAAACTCATCAGGCCCCGGAGGTCAACTGGACCGGTTGGCTATTAGCTTTTTCCGAAGAAAAATCTCTTTGTTCAGCAACGAGCCCAGATATTGCCTTGTGATTGAAAAACGAAATATCTTCCATCGGGAGTGAACTGGCCGCAACATTCCTCGGGGGGAGTATGCCAGTCGGGGATAGAGAGGATGAAGTGTTCGTTCCGTCAACTCGAGACGTGATAGAGACGGCCGGTAGGAGAGACGGCCCCCACAGCGCTCAGTATTGAATGGAATCTCTGTTCCATCTGGTGACCAGGCAGGATAATAAGCTCTGATCAGGCGAGGTGACGAGCTTGTCGAGGATCGGAACCATCGCTCTTGGCTAAAAATAAATCGTGTCCATCGGCGTAAACAATCTTCTCGCCATCCGGAGACCAAGCAGCTCCCTGGCCCGCTGCCTGTCCCACTCTTCGAGGCGATCCGCCGAGAACCGGCACTTCCCACAGCGGGCCGTGGAACGATGTCTGTCCCACTTCATCCGCCACCAGCAGGTTCGCGCCGTCGGGAGAAACTGCCAGCAACGACATAGTCGGCGACGGAACTGGAACGTGTGCTACCTCGCCGCCGAGCTCGCCACCTGCGCGATGAGGGAAACCGACGCCGGATATTCATTGAAGGAATCCGCGATCCGTCGGTACCGACCAAAGCCTTGCGATGACCGTCGTGAGTTATTGGGATATAGCCTGATACCGTGGGCGGCGGGAAGGCCGGGTTTCTACGTATATAAGAGATGCGGCGACGATGGCGAGCGAGAATTGCCGCCAAAGACGAATGCCCCAGCCTTCGATCTGTGTTGGCTGGAGTGTCGAGGCGGCAGACTCACGACGCAGACCCCGGTGTCCCGTGCCGGAAAGACGAGTACTGCCGGGTACTTAGAGGCGGCAGTTGATCGCGCCCGAAGTCCGTGTCCCGCTTCAGGCGCTAGCAGGTCGGCTCGCATCTCGGCTGCGCTCCTGATAACGCAGGTTGCGGTCTTTCTCCAGAGACTTGTTTATGATCTCTTCCAGCTTCGGACGGTAAATCGGCGATTCAACTGCACAGCGGCTGCTGGAATCCGGTGCAGAATCGCCTCGCATATCATCTCCGTGACTTTCTCCTCGGAATGGCAATTCGCCCGTCGCCATCTCATAAAGCACCGCCCCAAAGGAAAACAAATCAGTGCGCGCGTCCAACTCCTTCGCCCGCACCTGCTCCGGCGACATGTAGGCCACCGTGCCCAGCGTCGTCCCCGGACTGGTCAGGTGCTGCTCGTCGGTGCACCGTCTCTGTGTTCTGCAGACGCGATCTTGCTGGACGAACTGCCTTGCGGAGCATGACCTTCGCCAACCCAAAATCCAGAATCTTGGCGTGTCCACGCTTGGTGACAAAGATGTTGGCCGGCTTGATGTCGCGATGAATGATGCCTTCGGCGTGTGCCGCGTCCAGGGCATCCGCAATATCAATCGCCAGCGAAGAGAAGCATCTCGGTTTCCAGCGGCCGCCCCGCAATGCGGTGCTTCAGCGTCATGCCGTCCAGAAACTCCATGGCGATGAACGCCTGCGCCTTCTCTGCTCGCCAATCTCGTAAATCGTGCAGATGTTGGGATGGTTCAGAGCAGACGCAGCACTGCGCCTCGCGGCTGGAAGCGTTCCAGCGCCTGCGGATCTTCGGCAACGTCTTCGGGCAGGAATTTGAGAGCCACAAAGCGACCCAAGCTCGGTGTCCTCGGCCTTGTAGACCACACCCATGCCGCCGCCGCCGAGCTTCTCGACAATGCGGTATGAATGGAATGGCCTCACTGAAGCGTTGGGATAATACATACCTTCCTGGCCTTAATGACGAAGAAGCAACGACAATCGCGTGAAGGGGGCTGGCTCACCTTTACATCACCACTGAATAGGCTGGGGGCTGCACTCTTGCGCGGTCTTAGCAAGGGTGGGGATCCCAACTACGTGCAGTAATGATTTGAACCGCTGCAAAATCCGAACGAAGTCGGCCGGGTGCCCAAGGTTCGCGCCGATCGTTGGCGCTAACCTGGGTCATCAAAATAAATTTGTCATCCTGAGCGCGGCGAAGGCCCTATGCATCTCCGTTTCAACAACGAACCACTTCCCACAGCCAGTCACCTCCCCCTCGTGACATCTGACTTTGCCGTCGAGCACCGAATCGTTCCATCATTGTCCAGCACTACGACTAGAGGACGATCTCGTTCCGAGTCTGCCCTATGTAAAACGCCGAGGCAACTACATGATTCTAAAGAACTCAGTATTTAACTCCTTTAGAAAACGGTGGTTGAAAGAAAATCTCGCGAACTCGATGAATCTTAACTACATTACGAAATGGGGTACTAGGGGCATGGCCCATCAACCCTGAGGTTAGGCGGTGTGAACATTCAAGCCTGATTTTGGCTTGAGTGGGGCTGCAATGATCATCTCGGCAAACACGACAGGAGTGGATTTAATTCCCCACACAACCGTTGTGCGGGCCGAACTGTCCGACCCATTACAAATCAACTGGTTGCTTCCCCGGGAAACGGCGATAGAATGGCCGGACACTAATGCTCACGTACGAATACATTAACAAGGAATGGATTGTGTCTCCCACAGCAGGTCGCGTTTACCGCGCCCTCCGCAATCCTTTCCGTTGCATTGTTTTTCGCGGTCTGCACGCTACTATTTGTCGGTGGGATTCCCTCAACCATTGCGACCGCACTGAGGCTATTCCTGTTTGCAGGCATATTCGGAGCCGGAATCTCATTCGTCGGAATGGAGTACTTTTTGTTTCGCTTCGACGATTCGCATCCAGATGCTACAGATTGTCTGGTTCTTGGTAATGCTATTCCCTTTACTTGGGGCCGCTCTTTACTGCTTCATCGTGTATTCGCGTTCAAACGCACTTAGAAGCACCTATCCTAAGCGATCAGAAGGCTTGATCTCGTAGGATTCCGATTGCCCGACGGCAAAATCGCGATTTCGCTCATTGACCGAACCCTGAGGGGAAAGCCTGATTTTGTTAGAGGCTCTGCATTACTCCGTCAACGCTTTGTCCCTGCGAGACAACCACAACAGCATGGCTCCCAGCAGAACACTGGCGAGGATACCGGTGATGGCATCGATGGCGAGGCTGCCGGTGATGCCTCCGTGGGCAAAGCCGAAGGCGTCCACGTAGAGCATGTACGAAATTGGCAGGCTATAGGCCGAGGTGACGAAGCAGAAAGTTGTGGAGGCGAGCGGATTGTCGCGACCGATAGTTTCGAACGTCACCGCGATGCTGGTGGTAATGGCCAACGATTGGAAAAGATTTTCGGTGATCAAAACGATGGCGTAGGACGCCGGAGTGCGCGGCAGCAGGATCAGTCCGAGTGTGCATACGGCTCCAATAGCTCCCACGGTTAGGTAAAGAGGCCGCATCGGCATGAGGCGGGCGAGCGCCGGAAAGATCAGACAGCCGACGATCCCTCCCGCGGCCACGCCGATGCCGCCCACCAAGCCAACGAATCCTGGCAAAGCGTGAAAGTCGCTGCCACGGCCTCCGAGGAAGTTCGTAAGCGAAAAGGTGGCGGCGGGTGCGGCAAATAAAACGATGGCGATCAGTACTTCGCGCCTCTTGGCCAGCGCGACAAGATCGCCGAAAAATTGCGGGAAAGATTCCCGGGCGAGGCGGCGGTCCGGGCCCGGCGCTTGCATGAACGGAAAAACAACCGTCGGCAATAGAATGGACGTCCCCAACACGAGCGCGACCGCAATCGGCGAAAGATGACGAGCGAGTTGGTTGCAGCCAATCGCCATGATGGCAAATCCGCCTACGTTGCCAATGGTCACCCATACGCTGACAAACTTTTCCTCCTCTTCAGACGTTATGGAAGAGAGCCATCCGCCAATCGCACTCTGATAAAGATAGGCGGCGAAAAAACCGACAGTCAGGACGGCTTCCAGCAGTACGAGGTGATCGAGATTTAGAAAGGCCACAATGATCGTTAGCGATGCGATGATCGCCAGCGCGAATGCATACCAGCGGCGGCTGAATCGCACATCAAGGATGGGGCTGAGCAGAAACGCGTAAAAGCCAGGTGAAAATGCAACGGCGGTCAGACCAGCGATGGCTGTCTCGGGAACGTTCCGCGCGCCGAGCAACTGCGGGACGGCGAATGCAACAACGCCTCCGTAGAGGCCATACGACAGGTTGGTAAGACCCATGAGCCAGAGAGGAACTCTGTGGCGGCTTGGCATTTGCTGGCTCCGGCGGAATTGTCGAACTACTGCATGCTTACTTGATGCAGCTCAGAGTAACAGTGGTGCCGGGAGGGGGAATTGAACCCCCACGGGCCTTTCAGCCCTCCGGATTTTAAGTCCGGTACGTCTGCCAGTTCCGTCATCCCGGCGCGTCCACATTCTAAACGATTGGAGTTGCACGACGGGCAACAGCGTCCGACAAGAGTGTCCGACCCACACGGGCTGGCTCGTTTTTAAGAATGGCTGATTTAATTTTATGAGGAATGTGAAACCGAAGCGTCTAAACCGTGACTGGTTCGGGCGCGGGCTGGCCGCCGCCACGTTGCTTGCCGAGTTCAATCTGGAAGGCTTGTGGACTCAATGTCCCTTTGGTCAGAAATAATCCTAAGAGAGGATCGGCGATTTCAGTTGGGCCGGGAGTTAGAGGAGGCGCGTCGATGCCAAGGCTGTCCGGCTGAACCATCAATGCCGGAATGACTCCGTTGTTCGACAACAAGGTTTGAATGAATTTTTCGACCTGGCCTTTTTGCGGTCCGGTTCTCTGAGTGAATTCAACGCCCATGCCAATTTCCGGATGCATAACCCGAACGATGCCTTCGACGCGAACTTCAACTTCGGCGGCTTTCATGGAAAGAGTGAGCTTGGTGCTCACCGGATACGGCGACGGCAATTCCAGATAGCAGCCCCCAAGACTAAGGTCAGTAAGTTTCGACGGCACCGGCGGATCATCTTTATCGGCATCCGCGGTGTGACTGATGATCCAGGAGTTCAGCTGGGCCTGCAAATAACTCGGAAGATCGACGAAGCGCACTCCGGTTTGCCGCTTGGCGTTCTCCCATGCGACTTCCCCGACGCAGCGCAACACATTATCTGTCCCGGGCAGGGTCAACTCCACCTGCATGCGCTCGCCATTTTTTGCGCGTTTGGCTAGACGGATCGCGATTCCGCCTTCTCCAATATCAGAGGTGACGGCTTTTTGACCTGCCTGACCGCCATCGAAACCTAGCGTGACCGGTATCTCAATCGGAATGCGGGCATTGCGACGGCGTTCGCGTTTCATTAAGGCGCGGGCAGCGCGGAAGCTGGTCTTGGCACGCTCCGGCGAAATTGGTTTGTACAAAACGAAGTGGGCTCCGAGTTCAAAGGCACCGCCGAGAGCTTTTTGTCCATCGACTATCGCTACGGCTACGGCGCGCTTGTTGCATGCCGCGGAACGCGCAGCTCGCAGGACATTGGCGGCCAGTTCTTCTCCGGTGCAGTCAACGATTACGGCTTCGAAACGTTCGCGGGTAAGCTTTTGGATCGCGAGGTCGGCGGTGGCACAATGTTCTACGCTGATTTCAAGCTCGTTCAATACGCGGCGAAGGACCCGCACGATCTTGTCGTCTGAACAGAGAACCAAGGCTTGTAAAGTCATGATGGGATTGAGGAGAGGCCAGCCAAAGACCTCATTCCACTCTAGGTTTCAGTGGGCTGGCCGTCAATCAAACTGCCGCAGCCGCGAATTACCTCGGTAATCTTTCGGTTTTTATTTCGCAGAGGCGCGGTAGCAGGGATCGGGAGCCCAAATTGACAACCCGCAATAAGCGCACTAAAATCATAGACTTCCACAGAATCAGGACAAGCGCTATGCAGATACCAACGTGAGTTATGGAATCTATCTAATGCAGAAGTGAATCTAAGTTGTACAGATATTCAATGGTAGTCGATTTTCGAATAACGATCTCGAACAAAGAGGCTAATGATGGCAAAGAGACGTGGGAATCCGAACTGGGGAAAGCCGGAACCGATTGGTCCAATCACCCCGACTGTCACCGAATTCGAACAGGTCGTGAAGGAATATAAACTTTCTCCGGACCAGTACTTAAGATCGACGCGGCTGCGGGAATGGGCTCGCCGCAACAAGAACTCAAAATATATCCCCGAACCCTTGCTCGAAGCGTGGGGTTTTGAAATCGAATCGACTCTGTAAGCACTTCTTTTAAGAACACAAAGGCCGCCTAAACTGCGGCCTTTTTTCTTGGCCAAGTATTGGCCTTGCTACAATTAAAGCCCATGGGTTCTGAAGGCCTCTTCACCGACGTTCCAACTGCCATCGCGGAGATGCGCGCCGGGAAAATGGTCGTCGTGGTAGACGACGAGTCGCGAGAAAATGAAGGCGACCTGACTTTAGCGGCCGAAAAGGTAACTCCCGAGTCGATTAATTTCATGGCGAAGTACGGACGTGGCCTGATCTGTTTGGCCATGACCGAGGAGCGTCTCGATCATCTGCGGATCGGCCCCATGAGCTCCGAAAATACTTCGAACTACGGCACCGCTTTCTGCGAAGCGATCGACGCGCGCGACGGAGTGACCACCGGAATTTCCGCTTATGACCGGGCAAGAACAATTCAGGTAGCGATTGATCCCGCTACCCGGCCGGCGGATTTGGCGCGTCCCGGACACGTCTTTCCTCTACGGGCGCGCAAAGGCGGTGTGCTGGTTCGCGCCGGACAAACCGAAGCTGCGGTCGATTTAGCGCGGCTTGCCGGACTGATTCCAGCCGGAATTATTTGTGAAATCATGCGCGACGACGGAACGATGGCGCGAGTGCCTGACCTAATCGACTTCTGCGCGTTGCACGATTTGAAAATTTTGACCGTCGCGGAGTTGATTCGTTACCGCCTGCAAAACGAGCGCTATGTGCATCGCGTGGGCGAAGCCATGATCGCAACCCGTCATGGTGATTTTCGGCTGATCGCCTACGAAAGTGAGATAGACGGTGGTGAATCGCATCTGGCGCTGGTGTATGGAGACGTTGCCAACGCAAACGACGCGGTCATGGTTCGAATGCACGCCCACTGTCTGGCAGGGGACGTCTTCGGTTCGGCGGGATGCGATTGCCAGGCCACGATGGACGCATCACTCCATGCGATTTCGCGAGAGGGCCGTGGGGCGCTGATCTACCTGCATCAGAACTCAAAAGGTTTTTCGCTTGAGCGCGTGGGAAATCGCGGACTGCTGGCCTTCCACAAAGAGCGCGCTTCCTCGGCGTCTCCGGAAACTGAGAACAGGACGCAGCGCGAGATCGGCATTGGCGCGCAAATATTATCGGATTTGAATTTGCGGCGTATCCGGCTGTTGACGAACCATCCGCGAAAAGTTGCCGCCCTGGAAGGTTTTGGAATTGAAATAGTGGAGCACGTTCCGGTGGAATTAAAAGAAGCAAGGCTAAGGAAGAAATAAGAAACTCAGAACGGCTTGCGGATCACAATCTCACTCTCATTTATAAAAAACTGCGCTGCGCAGTGGCTTGAGCCGCAAATTACCGGAAGCAGTCCCGCCACCTGTTTGCGGGTGATCAATCCCAAAGTTCCGCAATTCGGGCAAGAGAGGACGGCCCAATAGGGGTCTGCGGTTTCTCCCACTTTCCCAGCATTTTCCAGCACAAAAATCGTTCCCGGAGACATTTGCTCCGGAATCCATTCGCTTAGAATGTCGAGTTCTCCTACCATCTATCCCCCTTTGCCCCCGCGCACGTCTTCCCTTTGCGGTAAAGCCTTACGAAGCCCGCTTTCTTTTTACCTGTAGTTTGGTTTCCCGGTGAGTACCTAGCGGAATACATCTGGCAGCTTTTTTTCCACCGCGAATGTTTTCCTGGTCAATCAGAGCTTTTACCCGCCGCACCGTGTCACTGAGGCAGATGGTGAGCATGGGCTGGCGTGAATTTTTGAGGATGTCAATAATCTGCCGGGCCGAGGTCTCGACATACAATGTGTTTCCATCGGTGAGCAAGTGATAGTCGGAACGTTCGCCCACCGTCTCGGCCAGCCTCTTGCCGAATTCCCGTTGTAGAAACCGGACAACTTTTCGCACCCGCTGCAAAGAAAATCCTCGCTGGCGCAGGTCACAGATGACGGCCACTTCCGCGAGATCTTCCATGGAATACAGCCGGCGATGGCCTGCGCGGGAAGGCACCACTATGCCGCGCTCATCCCACCATTGCAGTTGACGCAGACTGATTCCCGTCATTCGCACCACATCCCGGGATGTGAACGTTTCCGGCATTCAGAAGTCAAAATGTTTCAAACAGATTCAGGGTGGAATGTTTGGACACATTCTAGGTGGGAAGCGGCAACTGTCAATGACTGATCGGATGCGGAGGTTACTAGAAGAGTTCGTTGAGCCGGATCGGACCGCTGGTCGGAGCCGCCGCCCACGAAGTGAACCATCTCCAACCGGTCGCCCTCGACGAGCGACGTTTCATGCCATTGTTCACGAGGCACGATGCTTCGATTCAGCTCTACGGCCACGCGGTCAGGTTTCATTCCCAGATTCTCAACCAGCGCAGAGAGTGAGAGAGGAGAATCAAATTCGCGGTCATTGCCATTGATTTGGATTTTCATCTCAGTGAGAAGCTCGTGAGTGGGCGAAACCTAGGCTTCGACTTTTTTCAGCTGGAATTTGCGGGTTGCCGTCCGCCCTGAGTAGTTCGCCTGCACCAAGACAGAAGAGTCGAGCAAGGAAGACTCATCCACTTCGATTTTCATCTCGGCATCCCCGGCGGGGTTGGTGACAACCTGGTTGTAAAATGGAACCGCATCGGGACGGGCGAAGCGCACCGTGAGCCGTGCCCCTTCCACCGCAACGCCGCTGTCAGTAACTCTCAAACGCATGCTCAGATTCTGGCCGGAGTGCACCGAATCGGCGTTGAGCCACTGGAGGTCCAGTTCTTTAATTGCGGCCAGCACCTCGGGAGCGTCGCGCTTGTCTAAGACATTTTCTAAGCGGCCATCTTTTATGGCGTCCAGGACGAGGCGATGCTGGTCCCGCAAAATTTGCTCTTTGCGCTGGTCGTTGAAGCCCGGCTCCGAGGCCCGGTCGGAGTATGAGATGGCCCGTTTCCCGATGCATCGTCCCCGGACAAAGACCTGTGTCTGCAGCAGCAACTCACCCTCGCGCGCTTCGCTCTGCACGTGATAGATCGTGTCTTCGTGTTTTACGTCGGTATTGAAACCAAAAATCATGAGCGTCCGATGAGCTACAGTCCGAAATGTAACACGAACTCCAAAAACTTTTATACACACTACTCGCGGTAACGAGCAGTTTTTGAGTAGCTGCCAGCCGTCGAGGACTGCTTCCACTAGGTGCTATGCTGTGTCCGATCCGCGGGCCATATCGAAATCCTGTTTCAAGAAGAGATCCCCATGAACCACAAAGGCAAGTTTACGATTGTGATAGCGAGCACGGTACTCGCCGTCCTCGGCGCGGCAGTTTACGCGCAGAACGTTCACGCACAGAACGAGGACAAGTACGCGCTGAAATCGCCGAGCGGAATCGCGTTCTCCGACTTCAGGGGATACGAGGATTGGGCGGTAGTCTCCTCGGCGCGGACCGACGAAGTTCTCAAGGTAATTGTCGCCAATCCCACGATGATCAAGGCCTACAAAGCCGGCATTCCGGGCAATGGCCAGCCTTTCCCGGATGGCTCCATGATCGTGAAACTCCAGTGGAAGCCGAAGAAGAGCACGGAGGCTCCCTTCGTCGTGGATGTGCCAGATGTTTTCAAACAGGCTTTCGTGATCGAAAAGAACAGCAGTAGATTCCCGAAAAGCGGCGGCTGGGGATATGCAGTGTTCAACTACGAAGCCGCGTCGGACAACTTCACGGCCGATCCAAAAAGCTTCTCAGACTGCGGACACGCGTGCCATACGGTCGTGAAAGCGAAGGACTACATCTTCCACCCGTACCAGAAGCGCTGAGCGCCTACTTGTCGGAGCAGCGTGCTATTTGAGAAACCTCAACAACCGCAACTCGCTTGACACTAATCAAAGTCAAAACTACTCTAGAATGTTTACTTCGCAGTAGCGCAGATTTTAGTCAGCTCCCCTATGCCCGACAATTACATCGCCCGCTACCTGCCGTTATTAATCCACTTCCTGTTCGCCGGGGCTTTTGCCGCGCTGGTGGTCACACTCTCGTGGATTATCGGGTATCGCCGTCCAACTCGCGCCAAGATGGCTCCGTATGAATGCGGCATGGTTGCGATTGGGGACGCCCGTGGACGGTTCTCGGTAAAATTTTATCTGGTGGCGATGCTGTTCATCCTCTTCGATGTGGAAGCAGTGTTCCTCTATCCGTGGGCAGTGATTTTACGGCAGCTAAAGATGTTCGGCTTCTGGGAGATGATGGTCTATATCGGCATTTTTCTGGTGGGCTTCTTCTATATATGGAAGAAGGGCGCGCTCGACTGGGGTGAAGCCTCACCGCGGGGAGGGAAAGCCTGATGGCTTTGGCTCCGGCGGTAACCGATCTCGAACAATTGAAAGAACATCCTGCCATCGCGCGGCTCCTCGCGTGGAATACGGCTGCGGTAGAGGGCGCCAAGTTTGATCGCGACGAAACTTCTATCTATGTCGAGCGGTCATCGATTCGCCAGGCATGCAGCCTGCTTAAAAGATGATCCGTCGTGCTCCTTTAATTATCTGTCTGACGTAACCTGCGTCGATTGGTATCCCTCGGAACCGCGTTTCGAAGTTATTTATCAACTGCTATCGATTTCGAAAAAGGAACGGGTGCGGTTGAAGGTGCGGCTTAATAATGACAGTCCTTCGCTCGAATCGGTTACGTCGGTATGGCCGGGAGCCAATTATTTTGAGCGCGAAGTTTTCGATTTGTTTGGGGTGCGTTTCACCGGGCATCCTTATTTGCGCCGCATGCTGATGCCGGACGATTGGGAAGGCCATCCTCTGCGAAAAGATTATCCAGTCGAGGGATACCGGTGACAGTGGCAAATCTCACGCAACTTCCAGCGCTCGAAGAGGGTCAGGATCGGACGATGATCCTGAATATGGGCCCGCAACACCCGTCCACCCACGGGGTGCTGCGTCTGGTGCTGGAAATCGACGGCGAAAATATCGTGCGCCTCATGCCCGATATCGGCTTTCTGCATACTGGAATTGAGAAAACCTGCGAGGCGAAGTTCTACCAGCAAGTGGTGCCGCTGACCGACCGCATCGACTATCTGTGTCCCCTGACCAACAATCTTTGTTATGTGCTCGCGGTCGAAAAGTTGCTGGGACTGGAAATTCCTCCCAAGGCGCAATGGCTGCGGGTCATGCTGAACGAGTTGACGCGGATCAACTCCCACCTGGTATGGCTCGGGACGCACGCCATGGACATCGGCGCGATGACCGTCTTCCTTTATTGTTTCCGCGAACGAGAAGATATTCTGCGCCTGTTCGAAGCCGTTAGCGGCCAGCGCATGATGACCTCTTACTTCCGCATCGGAGGCGTCGCCCTGGAGCCGCCGCTGGGATTTTTTGACCGGGTGAGAGATTTCGCGCGGCGATTTCCGTCGAAGGTGGACGAATATGAAAACCTGCTGACGGGAAATCCGATTTGGACGATGCGTACCAAAGGTGTGGCGCGGATCACCGCCGAAGATGCGATTGCCCTGGGTTGCAGCGGGCCGACCTTGCGCGGCAGCGGCGTTGATTTCGATTTGCGGCGGGACATGCCCTACTCCAGTTACGACAAATTTAATTTCAAAGTGCCGGTGGCAACCGAGGGCGACGTATTTGCCCGCTACATGTGCCGGGTGCGGGAACTGCGGGAATCGATTTCGATCGTTCAGCAGGCGGTCGATGGCATGCCCGAAGGTCCGATCAAAGCCGATGCGCCTAAAGTAGTGCTTCCCGACCGCGAAAAGATGAAGACGCAGATGGAGGCGTTGATCTACCACTTCAAAATCATCACCGAAGGATTCGCGGTGCCGGAGGGCGAGGTTTACCAGGCAGTGGAATCTCCGCGAGGCGAAATGGGATATTACATTGTCAGCGACGGAACGGCGAAGCCCTACAGAGTGCACATGCGTTCGGCGTGTCTGGCCAACATGCAAGCGCTGCCGGCAATGTGCGAAGGAAAATTATTGGCGGACGTGGTCGCGGCGATTGGAAGCATCGACATCGTGCTCGGGAGAAATCGATACGATAGAACATTGAGTAAGTGGGTAATTGAGAAATTTGCTGTAATTTAAGATCAATGGCGCGGGTTCCTGAGGATTGCGCGGTTGTCCTTATGGCTTCAAAACCGAGAACAGTTGCGCGATCGGACAAAAGCTTTTGCACTGAGAGTTATTCGGTTGTTTAGGTCTCTTGCCTTACAGGACTGATTCCCAGGTATTAGGAAAACAGTTGTTGAGGTGCGGCACTTCGGTAGCGGCAAATTATCGAGCAGTGTGCCGCGCACGATCAAAGGCGGAGTTCGTCGCGAGGATGGGATCGTTGTAGTCGAGGAAGCTGATGAGACTATGTCTTTGGCTAGAATTACTGATCGAATCAGAAATTGTTCCGAAAGAAGAATGCACGGAATTGCTGACTGAAGGCGCATGAACTGAGCGGCGATTTTCACGGCATCTCAGCAAACTGCGCGAAAGGTAGCATAGGTTTTCCAATTACACAATTACTAAATTACTAAATTGCTCAATTACCGGATGTTATGAGATTTTCTGAAAAATTCGAACGCGCTTCACCGAGATGCTCACTCACTATCCGACAAAGCGGTCGGTGCTGGTCCCGACTCTTCTTTACGCGCAGGATGAGACCGGATTTTTAAGTCCAGCGGTGATTCACGAACTGGCGCAGCGTCTCGAATTGACCGATCTCGAAGTCGAAAACGTAATCAGCTATTACTCACTGCTGACGACCAAGCCGAGAGGAAAATTCAACGTGCAGGTATGCACCAACATTGCGTGTCTGGTGCGGGGCGGCGAAGAAATTCTCGATCACTGCAAACAAAAGCTCGGAATCGGCAACAAAGGTACGACGCGCTGACGGCATATTTTCGCTGGAAGAAGTCGAATGTATCGGCGCATGTAGCTGGGCTCCGGCTGTCCAGGTGAATTATGATTTCCACGAAAATCTGACAGCGGAAAAGATGGACAGGTGCTGGAAGAGTACAGAAGCAAGAATTGAGTAAGTGTGTAATCGGGTAATTAGGTAATTGAAGATCAAAATCCAAATCGGAAGGTCCGCGTTTAAATTACTCAATTACTGAATTACGCAATTACTAAATCTCCATGGCGTCTCTCGTCTCCCATCCCGATGAAGTAAAGATTGTCTCCAAGCGGTTTGGCTTGGGCGCGACTGACATTGATCGCTACTGCGAACTCGATGGCTACAGGGCAATGCAGAAGGCGCTCGAGATGCAGCCGGATGCGATCGTTAATGAGGTAAAGAACTCCGGGCTGCGCGGGCGCGGCGGCGCTGGCTTCAATACCGGACTCAAGTGGTCTTTCGTTCCCAAGCAATCCGAAAAGCCGAAATACATTTTGTGCAACGGGGATGAGAGCGAACCTGGCACCTGCAAAGACCGCCTGATTTTCGAGCATGATCCTCATGCCGTCATTGAAGGCGTTGTTATTGCAGGAATCGCGGTCGGCGCGCATGCGGGCTACATTTATGTTCGCGGAGAGTATCGCTATCTGCTCGAGATCATGCAAAAAGCGATTGCCGACGCCTACGCACGTGGTTTCCTTGGCAAGAATATTTTCGGCAGCGGATACGATTTCGACATCTACTGGCACGGCGGCGCGGGGGCTTACGAAGTCGGAGAAGAATCGGCGTTGATGGAATCACTTGAAGGCAAGCGCGGGATTCCGCGTATTCGTCCTCCCTTCCCTGCCGTGGTAGGGCTTTGGGGCGGGCCCACGGTCATTAACAACGTCGAAACCCTGGCCAGCGTACCGCACATTATTCTCGGCGGCGCGGAATGGTTTGCAGGTTTGGGTCCTCCAAAAAATGGCGGCACTCGACTCTTCTGTCTGCGCTGGAAATATAAACAAGCCCGGCGTCTACGAACTGCCCATGGGTTACAACCTTAAGAAGATGATTTACGAAGTCGGGGCCGGCATTCCCAACGGGCGCAAATTGAAAGCCGTGGTGCCCGGCGGTTCCAGTTGTCCTTTATTGACCGCCGACGAAATTGATTTACCCATGGATTTCGACTCTCTTGCCAAAGCTGGCAGCATGCTCGGATCTGGCGGGGTTGTGATCGTGGATGATACAACTTGCATGGTGAAATTCGCCCTGCGCATCATGAAGTTCTATCAGCACGAGAGTTGCGGATGGTGTATTCCCTGCCGCGAAGGAACGGACTGGCTGAAGAAAACGCTGATCCGTTTCCATGCGGGCGCCGGTGTCAGGAAAGACATCGACAATATTCAATATTTGTCTGAGAACATGCTGGGCCGGACATTTTGTCCGCTCGGAGATGCAGCCGCGTTGCCGACGATTTCCATCGTAAAGAAATTCCGGCAGGAGTTCGAAGACCACCTCGAAGGAAAGCCGTGTCCGTTTGAGAAACCAAAAGTATTAGAGGCGGAAGTAGCGGTGGCGTGACGCTATCGAGTAATTTAGCAATTTAAGAACAAAACTGAGACCATACAAAGCTTGTTATCGATTACGAAATCACTCAATTGCATTACACAATGTTTTAAATTGCTAAATTACAAAATTACCCTACTTACCCAATTATCTTATGCCTGACGTAAACATAACGGTGGACGGCAAGAAGGTCACGGCTCCGGCTGGAACTCTGCTTATTGAGGCCTGCAAGACGGTGGGCATCGAAGTTCCATCTTTTTGCTATTACCCCAATCTGTCGCTTGCAGGGCGCGTGCCGCATGTGTCTGGTGCGGGTAGAGAAGATGCCGAAGCTCCAGACGGCGTGCACGACGGTTATTTCCGAGGGCATGGCCGTCACCACCGAAAGTGAAGAGATCCATCAGGCCCGCAAGAGCATGGTCGAGATGTTGCTCGGCAATCATCCTCTGGATTGTCCGGTCTGCGATGCGGGTGGCGAGTGCGAACTTCAGGACATGACGTTCTCCTATGGCGCCGCTGAGTCGAAGTTCATCGACATCAAGTCTCATCGCGAAGAAGAACAGTGGTCTCCGGTGGTTTACTTTGACCGTCCGCGATGCATTCTCTGTTATCGCTGTGTGCGGGTATGCGGCGAGGGCATGGATGTCTGGGCGCTGGGCGTGCAAAACCGCGGCGTCAGCTCAATTATCGCGCCTAATAAAGAAGACCATCTTGAGTGTGAAGAATGTGGCATGTGCATCGACATCTGTCCGGTCGGCGCGCTGACCTCGGGAGCGTATCGCTATAAGACGCGTCCTTGGGAGATGAAGCACGTGGGAACCACGTGCACCCACTGCGGCGACGGATGCAAGACCACGCTCGGTGTGTTGCGCTCCGATACTGGAATGAACATTGTGCGCGGAGACAATCGCGATAAGAGCGGCATTAATGGAGACTTTCTCTGCATCAAAGGCCGCTACGCCTTTGATTTCGCGAACCACGAAGATCGCCTCACGCAGCCGCTGATTCGCAAGAATGGCAGGCTCACTCCTTCCACATGGGAGGAAGCATTTGAAGTTGGTCGGAAAGAAGTTTGCCGCGATTCGCGAAACCGATGGTGGTCAGGCAATCGGCGTAATCGGATCCACTAGAACCACCAACGAAGAAAATTATCTTCTGCAGAAATTCTCGCGCACCGTATTGCGCACCAATAACATCGATCATCACCGCACCGCGGACTTCCCTGCCCTGGCTGCCGCCCTAGCCGGAAAGCCCGAGTTGACGGCAAGCATGCGCGACGCTTACAACGCGCCTGCAATTCTTCTGATCGGAAACGATCCAACGAATCAACATCCTCTACTCGCGTGGCAGATTCGCAACAATGTTCGTCTGCATCGGACGCGACTATACGTAATCAATTCGCAGCCCATCAAGCTTCGCCGGCAGGCGGTCAATTTCGCTCAAATCGCTTCCGGATCGGAAGCCAACGTCGCGTCGTTCCTGGCAGGAGATGATGGCGTGCTTGGCGCTCTTACCAATGAACAGAATAGCCGCGAGTCCTGGACTGGATTGCGTGACACGCTGCGGGCAGAAAAGAATCTTGTGATTATCTTTGGCTCGGAAATTCGCGGAGAAGCCATTCCGGCATTAGTGAAGTTCGGTTCCGGTCTCGAAGGGGCTAAATTTATTTGCCTTGCCGACTATGCGAATTCACGTGGCGCGGCCGACATGGGATTGTATCCGGATCTTCTGCCCGGATATCAATCGACGAAAGATTCCGGAAAATTCCACGAAGAATGGGCTGACCTCCCGAAAGCAGACGGCCTGACGCTGCAGCAAATGGTCGACGGGGCGAAGTCAGGAAAATTGAAGGCGCTCTATATTATTGGAGCGAATCCCATCGGACGCCTTGGAATTCAGCCCGCCGACCTGACCAAAACTTTCATTGTGGTACAGGATATGTTCCTCACCGAAAGTGCTGCCGTGGCCGACGTAGTTTTGCCGGCGGCCAGTGCTTATGAAAAGTCCGGAACTTTTACCAACACCTGCGGCGATCTTCAAATCGTTAAGAAAGCGGGAGAGGTCACCGCGGTGAAGTCCGATTTCGAAATGATTGTGCGAATCGCCGATGCCGCGGGGTTCGACGTGAAAAAATTAGTCCCATTTGGTTCTGGCTTGCGTGCGGACATGGGTCAATCACGCGGCGCGCAGTCAGGCGAAAACGATCGCCACGCTGTCTGGCTGGAGGCGAATGGCCTGGAGCCGAAGATGAGCCCATTCGATCCCATGGCGATTCTCGACGAGATTCAGCGACTGGTTCCGGGCTACGACGTCTCGCGCATTAATTTGCTCGCGGGCAATGACGAGCACACCAGATTTTCCGGTGCCGGTCCGCGGTCAAGCACGATTCCGCATTAATCGTGCCCGCCAACAATGATTTTTTCAGCTCGGGCACATTGGGACGGTATTCCCGCACTTTGAATTCGGTTTTGGAAAATCATCACAAAAATCCCGCCGAGGCGGAGGTTGGCGCCGACTGACACTGCGTCGCCGCGCATCCAAATGAAATCAAAACATTCGCCTTCGAAGGACGCCGAACTGTGACCTTGGGAACCTTTATCCTTGTGTCCCTGGTGAAGATTTTGCTTGCGCTTTTTATCCTGCTCACCGCTGTGGCATATACGGTGTGGCTTGAGCGCAAGGTAGTGGGACACATCCAGAACCGCTGGGGGCCGACCCGCGTAGGGCCATTTGGATTGTTGCAGCCGATGGCAGACGGGGTGAAATTTCTGTTCAAAGAAGATTTGACGCCGCCGCATGTTTACAAACCGCTCTATATTGCCGCGCCGATGATTGCGGTGGTGTTCGCGCTGACTTCCATCGCCGTGATTCCGGTCGGTAACTGGGTGTCGATCGGCTCGATTCACACGCCATTGCAGATCGCAGACGTCAATATCGGACTCTTGATTGTTCTCGGATTGACTTCGCTGGGCGTTTATGGAATCGCTCTTTCCGGCTGGTCCTCCAACAGCAAATATTCGCTGCTCGGCGGGTTGCGGGCCAGCGCGCAGATGGTAAGTTACGAAATCGCGTTGGGACTCTCTCTGGTGGGCGTGATAATTATTTCGGGCAGTCTCAGCCTCCGCCAGATTGTGGACGCGCAAAGCGGTCACTTCTGGGGATTCATTCCCCGCTGGAATATTTTTTACGGAGGCCAGTTCGTCGCATTTTTTATTTATCTGATGGCCGCTTACGCCGAAACCAATCGTATCCCATTTGATTTGCCCGAGGCTGAAACCGAATTGGTTGCCGGATACCACACCGAGTACAGCGCCATGAAGTTCGCCATGTTTTTTATGGCGGAATACGCCAACATGATCACCGTGGCGTGCCTCGCTTCCCTGCTTTTTCTGGGAGGATGGCGTGGGCCGGTATTTGGGCCTGCCAATTCTGCAGGCTGTGCTTCCGGTTTTTTGGTTCGTGTTGCGAGTCGTCGGATTTTTGTTCGTGTATATTTGGGTGCGAGGAACGTTGCCGCGGTTCCGCTACGACCAATTGATGGCTTTCGGATGGAAATTTTTATTGCCGTTGGCGATCGCTAATCTGATAGTGACTGCGTTTGTAGTTGCGTGGCGTGCTTAACATTCAAATGCACCTGATCCTATTTTCGGTCTTCGGAGTGATTTGCGTCGCGGCGGCGATTAACCTGCTGGTGCAAAGCCATCCCATTAACAGCGCGCTGTCACTCGTCGTGGTCATGGGATCGCTCGCGGTGGAATATCTTTTGCTGGGAGCTGAGTTCGTCGCCGCCGTACAAGTTATCGTCTATGCCGGCGCAATCATGGTTTTGTTTGTGTTCGTGATCATGTTGTTGAATGCAGGGCGCGAGGAACGCACTCAGGGAAGCCGCGTGGCGTTGTGGATCGGAATCCCGGCGATGGTGGTCGGCGGCGTCCTCATGGCTTGGGTGTTGATCACGCGGTCCGGAACGCAATCGGTGGAAGCAGGCGCTTTGCCCGGGCCTCCCACGGAAATCGCGCAACTTTTATTCCATCAATTTCTTTTGCCGTTCGAAGTGACGTCGATTCTGGTTTTGATTGCGATCATGGGCGCGGTAGTGTTGGCGGCGCGTCCCGAAGCCATGCGGCAAGATCCCCAGCATCCGCTACGGGGGGAAAAGTAATGGTCCCTCTCTCTTATTACCTGGTGCTTAGCGGAATTCTGTTCGCGTGTGGCGTTGTCGGATTTCTGATTAAGCGGAATATCATCACCATTTTCATGTCGATTGAACTAATGCTTAATGGCGTCAATTTGTCGTTCGTCGCATTCGCCGCCCAGTGGCATGCATTAAGCGGACAGGTTTTCGTGTTCTTTGTAATGGTGGTGGCCGCAGCCGAAGCCGCCGTAGGTCTGGCGATTATTATTGCCGTATATCGCACGCGTGAAACTCTGAACATCGACCAGGTTAATCTGCTCAAACTATGACGCCGGACTTCCATCTGTGGATGATTCCATTGCTGCCGCTGGCTGGCGCGGCGATCAATGGTTTGTTCGGGAGGCGTTTTTCCCGTCCGGCAGTCGCATCCGTTGCCCTTCTGTTTTGCGGCGCGGCGTTTGCGATGGCGTTGTGGGTGGTCTCGCAATTCGCATCCTTAGCGATTCCCCATACCGAAGTTTTGGCGACCTGGATTCGCGCTGGGAATTTTCAAGCCGATTTCGGCTTCTATCTCGATCAACTCTCGCTGGTGATGTTGCTGATTGTCACCGGAGTGGGTTTCCTCATCCACATCTATTCGGTCGGATACATGTGGGAGGAGGCCGGTTTTTACCGGTTCTTCTCGTACCTGAATTTATTTATGTTTTTCATGCTGACGCTGGTGTTGGCAGGCAATTATCTTCTGATGTTTGTGGGTTGGGAGGGAGTCGGCCTGGCGTCGTATCTCCTGATCGGTTTCTGGTTCACGAAAGACTCCGCTGCTTCAGCCGGCAAAAAAGCATTCATCGTAAACCGGATCGGCGACTTCGGATTTCTCATCGCCCTCTTCCTTTTAATTCAGCATTTCGGATCTCTAGATTTCTCAACCGTCTTTCATAGTGTGGCCCCAATGGCGGCCGAAACCGGACGCCGCCGGATTACTTACTACCATCGCATTGTTGTTGCTGGTAGGAGCTTGCGGAAAGTCCGCCCAAATTCCTTTGTACGTATGGCTTCCGGACGCTATGGAAGGTCCTACCCCGGTGTCGGCCTTAATTCACGCTGCAACTATGGTCACTGCCGGCGTGTATATGGTTTCGCGGTCGCACGTAATCTTCGAACGGGCGCCTTCTGCGCTGACAGTGGTTGCGATCATCGGAACTTTGACTGCTCTGTTTGCGGCGACCATCGGGATAGTGCAAACCGACATCAAGAAGGTTCTTGCTTATTCCACAATCTCCCAACTGGGATACATGTTTCTGGCATGCGGCGTTGCGGCATTTTCCGCCGGCATCTTCCATCTCATGACTCATGCCTTCTTCAAAGGCCTGTTGTTTTTGGCGGCGGGATCGGTGATTCACGGCCTAAGCGGAGAGCAGGACATGCGCCGCATGGGCGGATTGCGAAAGAAAATTCCGTGGACGTTCTGGACCATGACGGCAGGAACCTTCGCCATTGCAGGCATTCCACCCTTGGCTGGATTTTTCAGTAAAGACGAAATTTTGTGGCGGGCCTATCAAGCCAGTTGGATCTATTGGCTGATTGGGCTGCTCACTGCTTTCATGACATCTTTCTACATGTTCCGTTTGTGGTTCATGACATTTTTCGGGGAGTACCGCGGCGATCTTGAAACCAAACATGGACATGAACATTCGAAGCCGGAAACCCAGGCGGCGCACAGCCACGAACATGGCCACGGCGGAATTCATGAGAGCCCGAAGGTCATGCTGATCCCTTTGCTCGCCTTGGCAATTTTATCCATCGCTGGGGGCTGGATCGGCATCCCAGGCTCGTTGGGCGGCAACAATCAGTTCGATAAATTCCTGGGACCGGTGTTCCGCTCGACCGCTCCGGACGTCAACAGGAATCATGCAAATGCGGGCGAAACCACCCCTCCGGAAAAGCAAACTGAGGGCGAAGAGCCAAAGACCAGCCACACCACGGAATTGGTTTTTACTGGAATCTCGGTGGCGGCAGGCTTTCTTGGACTTTATCTCGCGTGGTTGCTGTATTTGAAGCGCCCGCAACTTCCGCAACAGTTGGCAAAATCGCTAGGCGGTTTCTATCAGACCGTTCTGCACAAATATTACATTGACGAATTTTATGCGGCGATATTCGTCAAGCCTCTGGTCGCGGGATCACGCGCGGTGTTATGGCATGGAATTGATCAGGGCGTTATTGACGCAGCGGTGGACAACAGCGCCGAAGGCACCCGTGATGTTTCCGACACAGTGCGGCACATGCAATCCGGAAACCTGCGTTCCTACGCGGGATGGGTAGCGGCAGGCGCGGCGGGGGTAATCGGATACATGATATGGATGGCCCTGCGATGACCACCGCCTGGTTCGACGGATCCATACTTTCGCTGGTGACATTCATCCCGCTCGCAGGCGCGTTGCTTCTGCTGCTTTTCCCCCGCCGTGACCGGGACATCCGCGTGTTCGCCCTAGTGGTCTCGCTGCTGACCTTCGTCGTCTCATTACACCTTCCCGCGCACTTTCAGCGTGGGCAAGGAGGTTTCCAGTTCGAAAGGGACCGTGTCTGGATTTCGAATCCCAATATTCACTACCACATGGGAATCGACGGAATATCCATGTGGCTGATTGTTTTGACCACATTCCTGACCCCGCTTTGCGTTCTGATTTCGTGGAAGTCTATCGACCAGCGGGTCAAGGAATTTTTTATTCTCCTGCTGGTTTTGGAAAGTGCACTGATTGGAGTTTTTGTTTCGCTCGATCTTTTCCTGTTTTACTTCTTCTGGGAAGCCACGCTGATACCGATGGCTCTGCTGATCGGAATGTATGGTCACGGCAGGAAGGTTTATGCGGCGGTGAAATTCTTTCTTTTCACGATGATTGCCTCGGTCTTCATGCTGGCGGCAATTCTGTGGCTCTATGCCAAGGTCGGTTCGTTTGACTTCGTAACCATCCAGACCGCCATTCGTAATGGCCAGGTTGAAAATTTCGCTGGCGCGTCCTTGTGGCTTTTCCTGGGATTCTTTGTAGCCTTCGCGGTGAAGGTCCCTCTATTCCCATTCCATACGTGGCTCCCGGACGCGCACGTCGAGGCTCCCACCGCCGGGTCGGTATTGCTGGCCGGAGTCATGCTGAAGCTGGGAACCTACGGAATGGTGCGCTTCAATCTCGGATTATTCCCAGAGCAGTCCCGTCACAATGCTTCATGGATCATGATTCTGGCGCTGATCGGCATCATCTACGGCGCGCTGGTCGCCATGGTGCAGCCGAATCTGAAGAAGCTGATTGCATACTCCTCGATCAGCCATCTCGGATTTGTGGTACTGGGCATCTTCAGCTTCACGCAGTTAGGGCTGGATGGCGCGACCTACATCATGCTGGCACATGGGGTCGCCACCGGCGGCTTGTTCATGCTGGCTGGAATTTTGTACGAACGGCGGCACACCTATGAGATCTCAGATTTTGGTGGGCTAGCCGGATCGATGCCACGCTACGCCGCATTCTTTTTATTCACCGTGCTTGCATCGGTAGGGCTTCCGTTGCTGAACGGCTTCGTTGGAGAGTTTTTAGTCTTGAGTGGTGCGTTTCAGGCGAGAGCGGTGTACGGCATTCTCGCCGCAACCGGAGTGATCTGGAGCGCCTGCTACCTGCTCTGGATGTACCAGCGGGTATTCTTTGGAACAATTACGCACCCAGTAAATCAATCGATCCCCGACATGAATCTGCGGGAACGTTCCGCATTGCTGCCCATCGCGGTCATGGCCTTGGTGATGGGTGTTGCCCCGCTGTTCTGGCTCAATGCCATTGATCCATCGGTTCAAAACGTACTCATGCCATTCGGCCAACTCGCAAGCAGGGTGATGGGACGGTGAACACGGCCCCGCACGCGCTTCCTCAAATCGTAGATTACATCCGCATTCTGCCGGAGATCGTGCTGTCGGTTTTCGGCATGATTATCATGCTTCTCGATCCCCTGCTGGATGAGAGGCGTAGCCAGAAAACCTTTGGGTCAATAGCCCTGCTAGGCGCCATCGCGGCAATTGTTGCGACCCTGTATCAGGCGAGATTTCCCGGACTTGGCTTCTGGGAGATGGTGCAGGTGGACGCGTTCAGTACCTTTTTCCACATCGTAGTGCTGGGAGTTGTTGTAGTCGTGATTTTAACTTCCTACGAATACATGGAAGTGCAGGAAATACCAGCGGGAGAATACTATGCGTTGATCCTTCTCGGCGCGGTAGGCATGACTTTGATGTCGTCCGCAGTGGAACTTGTGCTCATCTTCATCGCGCTGGAAATTTCGTCGATCTCAACCTACATTCTCGCAGGCTTTCGAAGACGCGCCGCGGTCAGCAGTGAGTCTTCGCTTAAATATTTTCTGCTGGGCTCTTTCGCGACCGCGTTCTTTCTGTATGGAGTCGCCCTTATATTCGGCGCAACCGGATCCACGGCAATCGCGACCGTCGGCGATGCGCTCGGAGCCGGCAATGTCCCTCTGCTCGCATTTGTTGGAGTTGCGCTGATGTTTGTGGGGCTCGGTTTCAAAGTCGCCGCCGCGCCGTTTCACGTTTGGACCCCGGACGTATACGAAGGTGCGCCGTCGCCGATTGTCGGATTCATGTCCACGGCGCCAAAAGCAGCGGTATTTGCCGTCCTGCTCCGCATCATGTTTCAAGCCCACGCTCCGGGGCGGATATGGCTAATCTGGATTGTCGCGGCACTTTCCATGACTTTGGGAAATATCGGCGCCTTGGTTCAGGACAATATCAAGCGACTGCTGGCCTATTCATCGATCGCTCATGCGGGATATTTACTGGTAGCCTTTGCTGCACTTCCAAATAACGGGATCCCGGCGGCAATGTTTTATACCGCATCCTATGCGGCCATGAATGTGGGGGCGTTTGCGGTAGTCAGCCATTTTGGAAGCGTTGGTGAGCGTTATGTCACGCTGGAAGATTACTTCGGGCTGGGTCGCAGGTCTCCGCTGCTGGCGGCAACTTTAACCATGTTTCTTCTGTCGCTGATTGGAATCCCAATTACCGGCGGGTTCTTCGCGAAGTTCTACGTCTTCAGCGCCGCGCTTCAGGCGAACTTGGTGGGCCTGACCATCATTGGCGTGTTGAACAGTGCCGTGGCGGCTTACTATTATCTGCGCATCATTGTTGTCATGTATATGCGCGACGCCCGCGATGACACACCTTTGGCGCGCATCCCTGCAACCCTCGGGACCGCGCTGGCAATCAGTCTCGCAGCAACAGTTTATCTTGGCGTCTTGCCGGGTCGCGTTCTCGATTATGCTTCGCGGGCGGTCGCCGACTTGTTGCATTGAGACGCTTTACGATCCACTCCGTTTGTATTAATGCCCGAAAACCCTCAGAAAACGCCTATATTCCACAGTATTAGAATTTGACAATGCGGGAATCTCCCTGCATGATGAAGGGAGCCGAACTCATCCCCCGGAGGTTGGTATGTCAGCATTGTTGCACAGGCTTTTGATCGACGACGAAGGGCAGGACATCGCCGAGTACGCGGTAATGCTCGCGGTGATCCTGGTGCTTGTCGTCGGAACTATCAGGCTAATTGGAACTAACGCTAATACCGCGTTTTCCAGCGTCGCCAGCTCCATTCCGTAACTCCCTGCTTTATGCGGGCGTCAGCATGGAATCGAATCCTTCTCCTGCCGCCCATTCAAATTCCAACTCTTCGCCCGACTTAATCACTCGGAGACTCCCTGTCGGTTTTCTTTCCCGTTTGTCAGGTTTTGCCTGTATGGTTTTCGGTAAATCACGCGGGTAAAATTTGGTTGCGGGGGAGCCATTGGTGCGAATCTTAATTGTGGATGACAGTACACATGTGCGCCGCGCATTGCGTACATGTCTCGAACTAACCCCCAATTGGGAAGTTTGCGGCGAGGCTGAAAACGGGCAGGCGGGAATCGAAATGGTCCGCTCCGCTAAGCCGGACGTGGTCGTCTTGGATTACGCGATGCCGGGAATGAACGGCCTGGAAGCAGCCAGACAAATCGCAATGGACGCGCCCAACAGCGTGATGCTTTTATTCACCATGTTCGCGTCGGAACAACTCACTGACCTGGCCCAGTCGGTTGGAATTCGTGAGGTTATTTCTAAAGCCGTGGGTGGCGTCGGCGCAATCGTCCAGGCTATAGAAAACGCTGCACCCAATCTGAATTAACAGCAATTTTGTTCAGAGGAAATTCGATGGAAAAATCGCAGACCTTCCCCGAATTGGAAAATGCTTTATCAGGCCGCCCTTTTGGAAACCAATCCTCAGCTGGCTGTGCTTAAGATTGCCGATGCTGAACACGCCATCGTCGAACGGGCGCTCGCCATTTATCGGGATGAATCCGCAGAGGCACAAATGAATTTTCCAACGAATTGAAAAGCCTGGCTTATTCCGCGAATTTTCTATCTGAGCTGCGCCGCATCGAAATCTCTCCCATTGCTGAGCGGGCCGAATCCTCAGCCTGCAGAATTCCTTCCAGTCCTTTGTCCCTGGATCTCAATAGGGCCCGATAATTCCGGCGATATGACGGGACGCTGGCGGACTCCCCGGCTCAGCAACGCCACAATCTTCCCAAGCTGAATCGGGATTAATTATGACCACACTTGCGTCTTTGTCTAATAAACCCATAGAAAGCAATTTCCGATAAGCGCCGACGGCTACTGCGCCCTGTTTGCCGAGTAGAAGACCTTCAAATCGCGCCCAGTCTCGCCGGGCCTCCGTGGCCTCGGGATCGGTGATCGTCAGACTTCCGCCCTTACTGTTACGCAAAATATCTTGAACGAGGTCATCAACGTCCAGTCCGAGGGGATCATTGTTCTCATTCAAGTCGCTCGACACTTCAGGCGACGAATATTCTCGGACGTTCCTGATGAATTAATCCGAGCTGTTCCATTTCATCGAATGCTTTCCAAATTGCAATCGGCAGGGTGCGCTCATAGACTCCGAATATCACCGCTTGCGGCACACTCCAGTCAAGGCTCTTCGAGGATTTCATAAGCAATTGTCTTCTCCCCTTCCAGACGAAAACTGTCCAGACTTGAGAATTCGATCCATCCTTCTTGCTTTGTCTTCTCCGAAACAATTCGCTCATATTCATTTATCGGGCCTGCAGAGTCGACGATTTCCGCGCCATAGAGTTTGCAGTCATTGCCTGGCGACGGACTCCACTCCTTTCGGAATATAAAGATGACACTGGATCCCGGCGGCGCTGGCATAAGCTGCGAGCGACACTGCACCTGCGCTTGGAAGCTTGGCAATGATATTTTTTATCCCGAGTTGTTTTGCCGCAGAAATCGCCACTGACGATCCTCGATCCGAGAACGAGCCGGTGGGATTTTGCGCTTCGTTCTTGAGAAACATGCCGGGCCATCTTCGGCTCCGCAGAAGCGGAGTAAGACCTTCTCCCAAAGACACTGGATCGCTATCCGGAAGCACATCCGAATAGCGCCATAAACTTCGAGTCGCCAAAAATTTATCCTTAAAGTGTTGCTTCAATAATGCCAGATCATATCGAGCAAGACAAAGCGACTTATGATCATGACACGCGGACACAAATCCCAACTGTGTTTGGATAGTTGCACCACATTTAGTGCACTCGAAATGAGAGATTTTTCCCAATTTTTACCGCCCGTCTCAGCCGCTCGATCGCCTCAGCAATATATTTGCTTTGCGAAACCACGGACGTTCCCGCCGTCTTAAATATCCGGGCATGTTCAATTTTTTGGCCAGGATTCGTTTTGCCCAGTCTCGCGCTTCCTCGTTACGATTCTGCGATGCCAAAAATATCGCATAGTTATAGTAGGTCTCGGACGACGTAGAGGTTTTGGTGGCTTCCAGGAAGAGGGCTTCAGCGTCTTGGGGCCGGCCTGTATTTGCGTAGGCGTGGGCCAGCAATCCCATCGCTCCATGAAAGTCATATTCCCGGTCCGAAGCAACGACATGTTCAAGATCAGAAACCGCGCCGGCAAAATCCTCTAGACGGACTTCAGCAATTCCACGCCGGTAGAACGGATCCACCGAATCGGTGCGCGAGGACAGCGCTTTGTCGTAGGCTTCCTTTGCCTGGCGATACTTCCCTTCCTCAAGGTATAAATCACCCAGCTCTTCGTAGTTTCCGGCGGAAGGATTGTCGGTAATTGCCGATTCGAGGTCGTGAATGCGGCGTCTTCGGGGAAAAACTTTAAACGACTGCCGCAGCAGGCCTGCGTCGGGGATCGCTTCGACAAAAATATAAATGAGGGCGCCTAGCCAGCCTCCAAAAAGGATGACAAACAGCCAAAAAGTATCGGGACGGCGGCGTATGAAGTGAATAATCGCCGCCGCCTGCAAAAGAATTCCCCAACGGGAGAATGCGAAGAACAGCAAAGATCCCATACCCAGATGCGCACTATAACACTCTTAGTACCGTCTCTTGATCCGCGATATCGCGGGCTCGAATTTTCTTGAATGCTAGAATTCCTTTAGTGACTCCGCCCATTCGCCTGTTGGCCGCCGATATTGACGGCACCCTGCTGAATCATGAATTCCGCATATCAGATATCGATTTGGCTGCGCTGCGTCGAGCCCACGCAGCGGGAATCGAAATAGTCCTAGTCACCGGACGCCGCCACGCCTTCGCCCAACCCATCGCCGAATTGCTGGACGTGGACCCGTGGATCATTAGCTCAAACGGCGCTATCACTCGATCGTTGAAGGGCGAAACTTTTCATCGCGACATGTTGCCTCTCGAGACTTCGCGTGCTTTGTGTTCGCTAATGCGGGAGTTTCGCGGCAATACGGTGTTGACGTTCGATACCGAAAACAAAGGAGCGATTGTGCTGGAGCACATGCAGGAACTTAATTTGAGTATCCGGCAATGGCTTCAGAAAAATATTCAGTTCATCGAATTTGTGATTCCGATTGACGCGGCCCTGGTTGAAGACCCGGTTCAAATAATGTTTTGCGGCCGCATCGAACACATGCACAATGCTCTGGAAAAACTTGGGTCGAGCGGACTAGACGATCGCATCACTGTGTTACGGACTGAGTATCCAGTGAGGGATCTCTCCATCGTCGATGTTCTCAATCACGGATGCTCTAAAGGGCACGCCCTGGAACGCTGGTCGCGCCATCGTGGAATTCCTCGTGCCGAGGTCATGGCTATTGGGGATAACTACAATGACATCGAAATGCTTGCCTTTGCCGGGCGTCCATTTATCATGGGAAATGCAAGCGAAGACTTGCGCAGCCGAGGCTGGGCAGTCACTCTGGGGAACCATCAGAATGGCGTAGCGGCCGCGATCGATCAGGTGCTTGGCGCGCCGATAACCGTATAGCTCACACGAATTCTGTGAAGACCAGACTCCCCATCCTCGCTTTGTTGCTGGCTACGTTATCGGCGACAACCGCTATGGCAGCGGATTCGGCGGTCCTGCAAAATGGATTTTCTATTCGTCACGAGCACCGCGAAGTCATAGGCTCCATCACCAGGCTCTACGTCGATGCTGATAACAGCAGTTGGGTGGATGTTCCAACCATACAGATTGTGCGCTTCGAGCCCGACCTAAGTCCTCCGCCAGCCGCGCCGGTTCTACCTTCACCGAGCGAACCACCCGTAGCGGCAGCCGCAACGGTGCGATCCCCAATTAAGGCCCCAGTTTTGGCGGATGTTATTAACAGCGCGGGGGATCGTCATAATATCGATCCGGACTTGATCACCAGTGTGATTCATGCCGAGAGTGGTTTTAATGCTCACGCGATTTCTCCCAAAGGCGCTCAGGGCCTGATGCAATTGATGCCTCAGACGGCGTCTAACCTCGGAGTGACGAACGCATTTGACCCCATTGCCAATGTGGAGGGCGGAACTCGCTACTTGCAGCAGTTGCTCGAATTTTATAATTACGACATCATTAAGGCGCTTGCTGCTTACAACGCCGGACCGCTGCGAGTGCGGCAGTATCGCGGAGTTCCCCCTTACTACGAAACACGAGCTTACGTGGCCCGGATAATTCGCGAGTTCAATAGCAAGAAACTAGCCGAGAAAAAAGCAGCGGCGGTTGCGACAAGAAAGCTGGGCCAGGCCCAGAAAAAAGTTCCGCCGAAGTCCCAGGCAAAAACGCAGATCGTAGTGGAACGACCTCTTCCGGGCGTCGCGCATTGAACAAAAAGCGAGTGGTCTTTGGCATAGTTGCCTTAATTCTTTTCGGCCTCATCTATCTCCAATTTCGCACCTGGCGCCACTTCGATTGGAACATCTTCTTCAGCCAGACCAGCCACGTAAACAAGCTGGATATTTTAGTTGCCTTGGTCCTGATTTATCTCGCGTATGGACTGCGGGCTTTACGGTGGAAGATTTTTCTGCGGCCGGTATCTCAGACGACGACCACTGCGCTGTTAATCCCGACCATAATAGGATTCACGGGCTGGCGCTGCTGGGACGAGCTGGAGAATTAATCCGCCCCTATCTGATCGCGCGGGCGACGAATCTTCCTTTTTCTTCCCAGCTTGCAGTTTGGGCAGTCGAACGCATCTTCGACATCGGCGCATTCGCCATTCTATTAATTTCCGCCATCTTTCTTGCCGAAGCGCCAACGCGAGTTGCCATTCTATGAGCAATTCAGGGTAGGGTGGAATTTTTATAGTCGGGCTAGTGCTCGTGCTGACCATCGGCGCGTTGGTGCTCAGTTGGCGGGGCGATGCGATTGCCGACTGGATTTCTTCTCATTTCGCGAGCTTCGGCCAGCTAATAGCGATTCGAATTCGCGAATTCCGCAATGGCTTGAACACCATTCACAGCTTCTCTTCTTTGCTTCAACTGGTCGGCGTATCCCTTTTCATGTGGGGCATTATCGCTCTCGCTTACTGGGAGGTATTGCGTTCCTATGGCGCAGGCCCATTACAGCGGCCGCTATCGGACGTGCCTCTGCTCATGGCTTCGAGCATGGTCGGATCTTTGATTCAACTACCCGGCGTCGGAGGCGGTTCCCAACTGGCCACTATCGGCACCCTGCAACATGTTTTTCAGAGCCCTCACGAACTAGCTGCGAGTTGTGGCATCCTGCTCTGGCTGGTGACATTTGTTTCCATCGTCCCTCTCGGTTTGGTACTGGCCCACAGCGCTCGCGTGTCGCTGTCGCAAATATCTGAAAAGAGCCACTTGCAAGAGGAAGGGTAGGAGCGCCCTCATATAATGCTTCGGGAGGCAAACCATGACGTTCATCGAGGTAACTACTCCTGGGGACCGGAAATTATTCGTCAACGTCGACGAGATCAAGTCGGTTCAGGCGCTCGACAAAACCACCCGCCTCAATTTCCGCAACATCAGCATTGAGAATTATCAGGAAGTGAAAGAATCGTACGACGACATTAAGAAGCTGATTGAGGATGCAATCAAGTAGCGCTGCCGCCTCAGGAACCAGATTCACCCTGTTACAATCAATCGAAATTCCTATCAAGCAAGATGAAGTGTCCTTTTTGCGGTTTCGCAAACGATAAAGTTGTAGATTCGCGAGAGAGCAAAGAAGCGGATTCAATCCGCCGCCGCCGCGAATGTCTAAAGTGCGAAAAGCGCTTCACCACTTATGAGCGGATCGACGAAATCCCCTACATGGTGGTAAAAAAAGACGGCCGGCGGGAGAAATTTGACCGTCAGAAGGTACTGAATGGACTTCTGCGCGCATGCGAAAAACGTCCTGTGCCCATCGGCAAATTGGAGCAGATCGTAAACGAGGCGGAAGGATTCGTGATTGAATCCGCGGAGCGAGAGCGCAAAACCAGCGAAGTTGGAGAACTGATCATGAGCCGCCTTCGCAGATATGACAAAGTCGCTTACGTGCGATTTGCATCTGTCTATCTCGATTTTAAAGATGTGCAGGAATTCATGACGGAACTGAAGGATTTGCTGAAATCGAAAGATCTGCAGCAGGAAGTTCGCGGCAAACTCACGACCAAGGTTCAGTAAGCTAGTCAGGAATCCGCAGAGGTCTGGCACTAAATCAGAAACATGACTTACAAGATCACACTAATTCCCGGCGATGGCATCGGTCCTGAGGTCACCAATGCGGCGGTTCGCATTCTGGAAGCTACCGGACTGAAGTTCGAATGGGAAACATTCCAGGCGGGCGCCGAAGCGTTCGAAAAGTATCATGAATACATTCCCAAAGAGCTGACCGAATCCATCGAGCGAACTCGCGTCGCCCTAAAAGGTCCGGTTACGACTCCAGTAGGCGGCGGATTCGCCAGCATCAATGTTCAGCTGCGAAAGCAGTTTGAGCTTTACGCTAATTTTCGGCCCATCCAGAATCTGCCCCATGTTCCCACTCGCTATCCTGACGTGGACTTGATTATCGTCCGCGAAAATACCGAGAGCCTGTATTCGGGGATTGAGCACGAGGTCGTGCCAGGAGTGGTTGAGAGCTTGAAGATCATCACTGAGAAGGCTTCCACCCGCATCGCGAAATTTGCCTTCGAATATGCCCGCAAGAATAAGCGCAAGAAAATTCACGCCATCCACAAAGCCAACATCATGAAACTTTCGGATGGCCTGTTTCTGCGGTGCTGCCGAAACATTGCGAAAGGATTTCCCGAAATCACATACGGCGAGCACATCGTGGACAACACTTGCATGCAGTTGGTGATGAATCCATATCAATACGACACGTTGGTGATGGAGAATCTTTACGGAGACATCATCTCCGACCTATGCGCGGCGTTCGTCGGAGGTTTGGGATTCGTGCCGGGGGCAAACCTCGGGGATCGAGTGCGCGATTTTCGAAGCGGTCCATGGCTCTGCCCCGGATATCGCTGGCAAGGATCTGGCGAATCCCACGGCCGTAATCCGATCGGCGCAACTCATGCTGCAGGCATCTCGGGGAAACTGAAGTCGCCGACAGAATCCAGCATGGACTCGAACAGGTTTATCGCACCAAAGAAAAATGCACACGAGACATTGGCGGAACGGCGGGAACTACGGCCTTCACCGATTCGGTGATAGAAGCGATGCGAAGTCCATCGAAAATGGAACCTGCCTCGGCGGCATCGCAATCCTGGTAACGTTGTTACGGCAATCGTTGGGTGAATCCCGGCAGCATCTTGGCGATATCGTTGTAAATCACTACGACCGTGAACAGCACCAGAAATACAAAAGCGACTTGATAGATGCGCTCTTTGATCTGAAGGCTGATGTCGCGCCCATCACGGTCTCCACCAACAGCAGCAGAATGACTCCGCCATCGAGAATTGGGATCGGCAACAGGTTCAAGAATTCCCAGATTCAAGCTGATTCCGGATGTCAGCCCCAGCAATGGAGTCCAGCCTTTTTCCTGCGCCGCTTCGCCCGCATCTTGTGCAATTCCAATGGGACCGGAAAAGGTACGGATGGAAACTTTGTCGCTGCACTAACTTCTGCACCAATTGAAGAATCAGCGCACCGTTGGTACGGTTATCTTCAAGGGAGCGGTCAAAAGCCTGTACCAACGGCAAGCTTCACAATCTTCATTTCCGGCTTGTTTTGAAATCCAATGCGATAGCGTTCCTGTCCCGCGATCTTCTGTCTTCGCCAAAACCGGTTGAACCTGAAAGGTGAGTTGCTGGCCATTGCGCAGAGCCGTCAATTCGACTGGCTTGTCTTTTAGTTTCCTGAAAGCTGTCGATCATGGTCTCGATTGACGGCATGGCTTTCCGTTCAATCGCGACGATCTTGTCTCCCTCTTGGATTCCAGCTTTCGCTGCGGGCATGTTGGCTTCCATCGGACCCACGATGACCGATTCGTCGGCGTACCACCCTGCCGACCCATATCCATCCCGCGATCCAGCAACAGTCTGCGGATTGATGGTTTTTTCAAAGGTCTGATTTCCGCGTTGAACTTCCACGTTCAAAGGCTGATCTGGACTCAGCATGACCTTGAACGAAACTTGTTCCCACGTGGGATTGTTGATGTCGTCGATTTGCAGGATGCGGTCGCCGGCCTGCAATGCCGGCTTGGGCTGCAGGTGAATTCGCTTTAATGGAGGCAATTACCGCCGGCTTGTCGAGATAAACCGGATACTCAAAATGCACCATGTAAACCACGGTCAGAAGACCGATAGCGAACAGAATGTTCATTGCCGGTCCGGCAATCGCGATAATGAACCGATGCCAGCGAGGGTGCGAAAGGAATTCCGCGGGATCGCCGCTGCGGGCATCCATCGGATTCTCGCCGCTCATCTTTACATAACCACCGAGCGGAATCGCCGCGATGCGGTAATCGGTTTCGCCGTGACGGAATCCCAAAAGCCGCTTGCCAAATCCGATGGAAAACTACTTCGACCCGGACTCCGAGCAACTTGGCGGTGGCGTAATGGCCAAATTCATGAATCAGAATCATGAATCCAAGAATGACTACGAAAGCGACAATGGATATAAGAACTTGAGCCATAAAATCTCTTAAATAATACCGTTCGCCTATTTCTAAATCCGTTCGCTACATTGCCCGCAAAGTCAGGAAACCGAAACTACGCGTCTTCGGCGAACGTGCCACCTTTATCTTACTAACATCCCGGGCTTCGCGAATCGGCTTGTAGCACTTCCTCTATAGATTCCAAAGTAACCGTTTTCGTTTCGGAAAGTACTTCTTCTATGATGACGGGGATTTGGTCAAATCCAATTTGCCCCTGCAAAAAAGCGGAAACTGCGATTTCGTCGGCGGCATTGAGTGCAACAGTTTTCGCACCCCCCGCCTCGGCCGCTGCATAAGCCAACCGCAAGCAAGGGAATTTTTCCATGTCGGGCGGGGCAAAGTCCAGATGCCGTAAGTCCATGAGCGGAAAGCGCATTTCTGAAGCCACCCGCTCGGGATAATTCAGCGCGTAGAGGATCGGCAGACGCATGTCGGTCACCGAAAACTGAGCAAGTATACTGCCATCCACGAACTCGACCATGGAATGGATTGTTGATTGAGGATGCACCATCACCTGCACTTGCTGCGGCGGCAAATTAAATAACCGGCACGCTTCGATGACTTCAAATCCTTTGTTCATCAGCGTTGCCGAGTCCACTGTAATTCTCTGTCCCATTTTCCACGTGGGATGGTTTAATGCTTCGTCCACGGTAATCGAAGCGAAGTGGGATTTGGGAGTGTTCAGGAAGGGTCCGCCGGAAGCGGTCAGCCAGATGCTCTGAACCTCTTCCATGCGGCCAGCCCGCAGGCATTGGTGGACGGCGTTGTGTTCACTGTCGATTGGAAGCAGCGGCTTTCCCTGGCGTCGCGCTTCCGCCGTAATTAATTCACCGGCAGCGACCAGACATTCTTTGTTCGCAAGGCCAACAGTTTTTCCGGCGCGCACCGCTTCGTAAGTCGCTTTCAGACCGGCGACGCCAACAATCGCGCTCACGACGAAATCGACTTCAGGATGCGTTGCAACACTGACGGTGCCTGAAGATCCGTGAACGACTTCAGTCTTCGATATCCCAGAATCCTTCAGACGTGCGCGAAGGACCTTCGCGTCTTCTTCCGACGCAACAGAAACTATTTCGGGACGCCAGCGTCGAGACTGTTCGAATGCGGCATCAAGATTCTTGCCAGCGGCTAGAGAAATTATCTGAAAGCGTTCTGGATAGGATTCAACAACGCTGAGGGTACTGCGGCCAATCGAGCCAGTAGAACCCAGAATGGCGATACGTTTCATCTGTTGGACATCGGCTCGGAGTTTAGGTAAGGCAAGACTTCACTCGTGGGGCGAATAAAAGCTGCTCCGAAGCGCTGATTTTTCTACTGCATGACCCGCCAAGCCGCATAGTACCACAGCACGGGAGCGGCAAAGAGCAGCGCATCAATGCGGTCCAGCATGCCTCCATGGCCCGGCAGAATTGCTCCCGAATCTTTGACTCCGGCTCCACGTTTAATCAAAGATTCGACCAGATCGCCTAGTTGTGCGGCGACATTGGTGGCTGCCGATAAAAGCAAAGTGCCGGCCAGATCGGGCTTTTGCAGAGCAAAAAATCCATCTCTCCGTTCGATCAGATGGGCATTGAGCAAGAAGGTACTGACTCCAAGCGCGTGCTTGTACAACATCATCCCTACAAGCAAGCTCGCGAGCATTGAAGCTACTGCGCCCTTCCCAAGTCTTCTTCGGACTTATTCGTGGAGACATCAAATGGCGCCCCAAAGACTTTCCCACAAAGTAGGCGAAAATATCGCCCGCCCAAACGACCAGCAGCAAATACAACAACAGAAACGCTCCGGACCATTGTTGCCGCAGTTGCACTAGAAATCCCAGTGGCAGCGCCACATAGCAAAACGCAAAAACCGAAACCAGAGCCGCCGGGAAAGCTGTGCTCAAATCGGCACGATTCATTCCGATGCTCAAAAATAAAAATGCAGCGAATGCAGCGGCAAATCCGCTGCTATAGATGAATATCGCTGTGGTAAGTAGAGGCTTGCTCTCGGTAGGTGTCATCGCCAGCACCACGAAAAACAGACCGACAAAAATATAAGTCGCCCAGTGGAATGGCTTAATGCCGTAAGCCTCCGAAAGCTTTAACAACTCCTGTACCGTGAGCAACGCGACTAACGCCGCCACCATAGCCAGAGCCGGCGCGGGAGCCTTGAGAATTAGCAACAGAACTATGGGAATAAGAACAACTGCGGTGAGGACTCGTTTGAGAAGGTGCAACTCTAGCTCCGCACCAGTTTCGCGGGCTTGTGCGCCGAATGAGCGCTCGAGCCGTCGCCGCTCAATCCCCCATAACGGCGTTCGCGCTTCTGATACTCCGAGATGCCGTCGAGCAGATGAACTCCACGGAACTCCGGCCACAGAGTTGGCGTCACATAGATTTCAGCGTAAGCCAGTTGCCACAGCAGAAAATTGCTGAGCCGCATCTCCCCGCTGGTTCTCACGACCAAGTCAGGATCAGGCAAATGCCGGGTATAAAGATGTCGCGAGACCGACTCCTCATCGATTTCAAGATGTTCCAAACCGCCATTGCGGGAGGCGGCTTGCACAATCGACCGAAATGCGTCCACCAGTTCCGTGCGGGCGCTGTAATTTAACGCCAGCGTCAGGACCATGCCATCATTTTTTGCTGTAGCCTGGCGCGCCCATTCCATCTTGTCCTGCACCGAGGGAGGAAGCTCATGCAGCCTACCAATATATTGCAGCCGGATATTTTGCTTGTTCATGGTGGCGACTTCCTGCTTGAGATAACGGCAAAGCAGGGTCATCAGGAAATCGACTTCGGTCTTGGGACGCTTCTTCCAATTCTCTTCCGAGAACGCATAAAGGGTGAGCGCGGGAATGCCGATGGCGGATGCGGTCTCCACCGTGGACCGCACGGAAGTCAGCCCGGCCCGATGTCCGGCGATGCGCGGCAGATGGCGTTTTCGCGCCCAACGACCGTTGCCGTCCATAATTATGGCGATGTGTTTCGGAAGTTGTTCCGGATCTAGGCGCGAGTAAGCTTCCGCCTCTTTGCGGTCAAGTCCGGCAGGGATTGTGGCTCGCAAGCTAACCTCTGCTGTTTTGTCGAAGTTAGCATAGCAGGGGCAGACGAACAATGACAGGGACGGCGATGGCCGTTCGCGATTGGAGCCTGACAATCAGCTCAAGACCACAGCAGGCAAAAACGAAACACTTACAATGCACACACAGGTTTCGAACTCTCCAACGCCTGTGCCAAAGCCATGCCCACAGCCGCCAATTGCTGGGGATTCATAAGTCTCTGCATGGCTTCGAAAAGCTCGCGCTCTTCTTTTCGAATGTGGCTGGCAAGTTTCTCGACAAACCGCTCCAACTGGGCCACACCAAGTCTTCGCGCCGCTGCTCGTAAGAACAGTCCGCGAAGAATGGCATGCTCCGCCATGAGCTGACGGACTAACGGGATCAATTCCGGAAATCTCGCCGCAATTGGAAATATCTCCTTCTCTTCCGCGGCAAAATGAAAAGAAATCTCATGCTCAAATTGCTCATGCAATTCAATCTGCCATTTTTCCAGATCAAGATTGCCGGCTTGAATGGCGCGGTCTAACCGGACACACATTGCCAGCGTGTGTTGATGTTGGTGGGAAAGCGAAACCAAATTTTTATCTCTAAGCATAATGAGTATTCGACTAATAAAAGTGCGATTGGTTAGTCATTATTTCGCGACCGCGGCTTTCATTTCCTCCGCGTCCGCAACTCGCAGGGTGAGCCAATCCGTCCTGACTCTTTCCCACTCCTGAATCAAAATTCCATAAGACTCGAAAAATTCCCGGATTCGCAGTCTAGGCCATCCCACAACGTCCTCCAGGATGGGCGCGAGCACTGCCAATGCATTGCTGCTGAGGACGGTCCGCTTGGCCACCTGAGAAACATGTTTTGCCTCAGACACCGCAATCGTGAAACCGTCGCGAACATTCACGTGAAGCATCACGTGCACATCGGAACTTCCGTCGCCCACATAAATAATGTGATCAGGACCAACCTGGCGTTCCGCCTGCAACTGATCGAGAGCCGCCACTTTTCCGTATCCCGCAGTAGCACGGGCGATGGAGCGAATCTGCCCAGAATCGGTGTAACGGAATTCCGTGCCGAAAATATGATCCTTCGGAACAATCCCTTCCAGCGCCGATTGGATCACCTCGACCGGAGCTGCGGAGAGAACATAAAAATCGAAGCAGTATCCCTCAATGCCAGTCCTTAAAATGTCATATAAGAGCGCGATATTTTCTTTTAATCGGATGCGTTTCCCAACTTCGTATAAATGTTCCTTCCGCACCCGGCTCTGAAATTCCGGATCATGCAACAGCAGGTACGCGAGCTCCGCCCCCTGTTGGACGAGATTCAGCTTGGCCATTCCCTGCGCTTTTCTTTCAAACTCAGCCGTAGGAATTCCGGCCAACTCGCTCAAGACGTATCCAGAGTCGTTAAAAGTCAGTGTCTGATCGAAGTCACTGGCGAAAATATAGCGTTTTAGTGGCTTTTCACTCATCTGATTATTAGATGTTCCAGCTACTCAAAAGACAAATTAAAAGGACTTATCATTGCTATCACCAAAAGTGCGATATCCGCATGTTGAACAAAGCATGGTGTCTATCAAGTTGTTCCTCTTTTGATCTTCGAGTGGCCTGCACCCAATATGCAACTATCGAAGGTCACCCCGGCGTACCTTTACTAAATTCATCACACCATTGAGAATGGATTCAGTTCGTTTAGTTTTTATCTTTCTGACGAACGTCTCGAAGTTAAAACTGATTAGGAAACAGGAGTCGATTGAATGGCAGCGACCGGAGAACTTATTCGCCTGATTAATTATGTTGACGATATCAACACAACGTTGCGCCGCATCAGCGCCAGCGTTCCAGCAATGGACACCGACGAGAAGAAGCGCCTGTCCGAAAGCTTGCGCGCCGCCGCGACAAACCTCAACGGCGTCATATCGAATTTAGATAAGGTCCCTCAATAGTGGTTGAAACGGTTGCGGTGATCGGCGCCGGAATAATGGGCCGCGGCATCGCGCATGTCGCCGCGCTCGGTGGATACCGCACTATCCTCGAAGACTTGCTTCCCAACGCGCTCCGAAAAGCTGAGAGTGAAACCAAATCACATCTGGACAAAGCCGTGGAACTCAACAAGATTTCGCCTGCCGAGGCCGAGGCTGCTTTGAGCCGCATCGAGTACTCCGGATCTGTCGAAGCCGCTGCCCGCGAAGCCGATCTGGTGATCGAGGCCGTGCCGGAAGAGATTGAATCGAAGATTGAGATCTTTACCTTGCTCGATAAGATTTGCCGTCCGCAAACTATTCTCGCTTCGAACACCTCGTCGTTGAGCATCACCGAAATTGCCAGCGTCACTTACCGCGCCAAACAATGCGTCGGAATGCATTTTTTTAATCCGGTGCACAAGATGAAACTGCTCGAGATTGTCCGCGGATTGGAGACCGATGAAAAAACTCTATCGACCGTTGCGGAAGTCGGCAGGCGCATGGGAAAAGAAGTAATCATTATTAAGGAGTCGCCGGGATTCATCACCAGCCGCATCAATGCCTTGATCGGCAATGAAGCTTTTTACATGCTCCAGGAAGGAATGGCGTCAGCCGAGGATATCGACAAAGCTTTAAAATTGGGGCTGAATCATCCTATGGGACCATTCGAAATGGTGGACCTGGTCGGGTTGGATACGCGTCTGCATATTCTCGAATATCTCCATCAAAGCCTTGGAGAAAAATATCGTCCGGCGCCCTTGTTGGTCCAGTACGTAAAAGCGGGACGCCTGGGACGCAAAGCTGGCCGCGGTGTCTATGACTATCCAGCGCAACCTGCTGATTCGCAAAAGATGGCTGGTTAGCCTACATCGGAATTCCAGCTATCGTTTGCTTGCCTGAAACGTCCAACTTTCGGGAGTGTAACTTCCAGGAACCTCCGGTGCTTTCAAACCGTATCTATCTAAGGGCCCCGCAAGACAAGAGTCTATGAGAACTTTAATTGACCTGATCCGACAGTCGCTATCTACCCTGTGGGCGCACAAACTGCGTTCATTTCTCACCATGTTTGGGATCGCGTGGGGCGTCGGTTCGCTGCTGCTTCTGGTCGGGCTCGGAGAAGGCTTTCGCAGCGGACAAGCCAAAAACCTGGCTGAACTCGGTCAGGACATTATGTTCATGTTTGCGGGTCGCGTTCCCGCCGTCGCAGGCAGCTACCAGTCCGGCACGCCCTATAAATTCACCTATGCCGACTATCTTGCGATCCGCAATCAGGCAAAGTTTGTGCGCGCGGTTTCCCCGGTGCTCAACCGTGAGGACATTCGAGCTGTAAGCGACTACAGCAGTACCAACGGTCAGGTTTTTGGGGTGGCTCCGCAATATAACCAGATTCGAAATGTTCCTATCAATCCCGGTCGATGGATGAATGATGAGGACAATAATAATCACCGCCGGGTGGCAATCGTTGGATGGGAACTGCTCAGAAAAATGTTTCCCGGTGAAGCCGCGGTGGGAAACACTATTCTCTTAAATGGGATGGATTTTAAAGTCATTGGCGTGGTGGAAAAAATTGGCAAGGAAGGGCAGAACGGAACCAACGCCCGAATCTTCATTCCTATCGAAACCATGCGAATGTTATTTCCCCTGACCGGCGAGAATTCCGAAGATGCGCTCTCTTTCATCAATTACCGTCCCTTAACCAAAGAAATGCACCTGCAGGCCAAGAACGAAGTGCATCAGATCATTGCCCGGCAACACGGATTCGATCCCAAGATCGAAGATGCCTTTGACGACTGGGACACCATCGAAGAGTCAATTAAGGTTGGCAAGATTTTCGACGCAATGGACTGGTTCTTGGGCGTCGTCGGTGTTGTGACGTTGGGCCTCGGCGCGATCGGCATCATTAACATCATGCTGGTTTCCGTCACCGAACGTACCAAGGAGATCGGACTTCGCAAAGCCCTCGGCGCAACGCATCGCAATATCCTGACGCAGTTTTTTGTTGAGGGCGCCTTCTTAACGACGCTTAGCGGATTCATCGGACTCGCGGTCTCTTTCGCATTTGTGACACTGCTGGCACAACTTCCGGCGCCGCCGGGTTTCGACACTCCGCGCATCGTCGCAAGTTCGGCGTGGACCGCAATTCTGTCACTTTCGATTGCGGGCGTAGTGGCGGGCCTTTATCCCGCTCGCAAAGCGGCTCTGCTCGCCCCAATCGAAGCTCTAAGGCAGGAATAGCGAATCGGAAGAATTATGTTTCATGATCTCGGCAAACAAGCCTACGGAGCTTTGAATTTCAACCGCCGCCGGTCGCTGCTCACCATGCTCGGCATGGCATGGGGCATCGCTACGGTGGTCCTGCTCCTGGCGTATGGTTCCGGTTTCCAGAATGCACTAATGATCGCTTTCCGCAGTTTTGGTGGGAACATGGTGGCCATTTTTCCGGGACGCACTTCCATTCAGGCTGGGGGAAGCAAAGCTGGAACTCAAATCCGCTAACGATGCAGGATATTGATTTTCTCCGAAGCGAAGTTCCCGCCATCAGCCGCATCTCGCCTGAAGTGGACAAGCAGAGTGTCATAGCCTACGGCACGCGCAGTGCCACTTATGGAATTCGCGGCACGTACGCCAACTATCAGAAGATTCGCGATATGGAGCTCGAAGAGGGGGCTTTTTACGGCGAGAACGAAGACTTCACTCATAGTCGCGTCGCTGTCCTGGGGTCAGACGTAAAGAAAAAACTTTTTTCAGGCCAGAACGCAGTGGGAGAGAGCGTACGTATTGACGGAATTTCCTACCGGGTGATCGGTATCTTGAAGCATGTAATTTCCGGGGGCGACGACAACTTCAACGCGCTGATCTTCATGCCGTACAGCGCCTCGGGAGATCTCAAGAACAATTACTACATCGACGCCATCATGATGGATTATGAGGGCGATCACGAGAAAGTTGTCAAAGCGGTTCGCCAGTCCGTCGCGTTCCACCATAGCTTCGATCCCAAAGACGATCGGGCTATCTTTGTCTTTGACGCCATCAAGGACCTGGCTAATCTGACGATTATTTCCGTTGCAATCAAAATTCTGCTGGGATTCATCGGATTGCTTACACTCGGCATCGGGGGCGTGGGACTGATGAATATTATGCTTGTGTCCGTTACCCAGCGTACTCGCGAAATTGGAGTGGAAAAGGCCCTGGGCGCGCTCAAGTGGCATATTCTTTTTCAATTCCTCGCTGAGGCTTTGGCCATCACATTTCTCGGCGGAATTCTTGGAGTGGTGTTGGCTTACGCTGTGTCATGGTCGGTGGGATCGTTAACCTTGTGGAGCGCCTTTGAGGAGAACGCCAGCGCAGGCGATATTCATCTGGTGATTAATTCCGCAACTCTGTTTTGGTCCACTGCTATTCTGAGTTTTGTGGGAATCGTGAGCGGGATGGTGCCGGCAATTAAAGCAGCGGGCTTGACCCGATCGAAGCTCTTCGCTACGAATAGCCTTCTGTCTATCTTCGTTATTTGTTGTGGACCCCTCTAACATCTTTCTGACTCCGCGCGGTCGTTGCGGCCATCTATATTTTTCAACATGAAAGCCAGCGAAACAATCCGTCCCGCGAGGTGGAAAATTCTTCTGGCCTTTTCCATCATTTATTTCGTCTGGGGATCCACGTTTCTCGCAATTCGGATTGGCGTGCATGAGGTGCCTCCGTTTCTGCTGGCGGGAATGCGATTTTTTATTGCGGGCCTGGTTTTGTTCGCCTGGATGAGGGCCAGTGGCACGCCCTCACTTACCCGGCGGGAGTGGACTTCCGCAACGCTGCTCGGGACAGTAGTCTTTGTTCTCGATTACGGCTCCCTATTCTGGGCTGAAAGGAGAGTGCCCTCTGGAATCGCCGCAGTCGTACTGGCGAGCATTCCGGTATTTATGACACTGTCTGGAAATTATTTTCCTGCGCACGCAACGCCTGACCATCCGTTTGGGAACTGCTCTGGTGGCCGGAATTCTCGGTGTCGCGGTGTTGATGAATCATTCGTTAAGTTTCGGCGAAGCGCCAATCGATCGAACTGGCGCACTAGCGCTGCTTATCGCTGCCATGAGTTGGTCGGTCGCTTCCGTGCTTACCATTCGTCTTCCTCTGCCGGCCGTCCAAGCCAATGAGCGCGGCCGCCCAAATGTTGACGGGAGGAGTGCAACTATTCGTTCTCGCAGCTCTGACCGGCGAGTTCGCAGAGTTCCATCCTCAGACGGTTTCGTGGAGCGCGTGGTTTGCGTTGGCCTACCTGATCACGCTGGGCTCTATTGTCGGATTCACCGCTTATGTCTGGCTACTGCATTACGAGTCGCCGACAAAAGTGGGGACCTATGCATATGTGAATCCTATTGTGGCGGTTGCCATTGGATATTTCTTTGCAGGGGAACCGGTAGGACGAAGAACTCTGCTGGGCGGTTTGATGATTTTGGCAAGCGTAATCAGCATTACCACGACGCCGAAGAGAAGTAGCGGGGCCGTGGAGTTCGCGACGGCGGAAGCTGAGTAGTCCAACTACGGTCTCGTCATTCTCTCGGGCTTCATCAGTTCGTCAAACTCTTCGCCACTCAAATATCCTAACTTTAACGAGGCTTCGCGCAGACCGGTATGCTCGAGGTGCGCAGTATGAGCAATCTTGGCGGCTTTGTCATATCCAACTTTCGGAGCCAAAGCTGTCACCAGCATGAGCGAATTTTTCACGTACCACTCGACTTTGGCGCGATCCACTTCGATTCCGTTCACCATGTATTCAACATACCCGTGGCAGGCGTCGGCGATCAGCGTAACCGAGTGCAGAAAGTTATAAATGATTACCGGCTTGAAGACGTTCAGCTCGAAGTTTCCCTGCGAACCCGCAAATCCGACCGCGGCGGTGGCTCCGTGAACCTGCGCGCAGACCATGGTCATCGCCTCGCACTGCGTAGGGTTCACTTTCCCCGGCATGATCGACGATCCCGGCTCGTTTTCCGGGATTGACAATTCGCCCAGTCCGCACCGCGGTCCCGAGGCCAGCCAGCGAATGTCGTTCGAGATTTTCATCAGCGAGGCAGCCAGGGTTTCGAGAGCGCCTTGCGCAAAAACAATTTCATCGTGCGCCGACAGCGCCGCAAACTTATTCGGATGCGAACGAAACGGCAGTCCCGTCAGTTCGGCAATTTTTGTGGCTGCGCGTTCCGCAAATTCGGGATGCGCGTTTAGACCTGTGCCTACTGCCGTTCCCCCAATTGCCAGATCGTAGAGACCGTCCAGCACCTGCTCCAGACGCTTGATGTCGCGCTCGAGCAACGAAGCCCATCCGCCGAATTCCTGTCCAAAGGTCAGTGGGACCGCATCCTGCAAGTGCGTGCGGCCAATTTTTACTACATCTTTAAATTGTTTCGCTTTTGCGTCGATAGCCTCGTGAACACTTTGAATCGCCGGAATGAGGACATTTCTGACTCGCTCCGCTGCCGCAATATGCATGGCTGCCGGAAAAGTATCGTTCGACGACTGTGACATGTTCACGTCATCGTTAGGATGCACCGGCTTCTTCGATCCCTTTTCACCGCCGGAGATTTCAATGGCGCGATTCGAGATCACCTCGTTGACGTTCATGTTCGTCTGGGTGCCGCTGCCCGTCTGCCAGATGCGCAGCGGAAATTGATCGTCCAGTTTTCCGGAGATAACTTCGTCCGCCGCCTGCACGATCAGCCTGGTTTTCTCCGGCGTAAGCTTTCCGAGATCTTCATTGACCAGGGCGCACGCCTTCTTCAAAATTCCGAAAGCATGAATGAGCTCCGGAGGCATAACGTCGCGTCCGATATTGAAGTGCAGCAGGGAACGCTGAGTTTGAGCGCCCCAATACACATTCGCCGGGACTTCGATTTGTCCCATGCTGTCGGATTCAATACGAGTAGCGACGCTGGATTTTGGAACGGTCATTTTTTGTGAACGCAGAGTCTTAAATCAAAACAACGGCTAGCGGCATTATAGCAACGGTAAATCGGGACTCCGATGTGGCCTGGGAATGCACGATCCCCCTCGCTTAGCGATTACAATGTTCTGCATGGACCCCCTTATTATTGCCGGACGCCAGTTTCATTCTCGCCTTATCGTTGGCACCGGAAAGTATCAGTCATTTCAGCAGACGGCGCGGGCGCTTGAGGCAAGTGGCGCGGAGATGGTGACGGTCGCGGTGCGCCGGGTGAATCTGGATCGCAGCAAAGAGTCTTTGCTCGATTACATCGATCCCAAGAAATATATTTTGCTTCCTAACACTGCGGGTTGTTACACGGCGGATGAGGCGGTACGAGCCGCGCGGCTGGGGCGCGAAGTCGGATTGTCGGAGTGGGTGAAGCTTGAAGTGATTGGCGATCAGGCGACGCTGTATCCGGATGTGCAGGCCACACTCGAAGCCACTCGCACCCTGGTGAAAGAAGGATTCGTGGTGCTGCCGTACACGTCGGATGACATTGTGTTTGCCCGGCGACTGCTCGATGCGGGCGCGAGCGCAATCATGCCCTTGGGAGCGCCGATCGGAAGCGGGCTGGGAATTCAGAATGCCGCGAATATCCGCATCCTGCGGGAGATGATCACCGGGGTGCCGCTAATTCTCGATGCTGGAGTTGGAACCGCTTCCGACGCGACGGTAGCGATGGAACTGGGCGCCGATGCTGTGCTGATGAATACGGGAATTGCGGGAGCACAGGATCCGGTAATGATGGCGGAAGCGATGAAATTTGCGGTACAAGCGGGACGCCTTGCCTATCTTGCCGGCCGGATGGCCAAGAAGTTATATGCGACCGCAAGTTCTCCGCTGGAGAATGTGTTGCGCTAACAAGTTTTCCGTAACCAGCTCGGAGGGCCTTCGGCTTTCCCTTCCACAGATCATTTCACGACGTCGGCTTTGATCAACTTTCGCAACGATTTTACGTATTGCTTTCAGTGACTTCCCGCGCTGAATGCGACTTTCCAGCCATTCTCCGCGACTCAAAGATTACCGAAGTATCACGAAAATCTTGAGTAGGAACATGCATTTTCGGACTCTACAGCAATCGCTCCCATATCGGGATAATGACCCTCGAGAGACGAGGCGTCTATGCCAAACCGATACCTTCTTGGATTACTGCTTTTTGGAACTTCCCTGCTAATCGGGTGTGGTGGGTCATCCTCCCCGGCGGCGAACGAACTCATGGCTGATAAGAAATCCGTGCAATTCGGCAGTGTGCCACTGGGCCACTCTATTTTAAGTTCGATTGCGCTCACTAATCCTGCCACTGACGGGTCGCTCGGTTACGGTATCCCAAATTAAGATCAGCGGGACGGGATTCAAACTTGGCTATACTCCGAGGCTTCCATTCGTGCTCGGGGCGGGAAAAAGCATCAGTCTCGGAATCGAATTTACTCCGTTAACGGGCGGGACAGTCAATGGCACGGCTTCGGTCGTGAGCGACGCTACGAACTCCGATCTTCCGCTCTCGTTGTTAGGAAGCGGGCCTTTCAAGTTCACGCCCGGTTCAGGTGGCACTCTTCACGTTTCTGCTCCAGCGATAAGTTTTGGGAATGTGGCCTTAAACTCGAGCACAACGACAGTTGGGTACCTCAGCGCGACGGGTTCCCCAGTCACTATCTCGACCGTGGACGAAACCGGTGAGGGCTATTCCTTGAGCGGTATCACTTTCCCGGTAACAATTCCGGTAGGCCAGAGTGTCCCATTTCGAGTGACGTTTGTTCCGGACCAGGTAGGAATATCAAGTGGAAACTTGTCATTCATAAGCAGTACTGGCGCCTCGACTCCAGTTGTTTTGAGCGGATCCGTGGCGGGACAAGTCTCTGCCAAATCAGCCAAGTATTCACAGAGTAGCTCTCTCGTGGACGCCTGACAATTCGCCGGTTGTGGGTTACAACGTGTATCGCAGTTCGCAGCGGAGCGGACCTTACTCGAAACTCACCCAAACGACGCTTCCATCCGCAGATTTTGCAGACACAAACGCGCAATCAGGGGCAACTTACTACTACGTTGCTACCTCGGTGGATGCTAACCATGCAGAGAGTAATTATTCAAATCCGGTGATGGCTGCGATTCCGTAAGACGCGCTCTGTGAAGCGGGATCAGAAGCCTTTGCGCTGAGGACGAGACAAAGGGCCCGGAGCCGCTTCTCCTGATTTAGCAAGGTTGAGCTCGCCGGCAGCGGCTAAACTCAGATCACTGGACCAGCAGTCCGAAACAATCTTCCACTCGCCGCCCTGCCTGGTTAGAACGACCATATACTTGCCACGATCTTCGCGCCGCTTTCCGGCAGCAGTCGGGACCAGCATCTTGCAGCGTCCGGCTTCAAAAGCAACATCGCCGAAAATTTCAACTCGGATGGGATCGAGTTCCACTTCGCCGAGCCCTGCATCGATGGCGCCGAATAAAAATTCGCGGATCGATGCAGTTCCGCGAACAGGAGGAACATTGGGACGCAGAAGCAAGGCGTCCGCAACGTAGAGTTCCACTAGATCGTCCAAGATGAGTAGTGTTACAGGCCAGTGCCCAATCTTGGGTCACCTTGCGGACTGCAGTCTCCGCGCGGCTCAGAGCTGTTCCTGTTAGACGGCGTCTTTACTCGTGCGGCGTCGCGCGGCCCGGCGGCGGCTACAGGTCGCTGCGGTGCGTTCTGCCTGCGGGGCCGACTCGGGGGAAAAATAATGATGATGATAGTGATGGTGATAATGATGTCCTGGAGTGTTCGCTTCAGAAATGGAATTCACGCGTGGCTTTGTTGGCTGGCATCGTTACGCCGGGGCGTGATGGATTAATTGAACTCCGCAGGCGGCGCAAAAATTGTTGTCGGGGCGATTCTGGGCCCCGCAGGATTGGCATATTCCGGTCGTGGCGATTTCTTCTTCAGCAACAATTTCGGCGCCCGTGCCCTCTACGCCGAGTCGTTGAATCACCTGTAGCGCGGCGGCCACAGCATCCTGCCCGGGCTTGGGACGCCGCATGTCATAGTTCATACGGTTAAAAAACTCGTCGACCGCGGAGTTAGGGCTGACTTCTTCGGCGGTGTCTTCGGAGGCAGAATCCTTGGGCTTCGGTTCTTCGTTACTCATGAATGATCCTTGGCTGACTCTGATGACGATTCTAGAGCAAAAGCCGGTCAATGATTGGAAAACCCGATGCCTCGAAAGACCAACGGTCCAAACAATAAATGGTTCGAAAGATTAACGATTGGAAAACTCGATCCGCGCCTCCGCCTGGGTAGGCACTCCATTGCATGAAGCGGGACGATAACGCCAGGAGCGTACAGCCGCTAGCACTGCGCGGTCCTGAAGGTCTCCGGCGCTTTTGAGGATCAGGGCACTGTAAACGCGGCCATCCGTTCCAATGATGAAACTCACCGCAACTTTGTCTTCGATGCGATTTTCGACCAAGGGATTGGGAGTAGTTAATGGCTCCGGGCCGAGGTTCACTTCACAGGTTGTCCAGACCGAGGATTGCATTACCGGACTAAAGTTAGACACGTAGGTGGGCGTCTTCCACAAGCGTGGTTCACGATATCTCACATCACCACTCTTGACGGTGCGCGTGACAGAAACCGTCGCTGGCCAAACCAGCAATGGCAGGAAAGCCAGAGTCCCAATAACGAGAACCGAAGATATGTAAGAGCGCATGGTTCAACGGGAGCAAGAAAACAGAATCCCAAATAACGGCGGCAATTTTGGTGCCAATAGATTGGTAAGTAAGCGCTGCAAACAGGAGTCTTACGAAGTTAAAGGGAGGCTGCGATTAGTCGAAGCGGAAAGCAATTGCAGTCAAGTACGCGGTCAGTTCTTAGATCGACGCGAACCCTTCAACAAGCTCGGGGCACCATGCTAATTCTTGTCGTGAATTTCTGCGCCATTTCGGGATACTCATCGCAAATTGCGACCCAATATCCTTGCGGGCTATCTGATCGCTCGCAGACACTACTTCTGGGCCTGTGGTGTAATGGGAACACAGCACTCTGTCCAAGTAGCAGATGCGGGTTCGAATCCCGTCGGGTCCATTCTCCATCGGTGGAGAAGTCTCATTTGGGGAGACAAACGCAGAGATAACTCCCCGACCAACTTGACATTGCGCGGAGCCTCGCCAATACTAAGGGTGGACAGAGTGCTTCGCACCACGAATGGCTCCTTTAAATTGGAGCCATTATTTTTTGCTGATCGTCGCTTCCCCATGCCATCTAAGAAGGCCCTGAACATCGCAATGATTGGCCAAGGTTTCATGGGCCGCGCACACTCCAACGCATTTCATCAGGTTGGACATTTTTTCGAATCTCCTTATCAGCTTCGACTGAAGGTCATTTGCGGCCGCGATCAAAACCGACTCGCTGCGATGGCGTCCCAGTGGGGATGGGAGGAAACATCAGCGGACTGGCGCGAAGTGATCGCGAGCCCGGATATCGATGTAGTAGATGTCGCGGTCCCGAACGTATTGCATGAGCCGATTTCTCGTGGCGGCGGCCGATGCAGGAAAGATGGTTTGGTGCGAAAAGCCGCTCGCAACTTCTCTCGCCGAGGCTGAACGGATGGTACAGACCGTGGGAGATCGTCCTAATCTGGTTTGGTTTAATTACCGGCGCGTTCCAGCCATTGCATTTGCGAAACGACTTATCGACGAAGGCAGGTTGGGGGAAATATTTCACTATCGCGCGAGCTACATGAACCAATCCGGGGTGGACCCGAAGGCCAATACATGGCGATTCCATCGTAGTGAGGCGGGATCGGGCGCAAGCGGAGATTTGCTTTCCCATCTAATCGATCTGGCAATGTACTTGAATGGTCCAATTACAGAATTGAATGCGACCCAACATTCTTTTGTTCCGGGACGCGATGTAGATGATGCCACGATGTTCATGAGCCGCTTCGCGAATGGGAGTCTCGGCAGCTTCGAGGCGAGCCGGTTTGGAGTGGGCTGCCGCAACCGCAACGCCTTTGAAATTCATGGCTCAAAGGGCAAGTTAGCGTGGAACCTCGAAGAGCTGAATCATCTGGAATTTTACGACGCGACCGACGCCCCCAATTTACAAGGCAGCCGGAAGATTCTGATCACAGGACCTGATCATCCCTACACGGGAAATTTCTGGCGCGCCGGCCACATTATTGGATACGAGCACACATTCATTTCCACCGTCGGAGATTTCCTAGCTTCCCTGGCGAAGAGCGAGGAATTTCATGCGAATTTCCGTGACGGTCTCGCCGTGCAGCAGGTTTTGGATGCCGCGGAAAGATCGGCCCAGTCGCGGTCGTGGATGGCAATCGAAACCCCCGATTAAAAGCAGAGGCGCAACGGTAGGACAAACGAGCGCACCGCCTCTCCAACTCTCTACGAGGAACTTCGGTAACTTGCCGGTGCACACCAATGTTTTTAGCATTCGGTCATGCTATCGGCGCTGGTACTCTCCAAGGAAGAAACCGTCATTCGTGTAATAAGCCGGGTATTTAAAGACCTGGGAGTGGAAGTCGAACAGTTTGTTGACCAGAAGTTAGCCTTGCGCAAGGTCAGCGCAAAAAAGTTCGACGCGATTGTTGCCGATGACGAAATCGACTGCGCCATTCAGTTGTTGGAAAGTGCGCGGGACTTACCTCTTTGCAGGAAGTCAGTGCGAATACTCTTGGCGGGCGGAGCTGCTGCAACTGGCTCCTCATTCCAGGGCGCGACTCAAATTGTGCTGTACAAGCCGCTTTCCGCTGAGCGAGTCCGCCATGGATTGCGCGCAGTACGTAACTTAATGGCTCAAGAGCGACGAAGTTTCAAGCGAGTTCGCGTTGAAATGCAAGCCAGGCTGAGCTTCGGAAAAGTGACGAACCGGCAGGTGGCAATTGAAGATTTGAGCGATTCTGGCGCGGCAATCCACTCTGACAATCCGCTTCCCGCGTCCGCTCAATTAACTTTCGAATGCACGCTGCCAGATTTCAATGAGACGATAAAAGCCAAGGGCGAAATCGTTTGGCAAGATCCGCATGGAGGCGTCGGGATTCGTTTCCTCGATATGCCTGCCCATTCGCGAAAAAGACTGGTGGAGTGGCTGGCTTTGGAAAGCAGCATGACCAGTAATGACCTCGCTACATCGGGGTTAGCAGCCCCCGCCAAAGCTGCGAGGTAACCACCCTCACCGTGCACCTCCGTAGAGCCTAAGCCGTCCTTTCGTTTGCGCAATTTCATTAAAGTACCAAAGCCTGTAATTCAGGGCCAATGAATCCACATGGCTTACTGGACAAGGCTTCTCGGCCTTCTGACACCTACCTCTTCGCGTCTCTAGAACGCAGACTAACCCTGCTGTCCTGAATTCCACGACAAGGGCAGCAGAACAAATAATCTGCCGCGATCCAGGCATCGCAGCGCGTAAGAGGCCCCCGTGAAGCAATCACCTCCCCCGAATTTCTTAGGCTGCCGTTTAGCCTTTTGTCCCTTGTTTGTGTTCGTTCTTGCCTTCGCCCTGTTCTCAATAGAAAGCAGAGGCAAGCAAATTGCCCAATGGGTTAATGTTGAGCCGGTCCAGCGTAAATTGCGGCACCGTAGTCGTTGGCGGCAGCACGGTAGTGACTGAGATCATCTCTAATCCGACCAGGGCTGCCATCACGATCCAGTCAGGGACCATAGATGGCGCGGATTTTCAGATCAGCGGCAGTTCCTCGTTCCCTTTGACGCTGGCCCCAAAACAGTCGTCGACCGTGGGCATTACGTTCACGCCTGGTTCGGCCGGCCAGCGTTCGGGCTCGCTCGACATTTCGTTGGACGGCCAGAACTCATATGCCACGATCCCTTTATATGGAGTGGCGGTGATTCAAGGTCAGCTCGCCACCAGCCCGGCAGCTATTGTCTTCGGGGCCGGATCGGGCGGCTCAGTAACTGAAACAGTAATTAATTCTGGCGGGACCAATCTGACAATCACGAAGTCAACCATAACTGGGATGGGATTGACGGTTTCAGGCCCAACCTTGCCGGCGATGCTCAAGCCTGGCGATTCAGCAACCTTTGCTGTCTCCCTGTCCTCGGCGGCTACGGGGAACGTAAGTGGCAATTTGCGATTGGTCACCTTTGCCTCGCCACTCGGTTTAGATATTCGCGGCCTTTATGATCGCGGAACAATATTGCGGCTCGCAGGGTCATTCGTGATCCCGGTTTCCGGCAGCGCGGTGCCAATGGGCCGCTTGACGACCGCGCCTTCATCCATTGCCTTCGGAAGTATCGCGGTGGGCACGGCTCAGAGCCAACCCATGGCATTGATGAATGCTGGCGGCGGTCCCGTGACCATAAGCCAGGCTACGACTTCGGGAGCAGGATTCGCAGTGAGCGGATTAAATCTACCGATGACTTTATCCCCGGGTGAGAGTGTGTCGTTCACCGGCGTCTTCACGCCTCAGTCTCCCGGTGCCGTTCAAGGAAACCTTGCGGTTGCGTCGAATGCCTCAAATTCCGTGGTGAGTTTTCCTCTATCAGGCGCGGGTACCGCTCTCGGACAAATCACCCTGAACCCGTCCAGCCTGAATTTCAGTTCAATCCCAATTGGAAAAACTGAAAGCCTCACTGCAACCATCAGCGCAAGCGGATCAAGCGTTACTGTTTCGTCGGCTTCCTCAAGCAGTGCGGAATTTTCCCTGGGTGGAATCCAGCTGCCACTGACAATTCCGGCCGGTCAAAGCGCTAACTTCAACGTGATATTCACCCCGCAGTCGAGTGGGACTGCGTCGGCAAGTGTCGCCTTCAACACCAATGCGTCGCAGCCGTCAGTGGTGGAGTCACTGGTGGGAGCGGGTTCGGCGGCGCCTCAACACAGCGTTAATCTCTCCTGGACGGCCGATAGCCCCGCGGTGGCTGGCTACAACGTTTATCGCGCCGCACAAACCGGCGGTCCTTACACGAAGGTTAATAGCGCCTTGATGGCCAACGCTACATACCAGGACAGTACGTCTTCGTCGGGCCAAACGTATTTTTACGTCACGACGGCGGTGGATGCAAGCGGCGCGGAGAGCGGAAATTCCAATGAAATTCAGGCCACGGTTCCTAGTCCATAACCCAGTCCGTAACCAGTCGTAACTATAGTTTTGCAGGCTGATTTGGGGAATTGGGCTTTGGGTGCGGTTTTTCACAGGGTTATTACCCAGACATGTACTAATGAGACCTTTTCTATAGGCGCATGATCGTTGAAACTACGCGCGATGGCCCGCCTTTTCCTCGCGCACACGAAGATTCGTCTGTTCATTTCGGTTGCAGTCCTGTTAGGAGCGCTGGTTCTGCACAGCGAGTCTTATGCCTCGAGTTCGTCCCCAGGGTCGGCCAGCAACGTTTCCAGATTGGCTGTCAGTTCAGCCCATTTGGCGTTTAACGACGTTGCATTGGGAAATGGTACAGTGAAGACGATCACCCTGACTAACCGCGGCGCTTCCTCAGTAGTTCTTTCCAGCGTGGATCGGAGCAACCCAGCGTTCTCCCTCCGAAACATCAAACTGCCTTACACAATTGTGCCCGGAGGAACAGTCAACGTCCAGGTCGCATTCACGCCTTACCGGCCAGGACCGACCGACGGATATTTGACGCTGCGCACGCCCGGCCTTAGGAACGGGGTATTCCATGTGACCGGAAGGGGCCTGAGCACTCGTTTAATTGCCCGCCCGTCGAGCTTAAATTTCGGGACGGTCCCGCTGGGTGCTATGGTGCGACTTCCCGTAACGATTTCCAATATTGGATCAGCAACCCAGACTATTAAGAACCTGGGAATGTCTGGGGCAGAATTTAACGTGATTGGTTTCAATGGACCTATGACCTTGCCTCCAGGCCACAGCGTTACCTTCACCACCGCCTTTATCCCAACCAATAGTGGCAGGGCCAATGCAAAGCTGAACGTGGGTACCGCCGCGTACGAATTGCCGATTCCATTGGCTGGGAATGCGATACCAGGAGCGCGATTGAGCATCTCCCCTGCGAATTTAAATTTTGGGAACGTAAAAATCGGAGCGACTGAAGCGATGAGCGGAACTCTTCGCGCCGGCAGCGGCAAGGTGGTGGTCTATTCGGCGGCGATTACATCGCCAGAATTTGCCATGAGCGGGTTATCTTTTCCTCTCGTGTTGAATCCGGGACAGAGTAAATCTTTCTCGCTTACATTTACACCTCGCTCCAGAGGAACTGCGTCAGCCGCATTATCATTTCAGAGTAGCGGGCCCTCTGCGCGAGTTATAGGGGCATTGGCCGGGACGGGTACTGCGGCGTCTCTCCACAATGTAACGCTGTCATGGACGGCCAGCAGCAACGGCGTAATCGGCTATAACATCTACCGCGCGGACAGGTCTGGGGGCCCGTACTCAAAACTCAATGCCGTTCCGGACTCCACGACCCGCTATCTGGATAGCGCACTGAAGAGCGGCCAGTCCTACTACTACGTGACCACTTCCATAACCGCCAATGGAACCCAGAGTGGCTTTTCCGATCAGATAGAAGTGGATATTCCCTAACCTCTATACTTGAAAGTTCACTCGGACTTTCAATGTTAAGCACCTCCCCATCACGGGATTCCGTCTCTATCGCTAACCTCATCGCTAATCCCGGGGCGGTCGATATTTGGATTGTTCCCGTTACTGAAATTGGCGAGTCAGGTTTTGTAGAGAAACTTAGGGGACTGCTCACTCCCGACGAGTTGGCCCGGTCGGATCGATTTATCAATCCGGAGCACGGGCGATCGTTCGCTGCTGCCGGGGAATGTTGCGGGTTTTGTTGTCTTGCTATATGCGTCATGTCGCCTGGCCGATATTTCATTCATCTACGGAGTTAAGGGGAAGCCGGCGCTCCGAGCGCATCCAGATTTTCATTTCAATCTCGCTCATTCTGGCGCGCTCGCACTGTATGGTTTTGCCGGTAATCCAATTGGCGTTGACATCGAGCAGTTCAAAACTTCAACTGATTGGATGAAGATCAGTGCGCGGTTTTTTAATCAGCGCGAAAACGAAGAGCTTCTGGCTTTGCCGCAAGATCAGAAGCTAGCTGGATTCTTCGCCTGCTGGGCCAGGAAAGAAGCTTATCTCAAAGCCATCGGCATGGGACTTTCGTTTCCCTTGAATGAATTTTATGCGGGTGCGCAGCCGGACATGAATGAGGGCGCGGTTGACCGTCCCGGGGCGTCACTGGAGTGGTACTTCAAAGATTTGAAACTTCAAGAGGGATATGCGGGAGCGGTGGTAACCCGATCTGCGCCGGCCCGGATCCGCATGTTTGCTTTTTCGAGCGTCGAAGACTGTGTTTCGTTCGCGGGCGAGAGCTCTAGTTTCAATATTCTCGAGAAGAGGGACTGACCAGCGGCGTCGGACAAGAGTCGACAACAACGCCACTCAAACGTCAGCGAGTACAGCAAAGTCAACGACGTCGCATAGGAATGTCCCGGCCAACAAGAGAAATGACTAGTCAAATTTCGGGGCCTGACTGAAGGGGACGCCTGACGCGTCCTTTGCTGAAACGACCGGCGAACCGATTGATTTCCACGCGATATTCAGATCAGGATCATTCCAGATAATCGTTTTCTCACATTCCGGATGATAAAAGTCGGTCGTCTTGTAAAGGACCTCCGCAGTGTCGGATAACACTTGGAAGCCATGTGCCAATCCTTCTGGAACCCACAGCATCCTTTTGTTTTCCGCGGACAAGATCGCTCCATCCCATTTGCCGAAGGTAGGGGACGACTTTCTCAAGTCAACCGCAACGTCGAATATCTCTCCAATAATTACGCGGACTAGTTTTCCTTGAACGTGAGGGGTTTGATAGTGCAATCCGCGCAATACATTTTTCGAAGACCGCGAGTGGTTATCTTGCACAAACGGCTGCGAAATTCCCATCTCCTTCATGCGAGCCTGGTTATAGCTCTCCATGAAGAAGCCTCGCTCGTCCCCGAATACCGAGGGTTCGATGAGAATGACATCGGTTAGCAACGTGCTAATAGGCTTCATGAGCTTAATGCTGCTGGTCGGTGGATTAGAAAACTTTTTCTGTCAGAAGCTGGAGAAGGTATTCGCCATAACGATTTTTCTTCATGGGCGCTGCCATCGCTTCCAGTTGGCTGGCGGTGATGTATTTGTAGCGATAAGCGATTTCTTCGGGCAGCACACCATCAATCCCTGCCGGGTTTCAATGGTCTCGATGAATAGGGATGCTTCCAGCATCGCCTCATGCGTGCCAGTATCGAGCCAGGCCATGCCTCTGCCCATGACCACAACTTCAAGCTGCCGGCGCTTCATATACTCCTTGTTCACATCGGTGATTTCGAGTTCGCCGCGGGCGGAAGGCTTGAGCGACTCCAGCGATGTCCACGACTTGGTTATCGTAAAAATAAAGTCCAGTTACGGCGTAGCGGGATTTCGGCGCTGTGGGCTTCTCTTCAAGGCTCAAAGCTTTTCCGGAGTCATCGAACTCGACGACGCCGTACCGCTCAGGGTCGTGCACGGGATAGGCGAAAATTCGCGCCCCCGTCATCTCTTTCCCGGCGTCCACAAGGCTGGCTACGAAATCATGACCGTAGAAAATATTGTCTCCGAGCACCAGGGCGCATCCGGAGGATCCGATGAAATCTTTGCCCACTAAGAAACGCTTGCGCAATTCCTTCTGGGCGTGGCTGCACAGCGTAGTGAAAGTTCAGTCCGAGACGGGAGCCATCTCCCAAAGCTGCTGGAATTTCGGCTGGTCCTCGGGCAGTAGAAATTATCAGGATGTCCCGAATGCCCGCGAGCATCAATGTCGAGAGCGGATAGTAAATCATCGGCTTGTCGTAGATCGGCAGCAGACTTTTGCAGACCGCGTGGGTCACGGGATATAGCCTAGTGCCCGAACCGCCAGCCAGAATAATCCCTTTGTTGCCGGAAGCGTTCATAAAATCAAATACGTGAAGTTTCTATGCTGAGACTCTTAGACTGAATATTGTTTCGCCATCCACTGCCGGTAGCTGCCGCTGGTCACTGCCTGAATCCATTCGTCGTTCGCAAGATACCACTCAATAGTTTTGCGGATGCCGGTTTCGAAAGTTTCGTTAGGCCGCCAGCCCGAGTTCCGCTTCAATTTTACTGGCGTCGATCGCGTAACGACGGTCGTGTCCAGGACGATCTTGCACAAAAGTAACGAGATTGTAGTGTGGAACGACCGGATCTTTGGGACGAAGTTGGTCCAGAGTTGAGCAAATCGTCTGTACTACTTCAAGATTCTTGTTTTTCGTTGCGTCCCCCGATGTTGTAGGTCTCGCCGATTCTTCCTTTGCTAATTACGGTTCGGATCGCTGCACAGTGATCTTCAACATACAGCCAGTCGCGTACATTCTTGCCATCGCCATAAACCGGAATCGGCTTGCCCTCTGTGGCATGCAAAAAGATCAAGGGAATCAGTTTCTCCGGAAACTGATAAGGGCCGTAATTATTGGAGCAGTTAGTGGTCAGCGTGGGCAGTCCGTAAGTATGGTGATAAGCTCTCACCAGATGGTCAGAAGCCGCTTTGGATGCCGAATACGGACTGTTGGGCGCGTAGCGCAGTATTTTCGTTAAAGGCGGGATCGTTTTCGTTAAGAGATCCATAAACTTCGTCCGTAGAAACATGCAGGAAACGAAATCCGGACTTGTCGCGGTTCCGGCAATTGGGCCCAGTACGAACGGGCCTCTTCTAGCAGGCTGAAGGTGCCGTTCACATTTGTGCGTACGAAATCGTCAGGTCCGTGAATGGATCGATCGACATGACTCTCGGCGGCAAAATGCACAATGGCTCGCGGCTTATAGCGGTCCAATAGTGCGAAAACAAGTTTCCGATCGCAAATGTCTCCATGAACGAAACTGTAACGTTCGTCGTCAGCTATTTTTTCGAGATTGCGAGGATTCCCCGCGTAGGTCAGCTTATCGAGATTTACCACTGATGCCTGCTCAGTTGCCAGCCATTGCAGAATGAAGTTCGAGCCAATGAATCCAGCGCCGCCGGTGACAAGAATTGATTCGGATTCCACCTAGTTCGAACTCACTTTCTTAGCGCTGCGGCAACATTCACCAGGAATCATAATTTTAGCAGCCCAAATGTCAGTCGGAACACTTCCGTACTTCCTGAATTTACGCAAGAGTTTTTGTCTCGCTTCCCTCATAGACTATAATGCGTCGCTGTCTCAGAACGATTTAAAACTCAGGCATGGAGAGGGAATGGCTTCATCGGTAGAAGTACGGATGCAGAATCCTCCGGGGGATAAAGCGTGGTGGGTACAAACGATTTTTGTCATCTTCGGACTTGGCGGGTTCGGTCTTTACGCAACCCTCAGAGCGTTTGAGGGCGCCTACTATCAGTGGGGACCTTATCTTTCCCCGTTTTACTCGCCGCTGATCGATGCCAGTCACACCTATTGGCGCTTCTCGCCGGCGCTATTGATTCTCGGGGGCCCGCTGGGGTTTCGCGTTACATGCTACTACTATCGCAAAGCTTATTACCGCGCCTTCTTTTTCGACCCTCCGGGATGCGCTGTGGCGGAAAAGCGAGGTCGCCGTTATTTTGGCGAGACCAAGTTCCCTTTTATTCTGCAAAATATCCACCGCTACTTTATGTACTTGGGAATTGTCTTCATCCTTTTTCTGTGGCGTGACGCGGTTCGCGGTTTCTTTTTTGAAGATGGATTTGGCATTGGCGTAGGCTCCCTCGTGTTGTTAACTAATGTGACATTACTGACGCTTTATCTTTTTTCCTGCCATTCGCTACGCCATCTTCTCGGTGGAAAACTCGATTGCTTTTCTTGCGTGAATTTCGGTGGCGCGCGCCACAGGAGCTGGCTTGGCTTAAGCGCCTTGAATGAACATCACATGTTGTTTGCCTGGATCAGTCTGATCTTTGTAGGCTTCACCGATTTTTACGTGCGTCTGCTGGCTTCGGGCGCGATAAGGGACTTTCGCCTCCTGTGAACGCCAACTACGAGATCCACGAACATGACGTATTGATAATCGGCGCAGGCGGCGCGGGTTTGCGCGCAGCTATCGAAGCCCTGTCACAAGGCGCGACGGTCGGGGTCGTCTGCAAGTCTCTGCTTGGAAAAGCTCACACAGTTATGGCCGAAGGTGGAATCGCCGCGTCCATGGGAAACGTGGATGTGTCCGATAACTGGCGAGTGCACTTTGGCGACACCATGCGTGGCGGCAAATTTCTGAACAACTGGCGGATGGCTCAACTTCACGCACAGGAAGCCAGCGAGCGAGTTCGGGAGTTAGAACAATGGGGTGCGCTTTTTGACCGTACGGACGACGGACGAATCCTGCAACGCGCCTTCGGTGGCCACAGTTTTAAGCGTCTATGCCACGTCGGTGACCGCACCGGTCTGGAAATGATTCGCACATTGCAGGATCGCGGCGTGCAGATGGGCTTCGATGTTTACATGGAATGTACGATTACGCGATTACTCAAAGATGCCAACGGAGTTGTCGGGGCATTCGGCTACTGGCGCGAAAACGGGCGATTCGTAGTTTTCAAGGCGAAGTCTATTGTTCTGGCGACAGGAGGCATCGGCAAGGCTTGGCCCATTACTTCAAATTCCTGGGAATATACCGGCGACGGAATGGCGCTGGCTTACGAGGCGGGCGCCGATTTGCTGGACATGGAGTTTGTGCAGTTCCATCCCACAGGCATGGTATGGCCGCCGGGAGTACAGGGAATTTTGGTCACAGAAGCGGTGCGTGGCGAGGGCGGGATCCTACGAAATAAGCAGGGCGAACGCTTTATGGAGCGTTATGATCCCGCTCGTATGGAACTCTCAACTCGCGACGTCGTGGCTCGAGCCATATACACCGAGGTGAAAGAAGGCAGAGGCACGGAACACGGCGGCGCATTCCTCGACATTTCTCACAAACCCGCCGAGTATGTGAAAAGAAAACTACCCAGCATGTATCACCAATTCCTTGAGCTTGCGGATGTCGACATCACCAAGCAGCCAATGGAAGTGGGTCCTACTTGCCACTACATGATGGGAGGGGTTCGGGTGGAAGCCGACACAGGGCAGTCTTCAGTGCCCGGCCTGTTTGCGGCAGGAGAGGTCGCGGCCGGTTTGCACGGGGCAAATCGCCTGGGGGGCAATTCCCTTTCCGATCTCCTGGTTTTCGGAAGAAGAGCCGGACTTGCCGCGGCCGAGCACGCCAAGAAAACCAACTCCCCGGTGATCGATCAGAAACAGGTGGACGAGGCGGAAGCGGAAGTCCTCGCGCCCTTCGAGCGGAAGGATGGGGAGAGTCCCTATAACCTGCATAGCGACTTGCAGGAAACTATGCAAGCTTTGGTAGGAATTTTTCGTACCGAGACAGATCTTCAGTTGGCGCTGAAAAAAATCGACGAACTGAAACGACGGCAGCGAGAATTTGTCGATGAGTGGCTCCCGCATGTTTAATCCCGGCTGGCATTTGTGCGGTGATCTGAAATCAATGTTGACTGTTTCGGAAGCGGTTGCCAAGAGTGCACTCGCGCGACGGGAAAGCCGCGGTGCGCACAGCCGAATAGACTTTCCCAACTACGACGAGACGTGGGCAAAACAGAACAACATTATTTCCCAACAAGGGGAATCGATGTTACTGAAGCAGCAGCCGACCACGCCCCTGCCCGCGAAGATTTGCAATCTTTGCTGGCTGAAAAAGGAGCGAAAGCTTAAGTATGGCCGACGCCGTCATGAAAATATTTCGCGGTAACAGCGAGGCAGGGCAAACTGTCGACTATAAGGTGCCCATCACGCCGGGCATGGTAGTGCTGGACGCCCTCCACTACGTGCAAAAGCATCAGGCTCCGGACCTAGCTGTTCGCTGGAATTGCAAGGCTGGCAAATGCGGATCATGTTCCGCAGAGGTAAATGGCAAGCCCCGATTGACCTGTAAAACACGCATGGACGCCCTGCCCAAAGAAGAGCCCATTACCGTTTTTCCAATGAAGTCATTTCCTATTATTAAAGATCTAGTCACAGACGTTTCGTGGAACTACCGGGTAAATAAGAAAATTCCGCCATTCCATCCGCGGCCGGGGACAGATTGGCGGATGAAACAACAGGACATCGACCGGGTTCAGGAATTCCGTAAATGCATCGAGTGCTTCCTCTGTCAAAACGTATGTCACGTATTACGGGAACACGATAAGAAGGAAGAATTCGGCGGGCCCAGATTTTTCGTGCGCATTGCTGGGTTGGAAATGCATCCTCTGGACGATTTATCGCGCACCAGCCTGCTCAAAGAATGAAATGGGTATTGGCCTTTGCAACATCACGAAATGCTGCACCGAAGTCTGCCCGGAGAGCATTCGAATAACCGACAACGCAATTATTCCTCTCAAGGAACGCGTGGTCGACGACTTCTATGATCCGATTCTTCGACTTTTTCGCAAGTTTGGAAAGTCGAACGCCGTCAAAGATTAGGCGAAGCTAATGGAGCTAAAGCTGAAATCGATCTCGCCCGGAAGGCGTGGAGTCGGCTTTAGCCAAGGCTGAACTCTATCGTTTGCTGAACGATCCGGAGGAGGCCGAATCTATTTGTCAGGACGTGCTGGCAATCCAACCGGGACAACAGCTTGCGACAAGACTTCTCGGACTGGCCATCACCGACCAGTTCAACGGAACTTCTTCGGACCGTTATTCGGAAGCACAATCGGCATTTCAACAATTAACCGACGAATATGAACGGGAATATTATGCCGGGCTTTTGCATGAGCGCCGCGCCAAAGCCCAACTGCGCGCTGGACGTCCCCGCATAGTTTATTCGTTCTGTTGGAGGAGGCTATGCGGCGTTACGAAAATGCCGAGAAGATTCGGCCGACGGGGAACGACGAGGCTCTATTACGATGGAACCGCTGTCTTCGCCTGATAGAACGCTATCAACATTCCGAATGGCATCGCGATACTGAAGTCTTCGACGTAGGCGATAGCGCGCCGTAGAATAAGTACTCCTTCCGGCGTTAACCCTCACTGTCCTCGCAAGAAGTTTTGATTTCATATCCGATGCATTGGATGACAGGAAGTCGAGGATATTTCGGGAAGCGGGGTCGGTCATGGAGCGGTCGCAACGATAAAAAACCGATCCGCGCGAAGATTCAATCAGGCTCATGTACCGGCAATTAGCGCACAAGCCCACTCGATCTTTTGAAATATTCTGCTTTTCGACGTTAGCCAACTTAATCTTCGAGCAGGATAGAAAGACTAAGCATTTTCGGCAATGGGAATCGGTTTAGGCGAAACTTTAAGCATTGTTTTGGCCTCGAGACGTTGCAAGAGCCATAGCAGTACCAACAATCCTGCCAGAGCGATCAAAAAGAAAACTATTCCCCCCTCATGGTGCAGGCGGCCGTGCAAAAACCCATTATCTACATACATCCCTAAAGTAGATAAAACAAAAATTCGGATCGCGTTCTTGGCTACGGAAAAGGGCACAATACACAAAACGAATACTACCTTGGCCCAAAAAGAGCGCAGAAAAAGATGCGCCAGAATGAGGCCGGTAAGAAGCAACATGAGACTGGAGCGGATTCCGCTACATTCTTTCGCTACCTCAATCTGAAGCGTAGGGAAGGTAAGGAGGAAGCCATTCTTAAGAACAGGGATTCCAGTCAGCCTGAAAAGAGCATAAGTTGCGTTCGCGGATTGCGACTGGAGATATGAAATCGCGGCATCGAGAACGAAGGTGGGAGGAGGAACTAGTAAGAACAGAAATAGAAACGGAAAAACCAGAGCTTTAAAAACAGCTAAACCATAACATCCAATAAGCGCCGCTATCCAAAACAAAACAAGAGAAAATACAGTAATTGAGAGCGACACCTCAGGGGTTGTCATCGAGGTCCTTGCGATCACCGCAATACATGATGGAAACTATGCCGAGGACTAGGCCCGGCAAGATCGCAGGAGAAGCGCCTCGAAATTTATTACGCTGCAAGTAAATCAGCGAAAGGCTCACTGGCAGGACCAGCAGGACGTGGGTATATTCGTCGACGTTCCACGCCAAGGTAAATAGCGTCGCCAATGCTCTCCACGAAACGACGGAGGAAGCGAGCACTAGAACGAACAGCAAACTTTCGCGTCCAGAAATTCCTCGAGGCGATGGGTTCTCAATTTGCATCGACAGCTTGCTCGGACTGGTTAAGGGCCGATTCGGAGAACTTAACAGTGCACAATCTTTGGGCTGTGGATTCCGCGAGTGGCATTGCGGGTATCCACTACCAGTTGAGATTCCTCAACGATCCGCGCATAGTCATATTCGGAATGGTCGGTAACGATTAAAGCGCAATCATACTGGCCGAGATTTTCGAGCGGAGCGCAAGTCATCTGCAGATCGTAGTGGCGGCCTTTGCCGACCGTGGGGAAATAGGGATCGTTATAACTGACTTCGGCACCCTGCTTCTGAAGCAATTCGATAATGGTCAGCGATGGCGACTCCCTGAGATCGTCAATGTCCCTTTTGTACGCCATTCCCAACACGAGCACTCGCGCCCCATTTAAAGCTTTCTTGCTTTGATTCAAGGCTTTGGTCACCGAATCAAGGACGTGATAGGGCATGGCAGTGTTGATCTCTCCTGCCAGTTCGATGAAGCGGGTGCGGAAGTCCCATTCTTTTGCTTTCCAGGAAAGATAGAAAGGATCCACGGGAATACAGTGCCCACCGAGTCCGGGTCCGGGATAGAAGGGATGAAATCCAAACGGCTTGGTCGCGGCCGCGTCGATGACCTCCCAGATGTCGATTCCCATTCGCAGCGAAAGCAGCTTAAGTTCATTTACCAGAGCGATGTTCACACAACGGTAAATATTTTCGAGCAACTTCGTCATTTCGGCCGCGGCCGGGAGATGAAACTGGAACAACCCGGTTGAAAATAGCGCCGTATAAAGCGGCCGACAAACTCTGATGCTTCGGCGTCCAAGCCTCCCACAACTTTCGGGATATCACGGCGCGCTACAGTCTGGTTGCCGGGATCTTCGCGTTCGGGAGAAAATGCCACATAAAAATGCTGCGATCCGATCGCCACCACGAGAAGCTTTCAGACCTAGCTTGTTTCCATTCTCCAGGATGGGGGTCAATACTTCTTCGGTGGTGCCCGGATAAGTCGTGCTCTCTAGAATGACCAAATGTCCGGCTCTTAAATATGGCGCGATAGACTTTGCGGTGTCCGTTATAAAGCTGAGGTCAGGCTCGTGGTATTCGTTCAACGGAGTCGGGACGCAGATGATGATGGCGTCCATTTGTGTCAGACGTGAAAAATCAGACGTCGCCGCGAATCCCGCTTTTTGGGCCTGTTGAATCTCCGTGGGCGGTATTCTGAAAATATAAGACCCACCCTGATTGATAGTAGTCACTTTGCGGGCGTCAATATCAAAGCCAGTAACGTGGAAGCGCTGCTCGCTGTAGAGCAAAGACAGTGGAAGCCCGACGTAACCCAGTCCGATGATCGCAATTTGCGCGGTGCGTTGCTCGATCTTGGTCTTAAGTTCCGAAGATAACGTTGCAGCCGTTGAAAGGTATTCATAGATGATTGCCTAGGCGATACCCGAATAAAGAAGCTATTTTGAAATTTTATATGAGATTCGTTGCCCCCAAAGTTCTAGAGGGTTTGAATGATGCTAATCCGGTTACGGAGGTAACAGGTGTCTCCAAGAACAACTCTCGAAAAGAATGCTACGGTTTATCCCACGTGCCGGTAGAGTAATTTTCCCGCGGTGGCCAGAGTTGGGGTTGGCACCATCCCAAGTACTCTCCTTGCCATCTTGAACTGCCAACTGTCCCCGGAGGTTACAGGGGAATGCGCGGGGTAGCGCAAATAGGTGAGTAGCGTGCGGTTTGCGCCCCAATGTTCCTTGAAATCAATCAGACCTGTGTTGTCGCAATCCGTCCGGCCCATATCAAGCTCTTGCAGCCCTCGGTCTTTTGCTTCCTGGATAGCTTTCCATAACAGGAAGGCCATTCCACCCAGCCGGTGCTGCCTAGGATCAGAGCATCCGTATTTGTACACCATAGATCTCTTATGGGTGAGAGTGATGATCCCGCAGATTGGAGTTCCATTTCTGGATGCTAGACGAATCTTGAGATTGGAACCAAGACTAGCGGCGAGATTCCGGAACCACGAAATTGGCTGAGGAGGCAATCCATGCTTGCGACGGTTGTGAAGCAGCATCCGGTAAAACTGCTCAACAAGTTTATCGGATCGGCCCTCGGTGTAATCTAGTTTCTCCCGCTCCGCCCTGCGTATTCTCTGCCGTACGGAAGTAACATGAAAGCTACGAAACAGACTCTGCAAATCGCCGGTTAGAGAAAGCCGATGAAAGTAGAATCGTTTGCTTCCGGCAAAAGGTTCGGCACAGTCTCTACCGGTAGAATCGAGCGGCCGGATTTCCACGTATTTGTAAATTTTGCGATCGACTTTTTGCTGGAGAAACGACAGTATCTCGTGTAAGTCAGTCTGATTTTCCGCTAACGGCGCGGTGTGGTCCGAGAACGGAAGCGACACTAATCTTCGTCCCGTCACCCAACTGTTTACATCGCAGAAAACCTGAGCGCTCTTTATCTCCTTGCCGCTCGGCGAAGTGGTATAGGCGATGGCTTCGTAGTTATAAGTTCGGGCCAAGGCGTCGAGCCATTCCGGAGTGTGGAAAATGGAAGAACGGGGATCGCGCTGAATGAAGTCCCGCCACCTCGCATCTGTCACCGGATTGAGAGAATAAAGAGTCAAAGTGTGGCGATCCGCTCCGAGTTTGGTACTTCAATAGTCTAGCCCACCAAATTGCAATGTCCAATCAAAGCCTGGACGGCGGTACTCGGAGGTGCAACTTTAGGAAAATAATTACCACGTTTCCTCCTCAGGCTGCGGTTTATCGCTTAAGAATCGTCTCCCCCTCGCGGCTAAAGCTCAGTGTTCCAGATGACTTAATAACTCTCTCATCGGCCCCCAGATTGCAGCGGATCGAGGGACATCCCCAGAAAACTTAGGTCCAGCCGCGGAAACCTGGCGGTAGAATATCTAACCTAGTTGAGGTCGGCGGATACGAAATGAGGTCCATTAGCACCAGGTTAGGTCGAATGGCGGGCTCGGTTGCTGAACCGCCTGGCGTTCAAAATCCTACAGCCATCCATGGATATTGAAAGCCGACTCGGCAAGATCTGGGAAGACGTTCTCGGACTAAAGACAGTCCTTCCATCTCAAAACTATTTCGACTTGGGAGGCGATTCTTCGCTCGCGCTTGAAATGTTCCTCCGAATCGAAAAAGTATTTGGAGTGAAGTTACCGCTGGCGACGCTGTTCGATGCTCCGAGCATAGCCGAGATGGCACGCGTTCTGCGCAGGGCGACGTCGGCATCTACGTGGACACCTATCGTCGCCATCCAGCCCCTGGGAACTCGTCCGCCCTTTTTCTGCACGCATGGGGCTGGTGGAAACGTTTTGATTTATAGAGAACTTTCGCAGCATCTCGGTAGCAACCAACCCTTCTATGGACTGCAGGCTCGAGGTATGGATGGCGAATCTGCTCCACTCACAACCATTGAGGAGATGGCGGCCTTGTACGTCGGTGAAATCAAGAAAATGCAGCCGAGAGGGCCGTATTTTCTTGGCGGATATTGCATGGGTGGAACAATTGCCTACGAGATGGCCCAGCAGCTAACGGCCCAGGGAAATGAGATTGCCCTTCTGGCATTGTTCGATACCATGAATTGGTCGCGAATCAACGATCCATCCGCTTGGGGCCGCACCTACCACGAAGGTCAACGAATCGCGTTTCATGTGGCAAATTTCCTTTGCCTTAATGCGGGCGGTATGACTAAGTTTTCGCGAGAAAAACTAGCATCGATCCGCAGCAGAATACCGGTTTGGGGTGGCATGATTCTTTCCAGATTGGATAGGTATTCTCTTCCCGCTCTCGCGGACTCAGGGGTGCTGGGACGTCTTTGGAAAATCAACGACCTCGCCTGCCGCAAATATGTTCCTCGCCCTTACCCGGGCAAGGTAACTGACTTTCGTCCGGTTACTCAATATAAGATTTACAAGAAACCTGACGCGAAATGGGATTTGCTGGCGGCGCACGGCCAGGACGTGGTGACATTGCCGGTGTATCCCGCTGGCATGCTGGTGGAGCCGTTCGTTGAGTACCTCGCCACCGCTCTGGCAAAATCTATTGATGGGGCTACTAAGCCATCGAATTTAGTTAGGTAAAAATCTCGAACACGGATTCAACTTTGCCACTCGGCGACAACTGGACAAAAACCTGGACTTTTTTCGAGGACGATTGGCACGAAGGAAACGTGCCAATCATGGGTCCGCGGACCCATGCGGCATGGTTATGCTCAGTCGTTTTTGATGGTGCGCGCGCGTTCGAAGGAGTCACGCCCGACCTGGACTTGCACTTTGCGAGAGTGAATGACTCGGCCTCGAAGCTATTCTTGAAACCTGAAGTCTCTGTAGACAAATGGATTACGCTGGCGCGTGAGGGGATCCGCCATTTCGACGGCAAGACCGCACTTTATATCCGACCTATGTACTGGGCAGAGAGAGATGGTCCGTGGATTCAGGCGCATGATCCGGATTCCACCCGCTGGTGCCTATCTATCTATGAGGCGCCGATGCGAGAGCCACGCGGATTTGGCATCACGCTGTCTCCCTTCCGCCGTCCTTCGCTCGAAACCATGCCGGTGGACGCCAAAGCTGGATGCCTTTATCCAAACAACGCCCGGGCGCTTTTTGAAGCGCAATCTCGCAAGTTCGACAACGCTGTTGTGTGCGACATGCTCGGTAATGTAGCCGAGTTGGCAACCTCGAATATCTTCATGGCAAAGGATGGAGTTGTTTTTACGCCGCTGCCAAATGGAACGTTTCTTGGCGGGAATCACCAGGATGCGGGCAATCAGCTTGCTAAGGCAAGATGGCGTGGCAGTAATTGAGAAGACTCTTACCTATCAGGATTTCAAAAACGCCGACGAAATTTTTTCAACCGGCAATTATTCGAAAGTGGTTCCGGTAACCAGAATTGACGATCGCTTATTGCAGCCTGGCCCGATTTATACGAAGGCTCGCGAGTTGTACTGGACTTATGCACATTCATGAACGACGAACCCGCGCCTTCCTTCCCGGAACACTCCGGCCGTCCTCAAGTGAATCCACTGGTTTTGTTAAAAGGAGGACCAGTGGGACGATCGCTGTTCATCGCTCACGGGATGGGCGGATCCGTCTCAGAGATTTTCGACCTCGCGCAATGGATTAATTTCCCCGGATCGATCTACGGATTGCAGGCCAAAGGAAATGACGGCGTGGAGGAACCGCTCACAGACGTTGAAGATATGGCGACGTATCACCTGAAGGCGATGCGGCATATCGAGCCGATAGGTCCCTATTATCTTGTGGGTTATTCTCTTGGCGGACTGGAAATGCTGGAAATCGCTCAACAGCTACGGGCAACGAAGAATTCGGTAGCGCTTCTCGCCCTGTTGGACAGTTATCCGCACGAAAGCCATCTTTCAATTGCACAACGTACGCGGTTAGCAATTCGTCGATTGATGAATCGATTCTCCCAAAATGCCCAAATTGTAGAGGTACAACCTGCGAAAAATAATACGGCTCGGAATTCCCGGGTTCGGGAGCCTTCCTACGTGGCATGGACCCGGTATCAGCCGCGTTTTTATCCTGGCGAGATAAAGTTCCTGAGAGCACAAACAATTTCAATTTATCCAAAGAGCCCTGCCGCCGTATGGGGCCATTTGGCAGCGGATATTGAAATCGAAACCGTACCCGGTGACCATCACACGATGCTGTCGAAGCACTCTGAATCGGTCGCGTTAATAATCTCTCGTTATGTTGCGCAATCTGTGGACGGTCGCCATGAACCGAGCTGACGATCTGGTTCGCGGTTTGCTCTCCGCGGGTGTCGACACATGTTTCACTAATCCCGGCACTTCCGAAATGCACATCGTTGCCGCCCTAGACCGGGCGCGTAGCATGAAGTGTGTCCTATGTCTATTTGAGGGCGTTGCCACCGGCGCGGCCGATGGATATGCCAGAATGGCCGGGAAGCCTGCATGCACGCTCTTGCATCTCGGACCGGGACTGGCAAACGGTCTTGCCAATCTTCACAACGCAGGACGCGCAAACGTCCCGATCGTCAACATTGTCGGACAGCATCCGGCGTATCACCTTCGATTCGATCCGCCATTGGCATCCGACATTGAAGGTATCGCCCGCCCCTATTCGAAATGGTTGAGAACGTCGCAAGCATCCGAAAGCGTAAGTAGAGATGTGGCTGAGGCGGTAAGCGCTGCACGCAAAGCCCCAGGGCAGATAGCAACGTTAGTCGTTCCTGCGGATATCGCGTGGGGCGAACTTAGCGCAGGAAGCCATTTACCAGATGTATGTCCGCGTTCCGACGTAAAGATGCCCGCATCGGAGAAGATCGAACGCGTGGCCAGCATGTTGCGCTCGGACCTACCGACGGCGATTTTGCTAGCGGGCAGCGGACTCTATGGCAGAGGATTGATTGCTGCGGGACGAATTGCCGCCGCCACCAAGACGAGATTGCTGGCTCCCTACGCCTTCACCCGCATGGAGCGCGGAGTGGGCCGCCCATACGTCGAGCGCGTGAACTACGTTCATGAGCAGGCGGTGGAACAGCTCAAGGGATTCCGGCAGATGATTCTGGTGGGGACGTCTGCGCCAGTTTCCTACTTCGCATATCCCGGAAAAAAGAGCGAATTCACGCCACCTGAATGCGAGATTTTCACGCTGGCGACGGAATCTGAGGATTGCACTGGCGCGCTCGAAGCAGTGGCCGAAATATTATCCGCGCCGAAATCTCATTTATCGGATAACCCGCCCACCACAAATACTCCGACGTCTGGCGAAATTTCTCAGCAAGGCATCGGCGCGGCAATTGGAGCCCTTTTGCCCGACAACGCAATCGTCATAGATGAATCCATGACATCAGGGCGAGGACTCATGGCAGCAACAAGAGGATCGGCGCCTCACGATTGGCTGGCGAACACGGGAGGATCCATTGGAATAGCAATGCCATTGGCTGTAGGAGCTGCCATTGCCAGCCCCAACCGTCGAGTACTGTGTCTATCAGCCGACGGCAGTGGCATGTACACTGTGCAGGCTCTGTGGACCATGGCGCGGGAGAATCTAAACATCACAACGGTAATTTTCGCGAATCGGGCTTATGCAGTTTTAAAACGCGAGTTCGCCGGCTTGGGGGTAGGAGAACCTGGCTCAACTGCGGCAAGCCTGTTTGACATTGGTCATCCTGAGCTGGACTGGGTCGCAATAGCGAAGGGAATGGGAGTGCCTGGCACCAGGGTCACTACGATGGAAAGGCTGAGAGTCGCGCTAAAGGAGGGTTTCGAGGGAGACGGCCCCGGGCTGGTTGAGGTCGTACTTTGAAGGGCGGAAGAATGATCTTGAGAAGTAAAGGAGCTCGGTCTAAGTAGAATTTTCCAGGACGTTTGCTATGCGCTCTCCTGCATACCCATCCCATAGGGGGACTGCGCTGCCCGTCTTTCCCTTCCCTCGCAGGATCTTCTGCATCTCGAAGTTGAGTTTTTCTTTATCATCTCCCACTAAAATGTTTGTCCCCATGGTAACCGTCACCGGACGCTCAGTATTGGTTCTCATGGTTAAGCACGGTACGCCAAGGTGGGTTGTTTCTTCCTGGATGCCTCCGGAATCCGTTATGACTACAGTCGCCCGGCTCTCAAGCGCCAGGAAGTCCAGATAAGGAAGCGGCTCAAGCAAGTGCAACCTCGGAGTGGACAGACTCAATACTGAAATGCGATCGCGGGTTCTTGGATGCACCGGGAAAACGATGTCAAGATTCCCCGTTCCTTCCATTAGCGTGTCTAATATTCTCTTGAGATTCTGGGGATCGTCCACGTTCGACGGCCGATGTAGTGTTACTAAGGCAAATCTCTCAGGCAGACCGTTCCTGGGACATTTTGACGCAGCGGGAAGGAGTCGGATCAGCGAATCGATCATCACATTGCCCACGCGATGAATTCTTTCCGGCGGGATGCCCTCGGTCAGTAGATTGGAGTCGCCGTCTTCAGAGGGCGTGAACAGAAGGTCGGATAAGCGGTCGGTGACAACCCGGTTCACCTCTTCTGGCATGGTACGATCAAAGGATCGAAGACCGGATTCAACGTGTCCAACGCGAACACAGAGCTTGGCACAAACCAACGCGGCTGCGGCCGTAGAATTCACATCTCCGTAAACCACAACGACATCGGGCTTTCGCTCGAGTACAACAGGCTCGAAGCGTCGCATGATCTCAGCGGTTTGCAGCGCATGGCTGCCAGAACCCACTCCTAGATTTGTGTCAGGCTTAGGAAGTCCCAGTTGGGAGAAAAACACCTCCGACATATTTCGATCGTAGTGTTGCCCGGTGTGGATGAGAGTCTGCCTGACAAACCGGGCGCCAAGGGCGCGCATTACAGGAGCGGCCTTAACGAAATTCGGGCGAGCCCCCACTACGTGCAGAATGTGCATTAAGCGCTAACTTTAATTTATTTCCTCCTTCTAACCTAACTTTCATGAATATCCCGCTCACGATGTACATTCGATCATCTTGCTCAACTCTTCTTTTTTGATTTTTCCTGTCGGGGTCAACGGCATATCGGAGACGAGACGAATGCTCGACGGTCGCTTGTAAGGAGCCAGCCGAGTAGCGGAATGTTGCTTGAGTTCGGCAGCATCAACTCTTGAACTCGGCACTAATTGAACAAAAGCGACTATTTCTTCATCTCCCCCGGTTCCTCCGATCGCGTTGCCAATTACCGCTGAACGCATGACAGCGGGATGAGAATTCAGAACAGCTTCGACCTCGGCAGGATAGACATTAAATCCAAAATGGATAATGAGATCTTTGCTGCGGCCTTCGATAAACAGATTTTCATCCTGCAAACGCGCTAGGTCTCCGGTTTGGAACCATCCATCCTCGTCGATGACAGCAGCTGTTTCCACAGGCGCACGATAATATCCTTTCATGACGTTTGGCCCGCGAACGAATAGCTCCCCGATCTCACCTTCGTTAACGTTCTGCCCGCTGCCATCCGTAAGCCTGACCTCAACTCCGGGAAAGATTCTTCCGACGGAGACATCCTTGCGGGGAAACTCCAGGCGCGTCTGAGCGATATTCGGAGAACACTCCGTAATTCCGTAACCGTTGTGAAGAGTCATTCCGAATAAAGCTTCGACTTGAGACTTTAGTTCGGTTTGAAGCGGAGCACCGGAAGACGAAATGACGCGGAGCGCGGGAAACGTCACAGATTTATAACCCTTTAAGTTCGCATAATCGACAAGAAGGCTGAACATGGCCGGCGCACCCAACAACACCGTCAGTGCTTCCCTTTTCATGGTGGCGAGCGCCGCTACGGGGTCGAAACGCTCAGCCAGGTAAAGCGTGGCTCCGCGCAGGATGGTTCCTAAAAGAACGACCGCAAAGCCCACGGCGTGTGAGATGGGAAGAACGCCATACAATCTGTCTGCGGGAGCGAGGCTTCGAATGTCGGCAGACACGGCAGCTACAAATAGAAGGTTGCGGTGAGTCAGCATGACTCCCTTAGGATGACCAGTGGTTCCCGAGGTATAGATCAAAGCGGCGATCCGGCCGGAAGGATTTTCCTCCGGGATCTCAGGAACTGTATCCAAATTAGTTGGGCTGATTCCGATTAATCCCAATTCATCAACGTTTTCGATCGCCGCGTTATAGCGCCTGGCATGATTTGCAGCTTGTGGCGAAACGTTTACTGTGAAAAATATTCGTCGGGCGCTGCAATGCTGTTGAATTTCGTCAATTTCCCGCGATGATAGCCGCGAATTAACCAGCACGGGCCACGCGTCCATCTCAGATAAGGCAAAGAGAATCGCCACCAGAGCTCTGCAATTCTCGCAAACCACCATCACGCGGTCACCGGGCCGAATGCCCAAATCCATTAGCCACTCCCGGGTTTTGCCGACTGCGCATGCCAGCTGTGCATAAGTCCAAATACCTGAAGCATCGACGAGTGCTACGTTCCCGGGGGACCGGTTTGCCCATATTTTCACGGGGTCACTGATACGCTCCGGCAACTCCCGCAGAATTTCGGATATATGATCTTCAGTCATTGAAGGCATTGAGAAATTTGGGATCAGCGGTCTGAGGACGGCGGTCCTGAACTTAGCTAAATAACTGAGAGAGTAGTTGTTTCAGTGGCTTTCCGCGAGTGTATATACTGCAGCCAATTTCGGTAAAGCTTAATGGCGGAAGATTGCCAAGTATTTCGGATTGTTCTCTGAACCACATCCACCGGAAACCACGTCATTTGATCTTCCCGCGGATTTTCCAGGACTTTTTGCTGAAAGTTTTCCAGCAGATGTTCGCTCGCGTCGTCCAAGTATCCTTCGGGGATGTTCGGATATGTATCGCGTTCGCGGACGAGAAATCGCCGAATATCGCGCCGGTATTCCTTCAGCAGCGTGTAAGTGAGGTATTCCGGGTGGCCCTGCAAATGGACGAACAAGCTTTTTCTGTTTTTCTTTACAAATAAGTCCGCGCCAGCTTCTGAGCGAGTCAACATTTCATATCCGCACGCCAGCAGCGCTTCTTCTGGCACTTCATTCCATCGCGAATGCGGCATTCGCCAATCGCCGGAAGTACAGTTCAGTAATGTATGAGTTCCGAGTTTGTCGAAGGCGAACACCCCAGATCGTTTGTTGGGCAGCCGGCGTCGCTTAATACCATCACTGTGAAGCACGCTGGCGTGCGCTGCAAGGCAGGAGAGAATCGCAGAATCGGTATTATGCTGCGCCCAGTCCAGTAAATCGACTATTGCCGGCCAATATGTTTCTTTTTGCAAATCATGTTGGAATGGCTCGGTGCCGGTAATGATGACGGCGTCACAACCATCCTCAAACAACTCGCGTGTCGCGCGGTAGCGTTCATTTACGAATTGTCGGGCATGTTCGCTGCGTTGAACGCCAGGAAGTGAGTACAGGGTCAAGTGGATATCGAACTGGCTGGGGGCCGAGGATTCCAAAAGCTGAAAGAATTGCGACTCTGTGTCTTCGAGAGCGGCGTCCGGCATGTTATTAACCAACGCAATGGTTATGCACTTCGCCGAGGTGCTGTCGTTTTTAATCTTGTCGGTTCGATCTACTAGAGCGACAGCCACTGCTCCTCCATAAATGATTGATTAGGAATCGTCCGCGCAATCATCCCGGGATATTCAAAGCCTGGGCAAGGTCGTCGATAATATCGTCGATGTGCTCAATTCCGACGCTGAGTCGAATCATTTCCGGCGTCACTCCGACTTTCTGCTGCTCTTCCGCAGTAAGCTGGCGGTGAGTTGTTGACGCGGGATGGCAAGCTAACGACTTTGCGTCCCCCAGGTTCACCATCCGCTTAAACAAGCGCAAACGGTCAAAACATTTCGTCCCAGCTTCAAAACCACCTTTGACTCCGAAAGTCAGCAACGAACATCTGCTCGATCCGAGATAGCGTTGGGCCATGGGATATAGAGGACTGTCGGGGAATCCGGCGTAGTTGACCCATTCCACCGAAGGATGGCTGCGCAGGTATTCCGCAACTTTGCGAGCGTTCTCAACGTGGCGTTCGATACGGAGTGCTAGTGTCTCGATACCCTGAAGCAACAGGAAGCCGTTGAAGGGAGATAGAGTCGATCCCGTGTTGCGCTGAGCCACGGTCCGGCAACGGGCGACATATGCGGAGGCGCCATAGTGTTCGGTATAAACCACGCCGTGATAGGCGATTTCAGGACGGTTGAACATATAGAACTTTTCAGGATGTTCGCGCCAGGGAAATTTTCCGGCATCCACGATCATTCCACCCAGCGTGGTGCCGTGGCCTCCCATGAATTTGGTCATCGAATGAACCACGACATCGGCTCCGTATTCGATAGGCCTGAGCAAGACAGGAGTCGCGATGGTGTTGTCCACGATTAACGGCACGCCATGCTTGTGCGCCACTTCGGCGAGGCCTTCGATGTCCGCTACATTGCCTGCGGGATTCCCAATGCTCTCGCAAAATACGGCTCGAGTGTTTTCATCTATTAATTTCTCTACATCCCCGGGATTGTCGCTCTGGGCAAAGCGTCCGGTGATCCCCTGCTTCGGCAGGATGTGGGCCAGGAGAGTGTAGGTGGCGCCGTAGAGCTGCGGAAGGGAAACAATGTTGTGACCAAGTTCGGCAATGTTAATCAGCGCGTAATGAATTGCAGCCATCCCGGAACTGACACTGAGAGCTTCAACACCACCTTCCAGCGCGGCGACCCTTTTCTCAAGAACAGTGTTGGTAGGATTTCCGATGCGGGTATAAATATTTCCTGGGACTTCCAGATTGAAGAGTGCTGCCCCGTGTTCCGCACTGTCAAATTCAAAAGCAATTGTCTGATAGATAGGCACCGCTACTGCTTTCGTGGTTGGGTCGCCATCATAGCCGGCGTGAATCGCAATGGTCTCAAGCTTCATTGTAAGAGCGGACTCGTAGCTAAACCAGGAGTTGAGGCCAAGGAGAGAACGCGTTATGAATCCAGATCGCGAACTCGCGCCGTGGAATCAGTACCTCCGTCGCGCGGGGCGGCATAAGACCGCAATGGCACCTCGGCCTGATGGGCCGAAACAGAACCCGGTTTCTTCTTCTCGGCGCGCACGCTTAGTGCACCACGACTCAATGCTGGATTAGGAGACTCTATCGAGATTGTATCTTTCGTAGGCGCAACCGCCGTGTTGACAGATGGCCGTCGCTTTAGCGATTTTTCCATCGTTCGGCTGAGAGTTCGCGCGGCAAACCGGGCACCATAGGCGAAACGCAATACCGGACCAAAACTGTTCGCAGCGGCCACCCCCGCAAAAAATAACCCCGGAATTGAAGATTCAAATTCCGACGACAACACCGGACTTCGATCAACTGTCTTCAATTGCGAAAGAATCGCGGAGTCAATAAATGTCAGTCGAGATAGATCGGCCTGGTACCCAGTAGCGGCAATGATGTGATCGGCAATAACCTCGCGCTCCCGTCCCTCATGGTCCGCCAAACGAAGGCTAGACCTGATCATCCTGAATCTCAGTCTTTTGAATTTTATGCCCCAAAAGAATCGGAATACGTCCAACTACTTTGTCGCGGGCAAACCAGCCGCCTGACGGGCCCAGACTCGTCCTCACGAAATCCAGCCGAATCCGTTGCGGCAAGTAATGGAATGCCATGGGCGCCTCCGCAAAAAAGCGGAGCTGGAGGCCAGTTCCAAGACCAGATTGAGGACTGCGCAACCTCCGCCACCAGGAAGGCGCATCGTCAGTGGTCGCCTTGCTATGGAACTGCAAAGATTGCTTGCGCGCAACCAGGGTCACGTCGGCATCGATATCTTTCAATAAGCCGGCGGTGTCGATTGCCGACGCACCTCCACCAATCACTACCTACTTTTTGCCCTCTAAAGGGCTCGAGGTCAGAATTTCTGAAGCTGTGCGTTAACAAGTGTGACGGAAGATGCGAAAGGCTCGGAGGGGTATATTCGAAATGGGTGATTCCGACGGCAAGCACTACTTTCCTGGCCGAGACTTCTTCGCCATTATCCAGAGTGAGCGAGAATCCATTTCCGGATCGCCGAAGGTTGACGACCAACTTATCTTCAAGTTGCGGAACCATTCGTTGCTGGAATGCCAGACCATAAGCGATGAAGGTTTCGAGTTGCACAGGCTTGCCGGCATCGGCGTATTCGATTCCTCGATCCTTACAATAGGCTTTCAAGGTAAAGCTTCCGTCCGGGTCGCAAAGGTTACAGGAGAATCCATCGGACTTCAGCAACATGCCTTTGGGCATGTGATTTTTCCAGCTGTCCATGGAGCGGCCGAATATACGAAACGACATTCCAATGCGTGCCAAGTGAGCCGCAATTGAGAGCCCATAGGGACCCGCGCCGACGATAACGAGATCAATCATAGAATCGAAGAAGGAAACGTCAGGTTGCAACCAGCCTCATCGACTGGCGTACCTTTAGGGAGGGAGATAAATTGTAACATACGCCACACAGTTGAAAACCACGTCCGTGGCGGATTTCAGCGTTTCGGGTCCGGAATTGTTTCTGGCATAAGCCAGCGCAAAGTTGAGCAGGGGAAGCAGTCCCGCCAAGTTGCTAGTCTACTTCGGGGCGAGATGTTCGACGAATTTTGTTTTCATTGGCCTCGCGACGCTTGGGGCTTTCGCGATCATTCACATGGCGGTTTTGCTGACCAGGAATCGGGAACGCTACGATTCATAGAGGCGATTTTTGTTCCAGCCCTATAATTCGCAGTAACTTGCGACACACCTTGATTCCAAATCCTAGTGGACGTCCAATGTTTTCTTTTAAAACGCCGACTTTTCGCAAGGTCTGGGTGATACGCCATGTGCAACGGGTTCCGGCCGGGAAAAAGCCCAGATCCCCCGCTCCGAAGCGCCGCTCTTCTCCTCCTTGGCCGATCATATAAGCTTCGCCGGAAATTACGATTATGGTTTCATCCATGTCGTAATACCAACTAAAAGTGCCGGGCGTGCAGTCCCACACCACGACATGGGACGTCCAATCATTACTTCTCGTGAGTCGCGTACAACGAGCGACTGGAGCGCCGGCCAATATCCATTCGCTCGGAATGGGAGCGGGCTGAAGCTCCTGCGTCGTGGTGTTGGTTGTGAGGATTGCTTTTGACATAAAACGCGATAGGCTGATCAGGAAAGCTTTATCCGCCTGTATGTTTTTCGAGCGATGGCGACGAGCCCATGTGCTTCGACAAGTAGTCTTCTATATTCTGAAAGTTTTTCATTTCCAGTAAAGCCTCGATTTCGATTTGCGTTCCGAATTCCTCTTCAATTACTGCGAGCAGAGTCACGCTTGTCAAAGAGTCAATAGCCATGAGCGGCACGATATCGGCATCCCGAATTTCCTGCCCGCTCAAATTCGGGAAAACCGACGAGAAACAACGTTCTAAACGATCGGCAGTTTCAGCCACACCGCACCTCCTCAACTAGCTGAAATAGAGGTGGCATCTTCTCAAGAAAACCGCTTCGCGAAATTTGAAGTCCCGGCCGCGGATCACATCCCAGCAACTGAGAAAAGAATTCTTGCAAGGGGCCATTCCGAGCGGTCGCTTGATATTCGAAATGAATTTGCTCGACATCGAACTTCTCGAAAAGGCGCTTCAGGCACTGATGTTCGATACGTCTAGAAAAGGCCCGACAACTCATAACCCAGAAATCAATCCGCAGAGCTCGGTTTTTTACCGTCCCAAGCAAAACGGCAATCTTGCCTAGCGGGCCATATTTATCTTGATACGCAACGGTCATCAGGAAATTGTCTTGGCCATTAAGAAATGTGGCCCAGTCCGGTTCGCTCAGTCTCTTCCCATTCAGATTAAATTGATTGGTTTTGTTTATCAGTTCGAAAGCGCGCCGATCATCTACTTGGCTTCCGAAAGTAAATTGGAGCGAAGCTTTGCTGTCCTGGAGGAATTGATCGCTAGATACTTCGCTTGATTCCCGAGCCTCCACTCCGGTTCTAATACTGTTCAGACGAAAGGAGTCCTCCTCGGAAATGGAGCTCTTCCCAAAGGTATCGCGCAAATGATGAAACAAATTCCATAGCCGCTGAAAATCATTTTTGGGGAATAGCAGGCACTCCATTTGTGGAAACGCCCGTTTTACCTCATCGATTTCCACTGGCAGAGTCGTCAATGAAAACCACAGAATCTGCGCTAATATTCCATTTATCCAGAATGCGATTAACCGACTCGGATTTAGCGCGACCAGTGAACTTCGAATGGAAAAATGCTATTCTCGCGAAATTATTAGATCCTTGCGTTCAAACGCTTGTTTCACCAATTCACTGTCATTCTTGCTCGCAACCGCCAGCAAAACTCCGGTACTGGCGAGGGACATAAGAAATTGTTGATACAGACCATATTGCTGAGTGTGGCGATCAAGGGTCCAGGAGATTCCTTCGATGCCAACTTCTCCGACAATCCCGGACCATAAGGTATCGTCCAAATCTGTAATCAACCCCTTCTTGGGAAGAGCAGTCAGAATTGAGGTTGCCAGAAGTTCGGCCAACTTCGATGCGTGCGACAGCTTATACGGAAAGCCTGTTGTCAGCTCCGACTTTACGTCCAGCCGCGTTGACATGGGGGAGGACTCGTCCAGCCATTGTGAATTCAGGATGGTTATTCTTGGATGGTCCGAAAGCGAAACTGCCAAAGATGAAACCACTCGATGTATCTGGAGAGTCCACCTATCGCGTTCCCGCGTTGGGGATGCCGAGACTGGCGGCAAGGGCAAAGTTGGCATGCACACATAGGTCCTGGCAGACTCAGCCGCTCGTTTCAATGATTGTCCCAACCGAGTAGCGGTGGTAGTGGCGGATTCCAGGATATCGGGGAGTTGAGTTATGTTCCAACCGCCTAAAGTGCGAATTCCCAGACGCGGATCGAGATCTTGCCACTCGATAACGACAGATAAGGTGTCACAACCAGAATTTGGGACACGATCGATGTTTCCAACCACGTCCCCGAACAGGCCCGTAACTATCTCGAATTTCTGTCGCGACGAAAGTCTTTGTAAATGAGCAGCAAGAAATGTCTTGAGGTGTAGTGGAGTAGAACCACAGGCTAGAAAAGTTCTGGCCACAGGAAATTCTTCCGCACCACTTTGTCTAAGAATTTCGAGAGCTTCGAGTAAGGTCACTGAACCTCGGAACGATTACTGTCTATTGAACAATTTCTACTTGTGAGTGGACGACCCGCAGCATTGTCGAGATGGTTTTGATTATTGTTTCCTATCAAGCAGACACACGCCCGTCCAGGGATAATTTCCGAAGGCCCCCGCCGGTTCAGGCAACAGCGAAAGAAGTTCACGAGGCGCGCGGTTCAATTCCGATGCGGTCTTTAGTAAGCCCCGGATACTCTTGGCATTCCATCCATACTGGGTGAAAAAGGCTACGCCCTCCTCTGGTGCAAAGCGAAAAGGTGCGCCGCCTTCGGCCAATTGTTTACCCATAGTGCGTTGCATAACTTTCAGTTGTCCCGGTGAAGCTAGGTCGATAACCCAAGCGTGAAACTTAGCGCCTTCCGCGAGGTCGGTGGCCAGAGAAGCCACTTGGCCCGGTGAGAAGTAAATCAGGAGCCCCTCGGCGACAACCAAGATTCGGCGAAACTCGCGATTCACCTTTCCGAAGAAATCCCGACGCCGACCTTCGTCTAACAAATCCAGAGCGATTCTTTCAAGGACACATTTCGGTTCCTGATTGGCGAGAATCGATTCTTTGTAGCTGACGACTTCCGGGAAATCAATTTCGATCCAATGCAAGCTGAGCGGGAGCTCAAGCCGATAAGGCCTCGCATCCAATCCAGATGCCAGGTTAATCACCAGGTCGGTCCCACGCTCGATCTCTTGCAAAATAAACTGATCAAACAAATAGGTGCGTGCCACCCACGCCCACTCGTGCTTCGTTCCCTGATCGAGGCTGTTGGCGATGCGACTTCCGAGTTCTCCAGCTAAACGTTCCGCATATGGATCACGAAAAAGCGCATCCGCCCTCTTAGTCTCTTTAGCCCTGAAATACGCGACCCAGAGTGCTGTGTCGGAAATATTGCGTACAGAGGAATTGAGCTGAGACATTATTGGTTCGAAACCGTGGATGGAACGGCGATCTCCAGGTGCTCGCGTCGCGAGGAGTTTTGTTTGCGGTAAGCAGCAATGCAATCCTGAATTAACTCCGGCTCCTCCCATGGGACATCGTGATATGCGGATTGGAGAAATTCACTGCCTGGATCTCTGATCCATTCTTGCGGAAAGAGCGCGATGATAGGGTTATCGATAGGCTTGGACGCCACAGAAATCGATTCGCCGGACACCACGGAGTACAGGGCGGCAGGAAGGTCACGACCAGGTCCCAGTCTTAGATGCCCGACCTGCGTGGCGCGAGGATTCATCTCGATTAACCAGGCGCTGCCGGTACTGCCATCCAATATGAAATCGAATCCGTGAATTCCGGACAGTTGGAGACGCCGCGCCATTATGCGAACAGCTGCATCCATCTCAGGAACCGCGAGGGTTCGTAAGACCGTGGAAGGGCCTCCCGGATATGCCGTCTTTAGAACCTCGAAATGCAGACTTGCCAGGACCTTCCCTTGCCAACACGCAATGGTGCTCGTTGCTTCGATACCCGAGACCAACGCCTGGGCGTTAATCACGCTTCGACTATGCAATCAATGAACGGGCCATAAGGCCGCTGTCACGCTCTAACCAAGCCTGCTTGGCAGTACGCATCAAATTGGGGGAATCCTGCAAGTCATGGAAAGCTCGTGTGGCCTCGGCGTGCGTCCTTATAATTTTGACTCCCGTGCCTCCCGAAGTTCCGTCGACCTTTAAAACAAACGGGAATCCGACGTCGGCCAACCATTTCTTGAGCTGCCCGGAGTTCGCTATAACCTCCGTTTGGGGTGCCGAAATGCCTTCTTCCCTGGCGATCTCAAGGACTCGAGTTCTGGAATGTATTTCGCTGAAGTGGGAGGATGCGCCTAATGACTTTTCAATCGTAGCGCAAGTATTTTCCGAGGGGTCTTTCCGTACCCGCTGATCATACAAATCATGAAGGTGCTGGGTAGCAAGATCATCGCATGGCACGATCAAGTTTGGTTTCGCCTCATGGATCGCGCGCCGCCAGTGATCGAAGTGGTGTCCAGCAGTCATACCGAGATATTTTCTCTACGCAACTGATCTTTCTGATTGGATGCTTAGGCGGGCATACAGCATCTACTTCAAATCCTCCCTCCGCAAGAGCGATTGCCAACCGAGCCGTTGAAAACCACCGGCGGGTCGTCACCATCAGAACTTTGGGTATCATTTATCGAAGGATTGGGCAGGACTCTTTTGCTCAGATTAACCGGAAGAAATCAGTGGACTATCCTGATTGTCTTTCGCTGCGCTTCCAGCCGCTGCTTGAATTCTTTGCGGGAATATTTTCTCGTTCAGGTTGGGGAGCGGTCGTGAAGTGCAAACGTCCATTTTTTTCGCTTGCATAAGCAACGCATGCCGTCTCACTCCCTTCCCCCTCAACTTTCCAACCGCCTCGATCTTCCATCAGAGTCATTTTCGAGCGCTGCCTCCACCAATGGGCAACTTCTCGAGGGGTAGAAACCCAGACTTTACCCTCGTCGCGGAGACCCGCTAAATGAAACAACAGGCTCTTATAAATTGCCTGCTCCCGGCGATCGATAATGTAGTCAGGATGAATAATGAAACTTAGAAGACCGTGTCTTTCCATGATCATTTCAATTTGCTGCTTCCACAGGTCGATCGAATAATCTTTCAATATATGAATGAGCGAATAATCTTGCGTAGTTGTAACCGGCAACTCGACGAGCTTTCCCGTGAAATAGGGCATGACGGTGCAACATCCGCCATGCTGCGGATCCAGATGAGCAACGTTTGGGACCGACATATCGTATGAGAAATCGAGCGCGTCGAACCATTCTTGTCTGCGGTACAAAACAGCTCCGCGGAAGCCTTCGGATCCCCATTTCCGGCCATAGGAATTAATTTTCGAGACACGCTTCATGAACTCTTGCTTGCTGCTATACAGACGCCCGTCGTGGTTCAAGTCCTGCACGCCAAGTTCGAAACCGCGGCTTAGGATGGAGTCGATAAATTCTTCAGTGACCTCATAACGTCGTTCGGGAACGATTTGGAACGAGGCTTTGAAGCCGAAGGAATCATCCATGTCCATTAAAGCACCGCAAAAGTCTTTTCCCTTAAGGGTCTCGACATCGTGCGTCATGATTGCGGCGCTTGAGAATCCCTTGGGCCAGAACCAGATAAATGGAATCTGAGATACTCCCTGTGCCTTCAAGGCCAGCGAGAGCAATTTTTGATTAAGACTGTCAACGCTGGTATCGACCGGCCACCTGGGGAAGACCTCATCGTTCCAGCCATTGAGCCGCATTTTTTGCAGGTGCTTGCGCAGGGAAACCGGCAGCATTGGCCGCATAAAGTAATAGGTTCGGTTTATTGCAGAGGTCCAGGCGGAGTCCAGGTGCTGATCTGGTCTTGCGTATAGTTCATTTCTAAGTTGGGCGCATATTTCGTCTGGATCGAATGGGAGATAAACGATCTCATTCTCGATCCGAGTTGAAAGATTAGCGTCCTGAAGGGACTCGATCGGATCGACGTTTTGTCGGGCCCCTCTATATTTTCCGTAGCAGACGGTTTCTGCCCCGAACCGGAAGAATCCAGTTTCCGTATTAGGTTCCGCCCTCTTGACGAAGCGGGCGTACCTTTCCGGGCAACGGAAATAATCAAGGAAACAACGATTCATTTTCAGATCACGAATTCCAGACTAAATTAAAAAACTTCGACAACTGTCAATCGCAACTTCCCTGTGAAGTCGTTGACAGGTCTATCAGCTGACATGCTCTTGCAAATTTTCGCGGACTTCGAGCGAAGTTACCGGGGGAGGAGGAGGTATTATCCCACCGATCCGCGAATATGCTTCCAATAATGCGTAACGCGATTTATCCCATCCAATCAGGTCCCTGGTACGTTCTGCCCCGATTTTTCCCATGTGGCGGCGTTTAACCGGGTCTCCGAGGATCTGAATTATCGCCTCAGCGAAGAGTTTCGGATCATCTTTTTCCACATATATGGCTGCATCTCCCGCCGATCGTCGGGATTCCAGCAGATCGAAAGAAACAATAGGCTGCTGGAACGCCATATATTCCAATATTTTAGTCATTGTCGATAACTGATTCATGCGGTCGGGAGGATCCGGAGCCAGACAGACATCGGCGGTGGAGAGATATTGAAGCAGAAGCTCATCCGATATGCGTCCGACGAAACGGAATACATCCTGAACATCAAGCTTTTTGGCCAGGTTTTGTAAATCCTGCCAGGCTTCGCCGCGTCCCACCATCACAAATAGGATGTCTCTTCTTCCGTATGTATGGACCACGTGATGAGCGGCTTGAACCACTCGATCAACTCCATCTTGTTTCCCCATAACCCCCAGATATAGGGCCATGTACGGGAAATTTTCCTTAAGTTCCACTCGCGGAGACACGCGATGAAAGTAGTTAGCGTCGACACCATTACGCACGATAGCCACCTGGTTTGCGGGTACACCTCCGCGTTCAACCGCGATGTCGCGATAAGACTGATTGGTGGAGATAACCAAATCTCCGCATCTGAAGGATCGCTTTTCGAACCACAACAAAAGTTTATGAATGAATCCGCGTTTTTCGAACTTGGACTCATACAGCTCCGGACAAAGATCGTGTTGATCGAACACATATTTCTTGCCGATCAATTTATAGGGCCATGCCAGCAAAAAAAACATGTCTGGCGGATTTGCCGAATGAATAATATCGAAGCCGTCGCTGACGAGGATCACGAGTGACAGTACCGCCGCACACAGGAATCCCCACGCGTACTCGATCAAATATCCAATGCCCGCACTTGCCTGGTAAAGCATTGGATACCGGTAAACTTTTATACCGTTCACCACTTCGAAGCTGGCCCGGTCCTGCCCCATCCCTTTGGGACATATAACACTGAGCTCATACCCGGCTCCCGCCAATGCATTGGCGAGATTTCGCATACGCCGGTCCCACGGGAAAGGAATTGTTCTCAAGCAGCATGAGAACCTTCGTCCGGCGATATGTTTTAACGGATTCCATGTAGTATTTTGCACTTGCATGCACAAAATTGCTTTGTCAACGACCGCACTATTCAATCTGAGCAAACCTCTGCCGGTCCTCACAAGGATTTTGTAGAGTCCGGCGAGCGCACTGAGCATCGTTGCTTGTCCCCAATGTAGAGTGGCGGTTTTGTTCACTACCCAGGGAGAATAACGGCGGTAGTAAAAGTAGCCGGTGCGGTCTTGCATATGCTCTACAGTCCACATCGCGACTCTCACAGCTAGTTCGATGCTTTGAGGATCGCGATCCTGAAAAAACACCAGCGTGTCGATGGCCTGCGAGCAGCACTGGATATCAATGGGCAGAACCTTATAGTCGTAATATTTTGGGGTTCCATCCGGCAGGAAAAATGTACTCTTCCAATACTCATATCCTCGCGTCAAGTTCCCTTCAAAGTGATCATCCCCAGTGCCTTCACCGTAGTACTTAAAACAATCCAGAACGTAGGCCGTGTGAAAATTATCCACCCAATGAAGATTTGAGGCTTCGCCGTAATACCAGGACGCGTCTGGCCGTTGGTATTGCGCGGTGTACTGGATCGCCTTGGCCGCCAATGCCCGGTACGATTCGTTTCGGGTATATGAGTAAGTGCGCGCCAGCAAACTGGCCCCGAGGGTATTTGCATTGTGCACCCTGAGATTCTGGCTCGGAAAATACCCAATACAGATGGAGTCGCCGTCGGGCATTTGATTCAGATCCGAAAGAATATGCGTGCATGCGCTGACTGCAATTTCGAGATAGCGCGGCTCGTGAAAATGATCATAGGCATCCAGAAACGCATGCCCGATAAGGGATGTCCAAACTACTGAGGGCGTGTTCTTCTTCACAAATGAACTCCGGGACTGATAATCGAAATGATTTCCCCAACATGCGCCGCTATATCCCGGGGATTGATTATCGATCAGCCATTGCAAGGCGAATTTCGCCTTTTCGCCCCAAGCATTATCGCCCGTTGCCTGATGAAGGCGTATAAATCCTCTCGCCAAAAAGCCCATGGCCTTCGTCGAATGGCTCTTGCGGACCCCTAACAGCGGACGAAGATTAATTGGAAAACGCCGCACCCCCTGTTGAAGCGCGATTCGCAAGAATTTGTTTTCAAACGTTAGTGGACGCACAAACCGCGCGCTCAAGCCATCGAAAGTGTCATAGCCACTATAATCGTTCCTCTCCAGCCATTCTGAGAGCCGGGTAATGGCACGATCAATTTCGATTTTCCCGCCTTTCTGCATGGACCGAACATCAACCGTGCTGATCGGGGATTCGAGGCTTACCAATTCTTCCTCCGATAATTCATGCTTTACAAAAGGTGAGCGACGCTAGTAGTCCTCTCACTGCCACTCGAGGCTGGCGTATACCCGTTTGGTTATATCCGCTACATGACGCCAGGAATTTTGCCGGTTCGCGTGTTCCCGGATTTCATTACGGCGAACGTCCAAGTTCCGGAAGATCTCGCTCTGAAAATACCTTTCGATGGCGTCAGCCAAATCACCCGAGTCATTCGGTCTACAAATGAAACCGGTCTGGCCCTCCACGATATCCTGTCTGAATGAACCCACATCAGAAGCAATTACCGGCAGCCCAAAGCTGTATGCCAGAAATAAAATTCCGCTTTGAAAGATCTCCGTATAGGACAAAACCGTCACGTCCGCGGCTTTGAAGAACAACTCTAACTCACGATCCGGAATAAATTTAATTACCTGCGTAATCCGCCGAGAAAAGGAACTGGCGCCAATCTTCGCCTCGATGTCGCGCCAATATCTCTCGTGGCCCTTCTTCGTTTCTCCGGCAATGATTAGACGATAGCGGGGATCTTTCGCCGCCAACTTTCCAAATGCATCAACCAGATATTCAAGACCCTTGTATTGCTTAATTGCTCCAAAAAAAAGAATAGTGCGGTCGTCGGGTTTAATATCCAGGCTCTGTTTCGCCTCGGCGCAACTAATTTCGCTATTCGGGATCGCGTTGTTAATTCCAAACGGGATGACCGACACCGACTGGGGAGACACCGGAAACTGTGCGATCAGATCGTTTTTCATCTTCGGCGTATGTACAAAAATATGGTCCGATAATTTGTATTGAATTCTGAGGGTCAGCCGGTTGATCGGGGAATCCCGCAAGTCTCGGACAGCGGAATTTACGTTATGCGCCGTGAACACTATTTTCTTATTGAGCAGCTTGTAGTACATCATCAAAACAGTACGATCGAATAACTCGAACTTATTATTCCAGAGGATGTGAAATATTTTCGGTTTCGCTGTGGCCGCGTAATGGAAAAGCCGGTAATACACCGCCGCCACCAGCCATATCCGTTTCCCTAATCCGCCCGCGATCTTTCCGTGCAGATTCAGAAAATTGAGGTTCGGCGTAGAGTGCATTTCCGGACTGTCGTCCTGATCACTTCCGATCACGTCGACAAATACGCCGTTCGCCGCCAGAGCCGTCGCCAGACCGTATGCATAGTGTCTATCCGAACCTCCGGTAAGCAGACTGACAGCCAGACGGGATGACACCACCGCTGTTTTGGAAATCCGTTCTTTAGAGGCGAGGTCGAGCTGAATCCGACTCTCGCCCGTCACGGGGACCATAAAACTATTTACCGCTTCCGCCAACCGGCTTAAAGGCGAGAGTTAGTGCCCCGCTGGACGAATGAAGATTTTTTTCTTTTTTCATTTTGCCAAATTTGGAAATTCCGTTACAAACCCGTAGTAACCAATTCGACCTCGTCCTGACGTTCCCGAGAAGACAGCATTTCATCCAGCCAATTTCGGTGCCGCAAGATGGGACTCTCGAAATACCTCCACGACAGCGCCGCCAGAGTTACAGTGAGGGAAATCGCTAGCAGGCATCGCGCCATATCGCCGCGGAAAATCTTCTCGGCAGCCACGTAGAAAATCGCGTGAGTCAAATAAATCGTGTAGCTAATCGTGCCGATATAGACCATTGGCTTCCATCGTAACAATGAAAAGATGGGATGCCCTTGCCACTCAACACATGCTGCTATCGCCGTGGCAAACAACAACGCTATCAGGGTATAGCCACAAATACTGAAGAGTTCGTTCGAGCAGATATCCAAACCGCGAAACAGGCCACAGTAAACGCAGAGCGCGGTGAAGCCCGACAGCAGCACTGCGAATAGGCTCAAAGTTTTCTTCTTCGAGAGTTGCGGTTTGGTTCTAAGCCAGAGCGCCAAGCATCCGCCCACAGCCAGTTCATCGAAGCGAGTGAAGAAACCATAGAGTTCAGTCGCATTCACGTTGTGAGTGAGTCCGCGCAGTATCGGGCACAGAAACAAAGGCGCGATCGCAAAGGTCAAAATCAGTTTGCGCGAACCCCTCAAGATCACCGGAGCCCAAAGCAGATAGAACAATTCTTCGACGGCAAGCGACCAGAACACATTTACTCCGCCGCCGAAGTAGGAAAAATACGGGGCCATGTACGCTCTGTGGGAAAAATCGAACGGTGCCATACCGAGAAGCCGCTCGATAACCAGATGCACCGATACTCCCCGGCTGATTGCGGGCAGGAAAAAAAGCGCCTTCGTCCATTCCGGCCAGTAGAAGCTCTCCCCAGTGGCAACGATCAAGGCTGCGATGACGGCGAGAGTTGCATAGTAAGCGGGAAAAATCCTCAGTGTTCGCCGCCAGTAAAAACGCCGAAAAGGAAATGGCTCTGACCGCAGCCCCAGCAAAATGCCAGTAATCAAGAATCCCGAAATGACGAAAAATAGATCGACGCCCGTCCAGCCCAGCTTGAAGAAGGCGGAATGCGGCGTGAAGTGGTACAGTACTACGGCTAATACCGCGAAGGTGCGCAGACCGTCCAACTCCGTGATTCTTCCGTTACTCGCCCCCCGTCCTGCCATTTTGCTGTGTAACGCTTATTAGACCGCGTAGTAAGTTCCTGGCCTTCTTACCTGGCTGCATTCAATCGCTTCGTTCCGCCCGTCCGCAATAAAAAATCAGTTAACGACGGCAGTCAAACCCGTAGGGGGATTGGAGCGCCGCTTGAAGAGGAACCTGTCGAGTAGCAGGCCGAGGCGTCGAATAGCATGGGTAACCCGATTCCGGCTGCTGCTCCATGCATCGAGCTGAAATAGCAATCCATAGCGGGGATGCTTGTCACCAACCCGTGTCCAGTCGGCGTAGACTGCCCCCGAGGCATTGCGAAGCCGAGGTAGCTCCAGACTATCCATCAATCCGCCCAGAACACTGCCCCACATTCCCGCCTGTGACATCGGGACCTATGGGAGGCCACGCTTTTCCCGAAGGCCACCACGAAGGCTGCGAGGTGTAAATGAAGGAAGCTGGAAGTGTGTGTGAACTCGGTACTGGGTTAGCATAAGCGGCCAATCCGGAAGGCACTTCGGAAGAATTGAATCTGGCAGCGTTAGTGACGTTATCCCAGTTGCCCCAGAACATTGACGTAGGGACGGTGAGGGGGTCTAGGGTTGAGGTTTCCAAATAAAACCCAGCGTCGATCACCGAAGTATAGCCATTGGAGCAACTGGTGGTATTACATTCGTATTGTGTGTGGTAGCCCACTGTTCCGAAAACATTCCCCAGCGCGTTATGGTAACGGGTACCTGCATTAAGCCTTAAAGCGATGGTGCTTGAAGAGGTAGCGACACCCTGATTTTGCTCGCGCCCGTCCCAGCGATTGCGAAACGACGTATTCAGGTCATGAGTACCGTGAAAGCTATCGGCATAAAGGCCTGATCCTATATTCCCTTCCGCGAGCGAGAAGAGAACCGTACCGTGAAAATACGCGGATGGCGACAACCAGTTGGAAGAATTATCGAACAGGCTACCCGGGGTGAAGTTATAGCTGGCAACGCAACCTTCGCAATCGGAATTGTAAAACTGGGGCTGCCCCCGAATTGAACGATATTATTTTCCGACAGAATGTCGCTGGCGATTTCCACATTAATTCCGTAGCTGTCCCCGTGGAAGCCGTAAAATAGGAGTCTCTTACCGTGCAGTGATTGCAGATGGCCAAATAAACGTGCGACCAAGCGGTCCCAGTAATGCTGGCCCTTACACTGCGAATACCCTTAACCCAGCAACCGGTGCAATTCAAAAATGTTATTCCGTCTCCCCCAGCGGTGTGGTCCAAAGAGATATTCTCCACAGCATCTCCACGGACCGGATTTGAAGCCCACCAAGCTCCCGGAGATTGACTAGAGCGCCAGTTATCCGCGTAGATCCCTGGAGTAATGCCCACGTTGTAAGGTCCAGTGCCCGAGATGCTTGTAACGTTCACAATCTGTTGCTGGCCGCGAATAGTAGCCGGGGAATTCGAGCCGCGTTCAAATCCATTTGGACCTGCTCCGGCGTAGCAGGCCGTAGAAGGGTCCCACCCCGCGCCACCGCCTTCGCACCCCACGTAGAGATGGCCCGAACCCGGATCCGAGTGGTCGTCAAGTTGATCCAAGATGATGGGATTTCCCACAGCGAGGTTGCTGATACTGCTGACAAGGATCGAACTCGCGCCCTGAACATAAGCGCCAGATGCACCGTTTGTGCCAGTCCAACTGGCCGAATTTGACGGGCCTCCCCGCATAGTTCGTATCCGAGCTGGCGGCGCACACATCATGGCCTCCGCAGGCCCCCCGGAATTTGCGCCGGCGAAGATCAAGAAAGTGCTGTTGGAACCGGAACCCCTCAACGTGATATTGCTCTTGCTTGAGAAGGTAATTCCGTTGGTGATGACGAATGTCCCGGCGGGAATAAGTACAAACGTGCTAGCTGGCGCTGACGAAATCGCGGCGTCCACGGATGCCGAGGTTACATTCCCTCCGGACACGCTCGCGCATTGACTAGTGACACACTGAGTTCGGGACGTCGATATTGTCGCTCCCGCGTGAGACCAGTCTATGGCGCGGCTCGGGCTAAGAATGCCCGACCAGGCCTGGCCAAATGAAGAGCCAGACCAACTGAGACAGAGAAAGATAGCGAAAGCAATGGGGGTGCGTCTCAAATTCACAATTGTTCTCCTGCAGGATAAAATCTGTGCTGCCAAGGAGAGTCTTACATTCCGCCAAAACGACCACAAGACACTGAAGTACACGCCGAGGAAAGCAGGTGCCGATGGCCTTCTGAGGTTAAAGTTTTCCAATAGAGTCAATAGCCTCTAATGTTTAGGGGTGTTGACCATACGTCTTTTTAATCAGATTCTCGGTTTCGCCAGCCTGTTGTTGAGGATCGAAATCATGCACAATGCCCTTCTGGCCTCGTGGAAAAGATCACATTCTCGTAATGCCAGGAGGGCAACTATCTGCCGGAATGCTCTCCACTGCTCGCTCCACAAAGTTGAGAGTTCAGGCAAGGGGTTAAAACCTTTCTGATTCGAGTGGCGATCCAGAGGAGCTGGCTGCCCATCGACTGATCCATCCCTCCCTGCCCGGGGTGGGCGGCTGTGAAACAATTACCGACGAAAGCCGTGTAAGAATATATGACTCAATTTGTCTGGCAATCTCCTCGGGCAGTGTTCGGCAACTTCGAGGCTTATGGTGACGTTAAGTATGTGGCTCTTCGCTCACGCTGTCCTTCTCCAGGCTGAATTTCTCACCTGGAGTTTCTCGCTTCTCCCTAAGAACCAAGGCCGACCTCGGAATACCTCCAAGCTCAAATACGTCACAACCGCGCTGTCGCATAGCTCTCGAGAAGGGCGCCGGTGCCGCACCCCACGTCCACAACGGGCTGCGGTTTGAACACCGCCATGACTGACGTCGGATATGTGGAATGCACTGCGAATGGCAAGGCCTCCTCCACGGTCGAACTGTAGTAAGCTGGAGTTGCATACCCTAATCATGCGGAAGCAGACGCCTCTTCAGCTTCTGGGTGCCATCTCACCGGAGACTCTCTGACCAAAGCAGGCACGTAAGCGCGATAAAGAGTTTGTGCTGCGTTAAAGATTTCGTTCTTCATGAGTAGTTCGAGCAGGAACATTCTTTGTGAAAAAGTTAACATATCAAGTCATTTAGTTCCGCCAATAGCCCATGAGTATGGCCTTTGCCTGTGTGGGGACTCGTTTGGTCAGTGTGGTCGGTAAAATCTGACCTGAGCCTGGGAATAATTTGAAATCCGGCCGACAAGGCTGCCATAACGGACTCCGAAATTATGAAGTCAGTTTTTGATTCTGCTAAAAAGTTCTGTGGCTCTTTGAGAGTTATCGTCCTTTTGCCGGATGCATACTCCTTTAATTTGTTGGAGTAATTCGAGGTTGTCGTCAGAGAACTTTCGGGCAAAAAACAGGTACCCTCCTTCGCCGTAGGCATCGCTGATCCGGACCTCGTCCCGGTCCCGCAAAAAGCGCGACGTGCCTTCAGCCGAATCACTTCCTCATGGATGTGGCCCCTGCGCCGCCAGTCTTCATACAAAAGGTTTCGGCGAATTCTGAGATTTGAAGGACGAGTTCCCAAGGATGGTGTGGAACACGACCCTCTCGGAGGCACGAACATGTTTTCGAAAAAATTTCATTACCGGTTTATTTTTATCAACGAACTCCAGGATGTATTGACATGCTTCTCTGGTTAGGCGCACCAAGTATTGCCGGCGAAGGGCACGAGATTGCTAAAGTAATTCTCGTGTAATCCCGTCTGTGCCAGTCCCATCTTCGCCAGCAGCCTTTGAGCAAAGCGCAGAATTGGTTTCGTGGACGGGAAACAGACGGTATTGATCCGCGAGAGCGGCTTGCCGGGCGCTGGCACCTTACCTATGCTTATGAATTCGGCACCACGATGATTGTCCAAAAACTTGTGAATGTAGTTGGAGTCCTCGAAGTGGATAGTCGCTCCCACTCAACAAGACAAAATATTGGAATTCCTCTGGGCTTTCCAGCGCCCTTCTAATCAGAAGAAAGATTGCCTTGTTTACACTGAACTCGCCCCAATAGACGGCAATGCGAGGTTGTATGAAGATGACATTTTCCCATGGCATTAGGAAAAGTCGGCTTACATATCGCTTTTTTTATCAATATGAATGAAGAACGAGGAATCTTGGTCGAGAGCCTATCTACTACTCCTTGCAATAAGGCGCGGATTCCTGTGAGCAAGAATGAGGTAAGCTATTTTCATTTTGAAATATTTTGAGGATATTCGCCGGTTACGATTTTTATAAAACGCATTAAAAAACTGGTTGCGGCTCCATCTGAGCGGGGAGTTCTCCGACTGGTTTCCTTATGCGTGCCGCTTTGGTTAGGGCGCGCGTCTCGGCGGCGATTATTGAAAGCACCAGCGCAATCCATACCAAATCCGTGGAGCGGATTCCAGCTTCGGTGAAATTGTAAATTATTGCCATCACGAACAGACCCAGTCTTAACACGTCCAGCTTCGGGATCGCGCCGAAGAGTCCCCAGAACGTGTTTATATCCAGTCCAGAGATAGTATCGCCAGTAGCGCCAGGCCGACCCAGCCTAAGTTCAGATAAACTTCAATATACCGTGTGGGCCGTCTTAATTCCGGCCACGATGGGAAACGTCCAAATTCATAGGCTAGCCGCTGTCCCAGCCAGAAGCTTTCAAAACCTGTTCCCAAGACCGGATTCATCGGAACCGCGAGTAAAACATCCCAAATATCGGTGCGCCCGGTCAGTGTTCGGATTTCTTCCCATAGCCGCCAATGCGCCGCTTCCGATGTTAAGAAATAGAACGCAAAACGAGGTGACGACCGCAACGCGCTACCATAATATTTACCATTGTGCGTTTTCGCGCCCATTTTAAAAAACAATGAGCCGCCATGACGCCGCCCGCAAGCACAAAACAGGATAGAGAGGTTTTCGAATCAGACACGATCAACAGCCAGATTGCCATGACCAGAACCGTGCCATGCACAATCAGTGCCTTCTTCTTTTCCGCCCGCGGACCACTCCACGCTTGTAAAACTCGCCAGACACCTGCCAGACCAAACACCATGCATACCATTCCCAGCATGTTCTTGTTGTCGCTCACCCCCACGAAGAACTGGGTTGAGTCCCAGTGGGTGGCGTAGGCCCGGCCCCATTGCGGATAGTATTTAATGAGCAAAATTGAAAGCGGCATCAATATGAAGCCTACCTTGGCCAGAAACTGGCGGATCGCGACGGTTGGATCATGCTCAGTCAACAAAACGAGGATTATTATGTAGTCTCCCAGCGACTTGATCCACCGCTTCAACGCGACTCCGGGAAGTCGGACCACGCAACGCTCAGGGCGCAATAAACCACGAAGAGCAAAATTGGCCAGTTGTTCCGAAGAATTTTCGCCACTGCTCGACGCCTGCCGAAAAGCAAGATCATGCCCGCGCCTATGATTAACCCATAGATGACGGCATCGAGGGGACTGCCCTCCAGATAGGCATGTTCCACAGTGACAGGCGCCAGGCCCAGCCATTGAGAGACGTGGCGGGAACCGGCTATCAGCAGCCAGAGGCCGGGAATGCACAGCGCAGCCCAGGAAGTCCGGCTCTTCGGATCCCGGTCCAGGATAAAAAGACCAAGCATCCCCACAACGCAAACTACAGCGGCTAAGGATGGATACATAGAAGTCTTGTCCCGAGACAATTTTGCCCGGCGCCCATTGCTCTCGAAATTGTCATATCAGACTGGGCGTGCATGAATTCTTTTAGCGCCGAGCTTTCTGCCTTGCTTCACAATTCGATCAACCTTCCAATACTCCCAATATCGCGCGGCCTTGTTATATAAAAAGCCTTTTTTCTCGCGCCACGTAGATCCCATTAAGTGGATGCCTATATCCCCAAATTTGTTCCAGTTGCGGAAATCGCAAACATCATCGGGGAAAAGTACGGTTACCGTCTTGGCCGCATCTGGGTTCTCCGCCAGGGTCCTTGATATGAGTCCCGGGCCGGTCGAGTTCAAGACAAAGAATTCATCCTTCACCATTGGAATGGCACCGGGCATCATAGGCTCAACCCAAGCCGGGTCTTTGGCCTTTCACACAGTTCTCTATGACCGCAGCAAGAAATGGGTGACCGGGGCCGCACCAAATGCATAGTTTCCAATAAGCCAGTCCATCTTGTAGTGTTTTCGCAGAAAGTGGCTATAGGTAAGCCCTTCAAATGGGAACACGCATCCTAGATCGAGAAGATGAGAAACACCCGAGGCAAGGAGGACATCCAGATCAAAATAGAATCCACCCAACCGGTAAACTGCGATAAGATAGCGGAAAAAATCATAACGTTGAATAGGAAATCGAAACCCATCGAATACTTCCCTGTACTGGGGGAAATTCTTTTTGGAGAAACGCTTCCACTCCCGCATTGTCAAAAAATAAATATTCAAAATCTGCATTCAGCAGCTTAATGTTCGCCATGACCGCGCGATTGTAAAGAGGCTGATCTACAGACTTTCCGGTTTGGATGATTCGCCTTGGGATCCGATAAGTGCACTCAACGGCCTTGCTCATTTCTCAACGCCGCTGAGGGAGCCGTCAGGGGTTAAGGCAGCAGAATGAGTCCCCCAAAACAATCTCTTTATTATGACTACGAAGGCGCCTCAATCCGCGCTTGGCGGCAAAGCCGATAGGAAAAAGAGTCCCGACCCCACTAAGAGAGACAGAAAAAAGCCACGGACCTGAGTGAGATTCCGAATTTGAATTGATTAAAAGCCAAATTTCGAATTGGCAATCTATGCTGGGCACGCCACTTGACAGGGAGTGGATAGCATCGGCATGGAGCCGGCGCCATGTGGTTTCGGCGTTGCCTTCGCCGCAGCCTATAACCGAAAGCCGCCTGCCAGATAGTGGTCCTGGCTTTTGTGCCAGGTTGGCTCGAGCGAACTGGCGTTCAGATCTGAGGTCCGGTAAGCTTTGGTTACCGTGGTGGATATAGCAGCGAAGGAGTAGCGAGTTGCAATCTGCATCCCGGCTAGAAATCTTCTGAATGCCGCAGGCCTTCGTCTAAAACAATCAAGCCCAACCAAACAGACCTGCGAATGAAACTGGATTCAAGCATGCAAGGCCTGGAATACCCCATCCTCCAATCAAGTTGGGATAAGGGTTCATCGAAGATATGGAGATTACGATGAATGGACCATCCGTTGTTCTCAAAAACAGTTCCTCCTGCACCGCCATCGGTTACGAACCGGGTATTGCCGAAGATTAAGGCTACCTCGGGGGCACGGCGGAAGCAGCTTGCAAGAATTCCGCGTTCCGGCCGGGGAGCCATTCGTCATCGCTGTCGAGAAACGCGATCCATTCTCCTTGAGCTTCCTCTATCGCTCGCTTTCGTGCCACGGAAACGCCGCTATTCTCTTGCCTAAAAACTTTTACCCGGGAGCCGTAGCGGTTCAGAATTTCCTCACCTGTCCCGTCGGTGGAACCATCGTCGACGACAATATCTCGTCCACCGGCACGGTTTGGGCGATGATGCTGTCAATCGCACGGAATATATGCGCGCGGCGGTTATAGGTCGGGATTAAGGCTGAAACCTTCAAGTCGCGCATCTTTCCGCAACGGACTGGGGATCGGGAATCGACGATCCCTGCACAATCTCTCCCACTAATCGTTCGATCGCTCCCCACTGATAGTGCTGCTTGACCAGTTGGAGGGCGGAATCTGCAAGGCGTTTTCGGAGCGCGCCATCTTTCAGCAACAACGTACAGGCGTCGGCAAAATCCGCCGGGGAATCGGCGATTAGCAGATGCTTGCCAGGTTGTACGGCTAGTCCTCCGCTCCAAGGCTGGTAGACACGACGGCCGTTCCATGGGCCATCGCCTCCAAGATCTTAATTCGTGTCCCCCCGCCGAAGCGGATTGGAGCTACCAGCACCGACTCGCGTCCCAGGTACTTACCTACTTCCGGAACAGTTCCAGTAACCGTTACCGAGTTCCTATCGTCGAGCGTGCGGACGGCGTGGGTCGGATCTTGCCGACAATGAAAAATTTCGTATCCGGAAGTTCGCGTCTAATCCTGGGCAAAATGCTGCGACTGAAAAACAGGACCGCGTCAACATTGGGCGCATATGACATGGTGCCGATAAAGACTAAATTTGGATTTGAACTTTGCTGATCCGAAGCTGGCACGCGATCTGGCACGTTGGTTCCGTTAGGAATCACCCACACGCGAGTCCCGGAGCCTAGAGCGACCTTGTCCATTTGAGAGCAACCGAAAACTCATATGGCAGCGCGTGCAGGGATTGCTCTAGTCGCTTCAGCTTGTAGTACTCAAACCAATAAAGCGGTGTCATGTGGTAGGCATGTCCTAGAGCCAGGCGGCCTTTCAGGCTTTTATGCTCCAAGTCGTCAAGGTCGATAATTACTCGTCTCGTTGTACCCTCGGGTACCATCTGCGTCGATGAAATTCTTTGCCCCCAGATTAAGTCAAAAGGTTGCGCGCAGAGATCCGCAACCACAGTCCTGCCCTCCTGTGTACGGCGCATCTGCATGAATGCAGATTGAATAGGGTGCAGGTAGCGAAGTTTGTGTCTGATCCAATAAAGTGGTGACGGCAATAGTGCATCGCGTTGCCCAGCCAGCGATTCATGCGAGAAGGTAAATACGTGCTTGCACAACGGGCGCAATGCTTGCAATTCAGAACTACTTTCGCCGTCTTTAGTTGGATATACCAGCGTAACTTCCCCTGCTGAAGCCACTCCTTTTAAGAGGTGACTGAGCCGCTGGTGAGCTCCAGTGTTCAGGAGCGGAGCAGCATCGCAAATGAAAAGAATTCTCATCAACGCGCAAATGATGGACCCTAAGCGAGCGCCGAGTTATGCCGATGGGTTTGGTCTGGCAGAGTTCTTTGCGGCTTGAATGCGTGCCATAATGCCCTCATCGCCGATCTTGTCCCGATAACTTCGGCTTCCGTAGTGATGAATATAGGAGTCGCGAATCCAAACGATTCGGAAGCCGTTCTCTGTGACCCGCCTACATAGTTCGACTTCGTTGCCGTAATCCGGAAGGTTGCGGTCGAATCCGCCGAGGTCTTGCCAAAGATTGCGTCTTATAAAAAAAGCGAACCCGGAGACCCACTCCATATCCATAAGAGCGGGAGTTACGGCGTACTGTAGCAACCTGCCTGCGAAATTACACACTTGGTTGATATTCAAGTAAGGCAGGAATTCGGTCGCGGAGCTTAAGGTCTGCTGAGTTCCGGAGTGACTAAGTCGGAAGGGCCGGCAACTCCAATTGTTGGATCGTTCTCAAACACGTCCTTCGCTTGCTGCCAACACCAAGGCGTAACGACAGTGTCGGAATTCAGCAAGCAGAGATATTCCCGGGTTGCCAGAGCGGCTCCACTCCAGCACGCGGCGCTATGCCCGACCGGACTCGGGTGTTGGACTAACTTCCATTTGTTACGGAGGCTGAAGCGCCTCAGAATTCTCTTCGTCTCCGCCAGTTTCGATCCGTCATTAACCAGAATGATTTCGGCTCGGGGGGCATATTTTTGAAGACTGCTCAGGCATCTGCGAGTCACCCTCGGGGCGTCGTGAACAGGCACAATAATGGACATGGATGAACTTGCGAGCGCGGCTTCTGGAGATTGCTTGTAAAGAGCACGCTGGGGAATACTCCGGGTCACAACTCTGGCCTTGAGACCGCGCAATCCATTGATCGCCGCACGGGGCAGGATTTGCTTCAGGAATTGGGGTAGATGTGGATCGGAGAATGGCTCTGCCCGTTCGGAAGAAGGCTCCGAGACGAATCGCGAATTCTTAGAATTATTTGTCATTGCTTTGAGGCGGGGCTTCTCTGCTAATGGCGGACTTTTGCGACGACCGCAAATCGCAGATACTTCATATCTTCGAATCGCCGTGCGAGGACAGTATTTGCCAGATTAAACGCGGTCCAGACACGGCTGCTGGCATTTGGTACTCCCGCATATGCATTAATGCCGCAGATCTTCTCTATCGAAAATTGTTCGGCCTCAAACATCTCGACGATGCTGGACTTGGTGAAAAATCGAAGATGCGTTTTATCTAATATTCCGGAGTCTTCGATATTCCCAACGGCCATGCACCGCTAATTGCCAGACGATCGGAAGACTTCGGATATTGGGGATCGACGCGACTATAATGCCGGCGGGTGAAAGCAAAATTCGCGCATATCGCAATGCTTCTTCTGGATCCAGCAGATGCTCCAGTACGTCATTAAAAACAACGCAATCGAAGTTTCCAACCGGCAACCCAGCTTCAGAGTTGAAGCGGCCATGGATTACTTCATCAAGTTTTGCTGCTGCTTTCTTCGCAGCAGACTCGACTGGCTCGATTCCCCAAACCTCAACGTCCCGAGTTCGTTTTAATGACTCTCCAAAGCCTCCAATGCCGCATCCAACGTCCAAAACACGATGGCAGTCGGCGGGGACAAAAGGCAGCATTTCTCTTCGGTGACATTCAAAGTAGTTCGAAGCCTTAATGTCGTAGATAGCCTGATTTGGAAGTGCGATTTCTCTAGACATCTGATTTTCCGACGACTCGGTTTTACACTTCAAGACGAGCGAAGTTTTGCGAAATCATTCCGCCCGCCTCGTGGAAGAAACGGAATTTCGTAAACAATCCGTGAGTTAGGGCGACTACAGTAGCAGTAAATAAGCCCCTCAGCCCGAGTGTGAAGAAAGTGCTTCCTAGCCAAGGAGGTAAAAACTCAGTTAACAAATATCCAGCGGCGGCGGCCGGTAACATCGGCCAGATTTGACTCAAAATGTCTTCGAGGCCCAACGATAAATCCTGGCGTAGATGCGGTATGTAAACAATAACCTGGGTGATGTAGGCGAGCAGCACTGCGAAGGCTACGAGTTCAATGCGACCGGTATGTAGAATCAAGAGCAGAGAAACTAACTCAACCGTCCCGGCCAAGATAGTAGCCTTCCAAAGTATCTTGGTTTGACCGCGCGCCGTTAAACACGGGCCTAACGGTTCAATCACGGCCCGAACGGCGCCATAGACACAGAGAATTTGCAGGCAGAACAGTGCTGGAATCCACTTTTCAGTTCCCTTGCCCAGAAATGTAACGAGAAAGTAGCGGGCATTCACGGCTAATGCTGTGTTCACGACTACAACGACAAAACCGACCAGATCGACCGTCTTTACGATACCAGCGGCGAACCCCCGCAATATCGTTTTGAATCGCCGAAAAAGTTGGCAAGAGGACACTGTGAACTGTGTCGTAAAGAAGTCCGCAGATGAAGCTGGCCCAGGTGAAGGCGATGGCGTAGTAGCCGAGCTTCGCGCTACCCATTTTCGCGCCAACCAAGAAATTATCCAGATTGAAGATTAGAAATACTACGAGGCCAGCACCGAACAGTGGTATGCCAAAACGGAGATATCCTTCTGCATCCGGCCAGTCGAAAACGAAATGGATTGGCACTCTTCGGATGGCACGGACGACCAGGGACGAAGCCAATGTACCGCCAATATCTGCTAAAACAATCGACCAAAATCTCCATCCATGCATCACTAGTACCACCACCAGAATGCATCTCACAACGGTGCTTACCATCCCGGAACTATCAGGGCTCGATAATTCATCTCTCGCGCTAGTATCGTTCCTGAAAGAAAGCCGATGGTACTAATTAGAAAGTTGACAGCCATTAAGCGAAGCACGTTGCCGGTTTGTGGGTGTTCGAAGAAATAATGAGCGAAGGGGGCAACCATCCACACTGCTATAAACGCGCCGACACCCAGACACAACTTCAGGATGAAGGCCGTCGATAGCTGCCGGTCATTGACTTCTGGGCTGCGAATGACCGCAGTGCCAACCCCCAAATCGCTGAAATGCGCTATAAAGCTAACGACTATGGAGGCAAATCCAACAACTCCATAATCTGAGGGGCTAAGATTTCTCGCAACCACCGAACTCGCTACGAACGCGCAAGCCATGGTTGCACCCTTACCGAAGGTGGTGTAGAGAATGTTGGAAAACGTCTTAGCTTTGGAAATCGTCATTTAGCGTCGAAGAACGATCGATGCAGTAGTTCCAGCGTCAAAACTTTATGAATTTCGGTAGTGTAATTGCGTCCTTCCGTAAGATGCCCCCGGACTATGGACTCGAGTCCTTTTCGTTCGATGTATGGGCGCGACAGTGTAAGCGGATCAAGCAGCATTTCACGCACATATTTAGAAAGCACGTCCCGGTACCAAACCCGGTAGTGCAAGAACTTATGACGCCCCAGGAAGAGGCGTTGTAGCTTCAGGGCTGCGAGACTATGGTCGATCCGCGAAACCCATTGCGGCATCCCGTAGTCGTAGGCGTATTCCGCCTTGAAAGTAAATTCCTGAAAGGCATGGGAAGTAGCGGACAACAACCCCTTTCCTTCCCCGACGCCTCGATCGGAAGGAATTGCCGCCAACGCGGAGCTCTTGTCCTTGATCAGGCGCGGCCGGATGTCGCCACTTCCGAACTTACTCGAGGCGACCGGTAAACAGTACGAACGAAATCGTTATCGAGATACGGAGACTTAACTGTAAGTTGGCTCTTCTCTAGCCTAAGAACTCCCTGATGGTACCAGGGAGACTGACGGAAGGCCGCAAACGTAATGGGATGTTCTCCCCGATATTCGGCGTAGGTCTTGGCAGCTTCCTTAACGTATGGCAGGAAATCAGGGGAGAATAGCCCTGGCATTGGCTGAGAAGGCTTGAACATTACTGCGTGACGCAAAATCTCGCTGCCATAGGTTCCTACAATTTTTGCTGGCGCGATATCGCGAGCTTTCTCACTGACGTACAGATCAGAAGATCTGTAGACGTCGACGCCTCCCTCGGTCAGGTAAACACAACGCTCCGCATAGTTAGCAAACTTGGAGAGGAATTCTTCCCCTACCTTAATCTCCTGGTAAGGTTGCTGGCATTGATGCGCTACACGACGTCCAATAGTGACGTCTTGCGATTCTCTAAAAGCACTTCCAAACGTGTAACTCGGAAGCGTACCCGGTGACGACGGATGACACGCCATGAGTACACGGGTGTCGAGACCTCCGGTAATTGCGATTCCCATTGGCTGGTCGCCGGCGAAATATTTGGGAAGGGTCTTGACTAAAACGTTCCGAAGTTCCTCGTAATAGCCTTCGGGATCGAGTGGCGGAAGATTTTCCCACTCTTGAGGCTGGAAGTAGGTTTTTTCTCGATTCAATGGTTCCGTTGCGGAGTGTCCAGCTGGAACCTGCCGGCAAAACACTGATCTCTTTGAAAATCGTTTTATTTCCCAGCACGCAACTGAAGGAGATAAATTCCCCGAGGCTGCGGCAGTCCGCCACCCGGAGTTCAGGGCGAGCGGCCAGAATGGACTTTGCTTCAGCCGCGAAATAGAGGTCCTCCTTCGCTTCGTAATAGTAGAGTCGGTGCATACCATAGCGGTCGTTAAACAATGTCAGCACGTTTTTTTTGCGGTCTGAGACTAAACCATGAAACATGCCGTTAAGGTTTCGCGGAAAGTTTGAATCCTGTTTATACCGAGCGAGCAGATAGGATGGAAGGTTGTTTCTTGAGGAATGGGAATTGTTTCTAGCCGAACCAACCGCGAGTGGTTCTGAATATTCGTCGCCGGAAAAAATGAGAGTGACATCTCCGGCTTCGTTGTGAAGCGGCATCCCATCTGCAAAAGAATCTCTTATTACTGTCCACCCCACATAGAGGCCCGCTGATTCATCGATCCATGTACCGGCGTTGTAGAAAGGCTCTTGTGGCATAACTTCCGCCATGCGCCGGAGTTGGCCTTCAGCCCATGTGCGCGATTTCTGTGTAATCAGACCGAAGATTCCTGGCACGTCGCTCTAGCCGACTTCCCGTGTGGATTGAAGCCTGTTTGCGTACCATGCCGTCCTATAATTGCGAAGCTTTTCCATCAGCGCGTCGGGAAGATAGTCCAATAGTTTGTGGTGAAGGCCGGAGCGCAAAGCGAGCGATCCTATCAGCGTTAGGGGCACGTAATAACGAGGAATTTCTATGCGCTGAAATCCATTGCGCTCTTTGAAGTCGCTAAGGCTGTCTCGTTGCTTTTTACCATAGGCGAAGTTCGAATAGACCAGATAAGGGATGCCACGGTTCGCGCAGGTTTTTACGGCCTCGGCGATCAATGCGTTCGTCGGGGCTTTGTCGCGGTGCTTTATCATAGAAACAATATGCATTAATCCGGCCTGGGATCGGGTTTCGTCCATAGTCAGCTTTACAAAACCAATTAACTTGTCATCAATGTGCGCTCCGATGAAGACGCTATCCTCAAGGAATGTGCCAGCGTAGATCCTGATCTGGTCTATAGTCATCCCGTAATGGGGAAAGCGCTTACCCTGTCTGATCGGAGTTTCGTTGTAGATTTCGTGAATGCCATGGACTAATTCTTCACCGAAAGGAACCTCGCGCAATACAACGCCTCGCTTGGCGGCTTGCTTTGCCTTATTTCGGGCCTTAAACCCGATTTGGTTGTTCCACCAATCATCGAAACTCGATATCGGCAAAGCGGCGAAATTGTCCCATTCCATCGGGTACGAATATTTTGGAGCCGTGTCGGGCAGTTTTTGCAGAAACGTGAAAATGTCGATGTGGCTTTTGCTCTCTGATAGCTCCCGAACTATAGCAATCGGATCAACCAAAAAACGGTATTTCTCTCCGTTGACTCTTGCGATGCGAACTAACCGTCCCTCGACTTTCAGGTCCCGGTCGCAAATTCGAATGTCCTTCATCAATGTTTATTCCGATCTTCTAAGCAGGTCTTGAGATCGAGTCGTAAACTAATTCAAAAGGTAAGATGAGGATGGCGGAGAGGGAAGGATTTGAACCTCCGGATGGCATTGCCACCACGACCAATACTACGGCCGCTGCCTTGACCAACGGCGACCTCTCCAATTGTCCAGCACACGCGCTTGACAATCTGACGCCAACTAAAGGCACCCCATGAACTTCACTAGCTAACAATTAAATCGGCTCGCAATTTTGATATCTTCTAATCCAGTCAGGGGGCCATTTCTCATGAGGAAACCATATTCCTCTCGATTAACCGGGTGGGTTTCCACTTCCACAATGAAATCTTTCGCCAGGAAGGATATTTTCTGTAAGCGCGATGGTTCAATTGGAAGAAGGGAAAAAAAGAAGTCAGTCAAAAAATGCTTCCGTGCGAGCATGCGATCGATCATTCTCCGATATATACGGTTTAGAAAACTCTTCTCACCGGGCGCAAACGAGAAATTTCGGCGAACCATTATTTTTGAGGGTAAGAGGCGGCCTAATAAAACGTTTGCGCAAAGATGCATGTGATGGTGGCCATCAATACGATCCGGTTCTCTGCCATAAAGGCGGGTGTACTCGTCTTTTTGCAGACGCTACAACATATTCAAATGACTTTGAAAGTCCGGGATGAAATACCGCCGGGGCCAGCCTGCTGCTCCGCAAATATCGGGCTAATCGTTCCTGATGCGCTGCCATTTGTGCCGGTGCCTTGCCATCAGAAAACGTAGTTGTGAAATTCAAATGCAGGCCCGCATCTATTCCTCGTTCGCATGCAATTTCGGCGGCGCGGGCGGAATCCGCCATAAACACCATCGCGCTAACCGAGGACACGGTTCCTTGAACGACGCAATCAAGAATTCGCCCGGTGGTCTCGTTGTCTCTTCCCCAATCATCGGCGTTTATGATTAGAGTCCCTTTATGAGTCAACTTTTGATTCGGATCACGGGAGTCAAATTTGTCAGAAACCGATTTGGACGCTGAAACAATATCAAAAACGCGGTTGCCGGATTCTTCAAATTCCATGGTTGTTGCGGAACAAGAATGCCCTCGATTAGATCGAAATGCTCGAGGGGGAATGGCGGCTGACGTCAATGCTTTTACCTCTATACAAAAATCGTTTAAGGCGCTGCATTTCTTCTCTTCTGCGAAATGCCATCATTTCTTTGGATATGGGCCGTTCCATCCGGCCCACCGCCGCCCACAGATAACCTGCCGCCATCCCCAAACCGCCGAATATTAAAGGCCGCTTTGTCATCTGATAGAAAGTTCTGAAGATTTGCCACAGCGGAGAACTGCCCAACACGTAGTCTTTTACGCCGTTCCTGAATCTTGCGCGCAAAATTCCCATCTCGGCGGTTCCCATTTTCCTATGATGCAGGCAGACCTGCTCGGTAAAAGTTCGCGTCTTCCATCCCTTCATCCGGGAGCCCAGTACGGCAACGTAGTCAACGCCGCCACCCTTCATTGGCAGGAATCCGCCAATCGCTTCAAAGCACTCGCGTCGGAACAGTTGACACGCGCCAGACACGTGCTCGATGCTCACAAACCGATAGTCGTAGCGTTCGTCGTAAGGGCCCTCAAAGGGCGTTCCAACCAAGCCGAGCATCTTGTCTTCTTCAAGCTTTTGGATAAGGAATGAAAAATAGCCCGGACCGAACGAAATGTCGCCATCCAGACTTCCCAGCACTTCGTACTTAACGTCCTTGAGACGGGCATAACCTGCGTTGAATGCATGCACCTTTCCAGCAAAGTGGCGCTGTTCGCGCTCCGGCATTCGCAGCAATTCAATCCAGGGATTAGAGGCGGCATATTTTTTAACGATTTCGTCCGTGCCGTCGGTCGAACCGTCGCTTACCACGATCCATTTAACTGGCCGGAGAGTTTGGCCGACAACAGAGTCCAATGTTGCGCTAATAAACTCCGCTTCATTACGTGCCGGGGTGATCAGCACATAGTTCTGGAGGGTCGGCATGGCGGTTCTCTTAAATCAGACGGGAAACTAAGACGGGCGGTTTAACTAAGAAGTGAAAGGAAATTCTGAGGAAGAGGAGATTGGGTTGTTTGTTGAACGTCGCCAAAGCCTTAGGCCGTTCTTACAACCTCTGCCAGTTGTCCATTCTCAGCGGGAAACGTCCTTGGCGTGGCCGCTGTTTCCCAATAAATCGCGTAGTTCTCCGGCTACCTTGGCTTGTTGATCTACAGTCAGCTGAGGATACATAGGTAGCGACAAGATTTCGGAAGCGACTCTTTCGGTGACTGGAAAATCTCCTTGCTTATACCCAATGCAATTGTAAGCGACTTGCAAATGCAGCGGGACCGGGTAGTGGATCGCGGTCCCGATACCAACTTCCGCAAGAGAGGCCTTCAGGCCTTCGCGATCAGGGACACGGACGACGTACAGATGATATACGGGCCGGGTGTTCGGAAGTTCATACGGCAGAATGAGATTCGCGGTATTCGATCCGAACAATTTGGAGTAATTCTCTGCGATTGCACGGCGCTTGCTGTTCCACTCAGCCAAATGTGCAAGTTTGACTGATAAAATTCCTGCCTGAATGGAATCCAGGCGTCCGTTATAGCCTTCCATGTCGTGATAATACTTTCGCGATTGGCCGTGGTCGCGAATCATCTTTACTGTGGCGGCGAGCTTTGAGTCATTGGTTGTGACTGCGCCAGCTTCTCCGCACGCACCTAGGTTCTTGCCGGGATAGAAACTGAAAGCGGCCGCGTGTCCCATGGTTCCGGCTTTTTTCCAGCAATTTTCCGATTTGAGAAATATTCCGCCCCATGAGCCTGGCATGCGTCTTCGATAACGACTAACTTGTAGCGTTCGGCAAGTTCGAGAATCGGATCCATGTCGGCCATTTGTCCGTACAAGTGGACGGGCACGATGGCTTTGACGATGGCTTGGGTTTTGCGGTCGCGGATAGTGCCAGCTGGGCCCGTGTCACAACTTTTCAAATATTTTTCAAGTTTGGCGACATCCATGTTGTACGTTTTTTCGTCGATGTCGACGAAAATCGGGCACGCTCCGGTCTGAGAGATGGCTTCGGTCGTAGCGATAAATGTGTTTGGCACGGTGACCACAGCGTGTCCGTTGCCGACTCCCGATGCGGACAAGGCGAAGCGCAGTGCATCAGTTCCGCTATTTACTCCGACGCAGAATTTAGTTTCGCAAAATGATGCAAAATCGCTTTCGAAATTTTCCACCATCGGTCCGCCGATAAAACCTGCGGTGCGCAACGCTTCGCGAAACACTGCTGTGAGTTCAGGCTCTAGTTCCGCATGAGGAGTAATTAAATCGAGAAAAGGAATATTTTTAGAATTGCTCATTGCAGGGCCTCCAGAACATTATGAAAAAGTAGAAATGGTAAGAAAAAAGTGTTATCGGTACTCAGATGCCGCAGTGGATTCAAGCGTTCGCTTTATGCGAACTGGCACAATATAGCGGTTAATCGACGGAACGTAAGAATTTTGCTGGATTGCCCGCCACAATGCTATTCGGCGGAACGTCTTTGGTGACTACGCTGCCCGCGCCGACAATGGCATTTTCGCCGATGGAGATCCCGGCGAGAATGGTTGCTCCGGAGCCAATGGATGCGCCCTTCTTTACCAGTGTTTTTTCGACTTTCCAATCCGCTTCGGTCTGCAAATTTCCGTCAGCCGTTGTCGATCGCGGATAGATATCATTGATGAACGTAACGCCGTGGCCGACGAACACATTGTCCTCAATGCTGACCCCTTCGCAGATAAAGGTGTGGCTCGAAATTTTGCAACGTTTACCCACTACGGCGTTCTTCTGGATCTCGACAAATGCGCCAATTTTGGTTTCGTCTCCCACGCTGCATCCGTACAGATTGATGAACTTGGAGAGCTTTACATCCTTGCCGAGCTTCACGTCGGGCGCAATGCACTGGTAGGAATGGGTCGTGGCGGGAACGGTCATGACGAGCTTAGGAAGAAGCGGGCAGGAACACTGAGCGTGGAAATTATTACAGAAGGTTACAGATAAACCAGCCCTCCGCGTTTCTTGAGCGATTCCGTGGCCGCTTCGAGCATTCGGACCACACGCAGGCCGGCCGCGCCGTCGTTTATGGGATTCTTATTGTTGGCAATGCAATCGACGAAATATGCCAGTTCTTCCCGAAGCGCCTCTACCTGTTCCAATTGCGGGGACCACATATCTCCGGAGCGGTAATTCACCAATAGATTGTAGAGTCCCTGCCGGCTGGTGATGTGCACGCCTTTATCGTAAATTTTTAATTTTTCGTCCGCTTCCAGATCATTCCAAACCAGCATTTTCTTTTCGCCGCCGATCAGGGTCGTACGAACTTTTACTGGGGAAAGCCAGTTGACGTTGATGTGAGCAATGATCTTGTTCGGAAAATAAACCGTTATGAAGGCGATGTCTTCATGGCCATTGAGGTGAGTTTCGCCGGTCGCAACTACCGCTTCCGGAGTTTCTTTGATCAGATGATCAATGATGGAAAGGTCGTGCGGAGCCAAGTCCCAGATGACGTTCACGTCGTGCTGGAAGAGTCCGAGATTGACGCGAGTTGAATCGTAGTAATAAAGCTTGCCAAGAGCGCCTTCATCCAGAAGTTGGCCAATCTTTTTCACCGCTCCGGTAAAAAGGAAGGTGTGATCGACCATGATTTTTAAATTTTTCTGCGCCGCAAGATTGATCAGTTCCTCGGCCTGGGCCGAATTGCTGGTAAAAGGCTTCTCTACAAAAACGTGTTTGCCGTTTTCCAGCGCCGCTTTGGCTAACTCGTAGTGCGTCCACACTGGCGTGACGACTGCGATCGCATCGATGTCAGTCGAACTGGTCAGTTCTTCACATTCGGAAGCCACTCTTACCCGGGGATAGGCTTTTTGAACTCGCTTGCGGCAGCTAGGACTCTTGTCGCAGACGGCGACAACTTCGGATCCATCCAACTGATCAAGGTTTCTGACTACATTCGGTCCCCAATATCCATAACCGATTACTCCAAATCTGACCATAGTGTTATCCCCACGGGAACTCTCTCTCTTTTTCGCGGCAATATTAGCTTCGAGTGTTGGCACGTTTGGAGGAGGGATTTTTCCGGGGAGGATTACTCGAAATGCTGTTTTCGAAACATGTATAATTACAATCGGACGAAGAATCGAGCTGATGTAAAAGATTGTGTTAATGCGCTCCGTCTCCGAAGAGAACCGCAACTGGAGTCCGCAATAAAATTTTGATGTCCATCCAGGGCGACCAGGATATCGCGTACTGCAAATCCAGCCGAACCATGTCGTCGAACTTAACTCTGCTGCGGCCATTCACCTGCCACAGACCGGTAATTCCAGGTTTGGCTTCGAGTACGCGGCGGCGATGCCAGATATCATAGGCGTCCACTTCATATGCAATCGGAGGACGCGGGCCCACCAGGGACATCTTCGCCTTGTAGAACATGGAAAAACTGAGGAAGCTCATCGAGACTTGATCGACGAAGAAATCCGTCCGACCCGAGTGATTCTGGGATCTCTTCGTGAGTTTGTAAACTCCCTGCTTGCTGTGCGTTGGATGGCTTTCGTTCGGCCTCGACCAGCAATCAATTGAGTCACATATTCTTTGTGGATGCTTAGGGTCGTTGTTCACATACATGGACCTGAATTTCAGAAAAATAAATGGAATGCCATGTTGCCCGATACGTTTTTGCCGAAAGAACACCGGGCCTTTGGAAGTCAGCTTTAATCGCAACGGCGATAATCGCAAAAAGCGGGGAGAAAATAATGATTGCCATAACGCTTCCGACCACGTCCATCATTCGCTTGATCGCACAAAACAGTTTATTGCCATCCTCTCGCTTGGAGAGATCGGGATAAAGTGTCGGATTACTGGGTCGTTCCGGAATGTCGTGATCCCACTCTTCCGGGAACAGATGAAAGGACACGAGATGCGGACAAATTGCTCGGCGGTCAGGTGATTGCGAAGACTTTCGGTGGACTTGTTCATTACCGTGCTGAGAATTAAGCCGCGGTCATCGAGTTTAATCTCGGTAAACATGACACCGATTATGGAGTTCGTGCTTGTACCAGCCCATCACATCGGTATCCCGAGCTGCTTTGTGCCAGAGCCGAAAAAATTTTAGGCAATACTTTTCCATTATTTTCGGCAGCCAAGACCAGCTTGCATATCTAAAAGCATCAGCAGGAACGGTTTTCCGGAACGCTCTGTCCGCTTTCGCTCGAGCGAGATCATCCCGTGGAAAGCGCCTTCATCCAAAGCCCCGCGCTCAATCAACGTGGGCATTGTACGAAGATTGCTTTTTGCTTTCTGACTCTTCACGACTTCCTCTTCTGCTTCTGACGGTTCTAACGCCTCGGTTAGAGCGAGAACATGGATTTGATGCGAACCATGCCATGGGTATGCCTGTGAGTTACATTTCTATTTGGGGGGAGGAAAACCGGGCTAATCGATCTTAATCTACTTCAATAAGGACTGCGGGGCTTTTTCTTTCCCATTTACCGCTATCGGTGCATAACGCTGGTAATAATTGCTGTGGTCGGTCTCGGTGGAGCTATTCAGGACTACTCCAAGCAACTTCGAGGGCTCCAAAACTTCCAAACCGCGTTTGAGTTCGCGCTTTTCGGTGACTCCTTCTCTTGCAACGAAGAAAACCCCGTCCGCCATGCGCATCCAGACGCTGGTGTCGGCCAGGGGAAGTACCGGAGGCGAATCGATCAGAATCCAATCAAACCAATTACTTAGCTGTTCCATCAGCCCAGCCAAGCCGGCTGGATTGCATCATTTCCAAGGGATTTTCCGGGGCGCGGCCCGCCCCCAGGAACCAAAGATTGAGGCCTTCCAGGCGATAAATGTTATCCAGAGTCTGCGAATCGCTCTGAAGCCATTCGCTTAGACCCTCGAAGCTTGCCCAAGCCGAAGCGGACCGGCAAGTACCGGCCTGCGCAAGTCGCCTTCCAGAAGCAAAACGCGCTGCTTTTTTTTCCGCCCGAGAATGACGGCAAGATTCGACGAAATCATGCTCTTGCCTTCTTCGGGGATCGTACTGGTAATTAGTACTTTCTTAAGTGCGCGAAGTTGTTGCAATTGGCGCAATCGAACCCCGAAGAAACGAAACTTCTCGGCCGCCAGGCTTTCAGTATCGGTCAATTGTCAATAATCTGCTACTTGGTAGTGGCGAGATTTTTAGCGACGGGAAATGATCGAGATCGCTGGATAGTCTTCGACCACCGTTCCAGCCGAGTCCTGTTCGGCCGCCCGCAGAAGTTCCGCGGGCAACGATGTGACTGGGCGATTGCGGGAGCGTTCCGCCTCCGATTTTTGCAAAGCTTCAAATATATGGCTCATGCTTGGTGGCTCCAGGTGCCAAGGAAAGTTCCTCCAGATCGTTCGATTGCGTATTTTGCAGATATTCCTGCAACTGCAACAAGGCTTTAACCGCCGCCAGAGCTTTATTTTTTTCGTCCTTGGGGAGTGTCTGTTCTGGCAGAGGGGCGGCATGGACTACGTTCAAACGCAGGTCCGACGCGACTTCTTCGATTATTTCAGGGGTGATAGTTCTTATCTGTTTGGCAAATCCGAGAATCAGCGCGTTTTCGCAAATGGTATTGATCAGTCGGGGAATCCCGCGAGAGTGGTGATGGACCGCTGCGATGGTTTCAATCGGAAAGAGCGCGGATGCCTGGGCGGCCGCACCGCCAAGTTCGAGCCTGCGCTGGAGGTAGCCACGGGTCTCTTCCAGATCAAGGGGTTCGAGCCGGGAACGCAACACGATTCTTTGTTTCAACTGCCGCAACGATACTGAATCAAGCTTTTCGTCAAGCTCGGGTTGGCCCACAAGCAGAATCTGGAGAAGTTTCTCCTGCGCCGTTTCAAGATTTGTTAACAAGCGTATTTCTTCCAGCACTTCCGCGGAGACATGGTGCGCTTCATCGACCACGAGAACTGTGGTTAATTTCTTCTGATAGCGAGTGATCAGATAATTATGCAGTTCCCAAAGCAGCTCGCTTTTGTTTTTTCCCGAAGCTCGCAATCCAAAATCCGCCGCAATGTACTGTAGAAACTCGACGGGAGACAAAATGCTGTTGAAGACGTACGCATAAGTCACGTCATTGCGATTCAATAACTGCAACAAACAACGGACTAGCAGAGTTTTGCCGGTGCCCACTTCGCCAGTCATTACTACAAAACCCTTATGGCGGCGCACCCCGTAATACAAAGCGGCCAGGGCTTCGTTGTGTCGTTTTGTAGGAAACAAAAACGACGGATCGGGACTGATCTCGAAAGGATTTCGTTGAAGGTTGTAGAAGGCTTTATACATTGCGTTTATCCGCGGAAATAGCTTATTGCCGAGCCCGCCATGATTAGAAACAGAACAACAGCGGCGCTGACATATTCGATGGTCAGCATCCTTTTCTGTTTATGTTCCTCATCCACAGTAATAATGTTGGGAATTTCTGAAATCACATCGGTGTTTATCAGATCTTTAAGCTGCTTCTCAGTGTAGACGCGATCATCCAGCACCTCCGCGCCGAGCGTGCAAATGCCGCCCAACACCAGGCCTGCAAACAAACCCATGCCACATAACTTCAAGCGGTCAGGAGAATACGGTTTGCCGGGCAGGCTTGGGGGATCCAATATCCGAAAGTGTTCGCCCTGCTGCCGCAATTCCATGCTGGTCGCCAATTCAGAGTCGTTTTTCTTTTTCAGCAGGTCGTCGAAATTAGCCTTCGACTGATCGTATCCTCGAGTGAGTTCGGAAAGTTCCTGCTCGCGGACCGGTTCTTGATTCAAATGGGATTGACCAGAGCCAATCTTGGCCTTGAGTTCCGCAATCGCGCGCTCGCGGTTGGCAATCTCGATTTTGTTGCCTTCCAACTGATTCTTTAGCTGTGCAACCGGAGAAGATTCGGCAATCTCTGCTGCATCAGACGGGGAATCCTCCGCCGGTTGGGCCGGACCAGACTTCAGATTTGCTTGAATCTGCTGCTTCATCTTTTCATGCTCGGCGATCTGCTCCTCCACTTTCCGGACATCGGGGTGCCGGTCGGTGTAGTGAGACTTCAGGTCTGCCAATTGTGCGTTCAATTTGTCCAACTGCTGATTGATCTCCACCAGAGACGAGCCATTCGCCGATTTTGAGGCCTTAGGAACTGACCGGTATTGCGTGAGCAACGACTGCAGATATGCATTCTGCTGTTTTGCGCTGAATAGTGCATCCTCTTCTGACTGCAACTGAGACTGCAGGCCTCCCAGGATTTGAAGATTTCCCTGCAACTGTCCGGGCAATTCTCCGAGATGCTGATCCTTGTAGTTGCGAACCTTTTCTTCTTGTTCTGCCAGTGTTTTTCTTGCTTCCTCTAATTGGGTTTCAAGAAATTTCGTGGTCCCTTCAGATTCCGCCTGTCGCACTTCCAGGTTTTGGTTAATGAAAAAATCGGTGAGTTCGCGTGTCACTTGCTGAGCTACACGAGGGTCGCGAGACGAATAATAAACATTGAACGCAGTCAGTTCATCCCGGCCCGGCGTCCGGACCAGTTCAATCGAATGTCTTTCCGCATGCGATCAACGGTTTCCTCGGACACAGGATGTTGTGCGTCGGCCCCGTAAAGATTGAGTTGCTGAATGATACTTATGAGCCGCGTACGGCTAGTCAACTGTTGGGTAATGCTTTGCAAGCGGTCTTGCAAATCCTCATTCACATTTGGAACGACATACCTCGTGGGAACAGTCGGTTGCTCAACCAAAATCAACGTGCTGGACCGATATATTGAGGGCATCATCCAGCTGGCCCCCCATATCCGCCGCCCACCCCAAAAACAGTGGGATCAGAAAGTACCAGTGACGGCGCCTGATTATCGACCAGTATTGGTGCGGATTAATCGTTTCTGAATTACTTTGTTCTACTTCGTCCAACATAAATCGTTCTTACCTTCCCAGCGGCCGTTCGAATTCGTACGAAATCGAGATCCATACTCGATTCTGACTCGGAGCAAAATTGATCAGCGATAAATTGTTGTATGTCTGGTGCAGGTAGGCGTACCCGACGCTGGCACTCAAGTGCTCCCCAAAACTCCGTCCCGCAGAGACGCTCGCGGATAATGAATGTCCGTTGCTTCCGGCATTCGGAAGAATGGGATCCAATACTGTATTGGTGCTGTAACTTCCGGAAGCGGATCCGGTGATAGTACGAGTGAGTTGCGCGTGAAATGTAGCATCGGCAGAATTGGAGCGCACAGCTCCTTGTAGGCCGCCGCCATCGCTGATCCGCCGCGAGAAATTCGCAGCAAAACCAGTTTGCTCGCCTTGCCAGGAAACGCCCCCTCCACCCGAAGGCGACCACATCCGTTGTTCGGGAAAACCACCCCCGGAAGTATCCGAGTACTGCGGACCCCCGAAGGCAGTCAACGAAAACGTAGGTTTCACGTAAAAGGTGTACGACCCGTAAAAGCTCTGAGTCTTAGTCTCCACATTCACTCTTTCGGTATGAATATCGCCGAAGGAGTAATTCACACCCAGATAATTCCGGTTCGCGAAACGGTGAGTGTAGTAACCGCCTCCGCCATTGGTGGTTGAGTCGAAGAGTCCGCCGGACTGACTGGAATTCAAGTAACGAAGTATGGATGAATATCCGGTCACACCTATGCTGTCGTTACGACCGAATTGATAGGAGAGTCCTACGGTTGCGCTATTGAGAAAGGTATCTTGGACCGGGGCAACCAGCGCAAAATTGGGGGATTGCACTGGGTTCGGTAACCCATTGGTGGTGAAATCCAGAGGGCTAAATACACCCGAACTTTTGATTAAAGAATCCTGCGCGGTAAATGTGACATGTGGGCTCAAACGGTATGAAAAGTTAAGCCCCAATGCGTGACTTGTCTGATTTAAGGATCCATGGCGTTGATAAAAAGTGAAACCAGGGCTGTAACTCAAATCCCATCGGTAACGCGGCCGGGTTAGGTCTAATGAGATATTGGGACCAATCGTGTAAGTGACGTCGCTGCCGACGTTACCTGCTGAAGAAAGAACATTGTCTTCGTATGCGACTGAAACCGAAGCTCCATACCGCAAATAATTTGACCGTTGGGATTCCTCCATAGACGCCACAGAAGATGGTTCCCCGCTCACGACAGATGGCGTCATCATCGGCTGATCCGCAGCAGGGACGGGTTCGGGTGCCGGACTTGAAGGCGTATCCACGGCGGCGGGTAATTGCGGGACAGTCGTATCGGCTTGGGCCCACAACACCACTGGAACAATCGCGAGAATGAATAATGGGCAGATTCGATTTAGGGTCTTCACGGTTAGGGAATCACAATTGTGTCGCGAGGCTCAACTTTGATATTTTGCGATGAATCTTTTCCTTTAATTACCGCCTTGTAGTTAAACGGCAATCGAGACTGTCCCCCGTTGGGATTTTGGCGCAAAACATAAATGTTCTTTTGTTTTGCGAAGTCCCGGAATCCCCCGGCTAGAGCAATTGCATCCAGAACGGTGGTGGAGTTGGTCAAAGAATACGATCCCGGACGCACTACCTGTCCCAGGATATTGAACTTCTGGCTTCTGATTTCCTGAACGATTACTGTGACTTCTGGTTCCGAGATAAAACTCTTTAGCTTGTCGCCAATAGCCACCTCGAGCTGATGTGGCGTTTGTCCTGACGCCTGGATTTCGCCCGCCAGGGGCAGCGAGATTTTTCCGTCAGACCGCACCGGAACTGACCGGGAGATGTCCGGTTCTTTCCAAACATTGACGGCCAGCACATCATCAATTCCGATAATGAAGGTGTTGTCATGAGGTTGAGTGGCGGCGGGAGTAATAGGTATGGGCGCGCCTTGCTTCACAGTATTTTGCGGGGCCGCAGGAACTGCTTGGGCGTTCAGTCCTGACGAAAGAGTCAAAATAGCCAAGAGGGAAAGTGTCGTCAAAGCTCCGGCTTCCGTCCCGCGCCAAATAATTTGTCCCAAGTTCCGATTCCTAGTCATGAGATATAGTTAGCCTCCGTGTCCGCTACTTTTTAATGCCTGGCCCGGTATAACTTCTGAAAGATAGTTTTGCGGAGGAATTAAATGATACTGCTGAATTTTATACAACAATGTGCGGTAACTGACCTGTAACAGGCGCGCCGCCGCTTTGCGGTTCCAATGAGTTCGTTCCAGGGCAGTCGCAATCGCGTTTCTTTCAGTTTCGCCTTTGGCGCTTTGGACAAGTGACTTCAGCCCTGATCCGGAGTTCTCCGCTTCGAGCACGTGATGGCTCGAAGTACTTACAAGTTCCAATCGAACGGGAGCGATTTCGGGTCGAGACGCAACTTCAAATTTTTTCTCAAGCTCGGTCAGGGCCAATTGTTCATCGCCCACTACCAAGTAGCGCTTGACGAAACTTTCGAGCTCTCTTAGATTTCCTGGCCACGAGTAACGCTGGCAAGCTTCTAACAAAGCCGGAGTGAACGCCCTTGGGGTCAATTCGTAATGACGGGACAAGCGATTCATGAATGTTCCCAGGAGTACTGGGATATCTTCTCGTCTATCCTTCAACGGTGGAACATAGACACTAAACGCGCTCAGGCGGAAATATAAATCCTCCCTCAGTTTCCCTTCCGCCAGGGCTTGCTCGATGTTCGCGTGCGTTGCTGCCAAAACTCGAAGGTCAGCCTCTACGCGACTGTCGCCGCCTGCGCGAGTAAAAGATTTTTCCTGAAGCATTCTGACCAGTTTTTCCTGCAAACGCAGCGGTAACTCCGTGATCTCATCAAGATAGATCGTGCCCTTTTGACAGAGCTCAAATTTTCCGGGAACGGCATTGGCTGAGGTGGAACCGGCGCCATGTTCGTAGCCAAAGAGTTCTCCTTCCAATATATCGACGGGTAACGCCGAGCAGTTGACCTTTAGGAACTGAAGTCCAGAGCGCACCGATAACCGGTGAATCAGCCGCGCTGCAATCTGTTTGCCACTATCGCTTTCTCCGACGAGCAAAACCGGAGCATCCACCTGCGCCAGCAAATTGCATTGAGTCCGTAAATCACGGCCGGCTGGGCTTGCGGAGACAAAAAACATCTCGTTTCCGACCTCCTCAATGCTGTCGGCAGAAACATCGAAAGAAGGTGACTGCCATCCCACGTGGGTATGTTTGTCTATCACGGAAGCTACGTCTTCTCGGCCAACTGGCATGAGTAGATAGTCTTTGGCGCCCAGTCGAAGAGCCTCAGTTTTTTGCAGGCCATTTTCCAGCCGGGACAGCAAAATTATGGGGATGGCGGGGCGTACCCGGCGCAACCACCGCAATGTATGTAATCCATCCGCCGGGTTTTCTCCCAGGTCCAACAGGATGAGATCAGGCCCATCTTTCATCTGCACCCTTTCGAGGGCCTGCCAACCGCTGTCGGCAATTTCCACCTTCCAATTCACGTTTCGATACACACTTTGAGAGGAGAGACACTCGGGATCTCTGCTGATCAACAAAATCAAAATAGGATTGGCGTCTATTGACATCGGAGTTCCTTGGGGGTTTAGGAATGTTCGAGTGTTATGGAGAACAATTTAAAGAGGCTGAACGTCATAACCTTCTATGCGGACAGCCAATGATCTTTGAATCGCGTCGATCGAGATCACTAGCGTGTGATCTCCGTTTCTGGCTGCAAGAATGCCTTCGACCCCATTGAGGGCCCCACTTCGGATACGAACCCTCTGACCAATTTTCAAGAACGGATGTTCCGACCACTGCAATTTATTTGTAGTTAAGGCGCGAACCGCTTCTATCTGTTCGTCCGGGACAGGAATTCCCTCTCCACGATTACCGACAATTCGAAAAACACCATCCACGGTACAGATTCGCAATCGGTCATGGCTCGAAGAGCCCACCTGAACGAAGACGTAACAACTGAAAAGCGGGAGCTGAACCGTCTTCTTGCGGTCGCTCCATCTGTGGACCTCTGTGACTAAGGGAAGAAAAGTAGGCAAACCCTGCTGCTGAAATCTTTGAGCGACAATTTTCTCGTGCCGGGCTCGAGTCTGCACCGCGTACCAGTGGGGGCACTCCGCGCTGGAATTAACATTTATTTGAGGACTTGCCTCCGTTTTAGTCACAGCTTCGCCCTCTGGGTCACAACTCACAGTTTGCCCCTGAGTAACACAATGGTTTTTCGCCCAACAGAATTGGGATGGCACCACGGGTTTGGGGGCGACCCGCCATTCCAACCCCTTCAAGGTACAGCCCCATGCAGCGACCTGCAAGAGGCATACGCACCCAACGGTAACCGTCTCTCATCCCGTGAGTGTTACTTCCCCATGCCCAGAGTGGCATAGCAGGAGAACATTTTCTCTATTCCGTGGAGCATACGACTTTGCGATAGTCCGCTGCTTTCCAATCAAAACAATGAGTTGCGGGTATATCTCATATTGATTCTTGATCCCCGTACTCAGTCTCTCAACGAGTTCCAATTGCGCACCCGAGTTCACTCCGATAGAATGGGCAGCATAAAGATGCTCCCCCTTCAAACTACTGACGCTTTAAACCGTGCGGCGCTAATCGTCACTACGCGATGAAAATCGTGAATTTGATGCGATTGTGGGAGCTATGAAACTACTCAATTCGCAAAAAACGGTCAGAGTTTTAATAGCTGACGGAACTCGAATCCACACGCAGTTGCTCGCAGACGCCCTGCGTCCCGATCCCTATTTTGACATCGTCACGGCAACTTCACACTCTCAAGACTTGGTTCAGACTGCCATATCTCGAAAAGTGGATCTGGTGGTTATTAGTTCCAGGGTTGACGACGATCCGTTACGTGGGCTTGAGATTTTCAAAAAGATACGAACCTTGCGGACCCAGATTCGGGGAGTGATCCTGCTGGATTCGGAAAAACGAGAAATTGTGCTAGCCGCCTTCAGGTCCGGAGCAACAGGACTCTTTAGTCGAGATGAACCGCTCGGAAAACTCTCACAATGCGTGCGGCAAGTCCATTCTGGGGAGATTTGGGCCACGGGCGGGCAAATGGCTCTGGCGCTGGAGGCCTTGGTTTCACTGCCTGTTCTGCATGGCATCGCCACCGATGGTTTCAATGGTCTTTCCAAGCGTGAGTTGGATGTCGTGCAAAGCGTCGCCGAGGGTTTGAGCAACCGCGAAATTGCCGCCCGGCTGGGGCTGAGTCAACACACAGTGAAAAATTATTTGTTTCGGGTGTTCGATAAATTGGGCGTTTCCAGCCGCATTGAGCTTTTGTACTTAACTCTGAATCGACCTCATTCGAATCTAGCGAAGGAATTTGCTGAAGACGGATCGACTCTCAGCTTCAGCGCTTGTCAGCGGGCGGCCGGTCAGGGAGTGCCTACAGCTCAGATCGCTTTAGCAAGGACGTACATGGAAGGCAAGAATGTTAAGAAAGATCCGGCTATGGCGTACGTGTGGTATTTAACCTGCGAGAAAAATATCGACGAACTGAAAGACGCTATTGCTTTGGAAAAAAGAAAAATTGCGGAGTTGCTCACAACTGAAGAAATATTAGACGCCCAGAAAGCGGCTCTAGAACACCTCAAGAAACCCTCACAGCCTACGACTAGAGAAACCAACCATTCTCCGATCGCAACCGCTGGCCTCTAACTCTTACCAGCAAATCCCTTCATATGTTGCGGAACTTTGTGGCCGTTGCGCTGCATTCAAGTTAATCAGATCTAAAACGATATGATCGTTGCGAAGAAATCGACTCGAGATCTGCGTGATTCCCCGACTTTGTTCCGACAATAACCACTTCTGCTTTATTCACTACAGCCTGGAGATCGGTGCTCAATAGTGAACCGATGTGAGGGATTACCTCCTCAATGTATTGACGATTTGAGCCGGCGAGGCGTCCGAGAGAGACATCCGGATCCCAGATGCAGACCTGAAGGCCTTCGCCGAGCAGTCTCTTGATCAATTGGACCTGCGGGCTCTCGCGAAGATCATCGGTGCCAGCTTTAAAACTGAGTCCTAAAAGCGCGATCTTCTTCTTGCCAGTCTGTAATATGGCCTCTACAGCACGCTCGATATGGCCATTATTACTCGGCATTAATGCCTGCAAAACCGGCAGGTCCAGATCCAACTCCTTCGCCTTGTAAGTTATCGCCCGCAAATCCTTAGGCAAGCAAGAACCTCCAAATGCGAATCCGGGCGACAAATATGCGGAAGAAATATTCAGTTTCGTATCGGAGGTAAATATCTGAGTAACTAGCTGAGTGTCAACACCCAAGTGCTTGCAAAGAGTGCCCATCTCATTTGCGAACCCCACCTTCACTGCATGGAACAAGTTGGAGACGTATTTCACCATCTCCGCGACCCGAATAGGAGTTTCGAATATCGGGCAAGGAATATTCTCGTATAGTTTCTTGACTACCGCGAGTTGCTCTGGTTTTTGAGACCCCAGGATGGTGTAGGGCGGCTGAAGGAAATCAGCGACTGCGCTGCCTTCCCGCATGAATTCGGGATTGTACACAACATGAAAGTCGACCCCAGCTTTCTTGCCGCTGGCGCTCTCCAAAATCGGAATGACAACCGAGTCGGTGGTTCCCGGTAAAACGGTACTGCGTAACACAAATGTGTGGGGGGCCTGTTTTTCACGAAGAACGCCGCCTATTTCGCGGCAAACATCTTCAATGTGGCTAAGATCAAGCTTGCCGGACCGATGACTGGGAGTTCCGACGCATACAAACGACACTTCGGATTCCATGATCGCCAACTTAGGATCATTCGTTGCACGCAACCGATGTCCGGCATGCGCTTCGGCAATAAGGTCACCGATACGGGCTTCGACTATCGGACTCCTGCCGGAATTTAACATCTCGACCTTTTCCCGGCTGACGTCTACCCCGATGACTTTATGTCCCGCGTGGGCGAAGCAGGCGGCGCTGACCGAACCGACATACCCGAGACCGAATAAACTGATCGACTGACCCAAACTCTCTCCTCCTGGAGGCGAAATGGCGAACTCCCAATCGCGAAACTATTTGATGAATCGAGACTTCCCTTATTATTAACAGATTAACAGTGGTGTCTCAACTCCGCCGCGTTACTTTCGATTATTCTCTGGTAAGCGGTTGAGGCCGTGACCTCGTCAATCGAGGTGTGAACGGTGCACGTGAAGGAGTTTCTACCTTGCCTCCGGAAATGGGGAAGCACGGCATCCGGCCAATTCCCACATATCGGAATCCAGTGTTGCGAAATTCTTCTGGATCGAACATATTTCTTCCGTCGATCAATAGCGGTTGTTCAACTGTCGACAATAGCCTGGTCCAATCTTATATCCTGTTAATTCCCGTGTCCTCAAGGTGCCGCGTCAACTCCAGCGCGTTTGAGATGGCTGATCCAGACGCGGTGTTGTCGAATATGCACCAGACCTTTGCAGTTTTCGATAAGAAGATCAGCTCATCCCCCAGCACTTTGAGAAAATCCTCTGAATAATTTGAGTAATAACGTCGAGGTGAACCATGCAGGCGGAAATAAACGAGAGTTGGCAGCCATCCTGGTTTTGCCGCCCTCGGGACGCAAGCTGGGTCGGCAGCGACCCGCGCCATCTGAAAGTCTTTCAGTAAGTCATCGACTCTCTCCTCAAACCAACTTGAGTGTCGCGGCTCCCAAGCTACATCCCCTGAATAATTTGCGCGGAGCAATGTAAGAAACCGATAAGCGACCGATTCTTGAAACTCCAGGCTTGGAGGGAGCTGAAACAGGATTGCGCCGAGTTTTTCCTGAAGAAAGTGAACCTGATCGAGAAAGTCTGTTAACCCTTCTGGACAGCATTTCAGGCCAGCATCATGGGTGATCGCACGCGGGGCTTTGACCGAGAACCGAAATCCATCCGGTACAGACGCAGCCCAACGCTCCCACGTGTCCTTCTTATGGGGGCGATAAAACGACGAATTAATCTCCGACGCGTTTAGTATTCGAGAATAACGCTCCAGATGGCTTCCTTCCGACGAGAAATGGATGGCAGAGGCACGGGGAATATTCCACCCTGCGGTTCCGATGCGAATGGGTTGTGTCGCTTTTTCGCCAGTTATGATCTTCTCGTCAAGCACCATTGGCGATTTTTGCAGAGGAATGGGTAGATTGGGATTCCATCACCTCCACGATCGAGGCGTCGATTTCCGCCTTAATGGTGACGTACTGAGCTTTGAGATCAAGATAATGGGACACGCATAGCTTTCCCACATCTTAGTCTAACTATCCTGCGGCCCCGGAGGCCCACCCAAGGAGGGGATCCCGAATAGTCCCTTCGCCACTCTTCACAGACGATGTGCGTGCTCTCGGTGCATGCGTCTAGCCTGCCGGAAAGTAGGACTGCAAAATCGGCAATCGTCAATGTTGCTTTGGCGTAAATAATTCGAGGCGAACTTTCCACTCGGTCGATTCCCCAGGATGAAGTGTCACCATACCCGTGTCCATCGTCCCCCATTCTTCGCCGAAAGGATCCTGAAAATTAAATTGCTCTTCGATGGCCGCAAAAGTATTGTTCATCGGCGAATAGAGGTGCACCGTATTGATATGCGGTGATCGGCCTTCTATGCGAATCCCATAGCTTGAGGCCGGGTCCGCTAACCAGGCATCGACTGCGCCTCCAGTTCGGGTGAGGTGAGAGAAATTCGTGTTCATCGATTCGTTGAGAAGCGCTCCGTCCGGCGATGTAAAGTCAAACGCTGTACCTTCCACTGGAATCAGTTTGCCAGTCGGACGTCCATCTACGGTATCGACTTCCGCGCGAGTGCCTGCGGGAATGTGAACTCGGGCCTGAGACCGGTTCCCGCTGGGAATGGCGAGGTACGGATGCCAGCCGATTGCGATCGGCTCCGATTCTTTTCCGACGTTTTTCGCAACTACCGATATGTCGATGGCTCTACCGGCTAGGGTAATTTTGAAACTTAGATCGGTTTGGGAGAGCCAGTGACCTCCGAAGTCCCCCGCGTGAATGACGCCAGTCGCTATTTCGCCGTCGTGTGTCGAACGAACGTGAATGTCTTCCACTTTGTTTTGATTGATCAATCCGTGGACAGCGTACTTTCCCATGAAATCGACTGGCAGTGAAATCGCGCGACCCTGCCAAGTCGCGACTACTGTCTTGCCGTCCGCAGAAAGTGTGCCGCCGATGCGGCTCGAAAATGGAATCAGAAAAGCGCCGCCGAAAGAATGATTGAGGTTGCCGAATTCATCCGGACCTGTGCCGTTGAGTTGGGCAGCCGCCTCGGATAATGTAGGGGATTTAAGCAAAGGAACCTCCCCCTTACCGGGAATGTTGGCGGTTATCTGGAACACATTCATTCCCCGTCCCGGAAATAAAGTCATAGAAAGAAATTCGAGTTTCCGGCCTTCGCTAGTAGGCCTTCGTGAAAGGGTGAGGACCTCCGCTCCTCCAACTCGTGGAGTCGCGCCAGCCGTCTGCTGAGCTTGCAAACTTTTACTGACCGGAATGAAGCTTAATACCGCGAGAATCCAGATCACGCATTGACTGTGAAGAGTTTTATTAAGCATTACGCGCGCAGCTCCCTGCCGTTGGTTTCGGGCAGCATCAATGTAGCAAAAATCATTATCAGGTATGCGGCGGCGGCGAAGATGGCGATAGCGTGTCCCAAAGACAACGCGGCGGTTAAGAGTCCAACGAACCAGGGAAACATTGCGCCCATTGCCCGGCCGAAATTGTAGGTAAATCCCTGCCCCGAACCTCGGGACCGGTTGGGAAACAGTTCGGTAAAGAAAGCTCCCATCGGACTAAATGATCCGGAGGCGAAAAAACCAAGGGGAAATCCGAGGACTAACATTATGGAATTGGAAATTGGCAAAAAGGTGTAAATCGTAACAACTAGAGTCGCGCCGATGGCAAAAAGCAGCAGCGTCTTTCTTCGTCCGATTTTATCCGCCAGATAAGCTGCAGAGATGTATCCACTGAAAGATCCGGCGATAATTACAACGAGATACGCGCCCGTATTCACCACAGAGAATCCCCTGACAACATTCAAGTATGTGGGAAGCCAGGTAGTGATTGCGTAGTAGCCTCCCTGCGCGCCCACGGCAAGGAGGGAACATAAGGTAGTGGTTCGCAACAGCGCCGGAGAGAAAATTTCGGCGAACGAAGTTCTTCTCTTTGAATGCTTACGTGTTGCGAGAAATATCTCAGGCTCTGCAACATGTCGGCGAATATAAAAGACCAGCAGGGCGGGAAGAATTCCGATCCAGAACAACCCACGCCAGGCGACTGCGCGAGGTAAATAAGAAAACGCGATTGTGTAGAAGATTGCTGCAAGACCCCAGCCGATGGCCCAGCCGGCTTGCACGCAGCCCACGGCTTTTCCGCGATTGCGCGCTCCGATCATTTCGCCAATCAGTACCGAACCCGCCGCCCACTCGCCACCGAAGCCCAAGCCTTGCAGCCCGCGCGTAATTAGCAACTGCCAGAATGAATGTGTAAAGCCACTCAGAAAAGTGAATACCGCAAACCAAAGTATGGTAATCTGCAACACTTTTACGCGTCCAAACTTGTCGGCGAATATGCCGGCGAGCCAGCCCCCCAATGCGGAAATTAATAGCGCTGAGCTTCCCAGCAAACCAGCTTGGGCCGCAGTGATGTGCCACAACGCGATGAGGGTGGGAATCACAAAGCTGTACACCATCACATCCATTCCATCCAAAGCCCACCCTCCGAAAGTCGCTATGAGCGCGTTCCGCTCGGAGCCTTTTAAGTCTGCAATCCAGCCAAGCGGCGAAAGTTGAATTTTCGAATGGGAAACTGGCGAGTCGCTTGGGCTGGGCATTGTTTCCTAAATATCGCCCGGCGAATTTAATCGAGCAAAGGCTTTAAGCACAAATCCTGAATGCTGAAGCCGATGTGCGACCGCAGCTGCTAACTGTGACGCTCTCGGAGAATCTCCGTGGAGGCAAAGTATATCGGCGTTTACCGCAAATTCGGTGCCCTCGGACGTTTTTACGGAGCCTCGTTCAACAATAGACAATGCTTGTTCGGCGGCCTCGGCCGGATCCGTAATCAAAGCGCCCTCAAGTTTTCGCGATCGCAAACTTCCGTCCGGCTCATAGCGGCGGTCGACAAATGCTTCCGCGGCACTGCGGAAACCGCTTTCGCGAACCACCTCCAACATCACAGATCCCGCGAGACCCACCAGCACAACATTCCTGCTCCATCGAGCTACCCCTTTGGCTATTGCAGCCGCCAGTTCACGACTTTTTGCGGCCTGATTGTAAAGCGCTCCGTGTGGCTTGACATGGGTTATCCGCACTCCTAATTCCGCCGCAATAGCGTCGAGTTTCCGGATCTGATCGAATATCGAGTCTTCTACTATCTGCAATGGCAAATTCATTTCGACACGACCAAAGTTTTCACGATCGGGATAACCGGGATGAGCTCCAATCGCCAATTTCCATGTCAGAGCCTGCTGAATCGTTGACCGCATTGTTCCTTCGTCGCCCGCATGTCCTCCGCAGGCGATGTTGATTGAAGTCAGGAATGGCATGAGCGCCTCTTGAGTGCCGTCTTCTATAGCGCTGGGAAACTCACCCATATCGCAATTGAAATCGATGCTTTTCATTCGGTGGATACTTTTCAGTCGCTAATCAGTTCTTCCGAGGCCAGCAATGCTTCGGTTTCGATCAATAAAGCTCGGGCGGTGTCCCAATCAACTTTTTCAAAGCGGATTTCGTCCCGAGGGCGCAACTGCCCGACACTTGGTAAATCCGCGGATATCACATTTGCGATTTTCGGATACCCTCCAGTAGTTTGCTGCTCGACAAAAAGAATAATCGGCAAGCCCGCTTCGGTAATCTGGATCGCGCCCAACGCAACCCCTTCCGTGATCATCGTTCTTTTGGAAATCGGCAGAATGATTTCCCCGTGCAGCCGCAGGCCCATTCGATTGGATGAATCGGTGACTGTATAACAGTTGCCATAGAAAAGTTCCTGGGATGATCCGGTGAACCAATCTTGTTGCGGTCCGGGCGTAACTCGCAGTGTTTTGCGTGGCGACAAATACTTCAAAGCGTGATCCGCCAGACTCGTTTTCCTATATGGACCAGTCGAAGGGCCGATATTCAGTACATCGCCTTTTCGAAGTGCTCTGCCTTCAAAACCACCCAGCCCACTCAAAGTGTCAGTTGACGCGCTACCTAAAAAAGATTTCACCAGAATGCCGCCGCGAACACACAAATAACACCGTGCCCCTGACTGGTTGCTCCCACAGTCAGGTTCTGGCCTGGTCGGACTTCATGCGACGTCCAAAGATCTATGGACGTACTGTCGAGCGTTGGCGCGAAATCAGATCCAGTGAGACCGACGATGGCACCATCTGGGAAAACAAATGTGCCTCCGCGCAGGGTCATCTCCAAAGCAGCGGCTCCTCCTCATTGCCGACCAGCCGGTTACCAATCCGCAACGAAATGGAATCTGCGGCGCCAGATGGCGAAATTCCCAGTCGGTCCAAATCCGGACGCCCGAGATCCTGCACTGTCGTAAAGATTCCCGCCGACTGTGACTTGAATTGTGCTCATTTTCGTTGCTTTTTCTTGTTGTTGCAATTTTGCGAATTCGTCAGTTGTGATCGGCGTAAATCGCACGCGATCTCCGATGGACAGCAGGCTCATTGGCGGACGATCTTGACGAAACATGCAAAGGGGAGTTCGTCCCAGCAGCCGCCACCCACCTGGTGTCGCGAATGGATATATTCCTGTTTGGTTGCCTCCAATTCCCACACTTCCCGGTAGCACTCGTGTGCGCGGAATTGCGAAGCCGAGGCGTCGCCAGAGATTCCGGTAAGCCTCCGAGATAGGCGAAGCCGGGAACGAATCCAAGAAAATAAACGGTGTAAGTGCAGGACGTGTGCAATTCGATAACCTGTGAAGGAGCTAACTGGTGGAGCGCAGCGACGTCCTCAAGGTCGGGACCGAGTTCCCCGCCGTAGCAAACTGGAATATCGACCTGCCGGTGTTCGGGCAAATCGACCGCGCCCAGGCGAGATAAATATTCCCGCAGAATTGCTTCCAATTCGGAATGTTGCAGCCGGAGTGCGTCGAAGGTGACAAGTAAGGAGCAATATGCGGGATTGAGGTTCCTGATCCCCACGACTGGTTTGTCTTCGAGGAGACGAAGCAGGCTCACCACCTGGTTATTCACTTCCAGTGAAATCTGCTGATCGAAATACACCAGCAAGGATTGGTCGCTTGACCATTGAAATCGCGCTTCGGATGTCCAAGAGCTGGTCATGCGCAGAAATCATATCGTAGGACACATTCACGGTTCCGAAAGATGTGAACCGGTTTAGAATCTCCGCGTGAAACTTTATCAGTGACTTTCAGCCGATCCTTAAAAACACTTACTTTTCGGCTGTTCTAACAATTCTGCTTTTGTCTTCGGCATTTCTTGCTGCCAAATCTTATTATCCGCTGCGGCCCAATGATCCTCACGCCATCTATTTAACGAAAGACAATTTCGACGTCCACGCAGACGGACTTGGAGACGACTCCTCTGCTCTGCAACAGGCGGTGAATCAAGTTGAGCAGACTACGCACCAGGGTGTTGTTTTCGTCCCGGAAGGCCGATACCGGTTGGCAACGACGGTTTACGTATGGGAAGGAATTCGGCTAATCGGATACGGGAAACAGCGACCGATTTTTGTGTTAGGTCGTAATACTCAGGGATTCCAACAAGAATCAATTCCGCAAGGTTCGTTCCAGCAATCAACCGGGCACTACATGATTGTTTTTGCCGACCGCCGTCCTCCACAGGGTTCCCCGGTCGTCGATGCCAGCGAGTTCACTTTCTATAGTGGCGTCAGCAATATCGATTTCGAACTCCAGGATGGAAATCCCGCAGCCGTCGCTATTCGCTTTCATGTCGCACAACATGGTGTGTTGACTCATATGGATTTCCATCTGGGATCAGCTAAGGCAGCGCTTGAGGATATCGGGAATCAGGCGAGCGACATCCACATCTATGGCGGCCAATACGGCATTATTACTAAAAAGACTTCGCCCGCATGGCAGTTCCTGCTGATGGATTCCAGTTTCGACGGGCAGAGCATCGCAGCCATCCGCACACAGGAGGCAGGTTTCACTTTAATTCGCGATAGATTCGCACACATGCCAGATCGCGATCGAGATTCCCGCAGGTGAAGTTGAGCAGCTATATGGACGGGATTTACAGTTGGAAGATATTCAGAATGCTGCCTTCGTTCTGGGAAATACAAAGAATCTGCGGTCAGAAGTTACGCTGAACAATATCTCGTGTAATAAGGTCCCATATTTTATTCGTGGAACAGACGCCATTCGAGCGCCTTCTAGGTTTTATGCCGAAGATCATTTCTCCTTGGGATTGGACATTGCTCCCGACGGCCGCGAGCGGGGAATCCTTATGCATCACAATGAGCGACGTCTCCGCCATGCCGTCAGGGACGTAGCGAGTGACGTACCGCGACTTTCGCCGATGCAAACATGGGTGAACGTGCATGACCTGGGCGTGAAAGGCGATGGTGGGACAGACGACACGAAGGCCTTGCAAGAGGCCATCGATCATAATCGGGCATTGTTTCTTCCCAGTGGAATGTACCGGCTTACGGGGTCCCTGATGCTCCGGCCAAATACAGTTCTTATCGGGCTCAATCCTGTGACCACAGAATTCACATTGCTGGATGGAACAGACAATTTTCAGGGCGATGGACCCCCGATCCCTTTGTTAATTGCGCCCCGGGGGGGCACAAATATTGTGACCGGTATCGGCATCTCAACCGGAGTGGCCAATCCTCGCGCGGCTGGCGTGATATGGATGGCAGGGGAACGGTCGATGCTGGATGATGTGACATTTCTCCCGGGACATTCCGCCTACGTGGCGGCGCTTTCTCCGGCACTCGCTGCGCCCGAACCAACTGATCGCACACGTCTGTCCGTTTATCTCGATACCGAAAATCCTGACCTCTGGGTGAAAGATGGTGGCGGCGGAATATTTCGAGGATTGTGGACGCACAACTCATACGCTAAGGCTGGAATGCGGGTAGAGGACACTGCAACTCCCAGCAGTGTTTACCAACTCTCGTGCGAGCATCACATGCACGTCGAGGTGCAGTTTCATAATGTCCGCAACTGGAACATCTATGACCTGCAGACGGAGGAAGAAAATCCGGCGGGCGCCGAAGCCATTGCCTTTGAAATCGAAAACTCGCACCACCTGACATTTGCGAATACGTACCTATATCGAGTTTCGCGCAATGTACTACCCAAACCTTATGCAGCCATAGTTAAGAAGTCCAGCGCCATCGCGTTCAATAATGTAAAAGACTTCAGCCAGACTCGGCTTGCGTTCGACAATGCTGTCTTCGATGAGGACACCGGTGTTTTGGTGCGCTCCCATGACTTCACGCACTTTGAAATTAATGAAGGGATCGCCACGAACCCCACGGTTTCGCCTCCAGCTTTGATCTTCGGCAAGGGCTCGACCTTGATGAAGCTGGCGACTGGTTTCAGCAATGCTTCGGGAATGACGTCGGATGATCAGGGAAATATTTTTTTTACCGACGCCGCTAATCATAAGGTTTACGGCTGGAACGATGCGTCGAAGCAGGCTGAAGTTATAGCGGAAATCCCCGGCTTACCGATGGTGGCGGGCTTTGTTTCTCCTTCTACCCTGCTGATCGTTGCTTACGACAAGGCCGTTTATAGCCTGGCTCTGGCAAACCCGGGCTCACCGCAATTAGTTCCCGAGACCGCTACTCTTTCGCAGGGAACGACTTTGCTCCTTCCGGTAGGTTTGCACAACTCCTTATCGGTGCTATCGGACCTGTTGGAGCACCGCGGATACGTTTACAGGCGAGGCAGCAATACCGCAATACTGAGTACAATCGCCGACGAGCATCGCGGATATTTTTATGCGCGGGGAACGAACACCGCGATTATCGCGGGAGGGACCTGGCGGCCAATTCTACAGAGTTCACAGCTCGCCGGGTTTGCCCAAGGCGAACAACATTTTATTGCCAGCGAAGATGACGCGCGAACTTGTTCAGCAAGGTTGAAGGATGACGGCAAACTCGCTACTACCGTCTTCACGGAAAGAGGAGGAACTTCGGTGGTCACCGACGAAGATGGAAACGTCTTCATAGCCAGCGGTCAGGTTTACATCTATGACCGGGCGGGAAACCTCGTCGGCACGCTAGAGGTACCAGAACGTCCTGGGAGTTTGGCGTTCGGTGGCCCTGACAAGCGCACGCTTTTCATTGGAGCTCGAAGCTCGCTTTATTCGATCCGCACGATTGCAGGTGGGAACTAAATTAGCTATGTTCCGATTTAGTAGCAACGTCCTCGTAGGATTTAAATCCTGCTAATGCGATGCCGCGTTTGGCTTCGGGATTTTTCATAAACGTCTCCCAGACAAATGAAGTGCGGGCGTTCTCAGCCATCAGCATAATGATTCCGGTATCGATCCCGATTGCGTCCGTGTCGTACCAATTGGTCAGGGGATTAAATGCGTCGACGAACCCGTAGCGGCTCCACGCCGCGCCATAGCGTGCCTTAATATTCCGCAGCACTCGCATTGTTGCCTGCGGAAGGAATGGCAGCGAACCTCCGGCGGCGCTTGGGACAACTGTGCCATCAACGGGTCCTATCGCGGGTGGACCACCCCAAACCACATATCCTTTTTGCGAATCTGAAGCCGTGATTCCCCACAAGTCATCGCTGTAGTCCGGAAATTGCTTTCCGAGTTCCAGACAAAAGCGCCGATGCACGTCGGTCGCGATCACGGAATTCTGAAAATAGTCGGCATAGCGATCACGTTTTCCGCGGAAGTCGAACCAGGCCTGGGAATATTGGTGGACAAATAAAGGAGCGAAGGAACCGATGTAACGCAGGCCATCATATTCGAAGATGGTTCTTTTCCATGCGTCCCACGTCCCGGGATGAAGAGGATGAGAGGAAGATCCCAATCCCAGCAGATACATCATCATCAATTCGCTGTAATAGTCCCAACGGTAGGGCAAGAAGCCGAGTTCAGGTGTCCATCCATGCGGTAACAACGAGGTGTCTTCGGACAACCAGGTCCAATCCACGCGGTTGAAAATCTGGGTGGCCAACTCCGTGATTTCGGAATGTTGAAAGTGCTGCCGACAGGTGAGAATGCCGCACAACAGGATGGCGGTATCCACAGAAGACACTTCGGAATCCCAGGTTCTTTCGCCGGTCTCAACATTGGCCCAATGATAAAAAAATCCACGATGCAGTGGCAGCTTCTTCCAAAGAAACCGAAGCGCGGTGAGCACCCGATTTTTGGCGTCTGACGAGGGAATGAAATTCAGATGATCGCCGATGCACAACGCGGTCAGGCCAAACCCAGTCGCCGCGATACTCGCAACGGTCCCACTGTCGTTGCCGCGGACGTTGGCTCGATCCTTCACTAATCCCGTCTGCGGGTGGGCTTGATCCACGAAATACTGAAATGCCAATTTTTCAAGCTCGAGCAGAAACCGGTCATCATCCTGGGAAAGAGAACCGGGCAGCGGAGGCTTGAGAGGCTGAATCCCCTTCGATTGAGCTAACAACGGAAGAACAGCCGTCGAAGCGGTGGAAAGCAGAATTCCAGCCGCGCCCGCCTGGCAGACAAAATCGCGGCGCGATATCTTTTCGCGTCTGGCCTCGCTTTTCTTCACCGTTGTAATCTTAAATGATCAAATTGAAAAATTGGCCTGGACCGAGATGAACTGACCATCGTCCTTCGACTGTTTTTAAAATCACCCAACCGTTTCTATAATCGAGGAATGAATCAAAGGCGGCAGCAGCAAGCTTGGATTTTTATGATTTGCGTGGCGGGATGCGTCCTTACCAGCCTGTTTCTGGCGCGTGCCCTGCGGAGACGTCCAATTTCGCTGAAAGGGGCCATCATCCGCCAGGACGCGGATACCAAGAAAGAGCGGCCCATCTCAGAGGTAGAAGTGACCGCCGCCGGGGAATTATCGACTGGCATAACCAGGTCGGATTCGGCGGGTTTTTTCAGCGTTAATCTTAAAAAAGGGATCCGACGTGGACAGTCCATCAGCTTGACTTTTCGCCATCCCGATTATCGCCCTGCAGAAATTGAGGCGCCGGCGCGAGATGAACTATTGGTAGTGCGCATGATTCCTCTGCGAGATGAGGTTCAGGGGAAGGATGCACGACCGCCAGTGGTTGTATCCAATGTAAGAGCGAGATATTCCGTAAACTCCACAACGACCGTGAATATCGGGAGCGCGGCAAAAATTTTCCAAGTAGTCAACACTGCGAACCTGCCCTGCAAGAACGCTCACGGTGTGTTCTCCGGATGGGAAGTGGAAAGCCGCCGTCGCATCCGCGTCCCTGGATGCCGGCGCCGGAAACGAGTTTCGAAATGCCCGGGCCTCGTGCATTGCGGGTCCCTGTCCTTTTTCTAAAATCGACTCGGATGATTTTTCGCATGGGGGCAGATATATCAGCGTCTCCGCCCGGAACTGGTCTGACACGACTACGTTTCTGCTGGAGGCCGAAGTGAGTCATTCGATGGTCAGCGATAATGTGCGCGAATCTTATCCGGTAATTTTTGGACAAACGCTCAACTTTACTTTGCCCGCGAACAGCGAGGGCGTAAGTATAGAAGCGGAGCTGGATGGGACTCCCGTGGTTTTTCCGCTGGGTCCGAATCTTTTCTTAAGTTGGGCCGACTGTAACGCCCGGGTCAACAAAGATCAGACGAAAGTCTACCGTTGCGAATTGAAACCGGGCCATCGCTTCTGAACCGGAGAGAACAAGAAAAGGCAGACATTAGAAAATGCCTGCCTCAGAGTAGTCTCTAGCTTCCGGGATTATTTACTGAACATGTCCATCCTGTTCAGCGGCGATCGGGTTCAAGGTGCCGAACAGACCATCGGTTTCATCATTTAATCCGGCGGTGAAAAATAGCGTAGTAGCAGAGCCTGCGGCAGCGTTATTGCCGAAAGCAAGCGCCCACAGTCCATGAATAATGAGCGTGCTGCCATCGGGATTTAACACGTTGCCCAGAAATCTCCCAGTCACAGGATTAAACGCGGCAATGCTGCCGCCGCCAAATTGGCCCACCAACAACGCGTGGCTGAACTGACCGAAATTCGCGGGAGCCATGGTGATTCCCCATGGAGCGTTAAACCACGAGCCACGCTGTAATTCTGCGCGCCACGCGCCCTTTACGCTATAAACCTCGACGAATCCGCGGCCGGGTCCATCCTCATTATCGTGCTTGCTGGGGTCCTGTCTGGCGAAGGTAACGTAAACATTGTCTCCGATGCCCTGAATGTTGAAAGGAGCATAGGTGGGCGGCAACCAACTAGGCAACGCAAAAGCGCCAGTCGCGAGTCCTACTCTTTTGAAGTTGGTGTCATATTCTTCGACGTGACCACTTCGGAAGTTAGTGACGAGCAGGAACCTTTTGCCATTAACAACCACTATGGTTGCGCCTTTGTATACGGCGCCGTGCCCGGCGTCTGGCTTTTCCGAATTGTCAACTTTGATCACGGCAGCAGTTCCCGAATTCCATCCTTGTATGGTTCCATCTTCGGTGGCAAAGATAAAGTGAGCCGGCTGAGTTTGACCATTGAGGAAAAAATCAGTGGCGCTACCATTGAATACGACTCCCGTCGGAGATCCCTGAGCGGTTTGGCTTGGCGCATTAGCGATCTTAACTACAAGAGGAACAATCGACGGAACTGGGGGATTGGCGTTGGTCACGCTGTAAAGAGTCGATGTGCCGCTCGCATTGTTAGCGACCCACCAGGGACTGCCGGGACTTGCGACCAGCCCCCATGGATTTCTGAGATTGGGATCGGTAACGGTGGCGGCGGGCGTGACTGCGATGTCAGATACTAAATTAGTCTGATTGTAGTGCTGCGCGAGAACGCTACTGGAAAAAACTAATGTCGAAAGCAGTGCGAGTGCGAGGACTACCATTCTTAGAGAACTGGGAGAGGACAATCTGTTCATTTATTCCACCTCATTCATTATTTTTCTTCCGAATGCAAACCCGAAGATTCTAAGTTCTTGAAGTCAAGGAGATGTCTCTGGAATGTAATGATTTGTCTTAAAAATTGAAATGCGTCGGGCTAATACTTTTGGCGATGTTGTACCTTCTTGTGTTGAGGGCTGTCCCCGCCAGCTGTGATGCTTGGGCGATTCTGGATTTAAGCCTCTCGTTCTTCTAGACTTCATTGCCAAGATGAAACTTTCCGTCGTCATTCCGGTGTACAACGAGCGAAATACGCTGCGCGCATGTCGTGGAGAAAGTGCTTTCCGTGCCGATCGAGATCGAATTGGTTTGTGTTGATGATGGATCCGTTGATGGTTCACGCGAAATCCTGAAAGACCTACAAAGCCGGTATCCGCAGATGAAAGCCTTCCACCAGCCAAAGAATATGGGGAAAGGGGCGGCTCTTCGCCGCGGAATTCGCGAGGCGACCGGGGATTACGTGATCATCCAGGATGCGGATCTTGAATACAATCCCGATGATTATCCCGTGCTTCTCGAGCCTCTGATCGAAGATAAGGCCGATGTAGTTTATGGATCGCGCTTTCTGGGCGGGCGTCCGCATCGCGTCTTGTACTTCTGGCATTCGGCCGGCAATTGGTTTTTGACTTTGCTGTCGAACAGCCTGACCAACATCAATCTCACTGACATGGAAACCTGCTACAAGATATTCCGCCGCGAGATCATTCAAGTCGATTCCCATCGAAGAAAATCGGTTTGGCTTCGAACCTGAAATAACGGTGAAGATCGCGAAGCGACGCCTCAGGATTTATGAAGTTGGCATCAGCTACCAAGGCCGAACTTACGAAGAGGGCAAAAAGATAGGCTGGAAAGATGGATTTCGCGCGCTTTGGTGTTTGTTCAAATATGCACTGAACGAATCCGACCGTAAAACCCAGGGAAGTGCGCCCTCCAATAGCTGTTGAAGATGCCCTGCTGGAAAACAAAACGTAACGTCTTCTGGATTACGGCCGCGACGAGTTTGACCATACGTGATCTCGGGCGGACAGTTTAATCTAACCGGCACCCGGATCGTACCCAGGCCTATGTTGGTGTAAAGAGATAGATTTCCGATCCGTCTAAGTCCGCGAGGGTATAAACGTCCCAGGGCTGGCAGCCAGGGCGCTCCAATGACGGGAAGCCATATTTGCCCGCCATGGGAATGTCCGGAGAGCTGCAACGCTATCGGATAACGCGCTGCTACGTTGGCGAAATCGGGTTCGTGCGCCAGCAAAATAACGGGTTCGCCAGCCGGAATTCCCCGCAAGGTTAAGTCCAGATTGGGCCTTCCTTCAAGCACATCATCAACTCCGGCCAGCCAGAAACTGTCTCTCCATTCCGCTCAATCGGGATGGAACGATTTCGCAACATAGGGATGCCATTGCTCTCGACAATTTCTGTGATCCATCGATAGTCGGAGCTCACATCATGGTTTCCCAGTACCGCAAACATCCCTAAAGGCGGAGTGAGTTCGCGAAGCAGTCTTGCACAAGGCTCCGCACTGGCCGCAATCCGCGCCCGATCATGGACGAAATGTGACCAGAGCGGAACGGTAACAAAGTCGCCGGTTAAAACCACCATATCTGGTTGAAGCTTCTTCAGTATCTCCACTGCTTTGCGGATTGGAATAGCGCAAAACTCGTTGTAATGGAAGTCGCTGAGTTGCGCGATAGTAATACCGTTGAAAGCCTCGGGTAGCCGCTTGATAGATACTTGAATGGAAACTACTTTGGGATCATTGGGCTCAATGATGGCGGCATCGGCACCAATCGCAAGGGTTCCAGCGGCGATCGCGGCCATCGTACCCTGAAGAAATTTTCGCCTGCTAACGGACAGAAATCCCCCGCTTCTGAATATCCACAGCGCACTTCAGGGATAGAAATTATTGTACCCAATTGCATCAGCACATCCTTGCCGTGCATAGGTTTTGAGTTTCTTCTTGCAGTCAGGTGGCCTTTTTGTTTAGTGTAGTAAAACATATGATATCCCGCCGGACCTTCAGCCTTGTTTTATCGTGTGAAGACTGAGCTTCTGTGTACGTCCTCGTATCTGTACCTGTACCCAGCCCGGTTCAAAAGGCGGGAACGAGCTAATAACCGAGTAAAATCAGAAGCTCTGAACCCACCTAAAGCGCGACAGAGGTGGGTTTTGTTTTTTACGCGAGAAGAGAAAAAACCATGACCAATTCAACCAAAAAAGAAACGAATAAAGATAAGAAAACGATGACTGGCGCCGGCATTCTCTGGGAGTGTCTCGAACGTGAGGGCGTCAAACATGTTTTCGGATATCCCGGCGGCGCGATCTTGCCCGCTTACGATGCGCTGAAGCACAGCAAGATCCACCACATTCTCGTCCGCCACGAGCAGGGCGCGACCCACATGGCGGACGGATATGCGCGTGCCACGGGACAGTCGGGCGTGGCTGTCGCGACGTCCGGACCCGGCGCGACCAACATGGTGACCGGCATTGCCACGGCGATGCTCGACTCTTCGCCGATTCTTTGCATCACCGGACAAGTCGGCAGCAAGCTGATCGGCTCTGACGCATTCCAGGAAACGGACATCACCGGAATCACTCTGCCCATCACGAAGCACAATTATCTGGTGACTCGCGCTGACGAAGTTGCGCGAACCATCCGCGAAGCCGCCTACGTCGCGCGATCCGGACGCCCTGGTCCGGTATTGGTTGACATCACGAAGGATGCTCAACAATCCACATGTGAGTTTGATTGGGAGGCGGCTAAGCCGCAGATGCCCGGTTACCGCCCCGATCTTTCCCCGCCTCCCGCGGAATACAAGAAGGCGCTTGATCTAATTCACTCCGCGAAGCGTCCTGTGATTCTCGCCGGTCACGGCATCCTGATTTCCGGCGCGATGCGCGAAGTCATCACGTTCGCGGAACGCGGCGGCATTCCGGTCGCTCTTACTCTCCTCGGCCTCGGAGTCTTCCCGGCTTCCCATCCTCTAAATCTCGGCATGATGGGCATGCACGGCGAAGCATGGGTGAACCACACGATTCAGGAAGCCGATCTTCTGATTGCTTTCGGTATGCGATTTGACGACCGGGTCACCGGAAACCTGAAGACCTACGCGCCGAACGCGAAGAAGATTCACGTCGAAGTTGATCCCGCGGAAGTGAACAAGAACGTGAAAGTCGATGTCGCTTTAGTTGGCGACCTTCGCGAAGTGCTGCAAGAGCTGCTGCCCGAAGATCGAATCTCCCGATCGAGGAGAGTGGCTGCACTACATCGACGGACTGAAGGGCGATGCGGCGGTGCGGGACATCCAGAACTTGCCGGACAACGGTCACCTCTACGCCGCCACGTGATCAACGATCTCTGGCGCGAGACTCGCGACAGCAACACCGTCGTGGTCACCGACGTCGGTCAGCACCAGATGTGGGAGGCGCAATATTACAAGCACGAGAAGCCCCGGTCTCTGATTACATCCGGTGGCCTTGGAACGATGGGATTCGCCTTGCCGGCCGCGATCGGAGCCAAAGTTTCGCGGCCCGATGCGGAGGTTTGGGTGATCGTCGGCGACGGCGGCTTCCAGATGACGCTCTGCGAGCTGGCCACCATCATGCAGGAGAAAATTAAAGTCAACATCGCGATCATTAACAACGGATATCTTGGAATGGTCCGCCAGTGGCAGGAATTTTTCTACGAGCGGAATTATGCCGCGACGCCACTGCTCAATCCGGATTTTGCGAAGCTGGCCGAGGCCTATGGCATGAAAGGAGTCACAGTGACGGAACGATCGCAGGTCATTCCCACCGTAAGAGCGGTACGGGAGCATCCAGGCCCGGCGTTGATTGATTTCCGCGTCGAGCAGGAAGACACGGTTTATCCGATGGTCGCAGCCGGAGCGGCACTGCACGACATGATCCGGCGTCCTACGCCGTTGGTCGAAACCGCGGAGGATGAGTAACCATATGATGAACACATACGTTGTCTATGTTGAAAACAAGCCTGGAGTGCTGACACGCGTGGCTTCCCTGTTCCGCCGCCGCGCTTTTAATATTGATTCGCTGACTGTCGGCCGCACCGAAAAGCCCGAAGTCTCGCGAATGACAATCACTGTCGACGCCGACTACGACCAGTCGCGGCGCATCGAAGCGAATTTATACAAACTGGTGAATGTGCTTCTCGTCGAAAACATTACGGAATCCCCGGCAATCATCCGCGATCTCGCGATGATCAAAGTTGCCGCCACTCACGATGCGCGCTCGCATGTGCTGGAACTGGCGAGTGTATTTCGCGCTCGCGTGGTCGATGTTGCGCCCGAGTCCCTGACCATTGAGATTACCGGCACCGAAGATAAGATTGATGGATTGCTCGAAGTGCTGCGGCCCTACGGTGTTCTGGAAATGGTGCGCACAGGAATTGTGGCGATGCGGCGCGGCGCAAAAAGTGGTATCGCCTGCAACATCGGTAAATTCTGGTGTGGCGGAAATTGCCGCCGACGAGGATGTCTCGTACTCGGTTTAGCTCCTGCCGCGCAGGTGGATGATCGTTCTACGGTTCCGCTTCGAGGGTCGGCCTTCGGGTAGTTGTTCAAACTGCATCATTGCCCGGCGCTCCGCTGCGACTTTCAGTCGTGACTCCTTGCTGGCTTCAGTTTCACGGTAGAGTGTTTGCGCAATCGCAGCGGGCCCACGGGTATCGCTGAGAAGAAGAACGTCAACTTGAAAGTCGCCACCGGCGTTGGTTATCCGCAGAGTGTCACCGATGTGGACGTCACGGGCAGCCTTGGCGATCTGGCCATTGGATTGAATTCGCCCCAGTTCACAGGCTTTAGCCGCCAGTGCGCGAGTCTTAAAAAATCTGGCGGCCCATAGCCATTTATCGATTCGTACGGAAGTCATCTCTGCACGATCCATGCTTGAGGACGTGTCCTACAGTTGAGCCTGGAAAACTTCTCCCGGCAGACGAACCATTCTGCCACGAGCAAGTATCTCTCGATTTTCGATTGGCCTCTCAGAGGTTGCAGGAAACTGTTTCTCTAACGACAATCTCTCCATCCGGATTCCCAACGTCCGCTCCAGTTCGTACAGATCTGTGCGTTGTTCCCGCGCAAACAAAACCGAAGCGACTCCGCGTCCACCTGCCCTGCCAGTACGCCCCACACGGTGTATGAAGTTTTCCGCTACTTCGGGGAGATCGTAATTAATGACGTGAGCGATGTCCTGTACGTGAATGCCGCGTGATGCCAGGTCGGTCGCGACGAGAATGCGATATCTTCCCTGCTGGAATCCGGTTAGAGCCGACGTACGCTGCGATTGTGAACGGCCTCCATGAATCATGGCCGCAGCGAATCCCGCTTTGTTCAGATTCTTGGCCAGCCGCTCAGTGCCATGCTTTGTACGAGCAAACACCAGGCAGCGTCCCGTCTCTTTAGCGAAAAGTCTCTGGAGCATTTCCGACTTGCGATCCGCAGGAACTTCAAAAGCCTGCACTCGCACATTCTCGGAAGGCTTCAGCGTTGAACCAAACGCAATCCTAACCGGCTTGGTCATGTAGTCATTGACCAGATGAACCACCGAGGCTTCCAAGGTCGCCGAAAAACACATGGTCTGACGATCTTTGGGAAGGACAGCGGCGATCCTGCGAATGGCGGGAAGGAAGCCCATGTCTAACATCCGGTCGGCTTCGTCAAGCACCAACATTCGCAAGCTTTTAAAGTTGATTAAATTGCGGTCGAGGAAATCTTCCAAACGACCGGGCGTTGCAACCACTAACCGTGCCCCGCGGCGTAAAGCGCTCAACTGCTGCCCTTCGGCTAATCCTCCGACCACCAAAGCAGCGGGCGGAAGTTTTTCTCCGCGCAGTGCGTTGTACTGATCCAGAATCTGCATAGCGAGTTCCCGCGTAGGAGCGAGCACTAAGGCCGTGACTCCCGGAACCGTCTGCGGAGCAGGTGCTCCATCATTGGAATTAGAAAGGCTAAAGTCTTGCCGGTTCCGGTTTGTGCTGTCGCCAGCACATCCTTTCCGTTCAAGGCTTCAGGAATTGTGGCGGCTTGCACCGGGGTTGGGGTTACAAAATTGGATAACGATAGCCGCTGTTTTGTGTACGCGGAAATCGTAAGTTCTGAAAAGTTTTGCATCTATTGTTTTTTCTCTTGCTTTCTTTAACCGGCGGAAGCGATGGCGGCGCACACGGGCTTCCGGGCGAGCAGCAACTAGCAATTGCCAGTTTTAAATTTTTACGCGAAAACTTACGGAGTGGAAGGAAGGTGAGAATTTCTCAGGATCAAAGTACTTAACCGGAGCAACCGCACAACACAACCGTGATATTCAGCGCAATTCAAGTGTAGCACGGCGTTAACGATAACGTTCTGCCACGATCTCTAAAGGTAACCATCCTGATGAAACTTTAGTTCGTTGGACGCGCAAACAATCCGCCACGTTGCTGGCGGTCCAAAGCGATCTATTGCCACGCTCCCAGCACGCGCCGCAGCAGGATGAGTTGTCCCAAATGATAGGCGTTGTGGTCGGCCAGGATTAAGGCTTCCCGCAGAATAGTTTGCCCATCGCCGTGCGGAATTTTGCCAAAGAGATCCGTAGAAGGATTCTTAATCAAGTCGGCCATAGCCTTCAGATCGGCATGAAACTGCTTAATACTTTCGTCCCAGGCCTTTTCATTAGGAGGAGCCTGAGTTTTCGGCCAATATCCAGCGGGAAATTCTGGCGACTTATGTTTGGGATTGCGGCTGAATTCCAGGATGTCCCACTGAGCAATTCGCAAGTGTTCCACCAGTTCCCACGCGGAATGTTCAGTGCCTTTTGGACGTTCGCCGCGCAGTTTCGATGGCAGGCCCTTAGTAGCGGGGTCGAAATTCTTGTGCGCTCCGTCGCCAGTCAACAGATCTACTAGGTGGTCGGCCAGAACTTTTTCATTAGACATGGACTCCTCGTTCCTCGCTACTTCGTTGATCCGTAATTGTAGCTATATCCCGCTGGCTCGTTTCCGGAGACATACCGTGTGTTGTAGTTCAGCAAATAATCAACATGGCGAGCGTCTGCCGGGAAGGACTTTCCGTCATACGGATATTTCCCCATGCTCTTGAACGGCAGGGGTTCGACCGTACTTCCGTCGGCGGCATAAAAGTCCATATCTTTTTCGTATCCATTCGCTTCGAAAAAATAATCTCGCGTCCATCCTTTCGGAAGCGCTGGCAATGAATGCGGGATCGAATTCCAATGCGACTTCCTCGCCTGATCCCATTACAACGAGCCGATCATCGGAGTTAGCAAGCAATGAGCGCACATCGCCGTAGCGAGTGTAGGGTCCCGCCTGCCGTGCGTAAGGACCCGGTACGGCTTACCTGCTTCGTAAACGTACTTCACATTTCCCGGAGGTTGAGCTTCGATCTGCCGCGGATACCCGTGAAATTCCAGATCCGCTTTCTGCAAAGGGAGTTCCGTAAGCCTTGAGCTTATGTTCTGCGGAGTCCGGTCGATCAGAATATTGTCCCAATAAATTTGGAGATTAGTGGTGATGCGGATTCGTTTCGTGCCACGGGGAAGAACGGAACTGAGGTCGGCCGTAATTGTCCGAGGAAGTCCGGCGGGGAAGCCCATGTCATCGAGAATGCGCTGCCAATTCCCTTTTGCATCCTGTGCCTCCACATAGGGAGCGATAGCCTGAATTCCAGCCTGATCGGCGGCATACATTCCAGTGGCGGTGAAATATTCGATTTCACCGTGCATCAGCAATCGCAAAGGACCGCCGCTGTAAGCCTCACCCAAATCGAGTTCCAGACTGTGCGGTTTGGTGAATCCTTTGAATGGCAGCAGATCGAAGTCGCCGAAGTATTTGTGAGCCAGAATATTGGGCAGAAGGTCGTGACCATGTTCGTCCCAGGCTCCTGCGGGGGCCGCGCATCGCGGCTCGTAATCACTTTGAATGCGGGATATGGTGGATTACTCGCGAAGTACTCGTTGGGATAGACCTTAATGCCGCTCGGATGATCCACCGCAAGCAATTTCACCTGGTCGAGATAGACCACTTCCTCCATCGGTTCCATTAATTTGAAACTTAAGGTCCCGCGTGAGTCTGTCGTTCGCTGCGTTATTCGCGGGCAATTCTCTGATCAGGTTCCGATCAATCTTGACCCATTCCGTCGGGCGTGGAATGTTGCGTTCTCCGGGGCCAACCCAGTGACCGACCACCCCCGCTCCAAGAATGTCGGCCACGAGTTCGTAATGTTGCCCATCCCAGACAAAAAGCGTGGGACAGGAACTGCCGCGGCGGTCGATTTCGTTGAAATTCTGTTGGCGATTTCCGGCGACTTCAATTTCATCCTGCAACACTCCCGTCGGCCACAATATGCGGACAACATCCGCTTGCTTTGCCTGACCTAAGCCGACAACGATTTGCGTGGAATTTTGCCCCAGATATCCAGACGAGCCCGCGATCTCGAACTTCTGACGATTGCCTCCGGCGAAGACTTCGATCTTCGTCCCGATGGCGCTTTTGTTGTCGTTCAGCCCTGTCAGCGCGAGCCGCAGCCAGTTATTTTTATTGCCGCCTATGTTCTTCAGCAGCACAGCCGGACCATGGTTCTGAGTGATGAGTAAACCGGTCGTGCCGTCATTGTCGAAATCCCCGGTAACAATCGCACGGGGATCTTTTAGTTGGATTTTGTCCAGTCCAACGTCGGAACTGACATCTTTGAACCCATCGGGACCTAAATTACGGAACAGCTTTATCAGCCGCTGTCCATCTTTAGTCTCGCCGACCGCGACGAGATCAACCCATCCGTCATTGTCGTAGTCGAAAGCCGCTATGCCGTAGGCCCGCACCAAGTCGGTTGACGGAAGTGTCACCCGCTGAAAGTTCTTTCCCTGATTGTTGCGCCAGAGAGTTATGGCCGGTGCTTCTTGATGGGTAAAGGCAATGTCCATCCAGCCATCGTGGTTGAAGTCCAAAATAGCTACGCCTTCGGCGGGAACGGTAAGAAGGTCGGCCCATTTCTCTCTTAATGCGAATGCGCCTTCTCGGGGATTCTCAAAAATCACCGGGGGTTTCTGGCTTGAGGTCACAACCAAATCGATGGCGCGATCATTGTTATAGTCGGTGCCAACAGCGCCAAGACCAGAGGGCAGTCCCGCGAGACCGACTGAGTCAGTGATATTTGTGAATGTGCCATTGCCGTTATTTCGCCACATTAGATTTCGGGCGACTGCTGACGTCTTCCCCGAAGCCTCGCTTCTGGTCATTGCCCGTTCGTGTGACGTATAGATCCAGATCTCCGTCGTGATCGTAATCAATAAACGTTAACCCGAGATTCACGCCATCACTATGGATGCCCGCGGCTTCGGTGACATCTTTGAACGTTCCATTCTTTTCGTTATGCAGCAGCATTACCCGTCCGACTAAAGCTCACTGCGATATCGACGGCGCCATCATTGTCATAATCCCCAGCCGTGCATCCGATTCCGTGCAATGTGGGATCAAGTCCGGCTTTCTTGGGTTACATCTTCAAACTTTCCGTTTCCCAGATTGCGATACAGCGACATGCCACCTTCTTTGCCATTGTCGGGAAGAAATATGTCGAGCTTTCCGTCACCGTCGTAATCCAGAAAACACGCGCCTGGGCCAGGAGACGAAAGAGCATCGTTGCTTGCCGGTTCGGGCACTTTTCGTGATCAATCCGGCTTCACGGGTAACGTCCACGAACTTCACCGGAATCGCAGGAGGAACTTTCTCGCCGACCGCCGCAGACTCTTCCGCCAAGGAATATTTTCCCTGCTCTCCATAAGCCAGACTGATCGCGGCGCCGAGTTTATTTTGCGTGATGTATTGAAACCGGACGAGATGCTCACGCGCATGGGCGGTGTCTCCAGACTGCTGATAAGCTCGCGACAGTCCGAACTGCGCTGAGGCATGAAGTGGATTCAGTTTTAGCGCATGATCAAAGGCGTCGATAGCCTGGGGAAATTGCCGGAGTTGCGAGTAGACCGTACCCAGGAAATACCATGTGTCAGCATCGTTCGGATCAAGTTCGATCACATGCCGGAAGGCTTCCACGGCACCATTTGGATCATTGGCATTTTTTCGTAGCAACCCCAGGCTGAACCACGCATGCGGATCGTTAGGGGCACGCTTGACCGCATCTTCCAGAAGCGGCTTGGCGTCCTCCACTGCTCCCAGGTTCAACAACGCAAGCCCTGATTACCTGCGCGATATTCAATCGCGAATCAAGTTTTGCGGCCTGTTCGAAACTCTTCAAGAGCCTTATCGAAAAGCTGCTGATTCATATACGCAACGCCAAGATTATTAAGGCGTCGCCGCTTCGAGCCTGAATCCGCATTTTTCGGAGATGACGTTTCCTGGGAAAATGCCGAAGACAGAGAGAGGCACAGCCGCGCCAAAGAAAATGCAGCAGTCTTCGATTCATTGATTAGGAATTGTACCTGCGATCGGATGGAGAGACACTCAGGCGAACGTCGAGAAGCATCCTACGACATAAGCTTGGCGGAGGTCGCCACCCACCACATTCTTCTTCGATCACGGCCGCGACTGCGAGAACCATTTCCTCTTCCCAGGGACGTCCGACGATCTGAACTCCGATCGGCAAACCCTCCGGCGACTGCCCAACCGGAACCACCACGCAGGGGAAACCCAAGAGATTGAACCATTCGCAGTAACTCCACGCGTCCAGGTATTTCACTTCCCTGACCGTCGATGTTCCAACTGTCGCTCTCCATGCCGGAATGCAGGAATCGAGGCAACCGGACAGATCAAAATGGGATATTCGCGCATTTGGTTTAGAATTTTTATCTTTATCTCATCCCGCTGAATCCACATATTGAGCAGAGTCTGTGCGGTATGAGCAGGACTCGCTTCGACCCATCCATTAAATTGCTTGAGCATGGGGCTCAATCTCATCTTCATGACCGCTGCGTCATCGGCCCGAGTAACATACCTCCCGTGATCCCAAAAAATTGCCACCAGATTTCGCGAGCGGTTGCAAGTCCTTCTGGACAAAAAGCTTCGACTTGAAAACCAGACTGTTGTAACGCCAAGGCAGCTTTTTTAACCGACGCGCGGGTTTCCGGCGTCACCGGGGTCCGCCCGTCGTCTTCGAAATATCCCACGTCGAAGATTCTTTAAAGTCTTTCGTGAGGCCAACGCACCGGAACTGGCGCCGAGGACGGGTCTCCATCATCCGGTCCTTGCATCACTTCGAAAAAAATTTTTAGATCAGCGATGGTACGGGCCATCGGACCCACGACTCCGAGGCCTGCGAATGGACCAACCGAGGAGGGAAAGTGCCCTGTGGCAGGAATTCGACCCGGCGTCGGCTTCAATCCGCAGATGCCAGTAAAGTGTGCCGGAACACGAATTGAGCCGCCGCCATCGCTGCCTACGCCACCCGCAGAACAGTCCCGCCGCAATCGCCGCTGACTCGCCGCCGCTGGAACCTCCCGGAGTGCGCGATAGATCCCAGGGATTGTTCGTGCGGCCGTATAGAAGATTGTCAGTCTCCCAGGCCATCAGCAGCTCGGGAGTGTTAGTGACTCCTAAAATAATTGCTCCCGCATCTCGCAGCCTCGCCACCAGGGAGCATCGGTGCCCGCGACATAACCCGCGCGCAGTTTGCTTCCCGCCTCAATGCGCAATCCTTGAACGTCGATCGAACTCTTAACACTGAGTGGAACCCCATGCAGCGGGCCTATTTTTTCGCCCCTTGAAAGCGCAAGGTCCGCAGCCTTGGCATCCTGCAAAGCACGCTCATCGCTCACTTCCACAAAAGCATTTAATTTTGGGTTGAATCTTTCGATCTTTGTCAGGTGGGCCTGCACCAGCTCAACGGCGGAACATCGCTTCTCGCGGATATATTCCGCCATTTGAACTGCTGGCAGAAAAGTTAAATCGGAGGGAGGCATCCCGCAATCGAGTTTACCAGTCTCTCTTCTCAGCTCGACTGCGGGATAATTTCTGATCGCTACGCAGCGTCGCTCTCAGGTTTCCGAACACTCTCGCTGAATAGACTGATCATCTCTTCATTAAACGCAGGGATATCGGATGGTTGCCGGCTGCTGACCCAATTCTCGTCGCGAATCACTTCTTCATCAGCCCAATCGCCTCCAGCATTTCGAATATCGTCCTGAATGGTGTGATAGCTGGTAATGGTGCGGCCATCGACGAGGTCCGCCGAAATCAGCAACCACGGTGCGTGGCAAATCACTGCAATCGGTTTGTCGGAGCCGTCCATCTCTTGGACGAACTCCTGCGCGGATTTCTCAACTCGAATCGTATCCGCATTCAGCGCACCGCCCGGAAGCAGAACGGCATCGAACTCGTTTGGATCGGCATCTTCCAAAGTCAAATCCACGTCATACTTTTTAGATTTTTCATCGTGCTTCATGGATTGAATCTTGCCCGATTTCATAGAAATTAATGTTGTTGTGGCTCCCGCCTCATCCAAAGCTTTGCGAGGTTCAACCAGTTCGGCCTCTTCAACTCCATCGGTGGCCAAAATTGCGACACGCAATCCGGTAAGTTGGTTTTCCATGTTTCCTCCAATATTGATCTCCACTCATCATCATTGTCTAACCTGGGCTCAGACATCGGGTACTGCATTTATGTTTTTCCGCATAACGCTGTACGACTTATATAGCCAAAATTCGGCCCTCTACGCCTTGGTCCCGCGTTCTTTCGTAACTTGAAGGTATTTTTCTATTCGGTCAGCATGATTGAACCGAATGACCACCAAAGAACAATCTCGCACCACAGAATCTGCCTTCATGGCGGCGACAAACGGCGGGTTCGATAGCAAGTTAGCGGCTGCCGCCTCTTCCCAAGAGTTTTGCGCCCGCTTGTCGACCATCTTCAAGGTCAGCAACACCGAGGTTGCTTTATTGCGGCTGGAAAAAGGCTTACTCACCTTCTTGTTTCCCAACGAATTAAAAACGGCCGGATCAATTCCGGTTTCAAGCTCGTCTGCGGTTGCCGTTCATACCGCGCTGACCAAGAAAGTGGAACTGTTCAATAACTTTGTGAAGGTCAAGCACGTGAGCGTATTTGAAACTGTCAAGTTCGCCCCACCAGATGAGGGACCGAAAACCGAGCACCCGCCAATTCAGAAGCTAATCTCAGCGCCTGTGACCGACGACGACAAGAATGTTCTTGGGATTATTCAGATTTGCCGAAAAGCCGAAGATCTCGAAGCTGCCGGACGCGACTTTACATTAGACGACTTACAGCAACTTGAAAGCGCGGCCAAGATCGCTTCCAAAATGCCGTTCATGCACTAGAGAATTCCGCCGTTCGAGTTTTTCCCTGACTGAATTTCTTTTAATTAAAAATTAAGACCACCCAATACGCTCCGTTGGGATAATTCGTGGTTTTCGCATAGCAAGATCCAGCCGAGAAGGAATTGATTGACGGATCGCGAACGATCTTTGATGCGTTTGACGGAAGAACGTCAGGCTGCATTGCCGTGTAGCGCAAGACGTATCTTGCTTGCAAAGATGACGTTTTCAGCGAGTCCGCGCGGGCCATCGCACAGGCCATTTGGCGTGCGACTCCGCCATCAGCAGCGACCAACCCCGGTTGGTTTGCTCCAGTCCTCATTTGCGCCAACGCATGGGTTACGGCTTCCTCTGCCTGCTGGTCCGAGACTGAGTCCAGGCTGTGACCGAAATCTTGCACTACATATACCTTCGGTCCCATCTGCACCACGGCGAAGCCAGCTACGTTGTAATTGGGGTCGAGGAGGTTCTCGCGGTGCTGCGGAGAATGCATTAATCCTTCTTGTGCCTGTTCAATCGTGTTGGCGTAAGCGACGTTTTCTCCGGCGCGATCAAAATGCAGCTTCGATTTTGCCGACACTCTTTGTGGCAGCGCCGGTTCGCCGGAAAACTGATGCGATAGCTCATCTCGCGATGCCATGGCCGCGGCATGTGAGCGTGCCGCTTCCGTCAGACCTTCATCCACACTTAGAGGAGGGACCCCGGTCTGTAGACGCGCCTGGTTGGCCAAGTCCAATAATCTGTGTTCAGCGCTAGAGCCCAAAAGAATGGGCTCGGCACCGGAGGTTATCGGACGCAGCGAGACATCCTTAACCGTTGCCGGTTTTGCCGGACGATTTTGGGCCAGGGCTGCGCCTGAGAATATGAACAGACTTATTGCTATGAGGTTCCGAGACATGGTTATTGCCCACGCTCAGAACCGGGAGATTCAACTTGTTACTTTATTCATTGGACGATACGCTCTAGAATTCAGCCACGCATCATTACAATGGAGACATTACTGCTCGGCTTTCTTCTCGTTTCGAACCTAGTACTTCTGGGTCTTGCCGTCTTGCTTTATCAGCGGTTTGCACGCGTCGAGTTCACAAGCTGAATCCCTGACGCAGCTGGCCCGCCAGGCTGAGTCGTTGCACCAGACATTATCGAGGCAGTTTTCGGCTTCTACCGCAGATATGGCGATGCGGCTGGAGCAGACAAAGGGAGACCTGCGTCAACAAGTCGCGGACCGCCTCGGGGATGGCTTTTCTTCCATTCGAGGCGCAGTTGAAGAGCAGATAAAAGCCGGACGCCATGAACAATCCGGTCGGCTTGACGGAAGCGCGGACCGAACTCACTTCTTCGCTGGCCACTACCACTTCTCAACTCAAATCCGAGTTCGAGATCTTAATCAAAAAACCATGCAGAGTCTGGATTCAATTCGTGATCGCGTCGACGTGAAGCTGCATGGCGATCACCGATCAGGTCCAGCAAAAACTTGATCAGAATATTAAGGAAGGCTTCGCGCAATTTGAAAAAGTTCAGCAGCATCTGAAAGCTGCGGAGGAACAATTGCGAGAAGTTGGAGCCCTCGGACATTCCATCAACGATCTGAATAATCTGCTGAAGCTTCCCCATCTTCGAGGACAATTCGGAGAAGCCAGTCTTGAAAGGTTATTGGCGGACTTTCTTCCCGCCCACATGTTCGAGATGCAATGCACGGTAAAAGGAGGCGGCCGGGTGGACGCCATGATTCAATTCCCCGACCGCCGACTGCCGATCGATGCGAAATTTCCTCGCGAGCAAGTTCTCGCGCTATTTGAAAGCAACGTCGACGCTGAGATCGAACTCGCCAGACATGAATTCGTTCGTGTGATGAAAGCGGAAGGCAAGCGCATTAAAGCCTATATTCAGCCCGAATATGGGACGACCGAAATCGCTCTGATGTATCTGCCCAGCGAAACTCTCTATATGGAAGCGGTGCGTAATCGCGAACTCGCGGATTGGCTCAACCAGCAACACGTTTTCCAGTTTCCCCAAATACTTTGCTGATGACCTTGCAGACAATCGCGCTAGTCCATAAATGGTATGAAGTGGCGAGCCGATTTGAAAAGAGCCGCGCTGGAACTGGCGAAGGCCCAAAAATCTTTTGATCATTTCCAAAGTCAATTCGAGAACGTGGGCAAGAACCTGAACAAAGCTCAGGACGCATTCGAAACCGCGCAAAGACATTTGAAGACATATCGCGGAAAAGTTACGGTGCTCAGCGGGCAGGAGCAGCTGGAACTCGATGCCGCGAACGCGGAACAAATCCTGCCATTAACAGACAAGGCCAGTGCGTGAGGCGGGCACGAACGAGACACACTCGCCCCTGTCTTGAGCTAACTACGTCTTATTCATGGTAAAGGTCCCTGACCCGGTGCATCCGACACCGGTTAACGTCCACGTGCCGGTAATCGTATTATTGTTAACGGCTCCCATTCAATGTGAGAGTATTTCCGCTCGGTGTTGCCGACTGAATTGTCATTGCAAATGTACCGGTTACATTGCCGTTAAAATCTCCCGCAAGACCAAAGGATCCTGTTTCGGTTCCCGATGTCCCAAAACACGAGTCTTTGGTGGTAAATGTGAGGTTTGCGACATTCAAATTACTGCCGCTGCTTTGGGTGAATGACGTGGTGAATGCGAAAGCAGGGCCAGTATTGTTGTTTGGATCGCTTAAAGTCGCGGCCCAATTCCCATTAATGTTTCCAGAACTGTTTGCACCGCCGCCACAAGCGCTCAATATCAGTACTAACGAGATGATGAACGATAAGCCAATTTTTTTCACGTAGAACCTCCGGGTTGAAAATGCTAGGAAATTAGAAGCCGCGGCCATAGGAAAGATGCGCATTATGGCTAAAGAGGACGTAAGGTAAATCACCTATCGCCATAAAATCACGACGCAATAGCCCGTCTCCAGCGGGCCGCGAACAAATGCCGGAGCGCGGCATAGAAGCCGCGCCCGTTCGACAGTTGAATTCGCGATTTACTGTTTGCGTCCATTATGTTTGTCGCGGTAAATGCTGCCTTGAAACCCGATTTTGCTGGCGATTTACTTTCGCTCTTTCGGCGGCGTCAGCTTCCCGCCGTTCGCTGCGCGGTCGTTGTGAACTTCGTGATTGATGCTTGCGTCTTTCGACTTCTAACTGTGCAGTTTCGCCAGGAGTTAACTGTCCGCTTTTCACGCCCTGCGCAATGCGATCCTGCTGGTTTTCGGCGCGCTTTCCAACTTCACTTTTCGGATTGGTATTCTGCACCGTCGCATTGTGGTTGTCCTGGTAGATCTTGTGGGAGAGCTGATTTTGCTGCTGGTTTAGTGTGGCGCTTGTCGGAACTGGTCAGATGCCCGTTATCCAGCTTCCGCATGTCCCGCTCTTCCTGGTTCAGATTGGATTCTTTCTTCTCCACATTTGCGGCTTCGCCGGCAGTCATCTGGCCGCTCTGAATGCCTTGTCCAATACGGTCCTGCTGATTCTCCTTGCGTTGATTGATGGTTTGGGGTTGTGTCGGTAGTAGGGGTCTGCGCGATTGCTGGTAAAGCCAGCGCAGCTAAGGACGCTGCCAGAACATATCTTGCTCAATTGAATTTTCATCTGTTCTGCCTCCGTGAATTATGTCAGCCTTTCTTGACATCTCTGGCTGGCTGGAAGTTTGAACACACTGTGTAAAGAAATGTTGTTCGAAACTTTTAGCAGAACGAGTGCAACTATTGCGGAGGTTCAGGGTTGAATGTTGATTTATAACCCAGCTTCGATTCTGGCTCTCGGATCAAGCACATCACGCAGCGCATCCCCGATAAAATTGAAGGACAGCACAGCGAGCATCACCGTTAGCGCCGGGAAAATTACCAAATGCGGCGCGTCAAATAAGTGCGCGCGTCCATCATTCAGCATGGTTCCCCAACTTGCTGTTGGGGGCGGGACGCCGAGTCCGAGAAAACTCATTGTTGCTTCTGCAAGGATGGCCCCAGCCATGCCGATTGCGGCCTGGACAATGACAGGTTGAATAATGTTAGGCAAAATGTGATGGAAGAGCACACGCAATCGCTCGCCCCGAGTGCTTTTGCGGCTTCTACGAATTCTCGTTCGCGAACCGATAAAACTTGAGCTCGCACCAGACGCGCATATCCCACCCAACCTCCTATGGACAGCGCCAGTACAAGATTGAAGATTCCTGGACCGCGAAATGCCACAAAAGCGATCGCAAGCAAAATTCCGGGGAATGACAAGAACGCGTTCATTACGACTACATTTACGAAGCGATCAATCCTGCCACCGTAGTAGCCCGCCACTGCACCAACAATCAGTCCGAGTGTCAGAGAAGCTAGAACCACACACGACCCGACCAGCATTGAAATTCGCGATCCATAAATCAGCCGCGAAAGGATGTCGCGACCAAATTCGTCGGTTCCACACCAATGAGAGTAAGAAGGCGGCGATAAACGAGCGGACAGATCAATCTGGGCGGGATTCTGGGGCGCAATCAGGGGAGCGAAGACTGCAAAAAGCACAAACAAAATAACCAGGATTACACCAAGAGTGGCTAGTGCATTGTGGCGAGCTACGCGCTGAAACGAAATGGAAGTGGAAGACATTTTCGTGGGACTTCGCTATTCCTTACGGGTCTCGGAACGAAAGTTTCCCAGCATTCTCCTTCATTAGGTTCTTGAATCGTTTCAACGCGACGATCTCCCGCCGAGCCACACGAACCGCATCGGTGCGAGACTTCGCCTTTAACAGTCTTACTTCCTTGTTAGACAAAGACTTATTCAGTGTCATGATTTTTTTGTCGCTTATTGGTAATTTGCAGGACTGCCTGGCTACTGCCGTATCCTCGGGTTTGCTACCGAATATAAAAAGTCGGTCAGAAAGTTCACGGCGATATAGGTTAATCCAATCACCAGAATGCATCCCTGGACCAGAAAGTAATCCCGATTCCCAATCGCCTGGATCGTAAGCCTCCCAATTCCGGGCCATGAAAAGATTGTCTCAGTGACGATTGCGCCCGCAAGCAATGCCCCGAATTGAAGACCCAGCACGGTGATAACGGGAATCATGGCGTTTCGCAAGGCGTGGCGATAAACGACGGTTCTTTCCGGTAGACCCTTTGCTCTCGCAGTACGAATGTAGTCCTGTCCAAGTTCTTCCAGCATCGAGGTCCGGATCATGCGAGTTAAAATCGCGGCGAGCGCGCCGCCCATGGTGATAGCGGGCAACACCAGATGCGCGAAGCTGCCAGAACCGGAAACTGGCAGCAGCCCTAACTGAATCGCGAAAAATAAAATCAATATGGGACCCAGGGCAAAGTTCGGGAATGACAATCCGAACAGGCTCACCACGCTAATGACGCGATCTTCCCACAGATTTTTTTTCCTTGCGGATCGTACCCCCGCAGGAACCGAGACAAATATGGCAACCAGCAGAGCAGCAATCGTCAACTGCAACGTGTAAGGATAGCGTTGGGCAATAAGGCTGGTGACGCTTTGGTTGAAGCGCACCGAAAGACCCAGATTGCCATGCAACACTCCCTGCCAATATTGAACGTATTGCTGCCCCAGCGAGGTGTCGAGACCATAAGCATGACGCGCAGCTTGAATGTCCGTGGCCGGCGCGCCTTCTCCGAGCATCTGCAATATCGGATCACCGGGAACCAGGTGAATCAGGAGGAATACTACCGAGACGACAAGCCAGACTACAGGCAGCGTGTACAGCAGGCGCACGGAAATGTAACGCAGCATTAAGGGATCAGCCTCCGGGCTGACTAACCGCCTTGGCTTGCTGATTTTCAATACGCACCCTGGCAATGCGGTGGCCATCCATTTCCTCAATTACAAAACGATGGCCTTCGTAGTCAAATGCCTCTCCAGTTCGCGGAATTCTTTGCAGTTGAGCTAAGACAAATCCCGCCAGCGTTTCAAAGCCGCGGTCCCGAGGAATCAGCAAATCGTATTGCGAATCGAGGTCGCGAATATTGACCGACCCGTCCAATATCAAAAGATCGTTCCCATTCATCATCGACTGATCAGGCGGGGCTATATCGAATTCGTCCTCGATTTCGCCCACCAGTTGTTCCAAGATATCTTCGACGGTTATGACGCCCGCAGTTGATCCAAATTCATCCACCACCACGGCGAGGTGGCGTTTCCGCTCGCGAAACTCACTCAACAATTCCGTCAACACTTTGGTTTCAGGGACGACAAGTACATCGTGCATGATTTGGCTGATCTTCATCGCTGAAATTCGAGAGGCCAGCGATTGAGAAGAACTGCTGTCCACCCGCAAACGGGTCCACCGCATCAAGTCCTTGGCATAAAGCACTCCAATAATATGTTCGGGCCCGCTATGCACGTCGTAGACAGGAATGCGCGAATGCTGCTCTTCCACGACGCGCTTCAGCGCTTCATCAAATGAAAGATTGCCGGGCAGCGAAAAAATGTCGGGACGCGGCACCATTACTTCCCTGACCGTGGTGCTGTCTAGTTCCAACACTTGATGAATCATCTGCTCTTGAGCGGGAGGGATCTGGCCAAGCTGGCGGCTGGCGGTAACGATCAACTTGAGTTCGTCTGGAGAATGGACGGGACCCTGTGCTATTTTGCGCGATCCAAACAGTCGCAACACCGAGCCCGCGGCCCGGCTCATTACGAACAGTACGGGACGCGCAAAGGTTAGAAAAACTTCCATCGGAGCCGCCACTGCCAATGCGACCTGTTCCGACCGTTGTAGCGCCAGAGACTTGGGGACGAGTTCCCCAAGGATGACATGCATGCTGGTAATCAGAGTGAAGGCCACGGCAATGGCAATGCCGTGGGCATAAACCATCGCATGGGGAACCCGATTGATAAATCGCGAACCTTCCAGAATATGGGCGACGAATGGCTCGCCAATCCATCCCAGGGTGAGGCTCACTATGGTGATGCCGAGCTGGACCCCATTTACAACCTCGTCAAGATTCCGGTGAAGCTTCTGGACAATACGAGCGCCTGTGCGCTTAGTTTCAATGAGTTGCTGTATGCGGGTATCGCGGACACTCACCAGCGCAAACTCCGCAGCCGCGAAGAAAGCGTTAGCCGCTACCAGGAGCAGAACCTCAAGGGCCCGGAGCAGCACAAAGGCAATCATGAAGGGGCAATTTTAACATTCAAAGGAATAAGCCTTTCCAAAGCGAGGCGGTCGTCCCGGAACGTCCCCCTTGGCTTGGCGTAAATGATTCGGCCCGGCATCGAACTAGCAGAACCTAAAAGAATACAATTTGCTGCTTTCATTTTCGAGGTCTGCGTGTCTAACTATCTGTCTATTGACCACGGGATTTGCTGATTGTCACAAGCGACATCGGCCAAGAACCGATTCGTGAATATGGCGGAACAAATTCTCATTGAAGCCCGTATCTACAGTGCGGGCAAGATATACCCAAACCTGGAGGCGACGTGAACGGCAATATTAATGGCAGAAAAAAACGGCGGAAGCGGATCATTATTATCACCATCGTTGCATTAGTGATCGTGATATTCGCTGGAGCGCTCTTCGCATTTACCCGTGGCGGCACCAAGATCGATCCATCAAAACTTGCCAAGGTTGAAAAGGGAGATCTCGCCAAGAGCGTAGTCGCCACCGGCAAAGTTGAGCCCATCACCAAAGTTGAAGTGAAGTCCAAGGCCAGTGGTATTGTGACGAAGCTTCTAGTCGATGCCGGCGACAATGTGAAAAAAGGTCAACTTCTGGCTCAACTCGACAAAGCCGAAATCGAAGCTCAGGTGGAACAGTCGCGAGCCGCGTTGCAAGCGGCGGAGGCGAATCTGGCCAGCTCTCAAGCCGACTGGCAGCGGGCTAAAGTTGATGCTGAGGGTCCGGACGTGCCATTACTCAAGCGAGCCTATGATCGCGCCGAAGGTATGGCGAAAGATGGAATCGTCTCCGAGTCAGCGCTGGACGATGCAAACAGAAATTACATGATGGCGCTGAACAAACAGAATGTGGCCAAGGCTCAGGTAACGGTATTGCAATCGAAAATCGCGCAGTCGCAGGCCCAAATTGCCCAGGGCCGGGCCAACTTGAAGCAGCTAGAGGAACAACTGAGTTACACCGATATTGAATCTCCGATGGATGGAGTCGTCCTGTCGCGCGATGTTGAACTGGGGGACGCGGTTAGTTCAATTCTCGTATTGGGATCGTCCGCAACGCTGGTTATGACGCTGGGCGACACAAGCCAGGTATACGTAAAAGGCAAAGTGGACGAGAGTGATATTGGCCGCGTCTATCTCGGCCAGCCAGCGCGGATTAAAGTCGAAAGTTTCAAGGACAAGACTTTCAACGGCGTGGTCACCAAAATCTCCCCGATGGGTGTTGAGAAGGACAATGTAACCACTTTTGAGGTTCGTGTCTCAATCAACAATCCTGGCGGGGAATTAAAAGCAGAGATGACCGCCAATGCCGAGATCATTCTTGAAGAACATAAGAACGTTCTACAGATTCCCGAAGGCGCACTGATTTACGACAAAGATAAAAAGGCTTCCGTCGAAATTCCTAAACCCAGCGCCAAGGATGGCAAGGTGAAAGTTGCTGTAAACATCGGCATCTCGAATGGCGCTAAGACTGAAGTATTGAGCGGTCTCAAAGAAGGCGAAGAGGTCGTGCTTCAATAAATCTTACGGAGGCCGACTCACCACATCGGCCTCCGCGTTGCTTCAACTTAAATTTCCTTCCGGAGAATCTCATGCGATTCGCTAAATCCTTCTCGTGGTTTGTCTCCCTTTCTTTAGCCTCTCTCGGGCTGGTTCTGCAGGCTTCGGCTTCTTCCGAAGGTTCTTTCGAACGCACTCTGACAGTGAGCGGGCCCGTAATACTCGATGTGACCACCGGTTCCGGGAATATTCAGGTCAGAAAAGGAAGTTCGAACGAAGTCCTCATTACAGGACACATCAAAGTTCACGATTGGCTCGGAGATTCACACGACGACGAGAAAGTCAGGCGTTTGGAATCAAATCCTCCGATACGGCAAGAAGGAAATAACATTCACATAGGCAATATTGACGATCCAGATTTACGACGCAATGTTTCGATCAGCTACGAGGTGATTGTCCCATCGGAAACCCAGCTGCGCGCACACACCGGATCGGGAAATGCTACGGTCGAAAACATACGCGGGCCCCTCGATCTCTCATCCGGATCCGGCAACATCAAGGCATCGATGATTGGAGACTCGAGCTACACCCAGACTGGCTCAGGAAACATTGACATAGACCACGTAAAAGGCAACGTGCGGGCAAAAACCGGCAGCGGATCCATTCGCGCAACCGGCGTCGCGGGAGGTTTTGAGAGCACCACCGGCAGTGGAGATGTCCGTCTGGAACAGACTTCCCCTGGCTCGGTGCGAGCAAGCAGCGGTTCGGGCACCCTCGAGTTGCTCGGAGTGCGGGGCTCCCTCGAAGCTTCGGCCGGCAGCGGTTCCATTCGTGTTGAGGGCGAACCCCGCGGGGCATGGCGGGTGCATACCGGTTCCGGAGGAGTACAGCTGCGAATCCCAGGAGATGCGGCTTTCGATCTTAACGCCCATACCAGTTCTGGAACTGTTTCTTCCAATCTTCCCGTGCTCGCGGAAACATCGACGAGCCGCAAAGAATTACGCGGAAGAGTTCGTGGCGGTGGAGTTTCGGTGGAAGTCGGAACGGGCTCGGGGGACATTGAGATTCGCTGACTAGCTTTCGCTTCTAGCCGGCTTTTAAAACCTCAATATCCTTTGCATTTATCGACGACTGCTAGGAGCGGCTGATGGTTGAGGTACCGCCGCAGGTTTTCAGTGAAGACTGAATAATGCCTCTCCCACATCTTTTCCGTGAATCCCGCGGTGTGCGGGGTGATAAGTAAATTTTCCAGATTCCATAGCGGCGAGTCGTGCGGCAAGCGGTTCCGTTTCGAAGACATCGAGTGCCGCTCCCGCGATTTTGTGATCCCTCAATGCTTGTAGAAGTGCGTGCTCGTCTAACAGAGGCCCTCGTCCTACGTTGATCAGATATGCATCGGCCTTCATTGCAGCAATACGCGTTGCGTCCATCATCCCCCGTGTGGATGCGGTCAACGGAGCGGCGAGTACCACATAATCCGATTGGGACAACATTGCTTCTAGTTGCGCGGTCGCAAAAACCTCCGCTACATTCTCGGGTTTCGGCCGTTCCATCCTTTCTCGTGTTGCGATGACACGCATGCCCAAGTCTGAGGCACGTGATGCGACTTCGCGGCCAATGGATCCCAGACCTACCAATCCCAGCGTTGCGCCTGTGATTTCACGAGGTGGAGGTTGAGATCGCCATACTTCATCCTGTCCCCACTCGCTTCGCCCTTGAAACCGCATTGCTAAGGGCAGTTTTTTTGCGAGGGCAAAAATTAGAGCTATTACATGCTCAGCGACTGTGGGTCCGTGCACATCTCGTCCGTTAGTTAGAATTACGTCGCTCGCAATCAACTCGGGAAACATAAGCTGATTCACTGCGGCGGCGGGAGAATGAATCCAGCGAAGTTTTCCTGCAGCTGAGAATTGCTCTGGACGCAGCGACCATCCCATGATGATTTCGGCATCAGCAATTTGCGCTTCGATTTCTTCGTAGGTAGATAGATGAACTACGTCGATCTTCAGAAAATCTTGTCGGAGCCGTTCAGAGAACCAGAGTGGGGCGCTCCAAAGGCTGACTTGGTGATAGGGAAGGATGAGGAGCTTCATCGAGTGCCGTAATCTTTTACGTTGACTTTAGGTGAACACTTAAGTGGTACGTAGAATGCATAGATCCATCGTGAAAGCTCGCTCGCGATAGACCTTCGCTTCCCCAGGATGACGACAGGAAAGTGATTAGGTCTTTTGAAGCACGCGCAGATCCTGCCCGGTCATTTCTTTCGGCTGAGGAAGACCCAACATTCCCAATACCGTGGGAGAGATGTCACGCAGCGAGCCGTTTGGCTTCAGACTGAATTGTTTCCCGTTTTCCGCAATCACAATGAATGGCACAGGATTCGTCGTATGTGCGGTGTGCGGTCCGTGGCTAACGGGATCAATCAACATCTCAGCATTTCCGTGATCCGCTGTGATCAAAATGGCGCCGCCCTTCGCCCGCACCGCGCGTTCTATGCGTTCCAGGCATCCGTCCACTGTTTCCACGGCGCGGACGGTCGGCTCGATTTTGCCAGAGTGCCCGACCATATCCGCATTGGCGAAGTTCACGATGATTACGTCAAATGCTCCGTCGTCCACGGCTTGGACCACAGCATCGGCGATTCCTGCCGCGCTCATTTCCGGCTTCAAATCATAGGTAGCAACTTTTTGGGATGGAACCACGATCCGGTCTTCGCCCGGAAAAGGCGTCTCGACCCCGCCATTGAAGAAATATGTCACGTGCGCATATTTTTCGGTTTCCGCTACACGAAGATTTCTGAGTTGCGCCTGCGCCATGATGTTTGCCAGAATGTTATCCATTGATTCCGGCGGAATCACCGCTGGCAGGTTGAAATTCTTGTCGTATTGAGTCATGCATACATAATGCAGATTGGCCGGAGCCTCATCGCGCGCGATGGCCGCATCCAGATCGTCGGCCCCGGGAAGATCTCGTCCACCTGCCGCGTTGAGGCCGCTGTTACGAGTTAAGGCGCGCGTAATTTCCCGGACCCGGTCGGCACGGAAATTAAAACAGATGCAGGAATCGTCGTCTCGAATCTGTGCAACTGGCTCATTTTTCGCGTCGGTACAAACAAATGGCATGATGAATTCATCGGTAACGTCCTTGTTGTAAGACTCTTTTATTCCCTGCACCGGATCTGCAACGTGTCCGCCTTCGCCTTTACCATGCACCATAGCCGCGAATGCTCTCGCGATGCGGTCCCATCGGCGATCGCGATCCATCGCGTAATACCGTCCGCTCACGCTGGCGACCTTTCCGATGTTGTATTCGCGGGTAGCTTGCAACAGCTCTTCCATGTAAGCCGCGCCATTGGTGGGCAAAGTATCACGGCCATCCATGAAGGGGTGGATGTATACGCGTTCCAAGCCATTCTGTTTAGCCATCTTCAGCAAAGCATGCAGGTGCGTTTGATAAGAGTGAACTCCGCCGTCGGAGAGCAATCCGAAAAGATGCAGACTACGCCCGCTAACCTGGGCATTTTTCATAGCGGCGAGCAATACTGGATGATGAAAGAACTCGCCGTTCTGGATCATTAGCTCAATGCGGGTGCTGTCCATGTGGACGATGCGGCCAGCGCCAATGTTGAGATGTCCGACCTCGCTGTTACCCATTTGTCCGTCGGGAAGTCCGACATAGTGGCCGCTGGTATAGATCAACGTATTAGGATATTCACGCAGCAGACGGTCGTAGGTGGGCTTGCGGGCCAGGGCGATTGCATTGGCCTTTATTTCGGCGCGATAGCCCCATCCGTCGAGAATGATAAGGACAAGTGGTTTCGGACGGTTCATATGTTTCTGGGTTCTAGCTCGGGCTCATTCACTGCGAAAGGGAGAATTATACCGAACGAATTCCGTCTGGCTTATGTCGAACGATGCACGTCCTGCTCTATACTGTCATCTTCGTGCTAGTCGCAAGGAGTCACCTTATGTCAGTCAACGAGCTTCTATTAGTCGAGTTCGATGAAGAAATGAAAAAAACGCGTATCGCGTTGGAACGGGTCCCGGAGGACAACAAGGATTTTAAGCCGCATCCGAGATCGACGCCGTTGAGCAAGCTCGCGCCCCATATTGCGCAACTTGCCGGGTTCGGTCTCTCTATATTGACCACTCCCGAACTCGACTTTGCGGCGGGAACTTATAAGCCGTTGCCCTTTGAGTCCGTGGCGCAGCTTACAAGCGTTTTAGACGAGGGTGCCGCGAAGGTCCGTACAGCACTACAAAATACAAAGGACGAGTCGTGGAAGGATGGCTGGAAGTTGAGATCTGGAGACACGATTATTTTTGAGGGCTCACGCTTCCTGGCTTACCGGGAGATGTTTATGAATCACCTGGTCCATCACCGCGCCCAGCTTGGCGTGTATTTGCGATTGAACGAAAAGCCTGTGCCCGCGACGTATGGGCCGTCTGCAGATGACAAGATGGGTTTTTGAGCTGCTTGAATTTATTTGGTTGCTACGATTGCCAGGTGAATTGATCGTCTGTAACGAAATCCCAGCCTTTCATAGAGGCGGATGGCTGTGGCGTTGTTTCCCTTCACGTGTAGAAATGGCGTTTCTCCACGCTGCACGATGTTCGACATCAACTTTGTAATCAGAGACTCGGCGTATCCCTTGCCGCGATGATCTGGATGGGTGCAGACGGCGCTGATTTCCGTGAATCCCGGAAAGCGCAGCCTCTCACCGGCCATGGCAGCCAGGCGTCCCTCGCTGAAAATCCCAAGGTACGTACCAAGTTCGATGGTCCTCTGACGAAACGGGCCTGGATCAGTGAGTGCAGTAAGCGCCAAAATTTCTGCCACGTTCGCAGTATTGAGTTGGCGAAACTCACGAGCATCGGTCTTTCGTTCCTCGATTGCGGGCCTTTCGCAAACCATCTGGTTGATTTCAATATGCCGGGCAATGGTGAAGCCCGGAGGCACGTCAGGTTCCTGGTCGAGAAAGAGCGCCGCGGTTTCGCCTGGAGCAAACAGGTTTCCCAGCGCGGCATAGTTTGCGACACTCTGCTGGGCCATGGCGCCGAACGGCTCGACGTCAGTGGGATATCGTTTCGCGAGGTCGTTCCCCACGGCCAGCGACTTGTGCGCCGTGGATAGCGCGTGCCAGATCGGATTATCAAGCATGTGGACTTTGGAGGAAAATCAGCTTTCGAGCTTGGCGGTCATGGTGATCTCCGCCTTCAGGACCTTCGAGACGGGGCATCCAGTCTTGGCATCATTGGCAGCCTTCTGAAATGCGGCCGCTTCGGCCTTGGGAACTCTTGCAACCACATCTAGATGAATAGAAGTGATGGACCATCCCGATTCCTGTTTGTCCAAATTTATGGTGGCGATGGTGTTGATGCTCTCAGGAGTTAAGTTCGCGGCGCCGAGTTGGGCTGACAGAGCCATTGAGAAACACGCGGCGTGTGCGGCAGCGATCAACTCTTCGGGATTGGTGCCGGGAGTATTTTCGAAGCGGGTGGTAAACGAATAGGCAGAATTATTCAGGACCCCGCTGGATGCCGAAACCGTTCCTTTGCCGTCCTTGAGACCACCCTTCCATACCGCACTGGCCTTGCGTTGCATTTGCGACTCCTTAGATTCCGAAATAATTATTGGGACATTGTAGTCGGAGAGCAAAGCGATGTCACATACCGCAGCTCAGATTTCTTCATCGGAAAACGCCAGGTAAAAACTTTGCCGCGAGTTTGCACGCGCACGACTTCGCGGTATCTTAGTGTTATGCAACTCCGTGGGTGCGGCACTGCACTGGTCACTCCCTTTCGTCAGGACAGTTCGGTTGACGAAACCGCTCTGCGCAATCTGGTCGCCTGGCAAATCGAGTCCGGAATCGATTTTCTTGTTCCTTGCGGCACCACCGGCGAGACCCCTACGCTCACGCGCGAAGAGTGGTTGAAGGTTATCGATATTACCGTCGAAGTGGCGGCCGGCCGAGTTCCGATTGTGGCGGGAGCCAGTTCCAACTCCACGGCGGATGCTGTAGCCAAGGCAAAGGAAGTGGCAGCAAGGCCCGGAGTGGATGCTGTTCTCACAGCTTCTCCGTACTACAACAAGCCCACGCAGGAAGGCCAATATCAACATTTTCGTGCCATCGCTGAAGCGATTGAAAAGCCAATTATTCTTTATAACGTTCCCAGCCGCACCGGGGCCAACATCGAAGCCACAACACTGGAAAGGCTGGCAGAAATACCAAACATTGCGGGCATAAAGGAAGCCAGCGGAGACATGACGCAAGTTGCCGAAATGAACAGCGTCGTCCCCGATAACTTTCTGATCTTCTCGGGAGACGATGCCGTGACGCTACCGGTCATTTCCCTGGGCGGAGTCGGAATAATTTCAGTAGTGGCGAATGAAATTCCGCGCGAGATGACAGCAGATTACCAAAGCGGCCCTAAATAATGATTGGGCGACGGCCCGGCAAATTCAGAAGAAATATTTGCCGCTCATGCGCGCCAATTTCATTGAGTCCAATCCTGGACCTGTGAAAGCTGTGCTTGCCATGATGGGCAAGATCCAAGAGGTATATCGCCTTCCCATCGTCCCCATGCGGCGAGACTCACGTTCGAAGTTGCAAAAAGTCGCGATGGAGGCCGGACTTCTTCCTGAAAAAGCCGCCAGGCCTTCGCAGCCAATGAATTTTTTTGTGTATGAAAACTGGCAGGCAGGCCCGCACAAGATCGTAGTACACCGCTCGAATTGCAACCAATGCAACCAGGGCCATGGACTTCCTGGTGCGCAAGCAGGCAATCATTCGCGATGGCATGGACCTTTCGCCACTGTCCAGGAGGCGCGAGAAGCTTCGAGGGCTATTCCGTCGGTATTAATTCGCAGTGAATGTAAATGTATTTAGAAGTTAGTGAAACATTTTCCTTGCGATAAGCTTGTAGAGAACCTGCATCCCTTTCTGCAATCGCTTTTTCCTTTATACTCGGCTTCACATGCAATCACTCCGATCCTCCATAGAACGCCTGGCGTCGCTTCCTGAAGTCGAACGCAACTCCGATGCGCGCCAGATTTTTATGGATTTTCGCGACGAGCTGACGGAAGGAAAAATTCGCGCCGCGGAAAAAATCGACGGCCAGTGGACCGTAAACATTTGGGTTAAGCAGGGTATTTTGCTTGGCTTCAAACTCGGAGAACTAAGCAAGATGGGAGAGGACGTCAGCCTCTCATTCGTCGATAAAGATACGTTCCCCGCGAGAAGGTTTACCGTCCGAGACCGCGTTCGCATCGTTCCCGGGGGATCTTCGGTCCGTTTGGGCGCTTACGTCGCACCCGGCGTTATCTGCATGCCTCCAATGTTCATTAACGTAGGGGCGTACGTGGACGAGGGAACCATGGTTGATTCGCACGCGCTTGTCGGTTCGTGTGCGCAGATCGGCAAACGTGTGCACTTGAGCGCGGCAGCGCAGATCGGCGGTGTGCTGGAGCCTATTAGCGCAGTGCCGGTAATTATCGAGGATGACGTCCTGGTGGGCGGTAACTGCGGCGTCTACGAGGGAACAGTGGTTCGCAATCGCGCCGTGTTGGGAGCAGGAACGATCCTTACCCGATCGACCCCAATTTATGACCTTCCCCGCGGTGAAATCATTCGTGCCGACGGCGACAAACCATTGGAAGTCCCAGAAAACGCCGTAGTGGTGCCGGGTTCCCGCGCCATAACCAAGGGACATGCGGCGGAGTGGAACCTCTCGTTATACGCGCCCGTCATCGTGAAATACCGGGACGAAAAAACCGATCGCAGCACCGAACTTGAGGACTGGTTACGCTAAGTTCTTTAACTGTTCGCGTGAAAACAATTCCCTAATACAACAGGAACCTCGCTGGGCCATTCTAAGTAGCCGGTGAAATCATGAAGCTTGAGTACCGGAATATTGCCTGGTCGGTCGCCGTTTTGACTTTGAGTGCAATTTGCGCTCTAAGTTCCGACGCCCAGGTTTCTTCAATAAGTGCATCAATATCCCCGATCGATGTCGTGCGCAAGGCAGTCGAGAACGAGACCAACAGCGGCGATGACAGCAGAAAATTCATGTTCCGCCAGGAGAAACAAGTGTCCGATGGTTCGCAGACCAAGCTCTTCGTCGAAACCAGGGACGCCATGGCGGGATTGCTCATCGCCCTCAATGGACATCCGCTGAATCCCGATCAACAGAGGGCCGAAGATGAGCGCCTGCAACAACTGATCAACAATCCATCGGAGCTAAAGAAAAAACAGAAACACGAAAAGGAAGATCAGGACCGGACGTTGCGCATTATCCGGGCATTCCCTGACGCTTTTCTGTATGAATCTGATGGAAATATGCGGGGAGAGCAATTTCTCGGGGCGCCAGGCGATCTTCTAATTCGAATTAAATTTCGTCCCAATCCAAATTACTCTCCGCCATCTCACCTGGAACAGATTCTTACTGGACTTCAAGGCTACATGCTGATCGATGCAAAACAATACCGCATTGCCAAAATCGACGGAAACCTGGTTAAGGAAGTCGGATTCGGCTGGGGAATTCTAGGGCATCTTGATTCCGGAGGGCACTTCGTGGTGCAGCAAGGGCGATTTAGGCGGCGGGCACTGGGAAGTGACGCGAATGGACTTATCCTTCACCGGGAAGGCCTTATTTGTAAAAACGATTAACATCAAATCGAAAGAGGTTTATACCGACTTCCGGCCTGCACCGCGGGATTTGACCTTCGCGCAAGGTGTGGAATTACTTAAGAAACAGGAAGCTCTGCTCGCCCAAAATGCCAAGCCTTAATTTCATTCGAATTTTCAAGCAGCAGATCGAATGACTTCTTTGCGTTTGGTGAGTTTGTCGATCAAATCTTCGCGCACACGGTAGCCGGCACCAGCATCGTCGCTGATTTTGATCGTACCCTGCGGAGTTACTTCGACTTCCGGTTCGATGATGTCTTCTCTCCAGTAACGTTTGGACGCGGAGACATCTCCGGGCAGGCGAAAGTTTTCCAGCGTCGATAAAGCTATATTGTGGGACCGCCCAATCCCCGACTCCAACATGCCTCCGCACCACACTGGTATGTTCCTTTTCGCACAAACGTCGTGAATTTTTCTTGCCTCAGCGAAACCGCCAACCCGGCCGACCTTTATGTTCACAATGCGGCAAGCTTCAGTATCAATGGCTTCCTCTGCGTCGCGAGCGTGATGGATGGATTCGTCCAGGCAGATTGCAGTTTTGAGTTGGCCTTGCAACTGCGCATGGAAATAGATGTCATCGTCCCACAACGGCTGCTCGATCATCAGCAAGCCGAATTGGTCGAAGCGTTTCAGATGTTCTACATCGTGCAGGGTGTAGGCGGAGTTTGCGTCGCAGCTTAAAACGATTCCGGGCCAGCGCTTGCGAATCTTCTCCAACACCGTCAAATCCCAGCCAGGTTTTACTTTGACTTTGATTCGCTGATATCCGACTGCTAACTCAATCTCAATTTTCTCAAGCAGCTGTTCTATAGAGTCCTGAATGCCGATAGAGACGCCGCAGGCGATCTCTCGGTGCGTCCCTCCAAGCAGCTTCCACAGTGGCAATTGTTTCTGTTTGGCTTCCGCATCCCACAGCGCATTTTCGACCGCCGCTTTCGCCATGCGATGACCGCGAACGCGACCCATTAGGTTCACACAATCACTCGCGGATCCCAGTTCCCTGCCCACCACTGCCGGCGCGAGATATTCCCTGATTGTTGCCCAAGCCGTTGCGTACCATTCGGAACTGTAAAATGGGCCTTCATCCGCGACACATTCTCCCCAGCCATTGATTCCTTCACAGCATGCCGTGACCAAAATGATTCTGCGGCTAGTAATACGCCCAAAGCTGGTTTCAAAAAAATGCACCAGGGGAAGTTGAAGCTCACGGATGGTAATAGCTTCTACCTTCACTTGAAGTCCCCTTCGTGATAGCGTCCCAGGAGAAAAACGCCGCCATCTTTCCGCCGTTGGTAGCCCAGCACTGATAGACCGTTCGCAAAAGCTCCGAGAAATTCCTCGCGGTTGCGGTCTTGGACAGCTTTGCCAAGATGCCGGGTGCTGGCTTCGCCCTTCCATTCATAAATTTGCGCGGGCACGGAAATCTCTTTCTCTACTCGAAACGCATGAGGTCTTTCGGTTTGTAGCAAAGTCTCGACGCGCCGCGAACGAATCCACCATTCGGCAACAAGGCGATCTGTGGGCAGCCCGCCCTGCAGAGGGGATGAACTGAGCCCGTACTGGTTTATGTTGTAGCGGCGCGCGATAGCCCCGAGCCGTTCGATATTCAAATACGAATTCTTAATTTCCAGGGGATCGAACGTCCATTCAATCAAATCGAAGCCACGGGATAACGCATCTTCCCGCTGGAAGAGCTTAATCCGGCGGCCGAGACCAGCGTCACGATATTGCGGGGCAACCGCCAGCATATGCGAATGCAGATAAGAATGACCATCGCGAGCGCCAGGAACAGAGAAAGCAAATCCGGCGAGCTTCTCTTGTGCCGAGGTGGCGTCGAACGCAACGATGACCTGCCCGCCAATCTTTTCCGCCACGACGAACATGCGTAAGGGAACCAGCTCAGCATCCGAAAAGTTCCAAACTTCTTTCTGGAGTGCGACGCAGGAACGCATTTCATCCAAATTCGCACAATGCCGAATCACTATGGACTCAGTCATCGCGGATTGTTTTCCTGTTTCTTCGCCTGCTGCCACAGTAGTTCCAGCTCTTCGAGGGATGCATCCTGAGGCCGGCGGCTCTTGGACTGAAGGCGCTCCTCCATCCATTGGAAACGTGCTCGAAATTTACGGTTGCTCTTTTTCAGCGCCGATTCGGAATCGAGTGACAAATGGCGGGCAATATTTACCAGTGTGAAAAAAAGATCTCCCAACTCTCCTTCCAGACGGGCCTTCAGATCGCTTTCGGAAGCTTTCGCGTCACCCACCTGGTTCAATTGCTCGACTTCCCTACGAAGTTCTCCGGCTTCCTCATCCAATTTATCTATCAAGCCAGAAATTGAGGGCCAGTCGAAACCGACCTTCGCGGCGCTCGAACCCAATTTTCGGGCTTCCAGCAATCCGGGCATGGCAGCCGAAACACTCGATAGTATTGATGCAGACTCAGCATTCCTCTGCGGTCTTTCGGTTTCTTTAATGGCATCCCAGTTCCGCAACACTTCCGACGAGGTTTCAGCCTTTACTTGCCCGAAAACATGTGGATGCCGGTTGACCAACTTTTCCGACAAACGATCCAGGACATCGTCAATTGAAAACTTCCCCTCCTCGCTTGCCATCTGCGCATAGAAAAGGACCTGCAGCAGCAAGTCACCTAATTCGGACGGAAGCTCATCCCAGTTTTGCGAGTCAATTGCTTCGAGGACTTCATAGGTCTCTTCGACCGTATAAGGCTTGATGGAGTCAAAAGTTTGCTCGCGGTCCCAGGGACAGCCTCCCGGACTACGGAGACGCGCCATTATCGACACTACCCGTTCAAAAAGCTCTCCAGTTTTCGGCATCTGGGGACACTTTATACGACTACAGAGGAGTGAAACAAACAGGATCAATTGGGGTCGGAGTTTGGCAGTTGTCGTGCCTGTATTAATTTAATCCTCTCGCGGACCCCCTTAGCGATGAGGAACCGGTAAGCTCTCCCCCTACTGTGGGCAGTGCGAGACACTGTCTTTGGCGCGAGCCCGAGTGATTCTCGGGCTCCTTTCTTTTGCGAAGATCCCAACACTCTGTGAATTTCCGGATTAACGAATTCAATTTACCGTAGAAGAAAAACCCACTGAGGTGTGGGAAACCGGGAATTAAACGGTGCCGACAGTTCGGCGGCTCGCCGTTGGTTCGGCGCTTACCTTTATTCGGCTTTTAAGAAAAGTGCGCCCAAGGGCGGAAGTGTAAGAGTCAGGGTATAAGGACGGCCATGCAGGGGATATTCTTCAGCCTGACGCCCACCCATGTTTCCCCATCCGCTCCCGCCAAATTCTTGGCCATCGCTATTAAGCAATTCGCGCCAGAATCCGCCTGAGGGCACTCCTACGCGGTAGGGTTGACGAGGCACGGGAGTGAAATTGAACACAGCCAGAATACTGTCTTTTGGCGACTTTCCTTTGCGCAACAAAGACAACACGCTCGAAGCGGTATCATTGCAATCCACCCATTCAAATCCCGCCGGATCCGCGTCAAAAACGTGCAGCGCCGGTTCGCTACGGTAGAGTTTGTTCAACTGCTCGACGAAAGTCTGCACCCCGCGATGAACTGGATACTGAAGTACATGCCACTCCAGGCTCATTTCATGAGACCATTCGCGCACTTGCCCGAACTCGTCGCCCATAAACAGCAACTTCTTCCCAGGCTGGCCGAACATGTATGCATAAAGCAATCGCAAGTTAGCGAACTTTTGCCATTCGTCCCCTGGCATCTTTCCAATCAGCGATCCTTTGCCGTGTACAACTTCGTCGTGAGAAAGCGGCAATACAAAATTTTCGGTGTATCCGTAGATCATGCGGAAAGTGAGTTCGCCTTGGTGGAACTGACGATGGATTGGGTCTTGAGAAAAATATGCCAGGGTGTCGTGCATCCATCCCATATCCCACTTCATGCCAAATCCCAGCCCGCCGAGGTAAGTCGGTTTTGACACCATGGGCCACGCCGTCGACTCTTCGGCGTAAGTCTGAATTCCGGGATATTCCTTGAAAGCTTCCTGATTCAGCTGGCGTAGAAAGTCAATGGCGTCGAGATTCTCGCGACCTCCGAATTTGTTCGGTATCCACTCCCCCGCTTTGCGCGAGTAATCGAGATACAGCATCGACGCGACCGCATCCACCCTTAGTCCATCGGCGTGATATTTATCCAGCCAAAACATTCCGCTCGAAAGCAGAAAGCTGCGGACCTCGTTGCGTCCGTAGTTGTAAATAAAAGTATTCCAGTCGGGATGAAAACCCATGCGCACGTCGGCGTGTTCGAATAGATGAGTGCCGTCGAAATATGCAAGTGCGTGCTCGTCTGAGGGGAAGTGCGAGGGTACCCAATCGAGGATTACACCAATGCCCCGCTGATGCATGTAATCCATGAAATACATGAAGTCTTGTGGTGTTCCGTATCGCGAAGTGGGCGCGAAATAACCAGTCGTCTGATATCCCCACGATCCATAAAACGGATGCTCCATGACCGGCAAAAGTTCAACATGGGTGAAATTAAGGCGCTCAACATGGTCGGCCAGACGCGGTGCGATTTCGCGATAGGTCAGTGAACGGTTGTTGTCTTCGGGAACCCGCATCCACGAGCCCAGGTGGACTTCATAAATTGATATGGGCGACTGAAGACTGCTGCGGCTCGCGCGTGTTCCCATCCATTCATGGTCGGACCATTCATAGTCGAGGTCCCAAACTATTGAAGCGGTGCGGGGAGCCACCTCGTGATACACGCCGAAAGGATCCATTTTGTCGGCTGTGTAGCCATTGTTTTGCGAGACGATGTGAAATTTGTAGATCGTACCCTTCGCCACGCCCGGGATAAATCCTTCCCAAATTCCAGACGAACCATGGGGCTCGAGTTGGTTCGATCGCACGTCCCATCCATTAAAATCGCCAATAACCGAAACTTCACGGGCGTTGGGAGCCCACACGCCGAACCCCGTTCCGGATTTGTCGCCCACTTTTGTGAGGTGAGCCCCCAGGGCGTTGTAGGCTCGATATTGACGGCCTTCGTTGAATAAATAAATATCCTGCTCGGTAAGCAGCGAGGATTTCGGAGAACTAGGAGCGGGAATCGTTTTGGTAATCATTAATGGGTTATCAAGATGGACAGTGTTGACCGCTTAAGATGCAGTCCTAGTGTAACTGAGTGCCTGAAAGTTCAACATTCGCAAGGCATGTGGCGGAAATGCCATGCTAGACTTGCGATTACCGCAGTTCATTATCCTGGGATGGTTCTTGTTCAATGCCGGTTGCGCGCGTCGTAGTCCTGTGGCATCAGCATCAACCTTTTTATAAAGATCTAGTTACCGGAGAATATCGGCTGCCCTGGGTGCGCCTGCACGCCCTCAAAGATTATTACGGGATGGTAAAGCTGCTGGACGAGTTTCCCAATGTTCACCAAACATTCAATCTAGTTCCCTCTTTGATTACGCAAATCCAGGATTATGTCGCCGGATCCGCGCAGGATCCTTTTTTGACGATTGCCGCTAAGCCGGCGAATGACCTGAGTCCTGACGAACGCAGGTTCGCATTGCAATATCTTTTTCAGGCGAACCAGGCAAATTTAATTGCGCGCTATCCGCGATATTTGGAGCTGTGGGAAGTGCTACGCAGCGTTAACTTCGAGCCAGAACGGGCGGTCAAGTATTTTCAATCTCAGGACTACACCGACTTACAAGTACTTTCGCAGATGGCATGGTTTGACGAATTTTTCCTGGATGATCCGAACGTTGCGGCGCTGATAGCCAAAGGCAGAAATTTTTCACTGGAAGATCAGGAGTTCGTCATTGCACTGGAGCGAGAGTTGATGTCCAAGGTTCTTCCGGCACATGCTCAGGCCGCGCAGCAGGGTCACATCGAAATATCTACGTCGCCTTTTTACCATCCGATTCTGCCGTTAGTTTGTGATACCAATGCCGGTGCGGTTTCGACTCCTGGATTATCGTTGCCACAAAATCGCTTTCGGCATCCTGAAGACGCGCGCGAACAAATTCTCAGGGGCTTGGATCTCCACGAAAAGGTTTTCGGCGTTCGTCCCCAAGGGATGTGGCCTTCGGAAGGCAGCGTATCGGAAGAGGTTTTAGGGATTGCCTCAAGCCTGGGCGTCAAATGGATGGCAACCGACGAAGGCGTTTTGGGGCGGACACTGAACGTATCTTTCGCACGTGATGGAGATGGGCGCCTGTCTTCCGATTCAGCGGATCATCTGTATAACATTCACCGGTATGAGCGCAACGAGACCACGATGAACCTGATTTTTCGCGATCATACGATCTCGGATTTGATCGGATTTGTGTACTCGGGAATGCCAGCGCAGGATGCCGCGAATCACCTCATCTCAAACATTAAGCATGCTGCTCAACCCGTTCTTGAAAAAGGGCGGGACGCCGTGGTGCCAATCATTCTCGATGGAGAAAATGCGTGGGAGTATTACCATCACTCGGGCCGGGAATTCCTCCGCAGATTCTACGATCAATTGCAAAATGAACCGGGCATGGAGGCGGTGACCGTGTCCGAAGCAATCCACCGTCATAAAGAGCCGGCAAAGTTGACGTCCCTGGTGCCGGGCTCATGGATCCACGCCAATTTTAATGTTTGGATAGGGGCCCGAGAGGACAATCGGTCATGGGATTATCTTTACTATGCCCGCAATTATTACGAGCAGGCTTCGCCGCATTGCAGTGAGGCGCAACGTAATCTGGCGTTCGAGGAACTGCTCATTGCCGAAGGCAGCGATTGGAATTGGTGGTATGGGCCGGAACATTCTTCCGCAAATGATCGTGAGTTTGACGAACTCTATCGCAAACATCTTTCCAATGTTTATCAGGCATTGGGGGCAACGCCTCCCGATTATTTGGCGCAACCTATCACCGGGGCAGCCGCACGCCCAATTTTTATTCCGCAGACTGCCTACATACATCCGCGGATCAGCGGTGACCTGGTTCGGTATTTTGAATGGATGGGGGCAGCAATTTACTCGGCGGACCGGCGGGCCGGAGCCATGCACGGAAAAGAATTCCTGTTGGATTCTATTTATGCCGGCATCGATGAGTCTTTTCTCTACGGGCGTCTCGACTTCATCGACGGAGTGCCCAACCGTGACCTTGATGTGACAGCGAACCTGGAATCTTCGACAGACAGTGAGCATAATTCAGGCCAGGCTTTGCGCCTTGACATCGCAATTCGCGGAGGCAAACTGGAGTCGTGGAATCTATCTGCTGTGGATGGCGATCAAGAAGTCTCATCTGGTGGATCTTCTAACGATCACTCGATTTCATCTTCGGACAAGCGACCGTCGGACACTGCCGTCGCAGTTGGCCGCAGCCTGGAGTTCAAGGTGCCCTTGGCATCGTTGTTTTTGCCAAAATCGGATGCCCTAAATTCGGCCGTGACGAGAAATAGAACAGTCCGGCTGAGATTCAGCGTTTGGCAAAATCGCCTGCCTGTGGACGCGCTGCCTATCGAAGGATGGATGGAACTACAGTTGGCAAGTGAAGAGGAGCTGATCGCAATGGGAGGGTAGCGACTCGCTGCCAATTCATCAGAGAACTGTTTCCGGTATATTCGTTGGTTATCCAAAATTCGTTCGTTATCCAAAAATCTATTTCTTAACTAAATAAAAGAGGAGTTCCATGAACATCAGCCACATCCATGCCCGTGAAGTGCTCGACTCGCGCGGCAACCCAACTGTCGAAGCGGAAATAACTCTGAGTGATGGCACTAAAGGACGGGCAATCGTTCCGAGCGGCGCATCCACGGGCGCGCATGAAGCGGTGGAACTGCGCGACGGCGACAAGAAACGTTACCTCGGGCAAGGGCGTCTCGAAAGCCGTCGAAAACGTGAATGGCGAAATCAACAAAGCTCTGACCGGGATGAATTCTTCGGAGCAGCGCTCGCTCGACCAGAAAATGATTGAACTGGACGGCACGAGCAACAAGGGCAGGCTCGGAGCCAACGCGATTCTCGCAGTGTCGATGGCTGCTGCCCGAGCTTCCGCTATGAGTTTAAAAATGCCGCTCTATCGTTACCTCGGGGGCGCCGGGGCAAATGTGTTGCCGCTGCCCATGATGAATATTCTCAACGGCGGAGCGCATGCGGACAGCAATGTAGATTTTCAGGAATTCATGGTGATGCCGGTAGGAGCAAAGTCATTCTCCGAGGCACTTCGCTGGGGAGTAGAAGTCTTCCATACTTTGAAGGGCGTGCTGAAAAAGCGAGGATACAACACCGCAGTCGGCGATGAGGGCGGCTTTGCTCCATCGGTGAAATCGAACGTCGAAGCCATTGAGGTGGTCTTGGAGGCGATTCAGCAGGCAGGATACAAACCCGGCGAGCAAATATCGATTGCGCTGGATCCGGCAGCGAGCGAATTTTATCAGGATGGAAATTACGTCTTCAAAAAATCCGACAAATCCACTAAAAGTTCCGAAGAGATGGTTCGCTTCTGGGCGAAGTGGGTGAACGATTATCCCATTGTGTCGCTCGAAGACGGCCTCGCTGAAGACGATTGGGAGGGATGGAAGATGCTCACCAAAGAAGTCGGCAGCAAAATTCAGCTAGTCGGCGATGATCTTTTCGTGACCAATACAGAGCGTCTGCAAGAGGGAATAGACCGGGGCGTGGGCAATTCGATCCTGATTAAAGTCAATCAAATCGGCACCGTCAGCGAAACCCTGGATGCAATCGATCTGGCGCGGCGCAACGGATATACGTCGGTGATCTCGCATCGCTCAGGCGAAAGCGAAGACACATTTATCGCGGATCTTGCCGTAGCTACCGGGGCAGGACAGATTAAGACCGGCTCGGCGTCGCGAACCGACCGAATCGCAAAATACAACCAGTTGTTGAGAATCGAAGAAGAGTTGGGCGCGTCGGCCAGATTCCTCGGCATAAAGGCGCTGAATTAAGGAGGTTGAGCGTTGAGCAAGACTCACTTATTTCATGTCACCGATTGATCCCTGATATTGTTCGTCGGTGACTCTTTCCATCCAGTCAACGGCCTTGCCATTGAGTTGCTCCTGAATAGCGATGTGGGTCATCGCCGTAGTCGGAGCGGCACCGTGCCAATGCTTCTCTCCTGGCGCGAACCAGATCACGTCGCCAGGGCGAATCTCTTCGATCGGACCGCCCCAATGTTGGGCCCGCCCGAATCCTGCGGTTACAATGAGTCTCTGACCTAGCGGATGTGTATGCCATGCAGTGCGCGCTCCCGGTTCGAACGTTACAGTGGCGCCGACAGTCCGTGCGGGATCGATGCGGCTGGAACAAAGGGTCAACCCGTACTGTACCCGTGAACCAGTCTGACGGGCCCTTGGTGGAAGGTTGAGAACCCGCTCTTTTGATTTCCATTTTCGAAACTCCTCCTATAGTCTCCCACACGTCGTGATTTGAGCGCATCCTAAGAATTCCTCTGATTCGTAGGAGCACTCTCAATTCAAACTGAGCAGGCCAATGAGTTTGACAGCTTACGCTGCAACTGTAGAATATCTTTTGCAGTCCTTCCTGATGGCAGCCTTTACTGGTTGCCGCAAAATTGAGTTCACTTGCCATCGTGGCGGAATTGGCAGACGCGCATGGTTCAGGTCCATGTACTCGCAAGGGTGTGGGGGTTCGAGTCCCTTCGATGGCACCAGCAATTATTTCTCATAATGGAAATTTCGGGGACGCGGTCAAGGCTCGCCTAGCATGATTGCGCTCACCGCCCGCACTCTTCTTACTCCCCTAGAGCGAATCAATCGGCCAATTTTATTTATAGAAGATTCAGTTATTGCAGAAGTCACGACCCAGGAGTCCCGCGAAATTCCTAAAGGATGCCGCGTACTCCATTACGCCGACGCCATCATCGCACCCGGACTGATTGATATCCACGTTCACGGCGGCGCCGGTTTCGATGTGATGGATAATTCTCCCACCGCCTTGCAGTCGATCGAACAGTCCATGGCCAAGCATGGCGTCACGACTTACTTTCCGACCACCGTGACCGCGCCGATGGACGTCACTCTAGCTGCCCTCGATCGACTAGCAGAAGCGATCGAGAAGCCGGCGGAGAGTTCTGCGCGTCTCCGTTCGAAGCCAGCCGGGATTCACCTTGAAGGCCCATTCATCAGTCATGCGCGGCGAGGCGTGCATCCCGCCGAAGATTTACTTCCGCCGTCAGTCGGAGTTTTCAATAAATTTTGGGAAGCTTCTCGGGGCCACATTCGGGTAATGACTATCGCTCCGGAATTAGACGGCGCACTTGAAGTCATTAGAGAGGCGGGGAGTCGCGGCGTGGTCGTCAGCCTGGGACATACTGACGCAACTGCGGAAATCACTCGCCAAGCCATCGAGGCTGGGGCACGGCATGCGACTCATCTCTTTAACGGAATGCGTCCGATGACCCATCGGGACCCAGGCATCGTGGGGGAAGCGTTGGCAAACGCGCAGCTCGCCGTTGAAATAATCGCCGACGGAATTCATCTCGATCCCTCGATCGTGAAATTGGTTTTATCGGCAAAAGAAAAAGAAAACATCATATTAGTCACCGACGGAACTGCCGGCACTGGCATGCCCGATGGACAATACCATTTGGGAACATTCAAGTTTGAAGTGAAAGACGGAAAATGTCTCGCCGACGGACACCTGGCCGGCAGTCTATTAACCATGGATCGCGCCATCCGCAACGTAATGGATTTTGCCCAATTGGATTTGCAACAAGCGGTAATTCCCGCAACAGTGAATCCGGGGCGCGCGACTGGCAAGGCGCACAGTGGCGAACTCAAAGCTGGCACCGCGGCTGACATCGTTGTCTTCAGTCCTACGGGCGAAATTCGCCGCACAATCATTGCCGGGGTGGGACTATAGAAATTAGAAATCCGACGAACTCGGTAACCGCGAAGTAACCTAACGTTTCCTGATTCCGCAATCCATTTTGCTTCTTGCTTCGTACTGTTATCGGTAGTTTAATTCCAGTGTTTACCCTTCCAACATCTCAGTTCAAATTAACGGAGAATCCACCTATGAAGAAGCTTTTTGTTTTAGCGCTGGGGCTTTCAATACTATTCAGCGTCTGTGCGTTCGCTCAGGACACTATGGGAAGTTCGCCCTCAATGTCCTCAACCGATCAACCCATGGCCAAAGCTCCATTAAAAAGTATCAAGGGAACCGTGAAACAGGATGGCGACAAGATCACCTTCGTTTCCGACAAAGACATGAAGTCCTGGGACGTCATGAATCCCGAAACTTTGAAGGACCATGTCGGGCATCACGTTATGCTCAGCGCCCACGTTTATGCTGACAAGGGAACCATCCACGTGATGAGCGTCAAAATGCTCAAAGCTTCCAACATGTAGCTCACGATTCAATTAGACTGTTCGGGGCGGCCCAAGAGCCGCCCATTCTTTTACCCGAACCGTCTGCCGTCATGAATCATTTTCTCTCTCTACTCACAAACCACGGATACCTGCTTTTGTGCATAGTCGTGTTCGCGGAAGCTATCGGGCTGCCCGTTCCAGCCGCACTCGCCCTGGTAGCGGCCGGCGCAGCTTGTGCCGCACGAGTTTTCAGCATTCCTCTCGCGTTGTTTCTGGCATCCGTCTCGATGTTAACCGGCGATTGTCTTCTCTTCTTCCTCGGACGCTACACTGGATGGGCACTCCTGGGTGTCCTGTGCCGGGTGTCGGCGAATCCCGAAACCTGCATTCTTCGCTCCGCCGAAGCATTTTATAAACGAGGAAAACTCACTCTGCTGTTCGCCAAGTTTGTTCCTGGGCTGAACACCATGGCTCCGCCGCTTGCCGGCAGCATGAAAATGCGCCCGCAGCAATTTCTTCGTCTGGATCTAGGCGGAGTGTTGATCTACGTTTTGGCTTACGGCGTTTTGGGATATGTCTTTCGCGATTTCGTAAAAGCAATTACCCACGGGCTCCAAACCGCTGGACACGTAATGACCATCGCATTGCTTCTTGCGGTTGCGGGGTACGTCGCCTATCGCATCCACATTTATCACCGCAACAAAATCTATACCGTCGTTCCCCGAATTCAGGTGGAGGAGTTAGCCCGCCGCTTGGCTTCCGAAGAAAGAGACAAAATTCTCGTGGTGGATGTTCGCAGCCACGGCTACTACGACTCCGAAGCAGCGCGCATCAAGGGCTCCATCCGCATCGAGCCAAACAACCTCGAGGAAGAAATTAAAGCTCTTTCTAAAGATAAAGACGTATATCTTTATTGCACTTGAATACGCGAAGGAACGAGCGCCCGGGTGGCGCTCATGCTGAGGGAAAAAGGATTCAACGCGTTCGTGATAGTGGGAGGTCTAGCAGCCTGGCGAAAAGCCGGTCACGAAGTTGAGATCGTCCCTAAAAACGATTTCGTAAAACTTCCTACCTTTAGCTAGCCCGCTTCTTGACTGCGTTTTTCTTGGCTGGAGGCTTAGCGCGTGCCGTCGAGTTGACCACCACCGCAGCGCGGATAAGTTCCTTGAAGGCAGCTTCGTTGATCTTCTCGCCTTCGTGGATGTCGATCGCACGTCTCATGTTCCCTTCCAGACTGGAATTGAAGAGGTTCTTCGTATCTTTGACGAAAGCTCCGCGAGCAAACGTGAGCTTCACGACCTGCTTGTGCGTTTCCCCAGTGCACACAATGCCGTCATGAGAAAAGACGGGAGTCCCCGGCGATGTCGGCTTTACCCACTTCCACTCTTCGACGATCTCAGGATCGGCCTCGTGAATGAGTTGACGGACATGAGCGAGCGTCTTACCGCGCCAATCTCCTTGCCGAGAAAGTTCCTCGATTTTCTCGTTTATCTTTGCCGACGCAGATTTCATCGGAACTAACTTTTTCATTACGTCTCCAATACTCGCCATAATTTAGCTGCGCTTAGCGTATATGTGCAACCCCCGCAACTCATCCAAACATTTGCTTACCAATTTGCACCCATCGCGTCTGACTACCAAAGGGGAAAACAATGAAAGCTCACCGGGTTGCAACTTGGCTTCGTCTCATTTTGGTAGCTTCCCTAACTTTGGTTCTTCAGGCCCATGCCCAATCCGGCGACAGAGCCGGACAACTCACCGAGGAATTTCACCAAACCTATCCTCTTTCGGCCGACGGCACCGTGGAACTATCGAATATTAATGGCCCGGTGCACATTACGGCTTGGGATCGTTCCGAGGTTAAGATAGACGCGGTCAAGTACGCCCGCCGCAAGGAGCGACTGCACGAGGCGAAGATCGTCGTCGATAGCACCCCAAATTCGATCTCGATTCGAACCGAGTATCCGAATCACGATCACACTTTCAATGACGACGATCAGAATAATCCCGCCGGCGTCGAATACACATTGCTCGTGCCCCGCGGAGCGAGCCTCGACGAAATCAAACTGATCAATGGATCATTGGACATTCATGGAACAACGGCCAGGGTTCATGCCTCTTGCATCAATGGAAAACTCACGGCAAATGGATTGTCCGGCGATCTGCGACTTTCGACCATAAACGGAAAATTGTTCGCCGAACTCGATCGTCTTGCCGATCATCCCATTGAATTGTCGTCGGTAAATGGCAGTATCGATCTGATGATTCCTTCGGATTCCAAAGCTGACGTCGAAGCCACGAGTATGTCGGGATCGATTGCCGACGATTTTGGACTTCAAGAACATCACCACCTCGTGGGACATAATTTGCGCGGAGAACTTGGCGGCGGTGGCACGAAAATTAAACTGAGGAACGTGAACGGAATGATTGAAGTTCACCACAACAGTGACGGCCGTCCGTTGAGTCCGGCAACGGATTTCAATTCAAGCGATCGCGATCACGACGACATCTAGAAGCCCGGAGTAGTTGTCGATGGCTGTTTCGCGGTATCCCGGACAAAGCAGCCGAGTTCTCGTCGCGGCCAAGATGGCAAGGACCCATGGGACACACTCAAGTCACGATCGAGGGCGGCTCGGCTCTTTAATTGCTTGAGTTGGGTAAATTGAAATAATGCAGTCCCAAATTACCACCTGAAAACCATCCCCATCGAAACGCGGAACAGAAAACTCGAGCTCGGCGGATACTGAACTGATAGCGATCTAATCATCCCACTCCGCTATGGTCGGGTTGACTCACCGGAAGGCACCGCATAAGATTCTCCCTCCCTATAAAAGTGGCTTCGTGACCGAAGAAAGCATTTCGCACTATCGCATTCTGGAAAAGCTTGGCGCGGGTGGCATGGGCGAGGTCTTCAAGGCCGAGGATACGCGGCTTAAGCGCGCTGTCGCGCTTAAATTTCTCCCTGAAGATTTGGCTCACGACGCGCAGGCGTTGGAACGCTTTGCACGCGAAGCGCAGACAGCTTCCGGACTGAACCATCCCAATATTTGCACCATCTATGACATCGGCGAGCACAATGGCCGACAATTTATGGCGATGGAGTGCCTGGAGGGCGAAACCCTGAAGCAGGTCATCGCCGCCCGCCGGCTCGAAACCTGCCGCACACTCGACCTCGCGATCGACATCGCCGACGCACTCGATGCCGCCCACCAGAAAGGCATTATTCATCGCGACATCAAGCCAGCAAACATTTTTGTCACCTCGCGCGGGCAAGCTAAAGTCCTTGATTTCGGTTTGGCGAAATTAACGATAGCCCGGAGCCCGGGAACATCGCCTTCAGTCGAGGATGCCGCCGGCATCGCCGCCACCTCCGGCGATCTCACCACGCCGGGCGTAGCCATGGGTACCGTGGCCTACATGTCCCCCGAACAGGCGCGGGGCGAAGATGTAGATGCGCGAACGGATCTGTTCAGCTTGGGCGTTGTTTTATACGAGATGACGACTGGCCGGCAGCCTTTTTCCGGCAACACCCCTGCGATCATCTTTCACAAGATTCTGGCGGAAAAGCCCCAGCCTGTAGCACGGCTGGATCCTAACCTTCCGCCCGAGTTCGATCGCATCATCGGAAAGTGCCTCGAAAAAGACCGGGATCTTCGTTATCAAGTCGCATCTGAAATTCGCGCTGACCTGAAGCGCTTGAAGCGGGACACCAGTTCCGGACGTGAATCTGCGCTCCAAGAGTCTCCACTGAGCGGCACGTCACAGACTTCTATGGCGACGGTCGCGGCACACGGAACAGCACCCTTTACACAGCCTCAACTGGATGCGCAGCACGATACCTCCGAATCGCAATTGGTCGCAATCCTGGTCCGCCGGCACAAGAAAGGCCTGTTCGCAGCTTTAGCAACGGCGATCATTGCCCTCGCGGTGCTTGCTTACGTGTTTCGGCCGACACTGCCGCCGCCTTCGGTTTCCGGCTACACACAGCTCACTAATGATGCGGTTCCCAAAGCTTTGATTGGAACAGACGGAGTAAGACTGTATTTTTTCGATGAGGCCGGCAAGGGCTTGGTGGAGCAAATGTCGGTCAATGGCGGAACTTCGGCGCCAATTTCCACGACTTCCTCAATGAACTACGAGGTCTCCAGCGTGTCACCGGACGGGTCAAAGCTGCTCGCAGAGGAGATGAACAGCTTCAGCTCCAATTCCGTGCCTCTGTGGGCTCTGTCCACCCTGGGCGGCTCGCCTGTACGCCTGGCTGATATCTCGGGTCTTGAGGGCGCGTGGTCTCCCGACGGTCAGAAGCTGGTATATTCCAGCGGCAAGTCGCTTTACATTGCAAACGCCGACGGCACGAACTCGCGCGAATTGGTGAAGTTGCCAGGGGTGCCCGCCATTGACGCGACTCTCATCACGTCGCCGGCATGGTCGCCGAATGGGCGAGAGATTTCCTTAACCCTGACCGACCCCAAGACGCAACTCACTCATCTCTGGGAACTTTCATCGGACGGGGCCAACCTTCACCAGATGTTTCCGGGCTGGAATGAGTCTTCAGGCGAATGTTGCGGCGCGTGGATGCCCGACGGCCAATATTTTATTTTCGAGTCTCAAGGCCAGGTTTGGGCGCGCCGCGAGATGGGCAGCTTATTTTACAAAGTGAGCCATGCGCCAGTGCAAGTCACGGCGGGAGCAGTCTCTTACCGCTTCCCCGTGCCAGGCAAGGACGGTAAGACCCTTTTTGCCGTGGCGGGATCGCGCCGCGGAGAACTTCTACGCTACGACGCGGCGGCGAAAACCTTCGAACCCTTTCTGGGGGGCATTTCGGCGCAGGACGTGGCTTTCTCTAAAGACGGTGAGTGGGTCGCTTACGTTTCTTTTCCGGAGGGAACGCTCTGGCGCAGCAAACTCGACGGAACGGAAAAACTCCAGCTCAGCTCTCCACCGCTCTACGCGATGTTTCCCCAGTGGTCCGTGGACGGGAAGCAAATTGTGTTCTACGACCGGGAACCTAGCAAACCTGAGCGCATCTATGAGGTATCTTCGGCTGGTGGCGCACCGGAAGAATTAATCCCCAGCCAGCCGGGCCGGGAGGGCGATGCGGTCTGGTCTCCGGACGGTGACTCGCTGGCTTTCGGCGGAGTGTCAAATACTGGCGCGGCCGCCAACGAAGGCCCGCCTGCCATCCATGTCTTGAATATCAAAGGTGGTCAGGTAACGATGCTGCCAGGCTCCGAGGGACTCTTTTCTCCGCGCTGGTCGCCCGATGGGCGCTACCTCGTGGCTATCCACGCGGATTCGAGCGGTCTGATGCTTTTTGATTTCGAAAACCAGAAATGGTCCACACTGGCCACAGGAGTTCTTAGCTACCCGACCTGGTCGCGCAACGGCCGCTTCGTTTACTACCGGCGTCTGGCTGGGAAATTCGGAGTAGAGCGTGTTGCTATCCCGAGCGGAAAAGTCGACTTCATTGTCGACACTGATACCGTCCCGATGACAGGCGTCTTTCGCATGTGGTTCGGACTCACGTCGAACGATGAGCCACTGGTGCTCAAAGACACCGGCAGCGATGAAGTCGTCAGCATGACGTGGCAGCAACCCTAGATAGTATTCCGCCTGACTGTGACCAAATCAGGTCCATTCTGCGTTGAGGTAACTCCGGGGACGGACGGGAGAACGATTTATATAAATTTTCTCCGAAATCCGAAAATCGCATCTCCTTCCTCGTTCCCAGGACCGTTGTTTATCGCGATTTCTGAGGTGATCGAGATGGCGGGTTAAGCGCCTCAATGCCGAACTGCTTTGAGTACTCGGCGTTCAGCTGCTGCCATCGGCCGAACTTCAACGCGGCGGGACCGACTATTCGGCCGATAGGATTTCCGCCGAGAAGCTGATCCAGGACATCGAAACAAATGTGCCATCCGGCAGCACCCATTGCGATAAAGCGATGACCGATGTTAGTCCACAGCGTCAGGCGAGTGCCGCCGTCGCAGGCTTCGAGTTGCCACCGCATATCGAATTCTCCCCACTTGTACTCGAGCACCTCAGGAGGGTCGGCTCGCGTCACTTTAGTTTCAGTAACGCGCAACGTGGGCGCTCCGACCGTTGTGAGCTTCACCGTGTTTCCAACCGTGCCCAAGTTCCCATCGGCATCGAAGGGAGCCCACTCGCGGAGATGCGCCGGGTCGGTAATCGCCTCCCAGACCTTTTCCGGAGAGTGGCGCAATTCACGGACGAGAACCAGAGTCCACTTCTCTTCGCCGTTTGGTCCGCGGTCTTTTTGTATCCGCGCCACGTTGGCCGGACCTGGCATGTACGGCTCGAGATTGGTCATCTTTGTCTCCTTCACAGCGTTCCGATAATCCCCTTCCACGTCTCGCAAAATCGGCGGGACATGTGACCCGTGTCTCATCGAATCTACCAATGCTTTAGCTGCGTGAGCTGAATCAGGTTGCCGCAGGTGTCGTTCAGCATCGCAATGGTCGAGGCGGTCACATCGGTGGGCGGCATGGTGAACTCGGCGCCTCGGGCCTTGATGCGCTCATAGTCGCCCTTGATGTCGTCGGTGAAAAACATGGCCGCGGGCTGGCTTTGTTGAAATAGAGCCTGCTGATACGCTTTCGCTGCGGGATTGTTGTTCAGCGCCAACTGCAACTCGGCGCCGTCCGGCTCCTCGGGCGAGGCCACAGTCAGCCAGCGATAGGGGCCGTTACTGAAATCGTTTTTCTTGGCAAAGCCGAGTACCTCTGTATAGAAGCGAAGCGCTTTATTCTGGTCGTCCACGTATAAGCTGGTCACTTTGATTTTCATTTCATTCCTCCTTTGTTAAGTGTCATATTCGCGGTTTGGGTCGCGTCTTTTTACTTTTCTTCTTTTTGGTCGGTGTTTTGCGATCCATCCGATCGAGGTAGCGTTCGAGAGCATCCACATGAGCGGACCAGAACCGGCGAAACTGAGACAGCCAGGCATCTACTTCGTGAAGTGGTTCAGGCTTAAGCCGGTAGAGACGGCGCTGTGCGTCCACCGTGGATTCCACGAAACCGGCATCCCTTAGCACTCGCAGGTGCTTCGACACCGTTGGCTGCGGCATATGAAGCCGACGTTCTATCTCTCCCACCGATTGCTGTGACGAAACCAGTAGGCTCAATATTGCCCGGCGGTTCGGCTCCGCAATGATTTCGAAGGCAGATTCCACACTTTTTATATACTCCATAGAGTATATACGTGTCAAGGTATATATTGGATTGGGGCAGAGTTTTCACGTCACTGATTTGGGCGAACGAAGACTAGCTTCAGGCCAGATGGGCTAAGGGGCTAGTCGCCGTTCCTTGGGCGTTCGTTGTTCACCCGGCGTGGACTTTGGTGCCGTATTCGAGGCTCGGGTACCAATTGCCACGGCCGCGTTTCGTGTGTCCCCAGATTTGGGTATGGATTATGATGAGTGCCACAAAAATCAACTCCGGAGGATATTGACAATGCGCTCGTATACTCGACTGCTCGCTGGGTGTGCCGCCATCCTTATTAGTATTAGTATGAGCTTCGCGCAAGCAGGGTTCGGACAAACAAAGCCCACCACAGAAATCCTGATCAGTGATGCGAAATCGTCGCCGGAAAGTTTGACCGTGGCGCCGGGTGGCGTGCTGATCGTCGGCAGCGCCAGTTCACCGTTCGTCTATAAGGTGCGCCAAGGTTCCTCCACTGCCGAGAAGTTTATCGACGCCAGTGCGGAAGGTCCGGGAACATTCTTCTTCGGCATGTTGGCAGATGCCTCCAGCAATACTCTGTGGACATGTCAATTGACGCCGGTGCCGAATACTACTCCGCCGCAGCGTCATACCGCGCTCAGAAGTTTCGATCTCACCACCGGCGCGCCCAAGATTCGCTGGAATCTGCCAGGGGACAACAATGTGTGCAACGATTTTGCAATTGGACCGGACAGGGCGCTCTACATAACTGACACCGTACCTGGCAGAATCTTCAGGCTGCCGGCTGGAGCGTCAACGGCCGAGCTTTACTTGGAGCATCGCACCCTCAACGGCGTGGACGGCATTACGTTTCTGGACGGCACGCTCTATGTGAACAATGTCTTCTTCAACAAGCTTTATCGCATCCCCGTGGATGCCGCCGGAAAGCCGGGGCAACCTGTTGATATCTGGATGGACCAGCCAATAAAAGGACCGGATGGCATGCGCGCAGCGAACGGCAAGCTTTTCGTGGCGGAAAATGGCAGCGGCAAAATCTCCGCTATCACCGTCAATGGCGATAAGGCAAGCGTCACCGTGATCAAGGAAGGCCTAAACACTCCTACCGGAGTTCAACCTGCTGGCGACACTCTATGGATTGCCGAGCGCGGCGCGGGCAAGGCAGTTTCTGTCCCCATGCCTAAATAGCTTGCGAACAATCAACACATGCTAAGCCAGGAAATCGAAATTAAATTCCGGATCGAGAACTTGCGCGAGTTCCAGCGCCGCTTGAGAAAAGCTGGATTCCGTCTGATCACTCGCCGCACTCATGAGATGAATACTCTCTACGATCTTTCAGGACAACCGTTGCGACAGCGCGGCGATCTCTTGCGTCTACGAAAATACGGCTCACAGTGGAAATTGACTTACAAATCCAAAGGCAAAGCTGGACGGCACAAGTCCCGCACCGAATACGAAACTGAAATTACCGACGGCCCCAAGATGGAAGCTATCCTTCGCGGCCTTGGCTTTTCACCGACATTCCGCTATGAAAAGTTTCGCGCCGAATGGAGTGATAAAAAGGGCCAAGTAGTGTTGGACGAAACCCCAATCGGAATTTTCGGAGAGGTTGAAGGGAAATCCCGCTGGATCGATCAAACCGCAAAAGCGCTCGGGATTGCGCACTCACATTACATAGTAAAAAGTTACGGAGAATTATTTGCCGACTGGAAAAAACGCGCGCGAGGCTCGGCGAAAGAAATGACGTTCAAAGCAATCCGCTAAGTTGTGTGAGGTCTGGCGAATTTGTTTTGACTTCCTTCTGTGCGCAATCCGTCCACGCGCATTGCACCAAACTAACTAACAAGTCTTCCCGGTACAGCACTTTCCCTGCATGGTACCCTCAGCTTGCTCGCGATTTTCTGCTCACCACCTCGAGTGGCATTGCAGAAAGATAATTTTCGTAGAATTTTACGTACGGTCGAAGCTCTCTCCGACCTTGGTCCCGCCATGACCTCGGAGCGCGAGTTTCCTCAGACCGCGCGCATCATGCTGTCCGCCATTCTGCAGGCCGGCGGCGCCAAAGAGGCCGTGCTATTTGCATTCACTGACCGGCCTTCGATGCTTACTTCCATCGCGTCCGATGGCTTCGCGCTCATGCCCGACCCGGCGATTATTCCTCTGCTCCCAAAACATGTTCACGCTTTAACCGCAGCGCGCGATCCCATCATTCTTAATAGCGGCTCGTCCGATATTTATCTCAGCTTCAACGGAAATGTTGCGCCCGAACTTTTCCGATGTCTTGCTCCATTAAAAGTCGGAGGCAAACTCGTCGGAGCGGTAGCGCTGGGACGGCGCGACGGCGACGCCATTTACGATGAAGATGATTTGCAGTCATTGGCGCTGCTCTCTCACTACATCGCTCTGGCTATTCACAATCAATCGCTAACCCAGACCTTGACCCAGCGGGTTTCCGAGAATTTGCGGTTAATGGCTTCGTTGCACGGATTCTACGACGGCGCTTTAGAAGCGTTCGCAACCGCCATCGACGTAAAGCACGTCAATATTCACGGACACTCATTGCGTGTGGGACGGTATGCGGCAGCAATTGGCGAGGCGCTGGACATGCCGATTAACGACGTAGCGGCTTTGCGATCCGCTGGATATCTGCACGATATAGGCAAAGTCGCCGTGGACAAGCGGTTGTTTGCGAAATCAACCTCGCTCGATCCCGAAGAATTTCGCGAGATGGCCGATCACACTGTCGTGGGACATCAGATCGTGAGCGGTGTTCAGTTTCCCTGGCCGCGAATCGCAGAAATCGTGCGCTGGCATCATGAGCGCGCCGATGGTTCCGGCTATCCGGACGGTTTGACCAACGAAGAAATGTCACTGCCTGTGCGCATTGTCGCGCTGGCTGATACCTTCGACGCCATGTCAAGCGAGCGGCCTTACCGCGAACGCATTTCGCTGGGGGCTACATTAAGCGAAATCGTACGCCTGACGCCGCAGAAATTTGATCCTAATGTAGTGCAGGCTCTCCTCGTGCAGATTCGCCGCGATACGGTCGGCAGCAACCGGGTTCCGTTTCTCGAAGAAGGGTTATCGGAAAATATCGCGGCGCCTGATATCGATCATCTTGCTTCCACAGTCCAACACAAAATTACACACGGACGTTCCTACCAAACCTGACGTGAGCAGGATTAGCACGGCCCAGCTATTTCGCGGGAATAGAATCGAACTTGCCGGATCCTTCCTCGTAAAACACTGCGCCTTCGGTCTTATCGCCGCCGCTCCAATGTTTGTGGCCGCCGGGAACTCGCAGGAAGTCTCCAGGCCCCACACGCTTTTCGCCCGCGTCATCTTTATATAGATAAGCGCCTTTAATGCCGACGATCCAGATATCGCTGCTGTGAGTATGCATTCCAGCGTCAAATCCAGGATCAAATTTGGTGAAGGTCGCGTGCGCACTCTTCTGCGGATCACCCCATATAGTTGCCATGGACACGCCCGCCGTCGCGGAAGGCTGGAACGACGCATTGTCAGCCGCAGCAAAGACCACTTTCTTATGGCTGGTCTGAGATTGCACAATCCCTACCGCGACCAGAACGACTAGAGCTCCCACGCACGACACAATTAGTGACTTCTTCATTTATTGTTTCCTCCCAAAAGTTTGCGCCGGATTCCCTCCCGACTAGCAAATCGTTATACATCAAGGAAGTCCGGATTTAGAGGAAATATTGACATGCACTTAGTCTTGGAATCCGCCCCGTTTATCCCATTTGAAGCTCGGTTGGCGAGACTCCCATCTTTGGTAAGCAACTTTTCGGCCGCGTCGGGTTCATAATTAAGAGAAGGAGTTCCATACCTGCCATGCGCGTTGGACCAAAGGAATTCATAATCTCCCCGGCGTCGATTTTGCTCGCGATTTCTCTACTTTTCGCTCTACCTTTTGCACTCGGCCGAAAAAAAGACAGTGCCGCCGAGCGGCAGATGGACGAGCATAAACGCGCGGCGCACGCCATCAGCCGCCTGACCTTTGGGTCGAGGCCAGGCGACATCGAGCGGGTCGAAGCCATGGGCGTGGACAAATGGATTGATGAGCAGCTTCATCCCGAAAAAATTGATGACAGCGCCATGGAAGCCCGGTTGGTTCCCTTTCGCACCCTTAAGATGGATACGCAGCAAATCGTCGAGAATTTTCCGCCTCCCGAAATTATTCGCGCCATTGCCAATGGCAAGCAATTTTTGCCATCCGATCCGGTTAAGCGAGTTGTGTATGAGGCCCAACTGGAGCGCTACCAGGAAAAGCAGGAAAAGAAAGAACGCAAGCAGCAGGTCGCCGCGACTAATACCAGCATGACGGCAACCGATCACCGACTAACGGAAGCATGGCCGCGCCTGAAGCGAATGCTGGCAGCGTGCAAGCGCCAACCGACGAGGAACTGGCCGAGCGTCACGAAGAACGACTTCGTAATAACATAAATATCGCCGGCCTTCTCGAAATGCAGCCCGATCAGCGCGTAAAGACAATTCTGGCTATGCCGACGGAAGATCAGATCGCACTCGCAACCTCGCTCAAGGGGCCGAAGCGTGAACAATTGTTAGCCGACTTGAATCCACAGCAGCGCGAGACTCATGACCTCGCTCAATAAGCCGATGCAGGTTGTGGATGAAGAATTAGTGGAAGGAAAGTTGATTCACGAAATCTATAGCGAACGGCAGTTGCAAGAAGTAATGACCGATTTCTGGCTGAATCATTTCAACGTCTTCGTCGGCAAAGAGGCCGACCGGTATTTAATGACGAGCTATGACCGCGATGTGATTCGTCCCCATGCCATGGGCAAGTTCGAAGATCTTCTAGTCGCGACCGCGAAAAGCCCGGCGATGCTTTTCTATCTGGATAACTGGCTAAGTGAGGGTCCGAATTCGGACGCGGCCAATGGTTTCCGCAAGAGACTAAATAGAAACGACAATTGGAGGAAGCGCGCTAAACGAAATGGCCCGGTGAAGCAGGCGAAAGGCAAGCGCAACGGCCTGAACGAAAATTATGGGCGAGAAATCATGGAGCTGCAAACTCTGGGCGTCAATGGCGGATACACGCAAAAAGACGTGACCGAGGTTGCCAAGGTCTTGACTGGATGGACGTTGAAACCTCCCGAAGAGGGGCGCGCATTCACATTTGACGAACGCAGGCACGAGCCCGGTGAAAAAGTTGTCCTCGGGCACCGCATCAAGCCCGGCGGGGAGAAAGAAGGATTAGAAGTTCTGCATTTGCTGGCGCATCATCCTTCTACAGCAAAATTTGTTTGCACCAAGCTGGCGATGCGATTCGTATCTGACAATCCTCCGCCCGCTCTCGTGGATCGCATGTCGCAGACGTTCTTGAAAAAAGATGGCGACATTCGCGAAGTTTTGAAGACGATGTTCCACTCGCAGGAATTTTGGGCGCCCGACGCTTACCGGGCCAAAGTTAAGACGCCGCTTGAATTCGTAGTTTCCGCTGTGAGGGCCAGCGGCGCACAAGTTGACGACCCGATGCCGCTCGCCCGTCAATTACAGACTATGGGTATGCCGCTTTACGGGATGCAACCTCCGACCGGCTACTCCATGAAAGCCGATGCATGGGTAAATTCCGCCGCACTGCTGGGACGAATGAATTTCGCATTGTCCCTTACAGCCGGAAAGTTGAAAGGGATAAAAACAGACAGCGGTCAGTTGCTGGGCGCGACTCAGCCGTCTGATTCTTTGCAAACTCTCGCGGTTCTCGAGAACAGTTTGCTGGACGGTGACATCTCCAAACAGACGCATGACACGATTGCGTCGCGCTTGCAAAATAATCCGCCGCAACCGGTCAATGTAAGCGCCATCGAAGGATTAATTTTAGGATCTCCAGAGTTTCAGAGGAGATGAGAGGGTCGGACGACTGGTTGCGCCGTCCCAGGCCATTGAGCTAATTGTTGGGAGGAGTCATCATGTCCATTACCCGTCGCGTATTTTTTCGCAATAGTGGTCTCGCCCTCGTCGGAACTGCCGTTGTTCCAGCTTTCCTGAAGCGAGCCGCGTTTGCCGCTCAGTCACTCGGAATCCAGAATAAACGGCTGGTGGTGATTTTCCAGCGCGGCGCCGCCGACGGTCTGAATATCGTGGTGCCTCATGGAGAGCAGGCGTACTATGCGATGCGTCCGTCTATCAATATTCCCCGCAATGCGGTGATTGATCTCGATGGGTTTTTTGGACTTCATCCGTCGATGGCGGCGTTCCAGCCAATATGGAATCAGGGACATCTTGCAATCGTTCACGCCGCAGGTTCCCCCGATCCTTCGCGCTCACATTTCGATGCCCAAGATTTTATGGAATCGGGAACGCCGGGCGTGAAGGCTACCGACGATGGTTGGCTGAACCGTACGCTTCGTTCCCTTCCCGATACTGCTGCGAATTCCGCATTTCGCGCCATCGCCCTGGGCCCGTCGTTGCCGCGAATTCTTTCAGGGAGCGAGCCTGCCATTGCGTTGAACAACATCAACGACTTTGGGGTTGGTGGACGCAATCCCAACGCAATGCCGGTGTCGAATACTTTCGAAGCCATGTATGACCAGTCGGTGGATTCAGTCTTGCACGGCACCGGACGCGAAACATTTGAAGCGGTCAAAATGCTGAAGGCCGCCGATCCCGCGAAATACACTCCCAACGCCGCGGCAAATTATCCCAAAGGCCGCTTCGGAGACAGTCTCAAACAACTGGCCCAACTCATCAAAGCCAATCTCGGAGTGCAAGTTGCCTTTGCCGATATCGGGGGCTGGGATCATCACGTCAACGAAGGCAGCACCCAAGGACAAATCGCTAATGTGTTGCGGGACTTCTCCCAATCGCTCGCCGCATTCTGGACCGACTTGGGCGACCTCGGGGAAGACACAGTCGTGGTAACCATGTCCGAGTTCGGACGCACCGCCCGTGAAAATGGAAACCGCGGTACCGACCACGGCCACGCTAATGTGATGTTCGTGATGGGCGGCCCAGTGAAAGGCCGGAAAGTTTACGGACGCTGGCCAGGACTCGACCAGTCGCAACTGTATGAGGGACGAGATCTCGCGCTGACCACCGACTTCCGTAGAGTGATTGGAGAAGCAGTATATCGTCATCTGGGAAATAAAGATCTCGCTCAGGTTTTCCCAGGCTTTGACAACCAGTCGAACGAATTCCTGAAATATTTGGGATAGCCCCGACTTCCCTCTCGACCCTCGTCGGGTGGGGCCAATTTGTCCTATGGACCCGTCGTGCCAGACGGGTTCGCATTCTGTTAGCATTTCGTTTCCCCGCTATGGCAGAAGTCCCAGATTCCGGAATCACGAGTCACGAAAGTATTGCGAAGGGCCGAAGCTGATCCTCAGGCCTTGCTGGAACTGGAACGGTTTCGCCGGTCTCTAGTAGTAATGTTCAGCGACATTCAGGGATCCACAGCCTACTTCGAACAGCATGGCGATACTGCCGGCTTATTTATGGTGCATCAGTGCAATAGCACCATCCTCTCGGAAGTTGAAAAGCATGGAGGAAAAGTCGTCAAAACCATTGGGGACGGAACCATGGCGACTTTTCCAGAGCCGAAAGAAGCCGTGCAGGCCGCCATTGCAATACAAAAGACAATGTCAATTCGGGCGGAAGCAGACCGTATTTCTGTGCGCATCGGAATGCATTATGGAAGCGGCATCGTCAGAACAAACGATGTTTTCGGCGACGTAGTGAATACCGCCTCAAGGGTCGAGAGTGTGGCTTCGCCGGGACAGATTTTGGTCTCGGAAGAACTCTATGGACAGGTCCGCGAATGTGGATTTTCTATCCACGAGCAGGGCCGCTTCGCGCTTAAAGGGAAGGCGGGGGAGCGCACTCTTTTTGAGGTGACATGGCAACCGGGGGAAATTGTTTCAGTAAGTTCTCCGGCAAAATCTTCTGCCACTTACAAACTGCAGGTGGTTCTTCCCGATGCAAGCGCAGGCGCGGAATACTCCGTGGAATCGGAAGTTGGTGTCGGCGTCGCTGCGGACGGTAATCTTCTCGTTTCTTCTGATATCCACTCCGCGGGGATGCGAGCGCGGCTTTTTGTGGAAAATCAATTGCTCTTCGTCGAGAATCTGCGGACCGCCGGCAATGCCGTTTTCATCCGGCTGACGTGTGCCTCCCTTCTGGAAAATGGCGACACAGTTTTGGCCGGCCATCAATTATTTCAGTACGAGGAAAAGCCGGAAGCCACTTTGACGACCGAGACCACTACTGCTCAGGGCAAGGTGGCAATTACTCCGGCAAAGGCCGCAGCTTTGGTCCGAGTTGATTCCTCAGGCAATCCTCTCGAGCGGTATCCATTAGAGACGGCGCAGGTCCAATTCGGCCGGACCACCGGCTCGTACGTCTTTCCCAAAGATAATTTAATGAGCCGGTCGCATTTCACGGTTTCGCAGCGCGGAGAAGATTTCGTAATCGAGGATGCCGGCAGCCGCAACGGAACTTTCCTTCAGGTGCGGAAGAAAACTCCTGTCTCCGCAGGAACTGTCTTACTCATCGCGGGACAATACTTGAAAGTAGTCACCTGAAGTTTCCAACCATCTCAGCGTTTCAAGCGGCATGAGTGCGGGGCTGAGACTCCTCACGCGCTCGTTTTACGTCGTCGACGTCACCTAGAACTATCACGATTTCTCCGTCCAATAGAACCTGCTCGCCAGGCGGATTCACCATAAAAGCAGGTCCGTGACTATGCTTCCCACCGGAGTTCTTCAGAGCGAGGGGCACAAGCCGGTGACGGGAGCGCAAGTTCAGATGATCGAGCGACTGGCCGCTCCATCCTGAACCTTGCGGAATCTCGATTTGCTCGACTCGCAGGGTTTGGGAATGGTCTTTGAGCATAAGATCGAGGAATTCAACCACGTCGGGTCTCAGTACTTCGCTCGCCAGTCGTAAGCCACCAATACGATTCGGAGAAACCGTCGCGTTGGCCCCCGCTTTCCGCATGCGATCTGAAAACTTCGCCTCGTCACTGCAACGCGCCACGATACGGATCTCCGGGTTTTTCTGCCGCACCAAAAATGTGATCACCAAATTGTCTTTATCGGCCGAAAGTCCGGCAATCAATCCTTTGGCGCGCGCTACACCCGCATGGTCCAATACAGATTCGTCCGTAGCGTCTCCAATTACGTAAGGCAGATCGTGCTGTCCCTTGAGAAATTTCTGTACTGCCTCTTCGCTGGTTTCAATGACGACAAAGGGGGTGCCCGTGCTCTGAAGTTCCGCAGCGATATATCGTCCAGTATCGCCCAGGCCGCACACAATGTAGTGTCCGCTCAGGGCAGTAATTTGCTTTTCCATCTTGCGCCTCCAGAACAGGTCGCCAAGTTCTCCGCCGACCAGAAATGCAGTGACTACTGAAATTACGTAAACCATGATGCCGACACCGAAAAGCACCATGAAAATATTGAAAGTTCGCAGTACCGGATTGTGACTAGTGTCCACGACTTCTCCATATCCCACACTGGAAAGCGTGATGACAGTCATGTAAACGGCTTGCAGGAAGGTTACATCCGAGCCGCCGAGGACAAGGTATCCGCTGACGCTAATGACCCCGATGCCAAGCAAGGCTAAGAGCGCGTAAATCAACCTTTTCCGCAGATTCATATGCCTTCCCCAGCCTAAAATCGAAAAATTCTACCACGCGCCAATAACTATTCTCTCCTGCGCAGGATTGCGTCGCATCAGATCATTCCACCTAACCCATCTTGACTAGGCGTTTTGAATGAAAGTATCTCAGGCTTTCTTGCTTAAATGTTTTGCTAGACCAGAACTCGATGGCGTTCCCCTTGTCTTTTGTGGCTCGTCGGAAGTTACAGCCCCTACAGCGGTTAACAACAGCCCATTTTTCGAACCGCCAGATCTAAAAACTAAGTTAGCAGCTGACGATAAGAAACCGCCAACCTTCACCGGCGGTTTTCGTTTCTGCCGGCACCAGAGGTCCCAATCGCGCCATAATATAAATCCACTATTGATCCTCAGACTTGAGCCATGGGATCATTTCGTCCTCGGTTCTTACATTCCCCGGGGGTGGACTCCATGGCGGTTGCAAATCCCAGTATTCCGAATCTGGCAGTGAAGCGATCAAGCCATTTGAGCTTCTACGAGAAGCTGAACACCAAGTGGCATGAGCGTGCACTACAAATATTCATGGTCATCGTGCTCGGGCACTGGGCTGAGCATCTGGTGCAGGCATACCAAATCTACGTGATGGGCTGGCCGCGACCGAAGGCCCTGGGACTGTTGGGCTTGTACTATCCGTGGCTGGTTCAGACGGAAGCTCTCCATTATGGCTATGCGCTGATCATGCTGATCGGAATCTGGGTCTTGCGGAAGGGTTTTACCGGCACTTCCCGCACTTGGTGGATGGTGTCATTTGTCATTCAGTTCTGGCATCACATCGAACACTTCCTGCTGATATGGCAAGCGACAACACATCACAATTTCTGGCACAAAAAGGTCCCTTTCAGTGTGCTGCAACTTTTTTTCCCGCGCGTGGAACTCCATCTTTTCTATAACACGATCGTGTTTATTCCGATGGTTATCGCAATGTACTACCATATATTTCCGCCGGAGAACGAGGAGGGAAACATGGCTTGCACCTGCGAATGGGGACGTCACAGCGAGGCTAACTCCTAAGTTTCTTGTTATCGGCGACTGGATTATTAAATGACAAACGGCTTTCGGGTGGGAGGGCGTAAGATCGATCCCCTTTCGAAACCGTCGCTAATCCTCTGTCTGTTTCTCTATTTTTGCGTCGTAGTCGCCGGATGTTCAAGATCCTCTACGGTTCCCCAGATAAAAGTTGCGTACAAGATTTCACCGCAACCGACACGAATTGGTCCCGCTGTTATCACTTTCAGTCTGCGCGACGCATCAGACAAATTACTAACGGGAGATCGCATACAGGTGGAAGCTGATATGTCTCATCCGGGGATGGCTCCCGTGTTCGCGCCTGCGACGGAAACATCGCCAGGGACATACACGGCAAATTTAAACTTTGAAATGGCCGGCGACTGGGTGGTAATTCTGCATGTTGTTGAAGCGGACGGTAAAATATCGACAGCCAGTTTGATGTGAAAGGCGTGGCGCCCCGGTAGGCGGACCAAGATAGGCAAAACTTTGGATCAATCTCCCAATTCCCGGCGGTCGTTAGTCCAGATTCGGTGCCTGACGCGGCTTTCGATCTGATGCGAATCCCGGGCTTAGGGCGCTTATTCGCCTGGAAATATGCGCGTCCCCTGGTTCAGACACCGGTCCTGATCGTAAGTGTGTTAATGATTCTGCACGGATTGTTTGGTCCTACGCTCGCTCCAAAGAATCTGGCGACGACTTTGAGCTGGCTTCATTTTCGCGGAGTACTGGTACTGGTGCTTCTGTGTGCTGGAAATTTTTTCTGCATGGCATGTCCTTTCATGCTGGTGCGCAATGCAGCCCGAAAGATTTTTACTCCCCGCTTCGACTGGCCGCGAATCTTGCGAAATAAGTGGATTTCAGTCGCACTGTTTGTGTTGATTCTCTTTACTTACGAATTGTTCGATCTTTGGTCTTCGCCTTGGTGGACGGCCTGGCTGATCGTTGCATACTTTTTATCGGTGCTGGTAGTGGATGGATTTTTTAAGCATGCATCTTTCTGCAAATTCGTCTGTCCCATAGGACAGTTCAATTTTGTGGCGTCCACTTTATCTCCGTTCGAGGTGAAGGTCCGAAATCTTGAAGTTTGCACAACCTGCCATACGAAAGACTGCATTCGTGGGAGACGCGAGCCGGTTTCCGATCTGGTCACGATTCGCGGATGCGAGCTCGCGCTTTTCCAGCCCCGCAAAGTCGGCAACATGGACTGCACCTTTTGTTTAGACTGCGTACACGCCTGCCCCTACGATAACGTCGGAATTTTGAGTCGGCTGCCTGGTACCGAATTATTGACCGACCCATTGAGGTCCGGCATCGGATACTTCTCAAAACGAAAAGACATTGCGGCTCTCGTGATTGTGTTTACTTTCGGAGCGTTGTTGAATGCTTTTGGTATGGTCAGCCCGGTCTACGCCGTGGAAAACTGGCTGGGCAAATTACTGCAGGTAAATCATGAGGCCCCGGTATTAGGCGTCATCTTTGCATGTTTTCTTGTAGCGGAACCCGCGTTACTTTTAGGCGCCGCGGCCTGGCTTTCGAGAAAATGGGCGGGGAGTCAGCGAACTCTTCTATCTCTCGCGGTGCGATATACCTACGGAATTGTTCCTCTTGGCTTCGGCATGTGGCTTGCTCATTACAGTTTTCATTTCCTGACCGGCCTTTACACAATCATCCCGGTAACCCAGAGTGCCGTAAAAAGTCTAGGTTGGTCATTTCTCGGAGAGCCGCGCTGGACTCTCAGAGGCTTGCCCGTGAGCACGGTACAAATTATTGAAATTGGATTTCTGTTGCTGGGTTTGCTGGCATCCCTCGGGCTAACGTATAACCTGGCCGAGGACGACTCGCCGGAAAAACCGTTCCGGATCTTTGTTCCCTGGGCCGCAATATGCATGATCCTGTGGTCTGCCTCCATGTGGTTGATGTTTCAACCTATGGAAATGCGGGCGACCCTTATGAATGGCTAAGTTCATCAATCGGATGTTATTGATTCGCGACATCACCGCGCTCAGGTCAGGCTGCATCGTCTTCGCACTTTGCTTGATGTTGCTTCGTAGTGCTATCGCACACAATGGGCCGCCGTTTCCGATCATAGAAAACCAACACGTAGGTCCATGCGTGGTTTCGTTATGGACACACCCCGACGTAGGCACAGGCACGTTCTTCGTAATTGTCGATCCGATTCCCGGCGGCAAGATTCCTGACGATCTTAAGATTCAGATAGGAGTTCAGCCAGAAAGCGGCCGTCTCAGTGAAGTGGTTTACAACGCCGAGCGCGACAACTCCAGGGGACAACTACAGTACAAAACCTGGGCGCAGTTTGACCGCGACGAATTCTGGAAAGTTCGCCTTTCTCTTCAAAGTTCGCAAGGAAGCGGTGAAGCTTTTTCCAGGGTCGAAGCCACCCCGGTTGGCTTTGGGCGATGGGATCTCCTATTTTTTTTATTGCCGTTTCTTGCCGTCGCCTTTCTATGGTTCAAGGGTATTTCACGCAAACGAAACCGGATGAGGAAGCGGCAGGCACAGGCCGCATGAAAATTTTCGGCGGCAACGACCGGCTGTCCTCGAGAATCGCATGTGGGATCGTTAGTGCTCTGATCATCGTTTCCGCCGGCTGTCATTCATCAGGGTTTCCCGATAAATCCTCTAACGAATATCGTCAATTTGTCTCAGCGTTCTACGTTGGATTGGCGGCCTTGCAGGTAGGCGACGATGTGCATGCCGACGCTAAGCTTTCAGAAGCGACACGTTTGGTGCCCGCCGAGCCGGCGTCGTGGGCGAATTGGGGCGTGCTCGCCTTGCGGCAGAGAAACTACGATGCGGCATCCCAGCGGCTTCAAAAAGCACGCGATCTGGCTCCGCAAAGTGATCAGATATATGCGTTGTTGGGTCTTCTAGAAGACAGTCGCGGGCAATCTCCCAACGCCTTTGCGGATTTGCATAAAGCAATCGAGCTGAATCCCGGTAACCTGCGCGCCACCTACCAACTCGCGGAAGAAACCGAGAGACAGGGTGACGACAAGAGCGTTGCGGAATCCCAAGACCTGATTCAAAAGATCCTCGCGGCTGATCCCAACAACCTTGCTGCGTTAGTTGAATTGAGTCGGATGGCTGCGAAACGAGGCGATGTCGCGACGCTGAAGTCTGCGATTGAGCGGCTCGCAGCACAGTCCTCAGCCTGGCCCCCGGAAGCACGGCAGCAACTTTCTAATGTACAGAGTGCCGTGTCTGTTTCCGACTTGCGAACCGCTGCTACACAGACGACGTTTTTACGAAACGTGCTGGTGCGCGTCCCCGAATATCGGGTAAGTCTCGCAAAGATAAAGGCTCCCCCGGGAGAGGAGGCTCAGCCTTTCACCCATTTTTTAAAACTGGAGTCGCCGGTCTTCAAAACAGCCGCCCCGGACGAAACAATTACATTCGCGCCTCAACCCGCCGCAAATCTCACTGAAGAGCACTGGAATTGGATTGGCGCAATTCAGCTTGGCAGTGAGGGGGCCCCGGTGGTCGCCGTTGCAAATGGACGCGAAGTTCAATTGGCGACTGGAGCGCGGTTTCCCTTCCCCGGCGGACCTTCCGGCATTTCGCCAAAGCCCGAAGGTATTCTGCAACTCGACTTCAATTACGACTTCAAAACTGATTTGGCCTTAGCCGGCGCCGGGGGCGTGCGCCTGATGCGTCAAGACAATCCTGCCACCTTTACCGACGTCACCGCGCAGGCCAAGCTGCCGAAGTCCGTGGTGAATGCGCCTTACACCGGCGCTTGGGCAGTAGATATCGAAGCGGACGGCGATCTCGACATCGTTCTCGGCTCTGCCACAGGCTTACCCACGGTGTTGCGAAACAATGGCGACGGAACTTTCCTCGCTATTCATCCTTTCGCCGATATCTCGGGAGTGCGCGGATTCGCGTGGGCAGACTTCGATGGAGATGGCAATCCCGACGCCGCTATTATTGATGGCTCGAGGCGGCTGCACGTTTTCATTAACGAGCGACAGGGACAGTTCCGCGAACGGCCGCTTCCCAGCAGCTTAGTTTCGGTAGAAGCAATCGCGGTGATGGACGCCAACAACAACGGCATTCTGGATTTAATTGCGGCGCAGAGTGATGGGTCGATCGTGCGGATATCGGACAAGAACGAAGGAGCGAATTGGGACGTCGAAACAATTGCGAGGGTCTCAAATTTCGGAACATTTTTGGCCGGAGAGGTTCGTCTTAAGGTAGCCGATCTCGACAACAACGGCGCGCTGGATTTGTTGTTGTCGTCCACCTCCGCCGAGCCGACTGACGCGGCGAGCGGGACCCAGATTTGGTTAGGGGACGCCAACAGTAAGTTCGTTCCGCTGAACCGGGCAGTCGTGCCTCGGGTTTTTGATGTTGCTGACTTGAATAACGATGGTCGCCTCGATTTACTTGGGCTAACGCAAGACGGTCAGCCGCAAATTGCCATTAATAAAGGATCGAAAAATTATCACTGGCAAGTCGTCAGACCACATTCCGTCCAGGCCACAGGCGATCAGCGGATCAATCCCTTCGGAGTGGGGGGAGAAATAGAAATCCGATCCGGGTTGCTCACGCAAAAGCAGCCCATCAGTGGGCCTCAAATTCATTTCGGCTTAGGCGAGCAAAGCAGCACCGACGTTATTCGCGTCATCTGGCCAAACGGATCCGTGGGAGCTGAATTCGCAGCTCCCGCGGATCAGGAAATTGTCACCCAGCAACGCATCAAAGGATCGTGTCCCTATCTTTTCGCATTTAACGGAAGCCAGGTGCAGTTCGTGAAGGACGCGGTTCCCTGGAGTTCCGCGATCGGCCTTCGCATCAACACTCTTGGAACGGCTCGAGTTGAGGCCACCGAGGAGTGGTACAAAATCGCGCCTCACGAGTTGCAGCCGCATGATGGTTATTACGACCTGCGCATCACCGCCGAGCTTTGGGAAACCTACTATTATGACTATTTGGCATTGATGACCGTCGACCACCCTGCGGGAACCGATGTTTTTGTCGATGAACGATTCGTGATTCCCGCCGCGAAGCTGGCAATCACTACCGTAAGCACTCCCCATCCTATCGCGCACGCCACTGATGACAATGGCTCCGACGTGACCGAAATCATCAAGGCGCTCGATGGCAAATACCTTGATAATTTCGGACGCGGCCAGTATCAGGGCGTAACGCGCGATCATTACGTGGAGGTAGATCTCGGAGAAGATGCGCCGAAGACGGGGCCGCTCTATTTAATTGCGCGCGGGTGGATGCATCCTACGGATTCTTCCGTCAACGTGGCAATGAGCCAGGGTCACCATGAATCGGCCCATGGCTTGAGTCTCGAAGTACCGGACGGTCGTGGCGGTTGGGCGATCGCACGGTCCAACCTGGGCTTTCCGGCAGGGCGCAAGAAGATATGCCTGTTTGACCTGACGGGAATATTTCGTCCCGGTACGCCGCGCCGTGTGCGCCTGCGCACCAATCTCGAAATTTATTGGGATTCGATTGAATGGGCGCAGGGTTTGCCTGATACGGCATTGAAGGTCACCCGTCTTGATCCATCCATCTGCGGATCTTCACTATCGCGGATACTCCGTGATGAACCAGGCAAATCCTTCGTCCCCCGAAATTCCCGACTACAACCATCTTGAAGGGTCCAAGCAGCGCTGGCGAGATCTTGAGGGCTATTACACGAGATACGGCGACGTGCGGGAACTCCTGGCTCGGGTAGATGACCGTTACGTCATCATGAATTCCGGCGACGAGATGACGTTTCGTTTCCCTGAGCAACCTCCGCCGCCGGCCGGTTGGGTTCGCGATTTCATAATAGTGGGGGACGGCTGGATCAAGGACGGCGACTACAACTCCACATTTTCTAAAACAGTATTGCCGTTGCCCTACCACGCCAAGTCCATATACGAGACTCCGCCGCGCCGCCTTGAGGATGAATGGGTTTACCAGCATCATCCTGAAGATTGGCAAACATTCCAGACCCGCTATGTCACTCCGGAAGTGTTCGAGAACGCTTTGAAAACTTCTGCTTCCCACTAAATAATGACTACTGCAACAGCAGCAGCGACTTCGACCAGAGGGCATAAAGTCGCCAGGCTTGTGCTCACTATTCTGTTTGTCGGTCTGATTATTACACCTGTGCTGATGAGGAAATGGTCCTTGAGACGAGTGGCCATCCGCTCCAAAGTTAGCCAGCAGGAAGCTCTTTCACGGCATGGATTCTATTTCGAAGAAGTATCCCACGCAGCTGGAATCAATTTCGTGCACCATTCGCCGGTCCTCGATCCCAAGCTGACCGCCATCATGCCCGAAGTTGCCTCCATGGGAGCATCGGTTTCCATCGTGGATTTCGATCGCGACGGTCTTCCTGATATTTACGTAACCAACAGCGCAATCGGCAGCAAGAACGCGTTGTATCGCAACATGGGCGATGGCACTTTCAAGGACGTAGCCGAGGAAATGGGCATCGCGGATGTGAATCAGTCCGGCACAGGGGTCTCGACGGGAGCAGTTTGGGGAGATTACGACAATGACGGATACGAAGATTTATTTCTGATTAAGTGGGGGCGTCCCGAATTATTTCATAACGATCACGGCCATGGCTTCACGCGCGTAACCGATCAGGCCGGACTTCCTCCCTGGATCAACGCCAACACTGCAATCTGGTTGGACTACGACGGTGACGGCCTGCTCGACCTGTTTGTCGGGGGATACTACTCCGAGGACATCGACCTCTGGCACCTCACTAACACTCGGATCATGCCTGACAGTTTCGAGTACGCCAAGAATGGCGGAAGAAAGTATCTGTTCCATAATCTCGGAAACGGCAGGTTTGAAGACGTCACCGAAAAAGTTGGGATTAACAGCCGGCGTTGGGCGCTTGCGGCGGCGGCGGCTGATCTTCGCGGGACGGGGCATCCCGATCTGTTTATTGCGAATGACTACGGAGTTTCAGAACTGTACTTCAATGACGGAAAAACCTTCCATGAAGCTGGGCAGTCAACCGGCGTGGGTTTCGCCCCGAAAAGCGGAATGAATGCGGCTTTTGGGGACATTCTCAACCAGGGCAAATATGCCATCTACGTTTCGAATATTTCGGAGGATGGCATTCTGATTCAGGGAAATAATTTATGGGTCCCGAAACAAGGGACCTCCGGCGATGCCATTAAGTATGAAAATCTCGCTCGTGATTTCGGCGTCGAACTTGGCGGTTGGAGCTTCGGGGCGCAATTCGGCGATCTTAACAATGACGGCACGCTCGACCTTTATCTGACGAACGGTTACATTTCGCTCGATCGAAATCGAAGTTACTGGTATGACTTTTCCAAAGTCGCGGGCGGAAACAGCACCATAATCGGAGACGCCAAGAACTGGCCTGCATTCGATGGACGAAGTTTATCGGGCTATCAAAACAAAAAAGTATGGATCAATGATGGCGCGGGTAAATTCATCGACGTGGCCCAGGCAGTCGGAGTTCGTGATACATACGATGGACGGTCCGTCGCCTTGGTCGATTTATGGAATCGCGGCGTGCTCGATGCCGTGGTCGCAAACCAGAACGGGCCCTTGCTTCTGTACAAGAACACAGTCACGCCGGACAATCAGTGGATCGAATTTCAATTGGAGGGAACAAAAAGCAATCGCAGCGCGATCGGCGTCGAATTGACTTTGTTCTGGGACGGACAGCAGCAGGTTCAGGAGGTATCAGGAGGAAGCGGATTCGCCGCGCAAAATGACCGGCGGTTGCACTTCGGACTGGGACGAAATCCGAAAATCGACAAAGCGGTAATTCGATGGCCCTCCGGCAAGATACAGATTCTCGATCATCCCGTGGCCGAGCAGCTCCACAAAGTCCAGGAGCCTGTGTGAGCATACCGGTCGAATCGACAGTAGTTGCGAGTAACGAGCCGACTGTCACAAAGCGCAAGCCGTTTTTCACTCTCGACAATAAATACATTGCGCCGGCGTTCATCACCTGCATTCTGCTCGTGGGTAATTTGACCTACGGCATTCTTGAGAGTTATCAGAAGACTCTGCTGGCGATTGTTGTTGCCATTGGAATGGAGTTGCTCCTTGGGAAAATATTTCTTCACAAATGGCTCCATCCGGCAAGCGCCTATATAACTGGCATCAGTGTCGGCATTCTGGTTCGATCGCCTGCATATCTGGCCGTACGCCCTGTGCAGCGCCATCTCCATCATGTCGAAATACGTTCTGCGAATTAAGGGGCGGCATCTTTGGAATCCCTCAAACTTCGGCATTTCGCTCTTACTTTTTTTAGCTCCTGAAACCGTGGCCAGCTTGAGCATTCAGTGGGGAAATTATCTTTGGCCGATGCTTGTAATTTGGGTTCTCGGTTCCGTCATCATCTGGCGTTTGCACCGCTTTCACATCACTTTTACTTATGTCGTGGCATTTATCGCATTTGCTTTTTTGCGAAGTTGGGTGACCGGCAGCCCATGGCAATCTGAAGTAGCCCCCATTACGGGACCCATGTATCAGTTATTTATTTTTTTCATGATCACAGATCCTAAGACCACCGTTCGTTCGAAAACAGGACAGTGCATCGTGGTATTCCTCATAGCATTGCTCGAAATGGTTATGCGACTTCATCAGATTGTTTACGCACCGTTTTATGCTTTATTCATTGTTGGACCTCTCGCAATGTTGATCGACATCTGGAGAGATTCTCATCGCGCCTCGACGGTGAACGCGGCAGTGGCAAGTTAATGGGTATTCAAATGCTCCCGTTCAGAATGCTTCGAGCATGATGCCCCGATACCCCGTTCCGATTTTTATTCCATCGCTTCTAATCAGTCTCATACTTTCCGCGCAGGCCCAAAACCCGCGCGCCCCAGGTCCCATTCAATTTACTGACATTACCGCTCAAGCCGGCATCCACTTCAAACACAACAGCGGAGCCTTCGGACAGAAATATCTGCCGGAAACCATGGGCAGTGGAGTTTGCTTTATCGATTACGACAACGATGGATGGCAGGACATCCTGTTCGTCAACTCTAAAGACTGGCCCGGCCATAAGTCTGGCATGTCTTTCCCAGCTCTGTACCACAACAATAAAGATGGCACCTTTACCGACGTCACCAAACAAGCCGGCCTTGCTGTCGAAATGTACGGCATGGGCTGCGCCGTCGGGGACTACGACAATGATGGGTATGACGATATCTACATCACGGCGCTAGGTTCAAATCATCTCTTCCACAATCTGCGCAATGGGAAGTTCGCGGATGTTACCGCCAAAGCAGGGGTGGCCGATCCCGGATTTTCAACCAGCGCTGTCTGGTTTGATTATGACAATGACGGCAAACTTGATCTGTTCGTTGCGCACTATGTGGACTGGTCCATCAAAACCGATCGATACTGCTCCCTGGATAACAAGAACAAGTCCTACTGCACTCCGCAGACCTATAAAGGACAAAGCTCCACACTGTTTCACAATAAAGGGGATGGCACTTTTGAAAACGTAACGAAGAAGGCGGGACTCTATGACCCAACGAGCAAGTCCCTCGGCGTAGCACTGCTCGATTATGACAATGATGGCTGGCTGGATCTGTTCGTCTCGAATGACACCGAACCCAACAAGCTTTATCACAATAATCGCAATGGCACTTTCACCGACGTGGCCGTCGCCGCGGGTGTCGCTTATAGCGAAGCAGGAACAGTGCGCGCGGGCATGGGCACGGACGCGGCCGACTACGACAACAGCGGCTGGCAGAGTTTGATCATCGGGAATTTTACAAACGAAGGAATGGCGCTGTATCACAATGACGGTTCCGGCTTGTTCACGGACTTAGCCCCTGCAACTGGAATCGCAAGGATGTCCACGGAGTCGCTCACATTCGGAACCTTCTTCTTCGATTACGATCTCGACGGGCTTCAAGACATATTCGCGATTAACGGCCACGTCTCGGACGACATTAGTGTGATCCAACCCAATATGAAGTACGCCCAACCGCCTCATCTTTTTAGAAATCTAGGGAAGAATAAGTTCGAAGAAGTAACGGCGAAACCGGGATCAGCTCTTCAAAAACCGATTGTGGGACGCGGCGGCGCCTACGCCGATATAGATAACGATGGCGACCTGGATTTGGTGATAACCGAAAACAATGGTCCGGCACGACTGCTGAGAAACGACAAGGGCAATCAGAACGACTTTTTGCGCGTAAAAACAATGGGCAGCAGATCGAACCGGGATGGTATCGGCGCGAAAGTCACCATAACCACTAATAAAGGAATACGCCTATCAAACTTCGTAAAGACCGGCTCGAGCTACTTGTCACAGAGTGAACTGCCGTTGACTTTCGGACTCGGGAAGCCCGAACCTGGCAAAACCCTGAATCTGCAAGTGGCGTGGCCTAGCGGCGAAAAAGATTCAGTCTCGAATATCAAACCCAATCAACTCATTACCATCCGCGAAGGCAAAGGCATCATTGCTGTTGTGCCTCTGCCAGTGCGAAGCACTAATAGCCGTTACTGAGTCTCGTCAGGGTCTTTTTCATTTCTCTTGTTGTTATTTTTGACTGCGTCCTTAGCTTTTCCCCAGGCATTCTGAACTTTGCCCTCAACCTGCTTTGCAGCGCCCTTAGCCTGGGTTTCGCTGCTGCCTGTCCACTCCCCTGCCTGACGCTGAACGCGGCCCGCTACATCTTTGGCTTTTCCCTTTACTTCATCTTTATTCATAGTCCCTCCTTAAAAAGGTCCGATGGTTAAGCATAAGAACCTCATTCCGCAATAAGAATCGGTAGGACCATGTAATTGACCAACTAGAACTATGTAGCCAGACCTTGTCATTTTAGTTTTAGGATAAAAACCGCTCTTGATGATCGTTGCGAAATGTGATGGAATCTCTGGCCATGAATCGAAGAGATTTTATTCGCAATTCAGCTGCCGCTTCGATTGCCGCCACCGGGTTTGTACTAAATTTCCCATGCTCTGTTGCTGAGACGCCTGTTCTCCATGGTCGCCTTACTCTTCGTCCCGACCGGCTTGGGAGTCGCATCGGGGAAGACTTTACCGGCCTTAGTTACGAATCGGCGCAATTGGGAGATCCGCGTTTCTTTTCGGCGGAAAATCCGGATCTGGCTGGATTTATGCGCCGACTGGGACGCTCCGGCGTCCTGCGCATCGGTGGTAACACCAGCGAGTTTTGTTATTGGACCCCAAACCAGGAGAAAACAGCGGACAGTGCGTCAGCTGAGAGCCTGCGCAACCGGGACAAAGTAAATCCCATTGCATTCGGACTGGCCGTCGGTCCGGACACTGGGCACAAGCTGCCGTCGCCGGTAAATATCACTCCGGCTGCCATTCGGAATCTGCGAGAGTTTCTGGATATTTCCGGCTGGAAGTTGATTTACGGCTTGAACATGGGCACCGGTACGGTGCAGAGTGCGGCGGAGGAGGCAGCTTACGTAACCGACGTAATTGGGTCGAAGCTTGTATGTTTTCAACTTTGTAATGAGCCCGATCTTTTTTACCGTAACGGCATCCGTAACGCTCAATATGACTTCAAGCAGTTCGCGGGCGAGTGGCATAGCTTTTATGACGGCATCAGAGCGAGGGTCCCGAACGCACCCTTTGCAGGACCCGATACTGCGTATAACAATGAATGGCTTGTGCCTTTCGCTACCGAATTCAAACGCCAAGCAATGTCATTGTCGCAACATTACTATGCGCTCGGTCCTCCGGAAGATCCATCGATGACGATTGACCGGTTGCTCCGGCCGAATCCGAAATTGCAGGCCGAATTTGATGGAATGAATCGAACCGTGCACGAATCTGGACTCCCCTTTCGGCTGGCTGAGACGAACTCGTGTTACCAAGGCGGTAAGCCTGGAGTCAGCGACACTTTTGCTTCCGCGTTGTGGGCTGCCGATCTCATGTATCAACTGGCCTCAGCCGGAGGCGTCGGAATCAACTTCCATGGTGGCGGATACGGTTGGTATTCGCCCATCGTCGGCACTCCCGCGGACGGATTCTTGGCGCGCCCAATCTACTACGGCATGCTGTTGTTTGCGGAAGCCGGCACGGGACAACTAGTTGAGACCAATATTGAGAACTCCGAACCGTCGCCCTTGCTTACCGCTTACGGATTACGATCCGATTCCCGTGCGTTCAAGGTAGCCATCTTCAATAAGGATCAAGATCGGGGCGCGCGCCTTTCCATCGACAGCGGAACATCGGCCGCTCGCGTGACCGCCTTGCGTTTGCATGCGCCTCGGATTAACGACACCACCGATACGACTTTTGGGGGAGCCCCAGTCGGCGCAAAAGGCGAGTGGTCTCCCAAGCGGGAAGAACAACTGACGATGGAAAATGGTTTGGCAATCATCGAACTGCCTCCAGCGAGTGCTGCACTGGTCAAGCTCGAGCGCGGCTAGTTCGAGATTGCTCGATCAGATACAGTACAAGCATGAGTCCGAGACGCCATTCCAAGTCATTTTTCCGAAGACATTCTTTAAGTTTGGCTGCCTTGGCAATCGTGATTTTGTGGATTGTGCTTTATCAGAAGTCCAATCCGAACTCTCACTGGGGAGCATTTTTTGGCAACGCCATCGCGGACTGGACCGGCGTCGTGGTCACGGTTTTCCTCACTAAACACTTATACGAAAAGGGATCCGCCGATTGCGAGCAGCCAAAAAGTAAAGTGAGATCCAAATGGCTGGAACTGCTGCGCGAACATTCGCTAACGATTGTCTTGCTGATTACGGGTATTGCGTGGGTTTTGGCGTTCAAGGCAATGGATCCGCAAAGCCGGTGGGGCCAGGTCGTCGGCAACATAGTGTCAGAGTGGACCCAGATTCTGGGGCTACTGCTCATGACGAAACGCCTGATCGAAGTGGGTTCTAAGGCTTCCTGATCTTCTTGCCGATGTTACCTTCGATTGGCCGATCCAGATTGCACCCGCCGGGAGCTTGGCTTATTCTTCGATAATCTATTCTCCGGCCATTTCACTGTGATTTCCGCCTCTCACGCTCGCCCACTGCACGCTCACGCGGAGGATTCGACCCAGAAATGGGGCTGGTGGCGGGTTGCGGTCCTGATTTCATTGACCGCATGGTTATATTCTCCCGTCCTGATTCGTCTGGGCGCCCAGTGGTTAAACGATCCAAACTTTTCTCACGGTTTTTTCGTCCCAGCATTTTCTCTGTATCTTCTCTGGGGGGAACGCCATCAAGTTTCTAAATTAGAAGCGCAGCCTTCACTCTGGGGCTTGCCACTTATTCTCTGCGGTTTAGTCATCCTCTTCCTGGGAGTTTTCGGCGCCGAGCTCTTCTTGTCGCGGGTGTCCCTTTTATTTGTGATTGCAGGATTGGTCATTTTCTTTCAGGGATGGCAAATTTTTCGCGCCGTATTATTTCCCTGGGCCTTTTTGCTTCTTATGATTCCTTTGCCCGCCCTCGTGCTGAATCAGATCACTTCCCCGCTTCAAATTTTAGCTTCAAAAGTAGCTGCCGCGATTTTGCCGCTCGCTGGAGTTCCGGTACTTCGTGAAGGCAATGTGATTAACTTGCCAGCCATGCCTTTGGAGGTGGCGGAGGCTTGTAGCGGCATCCGATCACTTTTTTCACTCGTGACTCTTGCCATCATCTATGGATACCTGATGGAGACACGGATATGGGTGCGGGTAGCGTTGGCATTCGCATCGATTCCCATTGCTATTGCGGCCAACAGCTCTCGAATTGTGGGGACAGGATTATTGGTCCAGTATTGGGATCCCGACAAAGCGCAGGGATTCTTCCACGAGTTTTCGGGATGGCTGGTTTTCGTGGTTTCACTGGTAATGCTCTACCTGGTTCACCAGATGTTTCTTCCCGGCCGCCATTCGCAACCGAAGGAAAAAGCGGTTGCATCCTAACCTCAGGCTCGGCATTGCAGCAGCAATACTGATCGCAGCAGCAGTTTTTTTACAGGCCAGCAATAGCGAGGTTTTGCCGCCACACTTACCCCTGAACTCTTTTCCGTCTCAATTAAACGATTGGCAAGGGACAGATTTAGCGATTCCCTCGGAAGTGTTGGGCGTTCTCGGCAGCGGCGATTTCCTGCTGCGGCAATATCAAGACAAGAGGTCTAGTAATTCGATGGAATTGTTTCTGGCTTTCTTTCCCAGCCAGCGCACTGGCGACACGATTCATTCTCCCAAGAATTGTCTTCCCGGCTCTGGATGGTATCCAGTGGAATCGAACCGGATCATAATTTCCGCCCCCGGGCATGCACCGTTCCTGGCTAATCGTTATCTCATTGCTAAGGGAGATGATCGCCAGCTGGTGGTTTATTGGTATTGGGCTCACAATCGGGCGGTTGCCAGCGAGTATTGGGCGAAATTTTTTCTGGTTAAAGATTCAATTCAGCTCCATCGCAGCGACGGTTCGCTGGTAAGAGTCAACACTCCCTTGGCAAGCGATGAATCCGCGGATGTAGCCGAAAAGCGTTTGAATTCCCTCATCGATTCCGTTGTGCCGATTCTCAATCAATTCGTTCCCCGGTAATATTGTCATTGGCAGGCAATGTGTTGAAATAAAGTGGGAAAGACGGCGAACATGTGACTCGGGTAACTTTCTTTGATCTGCGGCAGTGCAGTACCTTAGTACAGTTACTCTCGCGTCGCATCCCGGCGATCCCATTTTGGTTGGAGATTCGTGAAATGAAGCATTTTTCAGCTGCTCGATTGTTCGTCTGCTTAACCCTTATCGCCAGCTTCTCAATTGGCTGCTCGCGCGACCCTAATGTTCGCAAGCATAAGTATTTCGAAAGCGGTCAGCGATATTACGAGAAGGGGCAATTCCGTGAGGCGGCAATTCAGTTCAGCAACGCCATTCAACAAGACCCGCAGTACGCGGAGGCCCATTTCCAATTGGCTCAGACCGAGCTCAAGTTGCAGGACTGGGTCCATGGCTTTCAAGAACTAAGCCGGACGGTGGAGCTCAAGCCCGACAACTATCAGGCGCACATTGATATGGCCAACCTGCTGATAGCTGCGCACGATTTGAAGCAGGCGAAGGAACATACGGACTTACTTCTGCAAAAGGCTCCTAACGATCCTCAGGCACATATGGCAACTGCCAATCTATTGGCGGCTCAAGGGGATTTTGACGGGGCAATCAAAGAAATTCAGAAAGCAATCAATCTCAATCCAGACCGCTGGGAAGCCTATTTGAACCTGGCAATGTTTCAAATGAAGGCGAACCAGCCCCAGCCCGCCGAGCAGAGCTTTAAAAAGGCAATTGAGTTGAATCCTAAAGCCATGAACGCACAACTGGCTTTGGGGAATTTCTATGAATGGCGCAGCCAGTTTCCGGAAGCTGAACAACAGTTCCGCCGGGCCATCGACGTCGATCCCAAAAACCCGGAAGCCAGAGCCGCACTCGCCAAGCTTTATATGGCGCAAGGGAAAAAGTCTGACGCAGAACAATTCTTGAAAGAATCGAAATCGCACTTTCCCGACGACTCGACTGGGTATCGCCTATTGGGCGATTTCTACTTTGCGACCGGGGACCTGGACAAAGCGACGGCGGAATACGCTTCGCTTTATCAGGAACACCCCAAAGATATTCAGGTAAAGAAGAATTACGTGCAACTTCTCATCCTGAAGGACCGTCTGGACGATGCCCGCAAATTGAACGACGAGATTTTAAAAAACAATGGCAATGATGAAGAAGCTCTGATTTATCGCGGACAAATTCAGATTCGCGATGGACATCCGAATGAAGCCACCGAAACTCTGGAGACCGCGATAAAGAATGATCCGCAGAATGCCTTGGCGCATTACCACCTGGGAATGGCCTTCGATCATCTGGGAAATATGTCACGTGCGGAAAGTGAATTGCAGAATGCGGTGCGTATGCGGCCTCAGATGATCGAAGCGCAGCGGGCTCTGGCCGGTATTGCCCTCCGAAAAGGGGACATGGATGCCCTGGCGGAAACGGCTGCGGAGATCGTCACCCTTCAACCCCGATCCCCAGACGGATACGCTTTGCGCTCGCTTGCAAATACCAACCGCCACCAATTTCCGACCGCGGAGGTCGATGCCCGCAAGGCGATAGAGGTGGCTCCACAAAGTCCCATTGGATACGTTCAGGAAGGAAACCTGAATTTCGCGCAATCGAAATTCGGAGAAGCGGAAAAATGGTACCACCAGGCTCTCGATCACGATGCGAACTCAGCCGACGGCCTCCGCGGTTTAATGAACACTTATATCGCCGAAAAACAAGTCGACAAGGCGGTTGGCGCGGCGAATACCCAAATTGCGAAAGTCCCAAACAACTCGGCTTTTTATGATCTGCTCGGAACGGTCTTATTCAACAACAAGAAAGATAAGGATGGCGCTGAGGCGGCCTTCCGAAAATCGAACGATCTCGATAAAAACAATACCGACGCGTTGTTGAAGTTGGGGCAAGTGCTCGTCGCGAAGGGATCCACCGACCAGGCCATCGACATTTATCAGCAGGCGCTGAAGCAGAATCCTAAAGAAGCCACCTATTACCTTATGTTGGGTAACCTTTACGAATCCAAGAAGGAGTGGCAAAAGTCGAAAGATGCGTATCAGAAAGCTCTCGACCTGAGACCTGACAATCCACTGGCATCAAACAATCTTGCATACGTAATGCTCCAAACCGGAGGGAATGTTGACGTAGCCCTGTCACTGGCCCAAACCGCGCGCCGTAGCATGCCCGATTCGCCAAATGCCGCCGATACGCTAGGCTGGGTCCTTTATCAGAAAGGTGCATACAAGTCTGCTATCGATCTCTTTCAAGAGGCCCTCCGGCTGGGTGACAAGAACAAGGCGCCGGATAACGCGACTGTGCATTACCATCTCGGCTTGGCATATGAGAAGACTGATCAAGCGGCACTGGCTAAACAGCAACTGGAGTTGGTGTTGAAGATCAACCCAAACTATGACGAGGCAGAAGACGTGAGAAAGCAGCTAGCGCGCTTGCGTTCCTGAAATCGGAGCGGAGAACCGCTCCGATGCTAGCGGTCCACTGCGCTTCCAAGTTCAGCGAATGGAACGTCAATATCGCGGTCCAAAGTCATCATCTTGACTTTCAGCCGGTCAGTTTTTCTGGCAACGGATTCCAAATTCCGGTAGAGCGTAAAGCTTTGCTCTGGAACTTGGGAATTATTACGGTATATCGGGAAGGTCTCGATCGCGGCGAATTGAGGGGTTCGAATAAGCTCGCGCAATTTCTGCTGGATGGGCAAATTCGCCTGCGCTCGGTCCGAAACAATTAAATAGCGAATTCCGTAATCGCTCAGTAATCGGCGTATCTGATCGGCGTTGTCCATCAATTGAACCCGGCCGAATTCTGGAATAATTTCGGTGGCATAGAGAGCTTTTCGGACTACGACGAAGCGGCGGGAGGGATCATTCACCCGCAGATAGAAAATGAAATTGCCGTCGCCGTTTCCGTCGAATAAAACCACCTGCTTTCCTTCCGCGACTTGACTCACTCGTTGAGCCAACGACGCATAACCGGAAAGCGGAACGTACGGATTTGCCTTCCAGTCCTTGACGCCCACTAATAAAATCGTCGCCATCGCCGCACCTCCCGCCACAAATCTGAGGTAACGGCGGCTATAACTCAATGCGAGAAACCAGCTTGCAAAATAAATAAGTGGTGGCACTGCGTATATGACGTAACGTGCCTCGCGAATTCTCAGGAAAGTGAAGGAAAGGTAACAGGCCAAAATCCACAACGTCATCAGCGTCACGTCTCGGCGCTTGCCCCTCAGCATGAGAATAAATATTCCCGACCACACTCATGACTAATAAGGGCCAGCCCAGTTCAGTCAAGGGAGTACGCCCATAAAATTTAAGTTTTGCAGCTAGCGTGACCGGCAAAGTGGGATGATCATTCACACCAACTAACTGCTGGGCAATGCTGTGTCCGTGCACCTTCAGCACGAGCACGTAGTATGGAACCACGAGCACTGCTGCGAGCAGAGCCGCCCCCAGAGTTCTCCTATTCCACAATAGTTCCCACTTGCGCTCGACGGAAAGCGACAGTGCGCAAAAAATAAGGAGGTAACCGCTATGCTGTTTCGTAAGCAGAGCGAGACCCAGGCAGAGTGCGAAGAGATACAACGAAAAGGTCGTGCCCCGCCGTAGAAACGTTATCCAGAAATAAGTGGCAACAATGCACATAGCCAGCGCAGGAATTTCAAGCATGGCTGATTGCTCATACAGAAATATCCACGGCAGAAGTCCAAGCAAGACCGTGGCGAAAGCTGCGGCAAATGGATTGAGTAACTCGTCCACGATTGCGAACCAGAAGCCCAGACCAAGCAGTGCAAACAACACCGTCGTAAAGCGCGCGGCTTGAACCGAGCGTCCCGCAATCAAGAACATGATCCCTTCGCTTACATGAAAAACTGGAGGCCAGTGAATCAACCCCAGTGCGGGGTAACGCGCATAGTAGTTGTAGGTGTAGGCAAGAGGATGGGCAAGAGGTCGGTCAACCAGCAAATCAGCAAAAAATAGTCCGGTTACGGCGTCGTGCGATTCGTCTTCAGAAATCGAAAAGTCCCGATTTTGCCGTACCGCATGGAACAGGAATGCGAAAACTAACAACAACGAAGCAGTCAGCAGAAGCAACCGGAGAGAATTTGAGGCCGGCGCATGCAATGCGGGCGGAACCTCGCGTTGGTCAACCGCCGCGGGGGATATTTCAGCAGGTTGTGTCAGCAGTTCCATAATCGTAGGGACGCGGATTGCGCCTGAAACAGGCCGCCGGACTGCTTATCCGTGCCAATTCACTATAAGGGCTCTACAGGGAATTTCAGCCAGGGTTAGTCCAAAAGAACAGGAATTCACTAACGTTTTACAAGTGCTGGTCTGGCGGGCGAACTGCCAGCGCAATAGCGCGAAGGCTTTTTCGAAAGTCTCGTTATTTAAACGATGTCAGTCCGCTGCCGCTGTGCGGTTTTGTGGCGGCTCCTGCCGTCGGGCGCTACGGTTTGGAGGAAGACCCGCATCTCGAATCTTATAAAGCAAGGCACGGTAGCTGATATTGAGGGCTCGCGCTGATTGTTTACGATTCCAGTGGTGGGTTTGTAAAACTTTCAAAATTATTTTTCGCTCGAGATCGCGCGTGGCCTGCCGGGTGACTTTCTTAAGAGAAATTGGACCGTCGAAATCAATATCAGGCATCGACGACTCAGGCACGCGGGCCAACAGGTCGCAACTGATTACATCTTCATTACCCAGGATCACATAGCGCTTAATCAGATTTTCCAGCTCGCGGATATTTCCCGGCCAGTGATATTTCTGAAGCGAACCGAGCAGGTCTTGCGATACCATACGAGCCTTGCAGTTGTACTTGCGGTTGTAAAATTCCAGAAAGAAGTTCACTAAATCTTCAATATCGGCGCGCCGTTCCCGCAATGGCGGCATGTGCAGATTTACCACGTTGATGCGGTAATACAGGTCCTGACGGAAGGTTCCATTTTCAATTTCGGTTTCAAGGTGCCGGTTGGTAGCGCAGACGATTCTCACCTCAACCTTTTTGTCTTCCTGGGCGCCAATGCGGCAAAACTGGCCGTCCTGCAAAAGCTGCAAGAGCTTCGATTGCAGCGCGAGATCTAACTCGGAAATTTCATCTAGGAAAAGAGTCCCGCGGTGCGCCATTTCCACTCGTCCCGGCTTCATGCCATAGGCTCCAGTGAACGCGCCTTTCTCGTATCCAAAAAGCTCGCTTTCGAGCAGCGTCCCCGGAATGGCGGGACAGTTCACCTTCACATAAGGGCCAACTCTCCATGGCGAGCCGCCGTGAATCAGCCTGGCGATAATGTCTTTTCCCGTTCCGCTTTCGCCTTCTATCAGCACTGGCACATTGGCATTTGCGACCTTGTCCAGGCGTTTGCGTAAAACCTGCATCGCCTCTGACTTCCCAAATACCACTGCCTCGGGTGGAATCTCGCCGAGGGATTGAACTAATGAGTTGACCGAATTCGCTGGAATAGCCATGTATTGCTAGTGGCTCCTTTGCCTGCCCCTACATGTGCATCCGAAGCACCATTCGATAATGTTCGCGCTTTCGTTTCTGGCGCAACGCCTAACCGGTTTCCGGCAAATGAGTTAAGTCTCCAAAACCAAAAATGGAGAATAACCACCTTTTTGGCTTTTTGCCGCTCGTGTTCCCAATGTGGTCTAGGTAAAAGTTTTCACTTTGGAGAAGTAAGCTTCCGCCTTCTTGCCGCAGCGGCAGAAGTTTGATTCGTTAGAGGATCTAGAAACTTCACTGCGATTAAGTGATAGTCATCCACATGGGTGATTCTGGCTGTCGAGGCTTCGATTAGGCCCGAACCCTCAGGCGAAGCGGCGATTGAGGCCAGAGGGGCCTTGGGGATTTCAAGTAGAACCCTTGAAGAAAGCGGGATTGCACGAGTGCCCGCCACCAGAGCCCCTCCCGCGGAAATGTTTAATGCCGTGGCAAATTCCAGCGATTCTTTACCGCTACTGTCTTTGCTTCGCATGAAGATTGGAATGGGTAGAGGCAATCGCACCCATCGGCGGCGTTCAACTTCGGTTTTTTTTTGGCTCAACTGGTCCTCGGGGGATCGGACTTCACCCGTCGTACCGCACATACAGGGCCAAACAAAGCTTTAAGGCTGACACGTCCCTATCTCAGCCTCCTTGTCCGTCAACCGGACCCAAAATACCCCGCCGACCGCCCAGTAAAGTCCCGATAAACGGCTACAACTGTCGGAACAAACCATACGTCATCGGCAAACCCTTCCGTTCAGCCGACAAAACGTGGAAAATCCGCATCTTTCAAGGCCTTCCGAGAGGAACGGCGGGAAACAATTTTCCCTTTTGTGACCATAAATTTACATTTTCCGTTGACAGTATCAGAGGGGGTACCGTAGCATTTTTCTACGGCATTTGGCGGTTGCAAGCGACTGCCGTCCCTCCCCTGTATAACCTTCGAAATTAACTCATTCATGCCTGCTACGCCAGAAAATGCGTGTGTCAGCCCGGTCGCTGGTGCCCGAGCAACCGAAAAACGGAAGCCTTCCGAGCCCTCTCCGCCGGTTCCGTCAAGTCCTGAAGAATGTTCAAAACCTGGTTGCTCGCAGCTTCAGCAAGCTCATCGGCAGCTTGAGGAAAGATTTCTACGCACTAACAATGCTTTAGCTTCGGCAGCCCATGACCTGAAGACTCCTCTCGCAATCCTTAACGGATACGTGGAACTCCTGCAAAGCGAGAAGCTGGGAACTCTGAACGACCGCCAGCGCGAAGTGCTCTCGGATATGCGCTCGAATGGGCAGCGCCTCCAACATTTTATCGAAGACTTTCTAAGTTTCAGCGTTCTCGAAACCGGCCCCATGAAGTTGCGTTATGAAAAGGCCGATATGAACGCATGTCTCTCCGAGGTTTGCCGGCTGTGGTCGCCTCGTTTCCATGAGAGAAAGCTCGCACTTTACTTTCTTGCGAATGACAAATTGACGGAATTTTCTTTTGATGTGCCCAAGGTGGAACGCGTAGTGTCGAACCTTCTGGAGAATGCTTCGAAGTTCACTCCCAGCGGAGGCACCGTGTGGCTGCACGCTGAACCGTACGTATGGGACCGCAGGGTGGTCAACAAAGTTGTGGTCCAGAATGAACGACGCCAACAGAACCGGCCGCAAAATGCGCAGACTAATTTAAGAACCAATGCCGTAAAAGTTAGTGTTTCCGATACTGGCCCGGGAATTCCCGCGGAATATCACATCGAAGTGTTCGACGATTTCTTCCGGCTTGCCCCAGACCGCGGCACAATCAGAGGGCACCGGACTTGGCCTGGCTACGGCGCGACGATTAGTCAACACCATGGGCGGCAAAATCTGGGTCGAAAGTGAGCCCGCTGGCGGATCCAAATTTTCGTTCATTATTCCAACCTCTCCCGCGCAAACGCCCGCTAAAGGACAAAACGCATGAGTAATCCGGCCAACATTTTACTGGTCGATGATGAACCCGGGATGCAGCGCTATATCCGCACCCTGCTCGAGGTTGATAACTACAAGGTCGAAACCGCCGGCACCGGGGAAGAAGCACTGGAATTGGTGCAAAAGGGATTGCGGCCCGACCTGGTATTGCTTGATCTCTTAATGCCAGGAATCGATGGCCTGCAAACGCTGGAAGAACTTCGCAAACTTCAGCCCGGGCTCAAAGTGGTGATGCTTTCGTGCGTCGCCGATACCCGCAAGGTGGTTCAGGCAATCCGCCTGGGTGCTCACGATTATCTGACCAAGCCATTTCAAAAAGCCGACCTGAATAAGCTCATCGATCAATGTCTGGAAACCAATCAGCAGAATTATCCAGGAGAAGTAGAAGAACTTGCCGAAGACGTCTTCTTCGTCGCCGCCAGCCCAGTCATGCGCAAGCTACGTTCGCAGGCCGCTCTAGTCGCCAATGTGGATATACCCGTTCTGATGTTGGGGGAAAGCGGAACCGGCAAGGAAGTAATGGCCCGGCTGATTCACAAGTTGTCGCCGACGGGCCCATCGAACTTTTCTTGAAGGTAAATTGCGCGGCCGTGCCCGCCGATCTTCTGGAAAGCGAACTGTTTGGGTACGAAGCGGGAGCTTTTACTGGCGCAAATCATGCCAAGCCTGGCAAGTTTGAGCTCTGTAATAAAGGCACGATTCTGCTGGACGAAATTGGCGAAATGCCTCCCATTCTTCAGGCAAAGTTGCTGCATGTCTTGCAGGACCAGCAATTTTCCCGGCTCGGCGGACGCACTGTCATCAAAGTCGACGTACGAATTCTGGCGGCGACTAATATCAACATTCCCGAAGCGCTAGCGAATAAGCGGCTTCGCGAGGACCTCTATTACCGGCTGAATGCCTTCACCTTGCAGATACCGCCGCTGCGCGAGCGCAAAGAAGAAATTCCCATTCTGCTCAAGCACTTCATGTCCCGCATGTCGGAACAATATGCGCGCGCGCCTTTGCCGTTCACTCCGGATCTAATGCAAGCCTGTCTTGCGTATTCATGGCCGGGAAATCTTCGCGAGCTGAACAATTTCATCAAGCGCTACCTGGTTCTCGGCGATGAGAAGTTGGCGATTCATGAACTCCATCCGCATGGAACGGTCGCCAGCGCGCCGGTCGATTCTGCTGCGCCACGAGTTACTGCGGACTCATCCGGGGGCCTGAAGTCTCTGTCACGCAGCGCTAAGGACGAGGCAGAGGCCGAAGCGATTGCCCGCGCCCTTGATGAAACCAATTGGAATCGAAAGCAGGCCGCGGCGAGATTGCAGATCAGCTATAAGGCCCTGCTCTACAAGATCCGGCAATACGGAATCGCACAGACTTCACAGCCACCACAAGCTTTCCGCGAACGCCTGAGATTTCTTCACTGGAAATCTGATCAGTTCAAATCGTTTAATGTGACTGACGTTATTCCTCCGCTTGCGGTGGGCAACCGGAAGGCGCCCTTCCAAAGTCATATCGTCGCCAAGATGTTACCCCGGCCCTTACTGCACGATTAGCGTAACGGTAGTTGGTCGCGACGCCGATCCGGAAGTCGCATCGACGGTGATCGGGTACGTTCCCGCGGGTGTCCCAGTGGTTGTCGATGTGGAAGCTTTCGACCCGCACCCCGCTTGCGCGATTATTAATGTAAAGAATATCGTCAGTGCCACTCCCAACAGCACTCTCCGTTTCCTCGACATCGCACCGCCGACGCCAAGTCCGAGAAATGCGACGCCTGACACCGGCAACCACATTGCCCAGAACGTGCGAACTCCGCGCCACAATTTTGTAGTTGTAGTTACACGGGCCGTCGTCGTTATGGTCAAGACGCTCGTCTGTGGGCTACCTGCCAGACTTGGGATCGGATTGGTGCTCCAGGTCGTGGTCGACGATGGTGGAACTCCTGCGGCAGCAGAAAGCGAAATGCTATCCGGATAGTTGTTCAGAGTGCCCGAAATAACAAATGTAAAACTCGCGGGCACCCCGGCGGGCACGGTGATGGAAGACGGAGTGCCGGGCTCGACCTGAATGTTGAAGTCTTCAAGGGTCGCGGTGCTGCTCGCGGTTTGTAGCGCTATCCCTGGGCCGCTGACGGAAATACTATTCGACAAACTAGCGGGCGCGGTAAGTGGCGTAGTCGAAGGCGTCGGAATCAAGTTGACCGTCACCGTTACGCTTGCGCCTGAGTTCAACGGGCCGAGGGAGCAGGTCACTATTGAGGACACCGCGGCGCCGCAACTGCCGGCCGAGGTTGAAATGGATGAAAAGGTCGCTCCCGAAGCTGGCAGGGTGTCGGTCAAAACCACATTGCTGGTGGCATCGCCGTTGTTGACGATCGTGTAAGTAAAAGCCACGGAGTTTCCTACTCCGGACGTTGCCGGCGCAGCCGGAGTTATAACGAGGTGTCCCTACCGGAATGAGCTTGGTCACGAAATCGTCGGTCGGTCCTTTTAGAGCACCTTGAAACGCATTGAGCACGGGGAAATTCGGCGAATTGGTTTCGCCTGTGACGTACGTAGCATTCTGGGAGTCGAGAGCGATGCCGGTACCAATATCGGTTCCGCTTCCGCCAAGGTAAGAGGAGAAACCCGGGCAAATAACGGTCGGCGGATTCGACGTGCAAACGGTTGTGGTGTCAATTCTCGCGACAAACGCATCCATCCCGCCTTTCGACGTGGTTTGCAGCGTATTCCCCGGCGTCGACGGAAAATCAGTGGAACTGGTCCATCCTGTGAGCGACGCTCCGCCATTGGCGTCCACCGTGACCGCCGTGCCAGCCTCCGCGCCCGTTCCGCCTCCCAGATAACTGAAATATAGGTATGGAACATTGGTTCCAGTCGTCGTGCCCGAGGCGAGGCTGCCTAATTTCGCTATGAAGGCATCCGTCAATGCGGCGTTCGCAGGGGCTGGGCAGGGCGGAGCCGCAGGATAAGGTCCCGACGCTGGCGGAGGTATGTCCAAACATCTCTGGAATGCCACGGGATTGCCGGAAGCCGTAGGAAAAGCTATGTCCGCTGAGTTGGTTGAACCCGTGACATAGGCATTGAATCCGCTATCTACCGCGATTGCGTAACCTATGTCATCCCCGCTGCCGCCGAGATATGTTAAATACGTTGGCGATAGCTGAGAGCCGCAGCTACTGCCCGTGGCGACACTAAATTTTGCTACCCATGCATCCTTGCCGGCAGCCTTTAGTTCCCTGTACGGCATTCAGAACCGGCATGTCGGTGAAGTCTGTGCCGCCTGTCAGATATGCGTTGCAGTTGCTGTCAACTGCGATTCCTCCGCCCAGCGTCATCCCATTGCTCGGCGTGCTGCCGCCAATATAGGTCGAATAAACCAGGCCGCCGGGTCCGGTGATAGTTGGATCCAATTTGCTGAAGAAATATTGATTCACAGCCTTGGGGGTAGTCTGCGAGGCTGTGGGAGTAGTGGGGAATCCACCGCTGGTGGGAAACGCCGGTGAAGTCGTGGTGCCGCTCGACATATTCTTTTCCCAAAGAATCAACTGCGATCCCAGTTGCGACGTCAGTACCGTTTCCCGAAAGATACGTCGAATAATTCAAGGTAGCGCCTGTTGACGCAACCTCGGTCACGAAAACGTGAGTGCCCGCGGAAACTGGAGTTGCCTGAAAAGACGTGATCCCTGAGGTCGGGAAATTCGCCGAGTTAGTGGTGCCGGCAACGTGCACATTGAAATTCTGGTCGACGGCGATTCCTGCAGGAACGTCCGCACCACTTCCACCTAGATAAGTTACATAGTCCAGCGCATTGCCCGATGCGTTGAGCCGGGCTACAAATACATCACTGTTGGTGAGGCCGGTGGGGCACGGCGATGGATTCGTTGGGTTTGGAGGAGAATCGAGACAGGTTTGAAATCCATTCACTCCCGGAAAATCGGTCGAGGTAGTCGCCCCAGCTATGTAGGTCCTGAAAGCCGCGTCCACGGCGACGGCCGGACAACCAGGCGTGAAGAGCGCAGTCGCAATCCCCAACTGGGCCTGTTCAATGCTCGAGCAACTTTCGCTTCCAGTCCCACCCAGATATGTGGAGTAGCTGAGGACTGGGTCGATGATCAGATCACGGCTGCGATCGTAGCTCGCCTATCTCAAAGGAAATATTCTTCGCTTGCAATACAAATTTTGCGGGGACCGGAATTTGTGTGTTATTTACCGTCTGATAAACGCGGGGAGCATGGAACCGTACTTGGCCGTCACTATCGGCAAAAATTATGTCTCCCGAAGTCGAAAGAACGGGAAGACTTGGGCCATGGAGTTTCACCGCAATTTGCCTGCGCATCGGTTCCCGGATGGACTACGAAATCGTATTCCAGGTTCCCATGGCTACCGTAATAGACGAGATCAATTCCCGGATAAATATCTTGATAACGCACGCGCGCGAACTGCTGAATATTCCGGTACCAACTGGAAGGATCATTCCCAACAAAATAATTACTCTTGCCCGGCAGCACATCCATTCCACTTACGACCGCGTCGCGGTTGGTATCTTCAAGAGACATGGCGATGATCGATTTTTTAGAGGTTCCCGGCCGATCGATTCCAGTAGCACTTGAACTTTGTAGCGTAAGAACCGCCTCAGTGGCGGTCAGGTAGATACCGTATCCCGCTCCGCGAGCGACAAATTTTACCTGCGGATCCGTTTGACCCACATTGGCCTCGAAACCTAAAGGCAAATGCCCATACGCAGGTGCGTTTTGAACCGTGGAGCTACCAGAAATACGATCCAGACGCGACTGTCCGCCATCCCCGGCGACATCCAATTTCATGAGAAAAAGGCCAAACGCAAACAGCAGGCTGAGAGTCAAGGCTGCGCGAACCGGTACCCAGCCTCTTTCCGCCCTAAGGAAATTCGAGTTCAAGAGCTCCTCCGAGTTTTCATCTGATGGAGAGAAGTAAAAATAAAGAAACGGGCTGCCAGACTCCCCGGTTCAGCGCTAGATGCGCCGCACAGGCACGGCCTCAATCATGTTGAAAGCAAGTAACTACTTAAACATCTGGTGAATAAGGTGTCAAGATGCGGCGAACTGGGCATGGAATGATTAAAGCGACTGAAGAGTGCCGCTCGCTTGGTGAGATGCGCGCATGACTCTCTTGAGATGCCGGAGACAACCCACACGAGTAAACAGGCCCCGCCCCAAAGACAAAAACCCTCCGCCCTGGGACTGGCCAAGCGGGTCTTCACAGCATCAAAAGGTAGTAGTAGTTGTGGACTAGTGACAACGAGCGAGGGGCGCGGGCAACGTTAACCGCCCGGTTCCTGCCCAATTTTATTTCTTGCAAAGAGTTCGAAAGTAGTAAAGTCTAGAGCGGAAATTAACCGCCAATGCTACAGCCCCAACAATCCGGCACGAATGCATCGCAGGAAAGACGCACCATGCGCCGTTTCTACATGCGGTTGCCCGCTTCGGTGAAGTTGCCGAACGGAGCCGAACCTTCCGAGATTCTCACCGAAACCCAAAACGTCAGCGCCCGCGGAATTTTCTTTTACATGGACCAGCCAGTAAGCGAGGGAGGCCGCGTCGAAGTGACCATGACCTTCCCGCCCAACATTACCCTCACGGACGCAGTGCGTGTGCGGTTCATGGCCCGGGTTGTCCGGATTGAGCGTCCATTGCCGGTTTCCCGGGTTGGAGTCGCTGCGGTAATTGAGGAATACGAATTCCTGCGTCCCACCCCCAGCCCGGAGATAACTGGTGATTTAGAGAAGGATTGGAAGACCGGAACTTAGATTCTTCCCGCCTATTTTTTCAGTCTCCTACGCAAACTTTGAAAGCGCATTATCAGGCTCGTTATATATCCGACGTGGATGATCCACGTAGCTACGTACGCCGCGAAGAGATAATTCGTCTTCACAATGTGCTCCGCTCCCGGAGAACTTCGCCGAGAGCTTCGGTTTCTTCTACCTGACGCCGGAAAAGTTCCAGACGGTAACGCGCCCAAAACAGCAGCCATCCCAAACACAAAAATGCCGCCCAATTGAGCAACAGAATATGCAACATTCTTGGATCGATCGATCCGCCACCACCGACGACCGGTTGCGGGTGTTGAGTCCGGAAATACCAGATGGAAAAATAAACCAGTGGTATATCGAGCGCAGCAAAAATCGCTAGTGCCGCGGCTAGACGCGCCGTTTGCGTGCTATTAGAGAAACGACGGAGCATCAGATAAGCGACATAAATCAACCACAACACCAGTGTCGAGGTGAGCCTTATGTCCCCAGGCGCCCACCAGATTCCCCATACCGGGCGCGCCCAGATAGGGCCCGTGATCAACACAATCGTACAGAACACCACTCCAACTTCGGCTGCGGACACCGCAACTGCATCCGCCTTTTCACTGTGGCGGATCAGGTAAACAATGGACGCTACAAAATTCGTGAGCAAAAAAACAAAGGCACTCCATCCCGAAGGCACATGGTAGTAAATGATGCGATAAACCTCTCCCTGCAACTGATCCGTCGGAGCGACGAACCAGGCCTCATAGAATGAATAGCCCAGCAAAATTACGGTAAATCCTGCGAAGATGGGGAAGGTGCGTTTCATTCGGCGTGAAAGACCGTTTCGAAAAGCAAAAGGCAAGCGACAGTAAACACTACATCATACGTCCCGAGCAATACGATCCAGAATTTTGCGGAAAATTCGCCGGTAAGTATTGCGTTAGTGGCCTGCACCATCGCCAAAAGAGCCGGGATCGAAATCGGAAACAGCAGCAGCGGCAGAAGAATCTCGCGGCTTCGAGTGTGCAAAGATATCGCGGCGAAGAAGGTTCCATTCACAACCAGTGCCCAAGTCCCCAAAATTGCAACTGGAAGGAGTTGCCACGCCGGGCCGAGCGCCCGCAAGTTATAGAACACAATGAAAAGCGGGGTCATAATCGCCTGAAGGACGCTTACAAAAATAAAGTTCCCCAAAGCTTTGGCCAGAAAAAGCGCATTAGCCGACGCTGGCGAGAGCCGATACGCGTCGAGAACAGAATTGCGCAGCTCGCGCGCCCAGGTTTGATTCAGCGCGACCACTGCGGCAAATAGGAAAGCCACCCAAATCAGACCTCCGGCGATGCGCCGCGATTCTTCGGCTGTGGGATCAAACGAAAAACTGAAAATCACGACCACCACCAGCGCAAAAAAAAGCATGGGGTTGATCGCGTCCTTCGAGCGCCATTCGAGACGCAGATCTTTGCGCGAGCGTAGCCAGCGTAATTTCTGAGAACGAACTCATTGCGTCTCTCAGGCAGGAGAGTTCGCGAGCGGGAAACGATGCTTCCCTCTTTCATGCCGATAAATTCATCGGCAACGCCAGTGAATAATGACAATTGGTGCGTCGCCACGAAAAGGGTCTTGCCCTCGTCGCGCATCGCTGCCAGTAGCCGCACCATGTCTGCCGCGGAATGAGCATCGACGTTGGAGAACGGTTCGTCCAGCAAGAGTATTTTCGGATTGTTGAGCAATGCCCGGGCGAGCGACATTCTTTGACGCATGCCTTGCGAATACTTTCCCACGGGCCGCTCGAGCGACGGGTCAAGATTTACCCGAAGAATCGCTTCCCTGCAACGATCCTCATCTTGTATCCCATAAAGCTGCGCGAAATAACGCAGATTTTCCATGCCGCTCAATTCGTCGTAAAGAAGCGACGCGTGTGCCATGTAATTGGTCTCCCCGCAGACCGCGCGTAGATCAGTGTGCCCTTGAATGGAAACAGTGCCCCGTGTCGGTCGCGAGAGTCCTGCGATGGTTCGCAGCAGGGTGGTTTTCCCGGCCCCGTTATCCCCACCAATTACGTAGAGCCGCCCAGCGAAGGAATTCCGCTGAAATGCCGCGCAGGGCCGCGCATCTCCCAAATTGTTTGGTCAGGCTGGTGAGAATGACAATCGGAGAATCGGAACTGGCGGGGGTAACGTCGATCACGCGAACAGTCTAAGCCAATCCCGCGTTCGAAGCGTCCATCAATTCGACTTGCTCTGAAGTTCGCCGGTAGGCTTCGACATTTCGTTCGAGGCGGCTGCCGGAGGCGCGTATTTGGAAGCGCATTTGGCCTGCAACTGTTTCGCTTGAAAAATTCCGTCGCGCCCGTAGCGGCCTTCAGCGAGCGCCTGAGAATTATCTTTGAATGTGTCCGGAGGCGGCTCGGTACTGCTGTAGACTACCGGCAAAATCTTATCGCCTTCGATCAAAGTGAACTGAACATTGGTCCCGCTATGTCGAATCGATCCTGGCTGCACGTTGCCCGCAACTCTTAGTCTCTTGCTGTAAGCGCTGTCTCCCATTTGTTGCAGTTCTTTTATAGTCACGTAATAGCTTTTGCTTTCCTGCACTCCGGTGTAGGCGAGGTACGCAAGCGACAAGATGATGAGCGCTGTAGCTCCGCCAAACTTGAAGTATTTTCCGGCCTGAGTTGACATAGATATATCACTGAATCCTACCGCAAAGCTTTGGCGAAACCTAGGAAGCCGGCAAAAATTCCTGCCCCGGTTACTCCGGTTACGCCGCAGTCATGTAGCGTCAACTCTATCCGCTAGAATGAATACATCAAGACACGCGATCTGAACTTCTTATGATTCATCCCTGGCACGACGTTACTCCCGGCGACAGGCTGCCGCAGGAATTTCAAAGTGTTGTAGAAATTCCGTTCGGCTCCAGCGTTAAGTACGAATTAGACAAGACCAGTGGTCTGATCAAGCTGGATCGCATCCTTTATTCCGCGGTTTACTATCCCGCTAACTACGGATTCATCCCCCAGACCCTTGCCGAGGACGACGATCCGCTGGATGTTCTAGTACTGTGCCAGGAAACTGTGGTGCCCCTGACCATTATCCATTCCCGTGCGATCGGTCTTATGACCATGATCGACGCCGGGAAAAAAGATCACAAAATTATCGCCATCGCGACCGAAGATCCTGAGTTTAATTCTTATCGCGAGGCCCAGGAAATGCCTCCGCACCGGATGATTATGTTGCGCCGCTTCTTTCAGGACTACAAATTGCTGGAAGGCAAAGCCGTCGAAGTCGATGAGATCCGCCCGGCTGGCGAAGCTTATCCCGTCATTGCCGATGCGCTCCATCGTTACAGCGAACAAAGACGCAAGGGATTCTTGCAGGCCAAGCACTGATTAAAAGTGATCTTCCGTGGCTTGCGCCCCTTCACCTTCGGGGCGTCCGGTACCCGGCTTCGTCGCTTGGATCGCTTTGTCCCACGGCCCTGCCTGCCAGTTGTCCTTCTTTCTTTCCGTGTGTATCCATGGCGGCAAGACTATGAACAAATTTCTGGCGATCCCAGTCGCGTAGGGCTCGTAAAGAGATCGCAGGTGAAGCAGCTTTTTTTCGGCGTCCGCATTCTGATTGAGCTTAAGTCCACGCTTCACAAGAGTTTCCCGCAATCGCACCATTTGTCCTGGGGGCAGCCGATCGGCGTCCGTTGACTGATACTGCGCATTTACAACCTGTGCCAGATCGACCACAGCATGGCGCGCCATGGCAAAGGTAATCTTGGCTTGCTCATTGCGGATACCGTCCATCCCGGAAATCACCAGTGCTGTCGCATCGAGAATTGTGGTTAGCGCTCCCAACCAAGATTGATTCACGTGCTGGGAACGAAAAAAACTCAACGCGGGATACGAGATATGGCTTTCCAAAACTTCCGCCGCCCATCGCTCCCAATCCTTGAAAATCTGGTCTAGCACCGCCTGTTGCGGCGACGATCCAAGACGGGCAAGCAGTTCCGCAGCCGTGGGCGGAGAACCGGCGCGCGCATCCAGCAGAGAGATTTCGATCTCCCGTCGGGAAAATGACGAATAGATAGTCGGAAGATATCCGATCACCACGCCGAGGAAAGCGAATCCCATGCCAGCCTCAAGCACTGCCAGAGCGCGGGCCCGTCCAATCATGGGAGTGATGTCTCCGTACCCTAGCGTAAAGAACGTCTCGCCGCTGAAATACATCAGCGTGCCGAAGTGCACATTGTGCGCGTCAAACTGTACCTGGTTGCCAAAACCGTACTGCAAGAGCGCGAAGCCCAAGAATCAAACCAAAAGCCCACAGCGCTAACAAGCAAATTAAAGAAAGCGGCCCAAAATATCCGAGAAAGTTCTCCCGCCTGCCGGAAGTTTTTATGTGGGCCGCCAACCTCCGCCACGGCCGCCAGGTATAGCGGTAAAAGAACACCGTAATGCGGAATTGTCTGCGTACCCGGCGCGGAAGCACAATGGTTTCAAAGGCATCCAGCAGGACACCAAAAACTACCAGCAGACCAGCGGCAGAGATCAAGACATGCATTTCAGATCAGATGTTTACGCGGCGGAATGGTAGCAGATTTTTAACTTAGTCTAGGCGCTCTACCCGGAAGTACAGGGTCTTTGGTGAGCTTTCTGGGCCATTTGGCCCACCTTTACCAGGTAAGCCCCCATATGCTGGAAGAGACAGCTTCGAGAACTCACCACCCTGTGCTCGCAACACCGAGAACTACTTAAGGAGACAATAATGAAATTGAAATGGTTATCTGGGATGATCTTGACCTTGGCTATCGCCACACCGGCGTTGGCGCAGGTTTCCCTTTACATCGGCAGCGCACCGCCGCCGGTCCGTTACGAGAGACGAATTGATGCTCCCGGCCCCGGGTACACATGGGTCGATGGTTACTGGACCCCTAATGGGAGACATTACCGATGGGTTGCCGGACATTGGCAGCAACCCCCTTATGAAGGGGCTTACTGGAGCCATCCCCATTATGATCACTACCAGCAAGGCTGGCAGCTCCATGAGGGACATTGGGACCGCGAAGACCATGACAATCGCCATGACGACCGCCACGATGATCATCACGACGATCACCACGACGATCACCGTTAAACCGGTTGCCGGTTAAACGAAGGACAGAACTCCGGGACGAACTCCCGGAGTTTTTGTTTGTGAGACAAGTACCTGAAGCAATTCGCACTCTTGCACTTTCCCCCACTCCCCGTCGATACTGGAATCACAATCCATGAAAACAATCCTTTCTGCTGCAAACCCTGCCGAAGTTGAAACCGAATGTCTGGTCGCCGTGGTTTTGGACCGCGGCACCAAAGAAAAACATGACCCATCCATCGAAAGTGCCGACGCCACATTAAAGGAAGCGGCCCAAGAACTGATCGCCAGCGGAGAAAGTTCCGGCAAAATGTTCGAAGCCAACATGCTGCATCGCCCGGCGAAGTTAAAAGCCAAACGCCTGCTATTAATTGGCGGCGGTAAAACCAAAAACTTCGGCTCATTCGAATTAAGAAAAATCGCCGGAACCGCCGTTCGATTCCTAAAACCCAAAGGCATCCGTAGCTTCGCGTTCGTTGTTCCAGAAGCCAAAATATCGCAGGACGACTCAGTCGCAGCGCGTCGTGGAAGGCGCATTCGTCGGCAACTTCGATTCCGATACATATAAAAGCGACCGCAAGGATAGACAACTGGACTCATTAACCATTGTTGCTCGCGGCGACCAAACAGCTTTACAACGAGCGCTGGACGTTGCACGCGTAATCGGCGAATCTCAAAACTTTACCCGGGAACTGGTCAATGAGCCGGGAAACCGTTTGACTCCTAGCATGCTCGCCGACCGTGCCAAGAAAATGGCGGATGAAGTGGGATTGAAATGCGAAATTCTGGATGGATCCAAAATCCGCGAGTTGAAAATGGGGGCGTTCTGGGGAGTCTCCCAAGGATCGGACGAGCCGCCGGCCTTGATAATTCTGCGGTACGAACCAGCGGGCGTCCCTGAGAATCCAACGCTAGGGCTCGTCGGCAAAGCCATCACCTTCGACAGCGGAGGCATTTCGATTAAGCCCGCGGATGGCATGGAGAAGATGAAATATGACATGGCAGGCGGCGCGGCCATGCTCGGCGCAATGCGAGGCATCGCCCTTCTGAAACCCAAAGTACGAGTGATAGGAATCATCTGCGCGTCCGAAAATATGCCGTCCGGCAAAGCTCAAAAGCCTGGCGACGTGCAGATCGCGATGTCAGGTAAATCCATCGAAATAATTAATACTGATGCCGAAGGCCGTCTGGTTCTCGCGGACGGTTTGAGCTACGCGCGAAAGCTTGGCTGCACTCACCTGGTTGACGCTGCCACGCTGACTGGCGCGGTTGTGGTCGCTCTCGGACACGTCAACGCCGGTGTCTTCGCCAACGACGACAAAATGTATGAACGTTTCAACCGTGCGGTGCAGGAGGCCGGCGAAAAGTTCTGGCGATTGCCGCTCGATGAGGAATACAAAGAAAGCATTAATTCCAACATAGCCGACATCGTGAATTCTGGCGGACGCTGGGGCGGCGCGGTTACGGCGGCAATGTTCCTGAAAGAATTCGCCGAAGATACTCCGTGGCTCCATTTGGATATCGCCGGCACAGCATGGATGGAAGAGAACAAGTCGTGGATTGCGAAAGGACCATCCGGCATCGGAGTTCGTTCGCTGATTGAGTTTGCCCGTGAATTCAATAACTAGCCGCGGTCAATCGTATTGTCTTCGAGAAATCTTTGATCTTCGAGCAACCATCTCGGGATATCTGCATCTGAAAGCCGCCACTAGGAGGGCTCTATGAAGCCATTGTTTACCGTTGGTCTGATCGTCCTGATCCTGGGAATTATCTCTTTCTTTATCCCAGTTCCCCACTCGGAGCATCACGGACTAAGTGTCGGCGACGCACACGTGGGAGTCACGACTCACAGTGAGGATCGCGTGCCACCAGCGGTGAGTATTGTGTTACTCGTTGTGGGGGCCGGGATGATGTTGGGGGGACGCGGCGGGAAAAGCTAATTTCTCGGGAACATCCCGTTCTGCGGTCGAGCATTACTATTGCAATCACATCGCAGACGGGACCTCTATTCCCATAGCATCCAGAATCTGTGTCAGCTCTCTGACTACGACAGCAACCGTCGCCAGCAGAAAGATTTTCCGTTCTTCATCCGCTTCACTCAGAATCGGATGCTCGTGATAAAAGGCGTTAAATAACTGTGCCAGCTGAAATGCATGCTTTGCCATATATGCTGGCTCTGTCGTCGCAATGCATTGGTCGATAACGTAATTGGTTTTTGACGCAGCTTGCCACAGTCTCCAGATATCATTCCCAGCGTCTCCGTTAAGAAACCGTCCATAATCGACTTTCGACGCCAATACAGCTTTTGAATCAATCACAGCTTTGCGGAAAATGTTCTCAGCCCGGACTACGGCATACTGAACATACGGACCGGTTTCGCCTTCAAAGCTTAGAGCGTCCTTGAAATCAAATGCGATCACCGATTGCTTGGTGTACTTGAGCATGAAATATCGAAGCGCCCCGACTGCAATCTGCTCCGCAATCTGTGAGCGCTCGTCGTCGCGTAATTGAGGATGCCTTGAATCCACTTCTGCTTTGGCGTTAGCAATTAAGCGATCAAGAAGGTCATCGGCCTTCACCCCGAAACCTTTTCGCCCCGATACTTCCACGTACGGACGTTTGCGGTCTTCCTCCGAGAGTTCGTATCCCAATTCCGCCGCGCAACGCGGAGTCAAGGCGACCATCTCGTAAGAAAAATGCGTATAGTGATCGGCTTCTTCATTGTGTCCAAGGGCACGAAGCGCATCGATCACAGTGTTCTGAGCTTCTGACTGCCGCGCATCAATAACGTTATAAATTTCCGCGACGTCGCCGAAATGCGGATGGCCCGGCACGCCCGCCGTGGTGGATATCCAACAATCATGGCCATTGGGATAACGATAAAACTCCCGGTATTCGAAGTCGCGTCCCAGCAATCCGAATTTCCACATGTGGTAAGCGATGTCTTTGCCGACATAGCCCACCGTCCCATTCGAGCGGACAATCACTTTCTGATCTTCTTCTGAAACTGCGTCGGACGCTTCGTCTTCGATCTCAGCAGACACGACCCGTGAAGTCCCGCCGCGCCGCATCACCCAGCAGCCTTTGTTTTTTCCTTCCCCCTCGTAGAACAACACTCCGCCCGCTTTTAATTTCTCGAATGCGGCGTCCCAAAAATGTAGGCGGAGGATTTCGCTTTCGCGGGGAAGAAAATCGTATTCAATATCCAACCGGTCCATGGTTTCGAGATGGCGGCGCAGCACCGCGACCGATATGACTTCGGCAATCGCCGAAACCTCGTTGCCACCTTGTTCGATGTCATGCAACGTTTGTGAGCGAATTTGCAGGTTTTCCTTGTCGAGTTGGTACCACTGGGAAACGCGGGCATAGACATCCCAGCAGAGGTAATCGAAGCGAGGTTCAAGCGCTAACTTCTCGATTTCCGCGCCGGACTTCTTCTCCAGATGCCGAAATCCAACCACAACATCGGCGACTTGCACGCCCGTATTGTCGATGTAGTTTTGAACGTCCACTTCCCTGCCGGAAGCGCGCAACAAACGTACAAACGTGTCACCCAGGATCGCATTTCGGAGGTGTCCAATATGTGCAGCTTTATTTGGATTGATGCTCGAGTGTTCGACCAGAATTTTTCCCGTCGGAATTTTGGTCTGCTCTTTGTCGCCGCGAGCAATGGCCGCGCTCATCAGGTCGCGATTTACAAACGCATTGATGTATCCCGCGCCAGCTACCTCAAATGTTCTCGAAGCCTTCGACGTTGCCAATTCCAGCAACAATCTCTTCGGCGATTTTTCGTGGGGCTTTGCGGAGTTTTTTTGCCAACTCGAAAGCAAGCGGCAACGCGTATTCCCCCAACTCCACTCGCGGAGGCTGTTCGATCACGATTTTCTCGGGTTCTATCCCGTAGGTGCTGCGCAACAGTGCGCGAATATTTTGGGCTAGATGGCGTTCCAGTTGGCGGTACAAGAGTCCCTCTAAGTGGTTGAAGAGAATAGCGATTGTAGCAGAGGCGAAACACGCCCAGGTTTGACGGCGATGGGAGCGTTCCCTATGATGAAAAGCCTAGCCACCAAAGGCACTGACTCGATCGAAGAACTGCCCGGCTTGGTTGTGGCATTTGGTTTCCCAATGCGAATTGCCTATCTTGACTGCTTTTCCGGTATCAGCGGTGACATGTTTCTTGCCGCCATGCTCGATGCCGGGGTTCCAGCGAAGATTTTCGAAGACGCGACTACTGCACTAAACATCGGAGCACGTCTGGAAATCTCGCGACTAAATCGCAGTGGGATCAGCGCCACTAAGGCTGATGTATTGGTTTCGGGTGACACTGCCAAAGCGGGCTGCGAAGAACAATGGCCATCGGGAAATACAATCGCACCAAGCGACTCACAATCACGGTAACCATTCGCATGAACATGCCCACGATCATTCCCAAGGAGGGGTATCTACTCTTCACGAGCATGAGCACCATCGCGGGCTGACCGAGATTCGCGACATCATCGGGAAGGCCTCCGGAATTACGGACAAGGCGAAAAATAATGCCATCGCCATGTTTAAAGCCTTAGGCGCGGCAGAAGCAAAAATACATAACACCGACATCGAACGAATCCACTTCCACGAAGTGGGGGCGGTAGATGCCATTGTGGATATCGTATGTGCCGCGGTGGGAGCCGAAGCTCTCAACGTCGATCAGATCGTGTGCTCTTCCCTGAACGTTGGTAGCGGAACAGTGAAATGCCAGCACGGAGTGTTTCCCGTTCCTGCGCCCGCGACTCTGGAGCTTCTGAAAGATGTGCCGATATATTCCTCTGGCCCCGGGGCCGAGATGGTCACCCCCACCGGAGCGGCGATCGTCAAAATATTGACCTCGAGATTCTCGTCTTTGCCGCCGATGAAAGTTGAACAAATTGGCTACGGGGCAGGAACTCGTGATTTTGCGGACCATCCGAATGTCCTCAGAATTGTAATCGGAGAGACACAGGATGATTTCGAGACCGACATTTCCCATGAAAGCACACAAGTCGAAACCGTTGTCGTGCTCGAGGCGAACCTGGACGATTTGAATCCACAGGTTTTCGGCTACGTCATGGACCGGTTACTGGAAGATGGCGCCCTTGATGCTTTTTACGTACCGGTGCAGATGAAGAAGAATCGTCCGGGGGTGCTGCTCAGAGTATTGTGCCGCCCAGAAGAGGCTGGGAAGTTTTCCAGTTTTATCTTCGCCGAAACCAGTACGCTCGGAATTCGCCGTCGAGAAGAGAAACGCCAAGTGCTGACCAGAAAGTGGGAATCTGTCTCCACCCAATGGGGCGACGTGCGAATCAAGATCGCCAGCATGAATGGAACCATTACAAATTACGCGCCAGAATACGAAGACTGCCGGCGAATCGCCAAGGAGAAGAATGTTCCTTTGAAGACGGTCATCAATCAGGCGTTGCAGGCATTCCTGGGCCAATCCAGCCTGACCACTAAATAAATCCGAAACTATAGATTCAAAGATAATGACCAACAAGTTCTACATCACGACTCCGATTTATTACGTTAACGCCCGTCCCCACATTGGTCATGCCTACACGACCATAGCCTGCGATGCGGTTGCGCGCCGTCAACGCATGTTGGGCTCCGACACATTTTTTCTCACCGGTACCGATGAGCATGGACAAAAGATCGAGCGTGCCGCCGCCGCGGCTGGAAAAACTCCGCAGCAGTTTGCGGACGAAGTCTCGAACCAATTCCGCGCATTGTGGCAGCGAATGGGCATCAGCAATGATGACTTCATCCGCACTACCGAAGAGCGCCATAAGAAGCGCGTTCAGACGCTATGGCGGCAGCTTCGTGACAACGGATTCATTTATAAGGGCAGCTATACAGGACAGTACTGCGTATTTGATGAGCTCTATGTGGACGTTGGCCCCGGCGAGCCTTGTCCTGAGTGTGGACGCCCCACAGAAACTGTTAAGGAAGAAAATTATTTTTTCAAGCTTTCAGCGTTCCAGGACCGGTTGTTGAAGCTTTACGACGATCCACTATTCATTCGTCCGGAGACCCGCCGTAATGAAGTTGCCTCTTTCGTACGCTCCGGCTTGCGCGATCTGTCGGTTAGCCGCAGCACGTTCTCTTGGGGAATTCCCGTTCCTGATGATCCAAAGCATGTGATTTACGTCTGGCTCGATGCCTTAGCGAATTACATAACCGCCATCGGCTACGGCTCATCCCATCAGGGCGCCCAGGATGCGTTTCAGAAATATTGGCCGGCTGACCTGCAGATGATCGGTAAAGAGATTGTGCGGTTCCATTGCGTTTATTGGCCGGCATTTCTTATGGCCGCAGGCCTCGAGATTCCAAAAGCAATTGTGGCCCATGGCTGGCTTCTGTTTGAAGAAAGCAAGATGTCGAAATCGCGAGGAAACATCGTGCGCGCCGAAACGATTCTCGATGTGCTTGGTTCTGATGCTCTGCGTTATTTCCTGCTGCGCGAAATCGTGTTCGGCCAGGATGGATCGTTTTCGTTCGATGCGCTGGTGCAGCGCTATAACTCCGATCTGGCAAATGGATTAGGAAATCTGGCAAGCCGCACACTGACCATGATCGGCAAATATTTCGATGGTTGGATTCCTCCCGCGTCATCGAGCACGCAGGCCGAGCAGACGATACAAGGTACGGCGGAGAGGGTAATCGCGGACTACAGCACTCTAGTTGATGAGTACCAGTTCTCCAAAGCCCTGGAAGTTGCATGGGGATTGGTGGCGGCCGCGGATAAGTACATCGTGGAAAATAAGCCCTGGAAACTTGGCGAGGATCCCGACCCCGAAAGCCGTTCCCGGCTGGGAACAATCCTTTATACGTGTGCCGAAGCTCTTCGGATTGTGACCGTCCTGGCGTACCCAGTGATTCCAGATGCAACGATCAAGATTTGGGATCAATTGGGATTGGAAGACATTAAGAAATTTGATTTGACAGGTTTGAAGTGGGGACAACTCCCTTCTGGCGGAAAGTTGGGCTCCGTAGAAGCGGTGTTTCCCCGTGCCGACAAGATCGCTATTGAGAGGATGCAAAAGATGGAAGAGGAACAACGAAGCATTCCCGCCCCTGGCGCGGAAGCTGCGAAACCAGAAAAGCCGAGTGCGGGAGAAGAAACTTCCGCGAACGCCGCTCCTCCCGCAGCTTCAACCGCGACCGTCGACGGGAAGATTACGATTGACGATTTCGCGAAAGTCGAACTGCGCGTGGCATTGGTCAAAGTCGCGGAGCGCGTTCCAAAGGCCGACAAGTTGCTTCGTCTGGAAGTAGATCTCGGCAATGAAGTCCGGCAAATCGTCGCGGGGATCGCGGAATCCTACTCCCCCGAGTCTTTGATTGGAAGAAAAGTCGTCATCGTGGCAAACCTTGCCCCACGAAAACTTCGCGGCCTGGAATCGAATGGCATGATCGTCGCAGCCTCGCCTGAGGGCGGAAGGGCTGTGCTGGCAAGCTTTTTGGAAGATGTACCAATTGGCACCAGGTTGAAATAATCGAGGCGCCGGAACGCCAGTCGCTTCGCTAATCTTCTTATGTTTGTTGATTCCCATGCGCACCTCGAAGGGGAACGGTATGACAGCGATCGTGACCTCGTTTTGTCGCGCGCTCGCGAAGCTGGCATTGAGAACATCCTTGCCATTGGAAGCGGGACCGGTCCCGGGTCGCTGGACTGCGCCGTGCAGTTAGCTTCGCAGCATGATTTTATTTACGCCTCCATCGGCATCCATCCCCACGAAGCTAGACTCGCCAGCGACGCCGATTTCACCGAACTCCAGCAACTCGCCAAACACCAAAGGTGATCGCCTTCGGCGAAATTGGCCTCGATTATTATTACGATCACTCTCCCCGCGAAATCCAGCATGATGTTTTCTTGAAGCAGTTGGAACTGGCGCGGGGGGCAAAGCTGCCGGTGATAATCCATTGCAGGCCGTCGGAAACAAGCGAAAATGCATGGGACGATTGCTTGAGGCTCCTCGAAGAGCATTGGGCGTCCTCGGGTTTAGGTGGAATTCTGCATTGCTTCACCGGAAGCTTGGAGCACGCGAATCGCGCCCTGTACATGGGGTTCATGATCTCCTTCGCCGGGAATATCACCTTTCCAAAAGCGCAGCAGATTCGCGATGCAGCCAAGGACCTCCCCCTCGAACGCATTTTGATTGAAACCGACTGTCCTTTCCTTGCCCCGGTGCCGTATCGTGGAAAACGCAATGAGCCCGCATTCGTCAAAGAAGTGGCGCGCCAAATTGGCGAAATTCGTGGCTTGGCCACGGAGGAAGTAGGGTTGCAAACCTCGAACAATTTCTATCGTTTCTTTTCTCTTCACGAAAAGCGCAACTCCATTTAGCTTGTTAGGATATAGCCATAAGGCCGAGTAGCAGCCGAACCAAGCATCTTATGCCCGAGAATACTTTTGACATCGTCAGCAAGCTAGACCTTCAGGAGGTTGCGAACGCCACGCAGCAGGCGCTGAAAGAAATTCATACCCGTTTCGATTTGAAAGATTCGAAATCGAACATTGAACTTGAGGGGAAAGATGCCATAGTGTTGCACTCGGTGGATGAGTACAAGCTCAAAGCAGTCAACGATATATTCCAGCAGAAATTGGTCAAGCGCGGTGTGTCTTTGAAAGGGCTTACCTATGCCGCCGTTGAAACAGCGGCCGGCGCCACAGTCAGGCAGAAGATCACTATGACCCAGGGAATTCCGATCGAGAAAGCGAAAGACATCGTCAAAGTGATTAAGAATTCCAAAAGCAAAGTGAACGCTTCGATTCAAGGCGACTTGGTGCGGGTGAGCGGGAAAGATCGCGATTCACTTCAGCAGGTAATCGCCTTGCTGAAGCAGCAGGACTTCGGCATCGACATGCAATTCACCAACTACCGGACAAATTGACGCCATCCATCATGAGCACGCCGGCCACCATCAACGGGAAGGAATTTTTTGATCTGGTCAGGGACGACTTGTCGGCCATCGAACGGGAATTCGGCCGCGATACCGTTGCGGGCGTCGAAGCGATTACCGAAATCGGAGAATATCTTCGCGGAGGTGGAGGCAAACGCATTCGTCCCGCTCTGCTTTTGCTTTCTTCAAAATTGTTCGACTATCAAGGCCGGGGCGCCGTAAGACTGGGCGCAGTCGTGGAAATCATTCACACCGCAACCCTCGTTCATGACGACATCATTGATGAAGCCGATACCCGCCGCGGACGTCCCGCCGCCAATACACAATGGGGAAATTCAAAATGCGTGCTGGCGGGCGATTGGCTCTACATGCAAGCTTTTAAAGTCGCATTGCAGGAGCGCAATTTTCGCATTCTCGATACTCTGATTGATCTGACCCAGCAGATGGTCGAAGGAGAACTGCTTCAAATCGAAAAGTTGGGGAAACTTATTTCGCTCGACGATTACTTCGATCTGATCTTTCGCAAGACGGCCTGTCTGTTTTCCGTATGCATGAGGATGGGAGCCATCCTCGGAGGCGCCACCCCGGAACAGGAAGAAAACCTGGCGCAATATGGCCGAGATCTTGGCATGGCCTTCCAAATCGTGGACGATGTTTTAGATCTTACTGCTTCGGAAAATATTCTGGGGAAGCCTGTGGCCAGCGATCTTCGCGAGGGCAAGGTCACTATGGCGGTCATCCACGCACTCGAACATTGCACCTCTCCGGAACGCAAGTTAATCGCGCGGGTCATCGAGGAACGCACCGTGGATGTCGATACTCATGGCAGCGTACTAGACATCCTCAATCGATATCAGTCGTTGGATGCTGCGAATGAGTGCGCGTTGAAGTACGCCGAACTGGCGAGAAATTCCATCTGCAACTTTCCCGATAGCGAAATAAAGCGCGCCTTACTATGGGCTCCGGATTTTGTCGTCGCGCGCGCCAATTAATTAAATTTCAGCATTGGTATAGGCGACAAGCATTTCTAATTTTCGCGCCGCCGCTCCTGAATCGATTGCTGTGGCCGCCAACCGAACCGCATCCTTTATGTGATCCGCCTTTCCAGCCACCACCAATGCCGCGGCCGCGTTCAGCAACACCACATCCCGCTGTGGCGAGATCTTCCCAGCGAGAACCTTTCGAATAATCGCGGCATTTTCCGCGGCATCTCCTCCGCGAATGTCGTCGATCGTCGCACGCTCAATCCCAAGCTCTTCGGGAGTGACCTCGTAACTCTTAACCGCCCCTGCCCGAACTTCCGCGATGCGAGTTGGCCCGGTTATCGTGATTTCGTCCAGTCCATCTAGCCCGTGGACGACCATGGCTCTTTGCGACCCCAGTATGCATAAGGCTTCCGCAAGCTTTTCAACCAGTCCTATGGAATAAACGCCGATCACCTGCGCAGACGCATTAGCGGGATTAGTGAGGGGGCCGAGCAGATTAAAAACAGTTCTTAGACCGAGCTCACGGCGCACCGGTTGAACATGCTTCATAGCAGAATGCAGCGCCGGCGCAAAAAGAAATACCATACCTACTTTGTCGAGACACTCCGCTAACCTCTCAGCTGGGATGCCGACATTGACGCCGAGCGCTTCCATCACATCGGCGGATCCACATTTGGAAGTCGCACTCCGGTTGCCATGCTTTGCCACCCGTACTCCAGCGCCGGCAGTCACAAACGCAGTTGCGGTCGAAATGTTGAATGTCCCGCTGGCGTCGCCTCCTGTGCCGCAAGTATCGACCAAAGCATCGCGACCGGTTCCGCTCACATCCAGCGCTGAGTTTTGCTGAATGTTCAGCGGAGTTGCAGCCGCCCGAATAGCGTCCACAAAACCAACAATCTCTTCGACCGTTTCTCCCTTCATATGAAGCGCGACGACGAAGGCGGCAATCAGGGGGTCGCTCACCCGGCCGGAAAGAATTTCCTCCATCACCGCGCGTGCCTCTTTGCGTGGGAGGGACTGCCGCTGGTTCGCGATGCAATGAAGCGCGTCCTTAATCATGAGATTGGTTATCGTAGCAAGAGAACAGACATAAGTGCAGTTTGGATAGCTGAAGTTTCACGACGAGTACGCGGCGATCAAATTGCAGGCGGCTGCTAGACTTGATGGTCATGAATCCCGGCAACGTCGTACAGCACTTTCTGCGGGATACACCCGACGCGGCGCTGGCAACTTTTCTTGCCTTGTTTCCGATTGTGAATCCCTTCGGCGGCGTGCCCATGTTCTTTGCGCTCACCACCGAAATGTCCGGCGCCGATCGCCGATACACAGCCGCGAGAACTGCCCTCTACGTGATGGCAATCCTGATCGTGTTCTTATTCTTCGGCCGCTTCGTCCTGAATTTCTTTGGCATCTCGCTGCCCGTCTTACAAATTGCCGGCGGGTTGATCGTGGCTAACACGGCTTGGGGAATGGTCACCGCCACCAGCCGCATGACTCCGGCGGAGAGTCACGAAGCCAGCACCAAAGAAGATATTTCACTCACGCCCATGGCCATGCCGATGCTATCTGGACCAGGCTCAATCGGCGTAGTCATGGGGCTTGCGGCTCATGCCGACAGCATGGTGGCTTACGTTGGAATGGTGATTGGAATTGCGGCGCTCAGCTTGGTGATCTTTCTGTTTCTGTGCTTGGGTGGGCCTTTTGTGAAGCGTCTGGGCCCGGGGGCAACCGGCGCGATCAATCGTATCTTCGGGTTCCTAATCCTGGCGCTCGCGGTGCAACTGGTCTGGGATGGCGCTTCACAATTCAAGAGCTAATCAGCACTTCTCAATTTGGCAGAACCGACAACCCTGGAACTTTCTGTAAGTGCTTATCGGCGGTCACCAGAGTCAAGTCGAAAACCTTGGCAGTCGCGACAAGAAAATGATCAGCCGGATCGCGATGGGGAAGTTTCAGGGCGGCAACTTCAAGAGCTACTTCAAAGGTGAAGGGAGCCTCCCGAAAGGACCGGATATCGAACGCGTTGCGCAACCAAAGCCCAACCTCTTCATCTATCAGCAGACGCCGTTTCTGCCGGAGCATGGTCAATTCCCAAATACTCACCGGAGATAACCACAGCTCGGCGTCTTTGCTCTCTAATACCTCGGTAACTTTTCGGGAAAGACGAGTAGGCTCAAGGATTCCCCATAGCCAAATATGGGTGTCGAGCAGAAGTCTAATCACGTAAGGCATCCCAATCGTCCGGGTCGCTGATCGGTCCCACTATGTCGCCTACGATCCGGGCACGGCCACGCATGCCACCTAACCAGCGCTTCCCACTTTTAGAGACTGAAGGCGGGCACCTGGGCCATCGGGCTGTCCAAATCGCGTCACAAGCACCGGTTGGCCTGTCTTGCGAACACGCTCGAGTACCGCCAGGCAGGTAGCCTTGAATTTAGAAATAGCAATTTCTTCCATAGTAGTAATCGTACTATGGTCAAAGACCATGGTCAATCTTGGGGTAGATTGAACTTCATGGAGTTATTTCAGCGAAACCAGCCGGTCCACTAACTCCGAGTAGTCCTTCTTCTCCAGACCATGCACCTCTTTGTTGTAGTCATCCACTTTGCTCGAATAATTCATCGAGCAGAATTTCGGTCCGCACATGGAGCAGAATTTCGCCTCTTTGTAGAAGTCGTCGGGCAGGGTCTCATCGTGCATGGAGCGCGCGGTCTCAGGATCCAGCGACAATGCAAACTGCTTTTCCCAATCGAATTTGTAGCGGGCATAACTGAGCGCGTCATCGCGATCCTGAGCTCCCGGACGATGCCTCGCAATATCCGCCGCATGCGCCGCAATCTTGTAGGCGATGATTCCGTCTTTCACGTCTTTTTCGTTGGGAAGGCCGAGGTGCTCTTTTGGCGTGACGTAGCAGAGCATGGCCGCGCCGTGCCATCCGATCATGGCCGCGCCAATGGCGGACGTGATGTGATCGTATCCGGGAGCGATGTCGGTCACCAGCGGGCCCAGGGTATAAAACGGAGCTTCGTAGCAAAGCTCGTTTTCTTTATCGACTTGTTCTTTGATCTTGTCGAGCGGAACGTGGCCGGGACCTTCGATCATGACTTGAACGTCATACTCCCAGGCTTTTTTCGTCAACTCGCCAAGCGTCTTGAGTTCGGCAAACTGGGCTTCGTCGCTGGCGTCGGCAATGCATCCCGGACGCAGGCCGTCGCCCAGAGAAAAACTCACATCATGCTTGGCAAAAATCTTGCAGATGTCGTCAAAACACTCATAAAGAAAATTTTGCTTATGATGATGCGCCATCCATTGCGCCAGAATCGCTCCGCCGCGGCTCACGATTCCCGTAATGCGCTTTGAAACCAGCGGCAAATACTGAATCAGCACCCCGGCATGGATGGTCATGTAATCCACGCCTTGCTCCGCTTGCTCTTCGATGACTTCAAGCATTACATTAGCGTTCAGATCTTCAATTCGCTTCACCCGTGAGATCGCCTCGTAAATCGGCACGGTGCCAATGGGAACCGGCGAATGTCGCAGAATGGCTTCGCGAATCTCATGAATGTTGCCGCCGGTCGAGAGGTCCATCACGGTGTCCGCGCCATAATGAACGGAGGTGTGCAGCTTTTTCAGCTCTTCATCGATATTCGAGGTGACCGCCGAGTTCCCGATGTTGGAATTGATCTTGCACAGCGACTCCACGCCAATCGCCATCGGTTCCAGTTCAGGATGATTGATATTTGCGGGAATAATCATGCGCCCGCGAGCAACTTCATCGCGAATCAGTTCCGGCGCAAGTTTTTCGCGCCGCGCGACATATTGCATCTCCTCGGTGACAACGCCTTTCCGGGCAAAGTGCATCTGCGAAAAATTGCTATTTGGATTCGCGGTCTTCCGGGCGGCAATCCATTCCGCTCGCGGAGCGGAGATTGATTGTAGGGAATGCCCGTTGCCATTAGCCGACGCACCGTTTGTAGATTCCATCGCTGAGAACCGCCTGTATTGGGGAGTGAGGTAAGTCTGGATTATACGCTGCGAAATATGAGTGCTCTTGGGAAGGCGCCAAGTAAAATCCTAGTTCGATTTGCGCTGGTGAAGTGTAGGCGCGGAATTCGCCGTCGGTTTGGAAGATTCTGGCGATATCACCGAACTATTGGCTGGCGCGGCGGGGTTGATTCCGAAATCCCAAACGTACGTGTTCATTCCACTCTTATCGAATCACCTCGACCAGCGCATATTCTCCGGGCGGCAAATTATCTGACGGAGTCATTTTCACCCAACCGCCGGTCAATTGTTGTATTTTTGCCGGAACAAAAGTTTCCTGCTGACTTACCTTGCCATAAACCGCAACTTTAATTTCTCCGACTATGCGCGTGTCCTTCTTAGATTGGAGGCGCACAATGTGGAAACGGTCCCAGGCGTCATCCTCTTTTGGCTTTTGCTTTTCCAAAGCACCGGTTACCGCTTCCTTTTTTTGCGCGGTGCTATCCTCGATCCCGTTTTCACGTTGAAAATTGATATAGATCGACGGCAGGCTGGCATGGACTTGAATCTTCGCGTGCAACCCATCAAGTTCCACCGTTTGTTTGCTGCTCGCAACCGGATTGACGGTGGCTCGAAGAATATTGTGCTTGGTATCGCGGTTGATTTTGCCTGCACTCTGCTGCAATTGAACTAACTGGGGCAGGGTCTGAAAAGTATCGAGTAGAAATATGTCTCCATCTTCCGGCAGTCGCAATCCCGGCGCGACCTCTGGAGACTTGGCTTCCTCCGCCAACCGCTCTTCCGCCAATTCTTTATCAAGTTGAAGTGCTTCCGGTGCCGGACGTCCCGCAGCCCGGTCTTTTTCGAATTTCGCAGTGGCGTCCCAGTCGATCAGTGAATTTGGAATATCCTCCCACTCATTTCTCTCTGCACTCAAATAGTGGACGCGGTCGCCGTGGACTTCGTACTTGGTCGCCAATTGATAAGACCCATCTTTTAAGACGAGCCGTTTGGCAAGCTGTTGCGCCGAAGCCGGAATCACCAGCAATAATAAGACAGCGATTTTGAGCGGGAAGGTCGTTGCAAACCTGGAGCGGACGCATGTCACGATAGTGAGTAGGATGCAAGCCTTTGTCGGAACGTTTACGCCGGCCACCGAGATCGCGACCACGCAGTTAACGGATGACGTGGATTCGCACGCCTAATTTTAACTTCTTCCATAGGCGATCGGCCGTGTAGACGGGAGCGTTGAGCGTAATGCCTAAGGCAAGACATGCGCGGTCCCCCAACGACAATCCCAGAGCGCTGGTATCGGCAATTAGGCTGCCGGCAATCCTGGCGTGCTCTTCGGTGAAGAGTGAGGCTTCCCGAATAGGGCTAGTAGTAGCTTCCCAAGCTTCATCAGGCTTGACTCCGCGACTTACCAGTTTGCCGTGTGCTTCCGCAAGGTTCACGGTGCTGCAGGTCGCGATGCTCAATAGCTTGGGCGTTAGCTTTTCGGCACCCAATTCACGGTTCAGAACTGCAAGGAGCGCTGAGGCGTCCAACACAATCCTACTCACGCTTTGCGGACTTTCGCCGCTCTGCTACCAGTTCGTCAACCAGGGAGACGTCAGATTTCACATGCCGCCGAACCAGACGCTGTGCTCTCTCGATACGGTGTTTCAGCGTCGAAATTCGCAATTCATCATCCTTGACTCGTAAGAGAATCTCGTCCCCAACATTAATCCCCAATGCCTTGCGAAAGGACGCTGGGATCACAACCCGCCCATTTTCATTGACTCGCATTCGAGTTTCTTCTTCCAAAAGCGCCTCCTAATAAATGACACATATATCTGAGATGACACCATTTTATCACAATGACATTCCGTAGCTTTTTACCCTACAATGCGGACCACGATGTCCGCGTCTGTCAATTTGAAACCAGATAACGGGAAGACAGTATGTTAAAGGGAGATAGATTCAATTTGAGTCCGGAAATAAAAGGGCAGTTCGATCTTGTGCAAAAACTATCTAGCCACGAAACTCTGTTTCTGCCATAATTGATTGTGCAACCAGCCTGCACAACATTCCAAAGACAATTTAAAGTGAGGAAGCGATGTCGGCAAAGTACATCTTTGTGACGGGCGGAGTTGTTTCTTCCCTGGGCAAGGGCCTGGCGGCGGCTTCAATCGGGTGCCTGCTCGAGAGCCGCGGCCTCAAGGTCAACATCATGAAGTTTGATCCTTATCTGAACGTTGACCCCGGCACCATGTCGCCATTTCAGCACGGAGAAGTTTTCGTCACCGACGACGGCGCGGAAACTGACCTCGATCTAGGTCACTACGAGCGCTTCACTCACGCCAAGCTTTCCCGCGACAACAATTGGACCACCGGACGCATTTACGAGCAGATTATCGCCAAGGAACGTCGCGGCGATTACCTCGGCAAGACCGTGCAGGTTATTCCGCATGTGACCAATGAAATTAAAGCCGCAATGAAGAAGGTCGCCCAGGACGTGGACGTAGCAATCGTCGAGATTGGTGGCACGGTCGGTGACATCGAATCGCTGCCGTTTATGGAAGCCATCCGTCAAATGCGTCAGGAACTGGGACGCAAAAATACGCTGTTCATGCACGTAACCCTGGTTCCGTTTATCGCCGCCGCGCAGGAGCTCAAGACCAAGCCTACGCAACACTCAGTAAAAGAATTGCTGAGCATCGGAATTCAGCCAGACATTCTGTTGTGCCGCACGGACCGGTTTCTCTCCAAAGACATTAAGGGAAAGATCGCGCTCTTCTGCAACGTGGAGGAAGAAGCAGTAATCACCGCCAAAGACGTGGCTTCGATTTATGAAGTCCCCCTGGTCTTGTCCCACGAAGGAGTGGATACGCTTGTCCTGCGCTATTTACATCTTGAGCCCAAAGATCGCGACCTCACAAATTGGGAAGAGATTGTCCATCGCCTTTATAACCCGAAGGCGGAAGTCACGATCGGCATTGTCGGCAAATACGTCGAGTACGAGGACTCGTATAAGTCCCTGAAAGAGGCTCTGGTTCACGGCGCGCTGGCGCACAATTTGAAGTTGCAGGTGAACTGGATCGAGGCGGAAGGTCTCGAAGCCGGAGACCGTGCGTGCGACGAGCAGTTACAGAATTACGACGGACTTCTTGTCCCCGGGAGGATTTGGAAAACGCGGAATCGAAGGCATGTTGCAGGCCATCCGTTACGCCCGGGAAAAGAAGATTCCCTACTTTGGAATCTGTCTGGGAATGCAGACCGCATGCATCGAATTTGCGCGAAACGTCTGCGGACTCGCCGACGCCAACTCCAGCGAGTTCGATCCTTCGACGCCGCATCGTGTTATTTACAAACTGCGCGAGCTACGAGGAGTGGAGGAATTAGGCGGGACCATGCGCCTCGGGGCTTGGACCTGCAAGATTGAGCTCGGCACTCTGGCGCACAAGATTTATGGACAAGATGAAATCAGCGAACGCCATCGCCATCGTTACGAGTTCAATCGCGAATACGAAGAAACACTAACCGCGGGAGGACTTCGCATTTCCGGTTCAACCCCAGATGGCACTTATGTTGAGATGATCGAATTGCCCGATCACCCACATTTCATCGGATGCCAGTTTCATCCGGAATTTAAATCGAAGCCGCTGGAGCCGCATCCCCTGTTTAGAGCATTTGTCGGTGCAGCCTACGAAAACGGCCTAAAGCGGCGCGGAGAGCGCGAAGCAGCCTCGGTGGAGATGTTTCACCGTCCGGTGAAAGTGGGGAATCGCTAAACACGCGAGGACACGAAGTGGCGTAAAGGAATTTCTTCGTGAACCTTCGTATCTTTGGGTTATAAGTCTTCCCTGCGGCTCAATGATCTTCGCATCGGCTCAAACCTTTCCTGACCGATACTCACGGCCCCGCCGGTTTCACGTCAGTGCGCGAGAAGTCCCGGCCTTTGAACAGCAGGGGCTCGCCGGATGACTTCGCTAATGCATAGGAGAAACAGTCTCCAAAATTAAGCTTCGCTGGGTGGCCACTGGTCTTCCCAAAGTCGCGATAGGCTTGGCGCGCTATGCGGGCCTGGGTTTCGGTAACCGGATCTATTGCGATTTCAGCTTCTTCTATCAATTCATCAAAGCGGCGGCTCGCAATCGGATCCTTACTGCCATCAATCACGGCCGCGGTTTCCACGTAGGTTACAGCCGAAATTCGGCGCAACGTAGCGCGCTCAATGACCGCCGCAAACTCAGGCGCATCCGCTTCGAAGCGAAGGATCGCAATGAGGGCCGAACTGTCAATAATCATTTTGGTAAGCCATCCTCTCCGTAGAGAAGGTCGCCATGATCGCCCGAACGGAACGGTTCTTTCAAACGATGTGAGCAGTCGCGGCCGATTTCGATCAGGCGCTCGGAAAGCCTTACAGCAGGCTTGTGCTCGATCCGCTGAAGCCGCTCTCTGAGAGATTCAGTCACGGCTTGAGTTAAGCTTTCCCCGGTTAACCGCGCCACTTTCCGCGCGAGCTTGTGTGCGTCATTGTTTTTAATATTGAGACTCATATATTTTGGTAGATTTCTACCACTTGGTGCTACCATTCTACCATACAAGGTATGTTTGATTAGAATCGCGTTCTATCTCTTGACTGTTTTAACTTCTTGAGCGATTGTGCCTTATGAGCAGTTCTTTCAATGCGGGGGATGTCCGCATCGGGTCGGGAAATCTTTTCCTGATTGCCGGTCCCTGCGTCATCGAGAGCGAAGAACATGCCATCCGCATGGCTGAAATTATTAAAGGAGTAACGCGCGCCCTCGGCATCCCTTTTATTTTTAAAGCTTCTTACGATAAAGCGAATCGCACCTCCATCCGTAGTTTCCGCGGACCCGGGATCACCGAAGGTCTTCGCATCCTGAAAAAAATAAAAGATGAGGTTCGCGTTCCGGTTCTTACCGACGTTCATTCCGTCGCCGATGTCTCCGCGGTCGCCGAAGTGGTGGATGTCATTCAGATTCCCGCATTTCTCTGCCGTCAGACCGATTTAGTGGTCGCCGCCGCCATGAGCGAGCGCGTGGTCAATATAAAAAAAGGACAATTCGTCTCGCCCTGGGACATGAAGAATGTGATAGAAAAATGCCGAACCGCCGGTAACGATAAAGTTTTTCTAACCGAACGCGGCTCAAGTTTTGGATACAACAATCTGGTCGTTGATATGCGGTCGCTGGCGATCATGCGGGATTTTGCGCCCGTCGTTTTCGACGCTACCCATTCGGTTCAACTGCCCTCCGCCGCCGGCCGTAATGACGACCAGCCAACCACCAGCGGCGGCCAACCTGAGTTCATCCCTGTACTCGCTCGCGCAGCAGTCGCGGCTGGGGTGGATGGCATCTTCATGGAAGTGCACGACAATCCCAAGGCAGCAAAGTCGGACGGCGCGAACGCTCTCGAATCACCCAAACTACGCGGCGTGCTGAAAGAACTGATGGCCGTTCAGGCCGCCCTATCCACCGCCAGGGCGACGCCTTAATCGATTCGTGGCGTCCGCTAGGTCTTACCAGCCCCGGGTTTGAAGCATGTTGGCTTCGTCCATCGCAGCGATGGCCAAACCTTTCATGCCGGTCAGGTCGGCGCTCACTTCGAGCAAAACTTTGGGATCGTTGAAGTGGGTCGCGGCCTGAACTATGGCTTTAGCACGCAAGGACGCTTCTGTTGGATCGGCGAAGTTGATGCCATCCTTCATGAAGATTCCAGAGCCGACGAATACCGCCTCAGCACCCAGCTGCATGACCAGCGACGCGTCGGCGGGCGTGGCAATGCCTCCGGCTGAAAAGTTGGGGACGGGCAGCTTCCCTGCTTTCGCCACTATCTTTATCAGTTCATACGGCGCCTGATGTTCTTTGGCCTTGGCGTAAAGTTCTTCTTCGCCGAGTACCGTGAGAATTTTCATCTCCTGCACGATCTGCCGGATATGTTTGACGGCGTGGACAACGTCGCCGGTACCGGCCTCTCCTTTGGTGCGGATCATGGCTGCGCCTTCGGCAATGCGGCGCAGTGCTTCACCGAGATTGCGCGCCCCACAAACGAACGGGACGGTGAAGGCGTGCTTATCAACGTGATGAGCCTCGTCCGCAGGAGTGAGTACTTCACTTTCATCGATAAAGTCGACGCCGAGTTCCTGAAGGATTTGGGCTTCGGCAAAATGGCCGATGCGGCACTTTGCCATTACCGGGATTGAAACGGCGGCCATGATCTCGCGAATCTTCTTCGGAGACGCCATGCGCGCGACGCCACCTTCGGCACGAATCTGCGCCGGTACGCGTTCCAAGGCCATGACCGCAACTGCGCCTGCCTGCTCGGCAATCGTGGCCTGGTCGGCATTCGTCACGTCCATGATGACTCCGCCTTTTAGCATTTCCGCAAGACCTGTCTTAAGGCGAAGGCTGGTGGAATTTCCGTTATTTTCAGACATATCAGGCTCTTTTCTGGTAACGGTGGGAACTGCCTCTATTTTACAGCCTGACCAGGCTTAATCGAGCCCCATAAAAAACGATGCTACTTCTGAGCGGACTTTCCGAACACGCGATCGGGATCAATCGCCACGAAGACGCCCCGGCTTCTCGCCAGCACTTCACCCTTTTTGTCTAGGATTTCGGCCATGTGGAAATGGCGACGCTTGTTTACTCGCTCCTCTCGCGACTCCACTCGCAGCGGCTGGTTCAGCGGAACTGGTCTCAAGTAGTCGACCGTCATCTGCGCAGTTACGGCTGTGATTTCGCGAAGCTTGTTCAGTTTTCCCATCGCATCGTCGAGGATGGTCGCGATGATTCCTCCGTGACAGTATCCGGGCGGACCGGTGTATCGCTTGCTCAGCCGAAAATTGCAAGTGAAACAATTGAGTTCGGGGTCATGCACAAATTTCAGATGCATCCCGTTGGCGTTGTCTTTTCCGCAGGCAAAGCAGTAATTTTTCTTCGGACGCAAACTCTTCGACAGGCTCCGTTTCATCGGCATATACAGCGAGATTTTAACGCAGCAGCGTAGGACTAATGGGAGCGGCTCTTTCGCAGTTGCCGCACGTAAGCGACCAACTCATCGATCTGGATGCCCGTCAGCTGCGAGGCAAACGGAGGCATGTTTCCGTTCCCCTTGGTAATTATTTTCTTGAGATCGCTATCCGTTCTCTTCTGCACTTCGGCGGAATGGAGATTTCGCGCCTTCAATGTCTTGCCCAGCGTGGTATTGGCGGAAGCATCCTCGCCATGGCATAAAACGCAATGTGATTTGAACAGATCTTCTCCCGCTTTCGCTTTTGAGTCCTGCGCCACCAGCGGCAAAGAGGAAAGCATCACTTCGATTATTAAAACTGCACTCAAGGCCAACTTCATTTCATCCCATCCCAAACGCATGTATTTTCGGCTCCGCCGATCAAAGCAAAGAGAACTTCACATCTTAAGGGTTGAGCGGGATTCATTACAATAAAGTCATGGCAGGGTCCGGCACAGCCATCTCTGAGAAGCGTACGCGGTTAGGCCACGGCGGCGGCTTCAATCCACCCAATCGCGGCGGAGGAGGAGACGGTGAGGACGGCGGCGACGTACCCGACTATGAGCAGCGGCTGCGGCGCGCCCGCATGGGTCTCACGTTTGCGCTCGCTCCCATCATCATGCTGTTTCTCGCGTTCACTGCGGTTTACCTGCTGCGACAGCATTTCTCGACCTTTGATGAGCGTACCAGCACCTACATCCGATATTGGCTGCGGGTGAATCTTCCCACCCGATTGCTTTTGTTTAACACCGGTGTGTTGATTCTGAGCAGTGCCACAGTTGAGATCGCCCGAAGGCGTTTGGCGTGGGACGTGGCTCTTTCTCCGGCAAGATCAATTCCGGGAGTTTCCGTCGGCAGAGAAAAAGGCCTGGGATGGCTTGCGGCTACAGCTTTTCTCGGACTTGCGTTCTTAGCGGGGCAGGCGATTGCCTGGCAGAGATTATTCGACGCGGGACTTTCGCTATCCACCAGCACCAGCGGTGCATTCGTTTATCTATTAACCGCGGCGCATGCAATTCACCTTTTTGCGGGCATCGTCGTGTTGCTCTACGCGGTCGCAGTTTATTTTCTGCACCGGCCGGTTGAATCCAGGCACATTGTCGTGGACGTCACCGCATGGTATTGGCATTTCATGCTGCTGCTTTGGATTTATATTTTTGCGTTGCTGGAGTTCGCGAAATAGTTCTCTAGCGTAGCCGTCCCAACTTATCCATCGGCCAGTATCCGAACACGGCTTTGCCGTAGATGTAACTGGCATTCACGGGGCCGAAGTCACGGCTGTCGTTGGAAAGACTGCGATGGTCTCCCAGTACAAAAAAACATCCGTGAGGCACCACGATCGCCTGGTAGGAGCGTTCATCGGCGTAGGCGGGCGGAATGTAGTCTTCCTGCAATGCTTTTCCGTTAACGTAAACCAAGCCGTCCTCGATTCGGATCCGGTCTCCGGACAAACCGATCACCCTCTTGATGAAGCTTTTCGAAGGATCTCTGGGATAACGAAAAACAACGATGTCCCCGCGTTGAATGGACTCCAGCCGATAAACGAATTTATTGACGAAGATGCGTTCCTGATCTTGAAGAGAAGGCAGCATGCTGGTGCCCTCAACCTTCACCGGTTGGTAGAGAAAAATGATGATGAATGCAGAAATCGCCAGCGAAATAATCAGATCTCGAAGCCAGACTGCCACAATGGGGGCGTCAGTCCGTTTAATAAGCCGCGGAGGATCAGTTTGAATCATGTACTCCGGTTGCGACATTCTCTCAATTCTATACCGCCCACCTTTAACACCGAGCACCACAGTAAGGGGGCCGGGTCTATTGCCGGTCTGGAATTCGGGTTACAATACATGAGTTCAATGGCCAAAATATGTTAAGACGCGCCTGTAATTTAATCGCCCTGGCACTTATAAGCATTTCATTGGCAGCACCTTGGGCACTGTCTCAACCCGACGACAAAGTCCCAGCATACAATGCCACTCCGCCGGAGAAAGATGCAAAGCTACCGGCGATTCTGGCTCAGGATCAGCTCTGGGGCGAAAATGCGCAGTATCCTTATCAAACCCGTGCTTACGAGCTGGCGGCAAAGATTCCGGCGGTTTTGCATCAGCAACCCTGCTATTGTTTTTGCGACCGAATAGGTCATAACAGCTTGCACAGTTGCTTTGAAACCGCCCATGGGGCGCAATGTTCGATTTGCTTAAAGGAACTCTATTACTCATACACGATGCATCAAAAGGGCAAGACTGCGGTTGAAATCCGTCGAGGAATCATTGCTGGGGAATGGAAGCAAGTCAGTCTGGCGACAGCCGCATCGATAAACTAAGTCTGACGTAGGTGACGGAAGCAGTTTTCCACAGGGTATTCGCTGGCGAATCAAATCACCAAAGAATTCAAAAATGCGGTCAGACTTGAAATTACTTAAACGAACTGCTGTGACAATTCCGTCTAAACCTATAAAAAGAGGCGTACTTACGAAAAATACAGGAAGGCTTTTACACATGGCACAGAAGACGAATCCTAAGAAGTCTCGGTCCGACGATCCGAGTTTTGCAGAGGCTGTGCAAAACTACGAGGCCGGTCTGCGATTCCTCCAGGAACACAAATTTGAGAAAGCGAAGACCTCTCTGCAGAAAGTACTCGCGGGCGGCGCTAAGGAACTGGCAGATCGGGCCACCGTCCATTTGAGCGCATGTAATCAGCAATTGGAGCGTACGACGTCCCAATTTAAGAGTCCGGAAGAGCACTACGACTATGCAGTCTCCTTGCTGAACTTGGGAGACTATGTTGGAGCACGAGAGCATCTCGATACTTTAGCCAAGCAGGTTCCGAAGGCAGATTATGTTTCATACGGAATGGCCGCATTGAATTGCCTGACCGGGCACGTGGAAGATTCCCTGCGCAATCTTGATCAAGCTATTCGAATAAACCCCGCGCTTCGTTTTCAGGCTCGCAATGATTCTGATTTCCAAAACCTGGTAGAAGACCCACGATTCACCGAACTGCTCTATCCCGATCCCGGCGAGGAATTGGGAACATTCGGGAACGACCGCAGTTACTAAATCTGGTCATGGATGACGTCCAACATCGGTCGCCGACGCCGCCCACTGACCCCAACCGACGAGCCTCTGGCCTCCGAGTGGTCGCAATTGGAGGAGGGACCGGTCTCTCCGCTCTGCTTAAAGGGCTGAAACGCTATGTCGTTCGTCCCGGCGAGCGCATCCCATCCCCTAACACCCCAATCATTGATGAATTGTCAGCCGTGGTCACGGTCAGCGATGATGGCGGCTCCAGCGGTCGCCTCCGCAAAGAGCTTAATATGCCGCCCCCCGGCGACATTCGCAATTGCATCGTCGCATTGTCAGAGGACGAGAATTTACTTTCGCGGCTGTTTCAGCACCGGTTTTCCAAAGGTTCGGGACTTGAAGGACACAGTTTTGGAAACCTGTTTCTCGCGGCATTGTCCTCGATAACTGGGAGATTTCAGCGAGGCAGTGAGACTTTCGTCCGAAATTCTGCTTACCCGAGGGCGCATCTATCCGTCGACCGCTGCGAGCACCGAACTCGAAGCGCTTATGGAAGACGGAACCCGAGTCGTAGGCGAAACCAAAATCACCGCTAGCAAAGGACGAATCAAAGAATTATTTTTAGTGCCGGCCGACTCCGAACCTTTGCCTCAGACACTCGAAGCAATCATGTCGGCAGATCTCATCACCATAGGTCCCGGATCGCTCTTTACCAGCCTGATTCCGAATTTGCTGGTGCGCGGGATGGCGCAAGCGATCGTGGGATCCCCAGCGGTCAAAGTTTACGTGTGTAATCTAATGACCCAAGCGAATGAGAGTTTGGACGTACGGCTGCGGATCATATTCGCGCTCTGGATGCGCATGCTCAAACCCGCATATTTGATTTTGCATTGATTAATCAAACTCCGGTCTCTCCGGAGCTCAAAGCGAAATACGCGCTGGAGGGTTCGTCTCAAGTGGTTGCGGATCTGGAAGCTATCGAAAAGCTCGGCGTGTGCCCGGTATTGGGAGATTATCTCGACCAGGGAGATGTTGCGCGTCATGATAGCGGGCGGGTTGCCAAAGACGTATTGGAGTTGGCGGCTTCGCCGGCGCGCCCCGCTAATCTTCTGTTCCATCGCCAGTAACTTAAAAGTATCCGCGTCTCGCGGTATATTGTCTGCAATGTCAAAATCAAAAACCAGCGGCCGCGGATCACGCACTGCTATTGCAATCATGGCTGCGGGCAAAGGCACCCGGCTTAAATCGAAATATCCCAAGGTACTGCATGAAGTCGGAGGGAAACCTCTACTAGCGCACGTCATAGCAGCCGCTAAAGCAGTTGTTCCAGCGAGTGACATCTACGCAATCATCGGCCACGGTGCGACTCAGGTGCGCGAGATTGTAGATCCCACGGGAATTAATGTAGTGTTGCAGTCCGAGCAGCGCGGGACAGGACACGCCCTCATGGTTGCGCGGGAAGCTCTGGTGAACTACGACACCGTCGTCGTGCTCTCCGGAGATGCTCCCCGCATTTCCTCGGCGACGATCACGAATCTGCTGGATTTCCATACCTCCCATAAAGCGGCGATGACTCTGTTATCTGCTCGCCTGGAGAATCCAACAGGCTATGGACGGGTTATTCGCAAAGATGAAAATGGCGCGGAGGTGAAGGCAATTGTCGAGGAAAAGGCCGCGAGTCTGGCGGAACGTCAAATTCAAGAAATAAACTCCGGCTTCTACGCCTTTGATGTGAAATTGTTGTTCGCAAATATTGACAAGCTCGCAGCCGATAACCCGCACCATGAGTTTTATCTGACCGATATGGCCTCAATTTTTAATCAGCAGAAGCTCCGTGTGATCGTTACAGAGACAGGCGACGCTTCAGAAATTCTGGGTGGAAATACCCGCGCCGAGCTGATGGAAATCGACCTGGAAATCCGTAAAGCTAAAGCACAATCCCTCATGGCGGATGGGGTGTCGATTTTTTATCCGGAGAGTTGCGTGATCGATGCCGATGTCGAAGTGGCCGCCGACACGGTGATTGAGCCATTTGTTCAACTTCTCGGCAAAACCCGAATTGGTAGCAATTGTCGTGTTCGCTCTTATTCGGTCATTCAAAATTCGGAGGTCGGGAATGGGGTGACCGTTCGTCCACGGGTGCGTGCTCGATGGGGTGACGGTGAAGAATGGAGCTGTGCTCGGCCCGTATTCTCACTTGCGTCCGGGTAGCGAGATAGGAGAAGGCGCACACGTGGGAAATTTTGTCGAGACCAAGAAAATAAAGCTAGGCAAAGGATCAAAGGCAAATCACCTGACCTATCTTGGGGATGCCGAAATTGGAGACGGGGTCAACATCGGGGCAGGCACGATTACCTGTAACTACGACGGCAAGAACAAACACACCACCGTAATTGAGGACAATGTTTTTGTCGGAAGCAATTCCACTTTGGTCGCGCCGGTGAAAATCGGCCAGGGGGCATACGTCGCCGCGGGATCGTGTATTACACAAGACGTCCCTGCGGATTCCCTGGCCATTGGCCGCGCCCGTCAAATCGTCAAAGAAGGCTGGGTAAAAGAAAAGCGGGAGAAGCTGGCCAAGGGAAAAATCGTTATCTAAATTTCTGCCTTTAGAGTTCGTATTTCTTCATCAGATGCCGGAACGACCGGTAGGAAATTTTCAGCAGATCCGCGGCGCGGGTTTGAACCCCATTCGATTGCGTCAGCGCAGCCTGCAACAGAGACCGCTCGATATCCGCTACATACTTTTCCATCTCAATTCCTTCCGGCAGGATGTTGCCGTTTCCGCCCGGAAACGAACCATTGATCCCCACTCCAGCTGCGGCTGCCTTAGCCTTTGATCTTTCTACCGGCAACTCTACCCGCAACTCTTCGCCGGTCTCGAGTGCCACCGCCCGCTCTATTGTGTTTTCCAGTTGGCGCACATTACCAGGCCAGTCATATCCGCAGATCGAGTCGAGAGATTGTGGATTCACCCGGGAAATATTTCTGCCTGCCGCCGAAACATATTTCTTAAGAAAATGATTTATCAGAAGAGGCACATCTTCGCGGCGGTCCCGAAGCGGAGGCACAGAAATTGGAATAACACTGAGCCGATAATAGAGGTCCTCGCGAAAAGTATTTTCGGCCACCTGTTTATCCAAATCGCGATTGGTCGCTGCAATTACCCGCACGTCAATGGCGATTTCGGAGGTCCCACCTACGGGACGGACGGACCGTTCCTGCAGGACTCTCAGGAGCTTGACCTGCATGGTGAGGCTCATCTCGCTGATTTCGTCGAGAAATATTGTTCCTCCACTGGCGACTTCAAACAATCCGCGCTTATTTTGATTTGCCCCGGTGAACGCGCCTTTCACGTATCCAAAGAGCTCACTCTCAAGCAGAGTCTCCGGAAAGGCCCCGCAATTAATCGAGACGAAGGGTTCCGCTGCCCGAGGCGAACAAATGTGGACAGCCCGAGCCACCAGTTCTTTTCCGGTTCCACTCTCGCCATAAACGATCACCGTGCTTTGCGTGGAAGCAACGGTGCGGATGGTCTGTTTCAACTTGTCCATTGCTGGGCTCACTCCGACAATATTGTCGAGCGAGTTGCGGGTAGCGGCATCCCTCTTGAAGGCAAAATTTTGCCGGCTGAGAGACATTTTTTCGAGCGACCGGTTGATGGCGAGCTTAATTTCATCCACCAGGCCGGGTGATTTGCGGATGTAATCGGACGCGCCGCCTGCTTTTACCGCCTCCACAGCAGCCTCGTAATCATCCACCGCCGTAATTAAAATCACCGCCGACTCAGGAGAAACCTGATGCGCGTGCCGCAGCACTTCAATGCCGTCGGTGTTTGGCATTTTGATATCGGTAACCACCACGTCGTACAAAGCAGCATCCAGCTTTTTCTTGGCCGCTTCGCCGGAATTTACGGTTTCGACTTTGTGGCCGTCGCGGCGAAGGGCGATGTCCAGCATCTCGCAGATAGAGCGTTCGTCATCGCAAACCAAAATGTTACCCATGGCCGCCTCCTGCAACTGCTAGCGCGCCTGCTGAGGTGGAAGAAGTCCAGCCAGCCTGCGAGTCCGAAGACACCGTAGGTTGGGCTTCTTGGCCCGCCACTAATTGGCGCAGGCGCAGTACAAACACGCATCCTTCTCCAGGCTTCGAACGTGCCCAGACTTTGCCTTCGTGGGCCTGAACGATTTGATAGACAATCGCCAGCCCCAGGCCGGTCCCGCCCTCAAATTGCGATTGGAATGGTTCGAAAATCTTTTCCGTCAATTGCGGATTCATTCCCGGCCCCGTGTCGGCAAAATTTATTTGCCAATCGGGACCCGCATCTTCGACGGAGACTGTCAAAGTTCCCCCAGCCTTCATCGCGCGGACGGCGTTTTCACAGAAATTCCAGAACACCTGCTTGATCTTGTCTCCGTCCGCCAGGACCATCGCCTTTTCTCGCCCATACCTGCGCTGAATTCGAATGCCAGTATTTTGGGAAACCATGCGATGTTCAAGCAGCGTGAGAGTATCTTCCAGCAATGAAAGCAAATCGACTTGGGCAAAGCGATATTGTTTACCCCGGGAATACGCCAGAAAGTCAGTAATAATGTTGTTCAGCCGCTCCGATTCTCTGGTAACGATTCCCAACAATTGGCGATGCTCGTCTTTTAGGTCCGGAATGCTCGAGAGCATGTACACAGACCCAGCAATCGAGGTAAGAGGATTACGGATTTCGTGCGCGATTGCAGACGCCAAGCGTCCGACTGCTGCGAGACGGTCCTGAAGCCGTACTTCGCGCTCCAGGCGCCGTATTTCGGTCAGATCGTCAAATGTGTAAACGTACCCAAGTATTCCGCGCCCCGGGATTGTGAGAGCCGAAACCATGACTCGAAACGTTTTTCGAAAACTATTTTGCAACGCAAAGCGGACTTCCCCATGGCAACATTCGGAATCCACCGACGGCAACGGATCGAGGAATAGAGGCCCGACCGGACGTCCTAACAATTCATCTTCGGATTGTCCCAATAACTTCTGGGCCGCCATATTGGCCAGGGTGATGTGACCGTCCAAGCCAGTTGTGATCAGTCCGCCGCTGATTGCCTGGATGATGTTTTCGTGGAGCGCCTGAAGATTTTCCAGTTCTCCGCTGGTGTGTTTCAGCTTTACATCCACCTGGCGCAGCTTCGCCGCGAGCAGGCTGGCGAGATAAGCGACCGCCAGATATGCAAAGAAGTTAACCAGAATTATTCCCTGCAAGGTGCGGAGTTCGGTATGCGCGCCGGAATAGGACTGGACGACCCCGTAGTAGGCCAACTCCAGCACCGTTCCGTAGAGAATGAATGCCAGAGCCGCCGTGATGTAGATCCACCAGCGTGGCAGGAGGACGCTCGCGACAATAATTACCAGCGGATATAGAAAGTTGAGGGAACTGTCTTCGCAGCCGGTTGCGTAAACGACCAGCGTCACCATAGCTAAATCAGTCAACACCTGCAAGACTGACTGAATTCGGTGTTCTTGCCAGAACGAAAGCAGCAGAAGATAGAACACAGACACTGCATACCAAAGCAGCATCGTGCTAACGAATAATCGAAGCGGAAGAGTAGTAGTGGTGAGCCGGGAGATTGCCAGTTCAATTCCCAGAATAAATGTGAGGATGATGATACGAACCTTGACCAACCAGGCCAGCCATAGCCGTTCATCAAACATGGATTGCATGATTGGTTTGGTCCAATGCTCTTTTCGGCGAGATGTTCTCGTGCTGGCGGAGAAGAGCTGTTTTAAAGAAAGACGAACTTCCCGACCTTAGGAAGCTCGCCTCTCCGGATTTCTTTAGCCTGCCAGTTTGCCGATCATTGCGAACAGTGGCATGTAGAGCGAAATGACGATGCCGCCAACCACGACGCCCAACAGCCCGATGATGGCGGGTTCCAACATGGCCAACATATCTTTGGTGGCGTTATCGACTTCATCTTCGTAGAAGTCCGCGATCTTTTGAAGCATGGCATCCATGGCGCCGGTGGCTTCGCCAACTCCAATCATCTGCGTCACCATGTTGGGAAAAACTCCGGACTCTCTCAATGGATCGACGATAGTGCGGCCTTCCTCGATCGCTTTGCGCACTTTCATCAGCGCTTCTTCAAGGACCGCGTTTCCTGAAGTTCTGGCGGTAATGCTCAGACCTTCGAGAATTGGCACGCCTGAGGTGATCAAGGTTCCAAGCGTTCTGGTGAAACGCGCGACTGCAATTTTGCGGAGCAGAATTCCGATGATTGGCAGTTTCAATAGCATGTAATCGAAATAGTAGCGCCCCCGCGGATTCTTTCGAATTTGCTTCACGCCAAAAACCAATGCCACGCCGCCCACAATAAAGAACCACCAGAATTGCCCAACGAATGCGCTCAAGCCCATGACAATTCGCGTTGGCAGCGGTAACGCCACTCCCAGGCCTGCGAACAGGTTTGAGAAGATCGGCACGACCCACTTCAAAAGCGCACCTACGATCAACGTAGCCAGGGATACGACAGCAACCGGATAGATCAATGCCGATTTCACGGCTGACTTGAGTTTGACCGCCTTTTCAACGTACGCCGCAAGACGCTGCAAAATGATGTCCAAAATACCGCCAGTTTCTCCTGCCTCGATCATGTTCGTGGTTAGATCGTCGAATGCTTTGGGATATTGGCGCATCGCATTCGCCAGCGTGGCTCCGCCTTCAACGGTCGTACGGACCCCAGTCAGAATTTTCTGAAAAGACTGGTTCTCCTGGTTCGCCGCAAGAATCTCGAGGCATTGCACCAACGGCAGGCCGGCATCAATCATTACGGAAAATTGCCGGAAGAAGACGGCAATCTCCTTAACTTTGACTTTGCCCGAGCCGAAAGTCGGAAGAGAAAATTCTTTTCCCTTTTCTCGAATGGATCCCGCGGTGATTTGCTCCCGCCGCAACTGCACGGTCAGCATCTGTTTGTTGGAAGCGGTCCGCTCCCCGGTGATCTTTTCTCCCGTAGCAGTCTTCCCCGAAAAAGTAAAAACTGGCATGTTAGCCTCTCCTGATTACTGCGTATCTGTTTTAAAAACGCCCGTCGGACGTTGGAACTTCTACTGTCATTCGCGACTCTTATCGCTTGGTCGGTGCGGCTGCCGCCTTTGCCATAATCGGCGATGCGCCTTTATTTAATCCCGCACCGCGGTTGATCATTTCCTGCAATTCGTCGGGCATACTCGATCGCGCCAGCGCGACTTCCAAGCGTGATCTGCTTAGTGCAGATACAAGCTGGCTAGGGACTGGTTGAACGTCTGCATCCCAAATTTGTCTTGTCCTGATTGCATCGCCGAATAAATCTGGTGAACTTTGTCTTCGCGAATCAGATTGCGGATGGCATTGTTCGGAACCAGAATCTCCATGCACATCGCGCGGCCCTTTGCCGTCGGCTTTTGCCAACAAGCTTTGGCACATGATGCCTTCCAGCACTAGCGACAACTGCGCTCTGATCTGCGGCTGTTGATGGGCTGGGAATACGTCAATGATTCTGTTAATAGTCGAAATAGCCGAGTTGGTATGCAGAGTTCCGAAGGTTAAGTGGCCTGTTTCCGCGATACGTAGGGCGGATTCGATAGTTTCCAGATCGCGCATTTCGCCGATCAGCACCACGTCGGGATCTTCACGGAGCGCGGCGCGCAAGGCGTCAGTAAAGCTCTTAGTATCCGCGTGCAGTTCGCGCTGATTGACCACGCAATTCTTGTTCATGTGCACGAACTCGATCGGATCTTCAATCGTCAGAATGTGCTCGTGCCGTTCCGTGTTGACCTTGTCGATCATGGCGGCAAGCGTGGTCGATTTTCCCGATCCAGTGGGCCCGGTCACCAACACCAATCCTCGAGGTTTTTCGCACATCTTGCTGACTACCGGAGGCAAGCCGAGTTGGTTGAACGATTTGATTTCGAAAGGAATTAAACGAAACACGGCCGAGGTGGCTCCGCGTTGATTGAAAGTGTTTGCGCGGAAGCGGGCCAATCCTTTTAGTCCGAAAGAAAAATCCAACTCGAACGTTTCTTCGAAGCGATGCTTTTGCGCGTCTGTCATTACGCTGTAAGCAAGTTGCTTGGTTTCCGCCGGCGTCATCTGCGGCAGATCGAGCGGCACCAGGTGTCCGTGGACACGAATCTGGGGCGGTGAATTCGTAGTGATGTGGAGATCGCTGCCTCCCATCTCCAACATTCGCTTCAACAAATCGCTTAATGACAGCGCCATAACAATTCGTCCCTTCTTCAAACCAAACTTAGTGGATGGTTTCGCGTGCTACTTCTTCAAGCGTGGTCAATCCTGCGGCAACCTTAATCAACCCGCTGCGCCGCAAGGTGATCATGCCGCGCTCGATCGCCTTCTTTTTTAGTTCGACAGCTGAAGCTCCAACTAAAACCAGTTCCCTTATTTCGTCATCGACTTCCATGACTTCATACAAGCCGGTGCGGCCCTTGTATCCAGTGTTATTGCAGGTGCCGCAACCTTTGCCTTTTTTGATCTTGATGGTCTTGGCTTCTTCGGCGCCGTAGCCTTCTTCGAGCAGCGTCTGGTAAGGGACGTCCACAAACTCGGCGCATTCGGAACATATGCGGCGAATAAGTCTCTGAGCGCAGATCAAGTGCACCGATGTGGCTACCAGGAAAGGCTCAATACCCATATTCATAAGCCGGGTAATGGTTTCGGGCGCGCCATTGGTATGCAGAGTCGAAAGCACAAGGTGTCCAGTCAGCGCCGCTTTGATCGCAATTTCGGCAGTTTCAAAGTCTCGAATTTCTCCGACCAGGATGATGTTTGGATCCTGCCGCAAAAACGCACGCAGGGCAGCCGCGAAGTTCAGGCCGATCTGCTCTTTCATCTGCACCTGATTGACGCCACCCAACTGGAATTCGACTGGATCTTCAGCCGTCATAATGTTGGTGTCCGGCTGATTCAAGCGAGCGATTGAGGAATAAAGCGTATTTGTTTTCCCGGAACCGGTCGGTCCCGTGACCAGAACCATCCCGTAAGGTTTTAGAATCGCTTTTTCAAACTTAACCAGGGACTCGGCCTCAAAGCCCAGCTTCGTCATGTCGAGACGCAAATTTTCTTTGTCGAGAAGACGAAGAACGATCTTTTCTCCCCACAGAGTTGGGAGCGTGCTCACGCGAAAGTCGAGCTGCTTTTTTCGGCCTGCCAGCGCCATCTTCAGCATGATGCGTCCATCCTGAGGCAGACGCTTTTCGCTGATGTCGAGCTTCGCCATAATTTTCAAGCGCGATGTAATAGCATCCTTCAGCTTGAGTGGCGGCGACATGATGCTTTGCAAAATACCGTCAATGCGGAAGCGTACGCGGAACTCCTTCTCATAGGGCTCCATGTGAATATCACTGGCGCCTCGCTTTACCGCGTCAGTCAAGACCAGGTTTACGAGCTTTACGATGGGCGCTTCATCGGCAGCTTTTTCCAGATCGGCTAGACCCATCTCCGCTTGTTCGGCTTGCAATTCGACATCGGCGTCATCCGCTTCTGACATCGACTGCATCACCTGCTCAAGATCGTCCTGCTTGGTCGAGCCGTAAGCTTTTTCGATTCCATCAAGAATCGAGCTTTCGGACGCGACGACCGGCTCGATGTTGAATCCGGTCATGAACTTGATATCGTCCATCGCGAAGACATTGGTGGGGTCGACCATCGCGATGGTCAATGAAGCTCCCACGCGGCTTAATGGAAGAATCTGATAACGCTTCGCGGTTTCAAACGGAATCAGCTTTACGACGGAAGGATCAATTTCGAAATACGAAAGATTGATTGCCGGAACACCGTACTGCCGCGAAAGGAAATTCGTGACATCTTCGTCGGTTAAAAATCCGAGTTTTACCAAAGCAGAGCCCAGGCGTACGTTCGACTCTTTCTGAGCCTTGGTTGCTTGTTGCAATTGCTCTGGAGTTATGACCTTCTCTTTAACAAGAAGATCACCCAACCTTTGGGACATGCCTCGGTCTCCTATTTACGTAATGACTGGTGCAATTTAACTTGGCGTCTCCGAAATCGCTCTCGCCATTGAGGGAAGAAAACACAGCGCATTTCGTTGACACAAATTGTCAACTTATCCGCGTTACTTCTCCAGTAACTTTGGTACTTGTCCGCGCGGGGAAAACGCGGGAAATCGCACCAGCCCGCGTAATAAGCCCAAAATGCGCGATTGGAAGCTGTTAACGGTTCCGCGGGCCGGGGTCTTTCGTAACGAGATCAGCGCGAGCCTTGCCTGATTTGCCGGGGATTGATCCGGTTTCTGTCTGCTTTACACTGGAGCTTCCCGTGTTTGCGTCCAAAGAAGAATCGCTTCGCGCGTTCTATCACACCCTCTACGACGCGTGGGGTCCGCAGCATTGGTGGCCCGCGCGCTCAAGATTCGAAGTCATAGCCGGCGCGTATCTGACGCAGAATACTTCGTGGACGAACGTAGCGATTGCATTAAAACAACTTCGCGGGGCCGGAAGGTTATCGCTGGATGGAATCCGCACAATATCTTTATCGGAACTCGAAACACTCATTCGCTCGTCTGGATATTTCAGGCAAAAGGCGGCGCGTCTAAAACTCTTCGTAGCTTTCCTGGATGAAAAGTATGGAGGCTCTCTAGATCGAATGTTCGCGCAACCGACGGAAAGACTGCGGAAGGAATTGTTGGAATTAACTGGGGTAGGACCGGAGACGGCGGATGCAATTTTGCTCTATGGAGGCCAGCATCCCGTGTTCGTGGTGGATGCTTATACCCGCCGTATTTTATCTCGCCATGAACTTTCAGCCGAGGACACAAGTTACGAAGACATTCGTCTTTTATTCCAGAGATCTCTTGAGCCGGTGGGAAGCATGAAAGCTAACTTGCGCGAACGTGGCGCCGAAAACTCCTTCCCGGGCACCGGTCATTCGCCCTCAAGAATGAGTCTGAGGAAACGCTCGGCAGTGGCTCAAATATATAACGACATGCATGGGTTGCTGGTGGGAGTGGGAAAGCATTTCTGTTTGAAATCGAAACCGCTGTGCGAACAATGCCCTCTGCGACAATATCTGCCCAGACCGATTGATTAAATATTTTGATCTCTTATTAGCAGGAGGAGGGCGACAGACTTTTCTCCAAAGGATCTCAGTCTGAAGAAATCTTTGTCGCCCTAAAAGCAGGACATTGCTACATCGTCACAATCCTGAACAACACGCTTCTTCACGTTCTTCGTGAGTCGAGCCGACAATTGCCACGCAGGCATCCCGGAAAGTCGAGATGTCGAACACCCCGCTTAACTTTGTGCGGTCCAATAATTCTCTGACGAAGTTGCAAGGGTTCACTAACTTCAACTGAATGCCGCGGCCCCGGCTCCAATGATGCAAAGAGACCAGCGCTGCCAATCCGCCTGCGTCCAGCGATTCCACATCGGAAAGGTCGAGCACAACGATCCGCGTATTGTTTTCGGTAAGCACTGCACTCTTGAGCGCGTAAACCTCTTCTCCGCGTACGATGCGGCCCGCGCATCGGACCACCACGACATCTTTTGATCTCTCAACATCCAGGGTCAGCATAACTTGCTCCTAAATCTTCTACGTAAATAGACGTTTGAAAGTTCCCGCCGTTATCAATCCAAGAAATTATTTCCGCTAACATAACTCTACAGAACCAAACGGCCCAATAAGACGATTCTCATATTTATTAACCAGATTTTTCCCTCACTCCCACTCGATTGTTCCTGGGGGTTTGGAAGTGATGTCGTAAACCACACGGTTAACACCCTTTACTTCATTCACAATTCTGCTGGAGATGGTTTTCAGCACATCGTAAGGAAGTGGCACCCAGTCAGCTGTCATTCCATCTTCGGAATTCACCGCACGAATAGCGCATGTGTTGGCGTAAGTGCGCTGATCCCCCATCACTCCCACCGACATCACCGGCAAGAGCACGGCAAACGATTGCCAAATTTTTGTATAAAGCCCAGCTCGCTTGATTTCAGTGACAACAATGTCGTCGCAGTCCCGCAGAATCGCCAGTCGTTCCGGAGTCACTTCCCCCAGTATCCGCACTGCAAGACCGGGCCCGGGGAAGGGTTGCCGCATTAGAATTTCTTCCGGCATTCCCAGATCACGGCCGATCTTTCGCACTTCATCCTTGAATAAATCCTTTAATGGCTCGATTAGCCTGAGATTCATCTTCTCCGGAAGTCCACCGACATTGTGATGCGACTTGATTACCTGCGAAGGTCCGCGTACGGATCGCGACTCAATGACATCGGGATAGAGGGTGCCTTGCACCAGCCAGACTTTCTCGTCGGATTGATTCGCGGGCGGCGACTCCGCCCCTTCCGTCTTCAAAATCTTTTGCGCTTCCTCTTCGAATACAACGATGAATTCGTTGCCGATAATTTTCCTTTTTCTCTCAGGATCGGTAACGCCGGCAAGCTTGCTCAAGAAACGTTCGGTCGCGTCAACCGCGATCACCCGCAATCCCAACCTCTGCCGCAGCGTCTGCTGAACTTTCTCAAATTCACTCTTACGGAGTACGCCGTTATTGACGAAGATTGAGGTCAGACGCTGCTTGCCCTCTTCGTCGCGCAAAGCGCGGTCGACCAAAGTAGCGGCCACTGCGGAATCGACGCCTCCCGAAAGCCCGCAAATCGCGCGTCCACTGCCGACCGTCTGCCGCACGTTAGCAATGGTTTCGTCAATAAAACGTTGCGCCGTCCAATTTGGTTTCGCCGAACAAATGTTCAGCGCGAAATTGCGAAGAATGTCCGTGCCCAAAGGAGTGTGGTGGACTTCGGGATGAAATTGCACTGCCCACATTTGTTTGCCAGGATTTTCTATTGCGGCAACTGCATTGGGTGATTTGGCAGTCAGTTCGAATCCCGCAGGAAGTTCGACCGCTTCGTCGCCGTGCGACATCCATACCGCCAGAATTTTTGGCAGCCCATCGAACAACCGGGAAGGCTTTACGATTTCGACCTTGGCATGACCATATTCGCGTTTTTCTGCGGGATGCACTTTGCCGCCAAGCGCATGCACCATGTATTGCAGGCCATAGCAAATTCCGAGGATCGGCACTCCCATTTCAAAAATGCCGGTGTCCGCCACTGGAGCGTTTTTGTCATACACCGAGGATGGGCCACCCGAAAGAATGATTCCGACCGGCGAATAGCTGCGAATTTCGTCCAGCGTGCAATTACAAGGCAGGACAACCGAAAAAATATTTTGTTCGCGGATGCGGCGCGCGATTAATTGGGAGTACTGCGCGCCAAAGTCGAGGACGACTATAGATTGGGTTTCCAAGGATAACTTTCTCAAATCAGAAGGCAGGTGTAAAGAGCAAAATCCATACTCGCTAGGTTGTGGCCGGCAAAATTCGATTATCGCTCAGAATCAATTCATCCCGGTCAACGCCTTCGGTCAAATTCATATTCTGAACAACAGAAGCTGGCTGCAGAATCATTGCAACATAGGCGGACATTCGTCCCGCGTAAAGAAAGTCAACAGCCGCAAAATATAACAGCGCCACCAGAACCATCCCGCCGAAAACAACGGCTGGAGGCAAAACCGTTGCAAAAGCCAATGGAAACATTAGCTAAAGAACCGGCAATGAAAAACACAATTAGATGAGCAATTCCGAACCCTGTGGCAGCTCCAATAATCGAGCCCCACCTATTCCGGCACAGATCGACCGCCATTATGACCGATTCCAACCCGCGACTTCCCTTCGCCACCGCAATAATCCCCGCCAATGAAAGCAACCAATTTAGAAACAACCAGACAATCGAAATTCCAAGGACCAGCGAACAGAAGACAAGTGTTGCAGACCCCGGAGAAGGATTGGTAGAGGGCGAGGCGGCATTTCCCAAGATGAAAGCGGCAATGCAAGCAAAAGCTGCCACCACCGTAATGAAAACTCGAAGCGCGTTCAGCGCAAATAATGATGACAAATTGAACTCAGATTTCCTACCTTTCGCCGAGGAGCCGGCAAAGCCTTCTACCTCTCCGAAATAATTTAGAAGTTCGCGCACTGTCAACGAACGGCTCCAGGAGGCGACTACGACCCATGCCAACGCCAGCAAGAAAATCAGAAGCAATCCAGCTTTTCCGGCGCGAAGTGCGCTTCCTTCAAAGATATGAGCGAGAGCGCGCGATACGAGTAGCGGATGGCGGGTACGCAGCAAAAACAGATCGCCCCGCCCCACCGGCAGAGTATTCAGATATTCAACCGCCGAGAAAACCAGCAATGAAATCGTGGCAACACCGAACGTCCACCGCCACGCAATTTCGGCCAGGCCAAACGAGGGTCTGCGAAGAATCGTGCGGAATCCCTCGAGAGTTGGGTGAACGTTGCGTCACCGAATTTTTAGCGGACTACTACGTTAACCAGTTTGCCCGGAACGATGATCACTTTCACGATCTGTTTTCCGGCGATTAAAGTTTTTATTTTTTCATTCGCCAATGCGTGTTCTCTGATTACTTCTTCGGCAGTATCCGCTGGCACTGTGATTAAGCCACGAAGTTTGCCATTTACTTGCACCGGGATTTCTAGCTCCTCTTCCTTTGCCAGGGCGGGATCATATTTCGGCCATGGTGCCCGCAGCAGATTTCCCTTCTGGCCCAACATCTCCCAAAGTTCGCTTGCAAAGTAAGGCGCAAATGGAGCGAGCAGCAATACCAAATCGCGTTGCACTTCCGCAAGTAGTGACGCAGGGAACGGATCAACCTGAGATAGTTCCACTCCCCCCAGAATTCGATCTTTGGACGCAATGAGTAGGTTGCTGAACTCCATGATTGCAGCAATGGACGTATTGAAGTGCCAGCGGCCTGAAAAATCATCGGTGACACGTTTAATTGTTTGATGTAATTTTCGCTGGACCGACCGAGCTAACGGAGCTAGCTCGTTCGAAGTTGCCATGCCAGCCTGCGCATCCCCCGCATGTGCCGTGTCTTTCACAAACCGGAATACCCGGCTCACAAATCGCTGAATGCCTTCGATTCCCTTCTCCTGCCAATCTAAATCGCGATCGGGAGGCGCGGCAAAAAGGCTGTACATGCGAGCGCTGTCAGCACCATAGCGAGCCATCATTTCGTCCGGCGAAACTACATTCCCCAAACTCTTGGACATCTTCGCGCCATCTTTAATCACCATGCCCTGCGTAAACAGCCGCGCAATCGGCTCGTCGTTATTCACCAGCCCCAGGTCGCGCATGAATTTCGTCCAGAAGCGCGAATAAATAAGATGAAGAATCGCATGTTCCACGCCGCCAATGTATTGATCGATGGGAAACCAATAGGCCGCCGTGTCGCGCTCGAATGGAAGCTTGTCATTATAAGCGTCGGTATAGCGGTAAAAATACCAGGAGGAATCGACAAATGTGTCCATGGTATCGGTCTCGCGCCGCGCCGGCCCCCCGCATTTGGGGCAAGTCGCATTCACAAATTCCGGGACACGCCCCAAGGGCGATCCTCCCGTCAGCGTGATGTCTACGCTTTCGGGAAGCAGAACGGGCAACTCACTCTCCGGAACCGGAACGATGCCATCCGTTTCGCAGTAGAGCATTGGAATCGGCGTTCCCCAATAACGTTGACGGGAGATGCCCCAATCTTTCAGACGATAAGTGATGGCGGCTTTTCCAAAATTATTTTTCTCCGCAAATGCCGACATCTCCTCAATTGCCTCTTCGCAGCTAAGGCAATGGAACGGTCCGGAGTTGACGAGCGTGCCGTCGAGCGTTGTAAACGGCAATCCTCCGATGGCCGATGCCTGTTGTGGGGCTCGGGCGTCCTCGGCCGCCTTCTTAGGAACGATGACTTGCCGAATCTCCAAGCCATATTTTTTGGCGAATTCATAGTCGCGCTCGTCATGGGCGGGAACACTCATGATGGCGCCAGTTCCGTAATCCATCAAAATGTAGTTCGCCACCCAGATAGGGATTTTCTCGCCGTTATAAGGATTGAGCGCATGCCGTCCGGCATTGACTCCGTGCTTTTCAATTGCGCCAATGTCTCCGCTTTCCCTAGCCTTACGCTGCTGCGAAATTAATTCGTCGACCTGGACGCGCAACTTTGCATCTTTCTCCGTGAAAGCTGAGACCAGAGGATGCTGTGGCGCAAGCTGAATCGACGTGGCCCCGAAAATCGTGTCCACCCGCGTGGTAAAAACCGTGACCTTACCGAATTCACCACCAGTCACAACTCCGTCTACCGCAAAGTCCACCAAAGTGCCTTCACTGCGCCCAATCCAGTTGCGCTGCATGGTCTTTACTTTTTCCGGCCAGCCGTCGAGCTTATCGAGATCGCGCAGCAATTCATCGGCGTAATTGGTGATTCGCAAAAACCATTGCTCGAGCTCCCGCTGCTCCACCAGCGTGTCTTCGTGACGCCAGCAGCATCCGCCGACAACTTGTTCATTAGCGAGCACGGTGGCGCACTGGGGGCACCAGTTCACTCTGCTTTTTTTTCGGTAGGCCAGCCCGCGTTCGTAGAGCTTGAGGAAAAACCACTGGTTCCAGCGGTAATATTCCGGCAGGCAGGTTGTAATTTCCCGCGACCAGTCATACGCAAACCCAAGACGCGTCATCTGCGTCTTCATGTTCGCAATGTTTCGCAAAGTCCATTCGCGGGGCGGAGTGTTGTTGGAAATCGCCGCATTCTCGGCGGGGAGGCCGAACGAATCCCATCCCATCGGATGCAACACGTTATAGCCGTTCATCCACATGTAGCGCGCAAGAGCATCCCCAATGGCATAGTTGCGCACATGGCCCATGTGCAATGCGCCCGAAGGATATGGAAGCATTTCGAGCACATAATATTTTTCTTTGGTCGAGTTCCGCTCGGCGGCATAAAGCGAGGGATCGCTTTGCCAGCGCTGCGCCCACTTCGCTTCGATAGTCTGCGCGTCATAACGGACCTCATCCGGAGGTTCGAGGCCGCGAACTTCATGCACACCGCCGACTTTATCTACCTTCGACATAGAAACAGGAAAGGATCGGTGAATACTAAGCGATGTTAGATTTTACACGGGGAGGGTTAACCGACGTGCCGGACCGCCCGGGGTACGATTTTTCATCACGCGATCGCCAGCACGCCTATGAAGATTTTCAGTCCACTGACCGACTGCTAATTTCGAACGCCCGCGACATTCAGCTTAATGCGATAAATGCTGGTGCTGGCAGTTATGTAGAGAGTCTTGCCATCGTGATCGCCCCACGCGACATTGCTTGCTGGTTCGGGAACCTTGATCGTTCCGAGATGCCGGCCCTCCGGAGAAATAATCCATACGCCGCCAGGTCCCGAGCCATAAATATTTCCCTTCTTATCCACGCGAATGCCATCCGGCGATCCTGGGGTTTTGTCAGCCGAACAATCGAGCAAAACTGATTCATCAGTCACCGATCCATCAGGCTGCACGCGATATTTCATCCAACGCTTGGTAGCAGTGTCAGCAATGTACAGGTACTTTTCGTCAGGCGAAAACACAACGCCATTGGGACGCGGCAGGTCCTTAATGATCAACTGCAAATTCGCGCGGTCCGGAGGCGCGCCTGGTTTTTGTTGCCGCGCGTTGGGAATGCGGTAAACCCCATTCACATCCAATTCCTTCAAATGGATCTTTGTCACTTTGGGTGGGCAGGCCGTAGGGCGGATCGGTAAAGTAAAGCGAGCCATCCGATTTGTACACCAGGTCATTCGGACTGTTTAGCTTTTTCCCCTGATAAGAGTCGGCCAGTACGCGTGATCTGCCCCTTGAGGATCGAGTGTTTCCATCCGCCAAATATTTCGTCGGGCATGTCCCGCAACGCTCACTCGCCCGTCAGGGTCAAGCGTCATCCCATTTGATCCGGGCTCCGGACCTGCGTATGGACCAGGTCCGGTATATCCGCTGGGATGCATAAAGACCGACGCACCCTTTCCGGGCACCCACATATCGATGTTGTTGGCAGGTATCTCCGCGAATAAAAGTTTCCCATCGCGCGTCCACGCCGGCCCTTCTGTCCACTTATTAAACCCGGTGGCTACACGTTCCAGCTTGGCATTGGCAGGGATAAGCCGATCGAACGCGGGATCGAGTCTCTGAATTTCCTGAGAAAAAACTGGCAGCGCCAATATCCACAACAGAAGCGCAAGAGAACCTATCAGTTTTTTCATTCGGCAGATTCTACTACAGGTATTTAGCTTTACCCCTTCCCGCTAATTTCGCGTCCGAAGAATTCACTTTATTGCCTTCTACCAGCGCCTTTAGCGCATCCACGTTCCTCTTATCATCTCCCGGCTCGTCGATCGGGGTTTCAGCAATAAATGCTGCGTGAGCCAGGCGCGGATCATTTAGCAGTCTTCGGAACGGCTCAAGGCCAATGGTTCCCTTGCCGATGTGCTGATGACGATCAAGCTTCGAGCCGCGGGCGGCTTTCGCATCATTACAGTGCCATACGCAGACATTTTTCAAGCCGATTGTCTCATCAAGATGTTTCAGGGTTTCGGCCATTCCATCCGGGGTCACGATGTCATATCCCGACACGTGGGAATGGCAGGTATCGATGCAGGCTGCCACGGGAACGAGCCCGCGAAGGTTTTCCAGAACTTCGGCCACCTGTTCGAAACTCGCTCCCAACGAAAACTCCGCGCCTGAGCTGTTCTCGATCAGGATCTTCAGATTTCCCTTCGCGAGATCGAGGCCTTGCGTAGCCGCCGCAATGGCAGCCGCAGTTTGCATCAGGCCCAGCTTCGCGATCGACTCCCCGAAACGATCCCGGATGCAGCACAAGATAATTTGCGCAAAGATCGAGAGCGCGTTCTATTTCCCCACGAAACGCCTCAATCGATTTTTTTAAAAACAGCGGATTCGTGCTGGCCAGATTCACCAGATAATTGGTGTGGATAACCAGCGGCTTTAGATCATATTTCTCGCGTAGGCGGGACATCTCCGCGCATTGCGGTTTCCCCAACTCATAAGGCGCCCATTGGCGCGGGCTGGATGAGAAAATTTGAAAAGTGTTGCATCCCAGGCGCCATGCCCGTTCCGCGGCATTCTGAACACCCCCCGCACTCGAAGTGTGAATGCCGATGCGGCGCGAAGTAAGTTGCGGAGCCTCTTCCGGAGGAGGATGCTTAAGAATATCTTGCTCCCGAGCCATGGACCGCGCCATTGGAAAAGTATAGCGAGGAAGTCAGAGCCTTGAGCTAGTGTTGGCGCGAACCGAACAACATGGCGGAGAGAGAGGGATTCGAACCCCCGATACCCTTTCAAGTATGCCGCATTTCGAGTGCGGTGCCTTCAACCACTCGGCCATCTCTCCGCTTCACATTTTAACAGGCGCAATCGGGCACGGACTTCTTGGTGGAATCGAGGCGTCAGCTTTTTCTGATCTGAATTCCCAGGTCTTTCAGTTGCGATTCACTCACCGGAGTTGGCGCATCGACCATCAGATCGACAGCCCTCGCAGTTTTGGGGAACGGAATTACCTCGCGCAGACTGTCGGCTCCAGCCAGGATCATCACAATCCGGTCGAGTCCTAGAGCGATGCCGCCATGGGGTGGCGTTCCATATTCGAGGGCTTCGAGAAAGAATCCGAAACGCGATTTAGCCTCTTCGTCGCTCATGCCCAAAGCGCGGAAGATCTTGCTCTGAATATCCTGCCGATGAATTCTGATGGACCCCGATCCAAGCTCAGTGCCGTTAAGCACCACATCGTAAGCCAGCGCGCGAATCTCACCCAGGGCCGACTTCGGATCGTTCACCGAATCCGAACCCGTCTGCAATTTTTCCATGTCCTGATCGTGGAGCGATGTAAAAGGATGGTGAGCCGCGTTCCAACGTTTGCTGTCTCTGATCCCACTCAAACATGGGGAAGTCCGTCACCCAGAGGAACCGGAAATCCTTCGCAGGATCGCCAGTCTTCTCGAATGCGCCATGTTTCGCCGCGTACTTTTGCGCCAGATCGAGCCGCAGGAATCCGCACTTTTCGCAGAAGTGTTGCACGCTCTGTTCCGCCACCGCCGGCACATCCGGCTTATCGAGAGCTCCCGCCAATAGCCAAAGATCATCCGCCTCGACATTGCCGAATTTCAAAACTCGCTCGGAAATCTCTGGATAGTCTTTGGCAAACCGCTTTGGATCGGTCATCAGTTGCACGAACGACGGACCATTCACATGAGGAAATGCGCCGTAAGTCGCAATGGTGCGCCGCTCAGTCCCGGAAATATCTCCCGCCTTTGGGATCCGAATGAGCTGAAGCGGCAGATCTTTTCTGATTTTAAATTTCGAGGCAACGTCATCCAATTCCTGCGGCGTCAACGCCTCGCGCACATCCACCATCGCGGGCAAGCGCATGTCCGGCTTGTCATTCCCGTAAAGCCGGATGGCCTCGTCATAACTCATGCGCGGAAACGGCGTTTTTATTTCATGTCCTGCGGCCTTGAACGCGTCCGTCAGAAAACCTTCGACCACGGCCCAAACACTCTCCGGTTGCGGATAAGACATTTCCAGATCGATTTGCGTGAATTCCGGCTGCCGATCCGCCCGCAAATCTTCATCGCGAAAGCAGCGCACGATCTGGAAATACCGGTCGAATCCCGAGATCATTAAAATCTGCTTGAACAATTGCGGAGACTGCGGCAGCGCATAAAAACAGCCCGGTTGCACTCGGCTGGGGACGAGATAATCGCGGGCCCCTTCCGGCGTGGACCTCGTCATAAACGGAGTTTCGATCTCAAAAAATCCGTTGGCGGAAAGATATTCGCGAATGGCAATTGAAACCTTATGGCGCAGTTCGATGTTCCGCTGCATCTCGTCGCGGCGCAAATCGATATAGCGATACTTCAATCGCATTTCTTCATTTGGCAACACCGTATCGCCGGGAAGAAACGGAGGTTGCTTGGACTCATTCAAGATTCTGAGTTCCTCGGCGACCAGTTCCACTTCGCCGGTCGGAATGTTCTTATTCACGGTGTTGGGATCCCGTTGTTTAACCGTGCCCACTACGGCAATCACGTATTCGTTACGCAGTGACTCCCCTTTCTGATGAACCGCGCTGTCCAATTCCTTATTGATCACAACTTGAGTCACGCCACTGCGGTCGCGCAGGTCGATGAACAGCAGATTGCCGAAATCGCGGCGGCGGTTGACCCATCCCATCAGCACGGCCTTTGCGTCCCGCGTCCGTCGCGCGCAAACTCCCGCACATGTGAGTACGCTTTAAATCGCCCAGAAAATCTAGCAAGTTATGCCCTTTAGAGAGGATAAAAGCTGAATTGAAAGATTATAGCGGAGGGCGGAAAACCGCCAGATTTGACATTTCAGTTGACTCAGCTTTTTCGGAAGTCATGATAGGATCTCCCTCCTCGGCGGAGGAGGACGAATTGTCATCCAAGGAGCTATCCATGCGTGTGCGTATTGCGTTTGCCCTGGCAGGTATCGTGTTTTCCGGAATACTTCCGGCCGTGGGCCAGTCAGTTCCGCTTCTCGAAAAGAAAACCGTTGGACTAGCAGCAGCCAAAAAAATGGTTGCGGCAGCCGAGGCCGAAGCCGTTAAAAACAATTGGAAGCTTTCCATCGCGGTCGTGGATGATAGCGGCAACCTGGTTTACTACGAACATATGGATGGAGCTGGGACGGTCACCATTGCGCTCTCGCAGGGCAAAGCACGCACCGCCGCCGCGCTTGGAATTCCCAGTAAAGCCCTGGATGACGGATTGGCGAAAGGCAATTTCCAGGTGCTTTCCCTTGGCTTAACGCCGTTGCGAGGGGGCCTGCCCATTATTGTGGATGGAAAAACCGTTGGAGGAATCGCGGCAAGCGGCGCCAAGAGCGAGGAGGATGAGCAGTGCGCCCAGGCCGGAATCGACGCGTTGATGAAATAGCAGGTTTCTGTTTTCGGTAGTTGTACCAACTTTATAAAAGCTCGTCCCTCGACTTCAAAGATCGTTCGATGCGCCCATTCTCTTTCTCTCAAAGATGCGCAACGGTTTCGATTCCACTATCGGTGAAGTCGAGGTAGGCAACCGTGGAATCCCCGAGAATACGAAAAGAGTCGAGCCCTTTGGGCGATAGATTAACGTGACCAGCAGCATCGAGCGGGGCCGAGGCCACGAAGAAGACGTGCTGGGCCTGAATGAATTGACGCGCCGCCTCATCAAGAGCGGGACGCGGTTTTCCCATGTTCAGCTTTCCTACCTTTACCCTTTGATCTTGGTGGCGAGCTCCGCGCGAGATAACGCGGTTTGTTCTCCAGTCTCTTGATTCTTCAGCGCAAACGCATCCGCCTTTACTTCGTTTTCTCCGACGATTAACACATAGCGCGAGTTTAACTTCGCCGCTGCTTCGAATGACTTTTTCAGCCGGAACGTTTCATCGCCGAGTTCGACAATCACATTGTCGCCACGCAGTTGTTTCGCGAGGCGAGCAGCCTCCGCATTCATCCCCGCGCCGAGCGGAGCAATGTAAACGTCGGTTTTTGTTTGCGCCGATTCAATAGTGTCCTGAAGAGCCAACACCAATCGGTCTTCTCCGATAGCGAACCCAATGCCCGGAGCCTGCGGTCCCCCCAGTGATTCCGACAGCCCATCGTAGCGTCCGCCACCGAGGATCGCGTTCTGCGCACCCAGTGCTCCGTGAGTGAATTCAAAGGCGGTGCGAGTGTAGTAGTCGAGACCGCGAACCAGCCGGTCGTTTATTTGAAAATCGACACCGGCAGCTGTCAGGATTTGCTTTACCTGCTCGAAATGATTTCGGCAGGATTCATCCAGAAATTCGCTGATACGCGGCAGTTTGTCGATAATCGGCTGATCTTCGGGAACTTTGCAATCAAAGACCCTTAGCGGATTCGTAACCGCACGCCGCTGGCAATCATTGCACATTTGCGCTGCGACTGGTTCAAGCGCCTTGCGCAACGCTTCGTTATAAGCAGCGCGATCGTTGGCGCATCCGACGGAATTCAACTGCAACGTCCAGCCCTTAATTCCCAGACGATCAAGTAGCGTCGCCAGCAATTCCAGAATCTCGGCATCCCGCGCGGGAGACTCGCTCCCGGCACTGGCCGGACCAATCACCTCGGCTCCGATTTGATAAAACTGCCGGTAGCGTCCTTTCTGCGGACGCTCGCGCCGGAACTGCGGTCCAATGTAGTAAAGCTTGTTGAGACCGCGATCCCAAAGTTTGTGCTCGATGTAAGCGCGCACCACCCCCGCGGTATTCTCGGGGCGCAGCGTTAACGACTGGCCTTTTTCACTCTCGGCGCGGCTGCGGTCTTCCCACGTGTACATCTCCTTCGAAACCACATCTGTTTCTTCTCCGACTGCGCGCGCGAACAGCTCCGTCGTTTCAAAAATGGGAGTGCGAATCTCGTGAAAGTTGTAAACACGAAAAACTTCGCGGACGGTAGCCTCGACACGATTCCACAGCGCCGTTTCTGGCGGCAGTAAATCGCGAGTTCCTCGGACGGCTTTAATCATGATAAAAACTTCGATTTCAGATGTTCACGGAATAGAAGATGCGTTTGGTATTCGTCACTTCTGCGGCTACACTGGAACTTAAGATTCTTACACGAAATGCCCGCTCACGACATCACGCCCGGACTATCCAATTCTGGTCTATCGAATCCTGAAGACGAGTCCGCATACGAACCGGACTTTTCTTCCCCGCCAGGCCTGAGCCGGTCGTTATGGCGCTCTCTCCTAGGAAATCTAAGGGATACGGTCTCACCGGAAACTCTACCGCCGCTCGTCCTCACTTCACGTCCCGTCGAAGTCGGAATGTTGGCCGGGGACATCGTCAGCATGCCATGGTATCGCACAATTTTTACTAATCTCGGCGATGTAATTTCCCCGGAGACGCTGCCTCCGCTCGAATTGGAATCGCGTCCGGTAGAAGTTGGAGAACTTATCGGCGATCAACTCAATCACATGTGGTGGTCGTCGTTGCTTCGCAGTCTTGCCGATGTCGCGGCGCCCGAGCGTCAGCCAGCGTTGCAATTGACTTCAAAGCCCGGCGACCCCGGATTCTCCCCTGGTCCTTTACTTTTGGTTCATTGGTCGATGGTGATTAGCGGGCCCAAGGCTCACCTCCCTCTAGAGCCGAAGACTGGATTCGCTCCCGCCAATCTCCGGCCGTGGCCGAGCGAGCAAGGTCCCCGAATGGACGCGGGCGAAATGGAATTTATCCAGACGATGGAGATCGACCTCAAAAGGGATCTTTGGCGATCGCGCTTCCGCAACCGTTTGTGGGCATCAATCGTAGTCGCTCAGGTCGCATTGCTCGTCGCGGGGCTTTTCTGGACAAAGTAATTCCGGGGTTCACCAACAAACTCTGAAACTCGACCTCTAGACTGGTTATACTGGTGCGTTACAAATCAGACGAGAACAAGCGATAAACGCAAAGCATGGCGACATCGGAAATAATGGCCCCCTCGACTTACTCAATCTCCGCCAAGCTGCGCGACTACTACACACTCACCAAGCCTGAAGTAAATCTGCTGATTCTGATGACGACGTCAGCAGGATTTTTCCTCGCATCCCGCAGCCCTTTCCGGATTGCAGGACTCCTCAATACGTTGATTGGAACATTACTGGTCGCGAGCGGCACTGCCACACTGAATCAATGGATGGAAAGAGTATGGGACGGAAAGATGCGGCGGACCGCAAACCGGCCCCTACCTTCCGGACGCCTTGCTGCCTCTCATGCCTTGCTCTTCGGGATCTTTCTTAGCGTGGCTGGAGGAGCGTATCTAGCCATAACCGTGAACCGGCTGTCGGCAATCCTGGCAGTTTCGACGCTGCTCTCTTATCTGCTGATTTATACGCCGCTGAAACGCAAAACCGCCCTATGTACATTGCTTGGAGCAATTCCAGGGGCGATGCCGACCCTAATCGGATGGGCTGGAGCGGCTGGACGCATCGACATTCACGCATGGTATTTGTTCGCAATTCTGTTTCTGTGGCAGTTTCCCCATTTCCTTGCTATCGCGCTTATGTACCGCGACGACTATGCCAGCGCAGGCTACAAAATGTTGCCTCAATTCGATTTGGATTCCCGCTTCACCCGCGCGGAGATCATCGCTTTCACCATCGTGTTAACCATCACAACCATGCTTCCCCTAGTTGATCACGGCGGCCCGGCTTATTCGCTCGCGATGGTTCTGGCTGGATGTTTCATGCTGTATCACGCTTCAAAGTTAGCGGCTTCAGCCTCCACAATATCGGCTCGAAAACTGGTTCACGCGTCAGTTATGTATCTGCCGGTGGTGTTGTTAATCATGGTGGCCTTGAAACGCTGAACAGTGGGTAATTTTGTGATTGATTAATCTAAAATACGGAACCAACCTTCTTAAATTACTCGATTACCAAGTTTCCCAATTACTCAATCCTATGTCCGACTGCATTTTCTGCCGCATAATCGCCGGCGAAATTCCCTCTAAAAAAGTCTTTGAAGATGAGCATACTTTCGCTTTCGAAGATTTGGATCCGCAGGGCCCGACTCATGTGCTCGTGATTCCCAAGAAGCATATTGCGGGACTAAAAGAAGCGTCGCTCGAGGATGCAGAATTGATTGGCCAATGCCATCTCGCAGCCGCTCAAATAGCCCGCGATCGGGGAATTGAAAAAGGATACCGAACCGTGCTCAACGTCGGTCCTGGCGCCGGGCAGTCGGTGTTTCATCTGCATGTGCATCTGATTGGCGGACGCGAACTAAGTTGGCCTCCCGGCTAAACCTCCCGGATCGTCATCAATACTCCTTCGTTACTACTCATTAGTGTTATTCATTTCTCTAAGCATGCAATGCTAAAATTGCGGCTGTGCCAGCATTCGGCGCAAAAGTATGTTTCAGCAGCCACAGTTAGAGAACAAGCAGTCTCTTAGTCCATGGTTGTCCGTCGCGTTCCACTGTGTCCTGCTTTTCCTTTTGATTTCTTCCCGCCCGCTATTTATCCAGCCATCTTCCGTTACCTTCGGAAATCAGGGTAGTGGGCTCTCCGCTGAGATACTTTATTTGGGCCCTTCGGCGACTCCACAGCAAAAGCGTTTGACGGCCCCAGCCCCGAAAAAGCATCAGCACAAAAATGTCGCCGCGCCGAAATCTGCCGAACCGAACGAACTGGTAGCGCCTGCTGAATCAGCTCGCGCTGGGTCTCCCTACGGATCTTCATTCTCGGGGCCGAGTGCGTCGTACGAATCGCGACCTGCGTTGCCAGTGATTTTTCCGAATCCCACAGTCTCCCGCGAGGACATCCCGACCGGCGTTGCAGGGGACGTAATAGTAGAAGTTACGATTGACGAAAAAGGAAACGTCGCCGATACGCGAGTATTGGAATCGCTAGGCTATGGGCTCGAAGATAAAGTTCTTGCCGCGCTGAAGAACTGGCGTTTCACTCCCGCCACCATGAATGGAATTGCGATCGCGTCCCGGCAGGACGTTCACTTCCACTTCCCCAGTTAATCTCGCTTAGTTGACGGTCTCTTCTTCCGGCGCGCCGTGGCGGCGCAGCAACTGCGGCAGATTCTGCGAAAATGCCGATCGCGGCAGTACCATGTCGCACCCCACTTCGTGGGCTTTTTGCTTTAGATCTCCTTGAACATGCGACAGGAATCCGATTATTGAAGTCTTTTTCAGTTTCGCTTTCAATTTCGGAATCAGCGTGAGCGGTTTCGCGTTAGCGTTATTCATGTCGAAGATTATCAGCGACGGCTTCTCTTCGCCATTCAGCTTGATTCGCTCTAGCAGGTCCTTTTCATCCTTGCAGAATTCGACTTTGACATTTATCTTGCGCGCGGTTTCCTGAATTTTAGCCTGAAAGAACAGATCATCGACGAAAGCAAAGATGCGCGAATTTGCATCCTCGCGAGTCGGCAATGGCTCAGGATCAGCGGGACTATAGCTCGGCGCGAACCCTGGCCGGCCGCGGCTCTGCCGTGAACCATTTCCCCCGCCATTCATGTTGGCGCGGTAATTGTGATCCATGGGAGCGGTGTAGACGGAGTTCTGTTGGTTGCGATCGCGATCACGGCCAGCAGGTTGACCGCTGCGGTTGGAAGGACGACGACTGCGCCGCCGCCTGTTTCTCCCTCCTCCATTGGAGGGACGTCCGGGTCCAGCATTCATATTTTTCTCGTTTTATCGCGTTGCATGGATCCTCCTGATGGAGGTCGAAAATTTACTCGCCCTTGATTCGTCGCGCGCAAGAACATTCTTAAGCCCGAGCAAATCTGAAACGGTTTCTAAACTGGCGTGAATAAAACTGTCCGTTGAATCTTTCCTTATTTGGATCGACTTTCGGATCATCGATCAGATCCACAACTTGGAACTTGCCCTATTCGAAGCGTCTGTTATTCGGAACACGTCCCGCTGGAGTTTATCCGTTTGGATCCTGTCCATTAGGCGCCGGGAGCTACTGGGCGCGGAGGGCCAGCTAGAGAGCATGGCCGCTGGGAACAATTGAATGGTACCGTTCATAGACAGTAAAACGCAAGTGGCAACTCAATTTAGTTTTGCACAGAAGTAATAGCCCGAGATTCCAGAGAGTAATTCACTCCGGATTCGATGTGAATTATTTTGCATTTTCGCCGGGTTGTCGATTGCTGTAGCTTTATGTCGTGCCCTTTCCTCGTCCTCAAAAAACCGACTCCGAAGACGTGCTTTACGCATACGCTGTTGGCGCGTTGGGGAGGCGCATGCGTTCGGTTGCGGAGCTGAAACGCCTTTTGCGTCCGCGCGTCGAGGCCGAAACTGAGTACGGACAGATCCTGGTAGAACTGGTAATCCGTCGTCTCAAAGATCAGGGCTATCTTAACGATGCAAAGTATGCCGCCGCCTTTTCTTCCTTTCGCAGGGACAATGAAAAGTTTGGACGCAGGCGAGTTATTACAGAATTAAAAATAAAAGGAATTCATGGCGAAGTCATCGACAAAGCCGTGGATTCCGTTTACGAAGAAGTCAGCGACGAGAAACAAGCGCGAGATTATCTTCACCGCAAGCGGCTTAAGAAGCCCGAAAACCAAAAACAGGCGGCGCGAATTTACCGCCAGCTCACGCGAGCCGGATTCACCTCGAAAACCATTTTCAAGATCCTGAAAAAATGGAACGTCGATGATGAAATGTTGACCGCGTTAGAAGAAGAAGCTCAAGAATAAGGCTTATCTAGATGATCCTCCTCCGGGGACTAACCATTCGTGAACGCCGAGCCGAGCAAGTTAGATCGGGGTTGTTGTTTAAATGTCTTATTACATTTCACTTGTCTCTTTTATGAATTAAGTCCCGGAGGGACTTTACCGCCAATAGCCCAGCGCTTCAGCGCTGGGTTAGCATGACGTCGGACCCAGTCCCGTAGGGACGACTGAAAATTATCCCCAAACATATTTCGGATCATATTCAATGTTGTGCTTTGCCAAAATTGCCGTAAACTCCTCTTCAAACGAAACCTTCCGATGATGCTCTTCTTGTCATTGATATACGCGATGGTGCGAGGTTGTTGTGAAATGCTTACGGTGAAGGCTCCATAACCTTCCTGCCACGAAAATTTCCGTCACTTGTTTCATTCATCCATTTCGACGATCCGCCTTCAACAATTGGATTGCTTTGGCCAAAGGCATGGTCGCGGGGAACGACAGGAGGATATGAATATGATTCGCGGTTCCGCCGACCGCAATCGCCTTAAATCCATTTTTTCGGGCAATCCCGCCCAGATACGACCAAAGCTGTGGTTGTTTGTCGGCCCTGATTATGTCGCGACGATTCTTGGTGGAGAAGACACAATGAACCAGGTGAGAAACATACGGATGGGACATCGATTATTGTTTCCTCGTGTCAGCCGTCCCTACGGGACTGTTATCCGCTTTCGATTTGACCCGGCGTTGAAACGCCGGGCTATTATCGGGGTCCCCTCTGGGACCGACGGACCGGCCTCTTACCCTCCAGGCACTTCGCAAAAAAACCCCTCCAAAATCACTGCTGGAATCACCACTTTTGTCGGCAGTCAGGTAGGGACGACCGTTACGTGATGTCCCGGAGGGACTACCGCCGATAGCCCAGCGCTTTAGCGCTGGATTCGAAACAAGACCGATAAAGTTCCGTAGAGAATACAGCCGCCTCCCCCAACTTGGGATTGTGCTGATATGAAGTCCTGGAGGGACCGCCGACAATAGCCCAGCGCTTTAGCGCTGGGTTCGAAACAAGACCGATCCAGTCCCGTAGGGACGACTGAATTGAAGCACAAAATCGTGGCCACCTCTGTGACCGATGAAAACTGTCTTCGAATGCTAGAATCGAGTTATCCCAACATGCTGACCGGCTCTGAAATTCGCCGCAAATTTCTGGATTATTTCGTCCAGCATGGACACAAAGAGGTCCACTCCTCTTCGCTCGTCCCCGCCAACGACCCCACGCTTTTGTTCACCAATGCCGGCATGAACCAATTCAAAGACGTCTTCCTCGGCCTCGAAAAACGCGATTATTCCCGGGCCACGACCTCGCAGAAATGCGTTCGCGCCGGCGGCAAGCATAACGATCTCGAAAACGTCGGATTCACTAACCGTCATCACACGTTTTTCGAGATGCTGGGAAATTTCAGCTTCGGCGACTACTTCAAAAAAGATGCGATCGCATACGCCTGGGAATTGATCACGTCGCCCGATTGGTTTGGCATCCCGAAAGACAAACTCTACGTCACCATTTTCAACGGCGAAGGCGGTATGCAGCGCGATTCGGAAGCTTACGACTTGTGGCTCGGGCAAGGCGTTGCAAAAGACCGCATCTTCGAATCAGGATTGAAAGACAATTTCTGGCAAATGGGAGACACCGGCCCCTGCGGCCCATGCAGCGAGATTCATTACGACATGGGGCCGGCCGCCTCAGATGCGGGTCATGCGGACTGCAAGTTTCCGTGCGAATGCGGACGCTACGTCGAGATCTGGAACCTGGTCTTCATGCAGTTCGACCGCGACGCCTCGGGCAAATTTAACCCGCTGCCAAAGCCATCGATCGATACGGGCATGGGACTAGAGCGACTGACGGCAGTGCTGCAAGGCGTGATTTCGAATTACGAAACAGATTTGTTTACGCCGCTGATCAAGAGAGCCGCCGAACTCACCATTGGCCACGTAGGGACAGGCGTCTCGCCTGTCCAAGCCGAGCTCGACTCAGGAAGCTCTGCCTCTGCCAATCATCTGCGGCTTCTCTGCGTGTCATCGCCGATCATTCCCGTGCAGCGACATTTCTGATCTCAGATGGAGTTCTTCCCTCCAATGAAGGGCGCGGCTATGTGCTGAGAAAAATCATACGTCGGGCGATCACGCACGGGCAGACTGCTGGGCCAGACAAAACCCTTTCTGCACGAAATGGTTTTCGCGGTACGCGATGTGATGCAGGATGCATATCCGGAATTGAAGGAAACTGCGAAGCAGGTTTCAGAGTGTGTGTTTGCGGAAGAACAGCGATTTGCCCACACGCTTGATTTCGGATTGGACGACTGGAAGATGTCTTGCATCGCGAACGCGGTTTTCAACTTGACAACATTGGCATCGGGATTCGGAAGCGTGATCCGGAGATCAAGCCCTCAAGGATGTCAGAGTATGCTTCGCTGCCGTGCAAACACTAGACGGCGAGAGGCTTTTAAACTCTACGACACTTTGGGCATGCCGCTGGACTTTATCCAGGAGGCAGCACGCGACAGAGGGATTGAATTCGACCACGCGGGTTTCGATCGCGCCATGTCCGAACAGCGCGAGCGTGCCCGCGCCTCCTGGAAAGGCGCCGCCAAACAGACCGCCAATCCCGCCTATCAGCAACTTCCTAAATCTGAATTCGAGGGCTATCACCAGACTCGCTCCAATAACTGCGAAGTGCTGGCCATCATTCACAACGGGCAGGGCACGCAGGAACTCAAGCCCGGAGAAGAAGGCGAGGTCATCCTCGATCACACGCCTTTTTACGCCGAATCCGGCGGACAGGTCGGCGATCGCGGATGGCTCTACTCCGACGATCACAACACAATCATCGCCGACGTGAAAGGATGCTACTACCCAATCCAGGGCGTGCGTGCCCATCAAGTTGTCGCCAAACAAGCCCTTCGAGTCGGCGACAAAATTGACGCCGTCGTGAACACTGATATCCGCCACGCCACCATGCGGAATCACACCGCAACCCATCTCCTTCAGGCCGGACTGCGCGAAATCCTCGGCCAGCACGTCAAGCAGGCAGGATCGCTGGTGGCGCCCAATCATCTGCGCTTCGACTTCTCCCACTTCACCGGCGTCGGCGACGAAGAATTACAGGACATCGAAGACCTCATTAACAAAGAAGTTCTGCGCAATCAGAAAATCGAAGTTATCCCCGATGTGCCCATCGACGTTGCCATCAACGAGTACAAGGCCATGGCGCTCTTCGGAGAAAAATATGGCGACCGGGTCCGCGTCATCAAGATCGGAGATTTCTCCACCGAACTGTGCGGCGGTACGCATACTGGCGCTACCGGCGAAATCGGACTCATAAAAGTTCTGAAAGAAAGCAGCGTGTCTTCAGGAGTGCGCCGCATCGAGGCCGTTACCGGCGAAGGCTCGCTGCGTCATTTTCAAAAAGATCATGCGCTGGAAAATGTTGTCGCCAGTCTCACCACCCGTGAAACCAATACTTCCCCAGCTGACGCATTAAAGACTGAATTGGAAAAGAAAGACTCCGAGATCAAGCGTCTGCAACGTGAACTCGACCAAGCGCGAATGAAATCCGCATCGTCCACCGTCGCCTCGGCGGCCGACAATGTCAAAGAAGTCCAGGGCGTGAAAGTTCTCGCGCACCGCGTGGACAACCTTGAGCGTCAGCAGATGCGTACATTGGTTGACCAACTCCGCGACAAACTTGGCTCCGGCGTCGTGATTCTCGGCTCGGCCAGCAATGGCAACGTCGCATTGATCGTCAGCGTAACCAAAGACCTCACCAGTAAATTACAGGCGGGAAAAATTATCGGTCCCGTGGCGCAAAAAGTCGGAGGCAAAGGCGGAGGCCGTCCCGACATGGCCGAGGCCGGCGGAAACAATCCCCAGGAGTTGAACGCCGCGCTGGACGAGAGTTATAAAGTTGTTCAATCATTACTAGAAAGTAAAAACACATTCCTCGGAAAGACTTCGTCCGGAAATCGTCTAGATTTTAGACTTAAAGCACCACATGGAAAATCGAGTCCGATTCATCGAGCACAAAGGGAAACAGCTCTTGTTAGTTGATTTCAGCCAATTGCAGCTCCGAGGAAATGCTCTCCGCGATGGAGGAATTTCGCAGACCAAGTGAAAGATCAGCCGGAAAAATCATTATTAGTCCTGGCCGACTTTACCAACGCGATCTTCGACAAAGCAGTAATTACGCGGATGAAAGAGTTGCTGGTTTTAGATCGTCCGTACGTGAAACACGCCGCCTGGGTAGGAACCAGCAGCCTTCCTCACGTTTACTACGAGAATTTTAAGAGCTTCTCCCAGAGAAAGCTCCCCTCATTCGACTCCCGCGAAGAAGCGATGGAATGGCTGGTAAAGGAATAGAATCCAGTAGCAAGCAATTGACATAGCTATCCCACATAGCTATCCTAATCAAATGCAAGTCAGCGTAGCCGACGCCAAGAATAAACTGCCGGAGCTAATTAAAGCCGTAGAGGATGGCGAGCCTGTGACCATTTGCCGCCGGGGTTTGCCGGTTGTGGATATTGTTCGCACAAAAAAGCCACCCGAAAAAAAATAAAACTGGGAGGACTCAAGGGCAAGATCAAGGTTCTCGATCCAAATTGGTGGAAGCCGATGACGGATAAGGAAGTGGAAGACTTTCTGTCGGGACGCGGGTAAGTGCGCATTCTGCTGGACACTGTGGTTCTGATTTACGCCGTAGAATCGCCAGAACTGCTGAGCAAGAGGGCGCGATCGTCGCTGCAGAATGCCGATAACATTCGCGAATTGAGTTCCATTTCTTTGTCCGAGATTGCAATTAAGTCGTCCGCGGGCAAACTTAAGATGTCGGCCGCTATGGTTCGGCAAGCATTGGACGATTTGGATCTACGGATACTTCCCTATAACGCACGCCACGCATTCGAATTATTTGGTCTTGACTCTCATCACAAAGATCCCTTCGATCGGCAAATTATCGCTCAGGCACAATCCGAGGGAATTCCAGTCGTGACTTCAGACGAGAAGTTTCGTCTGTACAAAGGCATCGACGTCATTTGGTAACGCTTCACAGCGACCGCTCTAGCTTCTCCACTTCAACGTCACCGGTCCCGGCATTGGATGTTTCGGTTCTTCACCATTCCGCTGCGATTCCAAATGAGCAGCTTTTAACTGGAAGTACCATTTCGCGGGGCGGTCGGCATCATCGATCAGCATCAGATGCGGATTATGCTTCAACCCTTCGGCCTGATCTTCCATTGTCTTGCGGTCCTGCTCCACAAATTTCGCGAAAACAAACTTCAATAATTCCGCGCTGAATGGAACCCATCGAAAGATATTCCAGGCCGCGACTACGTCGATCCGGCAATGATTCCGAGTAATGGGGGTAACGGTAGTTAAAGATGAAAACCAATACTTTCCCGCGCGAATCGTCTCCAATCGCAGATTCGGCAAAACGAAATCAATAGTCGTAGTAATGGAGTCTGCGTCGGCATAGAGTCGCAACAATTTATATGGCGCGCTATTCGAGCTCGGAGTGTGCGCGCTCATTCGAAACCCATTTGGAATCGGCTCGAAGTTCTTTTTCTTTTCGTGGATGCTATGCCGGCTCCGCCACCACCAGGCCTGATGAACAAAGGGTCCGTGCGCCGGATCCATCAATCCAATGATGCCATGATCGACGCTGCATGGAAGTTCCGCGCTCAAATGCGCGATTTTATATTTGTCGCTAAATATTGGGACGCGGGGAGCGCTCGACGCAGGTGGCACAGTTTTGCTGAAACCTGCTCCGGCAGGGCCAGGCTCGGGCACGAAGACCCACACAAAATCATCGTGCTCTTCGCAGGCGAAGCTTCCCGCATATATCCGGTCGACTCTCAATTTTTGATCCGAAGTCAGCGACGGAATCAATTGGCATTGTCCGGAGTGCGCTTCGAACTTCCACCCGTGGTAGCTGCATTCGATTTCTTTTCCGTCAAATCGTCCGCAAGAAAGCGGCATTCCACGATGCGGGCAGGCGTCTCTCAAAGCAAAAGGGATTGCCCGCAGCATCTCGCCCGATCACCAGCGGAATTTCCAAAAGCATCGCTTTGCGCAAGCGGTTTCGCGAGACTTGTGAGCCCGGCAGAGCGCGATACCAGAACCCATGAAGCATCGTCGAGGATGGGTGCTTCCCGCTGTGGCGTATCCGGTGCACTCATGAGAATGTCGCCAGCGTAACATAGCCGCGCTTTCGGCGGTCATGCTCCGGAGCTGGTGAAAGCCTATCTTCTACTGCACAAACATCGCTGGTATATTGTGATGTCCCAGCGAACTGAGCATCTCTCGGAATCTCTAATGAAACTTGCAGGCTTCCTTCTACTACTTGCGGGATGGGCGTTAGTACTGGCTTCGTTGGCGCTATTGCCTTCGCCGGTGGCGAGAACCGCATTTATAGTCACGGCTATCGCCATTGAAGTTGTGGGATTAGTTCTCTTCACTCGAGCGCACCTGCCGGTCGAGGAGGATCGGTGACTCCATTGCTGTTCGCGGCGCAGATCATTCCCATCGTGCCCGAAACAACTGCGATGGTCTGCTTTCTGCTCATCCTGCTGGTTCCCTTTGCCACGGCCGGTCTCGCGCTCATCAATACCGGACTCGGACGTTCCCGCAGCGCTGCCCATTCCATGATGGCATCCATGGCAGTCATTGCAGTTGCAGCGCTGGCATATTTTATTGTGGGATTTTCATGGCAGGGGTCGCTTGGCCTTCCATCCCACGTGATCCATCTGGGCGGCACAAATTGGAATTGGATCGCTGCTGTACCGTTTTTTTTGCGCGGGATCGAGTGGAATGGTTCGCAGCCGTCGCTGGTAGCTTTACTACAGATTTTCAGTGTGGGATTGGCTGCAATCATTCCCATTGGAGCGGGAGCAGATCGTTGGCGGCTGGGAGCAATTTGCGCGTCCACCGCGCTGCTGGCCGCTTTTACTTATCCTCTATTCGCGCACTGGATTTGGTCGGGCGGATGGCTCGCGCAACTTGGTGAAAATTATGGATTCGGCCACGGCTTTCTCGACGCCGGCGGCTCCAGTTCCATTCACGTTGTAGGCGGGTTGACGGCCTTGTCTGTTGCATGGATCGTTGGCGCACGCCGCGGAAAATATTCTGCTGAGGGAATTCCGTTAGCTGTCCCCGGACACAACGCAGTCCTGGTGATTCTCGGCTGCATGCTGGCGACCGTCGGCTGGTGTGGTCTGAATTCAGCCGGAACCATATTGTTTCTTCATTTCGAAGCTGGCCGATGCGTTCTGGTCACGGTCAACACCGTGCTCGCGGCTTCCTCTGCGGCCCTTGTCGCTGCCACCATCACGCAGGTTCGATTCGGCAAGCCCGATGCTTCGCTCAGCGCCAATGGATGGGTCGGCGGATTAGTCGCCAGCAGCGCCGCTTGTGCTTTGATCAAACCCGCCGCTGCGGTGATCGTCGGAATAATCGCAGGCGTCCTTACTACGCTGGCGGTGGAATGGTTCGAGTTTGAAGTTAAGGTCGACGACCCCGGAGGAGCAATTTCGGTGCACGCGGTCAGCGGAATCTGGGGAGTGCTAGCGGTGGGAATCTTGGCTCAGGCTCCGCCGGGAACCATAGGGAAAGACTCTGGACAGTGGCTGGCGCAAGTAATCGGTATCGCTACGCTCATTGGTTTTGTCCTGCCTATGACTTACGGCCTGAACTGGCTGCTGAATCGCGTTATCCCGCAACGCGTCGATATCGAAGGCGAACGCCAGGGAATGGATCTACACGAACTAGGCGCCGACGCCTACCCGGATTTCGTGACTCACGCCGATGAATTTATCCAGCGATAAACCGTTGTCGCACTCTGTTCGGGCTGGTTGCCTGATGCTAGGCATGTGGCTTATTTCCGGTTGCAGCCGGTCCAACAATTTATTTCTGGGAAGGGTCGAGGCCGAAGTCGGTACGCATCACGTCACTGTAACCGACTGCTACCGTACCAGCGTGCCGGCCCCAACTGTCCAGCCAGCGGGACCTGCGGGGGATCCAGCATATCGCTTCACGCCCTGCCGCGACGCGGATGTGTTAATTCGCGGAAGAGAACTCACGGTTAATGGCAGAGCATACGGATCGCTCGGCGAGAATGATGCCATCCTGGTCGATCATGGCGTCGTTTCCGTCATCCGCAGCAAATCCTAATGCCGCGCCACCCACAAGAGAAGCCCGAACACGATTACCGGAATCAGCGCCAGTCCAACGTAAAATAAAATTCTTCTCGCCCATGGCGTTCGCTTGATTTTCCAGTTTCGAAATTCCGGACGCGCCGCGACTCCAACTTGATCCTGATGTTCTAAATCCCAAATCATTTCCTGGGCAGTCGCATAACGCTTGTTCGGGTCGCGCTCCAAAGCCCGATAAATAATTTCCTGCAATTGAGGAGAAATGCTGGGATCGATCTCCCGGGGCGGCATGGGATTATTCAGCAGCCTGTCGTTCATAATCAGGAAAGCATTCGACCCGGTGAATGGCACCCGGCCTGTCAGCATTTCGTAGAGCATGACTCCCAGCGAAAATATGTCGCTACGAGCGTCGCCGCGCTTCCCTTTTACCTGTTCCGGAGAAATGTAGTCCGGAGTCCCCATGGTCTGTGAAAATTTGGCGAACGTCAGGCGGCGCGCCGCAACATCAGCGGCAATTCCGAAATCGATCAACTTAATATTGTCGTTCCCGTCGATCATTATGTTTTCGGGCTTGAGGTCGCGATGCACGATTCCATGCGAGTGAATGTAATCAAGGGCATTTGCAATTCCGATTGCAATCCTCACCGCTCGCTCTGGCGGAAGCTTCTTCTCTTCGTTTAGCAACTGGCGCAGGAGCCGGCCCTCCACCCACTCCATAACCATGTAAAGCTGGCTGTGTCCGTTTTCCGGGAAGACCTTCATTACGCCAGGATGCGCGAGTTTTCTGCCAATTTCCTGCTCCCGGTGAAACCGGTCGAAGAAAACTGGATCCCCTTCCATCTCCGGATGGGGGATCTTAATGGCAACAGTGAGCCCTGTGCTCAAGTCAGTGGCCCGGAAAATAGACGCCATGCCGCTGCGCGCAGCGACGCCTTCTATTCGATAGCCATCGAGTTGGTCACCGGTATGGAGGGATGACATATATACAAAGAACGAAGAACTTACGCTTCAGAATACTCAGATTCGGGATAATGAAAGCATAAAAAGTTCGTAAAGCCTTCAAAGAGACTACACGCGCAGATTTACCGCAGCCTATATGGTCTTCCTCGATACATCCCCACACGTTCCACGCTTTTAATTCTTATTAGCTGCACGCTGATGTTGTCACGCCCTCCAGCCTGATTAGCGAGTGCGATGAGTTCGTGCGCGGCGTCATCCAGGTTTTCGCTGTGAACGACAGTTGTTACGAGTTCAGCAAGACCTACCTCTCCATGCAGGCCATCGGAACACAGCAATAGCACGTCATCCACGAGCACCTGGTGTTCGTTGGTCTCGACATTGGCGAACATTTCGGTGCCCAAAGAGCGGCTGAGCACATGCCGCGTAGGCGATTCCGAAGCCTCTTTTTCAGAAATCAGTCCCAGCCGGGCTTGCTCACTAGCCACAGTATGATCGCGGGTAAGTAACGACGCTTGACCGCGACGAAGAAGATAGCAGCGAGAATCCCCGACATGCGCAACCGTCGCCCGATCGTAGCGCAGGGCACAGCCGACGAATGTCGTCGCCATGGATGCGCCTCCCTTGCCCGATTTCATTCCAGCTTCATATACCGCGAGGTTTGCGTCCTTAACCAAACGTGGCAGCAATGAGGAATGAGGCTCTCCGGGCGGCGCGGTTGCGAATGCCGACACTACGCTATCAACCGCCATGCGCGAGGCCACTTCACCCTTATCCTGGCCCCCCACTCCGTCGGCCAGCGCGAATAGCCAACCGTGCGAGCTCACAAGCTTTGGAGTCGTCGGTGCAAAGTGTCCGAGGGAATCCTCATTATGGTCGCGGACTAAGCCAGTGTCGGAAAGCTGCGCAAACTCAACATCAAGCATAGGAAAAAGAGGCACCACATGTGAGGAAACAGCCGCAGGGATGACTTTTTGATTTTCCATTTCGTAAATCCATCGCTATTAAACGCCTCACCGCCACAGCATACCGTATCAAGGCAAACGGGCGGACCCGTGACGAGTCCGCCCAAACAATCCGCCATTCCAACCGAGCGATTACGAAGCTGCCGGAATTCGTCCCTCCACCAACGTGGTCCGGCCACTTTTCCTGCTCATGCGGGTGAAGAAGATTCCACCGTAGATGGCCCATACCAGCGCCACCCCCAAAGCGAGCAAGGGCTCCATCTTTGTTCCGTATCCCATGAACGGGCCGACCAGATAGAAAGCCATGCACGCGAGATTTGCTAGCAGACCGAAAATGGGAATTATCAGGTGCCGCATCACTTTGAACTTCGGATGATTGTGGTAGCAGACGATGCAGGTTATGCAACTCAGCATGTACAGCAGGAACGTTCCGAAGTTCGAAGCCAGCGTGGTAGTCAGAAAAGTATTCGGCAATGCCGCCATCTTGTCGTGAGTGGTATAGCCGAAGCTGGACCAGAATCCATGAGGGATGGCTGCAATCGAGGCGTCCGAGGGAGCGGCGCCATCGCCGAAGTAAACCGCAACCGTGACGCATCCGACAACTGCGGAAATAATCGCCAGCGTCCAGATGGCGCGATGTGGAGTCAGGTTTCGGGAGTGAAGCGCTCCCATCGAATCCGGGCAGTTCTTTGTCCTTGCCCATGGCATAAGTCACGCGTGCTCCGGTATTGATGCATGACAATGTCGTCCCGATCAATGCCAGGAATACCGTCGCCGCTTCAACCAGCATGAAGATGCGTCCGCGCCCGGCCCCGAACAAGCGCGTCGCCGACTACGGTCATCATGTCGCCAATCGGTGCCGATGACGCAGCCGCAGTCGCCCATTGGATATCCGCTGTTAAGGAAGTAATTTGCTGCGAAATATTCGAACAGGTAACAGAAACATCCTTGAACCAGCAACGATGTGATGACCGCAATCGGCACGTCGCGTTTGGCGTTTTTGGCTTCGCCTCCCATCGAGGTGACCGATTCAAATCCGACCAGAATCAGAATCGCAATCGTGGCCTGAACGAACATGAATCCGAATTTATGCATTCGGACCACGGAATCAGCATTCGGATGCGAAACGAAAGCGCCGCTGGAATCCGTTTCTGGATAGCTGATGTGGAACGGAACTGGCTTTTCCGGCTGCGTCCACTGCGCATTGCGGAGTTCCATCCGCGCTGCGGACGGTGGTGTCGGTGGATGTTCCGTTCACCATTGTTTTCGTGGTGGCGAACTCGCAACTATAAGCGGCGCTGGTTTGCGGCGTCGAACTGAAACGCAACGCTGCCCGGCGGATGATTGATCCGGTAACCAAGGGCCACAACCGTAAATACCAGCAAAGCGCTGATCTGAATCACATTGATGGCGATGTTCACCGACGTTGAACCGTTGACGCCTCTATGCGCGATGTAAGCAACGGCAAATGAGAAGAAGATCGCCACCGCCATCATGAACATCGGTCCAGGATTGGAAGCGCTCATGAAGTTCGGCCAGATGGTTCCGACCAAATAGCCGGAGATCACCCCGATGACGCCAACCATCACGCCGGGATAGATCCAGTAGTAAAGATGGGAGCCCCATCCGACGATGAATTTCGCCAGCCTTGCGTAGGGCCATGCGTTTTCGTGATTGAGGAAAGATTGTTCGGCGAAATAATAAGAGCTGCCGGTGCCAGGATAAAGTTTCGCCATCTCGGCGTAACAGACGGCGGTCGCAAGACACAGCAGAGTGGCGAACACAATGCCAATCCACATGGAGGGAGCGGTGTTGCCCGCGGCCGCCTTGTCCCGCAAAGGTTAGCCAAAGAAATGCGCCGGGCGCGATGAGCGCCATCGCGTTCATCGTCAACCCTGTAAGTCCCAGGGTTTTTTTCATTTCTAATGGAGCATCGGCCATTTGACTTCTCCTTCGAAGTGGGATTCGGACGGCATCGTCCGGCTTACTTTTGGCGTATTTCACTCTAATCGGGCTGGCCGGGGTTTTGAGCCTGGCCAACCCTATTTGTTCTGACTATGGTTTCCGCCGCTTCATTTTGCGTCGGCGCTGCTAAATGCGTAAATCAGACCCACGGTCGCCATATCCTGCTCTGACCACCAGCGTCTTCAAAACATGAAGCCCGCTTCCAGTACGCCACGCGGTTGGTTATTGTCAGCACCGGACGAACCGAAAGCGAAGCCCGGCGTGGAACTGGTAGCGTGAACAATGGCAAAGTCTCCGCGCACGAAGAACGCGTCTTTAACGTAGGTCGGGGTGATGGTGAAGGCGAACGCGCCGCTGCCCGGCCCATACAGCAAGTTGACCGCGCCATTTGAAACGCTTCCGTTGCTCGAAATATATTCTGGCCTGACTGCCAGCGAAATTCCGTGCTTGAAACCGTAAGTGGCCAGCAATGCGCCTCCACTCGTCGAAGCGCCCTGAGATATTCCAATACTCGCGTTGGTGGGTACGTTGGTGTATTGATAGTAGGGATTATCACCCAATGCCCTTTGGTGTAGGTGTAAATGATGTTATAGATTTGCTCGTTATTTAGGGTCAGAGGCGTTGCAAGTGTGCTCTTCGCGTATGTCCCGGCATTCCCGCCCCCTACAAATGCCAACGTATTTGCAGCGTTGAACGCGTAGGTCAGAGACCCCGTCAGCCACGTATAGCGATTGGAGTAAAAACCATCGTTCCAACTGAACGCCGCAGTGAGTTTCTTGTGGGTGTAATTGAGTTGGATTCCGCGGTTAACGGCGTTCTCCTGATTCCACAGCAGTCCACGATCGATGTTCATATTTTCGAAGGTGAACGTGTACTCCGCTCCGATTAGGGTTGGCAGCGCGCCGATTTCTACATTGAAGTTTCCTTTAACCAACTTGGCATACCCTTGGGGGAATGGGCCGTAAAGATGTCTTACGGTGTCGCCAGTTGACAGAAAAGGTGTTCCCAAAGCCGGCAGATTGTAGGCGCCGCCTTGCAGATAAAACTGAAACCAGCCAGTGGTCTTTTGGATAAAGATTTGAGCATTGCTGACGTCCCAGTGCGAATCCGGATCGCCCGCGACCGCATTCCCTTGACTCCAGCCCATGCCGCTCAAAATGCCCGTAACCTCTAGTTTTCCAAATGGACCCGCAGCGATCTCGTGAGGAATCGCAGTTGAGAGCGGTCCTGCCATCGACGGCATGGAGAGAGGTGTGGGCGCGGCTGCGGCTGCTGCCGGCGGTGTCGCTGCTGGCGGTGTGGCCGGAGTCGATGTGTCGGCGGGAGGAGTAGCAGCCGGTTGGGTAGCATCGGTTTGGGCTCTGGAGACGACCGCCGAACAGTGGCAGACCTACCGCCAGGACTGGCAAGCACGCTATAGAGCGGAAGTAGGGAGCCATGGCTCATAATTGGTTGCTCTCTCTTGAAACAGGATTTGTGGTACTAGCCGCATGCTTAGCGCGCTGCGACTTGCGACAGTCACTGCAACTTATTCGGTTTGGAAATCCCCGTCCAATTGATTGTTTTTTTGCTTGGCATTAAAAATACTTTGAGAAATAAAATTTATGGATGGCATAAGTCCTGGCGTTAGCTCTTGAAAGCAAAGCCTGTTGCGAAGGCCGCCGGAAGGAAACGACCGCAAACTTTGAATGTCTGCTGATCGAATTTAAGAATGTGCCTGCGGAATTTCTTTATGCACACGTTGGCGGATGTGAGACAACGGATGGCGTCTTTCTCAGTTATCCCTCGAAATTGATTGAGTTCGTCCTTGTTACCCGCGATTACTATGGTGGTTCTATTCCCTACCCGTCGATTGTTCGGGTATTCCCCTCCTCCTATAATTAAAGAACTCTGGTAGGAATTCTCTCTCAGGTTGCAGGATAGGTAGCCGCGCGACGTTTGTGCCTGCGGTCGATTGGCTTCGCCGATGCAAAAAACCCTGCAACTCGCTGCCTTTCTTGGCGCCACCCTTGCGACCTTCTTTTTTCCTATGGCTTACCTACACGCACAATCCGAGGCACCCGGATCGATCGCCTCCAGTACCGACGCCACCGGACGCAAAGTTTATGTGAATGATTTCGTGTCCCAGCCATCAGTTAAGCATTCACGAACTTCAGCTTCTCGAGACAGCGGATTGGTCTATTGGAGCGTGACCGACCATCGATGGAAGCCCGTCCCGGCGGCTAACGTGCGCGCCGCGCGCTCGGCGGCAAGCGAAGTAAATCGGATCCTTGCCCGCCGCAAAGCCCAGAATGCCAACGCGTCAATCTCATTTGCCGCGGCCCCTTCGACGTTCTCCGAACAGGAAGTCAACGCCGCCATCGACCGCGCAGCGCTATTACACAATGTTGATCCCAGCCTGGTGCGCGCCGTCATCAAGGTGGAATCGAACTTCAATCCCAACGCCGTATCCAAAAAAGGCGCCATGGGGCTGATGCAGCTCATGCCTCAGACCGCGCGTCAGTTGAACGTCACTAATCCCTTCGACCCGCAACAAAACGTGGACGCTGGGGTTCGTCACCTTAAACATCTGATGGAAAGTTATGGTGGCGATGTAAACCTGACCTTGGCAGCCTACAACGCGGGAGCAGGCGCGGTTGCGAGAAGCGCGGGTGTGCCAAATTTCGCCGAGACCAGGAACTATGTAAAGCGCATCACCAACCTTTATTACGGTGGTCCGGGAACCCTGACTCGAAATTTACGCACACCCGTCTATTCGCCGGTGCACATGCAACGGGATGCTCGCGGCGTCCTCTATATGAGCAACACCGATTAATGGTGGGATCAGTAATAATGAGTCTTTAAAGACGCGATAAAAACGTTAGCAATGCACTCTCCCCTTAAGCAACGCGCCTGGCGCTGGAGCACCACACTATTCTTCCTCGGTCTTTGCTCGTCTTCTCTTTATTCGACCACCCGCAAGTCAGACGCCTGGGCACACTCTCAGTTCGCGACTGCGGAACATAAACAAGAAGTTCTTCATGATCGGCCAGCCGCGCAACAAACCCGCCATGAATATCTGAATGTCATCGATGCGTACCGGAGGGTTTACTACGGATCGCCAACCTCGACCAAAGCGGACGCCAGTGTAAGCGCTGTCGCCGACCTGATGGTTGAAATGGGGCGTCGTTTTCAGGATCCTGGCGTACTTCGCTCAGCCATCGTCGAATACGAATTCTTGAGACGTCAGTATCCCGGAAGCAAATACCGTTTTGAGGCGTTGCTGAATATTGCCCGGATCTACCGCGACGATCTTAAGGAAGATGCGCTTGCTCGCGAGACTTTTGAAGAATTCGTAAAACGATATCCTCACCATCCGCAATGCGGCGAGGCCAGGGACGCTATCGCAGCACTGGACTCTCCAGACAAGGATGCTGTCAGCGGGATACCCCAGATTTCAGCGGGCAATAAACGAAACGTCCAACAGCAATTGAGGACAGGAAGAACGTAGCCAAGCAACTTCCTAATATCGGCGGCATACGTCACTGGTCCACTGGAGTCTCGACTCGCGTTGCGGTTGATCTCGATGGCGACGTTCATTTCAAATCTCACCGGATCGATAATCCCAATCGCATCTTCTTCGATCTCGACGCAAAGCTGGCAAAAAAGCTAATCGGCGAAACCGAGAACATTCACGATGACATACTCAAAAAAATCCGTGTCGCGCAATTTAGCGCCGGGCGCGCCCGCATCGTCTTGGAGGTCGAAGACAACGCTCGACTACACCACTTCATTGGAAAAGAATCCGCCCGCAACTGATGATCGAAATCAGGCAAAACAATGCCGACGCGCAGGCGGATATTTCCAGCGTCGAAGCACCTTCTCCTGCCATTGAGATTCCAGACCAGGCTCAGATGCCGAACGCTGGCTCTCTGGCCGTGGCATCAGTTCCGATTAGCAAGCGCATAGTGGAAGCAGAGGACAGCCCCTCCGAAAGCGCCCCGGCGACAAAGCAACGTTCGCGAAGCAACAATCCGGTAAGGGTCCGAACCGCGCAAACTCGCAGTCACAACAAATCTCTGGCCAATCTTGACGGCCGCGAAGCCCAACCGGATTCTAGCGGCGATCGTTCTCTGATCAGGGCACTGGGATTAAAAATCGGCAAAATCGTAATCGACCCGGGACACGGCGGGCACGATACCGGCACCATCGGTCCCAATTCGCTGGAAGAAAAAGATCTGGTGCTTGACGTCAGCCGCCGGCTGGGAAAACTTCTCGAGTCCCGCCTTGGCGCCGAAGTCGTCTTCACTCGCAAAGACGATACCTTCATCCCCCTCGAAACTCGGACGGCCATCGCTAATCGGGAACAGGCCGATCTCTTCGTTTCGGTCCACGCGAATTCCAGCCATGACCCATCGGCTCGCGGGGTTGAAACGTATTACCTCAATTTCAACTCTTCTCCCGATGCTTTAGAAGTAGCCGCCCGCGAAAACGCTGTTTCGGAAACTTCAATCCATGAGCTTCAGGACTTGGTGAAGCAAATCGCGCTCAAGGAAAAAATTGAAGAGTCGCGAGAGTTTGCTTCCGACGTTCAGCAGGAGTTGCACAACGGATTGGCCAAAAACTCCGGCGTGCCCAATCGCGGCGTGAAGAAAGCGCCATTTATCGTCCTAATCGGAGCCAACATGCCCTCGATCCTGGCGGAAATTTCGTTCGTCAGCAATCCCGGGGACGAGCGCCGGCTGGAAACCGCAGCTTACCGGCAAAGGATTGCCGAATCCCTATATCGCGGCATCTCGAAGTATGTCAGCGGACTTAGCGGAGTAAAAGTCGCCAGCAAAATCGAGAAAACATCCGCCGATTAGTCCTCTCTTCTCGGTGTAATTATCGCCGCGGGCCTCCGCTGGAAACTTTAATCCCTGCTATGTACTCTAATAACTAGTGAAACCTTCGTGGCACTTCGTGTCCTTAGTGGTTGACCATTTTGTTTTGGTTTCTTTTTGGCCATAGCATTTCCATGATTCTTCGATTCCTCCTCATCGTGGCTTTCTCGGCTAGTGGCTCGTTCTCACCAGTATTCGCCGCGAATGCCATGGTCCCGTCTCCGCTTCCCCAGGACTTTGCAGGATGGAATCTAGTACATTCCGCGCAGGTCAGCCGCGATGCTTCCATGGCCGATCCGGTGAATGCCGACATATTGAAGGAATTTGGCTTCACCGATGTCACCAACGCCGTTTACACAAGGGACGACGGACGGAAACTGAAAGTAAAAGCCGCAAGATTCACGGACGCCAGCGGGGCCTACGGGGCTTTTACCTTTTATAAGACTCAGCAGATGGCTATCGAAAAAATCGGCGATCAAGGCGCTTCCCTTGACCAGCGAGTCATCTTTTATCGCGGCAACATTCTGGTGGATGCCGAATTTGACCGGCTCACCATGATGTCAGCTTCCGAATTGCGGGAGTTGGCCGCAGCCATTCCCGCCCCCGCGGGGAACATCGCGAAACTTCCCGCGCTTCCCACCTACCTGCCCGCTAAGAATTACGTCAAGAACACCGCGAAGTATGTAACCGGACCAGCCACGTTAGAAAAAGTTGGCACTCCCATCGATACCAAGTTAGTTGATTTCAACGCGGGAGCCGAAGTCGTGGTCGGCGAGTACACCACCGGCAGCGGGACGGCGACGCTCATATTGATCGCCTATCCCACGCCGCAGATTGCGGCGTCTCACCTGCGAGCCATCGATTCGTTTCTCCAGAGCCGCGGCCAGACTCCTGATTCGCCCGCAATGTTCGACCGGGGTACCGGTCCAATCGTTGAACTTGTGACCGGAAGCGCTTCCCCGAGTGAAGCGAAGTCGCTACTTTCTTTGGTGAACTACGAAGCCGATGTCACCTGGAACCAGAACACATACTTTTCGCGGAAAGATAATCCCGGGAATTTGATCGTCAACATCATTTATCTGTGCGCGATCATTGGCGCCTTCGCGGTGATCTCCGGCGTGGCCTTCGGAGGTATCAGAATCCTGCTAAAACGCATGTTCCCCGACCGTCTGTTGGGACGCTGGGAGCAAATGCAGTTCACGTCTTTGAACCTCTCGGAAGCTACCCACCCTAACCTCCGAGATGATGTAAGCGATTCAATCAAAGCCAGTTAGCGCAGATTTCACCTCGACCGTCTCAGAATGAGGCATCGCCCGTTAGTGTTATCTTTATTTGTAAACTATTGATAACAAAGATATTTATTTCTCGAAAATTCCTTGACACCCCCATTCTAAGCCCATAAGATTTCGCCAGAAAGTTTTAACGGCAATACTCCGTTGGAACTATTCTCCCTTAAAAGAGAAGGTCGCCCATGTTGCCGGGCGGCCTTTTCGTTTGTAGGCAAATAAATCGCGCCGAGCATTAGGAGGAAATATGTTTTGCGATGCATGCGGAAGTGCTCTACAACCAGGACAAGGATTTTGCGCAAATTGCGGCAAGCAGATAACAGCTGTTCCCGCCCGTGCCGCCGTCAGCTATCCCACAGCCAACCGTGTGCGCGGACACATCCGATTCGTGGGAATTCTGTGGCTGGCGTTTTCTGCCCTCGAACTCGTAGGCTCGGCAATCCTGTTCATCATCGCTAACACAATATTTCTGCATCACGTCGATGACTTCTCCGGACCCCGGCCAGCATTTCTTCACCTATTGCTGAGTTTTGTCGCGATTGTTCTCGCCGTGAAAGCCGCCGCCGGAATTCTCGCCGGCTGGGGACTGTTGCAGAGAGAGTCGTGGGCTCGCGTCTTAACTCTGGTGCTGGCGTTCCTCGCCTTAATCCACATTCCTTTCGGCACCGCCCTCGGCGTGTACACCTTGTGGGTATTATTGCCAGCCCACTCCGAACGAGAATACGAAGAGCAAGCAAGAACAGCAGCATAGCCGGAGACGAGACTGATGTTGACTACTTGTTGGACTTGCAGCCCTCGCAGGCCCGCAAGAACTAGCCCCTTCAGCAAAAAACGCTTCTAACACTGCGCCAAAATACGACATCGCTGTTTTTAAAAACATTATGGTTCCAATGCGCGACGGGGTGAAGTTGGCCTGCAACATCTATCGTCCCGCGCTGAATGGCAAGCCGGTTGATGGCAAATTTCCCGTCATCATGGAACGCACCCCTTACAACAAAGACGCTGGCGAATGGGCAACAGACGGTTTCGTCCCGCTCGGTTACGTTGTTGTTCGCCAGGATGTGCGGGGACGATTCAATTCCGAAGGCACATGGCGTTTCTTTCGCGACGATACAAATGACGGTTACGACACCGTCGAATGGGTCGGCGAGCAGTCTTGGTTCGATGGAGGAATTGGCACGGTAGGAACGTCGTATCCCGGCGGAACGCAGCATGCGTTGGCGCTTTCTAATCCGCCATACCTGAAGGCCATGGTCCCCGCCTACGCGACCTCGGATGTGGGACGCTTTAGCATTCGCCACAATGGAGCATTTGAGTTGCGCTGGATGAATTGGATCTTCAACTTGTTTGGCGCGGACGGTAATCACGCTCCACAAAATCCAGGAATTCAGGACGCACTTGTCAAACTGGGTGAGCAAGTCCGTGAGTATGTCAAAGCAATGCCGCTCCGGCCTGGCACGACGCCTTTGAGGCTGGTTCCTGAGTTCGAAGGTTGGCTGGTCGAGGCGATGTCACACGGAGACTACGACGATTTCTGGAAGAACAACGGAATTGACGTGGTTGAGCACGTAGCCCAGTACAAAGATATTCCCGTCTATCACGTTAGCGGCTGGTACGACTCAAATTTGGGACCGACGAGCCTGAATTACATAGCCCTCAGCAAAAGCAAAAAAAGCATGCAACGATTGATCTTAGGGCCGTGGTGGCATGGAGGCGCGGGACATTCCAATGCGGGCGAAGCAGAGTTTGGACCTGACGCGGCGATCAAATTCAATGACCTTCAAGCAAGATGGTTCGACCGTTGGCTGAAGGGCATTGACAATGGGGTTGATCGCGAGCCGCCGGTGCGAATCTTCGTGATGGGTGGAGGGGACACCACAAAACTTCCGACGGAAGGATTTTCGTCGGTGGACACTGGCGCAACGAAAGCGAATGGCCGTTGGCTCGAATGGTGGTCACGCCATATTACCTCCACGCGGGCGGACTTCTTTCGACGAAAAAGCCTGCAAACGAAACCCCCATCACTTACGAGTTTGATCCGCACCATCCGGTCCCCACCCTGGGAGGAAACATTGCCGCGCATTACGGACCATTCTCCCATCACAACACCATCGAACGCCCCGGCGACTCCGGAAATCTGATGGAACAGGGCCCCTATGATCAACGCTGCCGCCCCGAGCTTTGGTTCTGCGAGGACAACCGTGCCGCTTTCCGCGAGAAACGATGTTCTGGTATTTCAAACGGAACTTTTGGACAAAGACGTGGAGGTGACTGGGCCACTGTCGGTCAGTGGGTTTTGGACTTCGGATTTCAGAGTCAATTTCTCACGATGTGGGGTGGAGTCCTGTCCGCCGTGGGTTTTTGGGACCTCAGGCTTCCCCGCTCATCTGATTTTCCTCCGCTCGCTGTCTTCTTGAGCCCTCCCAGCCGCATGTTTTCTTGAGCGCCACCAACCGCTGTCGTCTTTAACTGCTTCCCTGACCGCTGTCATCTTGAGCGCAGAGGAATGATTCGCTTGCGAATTATTCCTCGGAGTCGAAAGACCCCTACCCAACGTATTTCGCCCAACTACAGCGGGGAATCCTTCCGGCACGGCATCAGATCGGAGAACTCTCAACGAACATCGCCAGACTATTCGACACTAACCAAGAGGTGCCTCGGGTCCCGGCGGGACCGTCGCTAGTAGCCCAGCGTTTCAACGCTGGGTGCCATGTGAACATGCGAAGACCAACCCGGCGCTGAAAGCACCGGACTATTTCGCAACAGTCCCTCCGGGACAACCAGGTGCCGCCACCGCAATGCCAAATCGCCGATTTGATAAACTTACCCGCAGGGCCGACGTAGCTCAGTTGGTAGAGCAGCCGATTCGTAATCGGCAGGTCAGCGGTTCAACTCCGCTCGTCGGCTCCAGAATTCCCTCGCTTTGTAGTATCCACCCTCCTTTTTCAGGAATTTGTTTTCCATTCTCAGAACCTCCCGATATGAGATCCAACTTTAACCCCCTGATAAACCAGCCCTCCCACGCATTTTTACTTTGGTAGTTCGCTTGCTATGTCCATAATGTCAATAAACTCTATTAAATCAATCGAGTTTATGGCACAATACCCATAGATAAAGACTATGAAGATCTCCCAAAAAGGACTCTACGCGCTCCAGGCCATGATGATGCTGGCGCGTCACTACAATCAGGGCGCGATCCGCATTCGGGACATCGCCTACGAAGAAGTTTTGCCCGAAAAATTCCTGGAATTGATTCTCCTCGAATTAAAAAATGCCCGCATCGTGGACAGCGTTCGCGGCGCCAAGGGCGGCTACCAGCTTCGCCGGCCTCCCTGCAGAAATTCGCCTGAGCGAAATCATCCGATTAATCGACGGTCCCCTGGCTCCCTTTGGAGACGCGGAACAGTTGCGCAGTTTGATTGATCGGGACGCGGAACATCGCTCGCTCTATCAGGTATTTCTTCAAGTCCGTGACGCCGCAGCGAAAATTCTTGAGAACACTACCCTGGCCGACATTGTCGGAGGAGCAAGTCCGAAATCCAAGAAACGCAAGAAGGGTGACGAACCCGGCGTTCTACCCATGGTCGTCCACGGAAACCCGCGAGGGAAGCATGATTAAGAAAACTTTGGCCATCGCTATTTTCGCATTGTTGGCGGCGCCTTTGGGAGTCGCCCAAACCGTCATAAGGGTGGGCGCGTTTCCCAACATCACCCACGCCCAGGCAATGGTCGGAAAAGCCAATGGATGGTTCGACCAGAAACTCGGCTCAAGCGTTAAGGTCCAGTGGACTAGCTTCAATGCCGGTCCCTCGGCTATCGAGGCGCTCTATTCCGGCGCGCTCGACATGGCCTACGTCGGTCCTAACCCGACCATCAGCGGTTACGTCCATTCCAACGGAGAAGCCTTACGGGTAATCGCAGGCGCCGCCAGTGGCGGAGTCGCTTTAGTCGTTCGTAACGATTCCGGAATTCAGAAGCCAGAAGATTTTCACGGCAAGCGAGTCGCATCACCTCAATTAGGTAATACTCAGGATGTTGCATTGCGGGCATGGCTGAAAGCCAACGGCTTGAACACCACTGATAAAGGTGGGGACGTGCAGGTGGTCCCGCTGGCGAATCCCGATCAGCTCACGCTCTTTCTGAAAAAGCAATTGGACGCGGCATGGGCGCCGGAGCCGTGGGCCACTCGATTGATCCGCGAGGGCAACGGCCGTCTCTTTCTCGACGAGCGCGATCTTTGGCCACACCGGCAGTTCGTGATTACCAACTTGATCGTTAGCACAAAATTCCTTCATGAGCATCCCGACGTGGTGAAAAATTGGATTCGCGCTCACGTGGAACTCACCGATTGGATCAATGCTCACCTTGCGGAAAGCAAGCAGCTGATCAATCAGCAGATTCAGAAGGAAACCGGCAAACCCCTATCTCCGGCTCTATTGGACGAGGCTTTCGGCCGGGTGGAAGTAACTTATGACCCGCTGCGAAATTCTCTTCTGACTTCCGCGCATTCGGCGTTCAACGCGGGGTTCCTGGGAAAGCAATTTCCCGACCTGTCCGGAATCTATGATCTTTCCCTGCTGAATCAGGTTTTAGCGGAGAAAGGGAGAAAGGCAATCCAATGACGTCGCGATCGGCGCTACATCCCGGATTGTCACCTGACCACCGCGGAACCTCGCGTCATTCGCGTGCCAAACATCTAGTGATTCCCGCACGTCAGATCGACGCAAACACGTTACCCAAAGTCGCGCTCGAAAATCTTTCGCTGAGTTACAAAGTAAACGACGGATCGCAACTTCTGGCGTTGGACAATATTCAGCTGAAGGTGAATCCCGGTGAGTTTTTGTGCATTGTCGGACCTTCCGGCTGCGGAAAATCGACCCTGTTGCATTTGATTGCCGGATTACAGAAAGCGACCTCCGGAAACGTGCGGATGGACGGCAGGTTGGTAGATGCGCCGGGCACCGACCGCATCCTTATCTTTCAGGAACTCGGACTTTTCCCTTGGCTTACGGTTGCGCAGAACGTTGAATTCGGAATGAAGATGAAAGGAATGCGCGGCCTCCGAGCGTCGGGAAAAAACCGAATACTATCTTCGCCTCGTACATCTATCCCAATTTAAAGATAGCTATACCCATCAGTTGTCGGGCGGAATGCGGCAAAGGGTAGCGCTGGCGCGAGCTTTGGCCACCGAGCCTGACGTTCTTTTGATGGACGAGCCCTTTGCGGCGCTCGATGCGCAGACCCGCGATTTGCTGCATGACGAACTCGAGCGTATTTGGGCTGAGACCGGACGAACCATTATCTTCGTCACCCATAACGTGCGCGAAGCGGTGCGTTTGGCGGACCGGGTTGCGCTTTTTACTTTTCGTCCCGGCCGCATCAAACGCGAATTTTTAATTGATTTGCCAAGGCCCCGCCATCTAGAGGACGTCACTGTCGCCAAGAGTGCGCGCGAGATTCTTGATGAGCTGCGCGACGAGATCAACAAATCGCTTGAGGAGCAATATGGTTATGAAGCGATTCGCTAGACACGCGATTTTTTATACGTCCCTGATAGGCATATGGCTGCTACTGGCCAAGCTAAAGGTCTGGCCGCCTTATGTGTTTCCTACGCCCCAAGGGGTGCTGGAAGCCTCTGTGGGCGGGATTCGCGGACCACAGTTTTTGGATTGCCATCGCTATCAGCATGAAGCGCATGTTGCTCGGGTACACCTTATCAGTCGTGTTGGGAATGATTTTGGGACTGGGCATCGCCAGCAACAAGTTCTTCGAAGAAACTGTCGGCGGATTGCTGGTCAGTCTGCAAAGTTTGCCGAGCATCTGCTGGCTGCCATTAGCGGTTCTTTGGTTCGGTCTCACCGAAAAGGCAATCTTGTTCGTGGTGGTAATGGGTTCACTGCTTTCAGTCACCATCGCCATGGAAACCGGACGCCAGCAGATGCCGAAAATATATGGAATGGCAGGACGCAATCTCGGCGCCAAGGGCTTCCCACTGTTCTGGCATGTGTTGCTTCCAGCTAGCCTTCCCTACATCGTTTCCGGATTAAAACAAGGCTGGGCATTCGCCTGGCGCTCGCTGATCTCCGGCGAAATGATTTTCGTGAGCCTGGGTCTCGGTCAGCTGCTGATGATGGGCCGCGATCTGAACGACATGAGCCAGGTCATCGCGGTAATGATTCTGATCATCGCGATTGGATACATCGTAGATGGATTGGTTTTCAAGACAGTAGAACGCCGAATCCAGCAGAAGTGGGGATTGGCGCCAGCGTAAAAGCTCGTCATTTCACGATTTCGCAAAATCCGACATTTAAATAAAAACAGGAGCATTTCCAATGACCACAAAAAGTCGCCACTTAATGTCTAGTATGTCTATTATAATTATTACACTGCTATTTACCATTACCGGCTTCACCCAGAATGACACCACGCCACCGTCCAACACGCGTGTTACCCACGTCAAAAAGAAGGCTGCTCCCTCCGCGCCTGAACTTGAGATTCAGCAGCTGAAAGAATTAGTGCAGGCCCAACAGCAGCAAATAAATCAGCAGGGACGGCAAGTCAATCAGCTTCAAGACCAGCTTCAGCAGGTCCTGAATGCAACTCAACAAGCGAACGCGGCCGCCCAAACGGCTCAGAGTAGCGTCAATCAGGCTCAGACCACTGCCGCTCAGGCGCAGCAAACCGCGACTGAGGCGCAAAGACTGGCCGACCAGGCTTCGTCAAACGCAGTTGAAGCAAAAACAGCGCTCAGTCTAGTGGGTGCCCAAAACCAGGAAGAAGATAAACAATTAACCGCCCTGCGACTCCTTGCCGGACGTTTCCGCTTCAGTGGTGACGTGCGTGTGCGCGGAGAGAGTTATAACCAGAGCGCTCTTCCCGACCGCAATCGCGCGCGTATCCGTGTGCGCTTCGGCATTGACAGTCAGCTTAACGAAGACTTTTCCGCCGGCGTGGCCATCGCCACAGGGTCTCTCGGCGACCCTTCCTCCTCGAACGAAACCTTGACCAATGTGTTCGATCGCAAGACTATCGCGCTTGATCGCGGATTCATCACTTACAATCCAGTCGCCCATAACTGGCTTTCTCTAACCGGCGGAAAGTTTGCCACGACCTGGCAGCGCACCTCGGTGACTTTTGATCCCGACATCAATCCTGAGGGCTTCAATGAAAAATTATCATTCAACTTCAACGGGGCGGTTAAGAACCTCACCGTCCAGGGAATCGAATTGTTGTACAGCGAAAGCACCGTTGGCCAGGATTCGTACGCCGTTGGTGGACAAATATCCGCTAAGCTGCAAATTGGCCCATGGACTGCCACTCCATCGTTTCTCAGTTTGAAGTGGAACCGTCCCGACGCCATTCTGCAGAGCAGCGCTTTCGCCACGCAGGCCACCACCACCGGAGTGACCGGAACGAACGCCGCAACCACCTTCGGTCCATTTCCGTTACCCGGAGAAGGCCAGGGTTGCGCCAAGGGTCTTGGCTTTCCCACTTACGCTCCCTGCGTATTCGCTCCCAATGGGCTGACCAACGCCACATTTGTGGATTCGAAAGGCGTGCCGCATTTTTATTCCGGATACAACTACGCCGACTTCATCCTGAACAACCAGATCGCAACTCCGGCCAAGCGCTTCCCAATCAACTTGCTACTCGAACTTGAGGACAATCTCGATGCCGAGAACCATCCGCTCAACTCCAAAGGGGCGGTGCTGACAAATTTGGGTAGTCAAAACAAAGAATACGGCGCCGATTTCAACGTTGGACAAACCAAAAACAAAAATGACTTCCAACTTGGTTACGCATGGTATCGCGAAGAGCAGGATGCCGCCATCGCGTCATTCGTCGAAAGCGATCAGCGAGCTCCGACTAACATTCTCCAGAATCGCATTTACGCACTGTGGAAGTTACGCTCAAATACCATTGCGAGCTTCAGCTTCTGGCGCGGACGTACTCTCAACACCAACCTGGAAAACAACGCTGCGCTATTTAACAACTGGAGCACGGCAAATAAATCTGCCACCATCGCAGTGCCAGGCCAGACTGAACCGTACCTTAACCGCTTGCAGTTTGATTTCATCTATACCTACTAAAGTCAGATCGAAAGAAGAGATTTTATGCCGCCAGCAACTGACAACCACAGCGAACGTCGGTGTCTGGATACATGGGCAGTGACCGGTCGCGATAGGCTTCCGGCCATTCGCGGTAGGAGCATTGGGCGAAGTACTGATAGCGGGGATAACTCTTGGGCTGGTGTTAGGGGTCTATCGTACTTGGGAACTTTGATTCCCTACTTTAACTACCCGGCCTAGTGTGATTCCTTTTGCAGTTGAGGAATGAGCTTTCTGACTGCATCCGCGCGAGGGCCCTTTGGCTGCTCGTGCAAAAACGTTTGCAGTTCCGCGATGGCATCGGCAATGCGCCCTTCCCGTTCAAATGCACCTGCGGCCGTGAAATGCACCATGGCATAATTCTCGTGCGGCATGGCATGAACTTTATGAGCATCTGCGATTGCCTGATCGTAACGCGCTTGCATGAAATCCACTCTAGAGAGCAGTGCTAACGCCTCGAGGTTGGTGGGGTCCGTTGCAATGGCCTTATTCAATATCCTGCCGGCTTCCGCAAAGTTGTTGTCCGCAACTGCCATGTGGGCCAGGTTAATCAGCGCTGGGACGTAATGCTCATTAATACTGATTGCTTTTTGCAGGGCTTCCTTTTCGCGGTCTTTTTGTCCCAGGCGTTCATAGCAAATTGCTAAATTGTTATAGGCCGAAGAATACTGCGGATAAATAGTAGTCGCCTTATTCAAATGGTCGATAGCTTTGCCCCAGTTCTGTTTGGCTATTTCCTTGCTCGCTTTTTCAAACTCTTTGACAGCGTCTTTGGGGACATTTAGATCAGAGGCTGCGACAGGATGCCTGTCTCCATTCTGGCCTGTTTCCAGTTTACGGACAACTATTGTTTCAGTTTCGAATGCCTTACCACCTTCGATCTGGAAGATTCCCCCCTGGGTTGTTTGAATTCCACTACCCGACACCACCAGACGATAACCGCCGGCGCGGAGCCCAGAAAATTCCGCACTTCCCGAGCTAGAAGTCATGTTAACTGCTATGCCGGAGTTGTTCATACTCTCGAGTAATTCGACGCGTAATCCGCTCGCTACGTGAGCCCCACTTCGGTCAATCACGTCTACACGGAGCGTACAACTAGTCTGGTCAGAGCCAGAAAATTGCGCCCAACCCGGCGAAACCAGGATAAGAAATACAGCAACCAATCGGCTCATCATTGCAGTGACCTAGCGCGGCAAGGAATATCACCCGCACTTCGGTGGTATCTTACACCCGCCCACCGGGGATGTTCACTTTATCTCGGACTTCCCGCCGGGCCCCCGCCTTCCGCCTTCTGCGCCGCGATCCACGCGGTGACTCGTGCGTCCAACACATCCAGAGGCAATGCGCCTCCGTTCAGAATTTCGTCGTGAAATGCGCGTATGTCATACCGGCTGCCTAATGCAGCTTGATCTTCCGAGCGCAATTTCAGTATCTCCAATTGTCCGAGCTTGTATGCCAATGCCTGGCCTGGCCATGCAATGTAGCGGTCAGTCTCGGCCTGAATATCGGGCTCATCGTTTGAGGAATGTTCGTGGAAGAAGTCCACCATCTGCTGGCGCGTCCAATGTTTGTAGTGAACGCCAGTATCCACGACAAAGCGGATAGCGCGCAGTTCCTCATCCGACAAACGGCCGTAATCGGAATAAGGATCCTGGTAAAAACCAACTTCTTTGCCCAGCCTCTCGGCATAGAGCGCCCATCCCTCTTGATATGCGCTATAAAAAGCCTGCTGCCGGAAGGCAGGTAGCTCCGGCAAAGTTTGGGCAATCGCAATCTGCATATGATGTCCGGGGACGCCCTCATGGTAGGCGGTAGATTCCGCCGAAGTCAGGGAACGATGCTGATAGTCGCCGGTATCCACATAGACGATTCCCGGTCGCGATCCATCCGGAGTGCCCTGGTTATATTCCGCGAAAGCAGCTTCTTTCTCCCGATATTCCTGCACCGGGCGCACTTCCAGCTGTGTCTTCGGCAACAGTCCAAATAGCTTGGGGAGTTCCGGTTCCATTTGTGCAATGTATTTTCGGAATGTCTCGAGAATCTGCTCCCGCGAAGTGGGAATCAGTTTCGGATTGTTCTTAAGCGATGCGCGAAAATCTTTCAGATTTGAGAAACCCAGTTTCTTAGCGATCGCCAGTTGCTCCGCCTCAATTCGCGCGACCTCACTCAGTCCCAACTGATGAATCTCTTCCGGATCCATGTTGGTAGTGGTCAACTTGCGGATTGCGAAACGGTAACGGGCATCCCCATCCGGCAAAGCCCATAAGCCAGGCTCTGTTCGGCCATGCGGCGCATAATCCGCCGCAATATAGTTCGCCAGTTTTGTGTATGCAGGGCGTACTTCAGTGCTTCAACTGCGGCGACGATGGCATCATGGAGCCGCTTGCGGTCAGCGGCGGGAATCGTTTCCGGAATGCGGGTCGCGGGCTGGCCAAATACATTCGCTTCCCCGGCAGGCTCCGCAATCGACTTGCACTGGTCCACGGTTTTCTCCAGAAGAAAACGCGGTGGCATGAGCTTATCTCTAACTCCCTGCTGCAACACTTCTATCATCTGATCCATGAGACGCGGTATCTGATGCAGACGGGCAATGTAGTCCTCATAGTGCTTCGTGGAATCAAAAGGGATAATGGGGACAAACTGCGGCCAGCTCCAGTTGCAGCCCATTGAACTGATCGATAGGCATCTCATAATTCTTTAAGTTGATGTCCTCAAGTTCCTGCTTAATGCTGCGCACCATCAAGGTGTGACTAAGCTTCTCCTGTTCGGGAAAACCTGTCGTGTCCACGGCTTCGAACCGCGCCAGCCAATGCTGCTCGATCCTTTTTCTGCTATCTGCACATGCGCCAGAGACGCATCCGAAAAGCGGTCGTTATAGCGGTAGTCGCCAATCAGCGTGGCCTGTTCGGGGCTTTCTTTGAGTTCATATTCCCATTCGTCAGCTAGCAGTTGTTTAAATTGCTGTCGGCGAGTATCGAGGCTGCTCTTATCAGCGGCGCTCAGGTTGGTTCCGGTAGCGAGAAGCAGAAGGGGGACCACATACCACAAACTACTACGTAAATAATTCATTTTTACTCCAGAGGATTCGGAGATCGCGATGGGATTCATCCGCTCAACACTTAGACGTGCTACTGTGAGGTTAGTTACTCGAAGATTATAGCCCGGTGTCACAGAACTTGACCTAAGCTCGTCGAAGGGCTCGCATACTTACGCCCCGGAGAACCGCGAAACTGGTAAAAAAGGCACGATCCGAAGATCGTGCCTTCTCTCTTCTCTGCCGGTTTTCTTAATTGACTGCTTCTGCGCTTACGTTCTCGTTGATTGGCTGCAACACCACGCCATCAAACGGAGTCGCGGCAACAAATCTTCCCTTCACTACGCTGATGCTGTGCAATGGATATCCAGCGTCGGGGCCGCGATGCCAGTTGCGCCCGCCGTCCTCGCTCTCGAAAATTACGCCTGTGACTGTACTGGTCGCCAGCAGACGATTTCCCGATTCATCATACGTAATCGAGCTGATGTTCGAATCAGGCAGCCCATTGTAAGTACGCTTCCAGGACTGCCCGGAATCGGAACTGTGGAACGCGCCCTGGCTGGACGCCAGATAAATCTGTTGATCAGGCGTGATGGTTAACTGCCGGATGTTAATAACGTTGGAAGGCAGAGTCGCTTGTGTCCAGGCTACCCCATTGTCCGTCGAGAACAGAACGTCGGTACGAGTAGCTGCGACCACCAGACCGCCGTTGCTTTTCACGGAGACGAAATCCTTCTTGCCCATGATCGGACCGCCGCTCCAACTCTTGCCATCATTGGTGCTGGTGAACAATCCCGCGGATGTCGCGGCCATCCAGTGATGCGGTTCGATTTCAATATCATTTACTTTCGCATCAAGAACCGACTTGGTAACAGTTTTCTGGCTCAACGCACTCTTCTTCGCTCCTTTTTTCGCAACGCGAACCGTGGTTTTCTCAGTAACAATCACATTGATCGGACGCCACGAACTCCCATTAGCAGGCAGGAAGAAAATGCCCCGGTTGGTTCCGGCTACGAATTCTCCATCGGCCGTTTGCTTGAGTGAAAAAACATCGCGTCCGCCCAGGCCCGTGCTCTTCTGTAGCCAATGGTCGCCATGATCGCGGGTAACAAATACTCCGCCCATATCTCGGTCATTCACCAATCCCACTACGATCGCATTGGGATCATTCTTGTCGGCCACAATCGAACTGACATAGCGATGGGTATAGCCATGATTGGAAGGAGAAAGCGTCTGAACTCCGTCCTTGCTCGCCATGCACGCCAGCGCGATCGGTTGCCAGAAGCACATGATTGGAGTCGCGCGGATCGATCAGAACATCATTCACCACAACTTCAGGCTCGCTCATTCGCTTCCATGTCTTGCCCAGGTCCATCGTCTTCCAGAGTCCTTCCGTAGTTCCCGCATACACAATGCTGGGATTGCTCGGGTCCTGCTTCAGCACTCGAGTTCGGCGGGCAGTAAATGGAATCCCTTGAATTTTGTGGAACTGCTGCGCGCCGTTGTCGCTCTTATAAATTCCCGAGCAAGCGCTGGCGAACACAACTGAAGAATTTGACGAGTCGACAATGACCGAGAACACGTCGGAATCGTCGATCAGTCCTCTTTCTTTATTGATGTGCTGCCAATCCGCCCCGCCGTTTGCGGTCTTCCATGCCAGATGCCACGTGCCCGCATAAATCACGTTCGGATCCTTGGGATCGATGGCAATGGATTCGACATTCTTGATCTCAGCCCCCGCAGGCGAAATTTTCTGCCACTGTTCGCCACCGTTGACGCTTCGAAAAACTCCGTCCAGAGCGCCGGCTACCAATGTTTGAGGATCGGAAGCCGAAATCGCAAAGGCCCTCACTGATTTCCCGTGCATGGCCGGCATGGTCTGCCAGGTCTTTCCGCCATCCATCGAGCGAAATATATCTCCCGCTCCCTGATCCTGAACACTCCATGCCGAAGCAAACATGGTCTGAGAGTCCTGCGGACTGATCACGATGTGGTCCAGCACATAATCGTCGTTATCGCCAAGATGAGCGAAGCGTGCCCAGCTGTGGCCTGCATCCTCAGAAAGAAAAATCGTTCCGGAACTATTGCCCAGGAAAATACGGTCGGGATTGTGCGGATCGTAGCTCAAACTTCTCACATCGCCGCCGTCGGGCCCAAGCACCGACCATTGAACGGCCCAAACAGCGCTGGTGAGAGAACAAGTGCGATAAGTGGAATCAGTAGCTTGCGCAGAAATACCTTGAAAGTCTGGAACTGCATTGGATGGATTTCCCCTTTATCGCAATATACGCCTGTTGTTGGGAAGAGTGACAGCGCCGGAAGGCGTCATCAAGTTACGTTAGGGAAGTTCATTTTCTAGAAAAAATAAGGGCCGGATAGGTTTGCCTAACCGGCCCTCCGATCTGCTTGCTTGTGACGTTATTGAGCGGCCTTTTTCGGGCTGCCATGTGGGGATGATCCGGTACGGCTTTTACCTTCGACCTCATCCACGGTTGAAGTTCCATCGCCGGAGAAAGAAGCTCCAGCTGGGACGATCCAATATTCTGCCGTCTTGCTTCCACCGCTTCCGGTGCGAACTTCAATCCGGCTTGGATCGATTCCCTGCTTGGCTTCGCCGCCCGAGAGATACGCTTTGGAATTCACAGCGCGCTCCGCCTGCTAGGTTCCTGCGCTTTTCGCCCGGTTCGGCGTTGCCGACGATGACGAGTTTCGAGTCTGGATCATGCTGCAATCGTTGCGCCACATCGTCCAGAATCGCCTTGCAAGTGTTATCCACCCGCCACGGTTTGACCGGGTTGGGGAAGTCACACTGGCTTAGCTTGCTGGACTGCGGTGGTGCCGCCGGTGCCGGTGGCGGTGCAGCTTCCACCGTTACTTGGGTTGTGGTCGGGGTGCTCAGTCCTCGCTGATCTGTACAAGTAGCGCTGACCGAGACACTGCCTGCCGGAGCGCCGGTGGTGTCCAGCGTTGCATTTCCGCCGTTTCCGGAAATGTTGCCGGCACTGGCTGTCCAGCCGCTAATGGTTACTGGAACATTGTCCGGACTGCTGCATGTGCAAGTGAGGGCTACCGTCGCGCCGACTTGAACCGTCGTCGGATTCGCCGTGCAAGACATGGTTGGAGGATTTTTCGGCGGTTCTTTAACCGTGAAGTTCGCCGTAGCCGTCGCGTCTCCGTTTCGTCTCCGCTTTGGATCGGATATGTGCACGGTCACCGTGCAGCGTCCGGCTGTCGCCCCATTCGTATCGATGGATGCGGTGGTACCGTTTCCGTTGATTTTTCCGCAGGTAGTTGACCAGTCATATTTCAAAGTGTGCTTGGGATTGAAATTCGTGCCGTTCGCGGTCGCAGTAACCGGCTCGCCCACCATTACTTCTGTAGGCTGACGAGTCAGGCTTGCTGCAGGGACCATGGTCTCCGGGATATCCGAAATTCATGACGATTCCCGTGCGAAGTTCTGCGCCCTCCAACGCCGACGCGGCGAAGACTGGGAACCGACGGATCCACTACGTTTGCGAAATTATGGTGTCCCCATACGTAGTCGGCTTCAAATACCCGCCAGGAGAATCTGCGGGTAAGGTTCAAGTCCATGCCGCCACCCATAACCGCGCCGATCCCATTGTTGCCCGGCAATTGCGGAGGTTCGAAGACGGTTCCAGCTTAGCAGGGTATGCATGAAAACGCTGACTTGCTCGCTCGTGACCCTCCACATGTGGGCCCACCGACACGGCATTTTCCGTTGGCCTGGTCGCTCCAGTTAGTGCCGAAGTCCGCCTTCCATCCCAAAGTGAGGCGCAAAGAAGTAGGTAAAACTGCCCCCGGCGCCTCTCGGCATGGAGTCAGGTTGACGCCAACCGGCGCGAAGGAAGGGTGAAAACCAGTCGGAACCGTTCCCCCAGGGTTCAGCCATTGGTACCCAACGAATATCTGGTACTTCGGGTTGTTCGTCATCTTGCGCGACGGCATTAATCGACACCAGAACTGCGGCCAGAAGCACGCCCGCTGTCATGAGCGTACAAACAAACTTCCTGGGAGCTAACATGTAATTCCTCCAATAAATATTCAGTCCAGATGGTCTATAAAAATGCAGCCTATGACGCCTGGGAGTATTCCTAAAACTGATGATGGCGCACGACTTGTATCCGACGCAACTTCATTGTCTAAAGTTGCCTGCGGACTCAAACTTATTGAGTCATAATGGAACGGTTCCAGTCTAGGGCCGGGAGTCTCATATTGATATGCTGTCGCTGTCAGATAGTGCAATCACTCTATCAGCAAAACTTCGGGTCAGTGTTGCAGTAAGAGGCACCTCATAAAAGTAGTACCCGACATTCTTCCCATTATGAGTCACGAAAAAGTATTGATCGTCGAAGACGAAGAGAACGAACGGACAGGTTTGGCCGAACTGGTCTCCGGATGGGGCTATCGCGCCGAAACTGCCTCTAACGGCGTTGAAGGACTGGCGAAGATTTCCGAGTGGTCCCCCTCCATCGTGGTTACCGACCTGAAAATGCCACGCATGGGCGGACTGGAACTGCTGGAACGTATAGCGTCCGACGGACGAACCATAGCCGTGATCGTCGTGACTGCCCAGGGAACGATCGACAGCGCGGTACAAGCGATGCGAACGGGCGCCTACGACTATATAACCAAGCCAATCGACACCAATCGGCTTCGCACCATCCTCCAGAACGCTTCTGTCTTGCTGGGAACTCAAGTTGAACTTGAAGTAACCCGCCGAAAACTTCGCGATGCGGGATCCTTCGGCTGCCTCGTGGGTCCGTCGAAGAAAATGCAGGAAATTTTCCGCTTAATTGAACTGGTTGCGCCCAGCACCGCTTCGGTGTTGATCACCGGCGCGAGCGGCACTGGGAAAGAACTGGTCGCCCGCACCATCCATGACCTCAGTCCACGACGCGCCAAGCCGTTTGTCCCAATTAATTGTGCGGCCATCCCCGAGACCCTGATCGAAAGCGAAATTTTCGGACATGAGAAAGGCGCGTTCACCGGCGCCCTCGAACGCCGGACCGGATGCTTCGAATTAGCCGAGGGCGGCACCTTGCTGCTGGATGAAATCGGCGAAATGCCGGTGGCGACCCAAGCTAAGCTGCTGCGAGTTTTGGAGGACAAAAAACTGCGTCGCCTGGGAAGCAAATCCGAAACTACGGTGGATGTTCGCGTGCTCGCCGCCACCAATAAGGTTCCCGAGGATGCTGTCGCAAAAGGCGAACTGCGCAATGACCTTTATTACCGGCTGAATGTTTTTAACATTCACATGCCGCCATTGCGCGATCATCGAGAAGATGTGCCGGACCTGGTGCAAACATTATTGGCCGAAATGACCGCGAAACACGGACGCAAAGTCAGCACGATCAGCGAACCGGTGCTGAATTTGTTTCAAAATTATTCCTGGCCGGGAAATGTCCGCGAAATGCGCAATACTTTGGAGAGAGCGGTGATCGTCTGCGACGGCGCAGTCATCGAGACCAAGCATCTGCCTCCCGGATTTGGCCAAGCCACGGTTCGTCCCGCGATGGATGACCCCGACGCGCTGCGTCTTAGGCGTCGGCACAACAGTCGGCGAGGCTGAAAGACTGCTCATCCTCAGAACGTTGGAATCCACCAATAACAATAAAACCCGTGCCGCCGAAATTCTGGGGATAAGCCTGAAGACTCTGCACAACAAGCTCAAGGAGTACGGCAGCGCTTCGGCGGATGCGGCTCAAATCGCGGAAGTGACGGCTCCCAAGGGAGAGGCAACCGAAGCGTAAGTTCCGCAGCTCCGCGAAAATCCCGTGCTATGCGGCGAAGAACCCAAATCGTTCTGACCATCACCTTCATGGTGGCGGTTCTCGTCTCGTCGTTCTCTTATATATATATTTCGCAATTGCTGCGGCAGCGCATTATGACCGCGCGCGAAACTGCCGCTTACTTGACCTCGCAAGTGGCGTACTTGGCGACGAATGCGGCCCCCGATCTGACCAGTACCCGCGTCGATACCAACAATCCAGCCGCCGTGCATTCCGCCATTGCTTACTATCTCGGAACCGATCGTGACCTCAATGCCTTGCTCGAATCCGTAGTTGGAAATTGGCCCACCATTTACGATGCCGCCATCGTCGACACCAATGGCAAGGTCATTCTTCACACCAATCCTGAATTGGTTGGAAAACAGGTTTCCGTTCGGCCCGATTTCGCTCTCATCCAGAATGCGCGCTTCAGGCGGCAGCTTCGTCTGCTCTACAACTCCCCGAACGTTTATGACGTGAGAATGCCGCTTGCAGTTGAACGGTGCTCCGTTCGGCAGCGTCCGCGTGGGAGTCTCCACGATATTTTTGAAAAGTGAACTCACGCCTATTCTTCAGCGCGCAACCATCGTCGCCATCGCGGCAATTTTGCTGTCCTTATTTATTGCGGCCGGCCTGTCCCGCCTCGCTCTTGGTCCACTGGAACAAATCAGCCGCACCCTGGATAGCGTCTCTGCGGGCACTTCCGACGGAATTTCAGACGAGGAACCGGGCCGTGACGAATACGGCCTGGTCACTCTGAAGATCGCCCACCTGGGCCGCCAGATGCGCGATGCACGAGAGATCTTTTCCGCCTTGAAAGATAACGTCGACCAGATCATGGGCAATTTGCAGGATGGTCTGATGTTATTTACCCGCGAATCCCACGTGGTATTGGTCAGCGCTTCGGTGGAACGTTTTCTTGGGCGGCCGAGAAGTGAATTGCTCGGCCGCACCGTCAAAGAGCTTTTTTCTCCCGACACCCAGTTGGGATCCGTCATCCTCGACGCCTTCCGGTTGCGGCATCCCTTCGAACAACGGGAGGTCGAGGCCCCCAACGGCAAGCTGGCGCAAATTTCGCTCGATTTTATTCAGGAGCGCGGAGCGCAAATTGGCGCCTTACTCACCATGCGCGATGCCGAGTCGGCTCGCCGTATCGAGGACGAAATTGAAATGTCCCGCCGCTTATCCGCCAGCGGTCGCCTGACCCGCGGCGTGGCCCACGAGGTAAAAAATCCTATCAACGCCATCGTTTTGCACCTGCAACTGTTGCAAAACAAATTGCAGCAGGTGGATCCCGATACGCGCCGTCACATGGACATCATTGACAGTGAGATTCATCGCCTGGATCGCGTAGTCCAGATTTTGGTGGATTTTACCCGCCCGCGAGATCTGCATCCCGAAGAAGTCGATCTGCGAAAACTGCTCGACGAGGTGGCAGCCCTGGCGGCTCCGGACGCGGAACAGCACGGCGTGAACATCGTCCGGGATTTTTCTGCTGAACCTCTCACCGCAAGAGTAGACCTTGATTTCATGAAACAAGCGGTACTGAACGTCGTGCTCAACGGCGTGCAGTCCATGCCGGAGGGCGGTACGCTCAACATTTCAGCTCGTCGCGATCAGGACATGATTCTTACCGAAATTCGCGATCAGGGAATCGGAATTCCCCACGACGTCCAGGAGAAAATTTTCGAACTTTACTTCACCACCAAGAAAGAAGGTAGCGGCATCGGATTGGCGCAGACCTATCAGATTCTTCAGTGGCATTACGGTTCGATTGATTTCGACTCGATTGCCGGCCAGGGGACGACCTTCTGTCTTCGAGTGCCGCTAGTTGAGTCGCGAGTGGATTCGCTTCAGGAGTCAACGGCCCCAGAACTAGAAGTTCCCTAAAAATTAGCAATAATGATACTTCTTCTTACCTTCGTAGCACTCCTTATCCAAGCTAGTCCCGCGCCCAAGGCTGCCCAGCCGATCAGTCCGGCTTCCACGCAATCCGCCGCCCACTACACCACCAACTGGCCAGGCGCCACCCAAGAAGCCTCTAAAAAAACGGCACAAGACCAAACCCAAAACAGTCGCTACCTCGGAACCCCCCAAAGTTGTAGTTCGAAATGGAGGAACCTCCGATCCCGGGGTGCAGCTATCGCCGAGCGTACCGGAAGAACAAGCTTCAAAGGAAAAACAAAACACCACGCAGATGCTCGCGGCAACCGACAACAATCTTCAAAAATTATCCGGACGCCAATTGACTCCCGCTCAGGAGGACATGTTGACCCAAATCCGCAGCTACATGGACCAGGCTAAAACCGCAGTCAATGCCGGCGATTTAAAAAGCGCTCATACTCTCGCCCTGAAAGCTCAATTGCTCTCGAATGATCTATTAGCCCATTAACACTATGCTAGTCTGGCGCGATGTCGGCGCCTGCCCAGAAATCTACCCTAAGTAGCGCTGACAATTCTTCTTCGTCCTCGGTTCGCAATTCACTCGTCCTGATCGTCGCCGTCGCCTTCGTGCTGCGGATTTTGGTAATTCTCCTTGGGCATACTTATCGCATTACGCCCCGTCGCGATCATTTTCAGTTCGGATGGGAAATGGGCCGCTTGGCCCGTTCCATAGCCCTGGGACAAGGATTCGGTTCGCCGACCGATCTCTTTACCGGCCTCAGCGCCTGGGCGCCTCCGGTCTATCCTTATATTCTTGCTGGAATTTTCAAGATCTTCGGGATCTATACCTCGGCCTCGGCGTTCGCAATTCTAACTTTCAACAGTTTGTTTGCTGCCCTAACCTGTCTCACCGTTTACGGCATTGGATTCCAGATGTACGGGCGCAGAGTCGCGATTGCAGCAGCCTGGACGTGGGCGGTTTTTCCTTACGTGATTTATTGGCCGGTAAGAGTGGTCTGGGAGACCAGTCTCAGCACTTTCTTATTGAGTCTCGCGGTTTATTTGACGTTACGCATTCGACAGAAACCCAGCCGCGCTCTCTGGATCATTTTCGGAATTCTGTGGGGCTTGATCTTACTGACCAATACCGCCCTGGTCAGCATGTTGCCGTTTTTTCTATTCTGGATTCTCTACCGTAAATTCACCGCTGAGCATTTTGCCGGCGCTGTACTTTGCGTTGCCATCGCTTGCACTGTTGCCAGCCCGTGGATCGTCCGCAACTATGTCGTCTTCCACAAATTTATTTTCGTGCGCGACAATCTTCCGCTTGAACTGCACGTAGCAAACAACGACGCATCCTCAGCCTTGTGGACGCGTACCGAACATCCGGGAAATGATCCCGAGGCCATGCGCGAGTTCCAAACACTCGGAGAGATTCGCTTCATGGAAGAAAAACGTCAGCAGGTTTTGCAATTCGTCCATGATCATCCCTCGACCTTTTTTAAATTCACCGTCGAACGCATCGGATATTTCTGGGCTGCTCCTCCACAGTTTCTCGTCACCCGCAATGGCTACGACCTGGGATACGCAAGGCACATGGGATTTCTTCTGGGCGCACTCTTTGCCTTTGCAGGCCTCTGGCTGACAATTCGCAACCGGATTCGCGGCACGGTTCTTGATGGCTTGTCTGCTGTGCGTTTATCCGCTGCCTTATTATCTGGTTACCCCATTCCCGCGTTACAAAGCTCCCATCGAGCCTGAAATGATTTTGTTGATCGTGTATTTCTTCTCAAAAGCCGCCGACATCGATCTTCGACACCCCAACGCCAGAAATTCCATCCGCAACTTGGACACGAGCCGATAGTCATTTAAATTAAGTTGTGCGGTCAATTCTCGAAAAGCGCGGGCTGCGTTTTATTTTCGCGGCCAATCTCATCTCCATGCTGGGCAGTGGCATGAACTCCGCCGCCGTGGCCTGGTATATCTTGCAAGCCACTCACTCTGAAATGGCACTGGGAGTGTTCGCTGTGCTGGCGACTCTGCCGGCCATGATCTTATTGCCGTTCACCGGAGTAGTAATCGATCGCGAAGATCGCCGCCGCCTGGTCATGATGCTCGATGCGGCGCGTGCCATCGTAATTCTCGTGGTCGCAGTGCTGGCGTACCTCCACCGTGTAAAAGTTTGGGAAGTTTATTTGATGAACACGCTGGTTGCGGCCGGCTTCTGGATGTTCTGGCCTACCATCACCGCGCTCATTCAGGAACTGACTCCGGGGGAAGAGTTCGTGCACGCCAATACTTTCCTGCTCGCCGGAGTTCAAGGCGGATGGCTGATCGCCGGATCAATCGTCGGATTCGTCTATAACCGCATCGGCCTGGGCGGCGTCTTGGTAATCGATTTTTCTACCTACGTGATTTCTTTCCTATGCTACTTCGCGGTCCGCAAAGGCCGTCATGTGGTTCCTCGTCCGCAGGAATTAGCCGCCGATCTTCGGGCTGTTGAGACCGCTGTCCAACGTTTTGTCCGCGAGATGCGCGAAGGGCTTTTATTCCTACGCGGCAATCGTCACCTCATGTTTCTTGGTACCAGCTGGGCATTATTTTTGGGCGCAATGATGACCGGTGTAGTGGTTACCGCTCCTCTAAGCGACAATGTATTTCACGCTGGAGCCGTCGGTTACGGATGGCTGAACGCTGGATGGGGCACCGGCGCGTTCTTCGCCGCACTCTACGCTCCAGCAGTAATCGCTGCCGTGGGAGCGCGCCGCTCCATAGCAATCTCCATGGGCGCACTCGCGATAGCGATGACGGTGGCGCCGCTGTCTCCGGTGCTTGCAATTGCAGTGGCGATCTACGCCTTGATGGGAACCGGCCGCGGATTAACCGGCGTGGCCATGAACACCAGCATCATGGAAATGGTTCCCCAACATTTCATGGGAAGGGTGCAAAACACTTTTTATTTCGCTGGCACTGCGCTGCAAATCTCTTTGGGATTTTTAGTCGGCGCGGTTGCGCAATACAATCTCGTCGCGGGATTTTCAATTATAGGATTGGTTTACGCCGCGGCGTTCATTAGCGCAATATGGCCAGTCCCCATTCGCGTGTCAGCGCCTGCCGCAGGCCAGTTGGAATAACCGCGTCCTACTGTGGCAATTTCGCGTACTCTGCTTTCGCTTTGACTAAAACCGGTATGTCGGAATCGGCGTCCTTCCACATGGCAAAGAAATCCTGATACGCCGCTTTAGCTTTTACGTTATCGCCAAGAAGCACATTAGCTCGCGCCGCGCCCAGACGTCCCAACGGCCGTAATGCGCTTGTTGGATCCACGCCGCGATGGTCCGCAATTTTTTGAAATTCCACCAGCGCCTTGGTTCCATCGCCTTTCTGAATTAGAGCAACCCCACGCAGATAACAGATCCAATATCCCGAGCCGGTGGGCCCGGATCCCAACTCATACGGACTGCCAGCCTCCAGCGCAGCAATCGCATCATCGGGATGGTTGTGCTGGATTGCCAGCAGCGCTCTGGCTTCCGCCAGCGTCACTTTATTCAGCAGCGTGTCCGTCGGATAATCTTTGGATAACTGCTGAATCGATGCTTGCGCCCGAGTATCCCCAGCCGCAGCCAGCGTGAATGCAACCCCAACCTTGGTGAATTTATCAGGCGATATCCCGGCTGCCTCCGTCGCCCGCGTCTCTGCCTGCGCCTGGTTTCCGAACATGGCTTCCCATCCACCCTCGTCGGTACGTATGCCGCCTGCGAACTCTTTCATTCCATGCGCCTGCGCCGACTTCACCGCCCGGTCATAAAGGTCGCGCGCCGAACGCAATTTCCCCAGGGACCCCACCACATCCGCTTCATGCGTTAAAAAAAACGGCTCATTCACCGTTCCAGTAAAAAAATCCGCCTGCTTCTGCATCGCGGCCTGGTCGCCGCGAACAACAGCTAAATCGTATGCCGTTAAATGCGTTGCGAAAGAATCCCTATTTTGAGCCGCCGCCTGATCAATGACTGATTGAGCCTCATCGTAGCGGTCGAGAGCCAGGTAAGCGGCCGCGAGATTTTGATACGCATAATAATCTTTGGGATCGACGCGCAATGCCAGTGCTGCATTGTCGAGCGCCTTTTGAGGTTGTCCCAATCCCGCGTAGGCAAGCGCGAGATTATCTACCGGAATCGAGTCATGCGGATACGTTTGCTTCCACTGCTCGTAGATAGGAACCGCTTTTTCGATCTCTCCGGTTACCTCGCCGTAGTAATGAGCCGAGATATAAAGCTGTTCGCGTTCGCTGGCCCTGTCCTTCAACTCAAACGCCTTCTTTATCGCCTGTTCCTGCAAAGTAGTTTGAGAAACATTTCCATAGGAGACCCCGAGGGTCGCAAAAGCGATGGCGAAATTTGGATCCAGCTCAACCGCCCGCTTCAAATCTGGGATGGCCCCCGCGTCGTCGAACCGCTCATGCGCGGCAAATCCCTTGCTATAAGCCTGAAGCGCCTCCAAAGAAGAAGTCGTCGCCTGCTCCAGAGGCGTCGCATATTTCTGCACCGAGCTTAGCGATTCTCCCAGCTTGCCACGCAAAGAAGACGCCTCGGTATCGAGCGATTTCAAAACCTGTTCTTTGCCCGCAGCCTCCGCCTGCTCCCGCGCGAGGGTGTCGCCAGTTTGCGCATTCACCGCCGCCAACGTGATGACGTACGAGTTGCCGAGGCTCGAAATTGTTCCCGTAATCATCGCCTTGGCTCCTTCGCGGACGGAAATCTCGCGTCCAACGTCGGCGGTGATTCTCTCGTCTGCGCCCTTGCCCATGAATTTCAGCGCTTCGGTGATTCGCGATTCCGGCAAAATGTTCAGATAAGGGGACTGCTCCAGTTGCACGGCCAGCGCCTGCTTCAGTGTTCCGTCGAATACCGGATCGCCCGTCGTGTTTATGAAGTCCGTCAGCAGCACTGGATCTTTTTCCGTCAAAGCATTCGCCCGCCGGCTGCGCCAGTACAAAAGAGCTGCCATCGCCAGGGCTATCAATAAAACCGCGGCGATGAGAAGTCCCCACGGTACCCGCCTCTCTGAGACGTTGGCCTCGCGAGGCACCGGCACGAAGGATGGCAGCGCCACTACCGACGGCGACGACGCAGATGATGAAGGTGCGGGAGATGATCCCGCGTATGGAGATGATGCCGCGTATAAAGACACTTCGGATGGCGGTGGCGACAGGGGTAATGGCGTCGACCCGGAAATCGGCGGCGAAACGGGCGGCGGAACAGGCATCGGAGGAGCGACAGGCGCCACAGTAGGGCAGCCGAACTGACCGGTGCGGAAATAGGCTGCTCCGCTATTGGCACCGATCCTGATGGCGTCTTAGCCACCGACACCGATGCCACGGTTGCTATCGGAACTCTTCCAGTCTGCGAATCCCGTTTCATCCGCTGCAGATCGGCCCGCAGATCCCCGGCATGCTGGTAGCGGAGATTACGATCTTTCTCCAGAGCTTTATTAAGGATGTCCTCAAACTTCGCCGGCAGATTTGGATTCAGCCGCAGAGGATCAACCGGCGCACGATTCAAAATCGCTTCGAAGATCACCGCCGATGTCGTGCCGGTGAACGGTTGGACGCCGGTTGCCATCTCATACATCACCGACCCGAAGGAAAATAAATCGGTGCGCGCGTCGAGCTCTTCCCCACGCGCCTGCTCCGGAGACATGTAAGCGACCGTGCCAACAGTACTCCCAGGACTGGTGAGGTTGGCGGCTTCAAAAGCAACCGTCGGAGATGAGGAATCCGGCTGCTGAGAATTCGCCTCCATTTTTGCCAAACCAAAATCCAGGATTTTGGCTTGCCCTCGCTTGGTCAGAAAAAGGTTTGCCGGTTTCAGATCGCGATGCACAATGCCCGCGCCGTGCGCCATCTCCAGCGCGTCAGCTATTTGCACGCAGATGTCCGACAGTTGCTCGATGCCCATCGGCCGCCCCTCGATCCGGTGCTTCAGGGTTTGGCCTTCCAGGTATTCCATCACGATGAAGTGGCGGCCATCCTCCTCGCCAATGTCATAAATCGTGCATATGTTCGAATGGTTTAGGGCCGATGCCGATCGCGCCTCGCGCCGAAATCGTTCCAGCGCCTGAGGATCGTGTTCCATCTGATCGGGCAGAAATTTCAGCGCAACCTTCCGTCCTAAACGCAGATCTTCGGCGGAATAAACCACGCCCATGCCTCCGCCGCCCAGCTTCTCGACGATCTTGTAGTGCGAGATTGTTTTGCCAATCATTTCGCAGACATGTTAGGTGTGCCCCAAGAGCAAGTCAAACACTAAACGGGGTGATGTATAGAGGTACAGAACAGGCAATGAGCGACAGAACCAGTCGACCTTGCGATGCTATAGACCACGGATTATTGGAATCTCGGGATATCGCTTATCGCCCGGATTATGAGCGATCGCCTGATTTCATCTTCCATCGCGATAGTTGGTGAAGCAGCGGGAGTAGCATTGCGACAACTATACCAATGCGCTCAGGGTGTTGATATCTGCTCATCGTTGTTGCGACTGAGCCACCGCCATCTAGTTGAGTTACAACGGTGTTTCGCGGCCAAGGTATAAGTGCGCAGCCAATAAATCCAGCCAAGAATCTCGAACGCTCCGCAGGAATGCATCCTTTAGAAGTTTCCGTGGGCCACCCTTAAACGTCAGCAGAGAAACGGCCCATCCGGTAATTGCACCAATCGAAATCCCCGCGATGCCATAGGCTATCAAGCAAAGCGCCACTACGAACCAAGGAACTGTAAACATCATTCCAGCATTCTAATATTTCGGCCCAAGACGGCGCACCCATCACACTAGGCGGATGCGCCATAAGTAAGCGCTATCTCATCCCCGGCATCGGCATATCCGAGTTGAAAATGTCGCACTGCGTCTTCCAAGTCCCGTTTATCTTCTTCGACGCCACCATCCACTTGCCGTGGTCAAAAGGGGATCCATCCGCACGGCTAATTTCGTAAGTCCCGGTTCCGTACCCAATATCGCCATTGCTCTCGGCAGACGTAACGGCAATCTTAATAGTCTCTGCACCGTGGTCCTTGCCGGCTTTGAGCTGGGCCAGAATCGCTTCGCTGCCATTCGCAGTCGGCTGATTGGGCGGCATCCGGCAGGCATCGCTGGCATAAAGCGCCTGCACCGCCGCAAGATTCCCAGCGTTATATTCTTGTTGCCAAGTAGCCGCGCGTCCCGCCAAGTTCGACTTGTCAGCAGCAACTGCTGGGACAACCGCAAGCACGGTGAACGACACAAGAACCAATCCACAACTAACAACTCTTTTCTTCATCATTTTTTTCTTCTCCTCGAAAACCACGGCGGATGCTACCGCAACGAAAAGAAAAACGCAAAACCAGGCGCTTCATCTTCGAGCTTGAAGAAGCTCGTCTTCCGCCAGGTTCGCCAGTTCTTATTCCGCGTCATTCTGCGGTATCCTTCCTTCTTACTTTTCTTTGGGAGCGCTCAATGTCATTCAGCCTGGAAGGACGCACCGCCGTCGTCTTCGGCGTCGCCAATAAGCGCAGCATCGCATGGTCGATTGCTCAGGGACTGCACCATGCCGGCGCGAAGTTAGCCATCACCTATCAGAATCCGCGACTGGAAGAAGAAGCTAAGGATTTAATTCTCTCGCTACCCGGCGCGGAGGCTTTTATGTGCGACGTCTCCAGCGACGCCGAGATCGAGCGCTTGTTCGGCCAACTGAAAGATCGCTATGGCAAATTGGACGTCATAGTCGCACAGCGTTGCCTTCGCGCCCGCCGACGAACTCAAAAATGATTTCGTAAACACCACTCGCGAAGGATTTCGCATCGCCCACGACGTCAGCGTTTATTCCCTGATCGCCATCTCTCGCGCCGCCGCTCCCCTAATGCAGGATGGAGGCAGCATCATCACCATGACTTACTACGGCGCAGAAAAAGTCGTACCCCATTACAACGTGATGGCGGTTGCGAAGGCCGCGCTCGAATGTACTGTGCGTTATCTCGCCTACGATCTGGGCAAGAATAAGATTCGAGTGAACGCGATTTCCGCCGGGCCCATCAAGACCCTCGCCGCGCGTGGAATTTCGGGGCTGGGAGAAATGATGAAGTCCCACGCCGAACGTGCCCCATTGCAGCGTAACGTGGACGTTAGTGAAGTGGGATCCACGGGAGTGTTTCTCGCCTCCGACGCAAGTTCAGGAATCACCGGCGAAGTGATCTACGTGGACTGCGGCTACAACATCATGGGATTTTAGCTGCGAGCGGAATCAATCCTTGTGCTGACTTGAATCCGCCGTTCGTTCTCCGCAACTCTTTCCAACGCGATTTCAAAGTCCCGCTCCTTTACGAATCGCGGAAACTTTTCTCCCCACTCGATCAGCAGAATCGCGTCTTCGCCCATCAGATCATCCAATCCCAGCGTCTCAAGTTCCCGCTGAGTGTCCACTCGATATAGATCGATGTGAAATAAATTGACGGTCGGTCCCCGATATTCGTGGATCAGAGTGAAAGTCGGACTGGTAACTTCGTCTTGACTGGCAGCGTCGAAGGCCTCCGCGATTCCCTTCACCAACGTAGTTTTCCCCGCTCCGAGATCTCCGCGCAACAGCACCAGACTTGGCGGATGCAGCATTCCGGCAAGGGTGCGCCCCAATGCAATCGTTTCCTCAGCTGAGTGAGTAATGAATTCCTGAATAGCCATGGATGCATAGCAATTCTATATCTGAAAGATTCAATGGAGAGACGGCCGTCCTCGCGGAACTCCTCTAGCTGGACTTAAACTGCTTCGATCTCAATCCCAGGAAACTGCGGTCTGAAACCGAATCCACTACCATCCGCAGATTGCGATGATCGTCGTCCCCAAGCGCGATAAACCGAAAGGGCTGTAGAACTCCCTCTCGCGCCAACCTCATCGGATTCAGCATCTCGGCCATCCCCTGCACCGGCCCCGACTGAGTCTGAAAAGTCACCTCAACGAAGTCGCCATGCTCGAGAGCCTTGGACAGTTTCAGCAGGCCTCCCGTAACAGAGACGGTTTGAAGACGGGCTTTGGCGGAAATGCCGCCGTGGAGCGTAACCGAGGCGGAAACGCTGTCTCCAACATGTACCCGGGTAGCGCGGCGGTCTGGAAGCGATTGCGGGAAATGAGTCATAGCAGAAAAACTATTTCATGCAAGGCATTGACGGGGGCAGATTACGGAAGCATATGTCCAGATTCGAGCGATGAGGTTGATAGGGGTGTTACCCCAAAACGTGTGGTCCGTTGGTCGTTAGCGGTTGGCCTTCACCCAACTTAAACCCTTGTCATTCCGAGCCCGGACATCTCTAGGACGCAAATATCCAGACGCGAGGAATCTGCTTCTTCTTAACGCAACGTAACTGTTCCCACCGACGCCGCGCCCCGGCAGCGCCTGAACGCCTCCGGCAATGAATGAATTAAATCCGTCGCCACTAGGCATTGTTCTCCCATGCTCTCGCACGCCACATCGCCAGCCATCCCGTGCAAGTAAACTGCTGCGACTACCGCTTCGAATATTTTCTGCGGAAATTGCGCAATCATTCCCGCCACCATTCCAGTGAGGACGTCCCCGGTCCCGCCAGTCGCCATTCCCGGATTCCCCGTGGTGATTGACCCACACTTCCCCGCTCGGCCTCGCAACTAGTGTCCGATGGCCTTTCAAGACAACAATCACTTCATGTTCCCGTGCAAAATCTCTCGCGATTTTCAAACGGTCCCGTTGCACCTCAACCACACTCAGTCCGGTCAGCCGCGCCATCTCTCCCGGATGCGGCGTAATCACCAGTTTCACAGCCTTCCCATTCAATTCATCGCTGTGATTTTCAAATGCGTTGAGTCCGTCGGCATCCAGCACCATGGGAGCTCGCGACCGCGTCACCAACGAACGCACACATTCGGCGGTCTCATCATTTCTTGAAACTCCCGGACCAATTGCCAGCACCGTTATTGTCTCCGCCAGTTCTTCAATACGCGCCAATGCGGCCAGCGCAATAGTGCCGCCGACAGTTTCCTTGAGCGGTTCCGTCATCAACTCGGGATGAAATCCGGCCACTGTCGCCAGAACCGACGTGGGCGTCGCGACCGTGGAAAGTCCCGCTCCCATCCGCAAAGCCGACATCCCCGACATTGCCGCCGCCCCGGATTTTCCAAGGGATCCCCCGACCACCAACACATGTCCGAACTTTCCTTTATTCGAATCCGCTGGACGCGGCCCGATAAAAGGGAGAACATCGCGCGCCGTCGTTATATTAAGGTCCAAAGTGGAGATAAGCGCCTCCTCCGGAGAACCTATCGGTGAAATCACAAGCGGTCCGTGAGTGAGATCCCCAAAGATGTGTGCCGCGCGCGGGGCAGTGAACGTCACAATCGCCTCGGCGCGTGCGACCAATCCCGATTGTTTGGTCGGTTTCATCAAATCGGCATCGGCGCCGGAAGGAATATCAACTGCAACTATCGGTAGCTGCTTGCTATTCATCGCCTCTATCGCGTCGGCATAAATCCCCGTCACCGGAGGGCGGAAGCCCGCTCCCAGAATCGCATCCACTAGAACATCAACATCGAAAGCCTTACGCGCCTGCTCTAATTCCTTGCCCACCCGAGCGATGATTGGTTTCACCGGCAGTTTTGAAAACATTTCTGCCGCATCGCCTCGCAGTGTTGAAGGCTCGGCCAGAAGCAATACGCGAACATCTTTCCCAGCTTCGTGCAGTTTGCGAGCGACCACGAAACCGTCGCCGCCATTGTTGCCTTTCCCGCAGATGACGCCAATTCTGTTTGCCGCCGGATAAGTTTGCAGTACGAACTCCGCCACCGCGGAACCCGCATTCTCCATCAAACTAATCGAAGGGATTCCAAATCGCTCGCTGGTAATGCGATCAATCTCGCGCATCTCGGCCGTGGTAAAAATCTTCATCTCGTCAAAGACGACTATAAAACAAAAGGCTTCCTTGTGATGGGAAGCCTTTTACCGCTGAAAATCCAGAAGTTACGAAATTGGTTTGCCACTCAATAAAGCCTGCTGCACTTTGCTGTGCTTCTGCCCGTAAGTGAAGTACACAACCAATCCAATGATGAGCCAGATAATCAACCGTGCCCAATTGATCCAACCCAGCTTGTACATCATGTAACCGTTGAAAAGAATTCCCAGCAGAGGAACCACCGGAACCCACGGCGTGCGAAATGGACGCGGTTGGCCCGGATTCGTCCGCCGCAACACCATCACCGCGATGCAGACAATAACAAATGCCAGCAGCGTTCCAATGTTCACCATCTTGCCAATATCATCAATAGGAGTGAGGCTGCCCACAATTGCGGCCAGCAACCCAACCAGAATCGTGTTCTTCCACGGTGTGCGCCACTTGGGATGAATCGCCGCAAAAAATTTCTTGGGCAACAGTCCATCATTCGCCATGGAATAAAGAACCCGCGTCTGCCCCAAAAGCATGACCAGCATCACGCTAGTCAGTCCGGCCAGAGCTCCAAGCGTGATGATGTGAGAAGCCCCGGTCAGTCCGCGATCCGCAAAGGCCCGCGCAATCGGCGCCTCGATGTTAATCTCGCGCCACGGCACCATCCCCGTCAGCACTCCCGCCACAAGGATATACAACAAGGTACAAACGACCAGAGACGCAATAATTCCAATCGGCAAATCGCGCTGCGGATTCTTCGCTTCCTGCGCAGTCGTCGACACCGCATCGAATCCAATGTAGGCAAAAAATATGTAAGCCGCTCCCGCTCCAATTCCAGAGAATCCGTAAGGCGCAAACGAATGCCAATCTGTTCCCCAGTTGCTGGCACTCACATATTTGAAGCCTAGTCCGATAACAAAAAGCACCACCGCGACTTTAATCACGACAATCGTGGAATTAAATCGCGCGCTCTCTTTAATCCCAATCGCCAGGATAGCGGTGATTACCAGCGCAATGACGAACGCTGGAACGTTCACCCCAATTTCCATCCCAAATAGCCTCGGAGCATTCAGCAGGTCATGCGCCCTCTGCAACAGCTCAGGCGACTGGAGCGTCATGATGTCCGTCACTCTATTCAAGAACGCTTGCGTCCCCGGCACTAAAGTGGAATCGGACACTTGCGCCATCTGGCGCGCAATGACATTTTCCGCCGCATGCAGGCCCGTCCAGTGGTCATAGGCCAGCCAAAGCGGCATCTTCAAATGAAAAATGTCCAGCAGTTCGATGAAATGGTTCGACCATCCGGAAGAGACCGTGCTCGCGCCCATCGCATATTCGAGCGTCAGATCCCATCCGATAATCCACGCAAAGATCTCGCCCAGTGTGGCGTAAGCATATGTATAAGCGCTGCCTGCCAGTGGAATCATGGCGGCAAATTCCGCATAGCAGAGGGCCGCGAAGGCGCATCCCGTTCCCGACAGCACAAAGGACAACATCAATCCCGGCCCGGCATAGTGCGCGCCCAGACCGGACAGCACGAATATCCCCGCGCCAATCACTGCGCCGACTCCCAGAGCGGTTAACTGAAACGGCCCCAGAGTACGCTTCAGGCTGTGCTCGCCGGTTTCCCGCGCTTCCTCTACAAGCAATCCAAGCGGCTTCTTAGCCAGCAGATTTGCCATCCGTTTGTGTTCTCCTTGACCTTAATTATGCGGAGATTCTTTCAGCGCCGCGCGAATGTCGCGACCACGCAAAATACACCGGGATTCCCAACAACACAATAATTAATCCCGGCCAAGTGTACTGCGGTTTATAGAGAAGTAACGAAATATCGATAAAAATTGCCATCGCAATATAAATGATAGGAAGCACCGGATAACCAAAAGCCCGATAAGGTCGTTCCGCATCCGGACGCGTCCGCCGCAGCACAAACAGCCCGACAATTGTCAGGACGTAGAAAACCAGCACCGCAAAAATAATGTAGTCGAGCAACTGGCCATAGCTTCCCGAAAGACAGAGCACGCACGTCCAGACCATCTGCACCATCAGCGATACCGCCGGCGTCTTGTAAGTGGGATTCAACTTCGCAACCTGGCGGAAGAACAATCCATCTTTCGCCATCGCGTAATAGACCCGAGCCCCCGCCAGGATGAGTCCGTTATTGCAGCCGAATGTTGAAAGCATGATCGCCGCCGCCATCAGCAATCCGCCCACTGCTCCAAACATTTGAGTTAACACTGCGGTTCCAACCCGGTCTTCGGTCGCAAACTTGATTCCGCGTTGCAGCACCGTCGCGCCATTCGCGATGCCATCGAGCGGAAGCACATTCAGAAAAACGAAATTGCAAGCGAGATAAAGCAGGATGACCGACTCCCGTGCCCATCGCCAGCGACAGCGGCAAATTCCGCCCGGGATTTTTCACCTCGCCAGCCGTAAAAGTCACATTGTTCCACGCATCCGCAGAAAACAGTGACCCGACTTGAGCGACCGCGAGAATCGTTAGCGTGCCCACATACACAATTGGACCGCCGACCCCCACTTGCACAGCGTGTTGCACTCCCAAGCCTGCATTGCGCCAGAAGTTTCCATGAAAATTGGCTGCCAAAGCTTGGGCATTTCGTCCCACGAACAATCCCAGAAATACCAATCCGAGTAGCGCCGCCACCTTGGCAAAGGTAAAAATATTTTGAATTAGCGCCCCGGTCTTCACGCCAAAAATATTGATCACCGACAACACGATCACAATCAGGATCGCCACCGCGTTCTGTGTGTTCAAACCAATATCCATGTTGCCCAGAACCATGGGACCAACGGGAATCGCCGGCACCTTCCAGAAATGCAGAATCCAGTTGGACGAAGAAACTGAAGGGAAGAAAACGCCAAGAAATTTTCCGAAAGCTACAGCCACCGCCGCGATGGTTCCGGTCTGAATGACCAGGAAGAGCGTCCACCCATAAAGAAATCCCCAGAGCGGCCCTAACGATTCGCGAAGGTAAACATATTGTCCGCCCGCTCTCGGCATCATCGCCGCCAACTCCCCGTAAGTGAGAGCGCATGCGACCGTCATGAATCCCGCCACCAGCCACGCGGCAATTAACAATGCCGGGGAATCAGTCTCGCGCGAAATTTCGGCTGAAACAATAAAAATGCCGGACCCGATCATCGATCCCATAACCAGCATGGTCGCGCTGGTCAGGCCCAGGCCCTTAACGAGGTCTTTATCTTGCTCTGGGGAAGTTAATTTTCGGGAGGCCCGAAGGCCGGAAGCCGGATTAGTTTCGATACCCATTTTTCTTCAACAACCCGCCCCGACTTTAACCCAAGATGCGCAGAAATTCCTCTACTGATTTCCGTGGATCAGTTAGCAAGTCAGATATCACCGCCACCGAATCCGCACCCGCCTCAATGACCGACACGCAATTCGACCGCGTAATACCTCCAATAGCGACTAGCGGCTTGCCGGTAAGCCGTCGCGCCTCGCGTACTCCCTCAACGCCAATCACCGGATCAGGGTTGCCCTTGCTCGAAGTCGCAAATACTGGGCCGATAGCGATGTAATCCGCGGAAGAGCTGTCAGCGGCTTCAACTTGTCCGGGGTTATGCGTGGAAATCCCAACCCAAAGATCGTTCCCCACAACTCGCCCTCGCAGACTCTGGCGATAAATCGTCCTGCCCTACATGCACGCCGTCAAATCCCGCCGCAACGCAAAGGTCTGCACGATCATTCATGATTAGCTTGACCGAATCTCCAAGCAGTCGTTTCAATTCCCTTGCCTGCTCAAGAATCTGCCGCGGACTACCCGACTTATTCCGGTATTGCAGAAGAGTCATACCCCCAGCCGCCCATTCCCTCGCCGCCGTCAGCGCAGCATGGTCGTCTGAAAAACAATCAGCACTCAAAATTGCGTAAAGCCTCGGAAGTGAAAGCATCGACACTAAGTCGCCCATAATCAGCTAGATTGATATATCAAGATTTATCTTGATATATCTTTATTTACCAGTAAGAATACACAAAGAATCCATGCACTCCACAAAGAAATTTACTCCCGAGATCGATGCGCAACTCTACGACGAATTCGCCGCCGTCGCCGAGAAAAATGGACAGACCAAGCGCTATGTTCTGGAGCAGGCGCTGAAGTTTTACCTTCGCAACGTGGTTCCTTCTCAGCACCTGGTTCGCCCCGAAGTAATGGACGCTTTCGAACAATCGATCGCCCGCAATCGCGGTCTGCTGGAGCGTCTCGCAAAATAAATGGCAGACTACCTCACGGTAGCGGAAGTTTACCGCATGCAGCATCGCCTGATTGAGCTATTCGGGGGGAGTCACGGCGTACGGGATAGGGCCGCGATCGAGGCGGCCGTCTTTCGTCCGCAAACCGGCTATTACAATTCCATCGCAGAAGAAGCTGCGGCCCTGATGGAATCGCTCGGCAACAATCACGGATTCATCGACGGTAATAAACGCATTGCCTTCACCACGGCCGATGTTTTTCTCCGTCGCAATGGTTTCTTTATCGATGTAGAAAGCGGCGCCGGATACGATTTCGTTTACGGCTCAATGGACCGCCACGAATTCCGGTTCTCGAAAATTCTCAACTGGATCCGCGCACACATGAAACCGCTCTAGAGCGGTGTCATCGTTCTATTGCTTTTGGAGAGACAAAGGTAGGATTTTGCTGACGTCCCAGACCTTGCATCCGGCGGTTCACCATGGCTTGGCTCGAAGGCCGGGCGTTACCCATCGACTAGGCTATTCAAGAGGCAATTGTGGAAGATTCTTCCAACCTTAGGGCCGCGGAAGCGATTTGACTCCTAGTCAGCGGTGGAGGGGTCAATCAATCGGCGGACCGCGGAAATACGATTGGCGGGGATGCCCGTTTTTTTCGCATGTTCTTGAATCATCGCCTCGTCTGGCGCCAGATAAACACAATACAATTTGTCGCCCGTAACGTAGCTATGCAGCCACTGGATTTTTGGCCCCATGGCGGTAAGGACGCTGGCCGACTTTTGGGCGGCTTCACGAATTTGGGTATCCGACAAATTTCCGGCTCCCGGCATATCCCGTTCGATTACGAATTTTGGCATAGGATTTCTTTCGCACATATCCTAGCAAGCTGAGCATGGGGGCGACAACAATAAAGAGGACGTATGAATATGATATTCGAACGCTGCAGAAGCCGCTGAAAGAATGCGAGAGGATGGGTCTCGAAACTAACTCGCCTTAGGCTTCGCCAGAAATCTCTCAATAAATGTCGTATCCAGGTTCCCCGCCCTGAAAATCCGCGTCTGCCAGGATTCTTCTATGCAGCGGAATCGTCGTATAAATTCCTTCCACAATAAACATCTCCAACGCCCGCGACATCCGCGAGATCGCTTCAACTCTATCTTTGCCGCGCACAATCAACTTCGCAATCAACGAATCATAATAAGGAGGAATCGTGCCCTCCGCATAAGCCGCCGTATCCACGCGAATTCCCGTGCCTCCCGGTGGATGAAATGCGGTAATCTTCCCCGCCGACGGCGTGAATTTCTCCGGATGCTCAGCGTTAATCCGGCATTCAATGGCATGTCCGCGATGCACGATCGGTCCCTGCAACACGTTTTCTAGTCGCTCTCCCGCCGCCAGCAGGATCTGGCTTTTCACCAGATCAACATCCGTCACCATCTCCGTCACCGGATGCTCAACCTGAATCCGCGTATTCATTTCGATGAAATAAAGCTTGCGGTCTTCATCCATCAAAAACTCGATGGTTCCGGCGTTCACGTATCCGATTTCGGAAAGCGTCTTCGACAACATTTTCCCAATCTCATCGCGCAATTCCGGGCTCACCTGCGTCGACGGAGATTCCTCCAGCAATTTCTGATGGCGTCGCTGAATGCTGCATTCGCGCTCTCCCAGACTGACTACGTTTCCATACTCGTCCGCCAGAATCTGGAATTCAATGTGCCGCGGACGCTCGATAAATTTCTCCATGTAAAGGTCGCCATTTCCGAATGCCGCCGAAGCCTCGGATTGCGCCGCCTTGAAACAAATTGGGAAGCTCCTCGGCGCTGCGGACAATGCGCATCCCGCGTCCTCCGCCGCCCGCCGACGCTTTAATAATGACCGGAAACCCCACTTGCCGCGCCCATTCCAGCGCTTCCCCATCGCTCGCCAAAATTCCGTCTGACCCCGGCAGAATCGGCACGCCCGCTTTCTTCATGATGGCGCGGGCTTTTTCTTTTTCGCCCATCAGACGAGTAATTTCCGGAGGCGGCCCAATAAATTTGATATTGCAGGTTTCCGTGACTTCGGCAAAATTTGCGTTCTCCGCCAGCAATCCATATCCCGGGTGGATGGCATCGACATTGGCGATTTCCGCCGCGCTGATTACCGCGGGAATATTCAGATAACTCAGCCCCAATTGCGGAGGCCCAATACAAATCGCCTCATCCGCAAAACGCACTTGCAGAGAATTTCGGTCGGCTTCGCTGTAAATCGCGACCGTGCGGATACCCAATTCTTTGCAGGCGCAAATTACCCGCAGCGCAATCTCTCCGCGGTTGGCAATGAGAATTTTTTTAAACATTCAAACTCAGGATCGCGGGCGGATGGCGAATAAATTCTTGCCCGATATTCAATCGGCTGGCCGTTGGCAATCAGCTTCTTCACCAACTTCCCCCGCAACGTCCGACTCAATCTCATTCATCAGTTTCATCGCTTCGACAATGCAGAGAATCTGGCCTACCTCCATGGTGTCCCCAGCCTTCACGAACGGTGGCGACCCCGGCGACGGAGATTCATAGAATGTCCCCACAATCGGCGATTTCACAATATGAAGGACTTCCTGCAGGCGGAGCTTTAGCAACCTCGCGGAGCTGCCGGTGCCGCGCTCGCCGGTAGCCGAACCAGAACTTTCCGCAGCCGCAACCGGCGCCTGCAACTATATAAGGAATATTCGGAGCGCTTGAGACCGCTGGCTCGCTCCACGCTTAATGCGGACTTTCACATCGCCGCGTTCCAGCTCAAACTCGGCAATATCCTTTTCAATCAGGAACTCGATCAGCTCTTTTATTTCTTTTTGGTTCATCTAGGTGGGAGTAGTTTTCCTCTTCTTGAGTCAGTCGACTATGGCAACGCCGTGCTTTCAAATGGTTATCAGTTCCTTCCGCTCGCGGGCTCATGCACTTCGCACCCGGTCTCCGTCACCAGAACCATATCTTCGATGCGAACTCCCCATTTCCCGGGGATATAGATTCCTGGCTCAATCGTAATGACCATTCCCGGCTGCAAAACGTCTTTTTGTCCCGCCGCCAGCCTGGGGACCTCATGAATCTCGAGTCCCACGCCATGCCCGGTCGAGTGTGTAAAATACTTAGCTAAGCCACGCTTCTTCAATATGTTACGAGCGGCAGCGTCAACTTCAGCAACGCTTACTCCCGGACGCACCGCATCCATCCCAGCCTGCTGCGCCTCACGAACTGCCTCGTATCCTTCTCTGGCCTCGATGCCCGGCTTCCGACATGGACCGTGCGAGTCAGGTCCGAACAATAGCCCGCCATGATAACACCAAAGTCGCACACCACGAACCCTTTGGAGGGGATCATCGCCTCCGAAGCCCGCCCATGAGGAAGCGCCGATCGTTTCCCCGAGGCAATAATTGTTGGGAAGGACATATCATCCGCCCCAGCTTTCCTGGCCGCATATTGCATCTCGGCGGCGACGTCATTTTCGCAAACGCCCGGTCGGATGATTTGCAGCGCCACATCAAAAAGACCAGCCCCGATCTTCACTGCCCTGCGGATGATCTCTATCTCGTCAGCGTCCTTAATAATTCGGGCTTGCTCGACCAGCGAAGCCGCCGCGCGCAATTGAAAACTGCTGCCCAAGCTCTTCGCCAGCCTCGCCCGCAAAGCAACCGTCAAGTGCTCGGCATCGATTCCCAACGTTGTTTTGCGCCGTTTGCGAGTTAGCCCTCAGCCAATCAGTTGCGGCCCCAATTGCCGACAGTTTGCCAACTACTATCCGCGCTCCCTTGACTTCTTCTTTGGCCTGGGCGGCATACCGTCCATCGCAGAAAAAAACGCACTTCTCCTGGGACACCACCAGCACTCCGGTGCTTCCGCTAAATCCGCAAAGATATCGGATATTCGGAAGATGCGTGACCAGCAAAGCATCCAGCCGTCCGTCGCCGAGATCGTTTTGCAGCCGCAACTGCCTCCGTTTGTAATCCATCCTTAAAGTCTAACAACGGATTGCTTGTGTAGCGACGGGTGCCCTCGCCCGTCATCGCGAATAGCCCGCCGACGTGTACACTCTAGCGTTGTTAGCACTCTGCTTGTTTCCTATACGCGAAAGAGGACGACATGAAATACATGATCAGTTGGAACGAGCGCCCGCAAGGTTCGCCCGCCGAATACGAGAATGCCCAGAAGCGAATTCTCGAAGTATTCGGACAGTGGAAGGCGCCCGCGAATTTTAAGATCGAGTTCTTCGTAATCCGGGTGGGCGATTGGGGAGGTCATCTCTTGGTGGATTGCGACGATCCGCTCGCCGTTCACAAGTTTTGCTCAATGCTGCCCGCATTCCAAATGGAGGCGCGCCCCGTAATCGCAGTCCAGGACGCAGTCCGCGCCGAACTCGAAATCATGGCATGGCGCGACGGCCTGAAGAACAAATAACATTCGGTGCAGGGTAAGAGCATCTGTTGATTCCAAGAGGACCCCGAGTCAAGCTTGACCGGGATTCAGTCGAACGCGCTGTCATCCTGAGCGAGGAGAGTCCACCGTGGCGAGTGGACTCCCGCAGTGGAAGGACCCCTACTCACCAAACCAAAAACTTCAAGTTCCCGCCCAAACCTTGTCATTCCGAACGGGCGAGTCCGGAGGAATCTGCTTTGCCGTGTGGCGCGGGCGCCCTCGCCCGTGGACTCCTCAGATAAACTGTCATCCTGAGCGAGAAGATTCCACTCGCTCGCGAGCGGAATCTCGCAGTCGAAGGACCCCTACTCAACAACCGCCGCTGAAACCCTTAATACTTTCCGCCGAAACCCTTGTCATTCCGAACGGGCCCTGGCCCGGAGGAATCTGCTCTTGGAGCGCGGTAAACCGTGGGTGCCCCATCCTTCTCGCGTCCTCTGCGAGAGGGTGGGATTTGAAATACTCCTATAACTCCGTTCCCTAGCCCCGCAGGAGCAACCGAAAATAGCCCAGGACTTCAGTCCTGGGTCAGGAACGAAGAAGAACACGCCCCGCAGGGCTCATCGCCCCAAAAAACCTTTGACTCCCTCAATTTCGTGGGATATCGTTCTCGCCTCCCCTGGCAGTCGGGCCCCGCTCTAACTTTTCGACTAAAAGTTTTATCGAAGATGGAGGACGCATGAAGAACATCGTTCGTCTAGTGCGTATGCCTGTGTTTTGTATCCGCGGTCGAAGCGCAAAATCCAACTCAATCAGCGGTGACAGTTTCTATAGGTCCCACAGCAACCGGAGCCGGTAAAACTGCCTCGCCCCCAAGTCCGCCTGCATCTTTGCCGACAGTACCAAAGGGTTTCGTTCTCGAAGACGGCACGCCGATTAAGCTGCGCATCAATCGCACCATCTCCTCCGCCGACGCGCATGTCGGCGACACCGTAGATTTCGAAGTTCTTGAAGACGTAATGCTCGACGGCACTCTCGTTGTCCCCAAGGGCGGGCTCGCATTCGCAACCGTCACTGAGGCGCAATCGAAGCGCCGCATGGCTCGCGGCGGAAAGCTGGACATCAACATTGACTACGTGCGTCTCGTTAGCAATGAAAAGGCGGCGCTTCGGGCCGTGCGGCCGTCAAAGGAGGAGGCCATACCGGAGCCATGACCGGAGGCATGGTCGCTACCAGCCTCGTATTCTTTCCCGCCGCGCCGTTCTTCCTTTTTATGCACGGCAAAGACATCTCAATTCCTAAAGGCACCGAAGTCACTGCCTATGTCAGTGGAGACATGAAGCTTGACATCGCAAAATTCCAGCCAGCCGCACCGGCCCCGGTCATCGCCTCTAATACCGCATACCCTACCCAAGCCCACCTGCAAATTTCGTCCACTCCGGACGGCGCAGACATCGAGGTTGACGGCAACTTCGCCGGCAACACTCCCTCGGACATAGACGTCGCCGCCGGCGACCACGTGATCACGATGAAGAAATCAGGCTACAAAGATTGGACGAAGAATATGAAGATCAGCGCTGGCAGCAACATCCACATCAAGCCAGAGTTGGAAAAAGCGGCGGGACAACGGCAGCAAAGCCGCTTAACGCGTATTACTGCAATCCACGGACAAGAACTATTCCGCCGATACGATGCTTCGGTGCAGTGGGGCTTTCGGACGTTGTCGTTCTTGCCGGCCCTAACGGGGTAGGAAAATCACGGTTCATTCAATGGTTGCTATCGTTCTTTCGGAATCTGCCCTCCAACCCAGACCAATGGCTCGAGCTCGAAGCAACCTGCGTTGAAGAAAGTGAGGCATGGGGAAAATCCCTGCTGGACACGCGCATTTCGGGAGATGCTAATAAGCTGAGGGCTCACCTCCAGAAGAATCGCAGGCGTGCCGGGCAGGTAAGTAATGTTTTGAATTTTGAAAGTAATCGCTCAATCACTCAAGTACAGCCCTACACTTTCACTTCAAAACTCGCCGACCCCTTCGAGGAAATGGTAGGCTGGGATTTAGGTTTCCACGTTCTGTCAAGCAGGTTCTCCGCTACGATCCATTCACTTCTCGCGGAAAGTCGTCGCCGTGAGGCTATCGCTCTGAGCGAGTCGAGCAACTTATACGAAGAAGTTCCTCGCTTCAAGAAAAGATCGAAGTTGATGCACTGTGATTCCCTGACCCGCTACTACCCTTCAAGCAGGCGTTCTTTCAACTGTCACCGGAAAAGACTAGCGGACTCTGAAGCCGCAAAGCAACAGAGATATTAGCGTTAACACAGACGTCAAGAGTTTCCAATTACGTCGCTGAGCTAAGGCGAGCGAGAAGTGGTGAACGTCGGATCTGATTTTATCCTGCGTAATCCCACGGATAGCAAGATCTTTTTTGACGAACCAGAACTAAATTTGCACGCGAATTGAGCTACAACTTACTGCAAACCCTGCGCAGAGGTGGTGTGCGGAATCAGATTCAACTTTTGCACCCAATCTGCTGACATCATTTCTGCTTCCCTGGACTATTCCGTCATATTTATCTCGCCTCCGCGTGATGATACATCGAACGAGAGCGGTAGTAGTGACCGTAAGGATGATGACGCCCATTCGCGCTAAAAAAGCTTGGCCAGTCGATTGGCATCGTCAGCACTGGAAAAGAAGATCGTCATAGTTTGAGGGTGATCACGGTAGCCTAGACAAACAGACTTATGGGGCTATTCTCAAAAGCAAATTGCCGAACTTGGTGCTTAAGACGAGTGGAGGGAACGGTTTAATTCAAAGCTTGGCCGCGAATGTTGGAACGTTGTAATAGAAAAGAGCGTGTGGGGCGTTCAATTTTTTATGTTGTGTGACCGGGACGCGGTCCAGCTCAGACTCGGACGCCGAGAAACTTCAACTTGCCGGCAAAGGTGGGGGTTCAAGATATTAGGGCGCTATCACTTAGAGAACTATTTTCTGGACGAGAACGTCATGGGACGGGTGTTCGAGCCACTTGAGCCAAGCCGATTCTTGGCTGCGCGAACCCGCGAAAATAAATGCCACGCTACTGGAAATCGCTCGTTCTAGAATTTCGCCACGCAACAGCGCTGATTGTCGCGGCACATTTTCAGAGAAGTGGCTGGGAACCTCAGTATCCTTCCCGCCGAGAGCCATGGCAAATCGCTGGATGACCTAATAGGCTTAATCGCTAATGCCGCATCCAGAAAAAGAATTTACAGATTCGCGAGCATACTTCACGGGGCCGCAATCAGGGAATTCGCGTCACACACCTATCAGCGACTGAGAACAGTCTAGCGGACGGCAGTTGGAAACAGCTTATACCTGGGGAGACCGATTGTGAACATGTTTTGTGCGCAATCTAAACTCTTCATTTGGCCGATTTAAGATTGCGTACCTCCACGCGGCATCAGAGTCGTCTCCCTCCCCGTTTCAAGAGATCGAGAAGGTATTTGCCTCATTCTCCCAACTCTAAGTCTGGCCGCTTGCCGGGGCCTGAAATCACCGCACGAATTTTCATGCAGTACCATGTACAGAAGGAAACAAACCGTACTCGCCGACAACGCATAAGCAAGATATGTAAGGGTTTAGCAGTCGAAGTACTAATGCGCTGACGTTTTCACCGAGAGATTCAAAATCTTGCTTCAGCTTTTTTTCTGAATTCATCAAAAGTCCTGTCAAATTCAGCGCGAGCTTTAGGGGCCCCTATTCGCGCCGAAGCCGAAGGCAACTTTGCCATCCCCTTGAAACTCGATGGTGTAAACTTAGTTAATATGACAGCCAAACCGATCATCAATTGGCAAATTCGTCATTATTCGACAGAAACTCACAGGGCTCGCCTGCCTTTTTACGTTTTGGCCTCACTCACAGCCAATTGTTACCGCTTTACGAGCTAGTCGAGCTTTTTAAAAGATGTGCATTAGGGCCGCCTCAGGCGATCTCATGGATTGTGTGAAGGTTTTTCCAGCTCGGGGCCACAGTGCTTCACATACCTTGCAAGACACAGGACGACCGCCCCTTTCTGTTGCACCACTCTGTTGCGCATTACCCTTCCTTCCAAGCTGCGCGAAACGAGTTAAGACCATTGCCAAGCGGCGGGCGCTGAGCGATAACCGCGTCTTGGTGGAACTCATCGAGCAAAGGTTTTAAAGCCGAAAAACAGAAAGAAAGAAATTCTTTCATCTGGCTGAGCGTTTTCGATCGGCAAAAGATCCAGAGCAAGTGAAGAATCTGGGCAAGGAATTGGGACGCTTCGTCTTCGGGGAATAACGCCGCAGATCTCAACCCGGCTTGGGCTTCCAGTAAGGCATCCGTAATCATCTGGTTGAGCGCATGCACGACCGCAACGTCAGCGTAGAAGATTTGAACCAGCTTCGGCTCTGGACGGACTCAAGGCCGGTCGTCCCCGAAGGACGATGGTATAAAGATTTCAGTTCGTTCAAGCTTTGCGGGGAGGGCAGCTATCCTAAGACTTTTCTGTTGCTGAAAGTCAGATAGCTGCCGGACAGGAACTCTAATTTATTCGGGTAAGTGGTCCCTAAGATCGCAGTGGTAAGGCGTAGCAGTACCCTCTCAACCCACGCTTCCCCAGCCTCAGGGTTAAAAGCGCCCAGGTGATCAGGACAAACAACACACAATGGACGATGAATCCGTGGAAGCCATTGAATGCCGTCACTCCGACATGAAAACCCATCCATCCGACCGCAAACCAGCGGGCCCACGTCTTTCCCCGCACTAGAAATACACCGATGCCGAGGGCGGACAACCCAATGAGCTCGATCCATACCAGATCCAGCTCGAATCCATATTTGGCCCAGGCCTCATGCAGGTGGTAAACCATGCTGACGATGCCGACCGCAATATAAAGCCATCCAATGCCGGTAATAGCCAGCGGAATTTTTTTCGATCTCATGTCCAATCACCCAAGCGTTGCTTCAGCGCTGCGATACCGATTCCAGGAAGAATACGCGACCCCTGGTAGGAAGTCCCAAACCACTCCGAAGCCAGGGCTTCTCTGATGTAAATGAACCGAAACGCCATTCCCCCCATTTTCTGTCAAGTCCCCTCCAGAGCCCAATTCCCCGTAACTCTAGCATTCCATTCGGAAAATAATTTTCCCCAACGTGGCGCATTAGCTATATCAAAACGCATATACTATATCTAGAAGCTAAAACAAGGCGCGCCCATTCCACGGTGCGCTTTTTTATTTCCCCTAAACAAACGATAAAAGAAGGAAAGCCCTGCGCATTTTGCAGGGCATGTACCCATGGAAAAACAATCCCAAATAACGCCAATCACCGGGGACAAGAAGAAACCTGGACTCAAAGGCCATTGCAAGCGCCGCGGAGAAACCGCCGAGCTCGCCTTCATGCTCAAAGCCGCGTCCCTGGGCTTCGGAGTCTCCAAGCCCTGGGGAGATAGCGACCGTTACGACGTGATCGTTGACGCCGGGAGCCGTCTGTGGCGCGTTCAGGTGCGCTCCACCGAGCGCGAATTTCGCCGTCGTTATCGCGTAACCACCACCGTCACCGGACAGATTATTTTGGGCGCGGATGACATTGATGTCTTCGTCGTCTATATCGTCCCGCTCGACATCTGGTATCTGCTGCCTATCGGCAGCATTCCTCCCAGGCGCATGGATGTTCGTTTTTATCCCCACGGCTCGTCAAGCGGCTCATTGAGGGCCATCGATCTCGAAATGTACCGGGAAGCCTGGCACATCTTCGGAGCGCCACCGAGGGCTCCTCTTGAATGATTGACTGTCTCAGATTCTGATCTTGTCTTCCTCCCCAATCTACGAAGGCTTGGCCAACCCCCGTAGGCGCGGTCGAAAGCGCCATTGTGCTAAACGTTGCCCGAGTTTTTATTCCTTGCGGAAGAGATAATCATGCCGGGTGGAAGAGAGGTAAGGTCGCTGGTTTTGATCTAATGTCTGATGTGGATAGTCGCGCTCGATCCGCAGACCAGCCTCGGCGGCCATCTTGATGAACGCTTCTGGTGGCGCAAAAAAAACTCCGGCGTATGGGTTGACAAGAAGCGGACCGCGCTGTGCTCCTGTCAGAAGCCTGCGGACCATGCCGAATAGACTTCTCACGCCGCGCTTTCGCAGTAACCACCACAGCATGCCGGGAATACTCTCATGCCTGGGAACGGATGTAATTTCCGCCACTCGAGGTATCTCCCCGAGCCAGACGCGTGCGTTCGGTGCTGAGATTCTTGCAATTTCGCTAAGGCTGCGTGCCATCTTCCTGCGGGAACGAGCAACAATACGGTGTTGCAAACAACAACCGATGCGAATCCATCCGGTAGGGGAATCGAGTCACTAAGACCTTGCCTGACGTCAAGACCAAGGGCTCGCAGGGGACTGACTTCCTCTTCGGTAGCATTCAATCCAATTGTGGTTTCAACGCCGCTTTCCGCCGCTAACCGGAGCAGTAATCCATGTCCGCACCCGATATCAACAAAACGGTCGTCTGGACGAAAGGAGAGTTCGTTGAATATTCTTCGGTTGACAAATTCAGTGGTTTGCCGGAACGGCCCTCGGCCCGCAAGAATGTGAAGGTCCTGCATTTTCTTCGAATGTCTCTTTTACATTGCGACCAGCGCTGCGCTGTTCAACATTTCGCGAATGGACACATTTTAGCTGAGAACAACTGGGGGGCGATATGCCAAGCGGACTGTGCCAAAAAATCAAACCGCCGGCTCTGACAGGTTCTTCAGAGGCCGGCGGCGTTTTATCGCTACTTATGTTTTTAAGTTTCGATAATCCGTGGAGTAATGAAGAAGATCAACTCCTGATTTGAAGTGCTGACCGTGGTGTGCTTGAAAAGGTTGCCCAGGTACGGGATGCTGCCCAGCAATGGCACTTGCGACATGCTGATGGAGTTATTGGTTTGAATAACGCCGCCAACCACGACCGTTCCGCCATCGGTCACCAACACTTGTGTAGTGGCCTGCTGCGTGATCAATGTCGGGTTGCCCTGCACTTCGTGTCCGAAGTCAGGCGTGGTGTTCTCCACATCCACGTTCAGGAAGATGGTGTTTTCAGACGTGATCTGCGGAATCACGGTCAGCCGCAGGAAAGCATCCACGTAGGTCACGGTCGGCGGTCCGCCCAACTGGGCTTGCGTCACGATCGGAACCCGAACGCCCTGCCGTACCAGAGCTTGAATATTGTTCTGGGTAACGACACGCGGACGGGAAAGAATCTTAAGCAATCCACGAGATTCAGCCATCGTAAGAACAGCGTCAAGCTGAACGCTATTGCTGAAGTTCAGCAACGTAAGACCGCTGGTCGGACTGGTGACGCCCAGGTTGCAGAACAGTGGAATCTGCGTTCAGCGATGTACCGGAACGGCGCCGCCGTACCGACAACTGTGTAAAATGGATTCAACGCCAAACACTCCGATTGGCGAAGTGCCGACATGCGCCTGCGCCGCCGACCGCGGTCGCAGCCGTTGCCCCATCCGAATCCGAGCTGGGTTCCGATGTCGCGCGCGAAGCTGCGGGTTGCAGCTACGACGCGGGCTTCAATTTCCACTTCTTGAGTCTTGCGATCAAGTTGAGTGAGTAAACGATCGATTCCCGGCATCACCGAAGGGATATCGGAAATGATGACTGCATTCGTGCGGTCGTCAGAGATAACATCTCCGCGCTGAGTAAGGAATTTCTTCAACGGTAGGGACGACATCTTTCGAATGAGCGTAGCTGAGGAAGCGTGTAACCGTGACTTTATCCACGGCCAGCGCTTCTGATTCCTGCTCTTCGCGGCGTCCGTCGGCTTCTTTCTTCAAGGTGTCGACGGTGGCGATTCGCAAAACATTTCCATCGAGCTGCCGCGACAAGCTCATTATTCTTCAAAACGATATCCAAAGCCTGATCCCAGGGGACATCGTCTAGCACGATTGTTAGTGTGCCGTGGACGTTTGGATCGAGAACGACGTTCAGTCCGCTGATTTCGTGGATCAGGCGGAAGAAGTCTTTCAGGTCGACATCTTTCAAATTGACTGAGATCGGTTCGCCGGTATATTTCGGTCCGAGGACTGGAGCTTGCTGCTGCGGATTGCGCTTTCTGTTCCGCGGCGAGATTGTTCGCTGCGGGCTTTAAGCGATCGGCGCCTGTCGGACTGCATCGAAGCGCTGGGTGGGGGTAGCAAATTTGTGTCGGGCTTCTCTACGAAATTTGGCGGCCGCTTGAAGCGACGCGCGCGGGTGGCTCGTCACTGCTGGAACTGAATCTTCGGTTGCCGGACTATGGTTTGTAGGAAGGTTCAACAACAACGAAATTGCTAGCGAAGACAGAAGCTGCTCTTTTGCGGCGCGGACATTGCGGAGACGGATCGCTGCGAGCGCTTGTCTAATTCGTGACGCAGACGGCGCCGGAGTCTTAGCGACTTGGCGCGGTGCGAGGACTTAGGATTGACTGTCTTCGCGACGGCCGAACGCGGAATGCAGACTTCACCATGAACTTGCCGTCAGTGGCGGGAAGGATTTCGTAGCGGCATTTGCGGTACAGATCCACTACGACGCGAGTCGTGGGTGAGGCTTGATCGTCGGTGCCGATGCGCACGTCCTTCACGCCATCGCTGCCGACATCAATGTGATTCACGGAGGTCGCCATGGCGTGTTCGGCCAGATCAATCACAAGCTCTTGCGGGCGAGTCGAGAGTTTCGATCTTGGGAGTCAATTGCCCGTGGGCAATAACTTCCAAAGTGATTCCATCCTGCCCGTGGCTACACGTTGACCTTCTGCAGCGAGGCGTGGGTTGGTGTGGTTGCGCCCGTGCTCTGAGTTTCGGCCGCTGCCATCAGAACCATTGCCAGCAGTGGTAGAAAAACACCCAGCATTATGCTTTCGCATTTCGCTTCTCCCTACGGGTTGCGCTCTCGCTTCCCGTAACTTTCTCGATGACAGATTAGTTACCGCGCCGGATGACCGGCTCGTTGCCAGTGGCCTTAGACTGCCGGCGTTAAAATTTTCTTGGTGATTTCCCGGGTGAATGGTTTTCCAAGCTTGTCCTGCACTGTCTCCTTAAAGACAACGGAGTCCCCGGTGATTCTGACTACATACCCGTTGAACACGGGATCGTTCTCATGGAGGAAGTAAGCTTTATCAAGAGCGTTGACGACGACGGCGATCATGCCATCGTCGGACTTCACCACGCCACGCAGATTAATCTGATCGATGGCGAGGCAGCGCTTGCCGATGCTGCAACCGGAGCCCGCATGGCGCTCGGCTCACGACCGGGACTGACGAAAGGATCCCTGTGGCCGGTAAAGTTTATTGGCCGCAGGTCGCTCTTGCCTTCGTCTGTCGGCTGCGGTTTCTGCGTTTTCGACGCCGACAACAGCGCTGGACTTGGCGGTGCCAGCGGTAGCGGCTGTGCTCGCAGTTCTTGCGTTTGGAATGTCCGTTCGAAGTAGTGGACACAGTCATCGCGGTATCGCTGCTGTATGGTGATTTCGCGGTTTGCGCCTGAGCGTCCCAACGCGGCATTCGAATCAGCCGTCTTCTGCTGTTGAATGGTATTCATCTTGGTCTGCGTGTTGTCGATGATGTTTGGATTCTGTCCGACAGACAGATCCAGCGGTCATTCCGAGTCCCAGTACCAGAATTCCGGCAATCAGCTTCATAGGATTCCCTTACCTCTTGGCCAGCGTAGTTGCTGGGCGCGGGCGTGTCGTGACTGAAGAACGTGGTTGCGATGCATGTGGCTACAATGCTTTCGCTCGCGGCATATTGATATGTGTGCTTGGCCTTGGCTTCGCTGGGCTTCTTGGTGGTGGCCACCAGCAGATCGGAGATATTTACGATTCGTTCCAGTTTGCCGACGCGATCAAAGAAATTCAGCACGGAATAGTAGGGGCCATCCAGTTCAACCTCGAACGGCAGTTCGGAATAAAATTCTTTCGACGACACTGGCTTGGCGGTGTAGCGGCGCACTTCGATGCCGGCTTTGAGAGCCTCGGAATCCAGCATCTTGATGAAGCGTGTCAACTTCTTTTTCATCGGGCACAATCCGGCGCTCGATTTCAAGCTGTTGTTTCAAGCTGGCAACCTGGCGTTCGATTTCGGCGAGCTTCGGCCGGTAAGCTTCGAGCTCGGCATTCTCGCGCATTTTGGATTGCAGGTTCTGTCTGCGCCGAGTCGTTTGCTGCACGCTGGCTCTTGAAAACCGTGAAGTAAAGCGCCAGGGTAATGAGCGCTCCACCCGACGGCCAGGCCGCCCACTGTTTGAGACCCGATAATTCGCTGAAAGTCCCCATTTTCTCCCGCCTCTTAGCCTGTTAGCGTTTAGGACTTTAACTTTTCGCAGGTCAAAGCTCGAATTGAAATGCCTGCATGTCTTTAACCGTGCTCGTCCTGATAGGTCTCTTTGATCTCGATGTGTCTTGAAGTAGCCGGTCTTCTGCAGGTTCTGAATCAGGTTGGCGACGGCGTCGGTACTCAGGGCCATGCCCTCGATGTCACACGTTGCCGCCCTGTCCTTCATGGTGCTCAACCAGACTGCCTCGGTACCGTTGACGGTGTCTCCGATGGTATTAAGCAGATTCGCCGGACCCATCTGGCCGGCACGCAGTTGGTCGATCACATCCACGCGGCGCTTGTAGTTGTCGGCTTGACTCTGGCGTTCCAGATACTTGGCTTTAACGTCAGCCAATTCACGGTTTTTCTGCTCGGCAGCCGCCATTTGCGCGGCAATGCTCTGCTTCTGCTTATCGAGGCTGTACCAGTAAGCAAAATTAAGCGCAGCCACGAGCGCCAGTACGATCAGCAGTTTGAGTTTTGGGGATCCCAGCCTCTCCCATCTCCATGACGGCCGATGCGGAGGCAGCGCAACGCTTGTTTCTCGGTTTCGATGCTCCCAGCAGATTGATTCGGATCATAAGTCTTCAAAGCTCCTTAATGCCAAACCCACTGCGACCGCCAACTGGCCCGCATTCTGCTCGATCAGTCCGGCTCCCGGTCCATCGACCGGAGGGGCAATCTTTTGAAATGGATTGAAGATCTCAACCGGCAGCGAAAATTCCTGTCGCAGCGCTTCGACCAGTCCCGGAACCTTCGACGATCCTCCCGCCAGATAAATCTTCTCGATATGCTCACCGGAAGAACTGGCGCGGAAAAAGTCGAACGTCTTCTGAATTTCCAGCACGATGATTTCGGTCACCTGTTGCAGAATCGGCGTTTTGGCGTCTTCGCTGACGGTGCCAACTTTGTGTGCCAAGCTTCAACGACTCCGCGTCTTCAAAGCTCAGGTCCAGTTCTTTCTGCAGCGAATCGGTGTACTGATGTCCGCCAACGCTGACATCGCGCGGGAACAAGCGGCGTGGTTCCCTTCACGATGTTGATGTTCATGACGCTGGCACCCAGATTCAACAAGGCAACGACCTGGCCCGGCGCGGGCTCGTAGTTGTACTCGTAGCAGTTCTGCAAGGCCAGAGCATCGATATCCACAATAGCGGGACGTCTTGCCGGACATCGAGAGTACGTTGGTGTAATTGAGAATCTTGTCCTTCTTGACCGCGACCAGCAAAACGTCCATCTGCGGATTGCCAACATCTTCGGAAAGAATCTGGTAATCGAGGTTCACGTCGGCCAGATCGAAGGGAATATGCTGCGCGGCTTCCTTCTGAATGGTCTCCGCCAATTCCTGATCGCTCATGGAAGGCAGCGAAATCTTTTTCACGATGACGGAGTGGCCGCTCACCGCGGTGGCGACATTTTTGGTTTTGATCTGGTTGTCGGTGAAGAGTTTCGAGATCGCGCTCGAAACGGTGCCGGAGTCGACGATCATGGAATCGACGACGATATCGGGCGCCAACGGTTCGAGTCCCAGGTGGGCTACTTCAATGCCGTTGCGTCCCTTTTTGAGTTCCACTGCCTTGATGCTTGAAGATCCCACATCGAGGCCAACAATCGTCTTCGATCCTAATCCAAACATGTGTCCGCCTTTACGATTGCCCGGCAGCTTTGGAAGCCGCCTTCGGTTTCTTCTTGCTCTTCACTTCCATGTGGCTCGACTTCTCTTCCATCCACTGATCAAGCCGGGATTTTTTAAAGCGCCAGCGATTGCCCAACTTGAAAGCCGGAATCTTTTGTTCCCCGACGTACTTGTAAAGCGTGTCCGGACTCACTCCCAGGTACTGGGACGCCTGGCGAATGTTCATAACTTCTCGTGAGTCAGCCATAGTTGCAAAAATCCCTTTCCACAGAATCACGCCTGCGCGAGCAGGAGATCGTGGCAGCAAATCTTCGAAGCGAGTTCCTCAAGAAACCGCTTCGAATGAATTCAGGTGGACTGAGCATATATCAGCCCCGATAAGACAGCAGGTCAAAGTCAATTTCCGCGTTTTCCTGGGTTTTATGGGGTTTTTCTGGAAATTCGCCACGCAGCCCGAATCGGCTGAAAGTCTAATTAGTGGTGTGTAGAAGAATACCCGTACACAATTAGGCCGGGCTGTTGTGCAGAGTCGTGGTGCGGAACTTGGGAAACATAACCAAAGTACTAGGAACAGTACGAAGGTCTGTGTACAAAGCGCGAACTAAGTGTCCTCGGGAAGCCTTGCGTCGTTCCTTCTTTTCATGAACTTCGACGAGGCGTTCGCATGGACCATAGAATCCATAAACAATTTCGATTGGACAGCCAGAAACGCTTGCGCCTAAAGTTCTTCCACGCGGTAACCAGACACCCGGCATGCATCAACAATGAAGGATATCGGACATCCAGAGATGTAGTCTCCGCGACCGGGACAGGATGGCCTTCTTATGACGTCTGTTCTGACATCGATCCGCCTACTTCCTCCCAGCTGAACGGTGCCTTTCCGAATTATGAGTTGGACGAGACTTACGACGAGATGTTCGACGCGCGGAGGCGCGCCTCGCGAGCACTACCACGCCCTTTACCGCACTTTGTTGGACACTGCCTCCGGAAGAGCTGCGGAAGAGCCAGCAGGCGGCCGACTTATCGTTCCTGCATCAGGGCATAACTTTCACGGTTTACGACAACAACGAGGGCACGGAGCGGATATTTCCCAACGATCTTTTGCCACGAATTATTCCGGGAGAGGAGTGGCGAAAGATTGAAGCAGGGCTGACGCAGCGAATCACTGCGCTAAACCTTTTTCTGAAGGACATTTACCACGAAGGCCACATCCTGGCCGACAAAGTAGTTCCGCGAGAACTGGTTTACAGTTGCCGCCATTTCCGGCGCGAGATGCGCGGCTTGAATGTCCCGCGCGAATTTATGTCAGCATTTGCGGCAGCGATCTGGTGCGCCTGCCGGACGGCACTTTCGCGGTGTTGGAAGACAATTTCGGGTGCCCAGCGGCGTCTCTTACATGCTGGCGAACCGGAAGGTCCTGAAGCGCGTCTTCCCGACTCTGTTTCGGGACTATGGCGTTTGCCCGATCGATCATTATCCGCAGGCTCTGCTCTCGACATTGCGCGCACTCGCACCGGTTAATTCTTCCGGCAGAAATGAGCCTTCCATCGCCCTGCTGACTCCGGGCGTGTTTAATTCGGCATATTTCGAACATACATTTCTGGCGCAACAAATGGGGATCGAGCTGGTGGAAGGGCGCGATCTGCTGGTCCACGACAACATCGTTTACATGCGGACGACTTCGGGACTGCGGCGAGTGGATGTTCATTTACCGCCGGGTCGATGACGATTTTCTGGATCCGATTACGTTTCCGGCCGGATTCGAATCTGGGTGTGCCGGGGCTGTTCAACGCCTATCGCGCTGGAAATATAGCGCTGGCAAATGCCATTGGAACGGGCGTGGCGGATGACAAGGCGATGTATGCGTATGTGCCGGCGATCATTAAGTACTACCTCGGCCAGGACGCCATTCTTCCGAACATCAAAACTTATCTGCTGACTGAAAAGTCGATTCGCGACTTATGTGCTGGAAAATATCGACAAGCTGGTGGTGAAGGCCGTGGGCGAGTCGGGCGGATACGGCATGCTGATCGGGCCGCACAGCACGGCGGAGCAGCGGGAGGAATTCCGCCAGCGAATCATCGCGCAACCGCGCAATTACATCGCGCAACCTACACTGGCCTTATCGCGGGCGGCATGTTTTCTGGATGGTGCGGTTGAGGCCCGTCACGTTGATTTGCGTCCCTACATTTTGTATAGCGGCACCGTGACCCTGGTGCCGGGCGGACTTACGCGGGTCGCGCTGCGGCGCGGCTCTTTGGTGGTGAATTCTTCGCAGGGGGGCGGAAGCAAAGACACATGGGTGTTGCGAAAGGAAGAGACAGAAACCGACAGAAGACCACGAAAACGAGCGAACTGCAAAGAATTTTTAATCACATCTATGCTTTCGACGAGTTGCAGACAGTCTGTATTGGATGAGCCGTTATCTGGAGCGAGCCGAGCATACGGCCCGCCTCATCGACGTGGACTTGCAGTTGAGGCTTGACCAATCGCTGGAATCGAGCACGGGACGCTGGTTGCGGTTGATCGAGGCACTGCATGTGCCTGCGCTGCTGGCGGGGGAAGTGGATGCGAACAGTCTGGCCCATACGCTGACGTTCAATCGTACGAATCCTTCTTCGATCGTTTCGTGTATCGCGTCGGCGCGAGAAAATCTGCGTCACGTGCGTGAGCAATCCAGTTCGGAAATGTGGGAGCAGTTGAACCGGCTCTATTTGCAGATGGTGGAAGTCCGGCGGGAGACGGTTGGGATTCTGCAATCCCATACATTCTTTCGCGCGGTGCAGGACGGCGCACACCTTTTCCAGGGAATAACCGATTCAACCATGGCGCACGGAGAAGGCTGGCACTACATTCAGCTGGGAAGATATGTGGAGCGCACCGACGCGCTTGCAGCACTGATCGGAGCACATTTCAGCCGGCTGGCTGAACCGCCGAATCATGCGGTCGAAGGCGCTGAGTATCTGGAGTGGGTGGGATTACTGAAATGCTGTGCGGCATTCGAAGCATATTGCAAAGTTTATTCGGCGGAGCTTGCGCCCGATTCGAGTGGCGGAATTTCTGTTGCTGAATTCGGAATTTCCTCATTCGATTCGTTTCTCGGTGGAAAGCGTTCATGGAGCCCTGATTCGCATAGGCGAACTCACGGAAAGAAAAGTCACACAGCCGGTGCGGCTGGCGGGACGTTTGCGGGCGGCGCTGAGCTTCAGCCAGATCGAAGAAATTATGGCGGAAGGAACTCACCTCTATATGGAGAACATTCGCGGCCAATGTGCGCAGGCTCATGCTTCGATCCAGCAGATTTATTTCGATTATCCGGTCGAAACCGCTCTGGTTGCTAGTTGGTCGCGGGGTTTGGAAGCTTGGGTAAGGCGAGGCGGTGATTCGAAAAAGTTGGATATAAATTATGGGGAATGCAGTTTATTCGATCCGGCACATAACCAGTTTCGCGTATGAGCCGGCGATCCGCGAAAGTGTAATGGAGGTGCGAGTGCAACCACGCAACGAGGCGCAGCAGCGATGCTTGACGTTCTCATTGGACATCAGTCCCAATGCCAACATCATGTCTTACCGCGATTTTCTCGGGAATACGATCCATCATTTCGATATTCCAGGGACAACATACGTCAATTCAAAATAACGCGCACAGGCTCTGGTGGACGTTCAAGCCGTGTCCGTTCCGGAAGCCGGTGACGTTGGAAGCTGGAAGGATCTCGATGACGAAGACCGGGGCTGGAGATTATTGGGAAATGCTTTTGCCCAGTCAGTTCGCGCATCCGACTCCCTTGCTCAAGAGCTTCGAGGAAGACTTGAAGCTGGAACGTGGAGAAAATCCGTTGCAGACAATGCTGGAATTGAATCACGCGATTTATGGCGCCTTTGAGTATGTCCCCAACGTCACTAAGGTTGATTCTCCGATTGACGATGCGTTGCGAGACCGAAAGGGAGTGTGCCAGGACCTCTCGCACATAATGATCGCGATGGTGCGGGAACTCGGAGTTCCATGCCGCTACGTCAGTGGCTATCTTTGCCAACGGAGAGATGGGCGAGACCGATCGGCGGATGGAGCAACCCACGCGTGGCTGGAAGCGTTTCTTCCCGGGCCGGGTTGGGTGGCGTTCGATCCGACTAATGATTTGGTCGGCGGCGAGCGGCATATCCGCGTGGCTATCGGACGAGACTATGCGGACGTTCCACCTACGCGCGGAGTTTACAAGGGCGAGGCGGAAAGCGAACTGGGTGTCGCCGTGTTCGTCGCGCCCGCGGAGGCCCCGGCGCCGGAGGAATTGACTCCCACGACTGTGTTGCGAACTAAATCCCTCAACCGGGCGGGCATGGACCAATTTCAGTACGAGCAACAGCAGCAGTAGAAGAATCCGGCTATCCCTCTTTTAGCGACGATGAGTTAAGCTATCTGGCTTCGGAGGATTCCCTTGCGTCAACTGGATCGTCTTCAACCCCTCGCGCTGCTGGTGTTGCGCCTAGTTCTCGGCGTCATCATGATTGCCCATGGATCGCATAAGATTTTTGGAGGGCTTTCCGATTACGTTGGGACGGTGGCCGGATTGGGATTGCCGCGGTGGGTGGCTTATCTGTCGGTGGCGGTGGAATTTTTTGGGGGCATTTTGATAATCGCCGGCTTGCTGACTCGCTGCGCGGCGCTGGCCATCACTATTAATATGATTGTCGCGATCTGGAAGGGTCATTGGAAGAATGGCCTGATGGGAGATCACGGATATCAGCTTCCGCTGAGCCTGGCGGCGATTGCATTTGCGCTGATTTTTTTTGGCGCGGGGCCGATTGCCTTCGACAGCATGCGGCGGGGCGGACGCCTGTCGGCAAAGAAATAGCTACTCAGTGGCGGCAGCGACGCGATCTTTATTCAACCAACCTAAGAGCTTTTGTTTCCTTTCGAACATTTTCTTGGCTTCGTCGCGCAATTTTCCGACGAACTCGTAGCGCGATTTGGTGAACCACGGGACTTCGTGCGGGATGCATCCATATTTTTCTTTGTATGCGCCCTCGCCGCCCCAATCGTAGACTTCCACGCCTTTCTTCTTCCAATACCGCATGGCGTACCAGTGGATGAGTTCGTTGGGACGCAGATGCTGACTGGAGCGGAAGCTGGCGTTTCCCCAGAATTCTGCAATCTTGTTGAAGCCGGGAAAAATGCCGGTGGCGATGCACTTCCCATCCGGATCGCGAGCACGCAGGAGAAGAACGCGGCCGGTGGGGGCCATATTTTTAATCAGCGCCTGAACTCGCTCCAGGTCGTAGGTCGGGACCAGATCCTGCTTGGCAAAGACGTCTTTTAATTGCAGGTAATAGTCGTCGGCGAAGGCGGCGTCGTGGGCTTCTTCGATGATGACGCCGCTTTTTTCAGCTTTGCGGACGCAACGGCGGCAGGCGCTATCCATGGCCTCGAAGAGTTCATCTTCTGGCTTGGTTAAATCGGTGCGATAGGATTTGTAGCTGCTCCTGATGAAGCCGAGGGATTCACCATCTTGCACGGTGAAATTAGGATCGGAGACTTCCATGTGCAGGCATTTCAATTCGTCCCAAACGAACTGTTCCAGCGCTGCCAAGGCTTGGCTGCGAGAAACCCCGGGCAGCACGTTGAAACCAATGTAGGGAGTGGTCCAGCCTGGGAACGAACTGCCGAGCACTTTTATGCCGAGACGGTTGAAAGTCAGGCCAGTGAAATATCCGGCCAGGTCCGCACCTTCCCTAAGTTCAAGCAGTACCGGGACGGCATTTTGGGTCTCGCTGATGAACCGAATCCACTCGCGCGTCTGGAACACGGTGCGGTCGCTGAAATTGTCGAGAGATCGAAAATCGGCCGTCTCGAAATCAATGGGAATGCATTTCATTGCCAAATGGAATCACGCCGGACTTTGACGATATGCCAGTCTAGTCGAATCCGTTAGGCGTTGAGAAATCGCCAAGTAAATGACGGTTACCCGCGTAACGTGCGAATCCGCATACGAAATTTCACTGCTCTGCGCGATTGGGATTACGATTGAATCCTGATGCGTTCGCTGCGAGAAAAACTGTCGCGTGTGTTGAAAATGAGCTCCAAAGAGCGGCAGACCCGCCTCGCGCAAGAGGTCCACAAGCGCGTCGACCTGGCGTTTTATCGTGTCGGACTTTCATCACAAAACGGCGCTGGAGCTTCGAGCGGGAGCGGAAATTTCTTCTTTAATGCTTCAGAGTTGGCGGTACGGATTTCTTCGTTAAAAGAGAAAATGCCCGGGGTTGCCAAGGACATCATTTCCGAAGCTGATGATATTTGCAGACACCGCTTTCGGCTACTTGGATATGAGCCTCTCGACTATGGGAACGAAATCGATTGGCATTTCGATGCGGTTCATCAAAAACAGGCTCCATTTAAGCCCTGGTTCAAGATCGATTTCCTGAATTCCGATCACGTTGGCGACCACAAAGTCATATGGGAACTGAATCGCCATCAACATCTGGTTACTTTGGCCAAGGCATGGCGCCTGACCGGCGACGATCGGTACGTGATTGAACTGCAAAAACAGTGGCACTCATGGCAACGCGCGAATCCGTACCCGATGGGCATCAATTGGGGCAGCAGCCTCGAGGTCGCTTTCCGCAGCCTGTCGTGGCTTTGGGTGCTTGCTTTGACAACGGACTCCGCAGTTGTTCCTCAAATCTTTCGCGATGATTTAGTTCGGGGATTAGCGGTCAACGGGCGCCACATCGAAAAATATTTGTCGACCTACTTCTCTCCTAATACCCATTTGCTGGGTGAAGCGGCGGCATTGTTTTTCATTGGGACCATGTGTCCACAGATAAGCTCAGCTGTGCGTTGGCGAACGAAAGGATGGCGGATCTTAACGGAAGAGGCGGAGAAGCAGGTTCGAGCCGACGGCGTTTATTTTGAGCAGTCGCTTTACTACCACGTGTACGCGCTGGATTTTTTTCTACATGCCAGGGTTCTGGCGACAAAGAATGAGATAGAAGGCTCGGCTGCTTTGGATACGATCATAAACAAAATGTTGGATGTAGTGAACACGCTGGCTCAGGCAGGGCCGTCTGTGAGTTTCGGCGATGATGACGGCGGACGAGTTTTTAATCCAAGACGGAATCGTAGTGAGCACATGAGCGACCCTCTCGCGTTGGGAGCAGTTCTGTATAACCGGCCAGGATTAAATGGAACGTTGACAGAAGAAGCAATCTGGCTTTTCGGCGAACAGGCAATTTCATTTTTTGCAGTGCCGCCAAAACCGCCGCCCATGGGAAGCAATGCTTTCAAAGACGGCGGAGTTTATGCTTTTGCGGGCAACCATCGCCGTGAACAAATGACAATTGACGCCGGCCCGCAAGGCACCGGACACAGCGGTCACGGCCACGCCGACGCCCTGAGCGTGAGCCTGACGATGGACGGACGACCGTGGCTTGTCGATCCCGGCACGTTCGAATATATGGGAAGAGAGCGTGATTCTTTTCGGGGAACCGGGGCGCACAACACATTACTGGTAGATGGATTAGATCAAGCCATCCCCAACGGACCATTCGCCTGGCAAGTCGAGTCGATTTCGACAGTTCGCTGTGATCGTTGGATTACCGGGAAGACGTTTACTTTTTTTGCGGGGAGCCACGACGGTTATCTTCGGTTAGCGGATCCAATCTGCCACAGACGATTTGTTTTCTATCTTCGCGATCAATTCTGGCTTGTTCGCGACGTGGCGGAAGGTACAGCTACTCACGATCTCGAAATCGCCTGGCATTTTGCAAATGATCTTTCGATTTCAAGCAACGACAGTTCCTTCGTCGCGGCTCCTTCTAATCCATCTGCGAGCGACATCCGGTTAGCGTTGCTGCCGGTCGAAAGTTTGGAATGGAAACATTCCATCGAGTCTGACTATGTTTCGCCGGCTTATGGCAAGAGAGATTCCGCGTCGACTGTGAAGTCGAGGGCACACATCGCGCTCCCAGCCGAACATGCGACTCTTATAGCGCTCCTGGAGACAAGCGGCATTCCGAGAAAGTTCACCCGACTGAACGCGAATCAAGGAGAAGGATTCCCTGTTGTTTATCAATGCAAGAATGATGCGAGTATCCAAATAATGATTTTTGCGCCGGGCCAGGGTGAGAATTGGGAGTGGAAAGGATGGAAGAGCGATGCTGAGTTTCTTTATTTCAAAACCGAAGCTGGGCACGCAGTGACATTCATTCTTTGTCATGGCCGATTCGCAAGCAGGGATGGAAAAGCGGTGATCGACCAATCGTCAGAAGTGGAATGGCTCGAATGGAACGGAGGCCAGGTTTTTTCCTCTGACCCTGATGCGTCGAAATCGTTTCTCCCAAACAGTCTTAAATAGTCCTTAAATCGGCTTAGCGACAGGACAAACAAAAAATGTGCGGCATCGCCGGAATAGTCGAATTTAATCGGAGCGCTGAGGTCGATCCTCGAGTGCTGCGGCGGATGTGCGCCGCCATGGTTCATCGGGGTCCCGATGATGAGGGCATCCGGGTGGAAGGCCGGGTCGGACTTGGCATGCGGCGGCTAAGCATCATCGATGTCGTCGGCGGGCATCAACCGCTCAGCAACGAAGACGGCACTATCTGGATTGTCTTCAACGGCGAAATTTACAACCACGCAGTGTTGCGTCCGCAACTAGAAGCTCAAGGACACCGGTACCGGACGAATTGCGACACCGAAACCATCGTTCATCTCTATGAGGAATGCGGAAGCGACTGCGTGCGGCACCTGCGCGGAATGTTTGCTTTCGCCATCTGGGATTCTCGAAAGCGCAAACTTTTCGCCGCCCGCGACCGATTAGGAATTAAGCCGCTGTATTACCGCTTGACTTCCGATTCCTTCATTTTTGGTTCTGAAATTAAAGTGATTATGGAAGCTCCAGGAGTGCAAGCGGAGTTCAATCGCGAAACTCTTCCGGAATATCTGGCTTTTGGCTATCTGTCTGGCGAAGACACCATGTACGGAGGAATCCGCAAGCTGATGCCCGGACACACGCTCGAGTTGAGCGAAAGCGGGGACGTGCAAATTCGCGAATATTGGGATTTGCCGTTGACGGGTGGAGACGAATCGCACGATGAAACTTTTTATGTCCAGAAATATCGCAGTCTGCTGGAAGAATCCGTTGCCAGCCATCTAATGAGCGATGTTCCGCTGGGAGTATTTCTAAGCGGCGGACTCGATTCGAGTGCTGTGGCAGCACTGATGACAAAGATAAGGCGGGCCCCGGTGGAAACATTTTCCGTGGGCTATACGGAAAATGCTTACAGCGAATTGCCTTATGCCCGCACCGTGGCCAAACATTTAAATTCTATTCATCATGAAGTAACCGTAAGTCGCGAGGATTTTTTCGGGGCGTTGCCAGGATTAATCTGGCATGAAGACGAGCCCATTACGTGGCCGTCGAGCGTGGCGCTTTATTTTGTGGCCCGTTTGGCACGTGAGCGGGTGACGGTGGTACTGACTGGAGAAGGCAGCGATGAAACTTTAGGCGGCTACACACGCTACGCTTTCAGCCGCAGGAATGCCGCGTTCGATCGAATTTACCGAGGCGTGGCACCTTCATTGTTCCGAGAAAAGATCCGGGAATTAGTTAAGAATTCGGATTTGATCAATGCAACAGTCCGCCGGAAACTTTCTCATACCTTTCTAGCTATCGATGGGGCCGAATGGTCTTCTTTTTATTTTGATAATTTCTTTTCGGCATTTAGCGCAAGCGAGCAGCACGGTTTGCTGAGTAAAGAATTTTTAGCCGAGATGCGAGATATATCGCCTTACCAGCACGTTCTCGACTGCTGGGAACGATCAAGTGGAGACATGTTGCAACGGCTACTTTACACCGACATCAAAACTTATCTGGTCGAGCTTTTGATGAAACAGGACAACATGAGCATGGCAGCCTCGATTGAAAGCCGGGTGCCATTTCTCGATCATGCGCTGGTGGAATTTGCCGCGAACATTCCGGCGAAATTTCAACTGCGTGGAATGACCGGCAAAAACATTCTGAAGAAGGCGGTCGAAGATTTGTTGCCACATTCCATTGTTTATCGGAAGAAACTAGGCTTCCCCACGCCATGGAGCGGATGGCTAGCGGGCGCGCAATTAGACGCCATCGAGAAGACACTGCTGGAGTCGCGCAGCTTAGACCGCGGACTTTTTAAGCCAGAGGCGGTACAAAGATTATTCCAGGAGCACCGCTCGAACTATCGCGATAACTATGATCGTATTTGGCGTTTATTAAATCTGGAATTGTGGCAAAGAGTATGTATTGAGGGCGATTCCCACGAACTTTCAGCTCCCGCCTCCGAGGCTGCTCCGATTCCAGTTAGCCTGTAGGACCATCCGGAAGTGCCTGCGTTAAACTGAGATTGGACTTCCATTCCAAAGCATAATGACCTGGATAAAGATTTGCGGGACTACAAATCTCGATGATGCATTGATGTCCGTCGATGCCGGAGCGGACGCTTTGGGATTTGTGTTTTATGAAAAGAGTCCGCGAAGTGTAACGCCAGAAGTTGTGCGACAGATCGTGGCGAAACTTCCGGAAAAAGTTGAAAAAGTGGGCGTATTCGTAGACCAAGACCAGGTAATTGTACAAAACCTAGCGAAGCAAATTGGATTGACCGCGATACAACTTCACTACACCGCATCATCCGAGCACCGTTTATCAGAGGAATCTGACTCGACTTTGAAAACGTTTTTGTCAGTTCCAGCGTCGACTTTTGATTCCGGGAAAGTGGATAGATTCGAAGCAGTTGATGCGCTGTTTCTCGATTCGGGATCGGCACAACAACCCGGCGGCACAGGTAAAACATTCGACTGGGGAAAAATAGCGCCATACATTCAGGCCGTGGAACACGCAAAAATTAAAATTGTAGTCGCGGGCGGTCTCAATTCCGGCAACGTGGGCGGGGCAATCCGTATACTGAATCCTTGGGGAGTCGACGTGGTATCCGGCGTCGAGGCTTCTCCGGGGAAGAAGGACCCGGTTAAGGTTCACGATTTTATCTCCGCAGTTCGCAAGTTCGATAAGTCCCAATAAAACAGGCTGGGAAACAATGGCAACCGCAAGCATTTCGAAAAACAGTACAGCAAGAAAGGCCTCCGCAGGCCGCTTCGGGGCTTACGGTGGCCGTTACGTCCCTGAGACGCTGGTCGCTGCGTTGGATGAGTTGGAACGGGAGTACGAGAAAGCAAAGAAGGACAGAAAGTTTCAAACGCGATTGTCGGAGTTGCTGCGAACTTATGCGGGACGTCCCACGCCGCTTTTTTACGCTGACAGGCTAACCAAAAAGCTCGGCGGAGCCAAAATTTATCTCAAGCGCGAAGACCTTCTACATACTGGCGCGCACAAAATCAACAACTGCCTGGGACAGGGGTTGCTGGCGGAACGCATGGGCAAGCGCCGCATTATTGCTGAAACGGGCGCTGGCCAGCACGGCGTTGCGACCGCCACGGTTTGCGCTCTGCTCGGGTTCGATTGTGTTGTGTACATGGGAAGCGAAGACATGCGTCGGCAGGAGTTGAACGTGTTCCGCATGCGGCTGCTCGGAGCGGAAGTGCGAGGCGTCGATTCCGGATCGCGCACTTTAAAAGATGCGATCAACGAAGCCATGCGCGATTGGGTGACAAATGTTCGCACGACACATTATTTGCTGGGCAGCGTCTTGGGGGCACATCCTTATCCGACCATGGTGCGGGACTTTCATCGAGTTATAGGGAAGGAAGCGCGAGCGCAGATTTTAAAGGCCGAGGGCAAACTTCCTTCCGCGATTTTTGCCTGCGTCGGAGGTGGGTCGAACGCGATCGGAATATTTCACGAATTTATTAAAGACAAGAAGGTGAAATTTATCGGCGTCGAAGCCGGAGGCAGAGGGTCAGCTTTGGGCGATCATGCCGCGCGTTTCCGAGGAGGGTCCCCGGGCGTGTTGCAGGGTACGTACTCCTACGTATTGCAGGATGCCGCCGGACAGATCGCTTTGACACATTCCGTATCGCGGGCTCGATTATCTCGGCCCGGAGCATGCATGGCTTAAAGATAATGGCCGCTGAAGGCTACGACTTGGCGCGCCGGAAATGCGCGAAGCATGCGTGCGTGGCTAAAGGAGTGAATATCGCGCGGCGCGGGAATATGTTGACCTGGTCATCCGATCGATCAAAACTGCGTTGAATAGCTTGGACACGGCTTACCTTGGCGCGCAACGGTCGAAGCGAGATGTATTCCTCGGCGCTTTCGAATCTGGCTGCAATGGCGGTTGCGGCACGACGGTGCATAAGGCTCAGACAGCGCGCTCCGCCAAAATGAAGGAAGATCATGATGTGGAAGATCGTAGAATGCATCTTCCCAGGGACCGCGGAGATATTGTGATCGTCGGGAATCTTGCGGCGACCGAGACGTCTGGTGGACGAGAGTCGGCATGATGTGAGATAGTTGCCGATACCGTTGAGTTCTGAGTTTGCAAGCCATACGACGTCGATGATCGGCAACTCGAAAGGACATCAGACTGCCGATTTCTGCTGTGCACTTTTCACAAACGACCGTCGCTCGTCACTTATGTCACTTGCGGCGACCCCGATATGGCGACTAGCTTGGATATTGTTCTCGCGGCTATTGACTGCGGGAGCTGATGTCATTGAATTGGGCGTGCCGTTCAGCGATCCGCTGGCGGATGGACCGGTGATCCAGCGGGCGAGCGAACGTGCTCTTCGGCATGGGACCAGCCTTCGAGATGTGCTGAAATTGGGCGGGGAGATACGGAAGAAATCATCCGCCGGACTAATTATTTTTTCTTATTTCAATCCGATTATGCGAATGGGGATAACGGAGTTCGCTAATGCCGCGGAACATGCGGGGATCGATGGGGCGCTAGTCACAGACCTTCCAATGGAAGAGGCGGGCGAATATCTTGCGCAAATGAGAAGGCGGAAGCTCGCAACAGTCTTTCTGGCGGCGCCGACTAGTACCGATGTTCGCTTGAAGCAAATTGGGCGGGCTTCCAGCGGATTTGTTTACGCAGTTTCACGGACAGGGGTTACTGGCGCCCAAAGCAAACTAAACGACGACGCTCAAAAACTGGTTCGCAGGTTGCGGCGTTACACCAAAATTCCCATTGCAGTCGGTTTTGGAATCTCTACCGCCGCCCAATTTGCCAGCGTTGGGTCGTTCGCAGATGCGGCCGTCGTAGGTAGCGCTATCGTTGAAACTATTGAACGGAATCCGGGCAAAGAAGCAAAGTCTGTGGCACAATTTGTGAAGCAGCTTACAGCCGTTACCCGTCAGTCCTCGGCCAAACACTGATTTATCGTTTATCATTGCGGCTTGAAATGCCCGCTTGCGGGTGTGCGGAATGGAGTGTTGTTGACCTTTCGCTGATTGCCAAACACTTAAGCTCCTATGGACATTTCTGACTGGCGCAAGAAAATCGACGAGATTGATCGCAGGCTGGTGGAGTTGATAAGTCAGCGCGCGGAAGCGGCGCATGAAATTGGAAAATTGAAAAGCCAGGCGGGAATGCCGATCTATGAGCCGGACCGGGAGCGTGCGGTTTTTGGGAATGCTAAGAGCCAGAATAAGGGTCCTTTGTCGGACCGTGATCTGTTGCGAATTTATGAACGCATCATGGACGTAATGCGGCAGATCCAGCGGGAAGAGATTGCGCCGTCATCCCTGGATGAGAGAAATAAATTTGGGGAAACAGAGTTGGATACGGAAATTAACGACTGAGGCTGGAAGCTGATTTTCTATGATTGTTGCAATGCAAGATTTGGCAAGCGAAGAGCAGATTCAGGATGTCGTCGAGCACCTGGTTCGCATGGGTTTCTCCGTCCATCGAACTACGGGCGAGCGGCAAACCATCCTTGCGGCCGTCGGGGCGCGCATCGATTTCGACACCCGCAACCTCGAAGTGCTGTCGGGGGTTGAGCATGTTCACCGCATCAGCGCTCCCTACAAGCTCGCCGGGCGCAGCTTCCGTCCCGAAGGAACCGTTATTGAATTTGCGAATGGCGTGAAAGTGGGCGGCAATGAAGTTGTGGTGATGGCCGGACCTTGTTCCGTAGAATCGCGGGATCAGCTTTTTACGGTGGCCGAGCAGATTGCCAAAGCCGGCGCGAAAGCGCTTCGAGGAGGCGCATTTAAGCCGCGCAGTTCTCCTTATTCTTTTCAGGGCATGGGTCTCGAAGGTCTCAAACTTCTGCGCGAGGCCGGGGACCGCTTTAAGCTGCTGGTAATCAGCGAAGTGATGGAGATTTCGCAGATCAGTCTGATGCTGCCCTACGTCGACATTTTCCAGGTGGGCGCTCGCAACATGCAGAATTTCAATCTGCTGCGCGAGTTGGGAAAAGAAAAGAAGCCGGTGCTGTTGAAGCGCGGGATTGCGGCCACCATCGAAGAGCTATTGCTTTCGGCCGAGTACATTATGTCGGGCGGGAATTATGAAGTGATCCTTTGCGAGCGAGGCATCAGGACGTTCGAGACCGCGACGCGGAATACCCTCGACATTTGCGCAATTCCGGTTGTTCACAAGCTTTCACACCTGCCGATGGCTTCCGATCCTTCTCACGGTACGGGATTGCGGGACAAAGTTCCGCCAATGGCCCGAGCTTCAGTGGCTGCCGGTGCGGACGTGTTGCTGATGGAAGTGCATCACGATCCGGATAACGCTTTTTCCGATGGCGCGCAATCGCTCTATCCCGATCAATTTTCGAAATTGATGGATGAATTACGGATGATAGCTCCCGCGGTTGGACGCACTATCGCGTAACCTTTCCTCGCGCTGAGACTCTTCTTTGCGGCGAAAAACCATGCCTTTTCGTCAGATCACAATCATCGGAACGGGATTAATCGGCGGTTCGATCGGGCTTGCGCTTAAGAAATCCGGATTTAAAGGGCGAATCATTGGATGCGATCGTGCCCCGGTGCTGGAACGTGGCACGAAAAAGGGCGCAATCGACGAGGGGCATACCAATCCCTCCGATTCTGTCCGCGGCAGTCAAATCGTTATTCTGGCAACCCCGGTCGGAACAATTATCGAACTCATCAAATTTCTAGGTCCCGCATTGCCAGCCAAAACTTTGCTTACCGATGTTGGAAGCACCAAGGCGCAGGTGCTCTCCGCGGCCAGGGAAGTATTCGGCAAACAGCTGGGCAAACGATTTTTAGCCGGGCACCCCATGGCAGGCAAAGAACAGGCGGGCGTCGAATTTGCCGATCCCGATTTATTTAGGGATGCTGCATGGTTTCTCGCTCCTTCGCCGGGCCAGAATATTTACGAGGGTTTAAGTGGTGAATTCGCGGGCTGGATCGAGAAGATGGGAGCGCGGTTGGTCAGCATGGAGGCGGACCCTCACGATCAACTCTGCGCCTGGATCAGCCATCTTCCGCAAATGATTTCGACGGCTCTGGCGGCCACGCTGGTGGATGAATACGGAGAAGAAGCGCCACTTTTGGAAACTGGTGGGCGTGCGCTGAGAGAAATGACGCGGATCGCGGGAAGTCCCTATTCGATGTGGCGGGATATCGCTCTGACCAACAAGAAAAGTATTCGCGACGCATTGCTGAAACTTGAGCAGCGGCTGGCGCACATCCGTGAAAACCTCGATACTAAGGAATTGGCGCTGGAATTTGAGCGGGCGCACCATTTGCGAAAAATCACTGCGGTCAGGAAAAAGTAGTTGAATAAAGTTGTCGCCAACTCCGACGAGGCAATCCACGATGTATTCGATGGGGCCACCATCATGATTGGCGGCTTCGGACTATGCGGCATCCCCGAAAATCTAATCCGCGCGCTGGCTCGCAGGGGCTCTAAGAATCTTTTCACCATCAGCAACAACGTGGGAGTTGATGGGTACGGCATGGGATTGTTGCTGGCTGCGGGTCAAATTCGCAAACATATAGGGAGCTATGTCGGCGAAAACAAATTATTAGAGCAGATGGTGCTCGACGGGACGATTGACCTTACCTTGTCTCCGCAAGGAACGTTCTCGGAGCGCATCCGCGCGGGCGGCGCCGGCATTCCTGCTTTCTTCACGCCAACTGGTGTGGGCACGGTCGTCGCCGAAAAGAAAGAAGTGCGCGAGTTTGATGGCCGGATGTACGTCATGGAAACCGCGTTAAAGCCGACTTCGCATTTATCAAGGCATGGAAGGGCGATCGGCTTGGAAACCTGGTTTATCGCAAAACTGCGCGGAATTTTAATCCCATGATGGCTACCGCAGCTACAGTCACTATCGCGGAGGTAGAACATCTCGTGGATCCCGGTGATCTGGATCCGGATCTGGTGCATACGCCTAGTATTTACGTGAAAAGGATTTTCCAGGGAGAGATGTATGAGAAGAGAATTGAAAGAAGAACGGTGAGAAACGGGTAGTGGGTCGTTGGTTCGTGGTCAGTTGTCCTTTGACCCACGACCAAAAGCAAAACCTTTTAGTAATGTCTAAGTCCGTCAAAGACACCGATAAACGCGAACGCATCGTTAAGCGCATTGCCAAGGAGTTGCGTGACGGCTTTTACGTCAACCTTGGCATAGGCATGCCGACACTGGTCGCGAACTATGTTCCTGCGGGCATTGATGTGGTGCTCCAAAGCGAAAACGGCATGTTGGGCATTGGTCCTTATCCGATTGCAGGCGAGGAAGACTGCGACCTCATCAATGCCGGCAAAGAGACGGTCACCGAGATGCCGGGCACGGCCTATTTTTCGAGCGCCGATTCTTTTGCGATGATTCGCGGCGGCCACGTTGACCTTAGCGTTCTCGGCGCAATGGAGGTTGACGAAGAAGGCAATATCGCCAACTGGATGATTCCCGGAAAAATGGTAAAGGGAATGGGCGGGGCAATGGATCTGGTGGCAAGCGCCCGTCGCGTAATCGTCGCCATGGAGCACACGACGAAAGATTCTCAACCCAAGATTCTTAAGAAATGTACCCTGCCCCTCACCGGAACAAAAGTTGTGAACATGATTGTGACCGAGATGGGAGTAATTCAATTCACCCCGCAAGGCTTAGTGCTGGAGGAAGTTGCCGAGGGAATCACTCCGGAAGAAGTTCAAAAGCTGACCGAGGCGAAGTTAACAATCAGCCCAACGCTCCATAAAATGGAGTAAGCAATACAGACGTTTCCTTGCCTCATAGGCGGTTCCAACCCTTCACCAGTATCCCCCCGAGAGTCCGCAGGCAGTTTATTTCCTCTTTATTCTTTGCTTTTCCGACTTTTATTGGAAACTTAATGTCGATTCCGCACGTCTTATGAGAACTTGATAAACTTTAAGAGCAGAGATTACTGGACTCCGGCGCGCCGTTTTGACGTGCCATCCCCTCGGAGATTTCATGGTTGCAAGTGAACAAACCCTTCTAACAAGCCAACAACTGGACACTCTAAGCATCAACACCATCCGTACTTTAGCCATGGACGCCGTGCAAAAGGCCAACTCTGGCCATCCCGGCACCCCTATGGCGCTGGCGCCGGTTGCGTATTCGTTGTGGCAGCATTTCCTGCGTTTTGATCCCGAAGACCCAATCTGGCCAAATCGCGATCGTTTCATCTTGTCGAATGGGCACGCATCGATGCTTTTGTATGCGTTGCTGCACCTAACAGGCGTTAAGGCCGTGAATCCCAAGTATGAAGTCCTTGGGCGAGTTAGCGGTGAAGCTCGAGGACATCGAAAAATTCCGCCAGGTGGATAGCAAATGCCCCGGGCACCCTGAATACCGTTTGACGTCGGGAGTTGAAACCACCACCGGACCGCTCGGCCAGGGCGTGGGAAACAGTGTGGGGATGGCGATTGCGGAACGGTGGCTGGCCCAGCATTTCAACCGTCCGGGATTCGAATTATTCAACTACAACGTGTACGCCTTCTGCGGCGACGGCGACATGATGGAGGGAATATCGAGTGAGGCGGCTTCGATAGCCGGGCACTTAAAGCTATCGAACCTCTGCTGGGTTTATGACAACAATCAAATCACGATTGAGGGCAAGACTGAGCTTGCTTTCAATGAAGACGTGAGCGCGCGCTTTAAAGCTTACGGATGGAATGTCACGCATGTCCGCGATGCCAACGAAGTCCACGCACTTGACGAAGCCTACAAGTTCTTTCTGGATGCAGCCGAGGGGCCGACATTGATCGTGGTGGATAGCCACATTGGATATGGGGCGCCGAATAAGCATGACACCAAAGAAGCTCACGGCGAAGCTCTCGGAGAGGAAGAAGTGCGGCTTACGAAGAAGTTTTACGGGTGGCCCGAAGATGCGCACTTCCTGGTTCCTGACGGAGTTCGTGAAAATTTTCAGGAAGGCGTCGGCAAGCGTGGGAAACAGCTTAATAGAGAATGGAAGAATCTGTTCGCGAACTACGGCAAGAAATTTCCAGAATTTGCCGACCAGCTTACTCGCATGCAACACCGGGAACTTCCCGACGGATGGGACAAGAATCTGCCCACGTTCCCGGCAGACGCAAAAGGTTTGGCTACGCGGGACAGCAGCGGCAAAGTGCTGAATGTGCTGGCACAAAATGTGCCGTGGCTGATGGGCGGATCGGCGGATCTTTACCCGTCAACCAAAACACGATTGACCTTCGACGGAGCCGGCGACTTTGAGGCGGACAATTACGGCGGACGAAACTTTCATTTCGGCATCCGGGAACATGCCATGGGCGCCATCGTCAACGGCATGTGTCTGAGTAAAGTGCGGGCTTACGGTTCCACATTTTTGATCTTTAGCGATTACATGCGAGCTCCGATTCGCCTTGCTTCAATAATGGAGATCCCGGTCATCCATGTGTTCACTCATGACTCCATCGGAGTCGGTGAAGACGGGCCTACCCATCAACCGGTGGAGCAACTGCCGTCACTGCGGGCGATCCCGGGCTTAGTGGATCTTCGTCCCAGCGGACGCTAATGAAGTTGTGGAAGCCTGGAAAGTCATAATGCAAATGAAGCACAAGGAAGCCCTGCTGATTCTTTCCCGGCAACCGCTTCCAACTTTTGATCGTTCGAAATATGCCTCCGCCGCAGGGGTTGCGAAGGGAGCTTACATTTTTGCCGATGCGCCCGAGGGCAAGCCCGAGGTTATTTTGATTGCTTCGGGAAGCGAACTTTCTCTATGCGTGGGAGCGTATGAGCAACTTACGAAAGAAGGCATCAAGGCCAGGGTTGTAAGTATGCCTTCATGGGAGCTTTTCCAATTACAGGAAGAACAATACAGAAAACAGGTCTTCCCGGACGAGGTAAAAGCGCGGGTCGCGGTTGAGCAAGCCGCCAAGATGGGATGGGCTCAATACGTCGGGACGACGGGGAAAGTTATTGGAATGGAAACGTTCGGAGCCTCGGCTCCGCTGAAAGACCTGCTGAAAAAATTTGGATTCACGCCCGAAAAGGTTGTTGAAGCGGCGAAGGAATCAATTGCTCTCTCAAAACAATCTAAATAAGTAGAGTTTTCATAGCCGATGAGATAAACGTTCGCACACAAATTTTGTTTAAAGAGGTTTCCATGCAACCCACTGGAGTTTTAGAAAACGCCAAGACGACCACTCCAACCCAGACTACTAATCCGCTTAAGGATCTTCTAAAGTTCGGGCAATCGGTCTGGCTCGATTACATTCGCCGAAATTTAATTACCAGCGGGGAACTTAAGCGACTCGTGGATGAAGATGGCTTGCGAGGAATGACCTCGAACCCGGCCATCTTTGAAAAGGCAATTTCCGCCAGCACCGATTACGCGGATCTGCTGCAATCTTTGAAGTCGAAGCCCGATCTCGATGCTAAGGGACGCTACGAAATTTTAGCTATTCGGGACATTCAAGATGCGGCTGACATTCTGCGTCCGGTGTATGACAGCAGCAAGCGGCATGACGGATACGTCAGTCTGGAAGTTTCTCCATATTTGGCGCTCGATACACAGGGGACGATCGCAGAAGCCCGACGACTGTGGAAGGCAGTGAACCGGGAAAACGTAATGATCAAAGTTCCCGGAACCGCCGAGGGGATCCCGGCGTTCCAGCAATTGATCGGCGAAGGCATCAACATCAATGTCACGCTGTTGTTCTCTCAGGATGTTTATCACAAAGTGGCGGAAGCGTACCTTGCTGGACTGGAACAGGCTGCTGCCGCGGGAATTGACCTCAGCCGCATCGCGAGCGTTGCCAGTTTCTTTGTAAGCCGGATCGACAATTCCGTCGACTCTGATTTAGAAGCGCGCATAAAGGCTTCTACTGACAAAGCCCAGCAGGAACAACTAAAGAGCGTGCTGGGCAAAGTTGCAATTGCGAATGCCAAGCTGGCTTACGAACTCTACCTCAAGATTTTCAGCGGAGAACGCTGGCAGAAGCTCGCATCGAAAGGTGCACAGACTCAGCGCCTGCTGTGGGCCAGCACCAGCACTAAAAATCCCGCATACCGGGACGTGCTTTACATCGAAGAATTAATTGGCCGCGACACGGTCAACACGATCCCCCGGCGACTTTGGATGCATTTCGCGATCACGGTCATCTTAGGGAAAGCCTAACTGAAGATGTGGAAGCGGCTCGCCAGACCATGGCCACACTGGCGAAGATCGGGATATCAATCAAGGATGTGACCGACAAACTGACTGAAGATGGCGTCCGGTTATTCAAGGAAGCATTCGACAAGCTTCTGGCTGCGGTGGAAAAGAGTTCGAAGTCGGAAACCACTCCGAAGGTGAGCCAGCAAAGCTACAAGTTGCCGGATGCCCTCGGGAAATCTTTTAGATCGAATCTCGACGATTGGCGTGCTGCAGGGAAAGTGCGCCGACTGTGGCAGCACGATGCATCGCTGTGGACGGGTACCGACGAGGCCGACTGGCTGGGATGGCTTGGGATTGTCGCAAGAGCAAATTGCGAATAAAGAAAAGCTGCAAAAATTTCAAGACGAAATTAAGGGCGAAGGTTTCAGCGACATCCTACTGCTGGGTATGGGGGGATCAAGTTTGTGTCCCGAGGTTTTAGCGAAGACGTTTGGACACATCCAGGGCTTCGCGAAACTGCATGTTCTCGACTCGACCGACCCGGCGCAGATCAAGGCGATCGAAAACGAAATCGATATTGCGAAAACGCTTTTCATTGTCTCAAGCAAGTCCGGCACTACGCTCGAGCCAAATATCTTCAAACAATATTTCTTCGAACGCGCTAAACAGGTCGCTTGGGGCAGAAAAAGCGGGCAAGCATTTCATTGCCATCACCGATCCGGGTTCGAAGTTGCAGGGAGCGGCCGAGGCTGAGCATTTCCGGCAGATTTTTAATGGAGTCCCGAGCATTGGAGGTCGTTATTCGGCGCTCTCGAACTTTGGCATGGTTCCAGCCGCGGCCATGGGTCTGGATATCTCTAAATTTCTCGAACGCACTCATGAAATGGTGGAGGCCTGTGCTTCGTCGGTTCCGGTGGAGGAGAATCCCGGCGTCGTGCTCGGAGTTGTGCTCGGAACCGCTGCCACGAATGGGCGCGACAAGGTCACCCTCATAACATCGTCGGGAATTTTCGATCTCGGCGCGTGGTTGGAACAGTTGCTGGCTGAATCCACTGGAAAAAATGGCAAGGGGATTGTGCCGGTCGACCGCGAAGAACTCGGCGCTCCGGACGTGTACGGCAACGATCGGATATTCGTTTACTTGCGATTAAATTCGGAGGCGGACGCTGCGCTCGAAAGCAAAGTCGTGGCGCTTGAAAACGCCGGGCAGCCAGTGGTGAGAATTTCTTTCGGAGACGTGTACGACCTAGGTCAGGAATTCTTCCGCTGGGAAATGGCGACGGCGGTGGCTGGATCCATCATCGGAATCAATGCGTTCAACCAGCCCGATGTCGAAGCCAGCAAGAACGTAACCCGGACGTTGACCTCGGAGTACGAGAAGACCGGTTCCCTTCCCGGTGAGACTCCGGTGCTCGAGGAGAATGGGATCAAATTGTTCACCGACAAGAAAAATGCCGATGAATTATCAAAGCTCGCGAAGGGCAAAACGCTTTCCGGGTATCTGCGGGCGCATCTGGGCCGAATCGGTGCGGGAGATTATTTCGCGCTGCTCGCATATATCCAAATGAACTCGGAACATGAAAAGCTTTTGCAGGCATTGCGTCAGAATCTGAGGGACAAGAAGCATGTTGCGACTTGCCTTGAGTTCGGGCCGCAGATTTCTGCACTCGACCGGACAGGCATATAAGGGCGGGCCGAATTCGGGCGTATTTCTGCAGATCACATGCGATGATGCAGCCGACATTCAAGTCCCAGGACAGAAATATACTTTCGGCGTGGTGAAAGCCAGCCAGGCCCGCGGGGATTTCCAGGTACTTGCGGAACGCGGCCGGCGGGCTTTGCGTATTCATCTCGGCAAAGATCTGAAAGCGGGTTTGAGCGCACTTCAGGCGGCATTTCGCGAGGCTATAAGTTAGTTTAGGTACCCAGACGACGGCGTTCGAGTCTACGCGAGGCAAGAAAGGGAACGTGATGCGATTAGGGATGGTGGGGCTGGGCAAGATGGGCGCGAACATGACTCGCCGTCTAATGCGCGGAGGCCACGAGGTGGTGGCGAGCGATCTCAGCGCCGAGAATGTTAAGAGCATCGCGTCCGAGGGCGCCATTTCGTCGAGTTCCCTGGATGATTTCGTTGGCAAGCTGGGAAAGCCTCGCATCGCCTGGCTCATGGTTCCAGCCGGAGATCCCACTGAGAAGACGGTTCAGGCGCTATCCCAACGATTCCAGGCCGGCGACATTCTGATTGACGGCGGCAATTCTTATTTCAAAGATGATGTTCGCCGCTCCACGCAGTTAAAAGATAAAGGCATCCATTACGTGGACGTGGGCACCAGCGGCGGAGTGTGGGGAATCGACCGCGGTTATTGCATGATGATTGGCGGGCCGAAGGAAGCGGTGCAGCAACTGGATCCTGATTTTTAAAACGCTGGCGCCGGGACGCGGCGATATTCCGCGCACTCCGGGGCGGGAGAAAAGCTCCAGGCTGGCACCTCGGAAGAAGGATACATTTACTGCGGCCCATCCGGAGCCGGACATTTTGTGAAAATGGTTCACAACGGGATTGAGTATGGGCTCATGCAGGCTTACGCCGAGGGTTTTGATATTTTCAAAAATGCCACCAGTAAGGATTTACCTGATGGGCAACGGTATGATCTGAACCTCGCTGACATCGCGGAAGTTTGGCGGCGTGGCAGCGTGGTGAGTTCGTGGCTGCTCGATTTGACGGCGATGGCGCTGATTGAGAATCCTAATCTTTCGGAATACACCGGCTTCGTACAGGATTCTGGTGAAGGCCGCTGGACGATCGAAGCGGCGATTGCCGAGGCCGTCCCAGTGGATGTGCTTTCGGCGGCGTTATTCACGCGTTTCCGCTCCCGTCAGGAACACACTTTCGCGGAAAAGATGCTCTCGGCTATGCGGCAAAAATTCGGCGGTCACATCGAACAAAAAGCCGACAAAAAGACTGCCTAGATCCATACACACACAAATGAGGATCAGCTGATGGCTCAAACGGAGGTGCTGCCAGTCTCGGAGCAGCGTATCGGCAAGGTCAGCGATCCCTGTGTGATGGTAATTTTCGGCGCGGCTGGCGATCTGACCCGGCGCAAACTGGTTCCTGCCTTATACAACCTGGCAAAGGCTCATCTACTTTCGCCCGGCTTCGCTATCGTCGGCGATAGCGCATACTCCCATGACCACGGAAGAGTTTCGCGAGCGGCTCTCCGGCGGGATTAAAGAATATACGGATGGCGAACTGGATCCGCAAGATTTGGCAGTGGTTTGTCGAGCGCATGTACTATGTGACCGCCGAATTCGACGATCAGAAATTGTATCCGCACCTAGCCGAACTGCTTCCAACCTGCGACAAAGAACATTCCACGCAGGGAAATTATTTTTTCTATCTGGCGACGGCTGCCGATTTTTTCGCGCCAATAGTGGAGCAGCTCTCCGCCGCAGGCCTGATGGATGAGAAGGAAGGTCACTGGCGTCGCGTGATCATCGAAAAGCCCTTCGGACGCGACCTTGAATCCGCGCGGGCACTGAATAAGCAACTGCTCCAAGTCGTAACCGAAAAACAGATTTACCGTATCGATCATTATCTGGGGAAAGAAACTGTACAGAATATTCTGGCGTTCCGCTTTGCCAATGGAATTTTCGAACCTATCTGGAACAGGCGCTATATCGATCACGTTCAGATTTCTGTAACTGAAACGGTAGGGGTGGAGCAGCGCGGCGGATATTACGACCAGGCAGGGGCTCTGCGGGATATGGTCCCGAACCACATCATGCAGTTAATCAGTTTAACGGCAATGGAACCGCCGGTATCTTTTCACGCCGACGCAGTTCGCGATGAACAGGCAAAAATTTTGCATGCCGTCCAACCATTAAGCGCGGAGGAGGTTCTCACGCGAACAGTGCGCGGGCAGTACGGAGATGGTGCGATTGCCGGAGAACACCTTCCCGGATATCGCCATGAGGACGGCGTGCCTCCCGATTCGAAGACGGAAACCTTCGTGGCGATGAAACTGGCGATCGATAACTGGAGATGGGCTGACGTTCCCTTTTATCTGCGCACTGGGAAACGGATGCCCGGTCGACATACGCAGATCGTCATTCAATTTCGCCGCGCGCCGTTTATTTTGTTCCGCGACACTCCGGTCGATAGTCTGATGCCCAATCAACTGGTTCTGCACATTCAGCCCGAAGAGGGTATTTCGCTGAGATTCGCCGCGAAGGTCCCCGGACCTACTATGCGACTGGGGGCCGTCGATATGAACTTCGCATACTCCGATTATTTCGGAAAGCAGCCCAGCACCGGATACGAGCGGTTGCTGCACGACTGCATGGTAGGCGATCAAACGCTGTTCCAGCGTGCCGATATGGTCGAGGCCGGATGGTGCGTGGTTAGTCCCCTATTGGATGTGTGGAAGGCTCTGCCTCCGCGAAACTTTCCCAATTATTCCGCGGGAACCTGGGGTCCGAAAGATGCCGATGATTTGCTGGAGCGCGACTCGCGTCACTGGAGGAATTTCGAGAAATGATTCTCGCGGGCGACATTGGAGGGACCCATGCCAGGCTGGCATTCTTTGAGTTTGCCGACGGCCATTTCAAATTGGTTTCTTCGACAGTCTTCCCCAGCCGCGAATATTCCGGCCTGGAGAAAATAATCTCCGAATTCCTTTCCTCGTCAGAAATCAAGCCCGATGTGGCCTGCTTCGGCATTGCGGGTCCGGTGCGGAATGGGCGGGTTGAGACTTCGAATCTTCCCTGGATCGTCGAATCGGCGCCGCTCGCGACTCATCTGAAAATTCCTAAAGTAATTCTGATTAATGATCTCGAGGCCACGGCCTGGGGCATTGGCGGACTGAGTGAGAACGACACGGTTGCACTGAATCGCATAAAAGGAAGTCCAGTTGGCAATCAGGCAGTGCTTGCCGCCGGCACAGGATTGGGCGAAGCGGGGATGTACTGGGATGGCGCTCAATACCATATGTTTGCCACCGAAGGCGGACACACGGATTTTGCCGGCCGCAATGATGTGGAAATCGAATTATTCCGTTATTTAAATACGCGTTTTGGACACGTCAGCTACGAACGAATTCTTTCAGGGCCTGGTCTGGTGAATGTTTTCCATTTCCTGCGCGATACCGGACGCGGCGTCGAACCCAGTTGGCTTAGCGATGAAATGAGTCAATCCGACCCTGCTGCCGCGATCTCCAAGGCCGCGGTAGCCGGGAAATGTGGGCTGTGTGAGCAGGCGGTAGATATTTTTGTTTCAGTTTACGGAGCCGAGGCGGGCAATCTGGCCCTGAAAACCATGGCCACGGGGGGAATCTATCTAGGCGGTGGCATCGCACCGAAGATGCTTTCCAAATTGTCCGGACCGTTATTCATGCAAGCGTTTGCGGCGAAAGGCCGAATGCAACCGGTGCTGGAAGCCATCCCCGTACGCGTCATCACTAACGAAAAAGTTGCGTTGCTGGGTGCTGCCCGTTGCGCGATGTCGCAGTCTTCCACCTAACAAGCGCGTTCGTACACCATGAATTCCACGAGAGAAACTCAGATATTTAAGGATCCGCCGGAGTTGTTCGGCGCTGCTGCCGCGATTTTTGCAGACCTCGCCAGCACTGCCATACGAGCCAGAGGTAAATTCACCGTGGCCTTGTCTGGCGGCTCAACGCCAAAGGGGTTATACACGCTTCTGGCAAAAGGCGAACCCCCGGTGCAATGGGAGAAAGTCTGTTTTTTCTGGGGCGATGAACGCCATGTGCCACCTAGCGATCCCGAAAGCAATTACCGCATGACGGATGAGACCTTGTTGTCGAAAGTCCATGTCAAACCAGAAAATATTTTTCGTATTCACGGCGAGGAAAAAGACACGGCTACTGCGGCGGAGATGTATGAGGAGGCGCTTATTAAGTTCTTCGAGCTGCAACCTGGAGAATTCCCGAGACTTGATTTAGTTCTTCTGGGGATTGGGACCGAGGGCCATACGGCCTCTTTATTCCCGGGAACGTCGGCCTTGGAAGAAAAGGAGCGCCTGGTGGTGGCAAACTGGGTGGAGAAGCTGCAAACCGATCGTATAACCATGACTCTCCCGGTTTTGAACTCCGCTTCGGTGGTCATGTTTATGGTCACAGGAAATGAAAAGGCCAAAATTGTGCAACAGGCGTTGCAGCAAAGCGCCGACCCTGAACTCCCCTGTCAGAGGGTTCGTCCGAAAGATGGCAGACTTCTTTGGTTGTTGGATCACGCGGCGGCTGGGCGACTGACAGCTAAGGGTGGTTTGAAGTAGCCGTCAAAAAACCGGAATCATCTTGTTTTTCGCAAGGTAGAGCTTGCGGTCCAGCGTGCGCAGGGTGTTTTCAAAATCGCTCCCAATTACATACTGCGCGAATCCCCACTTAAAGCTGAGTTCGTAGGGTCTTTCATTATTCAAATTCCATTGCTCGATAGAACGCAGGAGTCGCTGTAATGGAGGATCGCCCTGGGCTTCGGCGGTGTCAGGCATGGTGATGAAAAATTCATGGGGTCCGCTTCTGAATACCGTGTCGCCGCCGCGAAATACCGCTTTCAACTGTTTGCTGAATTCCAGCAATAGATTGTTTCCCGCGATGTCTCCATGTTTAGAATTAATTTCCACAAATTTTTCCATTTCGATGATCATGAAGGTCAGGTTGCCCCCCAAGCGGTTGGCGTGGGCTACCTCCTTGGGGATTAATTGATCCATCGCTCGCCGGTTTAATAGCTGAGTAAGGGGGTCAATTAGTGACAGGCTTTCCAGCCGCTCGTTCTGGACCAGTTCACCAATCAGGATGCGACGTGTCGAATTCAGCGAAAGTTTTTGAGTCAACAGATAGATATTGAATAAGAGGACCAGCGAGATGAGCCCGAAAAATAATTGTGGAAGATATCCTTCTTCAATCCTGATCACCTTTTGAGCCCAGATTACATTCGGCATGACGAACGCAAGCAAGCCAGCTGTCAATACCAGAATTACTAAGAGGCCAATAGACCAGAGTTGCAGATCGCGCGAAGAGAGATGACTGATTTGATCCTGAATTTGTTCCGTGCGCGACGACGTGGGAGGCTGCGGCTTATGAACGCTCTTCGCGCGCGTCGGTGCTGCATTATTGGTCACCCTCGTCTCCCAGCTCAATCCACTTGAATTCTCTGATGGATCAGGACTCTGAGTGGGGAAGAAATAGCGGGAAGAGTTACATTCGTAACCCCAAAATGGGATTGGTTCTAGAAGGAGATTACATTACTCGGATTCTTAAGCGAGAATGTCGCGCCAGTTCCCTATTTCTTTCAAACCTTGTCCCGCAACCTGCTCAAATAAGCGGACGAGATGACGGGAGTTTTCAAACTCATGAATGTCGGCCCAGACTTCGGCGCGCCAGACTTGCTCGTGTACGGAAGAAAGGCCGCAGGCGGCGCACCTAGTATGCAATTTCCGTGGTGGCGCCACTAATGGGTGCGCGGTAGGGAGTTCTATGAAGACGCATCGCACGTCCAGAATATCGTCTTTTTCGCCGATTACGTGCTCGTAGCGAAGCAAATAACCGAATCCCAATCGCGCAGCCTCGCGTTCCGCATCGGTGCGGGCGGGGAACGGTCCATATTCAGCTCTCAGCTGCTCAGTCGAGTCGCAAGCCATCCAAAAGGTTTCGGTGTAAGCCATTCTGCAATCCCCCACAAACTCGAAGTTCCTCTTGTAACGTATTGGGACTTCGAATACCGCGATCCCCTGACTGAGGTGCAATCACGATGCCGGGATTAGAGTGGGGAGGTCCTTATATTGGTGTAACTTAGCTGGAGTCCGAAGGGTCCCGGCAGGACCGGTGCAATTTTTTGCGCGATGTCCGTTGGATGGAGGTAACTATTGGGGCTTTTTCCGCTTTACGGGTTTGTTACTCTCCAGCTATCTGCATTAACATCGAAGTGACATAACTTTACACAATCTTTGGAGATAACATCTCTTCCAAGTTTCCAGCTACGGGCAATCGTCAGGAACAACGCCAAAACGTCGAACTTCCAGTAAGGATTTTTGGCACTGACGCCGATGGGCGCATTTTTTCAGAAAAAGTGTCCACGGTGAGCGTGAGCCGAGTCGGGGTAGAAGTCTGTGGCGTCACTGCAAAACTTAAGATTGACGAGGTTATAGGGGTAACCCATGGCGCGAATAAAGTTCATTTTCGCGTTAAGTGGATGGGACAGCCGGGGACGCCTAGTGCTGGATGTGCAGGCTTGGAAAATTTGACTCCAGAAAAACCGCTATGGAGCACTCCTCTGCCTGAGGCGGTGCCGGATTCGCCGCAGAAAAAATCCCTCGAGCGACGCAGGCATCCCCGGATTAAGTGCGTCACGTCGGTTGAGATTCATCCAGAGGGCGGCGCCGTAATTTGGGGAAAAGCTACTGATCTTAGCATCGGCGGCTGCTATGTGGAGATGCCGATTCCACTCAAGTCTGGGACAAAGCTTCGTGTAGGAATTTGGATGGGCAGCAACAAAACCTGGGTCAAAGCGGTAGTAACCAACAGCACCCCGGGTTTTGGAATTGGGGTTCAATTTACGACAATTGATGAGAAAGACACTAAGTTGCTGAAGGAATTTTTGAGCACCATACCGGCATTCTGACGCTCCCGGAGCTACGATATCTTTAATCCTCTTTCCATTCCACCAGTCCGTGGATCTCTCCAAAATCGTTCCGTTTCCTTTGCCGGGGCAGAGTGAAAACATTTTCACACCCGTTCCTCCATCCTGAAGATCACGGCCCATCACGCTAATGTTCAGACGAAGCGAACCCCTGGCGGACGTGCTACTAGCAATATCCCCTGTTTGTTTGTAAGGACATAGCTGGCACGCTTGACAGGCTGGTAGCGCCGCGCAATTCGGTGGCGCAAGTATAGGTGCGGGGAGATGTCCTTTATTGGGCAGCAAATTGCATTAGAATAGGCACAACTTGGCAGAAACGCCACGGTTGCGGGGCCGATTTGACGCAACAATTGACCAGTTCGCCTGTAAGGAAGCACCTTGACGAATCCTCGTTCCAGCAGTTGCTGGCCGCAGCCTACGTGTTGCAGCAGCACAACGAACAGCGCGGACAGGATCAGATAAACGAAACCGAAATTCTTTCGGAAATCGTTCAAATTCGCAGGCAAATCCGCAAGGGACAATTAAATCTGATCGAGGCGGCAAACCTCATCGCGGAGCAGACTAAAAAATTTACCGGCGCAGATGGGGTCGCGATTGGCATAGTCACCGAGCATCAGCGGCTTATATATCTTGCCGGAATTGGATGTGCTTCCAGAGACGTGGGACTACGGGAGGCTCTGGACGCCAGTTTTTCAGCGCATTGCTTCCGCACCGCCCACTCTCTTCAATCCTTTAATGTTCAGGACGATCCTCGCGTGCCCGCGGAGCTCCGAAACGGCGAAGTGCAGTCTTTCATTGCCGTACCGATTTCCTATGATTCGCGCGTCGTCAGCGTTATCGAGGCGCGGTCAACCTCGGTGGACGCATTTCAAGATCGCGACGTTAATACTTGCGAACTGATGGCCGGACTGGTTCGAGAAGTCATCATGCTTGCGGGACGGCATCTCTCCGGTGGAATCGAAATCGAAAGATCTTCAGACCCTTCGAATGGAACTTTCCATGATTCTGGCCCGGTCGAGCAGATTGAAGTCGCAGATGAGCCCACATTCGAGGCCGCCCCATCGAATTCGCGCAGTGTATTTTCGTCTAGGGTCGAAGCCCCGAAGATCGAAGAATCAATGGAGGCATCGAGCGTAGAAGAGCCGTTTGTAAATGAGTTGGAACAGGATTTAATCCAGCCGCAGCAAGAGGAGGAAGGAACGCTGTCGGATGGAAAAGCGAATGTGGGCGATCTCAAGCAAGCCTCAAATGAGCCACGGCAGGCAGAAGAGCTTGCGACAGATGTTCAGGACGAACCGGACACCGCACCCGACAACAACGCGTCCGAAGTCATTCCATGTTGGGGCTGCGGCGAGAATTTGTCTCCAGATGAGTCTTTTTGCGGAAAATGCGGCACGGAGCGCAGCCTAACTCCTGAAGGTGCATTACAAAGCAAATGGGCCTCGTTGTGGTTCATAAACCAGGCGCGTCAGAAAGCGGAAAAAGAAGCAGCCGCTGCGGCAGCGGCCACAATAAAAACCCTAGAAAATAAAGACGAGTCGCTGGTGCGGCGTCCGTTGGCTGTCTCCACGGTGCGCATGGCTCGCCCGCGCATAGAAGAGGTTTTAGAAGAATCGCGGGATGAAAGCATCGCTGAAGCAGAACCCAGTGCGGAACTTGAGATTTCTGGAACGACCCAAGAAGCTGTGACAGCTGAGTCGGCGAGTCCCACGAATAGTGTGCGATTGGAATGGCTGCCGGTAACGACATATTCAGAAAACTGGCTAAGCCGTCAGTGGCGCGTCAATCGGGCAAATTTTTATTTGGCTGGAGCCTTACTGTTACTGATTATCGCGCTTTCGACCCGAACTACCGTCATAATGGATGGCGCGTCGGCGAATTCTTCAGCGCCGCAACTTACACTTTTTGAACGAGCTTTAGTGAACCTGGGGCTTGCGGAAGCTCCGACTGCTCCGACATACCGCGGCAATCCTGATACTCCTGTGTGGGAAGACCTGCACACCGCGCTTTATTACTGTCCAGGAGCAGATCTTTACGGGAAAACGGATGGGGGACGCATCGCGACCCAACTCGACGCTCAGAGGGACCAGTTTGAGCCGGCCCATCGGCGAGCCTGCAAATAGAACCTGCGATTCGGGTCAGAATCTTCGGCAGTTCAACATTTTTTATTAGTTAACGCGGGAATTGTTGGAACGTCCGGTTACAGTCTTAGGTCCCCAACTTCTTATTTCTTCAGGCGTGGAGCATCCTTTCATGACGCCTGGCTTCGTACCAAAGCGCGAGCTCGACACGGTTCCAGAGCCCGAGCTTGTCATAGATGATGCGGAGATAGTTTTTGACAACGTGTTCAGTGGTGCCAATGGCATTGGCAATGTCACGGTTCCTGAGTCCTTGAGCGACCAGCTCGATGACACGCTGTTCGCGGTTACTGGGGCCACGTTTTTTGCGGCGCGATCTTCCCAACATAATTGCCTCCGATATAAAAGTGTGGCTAACTTTACTCGCTTAATGCCGCTGGTAATGCCAAACCTTATAAATAGCCGATTGAAATGGGCTTTAACGGTTCGCTTCGCCATATTCAGCCGCTTGCTGATCTCGTCGTTCTCGCAACCTTGAAGCAGCAGTTCAGCAACTTGCTGTTCGCGTGGCGCCAGGAAAAACGAATATTCTTTCATTGATCCCCCGACAGATGACTTCAGCCCCACAAAAAGCAGACTGCTCGGTTCTCCTCTTATCGAATATTGGGAGTTAGCCAGCAGCTGAGGCAAAAGTTGTGATGAAATCTGTACAGAAATTCATAGCACTCAGTCTGCCAATATTTGTGGATTTTCACAGGCTTTCGCAAAACAGTTGCCAGTCGGCATAACGGAGAGCCCGCTCTGCTTGCGGAGTTCGTGGAATGCGCCATAGCTAGTGCTATCTCGGCGATAGCGACTTTCTGGTTCATTAAAATCAGGCGTTTCCCGAGCACAGTTTTGTGATCGGAACTTCCGAGTCATGCAGGAATGTTTTTTGTCCAGGAAGAAAGCGGCTTGTGCCGAAGAAGTGCCGAACGGTCGACACGTTTTTTAAGCGGCGGGAGCCAGATTTGCACGTCAGAGACGGAATAGGAGAGAAGGCTTATGTCAAATATGCATTGATCGCGGTATTACTTGGAAGTAATTACATCGCAATATGCGACGAGACGCCCATTGTGGACGAGTGCAGCGAAATACTATTGAGGCGGACGGGTTGGAATTTTTTTGGACGGTCCGCTGCGCGACTCATTAACCGTCCCGGCCTTAGGACTATGCTGAGAGAAATCGATCGGTTTGTTGGTTGCCGTCGAATTAGCTAATTTGGGCTTTACAACTGAATGGGCCGGGGCTACGCGAGATTGGTTTTTGGTTCCCTGTATGACCGCTGTCCTGTGTTCGAGTTGGTCTAATTGATTGTTGACGTTGGGTTCTTTGACCTCGGTCGATTGGCTAACGGCCGAGTGATGGATACTGCCCCTAGATCGACGCACACCCGGGGAGTCCGGCTTACGGTACGGATCGCGTATCGGCCGGTCAGATTTTTGCGCTCCCGTAAGTGCGGTTAATAAAATAATACTAAGCGATACTAAAGTTAGCGTTCTCATGAAGTTACCTCCAACATATGAAGTATCGCCAAGGCCACTCATTACTCTGATGCTCAATCGCTATCAAACTCTCAAAGGACGGTCAACTGGAAGCAGGATTCGCCAGTAACCTTGGTTTGTCTCACTTTCTGATCGCACGGACGATAATCTATTGGGGAGGGTCAAAACGCGTGGCCGGTCTATACGTCCTCGGTGCAAGGCAGCGAAAGTTATTTCTAAAGGCGCAGGAGGAATGGAACCTTTACGAATCAGCGCTGATTTTGCGTCTCGACACCGAAACAGGGGACGTTGAAACTTGTGTCGAATATAAGAGCCCGCCCGAAGCGCGGCCCAACGATCTATCTTCCAATTCCTTTAAGGCAGCGACACTAGTAGGAGATCTTCTCTACACCTGTACCTACACAGAAGTCATTATTTATAGAGTTCCCAGCTTTGAGAGAGTCGCATATATTTCGCTTCCGCTGTTCAACGACCTTCATCATGTAATGCCATCTTCCGACGGGAACCTGCTGGTCGCAAGCACCGGACTGGACATGGTCATCAAGCTAACCACCGATGGGACCGTGATCGACTACTGGAGCGTGGTCGGCGAGGACCCGTGGTCTCGATTTTCGCGAACCGCGGACTATCGGAAGGTCGAAAGCACCAAGCCGCACAAGGCGCATCCAAATTTCGTCTTCGAATTAGACGGCAAAGTGTGGGCAACTCGCCTGCGCCAACGGGATGCCATCTGCCTGGAAGATCCTACAAAACGGATCGACATTGCGGTGATGAGTCCCCACGATGGCGTACAGTGGGGCAGATCGATTTATTTCACGACGGTGGACGGCAGAATTGTCCTCGCAAATCCCTCCACTTTGAAAGTGGAAGAGATTGTGGACTTAAAAGAAATCGATGGCAAAGAATCGCTATTGGGTTGGTGCCGGAGCCTGATGCCTATAAGCGAAACCCGCTTGTGGGTTGGTTTCAGCCGGGTCCGCAAGACCAATATCAAGGAGAATATTCTTTGGGTGAAAAATATCTTCCGCGAAGGCATGAACATCAAGCCCACTCACATCTCCCTTTACGATATCGCGCAAAGAAAATGTCTCAAGGAATTTGATTTAGAGCGGCATGGAATGAACATAGTATTCGGCATTTTCCCGGCCGATGCCGCACTAAAAAAGAATACCGTTGAACGCGATGAGGTGAAGAAGGAGCTGCTCGCAACTAACTCGTAAGCTAATATTTTTTTGCGTCATGAAGACATCGTCCGCGTAAATCATGGTCAAACCATTTCATGTTCTTGGGGAAGCCGGACGTACTCTTCTGGGACGCAAGATGGCTGGCCGCGGCGTCACGGTTTTCCCCGACGATATCTTTTTGGTTTCTTATCCGAGATCAGGAAATACCTGGACCCGATTTTTGATTGGGAATCTAATTTCTGACGAGCCCGTCACTTTCGCCAACATCGAATCGCGAATTCCTGAGATTTATTTCAATCCCGATCATAAAATGCGTCGTCTGCCGAAACCCCGCGTACTCAAAAGCCACGAATGTTTCCAGCCCCACTACAAACGGATTATCTATATAGTCCGCGATCCGCGAGACGTGGCGGTTTCTTTCTACCACCATAATATTAAGGCGGGAAATATTCCCGAGAACTATCCGCTAGATAATTTTGTACCGCGTTTTATCGAAGGAGAATTCGACGTAAAGTGGGGATCGTGGGCTGATCACGTTACCAGTTGGTTGACTCTGCGGCAGAACAACGAACATTTTCTGCTGTTGCGTTATGAGCGGATGAAAGAAGATCCCGCCGCGGAACTCATGCGAGTGGCTTCGTTTATGGAGCGCTGCGGTTTCAGGAAAATAGATGTCACAGCCGCTCAGTTGCAAAAGACGATAGAACTCAGCTCACCACAACACATGCGGGAATTGGAAAAACTTCAAGGACGGCAGTGGGCTCTCACAAAAAATACCCGCCATGACAAACCCTTCGTACGCACCGCAACCCCAGGAGGCTGGAAGAAGACTTTGCCGTCTCAATGCGCCAGACAGATCGAAGCCGCGTGGGGACCTATTATGCGAAGCTCTGGGCTATGAAATCAGTGCGTAAGACTACTTTTGTCCTTTGATGCTTCGAACAAATGGTCGGCTAGCCGCAACCATGAACTTGTGCACTCCCATTGGCACAGTCCGTAAGATCCGAGGCCCACGTCAGAAAAGCAAGCCGCAAACATAACATTCGTAAATAATCGAGCCGTGGGATGCGTCCGTCGCTCGACATCTTGCCATGAGCCAGACGACTAATGTATCTCCCCGTTTTTAATGAGTCGATGATTGCAGACGGCGTTAGCGCCTCGATCTGGCATTCGAGACAAATATCTCGCGCCTGCTGGAGGTTATGGAAATCCAATCCAAACATTGCCCCCGACTTCTTCCCTTTCTGTCGCTGGCGTTTGTAGGCTCGCAGCAAACTAAAATTAGGCGCGACAGTGCTGTCCAGTTTTCCGTTCAATATTTCGACGGCGTCGCAGTCGAGAAACTCCTCTTTCCAGACTCTCTTTTTATAAGGATGCACCCACAGGGAAAATCCTCCCGCGTGCCTGATGGAAGAGATCATCGGCAGCGGCGCTTCGTCCGGAAGCCAGTTCTCCAAGCCAATTCCCGCTATTTCGACGCCATCCCCGGAGCGGAATTCCAATCCCGGGATGACCACGAATGTCTTGCTACTTATTTCGGCGCACTCCTTGACCAGTTGCGAGTAACGTTCCGACGAAAGATCTTTGGTGTGTTCAGTCAACGCGACAAAATCAAAACTTTCACTCTCGAATAGTGAGCAAAGCTCTTTCAGTGGGACTTTGCCGTCATAAGAGTAAGTCGTATGGCAATGGATGATGCCTTTGGCGGTTAACTTCGATTTAACTGCATTATGGTGTGCATCGCGTCTGAGAGTGCGGTGGGAGAACCAGTTCGAGATTCCTTTTAATCCGGGCTTGGGGTCGTCGAAAGAGAAATCGTCATAGTGCATCCCCGGAAACCAAGGCACCGAAATCTTTAGCAGGCTCGCCGAGAAGCTGGGGAACGGAAGCGGCCAATTCGCGGGCTGGCCAGCCCGCAAATTGTTGAGGTGCGTCAGTTCGCCGACAATATTTCTGCACGTTACATTGTTCTTATAATTAATTTCCGATGGCGGACGCTTACCTTCCAAGTACCAGTCCACAACGTATTTGGGATAGTTAATGCCGCTCAGAATTGGCAACTGAATCGAGCCCCAAGGACGCCCATTAATTTCCATCAGGACCGGTTGCGAGCTCTGTTTGACTTTGAATTCCACCATCAGGATGCCGCTGAAACCGGATTTCGCGACCAGGCGCTGACTGAAATCTAAAATGTCAGGATCGATAGCGACCGACTTGCGGGAACTGCTTGCCGATCCGCGAGGGTCTGCTTCACGCACCCGCAACCATTGAAAGGGAAGAAGCACTTCGCCGTCCAAGGCGAAGCACGAAAAGCCCACGCCGGGGCCGGCAGTAAACTCCTGTACTAAAACATCTCCCGCGGCTTCCAATCTCTTGTTTACGAAATTGGCAAGTTCTTCCCGCGAATTGGCGTACTTCACAGAGCCGAATACAGCACGGTTGTTGCGCCAGCGGAGGGAGTAACGATCTTTGACAACCAGTGGAAATGTTGGGGCGGGAATCATCTCCAAATCTGAGAGCGACTTGATCAGCCACGTAGCTGGGACTGGGACGCCCAGTGAGCGTGCCAGATCGATGGTTCGGTATTTGTCAGCGCTCAGCTCTAGATTCTCTGTAGAAGCTAATGCAAGCTTGCAAAAATTCTCAAAGCGGGTTCGATTCTCTGATATCGGAAAGGTCGTCCACTCAGTCATCGGGAGCAACAGGTCGATGTGATTTCGTTGAACAAAATCGACTACTGCATCTGCAAAGTCTGAAGCATTTTCGGTGGAGACGGGATACTCAAAGCTCGCGTAACAATATTTCGAGATCGAGGCCGGGGAGAAAATGTCGCGATTGGACCCCACAAACACCCGGTGGCCTGTTCGCCCCAGAGAACGGGTAAATGCCAGCGCGGCGGAACTGTGGCCGTCGAGTACTAATAAATTACTCATTGTTTTTATCTTGCGCTAATCCCGGCTCACGCAATGCGACGGAACGAAGCCGATCATAGAGAGAGTTCCCAAGGATGTTTTGTGCGACGTGGCGCACGTCGTTACTTAGCCTCATCTTCCACAAACTTTGGCCGCGACACAAAGATTCAAAGTCAGGAAGACCGATTCCACGTTTCACCGCGACCCTCCCCAGCTCAAATGGACTTGTGGATTTGGAATTGGCATGGATGTGGCTGGTGGCGACACTCTTGTATCCTGCTAGTTTCGCCGTATCGGCGACGCGGCGATTGTAGCGGCCTCCGGGACAGGAAAAGTGATCTACGTTCCGCTTCAGAAGTTCTTCCAAGAATACTTTTGCGTCTACGATCTCCCGTTTCATGTCTGCATCATTCAAGTCCGTCAGGTAGGCGTGCGTCATGGAGTGGCAGCCGATTTCAAATCCCAATTTTGCCAATTCGGTTAGCTGCTGGCTTGAAAGATATCCCTTCGTGTTTAATCTTGCCGCAGTCAGGTAGAAAGTCGCGCCGAAATTAAATTCTTTCAGAATCGGAGCCGCGGTCAACAAATCGGTTTCACTGCCATCATCGAAGGTAACTGCCACGCCTTTGGCGGGAAGTCCAAGCGCTTGGGTAACGTTGAATCCCTGCCATCCGATATCTTTGAGCCGCTGCATCTGAGCCCGGAAGGAGGCGGCGTGAAGGACATAACGAACATATCCAGGGTCCGATTGGCACAGAGGCCTCCGGGGCATCTCAAGTTCGTGGTACATGAGATAAACCACTCGGCTTTCCATCAGCTGAACCTTACCCGCGGAAGTGGGTAGCAATTTCATTCCGATTTCACTCAATCGAGAAGCCGGGGTGAAGGTGAGAAACAGTCTGGGGATTATCTCTCAACAGAGCGAAAAGACCGTCGCGGAGAAAGGGCCCGCAGGCAACTAGTCCGGACAGCAGAGGGTTCTTTTGGTTACAACGTAGCTCTGAACTGTCTAACATGCGAACGCTTCCGCCCGCGCTTAGCACCAGAGCGGCGCCAGCTGCCACGTCCCATTCATTCTTGGGAGTTAGAGTGAAGGTGGCATCTGCGAGTCCGGCTGCAACCCTCGCTAATTTGTACGCGACTGAACCAGTGGCGACGATATTTAAGCCAGAATTTTTAAAGGCTTCCCACTCCCCTCTTTTGGTTTCGCTGCGGCTCGCGAGAACTAACGCGCTTTCAAGAGTGCTACGTTGAGAAGCTCGCGCAGCTTTGCCGTTATAAGTGACTCCGGTAGCGACGGAGCCAAGAAACATTTCTCCGGTAGCTGGGTTGCAAATCCCTCCTGCGATCGGTTTCCCATCTTCAACCAAGCCCACCGATACGCAAAATTCTGGGATGCCTTCGACAAATTCACGGGTTCCATCGAGCGGATCGACCACCCATACACGCCGTTTTTCAAGACGCGACGGATCGTCGACGGTTTCTTCAGAGAGCCAACCCTCTCCATCTTTCAACAACATCTCGCGCAGCAAGGCATCGACTGCCCGATCCGCTTCGGTAACAGGGTCGTTACCGACTTTATATTCGGTCTCTACTGCCCCTGGCGTGAATTTGTTCAGCACATCGCGAGCAGCTTCCAACGCGGCCTTAATTCTCTGCAAGGTTTCGGATTTTGTCTCAGCAATCATGCTATGCCCACAACATTCGTACACCCGTAGCCAAAAGAACCGCGCACAGGATGCGACGCAACCAGAGCACGGGAACACGCGTACTCAAATGCGCTCCTAACAAGCCACCTGGAACGGAGCCAACTAGAAGCAATCCGACTAAACGCATATCCACGTTCCCGAGCCGGTAATGCAGCAATCCGGTGACACCGGTGAGGATGACGGCGTGCACAATATCGGTGCCCACCATTATTTTCGGCGGATAACTGTAAAACAAAAGTAAAGCCAGCATGATGATGCTGCCAGAGCCGACCGAAGTCATGCCGACCAGAAAACCGGAGACCAGTCCGATGATCGTCATGCCGGCGAACGACCTAGCAGTGGGTTTGCGCATGGCAACGTGTTCTTCTATTCGTCGCTGTAACAACAACAGGATGGGGATACAAATCAGTAATATTCCGACGGCGGATTTAATGAAGTCGTTGACGCCGACGCCGTAGAGTTTCCGCAAATGGACCAATACGCTTACACCAATGTACGAACCGGGCGCGCTTCCGACGGCCAGCGCGAGCACTACCCGCCGTCGGACCGTCCCTCGATGCAGGTGGACCCAACTGGAGCCGATCTTGGTAAAGAAATTAAAAACCGCGTCGGATCCTACCGCCAGGATGGCAGGAACACGCAACACGAAAATCAGCAACGGCAGCAGCAGGACTCCGCCACCGAGCCCGGTCAGGCCGATCAGGGTGCCGACGCCGAAACCGATTAGAATTTTTAGAACGACTAGGCCCATAGCTGGGAAGATCGAGACTTGTCTAAGCCCTCGCTGGTTCGCTGTTCACTCCGATAAAGCCTTGCCGTTCCAGATGCAGAATGATTTGTTGCGCAGCTTCTTCCGCGCTCAATTCAGCGGTGTCGATCACTACTTCCGCGTCGGCTGGGACTTCATAAGGATCAGATATCCCGGTGAATTCCTTTAGTATTCCGGCGCGTGCTTTCGCATAGAGACCTTTGCGATCACGCTGTTCACAGGTTTCCACCGAGGTGGCGATGTGCACCAGAATGAATCCGCCATGGGGCTCGATGGTTCCGCGAACGTGCTTGCGGGTCGCGTCATAAGGAGCGATTGGGGCGCAGATCGCGATTCCGCCATTCTTCGTGATTTCAGAGGCGACATAGCCAATTCGCCGGATATTGATGTCGCGATGCTCTTTGGAGAAGCCGAGTTCTGACGACAGATGTTTGCGGACCAGGTCACCGTCGAGCAGCGTGACGGGCCTGCCCCCAGTTTCCAGAAATTTGGTGACGAGCACGTTGGCGATGGTTGATTTCCCGGAGCCAGAGAGTCCGGTAAAGAAAATCGTAACTCCCTGCTTGTGGCGCGGGGGATAACTCTTACGCAACTCCTGCACCACCTCGGGATAAGTGAACCATGCTGGAATTTCGCTGCCCTCATTTAAACGGCGTCGCAATTCCGTCCCCGAAACATCGAGCACGCGGGCGCCTTTGGGGACTTCATCTTGCGGGACGTAACGGTCTTCGTCCGCGAGATAAACCATCATTTGGAACGGCACCATGGTGACGCCCATTTCAGCTTCGTGTTTCTTGAACAACTCCTGCGCGTCGTAAGGCCCATAAAACGGCTTGCCGTCGGAGTCATTTCCGGGACCAGCGTGATCGCGTCCTACGATGAAGTGCGTGACCCCATGGTTCTTTCGGATCAGGGCATGCCATATTGCCTCTCGCGGTCCGCCCATGCGCATCGCCAATGGAAGCATGGCCAGCTTCACCGTTCCTGCTGGAAACTTGGACAGAAGAAGTTGATAGCAACGCACCCGGGTGAAGTAATCCACGTCGCCGGGTTTCGTCATTCCGACCGAAGGATGAATGAGGAGATTCGCCTCAACATTTTTGGCCGCGCGGAAAGTTAATTCCACGTGCGCCCGATGCATGGGATTGCGGGTCTGAAAAGCCACCAGCCGCCGCCATCCCAGACGGGTGAATTCCGCACGCAATTCCGCCGGAGTGAGTCTCAAAGTCTTGAAGTCGTAATGAGAAGGCATCTGCAAGCCTTCGACCCGGCCCCCGACATACCAGGGATTGCCGATGTTCAACAAATAGTTCACGCCGGGATGAACTTTACTGGTGGTGTTAAATACGGATTTGGCTTCTGCCTGACGATCCGGTTGCCAGACTTCCTCCACATGCATCACCGCCAGCATGACTCCTTCTGGATCGCGCAAGCGCAACTTTGCTGCTGCCCGGTTTCAACGATTTTGCGAAGTCCTCGGTCACGTCGAGAGTTATCGGGATAGGCCAGAGAACGCCGCTGGCCAAATGCATGTTCTGGCAGACGCCGTCGTAATCGGCGCGAGTCATGAATCCGCGTAACGGCGAAAATCCACCGCTCATCAACAGTTCGAGATCGCAAATCTGGCGGGCGCTCAAATCCCACGACGGCCACTCGCGGGATTGTTTCTTCAATTCATCGGATTGCTGCGACGGCGCGATAAGATCTACCAATTCCCCGCCATGCGGGGGGATCAAGTGGCTTGCTTGTGTGGTCAAAACGCTGGGCCTCCAAGGGCTTAAATTTTAGTAGAACAATTTACCGGGGACAGGGTTCCGGCAAGCTCGATTTGTATGGATCGAGAGGAAGACGCTGCATACCAAATTACTACGCTTGGAAAAAGATCGCCACCCCGAATCACGGTTAATTCCCCGAATCCAGTCCCCATATATCTCACCATGACGGTGTTAGGCGGGGAATTTACTTTGGTAATGTGAATTAGCGGCCGCTTTCAATTGCCTGAGCGACGAAGTTTGCCGCGATAATATTCCACACCGTCCAGCTTTTTATAGAAGTCGATCATTTCGCCGCTGCCGGCAACGGCAATTCTCGGAAGACGAAATAGATCGGGTTTGTCGGGGACGTATCCAAAATTTGCCAATGCCGCCGACGTGTAGCCGGCTTCTTTGACTTGCTGAATGTGGGTGTCGCGATAATCGGATGGTTTGCCATTAGGAAAACAGAATGCTGTCACCGGCCTTCCGAGTTCGTTGTTCAAGCTGCCGTTTGCTCTCGCATATTTCTTTTTTGGATTCTTCATCGCTAATGGTCGAGAGGATAGGGTGAGTCACGGTGTGCGAGCCAATTTCAACCAGTTCTGAAGCTGCCATTTCCCGCAGTTCGTCCCATGAGCAGGCCGCATATTTTCCCGGAGGCAGGGCCGGAATTGATACACCAGCAACTGCGGCCAAGGCCTCGATTCTGGCGTCGCGAGCCTGTGGTGGAAGTTTTTTCAAGGACTGAAACGTAGCTTCGATATTTTCACTGGAGACTTCGGGGGCCCGCCCGGGCTGGTCGCGGAGCCAGAAGAGTTTGTCAGTCCATACCCAGCCTTCTTTCTGGATAAATGAAGTCACTACATAAAAGGTAGCCGGAAATTGAAATTCCTTGAGCAACGGATAGAAATACTCGTAAAAATTGCGGCGTCCGTCATCCACCGTGAGAACTACCGAGGCCTTGTCGGTGGGTGTTCCGGAAACAGGTGTAGCAATTAATTCTGACAGTGGAATTACGTTGAAATGAGATTTGAGGTACTCGAAATGTCTCTTCAACTCGTCTACCGAAACTACACCTGATTCTGGCTCTGGTAAGCGGCAAAAATCGTGGTACATCAGAATGCGTGGCAATCTAGCCGACATAACGCGGGCGATGCCGAAAGCCCCGGTAGCCCGTACCGCCTTAAGTACCAATTTCTTCAACTTCGCTTAGCCTTTCGCCGGTTTCTTTCAATGTAGCCGGGATGCTTCCGTAATCTTGCGCAAGCTACTTTGAAATCATACAAATATCTAAGTCGATCGGAACTCAATGAACCATACGCCACAACCCCGCGTGCATGGGAGAGGTGGGATTTTCCCTGGCAGTACACTTCTCATCGAAGGATTTTTACTCATGCGACCATGTCTGTACTTATGCGGAATAGTCTTTCTCCTGTTTGCCGCAGTCGTGCCCGCGCAGGTCAAAAATCCTATGGCGCCAGACCAACACTGTGGACCTCCAAATTACTGCGCCCGGACCGACCGAAAAGTTGAGGGTTATCCGAAAACTTCGCCGGCGCTGGGCCCAGCGGGTTCAGTTCTTACCGATCCTAATTTTGGTTCCAGGATTCTTCGGGTGACTGATGGAAAATCGGATCCCATGGGCAAGGGCCGATCCATCATGACGCCATCCTCGGCTGAGCAGAATTCCTGGAACTCGACTAGCAGCAGATTTTATGTTCTGACCCCTAGCAACCAGCCCGTCTTATACGATTTCGATCCCCTGACTTTACAAGCAAGACAGCGAACCTTGCTTAAGCTGTCATGGCAGGGTGAGCCACAATTCAGTTATACCGACCCGGACGTCCTTTACGGAACCAGCCGTGAGAAACCGGAAATTCAGCAATACGATATTTCGAAAGACAAAATTACCTCTCTGGATGATGCGAGCCAGTGCTTAAAACTCCGTCCCGAAGATCTCGGCCATTCCATTACCGTAAGCGCCGACGGCGACCGGATGAGCACGGGCATCGGTCCGCAGCAAAACAAGAATTATCTGCTCTACGTTTACGACCGTCACCTGGGGTGCCGCTGGTACAACACCGAGACCGGTGAGATTGGCGGCAAGTGGGGACCAAAAGGGACCATCTCCGTCCCCGACCGTTTTTCGATTCATAATTCGCGATTATCGAAGTCTGGCAAGTTTGTTTATATCGCGCGCGGAAAGTCAACGGTGGGCCGCTTCTGGGTAGTGTGGGAGCTTGAGACCATGAATGTGACACCATGTCCAATGCAATGCACTGGGCATCGTGCGATGGGATATTCCCATATGGTCGACCCCTCGGGACAGCATCATCCTTTGGATTTGATGTTGCGGCCGTTAAATCACCTTGATTCCGCGACCCATCTGATTTCCGATCTCACTCCCCTCGAGGGTGCGGAGTTCTGGTACGACCAGCACTTTTCGTGGAACAACGTTGACCCTGCTGACAGCGCGCCGGTATGTCTCTCGACGTACAACGTGCACAATCCGGATTCGCCAGGAACGCCGCTGAATACCGCGAGTCCGTGGGAAAACGAAATATTGTGCGTTGAAACCGACGGCAAAGCTTCGAAGGTCTGGCGCTTTGCTCATACCTTCAGCACTGCAAGAAATGGTTTCTGGTCGAGCCCCAGGGGCAATGTTTCTCCCGACGGGCGATTTTTCATGTTTACATCCGACTGGCAGGACCAACTCGGAGAAGCTCCGAATAGCAAAGAAGGAAAGTACCGCACCGACGTTTTTATTGTTGAACTGCGCTAAATCAAATTGACATTGATACCAGAAATCGTAGCCTCCACGAACGAACCTGCCGTGCCAACTCCAGCGGATACGGAACGCCGCGCGTCTCGAGAGCAAGAATCTGGTCGCGTCTCAAGGGAGATGGACAAGTCGCTGATTCGCAGTCTGGCATGGAAGGTCACCAGCGACTGGGTGAGCCAGATCTTTTCCTGGGTTTCGCTGATTATCGTGATGCGATTGCTCACCCCGGCAGATTTCGGGATTGTCGGGATGGCCGTGATTCTTCTTCCCTACTTGCAGTACATAAGTGAATTCGGAATTACGCGAGCCATCGTCACGCTTAGAGAACTCTCCGAGGACCAAGTCGCGCAACTTAATACCTTGGCGGTAATTCTGGGTCTGATCTTTTTTGGAATCGCTAGTCTGTTAGCCAGACCTTTCGCGGAATTTTTCAAGACTCCCCGTCTAACCCCCGTGGTCATACTCACGTGCGCAGCTCTGCTTCCACTCGGGCTCCGCGCGGTCTCGGAAGGTTTGCTGAGCAAAGAAATGCGTTTCCGGGAACTTTCGATCTTCAACGCCATGAATGCTCTGGCAGCAGCGGCCGTCACGCTGGGAATGGCAATCGCTGGCTTTGGATATTGGGCCTTAGTGTGGGGAAACCTTGCTGGGGTTATACTGCGAACTTTTCTCATTGTAAGAGCCCGGCCGCACCGTTTCGCCATTCCTCGGCCACGAAGCATAGGTGAGCCGCTGCGCTTCGGGTGGCACGTCCTGGTGTCAATGGTGGCATTAAATTCTTATCAGCGGCTGGACAATGTAACCGCGGGCCGGGTACTGGGTCAGTCAGCATTGGGCGCTTATGGAATGGCCTGGAGTTTCGCCTACGTTCCATTAGAAAAAGTGACTAGCCTGGTCACAACTGTGGTTCCGACTTATTTCGCCGCGGTGCAGAAAGAATTATCGCAAGTGCGACGATACTTACTAACGCTTTCGGAAGGCGTCGCTTTAATCACATTCCCCGCGACTGTAGGCTTGGGACTAGTAGCCCGTGAGTTAGTTCCAGTAGTTTTTGGCAGGAAATGGGATGGAGTGATTGCTCCACTTGAGGTGCTTTCAATCTATGCTGCATTTCGCTCGGTAGTGGCCCTTCTGCCCAAGGTTCTAACCGCCGTAGGAAACGCCCGATATGTGATGTGGAACGATCTTGGCGCTTTGATAATTCTTCCCGTCGCTTTCTATATCGGCAGTCACTGGGGCACCGCGGGAATCGCATGGGGATGGGTGGCAGCTTATCCGCTGGTCGCCTTGCCGCTGTATCACAAAACCTTTGCCACAATTGAAATGAAAACCGGCGAATACTTTCGGGCTTTGTGGCCGGCGCTTGAAGGAACGTTGCTGATGACACTGGCGGTGGGATTCTGCAAATACGCTATTCATTCAGCACTGCCTGTCGCCGTTCGCCTGAGCGCTGAAATCACCTGTGGAGCAATTATTTATATGGCAAGCTTGTTGGTATTCCATCGAGACAGGATGTTCGCCTTTGTTCGCGCCATCAAGGCCTTCCGGCAGTCGAAGCCTCGACCAGCGTCTTAATTCATGGCCATCAGAATTGAGCCTTACCGCGAAGAGAATGAGCCTGCCGTTGTGGAATTCAATCAGCGGCTCTCCGGCGCGGGCGCAGCCAATGACCTGGTTTTTTATCCGACAGCGACTCCGCATTGGCTTCCGAGAACCCAGGACAGTGACCTCTATAACGAATATTTCTTAGCCCTCGAAAACAGAATTGTGCGAGGCGCCTACGCATTGAAACATCAACCGTTCTGGGTTGAGAACAGGGGCGCACAGTCGGTAGCTTTTTATCATCATCCGCTTTCGGAAGGAGTAGTGAACAAGGCCTTCGCGATTGTCGGAGGAATGTTAATCAAGGATGCAATAAAACGAGAGCCGCTGATTTATGCGCTCGGAATGGGAGGCTATGAGCGGCCTCTTCCCAAGATGCTGAACGTCTTAGGATGGAGTCATTGCCTAATCCCCTTTTATTTTAAAGTTCTGAATCCCTCCCGATTTCTTCGAGAGATGCACGCAATTCGTGGGTCGCGTCTGCGAAAAACAATTATGGATGTCGCGGCGGCAACTGGTCTGGGGTGGGCTGCGATCAATGCCATCCAAAGCGCAAGGACCTCTCGGCGACAAAATCACGTTACAACTGTGGTGGATGAATTTTCGGACTGGGTTGATCCTCTGTGGGAACATTCCAAGCATCTTTATGCGATGACGGGCATTCGGGACAGCAAAAACTTGAAGATTCTATACCCAGCCAGTGAACGACACCTCACGCGCTTGCGGGTTCAACGGGAAGATCGGGACATAGGCTGGGCGGTAGTGGGAGAAAGGCGTCAGGACTCAAAGTTTGGCTCTCTAAAAGTGGGGTCGATTATCGATTGCTGGGCCTTGCCGGATGAAATGCATTCTGTGGTCCTGGCGGCTTCTGAAGCTCTGAAGAAAAACAAGATGGACCTGATTGTCTCCAACCAGAGTCACCATCTGTGGTGTCGAGCGTTTGAGAAGTCAGGCTTCTTTAGCGCCAAGTCGAACTTTATATTCGCGGCATCGAAAAAACTGTCGGAGTTATTACAGCCTTTCGAAAAAAATAAGGGTCGAATTCACTTCACTCGCGCAGACGGAGATGGCCTTCCACGAAATTTCTGAAAAATTATCTTTCGGAGAAAGCCGCTGCCGGTTCGGAGTTTATTTCAGAACTTGAGCTCATAGCCGAGAGTCTTCATCAGATGTCCCCAGCGTTGTTCTATTAGTGCGACCGAGGATGAGGGCAAGACCGCCTGCCAGCCTCCCGACCCTCCCTTCCTGACGAATGGCTTGTCCTGGCGGGTGTATTTGGTTTGCACCCACTTCGCGCCTTGCTCGCTTTCGAGGCGCCGCATACGGTCCGCGGAACTCATCTCCACTGCTTGCGATAGCCTGTCTTCCTTCGCGTTGATGTCCAACAGTCGCGCGATTCTCGCCAACTCTGTGATTGGGTCGCTCTGCAAATCCTCGTAACGAATCAAGACGAAACTGTGCGCTTTCTGTCGTGTGCTGAGCCAGCTGGTTACGTGATCTTCCCATGAACCGAGTCTCGTCCAATACGAGGCGTCCATCCAACGCGGCACAAATTGTTCTAGCGAAAAGGTCTCGGGAAACGAACCCTTCTTCATTTCCCAGTGATAATTCGAAACTGCGACATCCCTCGGGTCGCGCACGATATACACGATTTTCTTGTAACGAGGATCAAAACATTCGTGACTCTTGATCACACGAGGTCTGGGAAGGTTGCGCATGGCACGCGTCAGAATGCACGTACATGTCGGGGATTCGCTGTTCCAAATTCAAAAACGTCATCGGACTATCGGGATGGACCAGGTTGCCGACCAGAAACCGCGTCCAAGTATTCCCGGACCGCGGATAGGAGGTCAGGAAAATATCATCCGGGAAAATGGTGATGTCACGCTCAATAAGCAGCCTGCGGAAGAGTACGTCGTTGACCCGCGAAAGATGCTTCAGAACTCTTTTGATCATTTTGGATTCCGCACAGAACAACGCGGTGTACAGGCATAGAAACGAGAAAATTATATCGCGCTTGGAACGATGTCCCGTGGAAGGCTAGCGGTTACGTTAGTGCGGAAATAATGAGCTAGAGTGAAATCTAGTATTCGGCCAATTGCTTCATCGCTTCGAACAGATCCGCGACCTGGGGCAGAATCGCGTCCTCTAGAATCGGCTGGTAGGCGACGAAAGTGTCCTTAGCTGCGACCCGGCGGACCGGGGCGTCGAGATGCGCGAACATCTGGTCAGCTATGCGAGCGGCTATTTCGGCCCCATAGCCCCAGCTCAAGCAATCTTCGTAAGCGACCAAGGCTCGATTGGTTTTTTGTACGGACGCCGCAATCGCCTCCCAATCGAACGGATTCAAGCAGCGCAAATCAATCAGTTCGACTTTAATCCCATGGTCCCGCTCCAGCTTCTGCGCCGCCTGAAGGGCTCGAGGAACAACTGCTCCGTATGTGATGACAGATAAATCCGTGCCGGGCTGGACGATTTTCGCTTTCCCAAACGGAATCATGAAATCAGGGCCAGGATAGGCGGCACGTCCGAAGGTCTCGCGATAAAGACGCTTGTGTTCGAGAAACAGAACCGGATCATCACACCGAATTGCGGTGCGCAATAGACCGGCAGCATCCAGAGCGTTGGAGGGAAACACAACTCGCAATCCCGGAATATGGGTGAAGGCGCTTTCTCCGCATTGCGAGTGATAGATTGCGCCGCCGGTGAGGTATCCGCCAATCGGAACGCGGAGCACCAGGGGCGCGGAAAATCCATTGTTCGATCGCCAGCGAATCGTGGGCAATTCATTTCGCAATTGCATCATCGCCGGCCAGATGTAATCGAAGAACTGGATTTCCACCACAGGTTTCAGCCCGCGCGTGGCCATGCCGGTGGCGCGCCCAACGATATTTGCCTCGGCCAAAGGTGAGTTGAAAACACGATCGGAGCCAAAATCACACTGCAATCCGGCAGTGAGTTTAAACACGCCGCCTTTGCCTTTTACCATTTTCTGTTTCAGATATTGTTCGCGGCTACAGTCGGCTACGTCTTCTCCGAAAACTACGATGCGCTCATCCCGCTTCATTTCGTCGCGCAACGTGGCGTTGATTAAATCCGCCATGGTCTTCGGAACTAATTTCTTGCCATCTTCCCCAACTTCTCCCGTAACTGAAGCCTCGTGATCGAATGCTGACGAGGTCGGATCGAGATTTGGCGAATAGACAAACTTCCCGATAGTGTCGGCTGCCGGAAAAACGGCTTCGAGTGCACGATCAACCGCTATCTGAAGTTCGTCGTCCACTTTCTTCTCCAGGTCATTAATATGCGTCTCGTCTAGGATGCCTTCGCGGATCAAAAACATCTGCATCTGCGGCACCGGGTCTTTAGCGGCATCCCGTTGGCGCTCAGCGTCGGCGCGATAGAGCCGCTCGTCATCTGAAAGCGAATGCGAGTAAGGGCGGATTACGTGGGCGTGAACAAACGCAGGTCCGTTTCCCTCGCGACAGTGGGCCACGGATCGACTGAAGGCTGCATACGCAACCACGGGATCCGTGCCATCAATTTCTTCGAAGTGAAAATGAGGAAAGTTAGCCACCAGCCGCGAAATGTTTCCGCCCGGAGTTTGGACCTCGACTGGAACTGAAATCGCATAGCCGTTGTCTTCGACCAGAAAAATTAACGGCAGGCGCTGGTTCGAAGCGGTATTAAGCGCCTCCCAAAATTCGCCTTCGCTGGTGGTTCCATCCCCCAAGCGAGACCAGGGTGACTTCATCGCCGTGGAACGTGACGTCCTTAAATTGGCGATAATCGCCATCGGCTTTCTTCGCGGCTTCCGGATGGGCGGAAAGATAGCGGCCCACCTCGGCGCAACCGACAGCTTGAAGAATTTGCGTGCCCGTAGGCGATGAACCGGTCACAACATTGAGTTCCGGATAGCTCCAGTGGGAGGGCATCTGACGTCCACCGGAACTTGGATCGTCCGCCGCGCCAACTCCTTGCAGCAACATTTCATAAGGGGTCGCGCCAAGAGCCAGGCACAGAGCCCGATCCCGATAGTAGGGATAAAACCAGTCGTAGCCCTTCTTCAAGGCAAACGCGGCTGCGACTCCTATCGCTTCATGTCCAGCGCCGGAAATTTGAAAGAAGATTTTCTGCTGGCGCTTCAGCATGATCTCCCGATCGTCGAGTCGCCGGGAGGTGTACATAAGCCGATAAGCCTCAATCAACTGATCGCGGGTGAGGCCTTCGTAACTGCGAACCATCCGCCTCAAATTATCAGGGGTTGCGACCGGCTTTGGATTTGCCCTCGTGGTTACCATTGAGGAGTCGTCGATCAAGAAATCACGGTCTGCTGCATTGTAAATCTTGTGGAACGTTCCGAATATACTTGATTATCCCTATACGAGTGACGCTTTCTCATCCTTAAGAATGATCGAGTTTAACCGAAAGTTCGAGCCCGAACGGATCAAGCTCCTCATCTTTGATCTCGACGGGACTCTGATCGATTCACGGCTGGATCTCATCCATTCAGTTAATGCCATGCTGCAGCACCTTGGCCGTCCAACCCTTCCCGGCGACGTTGTGGCTTCTTATGTTGGGGATGGCGCTCCAATGCTTGTACGCAGAGCCCTCGGGGATCCGGCGGACGAAAAGTTCTTTAACACAGGGTTGGACTATTTTCTCGACTATTATCGGCAACACAAGCTGGATTACACGAAGATTTACGCGGGAATCAAAGAAGCTCTGGTCCAAATCCAGGCCACGAATGGCTCTCATTCGGCAGATGGCCGTGCTTTCCAACAAGCCGGTCCGTCCGGCGAGGGAAATAGTGGAGGCCCTTGGGTTAGGCGGGTTCTTCTTCAAAGTTTACGGCGGCAATAGCTTTTCGACGAAAAAGCCGGACCCTCTGGGAGTGAATACGCTGTTGCAGGAAACAGGTATCGTTCCAGAAGAGACAATCTTAATTGGCGACTCTTCTATCGATATCGTCACCGCCCAAAATGCCGGAACCTGGAGCTGCGGGGTGACCTACGGTTTCGCGCCGGAAAGTTTGAGCGTCGCACCTCCCGACGTGTTGATCGACCGGCCAGACGAACTGGGGGAACTATTCGCGACCAATAACCCTTAATGTGGATGCGTGGCCGGGGATGGACAACCACTCCGTACCATCTACTCCTGATTGACCTCAGTGAGAGTGAGTGCTATAAACACAAGGTTTTGTGCTGAGGTTGGAATAAAAATCTCGGCTTGAAACATCCGACGCGGCCAAGCTCAGATGTCCTGTTCTAGTCGTGTAGTGGAAGCGTGTTCGGAACTGCGGCATACGATTGAGTCTTGATCGAGCCGGCAAGTGGTGCCAAAACACGTTGTCATCCTGGAGAAGTTATGTCCCTGGAGGATCCCTATGCGCAATCCACTCCCAACTTTTTGTTGTCTTGCGTCCCGTCTGATTAAAAACACCGTCGCGCTGTTCATGCTCTTGGCCCTGGGAGCTTCCTCCGCAATGGCGCAGCCTGCTCCAGAAGCGGGCGGCGAAGCCAACCTGCGCTTGCCGGATCTTACCCAAGTGAACTTTCTTGGCATGGATGGCCACAAACTGCTTTCCATCGGAATCCTGTTCTGCGTATTTGGGTTGATCTTCGGCATGGCGATTTATATACGTCTGAAAAACCTGCCCGTGCACCGCGCCATGCTCGAAATTTCCGAGCTTATCTACGAAACCTGCAAAACATATTTGCTGACGCAGGGAAAATTCCTGCTGCTCTTGGAATCGTTCATCGCCGTCATCATTATTTTGTACTTCGGAGTGCTGCTGAAGTTTGACGCGCTGCGTGTCGTGGTAATTCTGGGATTCAGTCTGCTCGGAATCGCCGGAAGCTATGGGGTCGCCTGGTTCGGTATCCGGGTAAATACCTTTGCAAACTCCCGCACTGCGTTTGCCAGCCTTCGCGGCAAGCCTTACCCGGTTTATGCGATTCCGCTGGAAGCCGGCATGAGTATTGGCATGATGCTGATCAGCGTCGAATTGCTCATCATGCTTTTCATTTTGCTGTGGGTCCCTGCCGATTACGCGGGATCATGCTTCATTGGATTTGCCATCGGAGAGTCGTTGGGTGCCGCGGCATTACGAATTGCCGGCGGTATTTTTACGAAAATTGCCGACATTGGCTCCGATTTGATGAAGATTGTCTTCAAAATTAAGGAAGACGACGCCCGCAATCCCGGGGTCATCGCAGACTGCACTGGGGACAACGCCGGGGACTCGGTTGGTCCATCCGCCGATGGATTTGAAACCTACGGCGTCACCGGAGTGGCCCTTATTACGTTCATCCTGCTGGGAGTCAAAGATCCAACAGTGCAGGTTCAACTTTTAGTCTGGATCTTCGTAATGCGCGTCGCCATGCTCGTCGCCAGCACCGTCGCATACTTCATAAACGCTGGACTGGCTAAAGCACGTTATGCCGGAAAAGACGAGATGAATTTTGAGGCTCCCGCTGACTTCCCTGGTCTGGATCACTTCCATCGTCTCCATCCTTCTCACCTTCCTGATTTCGTCCATCATTATTCCTCTGCTTGGCGGAGATTCCACGCAATGGTGGAAGCTGGCCAGCATCATCTCGTGCGGAACTCTTGCCGGTGCGGTTATACCAGAACTAGTCAAGGTCTTTACTTCTACCGAGTCGCGGCACGTAAAAGAAGTTGTTACCTCGGCCCAGGAGGGAGGAGCATCACTGGGGATTTTGTCGGGCTTTGTAGCCGGAAACTTCAGCGCTTACTATCTCGGCGGGGCCATGGTGATCTTGATGTCGATCGGCTATTACTTCAGCACCATGGGATTGGCGGAAGCCGCAACCATGATTGCGGCTCCGGTCTTCGCGTTTGGCTTGGTAGCGTTTGGATTCCTCGGCATGGGCCCAGTGACAATAGCCGTAGATTCTTACGGGCCCGTCACTGACAATGCGCAATCGGTCTATGAATTGTCTCTGATTGAGCATGTCCCCGGAATCGAGGCAGATCTCAAACGCACCTATGACATCAACGTCAACTTCGAACGCGCGAAGTATTTGCTCGAAGCAAATGACGGGGCAGGCAACACTTTCAAGGCGACAGCCAAACCCGTGCTAATTGGTACTGCCGTGGTCGGCGCGACTACCATGACTTTTTCCATCATCATGGCGTTGACCGCCGGACTTACGCAGAACGTCGAAAAGTTGTCATTGCTTTACGCGCCATTTGTGCTCGGATTAATCAGTGGCGGCGCGATGATTTATTGGTTTACCGGCGCTTCGACGCAAGCCGTCACTACCGGCGCTTATCGCGCTGTCGAATTCATTAAAGCTCACATCAAACTTGAAGGAGTCGAGAAGGCATCGGTTGCAGACAGCAAGAAAGTTGTGGAGATATGCACCAAGTATGCGCAGAAAGGGATGTTGAATATCTTTCTGGCGATCTTTTTTGCGACGTTGTCGTTCGCCTTCGTCGAGCCGTTTTATTTCATCGGCTACCTGATCTCGATCGCAATCTTCGGACTCTACCAGGCGATCTTCATGGCGAACGCCGGCGGCGCATGGGACAATGCCAAGAAAATTGTCGAAGTGGAGTTGAAGCAAAAAGGCACGCCGCTGCATGATGCAACGGTAATTGGCGATACGGTTGGCGACCCGTTCAAGGACACTTCGTCGGTGGCGCTGAATCCCGGTTATCAAGTTCACTACGCTGTTTGGCTTGTTGGCAGTCGAGCTGGCGGTGCAATTGACGATTCAGAGAGGCGCTGCATTAGGACATATTTTGGCAGCTGCGTTTTTCCTGGTTTCATTCTTCTTTATTTATCGATCATTCTATGGAATGAGGATCGGGACAGAAGTAAAAGCAGCGGGAGCTCACGCCGGCGCGGACTGATTAAATTCGGCCTCATTTCGACAAAGACTTGATGTAGGAAACCACCTGCCATCTCTGCTGGTCGGGAAGCTTCGCCCATGAGGGCATGCCTTTCCCCATATTGCCGTTCACCATCAGCCAGTGAAGATCACCTTCGGTCGCTTGCTCCTGAACTCTTAAACTGGTCAGGCGCAGGCCGTTTCCTGTTGCCTCCGGCATTCTCGCCATGGCAATGCATGCAGTGATCTACAAAAATTCTTCGTCCGGCTGCAATCGTGTCGGGATCTCCATGATAAGGATTTGTCATTTCATGATCGCGGGCGGGGACGTTGCGAAGCCAAGCGCCATTAGCGACAGCAAACAGCGATATCGAGAACAGAACTACCACCACGGGGAATAAAACGTTTCGAGGCCGCATCATCATTGCACCCTCCGGCGAAAGCGACCCAGGAACTGCTCGATCTCATACGACACTCCAAAACGATAGAGCCGCGGAATACTGAAATCGTTAAGCCCGAACTGAGGTGAAAAGGAAAGAGTCACGCCGTTGGGAGTCTGCCAATTGATGGTCGGGCCAAGGTATTGGGAGGTGAATCGCGTCCCGAAAGTGTAGCGGTCTCCCAGACCGCCATACATCTCGACTCCGGCCTGAAACTTCTCTGGACAAAAAGTGCAATCATGCGGCCTGGCTGCCAGTCCCAAGGGGCGACTGACGGCGATTGCATAACCAAACTCCCATGGATCATTAGAGAGATTTTTCTCGGCGATGATATTTTCGCTGATATTCCAGCCTCTAAAATTACTTCCCAAAATAAGTTTGGTCTCAATCTCACGTTCTTTGTCCTGACGCGCAACCGAATTGGCATCGACTAAATCATCTTTGCCGTCGTGACCCACAATTTCACGCAGGGCTTTGTCCGCAGCATTGATGTCTTCGAACTCGACGTAAATCACCGGATTGATCCAGTGTTCACGCCATAAGGGACGGAAACGATTCTCCCACCGATACCCTGTAAAAATGGTGCTGTCATGCTGCGTCATCTGGCCGTCCATGTAGAACTCGGTCGTCCACCAAGCCTGTACTCCATATTCGAACTCGATGTTCGTTCCGACAAAACGGTTCCCTGCCGGAGGCTTACCGTCAGCGCCGAAGAATTCGATATCGAGGTTTCCAGGCTCTTCCATCTCGTGGGAATAGGTGACGAAATACGGACGTTCCTGGGCCGCTGCCACCAACACTGCCGTAAAACTAAACAACACAAGAACAATCAGAATTTGCTTCATGAACCTTCCCGTCGGTTATTGCAACTCTACTTGCAACTCAGTTGCAACTAATGAATAGAAGATCATCGTAACTTCTGGCGTTCTGGGAGCGTCAAGGAAACCGCGCATTTTTCGTTTCAGGATTGTTGCAACCAAGTGCAACGCGGAGGAAAAGAGAATTAGGCGGATTCAGCGAGTGCGGCACTGAGAACAATAACCGCCTACTTCGAGACGGGTGACCACGATGTGAAACTGGCAATCGCGCTGGATCTGTCCCTTAAGCCGGTCGAAAAGATCACTCTCGAACTCTGTAATCTTGCCGCACCGAAGGCAGGCCATATGAATGTGGTCACGCTGCGGACGCCGTTCGTAGAAATGCTTTTCCCCCTGCATATGCATCAGGTCCAGCTCGTCGATCAGTCCGTGCCGTTTTAGCAGGTTCAGGGTTCGATAGACGGTTACACGATCAATTCGAGGGTCGACCTTGCGGGCTTTGCGTAGCAATTGGCTTGCATCCAGATGTTGCTTTGCGGTCTCAACTACGCTGAGGATTGTTCGACGCTGATGCGTCATACGAAGTCCGCGGGACATCAATTCTGCTTGTAGCCTTCCGGGAGCCTCGGTCTGTGGCAATGGCATGATTTCTTATTGAAACTGGGTTGCAAGTATAATCCGATACATATCTGCGAACAACTTATTTGCAGCAAGGGGATTACTGGGGAACGTGAACGGTCAGAAATGCACTCTGAAGAAGAAAGGCGAGTGGGATCAGTTGCCCTTCATTTTTTCTCTCACGCTGTGGGCCAGCTTCTCGATCTCTTCCGCCTTCCTGATCACATTCACCGACAATATATTCTCGTTGGTCTTCGCAACGTAGTCCTTCAACTCGCTGCTAAGCTGAAATAGTTTTTCAGTATCCTGCTTCAATTGTGCTTGTCTCGCCTCGTTCGCCGCCTTTTGACGGTCCCTTTCCATCTTGGCTTCCGCCTCTTCCGCCGGCGAAGGACCCTCGTCGGAACCCTTGCCCTTGCCAGGAAACTGACTTCCGCCGGTCTGGACCTCGGGAGCGGGCGCAGAAAGTCTGCGATTTTGAGGGGATCGCGAAAATGAGTTGAAGACCGATTACGACAACAGGCAAATACGGCTTGATTCGCATAACGCCCTCTTATTCAGGAATTCAGACAGTGAGCAGATTATACGTGTCCGGACGACGCTCTCATGCCACGATCCGTTTGCGCCGCGCTTTGATCGCAAGCTAGATTATCTTCAGGCTGGTTTATTAATTCCATCGCATCACGGAATAGTTTGTGCAGTAATTTAGTAATAGGAACCTTATGAAAGTAACCACGAACTATCTAACATTTCACACTAAAACCACTAGAGCATATGTTCACATCACCCCACAGGTGGAAGGTGTCGTTGCAACTAGCGGGGTAAAGGAAGGGATGGTACTGGTTTCCGCTATGCACATCACAGCGGGTGTCTACGTCAATGACAACGAGGATGGGCTAATCGAAGACATCGACAAATGGCTCGAACATCTCGCGCCTTTCAAAAAAGACTATAAGCATCACCAGACTGGCGAGGACAACGGCGATTCCCATCTCAAGGCATTGTTGATCCATCATGAAGTGATCGTTCCGATCACAGCCGGGAAGCTGGATTTGGGCCGATGGCAGAGAATTTTCTATGCGGAGTTCGACGGACAAAGAGATAAGCGGGTCATCGTAAAAGTTATGGGTGAATGAAGTTCTCGGGGTCTATGAGCGGAACAAGTGCACTACCGGACATTAAGATCAACGTAGTGCGCGAAATTTGACAAAGCCATCTGATCGCCGCCGGGGAGATAGAATCCGAATTTGCCGAGAGTCAGGTTGTTTCCGGGCACGCCTAATTTATCAAGGGTCACCCAATTGTCCCCCTGCCTGATCTGGTTAACGATTTCGTTCGGCGTTATCCGAACTTGCAGCGTGCGGTAACTTTTCTTTCCACCTTTTTGCGGAATCTTCAATTCGTTCAACTTAGCGCCTTGCGTAACCACGGTGCGGTAGAAATTGTTGTCGTCCATCTGGAACAGAACGTAGTTCTGCGGGTCGGTGTAATTTACCACCCATTGCAAACGATGTCCCTTCAATAGCGCTGCAGAAAAAACGAATGTGCCCATGGTCGGGGAGACCCCGTAAAGAACGAAGTCACCCCCTCTTCGAACATAAGAGCCGTTCTCCTGCTTCCAACCTGATGGCTCATCCCACTTCGACATGCCACTCGGCGCGAGCGATAAATTCAAAGTCTTGGTTTGTCCGGCGGCCACTTCGAGAGTCGCCGTGCGAACCAAATTGTCGGAGGTTCGAGCACTTAGCGTGTAGTTTCCGCGCTGGCACAGTCTGGAGAGTGCCGTTGTTTACTTTAATTGCAGCTTCGCCGGCCTTGGTAATGGTCACGACAGAATCCGGCGGATTGAAACTGATTTTCACCTCTCCTGGACCGGCTTCCATCGCGACCTCCGCGGCTCCCAGCGTCACAACGGAGCCTACGACGAAATGTTCCTTTATTTGTTTTGGCTTGAAGCGGTCTTTTCGGATTTCAACAACGTGGTCTCCCGGATTCACGGTACTCACGTTGAGCGTGCCGTCAGGTCTGATTGTGCCTACCTGGTTTTGATCGATGAAAATCAAAGCGCCAGGAATTCCATTTTGGATGGAGAGGCTCGCCAGATGCTGAATCGCCTGAAGGTTGAAAACCAATTTGGATTGCTTCCCTTTGCGAATCCTCACATTTTGATCGGGAAGTTCCTGAAATCCGTTCTTGGAAACTTTAACCGCGTAGTCTTTCGGCTCCAGATTCGGAATGCGCAACTCTCCCGACTCAGTCGCTTGCGGGACGGCTTTTCCATTGAGAAATACTTTGGCTTTATCTTGATTAGTCACCACGATCAGGGTACCCACATCCTGACCAGACTCGAGAAACACGCTCATTGTTGGATGGACGCCGGTTTCGACTTCCGCCGTGTACTGATCGTTACCGAGACTCATTACCAATTCATGGGCACCCGCAGCAACTGAGGAAATTTCGAGGCCACTCTCGGGGACTTCATGGGCTGATTGTTTGTCCACGCTGACCCTCGCTGCACGGTCGCTCGAAAAAATTTTTAGGCTGTTTCCAGAATTGCTCGCCACCACCGCCAGAACATTCTTAGCGGAGATCGGAGTTTTGATAACTGGAATTGTGTCTGCGGCAGTGACAAAATCGACGGTAGCCGCGCCCTTCGAACTCTCAAATTTCAGCCTATGTTCGCCATCCGCAATCGTGGCGAGGGTCCACTGTGCATCCTTTAACTCTGCTGGAGACTCGTTGTCGAAATAAACCTTTCCGTTCGTAGTGTCCGAGGAGAGCTTCAGCGCCGCCGGAGCCTCGGCCGCAGGAGTAGGGTTCGGCTGAGGCGTAGTGACAGAATTCCCCGCCGCAGGGGTTGCCTCGGTTGCGGTCGAGGTAGGGGAAATGTTCGGTTCGGAGTGGTGGCGCAATAAAAGGACGAGCATCAACAGCAATGCGACAGCGGCTGCCCCGCCCCCTAATATTTTTTTGTCGCGCAGAAATGGCGGAATCGCCGGCATTTTGAACTTCGGCAATTCGCGCTTAACTTTGGGCTTGGGCGCCTTCGGCGTCACAGGCAAAGGAGGCGGCGACGCGACTTTCGGCGGTTCGGGCGGTGCGGGTGGAGATATTACAGGCGGCGCAGGCGCTGGCACATCCATGGTCGCGGTTGCGTCAAAGGCCAACGTCGCACTTTCGTTCCCTGGCGAGGACCCAGATGCTTTTCCGCCTACCGTAGGCAAATCCAGGCGCTGCAACAGTCCGTTCGCCGTTTTAAGAACCTCGTCGTCCTCCACATACTTATCCGCCAAAGTTTTGGCTCGAGCGCCCAGGGATTGCTTCACTGCGATGTCTGGAGCTTTTTCTATCTCATCCTCAAGGCGTCGTAATTCATCGAGATCGCGCCGACGAGTCTGGCGCCGCTGAGTTTGCAGGTCTTTCTGTACCGCTTCCTGAATCTGAATCAGCCTGGCTTCTCGGGGATATGTCGCGATTCCTTCTTCGATACGCGCCAATGCTCCCGGCAGATCTCCGGAGGCCTGCAATTTGCGCGCCTGAGAAACACAGTCGTCGACGAAGGTTTCGCGTCTTCGGTCAAGAATCGAAGTCCGAAGCGTCTTGGTCATGGGATGATCCGGATTCAGATCAACCGCTTCTTTCGCGAGCTTATCGGCCTCCTTCCAGTCGGTGTCGACCAGGGATTGGGCGTATTCGACCAAGGCGTTGGCGAAAATGGCGCGAGTAAGCGAGTTGTTTTCATCGAGTTCGTACGCTTCGCGCAACAGCTTAAGGCCGTCAATCGGCTTCTGTTGGGCGCAGAGATCCTGGCCCTCAGTCATTAATCTTTGAGCTTCCCCTTTGCGCTGAAGACCGTCGGTTGCCAACTTCTCTAATTCTTTTAATTCAGCATCATTCGGAAATTCAGCCGCGGCAGCCTTTAAAAGATCCAACGCGCGAACGTAGTCTCCTCCATGCAGGCACGTGTCTATCTGCTCGACCAATTGAGTCTTCGATTCGGTGCGGGCCTGCTGGTTCACGCCGCTTCTGCAAGCGCTCGACTTCAAATTGCAATCCCGGATATTGACTATAGATTGTTCGAAGAATTTCCCAATCATTCAGCGCATCTCCGAAAGAACCCTGTTCCTCCCTCAGGTGGGCCCTGGCAACAATCGAGTTGACTAGGTCGCGCTTATCCTGCACAAGACGAAGCGCCCGCTCGAAATGGGACTCGCCAGGATTTTGCTCCAGCGCCTCGCGAAGAATATTCACACGCTTTTCGAGATCAGGTTCGGCATCTACCCGCCGGTCAATCGAAGCTATGAAGGCCGAGAGACTCTGCCGCTGCTGTTCTTCAATGTCATACTTCAAAGCCTGGAAGATGGCATTGTTCGGATACTTCACCAGATATTCCTGGCAAGCCGCATTGGCCTTGATGAAATTCTGGTCTGCGAGGTACTTGCGCGCCTCCGCATACGCATTGTTCATTGCGTCATGCTCGGAGTGAACCTGGTTATAGAAACTCTGGAAGTTGGTGCCGCTTTCGCGATGGGCGGAATCAGGCGCGCGCCGGTCCAAATCCAACACCACCGCCAACTTTGTCAATGCGCTGCTGACGTCGCCCTTTTGCCAGGCATCCATGGCGGCACGATGGATTTGTTCCTTTTCCTGTCGAAGCTTGTTGTATTCCTGTTCCTGGCGATCGACTTCGGCTAATAACTGCAAAGCTCGCGCTTCTTTGGGCAGCAACTGCAACACATTCTGCAAAGCCTCGCGCGCGTGTGGATAAGCGTGGTTGTCTATGTGTTGCCGCGCCAGCCGGTACCAGTTATCCACCTGCCGTTCACTGCGCCGGTTTTCAATCTTGCTTTTTAGCGCGAGCGCGGAGGCATTATCGGGCTCCATCTGTAGAATTTCCTGCAACTTCTGCAATGCCAGGGGATCTTCATCATCTTCAAACCGCGCCTTTGCTGCATCCAGCAGCTGAGTGATGGTCTTCCGCCGCACCGTTGTATCGAGTTGGCGACGAAGGGTAACGATGGTGGTGTCCATGTGTCCCTCCGCTTCGAGTTCGCCGAGGATTTCGCCGGCAAATTGGAAATCGCCATCCTCCAAAGCTTTGGTCGCGCGTTGAAGCCGCGGGCGTGTGCGCTCAGGATCGAAAAACTCTATCGCCTCGTTGCGCATGGCCTTGTTCAGCGTGTCGCCGAAATCCCGCGCTGTGGCGAAACGATGCCATGCCTGCTTCGCCATCCCTTTATGGATGACCCGGCTAATGGGCTGGCTGACGGTCGAATTCAGTTCCGAAGCTGCCGGCGGACTTTCATGCAAGATCGCCGTCACCGCCTCATCAGCCCGAGCGCGCTGGAATGGATGCCGTCCGGTTAAAGCTTCGTAACAAACTACGCTCAAGGAAAAAATGTCTGACGCCGCGGAAAGCGGCTTGAGCTGAATCTGCTCCGGGGACATATAAAGCAGCGTCCCTTTTTGCGCCCGCGTGGTGTGAGCGTCCGCCATGTGGGCGACCCCGAAATCGATGATCTTTACAGAGTCGTCTTCCATGACGAAGATATTGCTGGGCTTCAAATCGCGATGAACTAACCCTCGCTCATGGGCCGCCTGCAAGCCACGGCAACTTTGAGAAATTATTTCTACCGTTCGTTCCACTGTGAGCCGGTGGCTCGACTTTTTAATAAGCGCATCGAGGGTCGTTCCGGGCAGAAGCGGCATGACGAAGTACGGCTTCTTCTTCCCTTCTTCCTCGAACTCCCCGATATCGAAGATTTCTACGATATTCGGGTGGCTCATGGAAGCGAGCACATCGCACTCTTTGTAGAAAAGTTGGAGCGAAGCCTGGTCAGGCATGTCCAGTATGGTCTTGACGGCAACTTCGCGGCGCACAACCGTGTCGTAGGCCCGATAGACCAAGCCCATGCCGCCCTGTCCGAGGATTTCCCTTACCTCGTAGCGGCCAGCTAATTTTCGGGGTGAAGCAGGATTCTCCATTGATCCGCGTTTCCTACGCGTGTGAACCATAGCATCTTAGCGGTTTTGGCGAAAAAGTGAAGGGGAACGTTAGCTAATCGGGCAGACGAAAACCGTTCAGTTGCAAGACATGTATTGAATCCGTAGCATCTTAGCCGAACACCGAAGCTTTCGAACGAGGGGATTAAATGGAATCAGACGAGATTCACGAATTGCAGGAACATGCGGAACATGCCCGCCACGACCCCAGTTTGGCGCCCATCTCGTTGACTATGGCGATCTTAGCTGTAGTCGTTGCGACGGTGTCCCTGCTGGGACATCGGGCCCATACCGAAGAAGTTGTACTCCAAAACAAGGTGAGCGACCAATGGGCGTATTACCAGGCGAAGAGCATACGCCGGCATACGGATGAGCTTTTTGCCGACATCACCAGCGTCATCGGGACCAAGGACACCGAACAAACTACCAAGCTTCACGATAAGTACTCCGCTGAGGCCCAACGTTACCGGGACGAGCAGAAGGACCTGGACAATGAGGCCCGCAAACTCGAACAGGAAACGCAGCACGAGCGAAGGCGAGGAGATCGATACGACCTGGCGGAGGTGTTTCTAGAAATCGCCTTGGTTATCACCTCAATCACCCTGCTCTCGGGACGCCGAATATTCTGGCAACTTGGAATCGTCATGGCGATTCTCGGGATTGGAATAACGGCAAGTGGAGTGCTAATTCACTAAATTATTGCCTAACACCAGCCCTGGTAGCGGCATCTGATGGATGACGGTGTGTCGGCATGCTGCCTCTGTTTCGGCATCAGCGATAAAGCAGAGCAGAATTCGTGGCTTAATGGCTCAAGTTTTTATTGGTTTAAGTCCCGAGACACCGCAACCCGCCTGGCCATCGCCGTGCAGTAAACGTCCAGAAGCTTCGCAGGGAGTGAAGCAATGCTGGTGCAGAAATGTGAGATCTGCGGACATCGTTCACGACCATCGCCTGATTGGTTGCTCATTCTGCCGAACCGATGGGGCGATAATCTCAAGATTCTTCGATGGGATGATGACATGGCGTCGCGCCCTGAAGTTCACCACGCATGCGGCAGCGCCCATGTCCGCCAAATCGTCGTTCGCTGGATGAACATGGGAATTTTCCCGACCCCGGGCGAAGATCTTTTCCAATAAGCGCAAAGCCAGCACATTCGACGAAACCGAACTGGCAGGCATTCAACTTGCGGAAATCAACATGGACTTCGAGGGCATGGCGCGCTCACTGCAGAAAAAAACGGCAGCCATGATAGTCGACGAATTGATACGGGCGGTGGAAGACGGTTTACAGTCTGAAAATTTGCTGTCTCATCCTGAAACCGGCTTCCTCGCCAAACAGGCCTGACGTTCTAATCCACTATGCGGCTTTGGTTTCGTCCCACGGATCAAGCACCACTTTTATGCATTGCTGTTGCTTGTCACGGAACGTCTTGTAAGCCTGAGGCGCTTCATTCAGACTCGTACGATGAGTGATAACGAAAGACGGATCAATTTCTCCGTTCTGAATTCTGCTTAATAAAGGTTTGAGATAGCGATGAACGTGGGTCTGTCCCATCTTTAGCGTCAGACCCTTGCCAAAGCTGGCACCGAAGGGAATCTTATCCAGGAAATCCCCCATACACGCCGGGAACGGAAACGGTTCCACCTTTCCGGCACGCCTGGATAGCTTGTCGCAAAACATTGGGCCGGTCGAAAGATAACTTCATCGCTTGCTTGGTTTTGTCATACGCGGCGGCAAACCCGTGGCCGTGAGCTTCCATGCCGACGGCGTCAATACAAGAATCCGGACCGCGGCCTCCCGTCATCCATTTCAATTCTTCGACCACGTCATCGACTTCGTTGTAATTCAATACGTCCGCATTGGCCTCCCGGGCCATGCTGAGACGCTCCGGGAAACGGTCGATCGCAATGACTTTTTCGGCGCCAAGAAGAAAAGCGCTCCGGATTGCAAATTGGCCCACCGGCCCACAGCCCCAGATTGCCACGACGTCACCAGGATTGATGTTGCAGTTCTCCGCAGCCATATATCCGGTTGGGAAAATGTCAGAGAGGAATAGCACCTGCTCATCCCGCAGGTCGCTGGAAATTTTGATAGGTCCGATATCGGCGAAGGGGACGCGGGCATATTGCGCCTGCCCTCCCGCATATCCTCCCAGCATGTGGGAGTAGCCGAACAAGCCGGAGCCGGAAAATCCGTACATCTTTTCGGCGATCCACGCGTTGGGATTTGAGTTGTCACACAGCGACCACAAATCCTGCTTGCAGTAGTAACAATTGCCGCAAGCGATGGTGAAAGGAACTACGACACGATCTCCAATTTTAAGACTTTCGACTTCGGAGCCGACTTCCACTACCTCGCCCATGAACTCATGTCCGAGAATGTCTCCCGGCTCCATGGTTGGGATGTAGCCGTCGTAAAGATGCAAATCGGATCCGCAGATTGCGGTTCGCGTGATTTTCAGAATTGCATCCTTAGGATTGAGAATCCTAGGGTCGTCGACAGTCTCGACTTGAACGTCATTTTTGCCTTGCCAGCACAGTGCTTTCACAAAATCCTCCGAAAATAAAATAAGTGGCTATTTCTAATCGCCAGCCAGCCGGACCTTTGCCGGCTCCTGCGCAGGAGTCTCGCGGTAAAGTACCCGCAACGCCGCACCCTTTAATCCGCGCGCGCCTACGGGCTGACCTCGGGTAGTCGGAATTTCACCGGCTTCCATTAATTGCTTCAGATTTCTCAAAGCTTCGCGAACGAGTTGCTCAGGGTCCCATCCAGCAAACAGAGCCACCGCTCTGGCAATTGGACCCGCAGGAGCTTCAAATTCAAGCGCCACCGCTAGCTCGGTACCTCGGTCGTCAGGTGCCTTATGGAAATGAACCACACCGCGATGTTTGAGCGGCCCGCCGGTTGATCCCCAAGCGATATGTTTGCCATTTTCCTCGTCCGTGATTTCGGCGTTGGAAATGACCGTGGAATCCGCGTTTCCAAGCGAAAGTTCAAATCCATTTTCTCCGTCGGACTTCGTTTTTAAACCCTGAAAGAACTTTGGAAAATTCGCCGTATCGCGGATGAACTTATAAACGTCGTCGGGACTTTGATTGATGGTCTGCGCGACCCTCACCTTCCCTGTGTAGGGCTTCGAGCTTTGAGTGATGCCGTGGTAAATCAGGTAACCGCCGCCCGCCGCGAATGCGGCACCTCTCCAACTCCTACGTGAAATTCCGAAGGCAGCCATGACGGCGCCTCCAAGAACAGTTGCAGCGGTTAGCATTTTTTCGTCAATTTGCCGGGACTTCCCACCCGGCGCGTGATCCGTCTGAGTAGTTATAGTCATAATTCGATTCCACTCCAGAAAGTTTCTGATGCGATACAGACGTTAAACAGCTACCTCATTATTTTTGCGCGCTGCTAATTCATCCAACACTGTCAACCATGAACGCGAGAGCCGAGTACTGCTCTGCTTGCCTTTCCAAGTCTTCGTGGCATGTCCCGGAGATCCCGGCAGAAGCCGGTTTACTCCAGAGAGCACGTTGGCCGAAATCGCTGGGAACAATTGATGCAACTTGATTGCGACCTTTGCCGGAACGGAGACAATGAGAGAGCTGTCTCCGTGCTGGCATGCATTCACAATTTGCCTGGCGGCACGATCCACGCTCATGGAAATGCCAGGAAGCGAATCACTCAGACTGAACCAGGTGTGCTCCGCATGATGCTTGCCTTTGAACGAAGCGTTCCGGGGACTGCCAGTTCTCATTAAGCCGGGATAAACCGATGTTACGTGGATGCCGTCCTTAGCGACTTCGGCATTAAGGCCTTCAGAAAATCCAGCAAGTGCGAACTTGCCGACACTGTAGGGAAGCAAATGCGGGACGCTGATTTTTCCGCCGATTGAGGAAATGTTTACGATTCGACCTTGTTTCCGCTCCCGCATTTCCGGAAGCACGGCGGAAACGGTATTGAACGGTCCCCAAAAATGAAGTTTCAGAGATTCGCGGTAATCCTGTTCGGACATGACTTCCATTGGCCCGACGGTAATTAGTCCCGCGTTATTCACTAGTACGTCAATAGGACCAAGCTGTCGTCGAACTTCCGAGAACGCCTCTGTCACTTCTTCCGCTTTCGTTATGTCACACGGTACGGTTAATACCTCAGCTTTCGGTTTCCTATTCATTAGCATCGTGCGGGCGCGTTCCAAAACTTCGCTATCCCGTGCAAGAAGAGCGACGTTTGCGCCACGACTTAAGAACTCCCGCGCGAGCGCGAGTCCTAAGCCTCTGGATCCGCCTGTAATCACAACGGTCTTGCCTCGAAAATTGAAGCTTCGGAGCCGGCCAGCAAATTTCAGAGCCGCGAGTGAAGCGCCCGCCATCAGCGCCACCGACGCGCCTCCCCAGAGAAAGTTGTTTTTGGAGTTCATGCGGATCGTCATCGGAACTTATCTCTTTACTGGCCGCACCAATTCGTGGGTTTCGTCATCAGCTTCTGGATCGTCGGGTTCCGGTTCTTGAATCGGCGGTGGCGGAATGCGGAGACCTGTATCAGAATCTCGGTCGGATATACCCAATAGCAATGTCATATCGACTCCTGAATGTTGGTGTTGACCAACTGTAGGGATGAAGAGATCGCAGGTAAATCCCACACAAGCTGTAAGTCCCTTCTAAGGATGCTGTATTGCTACTCGCAGGTCGTCACTTCGAAATCTTGCGCAATTGGCGGGCAACATTCTTTAAATCATCCACGAAGGCCTGCTTCTGTTCCCGGCGGGACTGGTCGTCGGGCGCACGAAGAATCGAAGACGGATGGACAGTAGCCGTCACCCATGGAGCTAGTTCCGACGGGATAAATTTGCCGCGCTGCTGGGTTACCTTGAAATCTCTTCCAAGCAGCGATTGGGCTGCCGTAGCTCCTAGACAAACCAAAATATCCGGCTTTAAACTTGCAATTTCGGCGTCGATCCATTGACGGCATGCATTGATCTCCGAATAATTTGGCTTCTTGTGGATGCGGCGTTTCCCGCGCGTATCGGGAACCCACTTGAAATGTTTGACGGCATTGGTCACGTAAACTTTCGAGCGGTCAATGCCTGCATCCATCAATGCTTCATCGAGGAGTTTTCCCGCAGGACCAACGAACGGACGGCCCGCAAGATCTTCCTGATCTCCGGGTTGCTCGCCGACGAGAATTACACGGGAATTGGGGAGGCCTTCTCCAAATACCGTCTGGGTTCCCCTCTTCCAGAGATCACAGGCTTTACAGTAGGCGGCTTTCTCACGCAGGGCAGCTAGAGAGAGGACTTTATTTGCCCGCGGCAACTTAGCTGCGCTTCCCACGATCGGTCTGATGCATTGGGGCAGGGTATTGGGTTGTCTATCTATACGGTCCTAACTGTATTGGCGAAATTTAGGACTTCCTGTAGTGTCGCTATCCGGCAGTTCACCCGCCAGACAAATATGGTTCCCTTCTGTTCCAACTTGCATTGTTCCGTACCTCTGCACACTATGACCGAGGGCCGCCTTTTTCAATTCGAAGTAACTTCTGTCTCATTTTCGGCTAGCGATTTTCCTATGGGTGATGCCTGCGAAAAAACAACTTCTCAAACCGCTCAATTCTGGCTATGCGGTCAATGCGCTTCGACCATGGAACTAGTCCTCGATCCCTCGCGGGGCCTCTCTTTGGTCCCCCTTGGCACCGATGCCTCCCGACAATCCATAAGAAAAGAAACGAATAAGGATTCCGGACACCAGGAAATAGCGAGCTGTTGAAAGTCCCCGCATCCGGTTAACCTCAATGTTAAAATGACTGGCGGTGAGAAGACCCTGTAATTCCCCGGATCTATTGGTTGGAGGTCATCTGTGGCAATTTTCAGAATTCTTGTAGCTGACGACCATGAGGTTGTCCGAAAAGGCCTGGTTGCGCTTTTGCAGGCTCAGGCTGATTGGCAGGTTTGTGGTGAGGCTGCGGACGGTCGCGAAGCTGTCGAAAAAGCCCATCAATTGAAGCCCGACGTCATGATCCTCGACATCGGAATGCCTAGCCTCAATGGACTGGAAGCTACTCGACAAATTCTTAAAGAGAATCCACACGCCAGGGTATTAATTCTCACCCTACATGATTCCGATCAGGTTGTCCGCGACGTACTGAATGCGGGCGCGCGAGGATTTCTACTTAAATCAGATGCGGCCCGCGATTTAGTTGCGGCCGTAGAAGCTCTGCGACGGGATAAGACTTATTTCACCTCGAAGGTCGCTGCAATGGTTCTCGAAGGATATTTAAAAGGGGGCACTCCTCAAGCGCCCGCTGCCATCGGGAAAAATCGGTTGACGCCGCGGGAACGTGAGATTGTGCAACTTCTGGCCGAAGGAAAAAGCACTAAAGAAGTTGCCGTTGCCCTGGGCTTGAGCGTGAAGACCGCGGAAACTCATCGATCTAATATTATGCGCAAGCTCCAGTTGCACTCGGTCAGCGACCTGGTGCTTTACGCCGTGCGCAACAATATCGTCCATGTGGTGCAAGCCGGCTTGGAGTAAGGGCTCAGTGAATCGGTTCAGCGATCCTATATTTATGGCGAGAAGCAGGGAACAATTTTCAAAATCGCTCCCTGCTTAGAGGGATAGGTAACTAGAAGAAAAAATCTTGGGCGAAGCATAGGGCCAATCAGCGTCCCCAGACAATCCGGATTTCGCTGTAGTTCTCAATTTAATCCAGCACATTTAATTCGTCGAACATTAACGACTGCAGTTCCCCATTAGCTGACGATCCCACTTCGTTCTGAATTCCAAAAAATTTAGTAGGGGCTCTATCTCTCGCGATTTAAATAGTTTGCGGAGAGCATGTATTTTTCTTGCGTTAGGCAACCTCTGGCACAACCCGGTACAGCAACATATTGATACCCATACAGGGTGCACTGGATAGACCCTTTCACCCATAAACCCTAAGCTGCTTGGTGTGGCGGGGGGACCCTCAGTCACACAATTTATAAGGTTCGAAAGGAGAACCAGGTGAGCAGCCAGCCTAACGCCATCGTGAAACAGGAAACAGATCTAGACTTGGTAAAGCGCGCTCAGCAGGGGGATACCGACGCTTTTGCCTCCCTTTTTCATAGTCATAAATCCCGAATTTATTCTGTCTGTCTACGAATGACGAATAATACGGCCGAGGCAGAGGATCTCACCCAGGACGCGTTTCTCCAGGTATTCCGCAAGCTCGAAACTTTCCGTGGAGACTCGGCTCTTTCTACCTGGTTATATCGCATCGCAGTGAACACGGTGCTGATGCATTTCAGGAAAAAGGCTTTGAAGCAGGTTTCTCTCGATGAGCCTTTTAGCCAGGACGCGAAGACAGTGCGCCGCGAATACGGCGGAAAAGATGATCGTCTCTCCGGCTCAGTGGATCGCATTGCATTGACACGCGCGATCCGTGAATTGCCCGATGGGTATAGAACAATTTTTCTGCTGCACGAAGTAGAAGGATACGAACATCAGGAAATCGCCGAGTTACTGGATTGCTCGGTAGGAAATTCGAAGTCTCAGTTGCATAAGGCAAAGTTGCGGATTCGGGAACTGCTGGGACACGCCAAAGTGAAAGACGTCGCTACACTCGAGGCAGCGCCAAAGCGGCAAAATAAGGCGCGTACTGTGAAGGACGCCTGGCACAATAACATCCCAGTGGGATTGCCTTTACAGCCCGGGGCGATGCTGCCAGCAAGCTTCTTCCCTCATAGCCACCGGTGCGTAGGGTTTAGCGAATATCGATAAAGTTCCTGTCCGGCAGAATCATCATCTGCCGGATTTCTTTTGGCCAAAAGTTTAAACTATTCCTATCGAGACCTGATCTGACGGCAATGAAAGAGAGGCGCGAATGAAATCGCAATTTGGATCAACGCGACGTTATTTGGCGGCTGTAAGCGCGGTGGTATTAATGTTCGCATGCTTGGGCTGGGCTGCGGACGACAGAGCCAACGATAGTAATAAGGACGAATCCGATATCGGCAAGCGCATTCAAGCCTCCGCCGACGTCTTGAATCAGATAATGGCGACGCCGGACAAAGCCATCCCCGACAAAGTTATGAGCGGGTCCAGGTGCATAGCGGTAATTCCATCGATGGTGAAGATTGCCATTGGTTTCGGCGGCAATCATGGAAAAGGTGTGGCCACCTGTAGAACTGGACACGGCTGGAGCGCGCCGGCTCCAATCACCATCACGGGTGGAAGCTGGGGATTGCAACTGGGCGGCCAAGCTGTGGACCTTGTATTGATAGTGACCAATGAACGCGGCATGCAGCATCTGCTGTCCAGCAAGTTCAAGGTGGGCGCCGATGCTTCGGCTGCGGCCGGGCCGGTTGGCCGTGACGCGGCAGCGGACACCGACTGGAAAATGCGCGCCGAGATCCTGACTTATTCGCGGGCCCGGGGAATTTTTGCAGGAATAAATCTGAGCGGCTCCGTCGTCAGTCAGGATAAAGATGAAACTCGCGTCCTGTTCGGGAAGATGGTGTCATTCGAAGAAATTCTAAGCGGCAGGGTAGCTCCTCCAGACGGCTCGCAGCCTTTCCTCTCGGCAGTCCATAAGTACGCGGACCAGGCGCGCGAACAAGGAGAGTTAGTAGGCCCAGCCTCTTCAAACTGGTGAATCGGAAACAGGCTCGCAAGACTTGACTTGTCTTGCGTGCGCTGATTTTGCAGACACTGTTCTCTCAATTACAATCTCCCGTTGACTCTTTAAACCTTTTCGGCGGCAGCATTCAAAGTCTGGGTTCGGATATTTTCTGACGAGGCCCCGGCACGGGCTCCTATGGCGTTAAAGGAATCGGAAGCGATTGTTCTTCGCTCGTATCCTTTGCGCGAAGCTGACTTGCTGGTCACGCTTTTTACCCGTCTCGAGGGGAAGGTACACGGGGTAGCCCGTGCCGCGAAAAAATCGCAACGCCGGTTCGGCGGAGCCCTGGAACCGTTAACTTACGTCCGGGCATTTTACGAAGACCGTGAACGGCGCGAGCTCGCGAGACTTGATTCCTGTGACGTGCTGGAATCGCCGCTCGCCACCGAGGTGACTTATCCGCGAGCCACCGCTTTGGCTCATGTTGCCGAAGTGCTCGACGAATTGCTTCCGGACCGTGAAGTCAATGATACTGTGTTTCGCCTTAGCTTGGCGGTGATTGCCGGTCTGCGAGGGTCTTCCATTTGGATGCCCATCACTTATTTTGATTTATGGATGACGCGATTGATGGGATATTTGCCAGACTTATCGGATTGCGTGGTCTGCGGGCGCGAATTAGATGGCAGCCGGGCCTATTTTCACGCACTATCAGACGGGTTAATGTGCCTGGACGACAAGCGGCTGGCGTCGTCAGAACTATCGACCGAATCGCGATCGGTTTGCAACCTCATGTTTCGTGCTTCTCTGGATGATTTGCAATCGATTCCGTGGGACAAAAAACAAGGCTCGGATTTACGAAAGTTTCTGATACAGATATTGCAGAGGCACATTGAAAAAAAACTTGTCACGGCCGTTATGCTGGAAAAGTTAGTTAGCGTCGCCACATGAATTCTTCGATTTCGAAAATGCCGGGAACGTTTCAGGAACTTATACTTCGGCTCCAGAGTTTCTGGGCAGAGCGTGGATGCGTTTTGCAGCAACCGCATGACGTTGAAGTGGGCGCCGGAACGATGGCTCCTGAAACTTTTCTGCGAGTCCTCGGTCCGAAGCCTTACAAGGTCGCGTATGTGCAGCCATCGCGACGCCCGGCTGACGGACGTTACGGCGAAAATCCGAATCGTCTATTCAAACACAATCAGCTTCAGGTGATCCTCAAGCCTCCCCCGCAGAATGTGCAGGAACTTTATCTCGAATCGCTCGGCGCAATCGGAATTGACCTTCGCGAACACGATCTCAAATTCGAAGAGGACAACTGGGAATCTCCGACGCTGGGAGCGTGGGGCATAGGTTGGCAAGTCATGCTCGACGGCCTGGAAATCACGCAGTTCACTTACTTCCAACAGTGTGGCGGCGTCGATCTTGACCCTATCTCGGCCGAACTGACCTATGGGCTGGAGCGAATCGCCGCGTTCTTGCAGGACGTCGACAGCATTTACGACATTGTGTGGGCCCGCGATCCTCAAACAGGTCAGGCGACCACATATGGGGATGTGCGCTTGGCAGACGAGCAGCAATTTTCCGTTTACAACTTCGAACTTGCCGACGTAAAGAAGACGTGGAAACACTTCGAACTGTATGAGGCGGAATGTAAGGAATTGCTCGATAAGTTTTCGCTACAACAAGGCAGTGAGACTGCAGAAGGTGGCATTGTGGCGGGGCGGTTTCCCGTGCTGGCGGCGCACGACCTGTGCCTTAAATGCTCGCATCTTTTTAACATTCTCGATGCACGAGGCGCCATCTCGGTAACCGAAAGGGTTGGAGTAATTGCCCGGGTTCGGACCTTGGCGGTTGGAATTGCAAAAGCTTATGTTGAACAGCAATCTCATGCCGGTAGCCCGAAGCAGCAGGAAGTTCCCTCTCTGATTTCGTGAATGTTGCGCGACAAATGACTCGCAATACATGGACTTGAAATACTCTCCTGCCAGCGTTTCGAGCCCGTGGTTTTTGTGCGAAGATAATACCTTCCATGCCAGACTTTCTTTTAGAAATCGGTTGTGAGGAGATTCCTGCGAGGATGATCGATGCGGCGTCCCTCGATCTCCGCAACCGCATACAGGCGCTTCTGGAGCGGGAACGGCTCAGTTCGACTGATCAAGTCTCGCAGTTCTCAACGCCACGCCGTCTGGCAGTTATCGCAACTGGTGTTTCCGCGTCCCAGCAGGACGTTACCGAATCCGTCACCGGTCCAGCGGTCAAAATTGCTTTCAAGGATGGGCAGCCAACTCCCGCCGCTCATGCTTTCGCAAAAAAGGCCGGCATCGAAGTTTCCGAACTAAATAAAGTTTCTACCCCCAAGGGCGAGTATCTTTCCGCAACCGTAACCAAAAAAGGACGCACCGCGTCAGCCATTTTATCCGAGCACATTCCGAAAGAAATAAGCGCGATCTACTGGCCCAAGAGCATGTATTGGCGCGAGCCGAACGAGCGGTTTATTCGCCCGGTTCGCTGGCTGGTTGCGATGCTCGACGAAGAGATTATTCCGCTGGATTTTGACGGGCTCGTGGCTGGAAATGAATCCCGAGGGCATCGTCTGATCGCGAATCATTCCGTGCAAGTATCACGAGCTAATGCTTTCGTTAATGATCTCCGGTCCGCGAAGGTGTTGGGACGTGAGGAACGCGAGCAGCAAATCCGTAAGAGTCTTGATGTTGCCGCCCGCAGCTTGCCCGGCGCCCGATGGCGCGAAGACAAGAATCTGCTGGAGACAGTGGTGAATCTCACCGAATTCCCTTCCGCTATTCTGGGCAGCTTTGACGTTGAGTTTCTCGAACTTCCGCAAGAAATTCTCGTCACCGTAATGCGCGACCATCAGAAATATTTTGCTGTTGAAGACGCGGAGCACAAATTACTGCCGCATTTTCTGGCCGTGTTAAACAGAAATGGCGACGTGCAAGGCCTCATTCGTCACGGCCACGAACGGGTGCTCAGAGCCAGGTTTAATGATGCGCGATTCTTTTGGAACACCGACCAGAAACATCCGTTGCGCGAACGCACGCACTGGCTGAAAGATGTAACTTTCCAGAAAGACCTTGGCAGCTATCACGAAAAAACCAAGCGAGTACAGCGACTGTGCAGTTGGCTTTGCGAAATCGTTCGCGACGGCGGCGTCCCCGTGCGCCCCGGAGTAGTTCACAAGGCAGCTTTATTGGCCAAGGCCGATCTCACGACCGAATTGGTAAAAGAATTCACCGAATTGCAAGGCATAGTGGGCGGACTCTACGCTTGCGCTCAGGAACTTGATCATGGCATGCTCGGCGCGACTCGCCAGGCTATCGCTGATGCGATTTATGATCAATATAAACCAGAGTCAACGGAGGACTCGGTGCCCCGCAGTGTTGAAGGCGCAGTCCTTTCACTTGCCGATAAGGCCGATACGATTGTTGGACTGTTTGCCCTCGGTCTTGAGCCAAGCGGATCCAAAGATCCGTTTGCGTTAAGGCGTCAGGCAAATGGAATTGTGAAGATCATCGCGGAACACAAACTCCCCTTAAGTTTGAGACAGCTTCGCATTGACGCATACCAGACTTACGACGGCTCGGCAGCCGAGAAAAGATTTTCAACTAAGTCCGAAGCAGTGGATGGATTCTTCCGCGAGCGCCTGGAGTTTTATCTTCGCGAAGTGCTGAAATTCAAATATGACATCGTGAATGCGGTACTGGCGGCCGGACACGACAGCGTCGTAGACGTCATTCGGCGGGCAGAAGCTACCAGAGAGGTTCGCGACCTTCCCGATTTTCAGTCTATTGCGGCAGCCAGCAAACGGATCCGAAATATTCTGAGGCAAGCCGAGGAGAAAGGCCTTCCTCTTGGGGCCACCTTCGATCCCACGATTGAAACTTCTCCGGAAGCTACAGCTCTTTTTGAAGCTCTGCACCGGTTGACTCCTCAAATCATCTTAGATTTGGAGAGCCAGAGCTATTTAAAGGTTTTGCTCGCGCTTTCGACGCTGAGAGAGCCTGTCGATCAGTTTTTCGATAAAGTAATGGTAATGGTCGATGACGCGCGAATCCGGGCCAATCGACTGGCCCTGCTTCGATCATTACTAAATCTGTTCTCCACGGTAGCAGATTTTTCCGAAATTGTTACCGAAGGCAGAGAATCTACAAACTAGAATTTTAAATATAAAAAGAGGACTCCTTTTATGGCTGCAACGACTCTCCCCGAAACTATTGTTGAACGCACCGAGTTCAAGCCCCCCATCAAGTACGTGTATTCCTTCGGAGGAGGCAAGGCCGACGGCAATGGAAAAATGAAAGATGACTTGGGCGGCAAAGGCGCGGGTCTGGCTGAAATGACTAACGCGGGACTGCCCGTCCCTCCTGGCTTCACTATCCAAACCGAAGCTTGCCGCGAATACATGCGTCACAACGCGGTCTCGCAGGAAGTGGATCGCGAGATGCAAGATGCACTGCGGAAATTGGAAGAACTCCAGGGCCAGAAGCTAGGAAAAGGGGAAAACCCTCTGCTGGTAAGCGTACGTTCCGGAGCTAAATTTTCCATGCCTGGAATGATGGATACTATTTTGAACCTCGGCCTCAATGATCAAAGCGTGGAAGCACTCGCAAAACGGGGCAACAATCCTCGTTTCGCCTATGATTCCTATCGCCGTCTCATTCAAATGTTTGGAGCGGTAGTTCTCGAGATCCCGAAGTCGGCCTTCGACGACGTTTTTGACGAGAAGAAAAAACAGAAAAAAGCCAAACTCGACACTGACCTCGACGCAAAAGCTCTGAAGGAAGTGATTGAGGAATACAAGAAGCTGGTCAAGAAGCACACCAAGCGTGACTTCCCCCAGGATGCAAACGATCAATTAGTAATGTCGCGGGACGCAGTTTTCCGGTCCTGGCAAAACGACCGCGCCAAACATTATCGCCGCATCAATAACATTTCCGACGAACTTGGGACTGCGGTAAATGTGCAAGCCATGGTGTTTGGCAACCTCGGCGATACCAGCGGCACCGGCGTGGGATTCACTCGAAATCCTGCCACTGGCGTAAAGGAGTTTTACGGAGAGTTCCTGATGAATGCCCAGGGAGAAGACGTGGTCGCCGGCATTCGCACTCCGGTGCCGATCCTCGAATTGCAAAAAGTGATGCCAGAGGTATATGACCAGCTTCGCGACATCACGACCCGGCTGGAAAAGCATTATCGCGATATGCAAGATTTCGAATTCACCATTCAGGAAGGCCGCCTTTACATGCTGCAGACGCGTAATGGAAAGCGCACTGGACGGGCGGCGGTGCGGGTTGCAATTCAGATGGTCGAGGAAGGACTGATCACCAAAGAGGAAGCGATCTTCCGCGTCGAACCAAATCAGCTCTATGACTTTCTGGTTCCGCGTCTCGACGAAAAGACTGCGAAAGTTGAAGTGCTGGCAACCGGGCTTCCTGCTTCTCCTGGAGCGGCCGTAGGACAGATTGTTTTCACCGCGGACGAAGCCGTCGAGAAGGCGGGACACAGTAATAAGCGAGTCCCCGTAATTCTAGTACGCGCCGAAACTACACCAGAAGATATTCACGGCATGGAGGTCGCGGCAGGAATTCTAACTTCTCGCGGCGGTATGACCAGCCATGCGGCCGTAGTCACACGAGGTATGGGAAAGTGTTGTGTCGCGGGCGCGGGAGACATTCAGGTCGATGAGAAAGCGCGAGAGATGCGCGTGAAGGGCCAGGTGTTCAAAGGCGGAGATTGGATTTCTTTGGATGGAACTACCGGACGGGTAATTAAAGGAAAGCTGAACACTGTCGATGCAAAACCGGACGACCCGGAGCTGATGAAGATTATGGGATGGGCTGAGCCGTTTAGAAAGCTGAGAGTGCGAGCGAATGCCGATATTCCGCGAGATGCAATCCAAGCCCGGGCGTTCGGCGCGGAAGGCATCGGATTGTGCCGCACCGAACACATGTTCTTCGCCGAAGATCGTTTGCCTCACATGCGTACCATGATTCTGGCCAGCAATGAAAAAGATCGCCGCACCGCCCTGAAGAAATTGTTACCCATGCAGCGTGCGGATTTTATTGGCGTGTTTCGCGCGATGGACGGCTTCCCAGTCACAATCCGCACACTCGATCCACCGCTGCATGAGTTCCTCCCGCGCCGTGAAGACTTGATGGTCGAGATTGCTGTACTCGAAGCCACCAAGCCGCGGTCGCCAAAATTGAAAGAATTGAAAACGCTTTTGCGGCGGGTTGAGGATCTCCATGAAGTGAATCCGATGCTCGGCCATCGCGGATGCCGGTTGGGAATTACTTATCCGGAAATAACCGAGATGCAGGCGCGGGCGATATTCGAAGCCGCGGTCGCGGTTTCGAAAGATGGCGTCAAAGTAAAACCGGAAGTAATGATTCCGTTGACGGCAACATTAAAAGAAATGGCGAATCAGGCGGCAATCGTACGTCGTGTCGCTGACGAAGTCTTTCGCGAGAAGGAAACCACCGTCGAATATCTCGTGGGGACCATGATTGAATTGCCGCGAGCAGCGCTGGTTGCAGGCGAGATCGCACAGGAGGCGGAGTTCTTTTCCTTCGGAACCAATGACCTGACCCAGACGACGTTTGGTTTCTCGCGCGACGATGTAAATAAGATTCTCCCAACTTACATCGAGCAAGGAATTCTTAAGCAGGATCCGTTTGCCGTACTGGACCGGGAAGGTGTTGGCCAGTTGGTGAAGATGGCGACTGAGCGTGGGCGCAAGACCCGTCCCGATCTGAAGGTCGGAATTTGCGGCGAACACGGCGGGGAGCCATCGTCCGTGGAGTTCTGCCACCAGGTCGGATTGAACTACGTTTCCTGCTCGCCTTTCCGGGTACTTACGGCAAGATTGGCGGCGGCGCAAGCGGCGGCAACCGACACGCTCAAGGTTGAAGGCGGTAGAACTAAGTAGTCTTTGCGGAGTCCAATCGACTAAAACGCTCCGCTTGAGGGATCTGCTTTCGTCCAGAACGAGGGCAGATTCTTCCGACTGACGTAAAACTGTCTAAACGCTACTGTTTGAACCCTACCCTTCAAACAACTACCATCTGAGCATGCCGGCTACCGACACCTACACGCCAATTCATGCACCTCGCGGCAATGCGATCACCTGCAAAGGCTGGCAGCAGGAAGCCGCAATGCGGATGCTCATGAATAATCTTGACGAGCAGGTAGCGGAGCGCCCTCAGGACCTCGTCGTTTACGGTGGCACTGGCCGCGCCGCCCGAAATTGGCCCGCTTATCACGCGATAATCCGGTCACTGAAGGCCCTCGAAAATGACGAAACCCTGCTAGTGCAGTCCGGTAAACCGGTCGGAATTTTCAAGACTCATGACTATGCGCCCCGTGTGCTCATCGCGAATTCCAATCTGGTTGGCCATTGGTCGAATTGGCAAAAGTTCAACGAGCTCGAGCGCGCCGGATTGATGATGTACGGCCAAATGACCGCTGGTTCTTGGATATACATCGGTTCGCAAGGGATCGTGCAAGGAACGTTCGAAACATTCTCCGCAGCGGCGGAAAAACATTTTGGCGGAGATCTCGCGGGAAAGCTGATTGTCAGCGGCGGCATGGGCGGCATGGGCGGCGCTCAACCTTTGGCGGCGACGATGGCTGGCGCGGCGTTTTTGGGGATTGACGTCGATGCCGAGCGAATAAAAAAGCGGCTGAAATCCGGATACTGCGATTTCATGGTCACAACACTGGATGAGGCGCTGCGCATCCTGAAAAATGCCGTTCGAAAAAAGGAAAATATTTCAGTTGGGCTGGTGGGAAACTGCGCCGATGTCATTCCTGAACTGGCCGATCGCGGAGTTGTGCCCGACATCCTCACCGATCAAACTTCGGCGCACGATCCTCTGAATGGATACATCCCAAACGGAATGACGCTGCAACAAGCCTCCGAACTACGCGCTCGAGATCCTCATGAGTATCAGGAACGGTCGCTTGATGCGATCGCCCGGCATGTAGAAGGCATGTTGCAGTTACAAAAGATGGGTTCCGTCGCGTTTGACTACGGAAACAATATTCGCACTTTCGCATTTCAACGCGGCGTGAAGAATGCCTATGATTTTCCCGGGTTCGTTCCGGAGTACATTCGTCCACTTTTTTGCGAGGGACGAGGACCTTTTCGCTGGGTAGCGTTGTCGGGCGAAGCCTCTGACATTCACCAAACGGACGAACTGGTTTTGGAATTATTTCCCGAGAATCAAATTTTGAAACGTTGGATCAACCTGGCACGAAAGCGAATTAAATTTCAGGGTTTGCCAGCGCGGATTTGCTGGCTTGGATACGGCGAGCGGGCTCAATTCGGACTCGCCATCAACGAGATGGTTCGTAGCGGAAAATTGAAAGCGCCAATCGTAATGGGCCGCGATCATCTCGACTGCGGATCGGTGGCATCGCCCTATCGAGAAACCGAAAACATGAAGGATGGCAGCGACGCCGTTGCCGACTGGCCTTTACTGAACGCATTGCTGAACACCGCGGCAGGAGCGTCCTGGGTATCGATTCATAACGGCGGCGGAGTAGGAATCGGCTACTCGCTTCACGCGGGACAGGTGACAGTCGCGGACGGTACTGAAGCAATGGCGAAAAGAATTGAAAGAGTATTAACGACAGACCCGGGCATGGGAATCATCCGCCACGTTGACGCGGGTTATGAGGCAGCCCAGAAGTTTGCGAAAGATAACGATATGACGATACCGATGGGACGGTAGTCTCCTCTCGAATCCCCTGGCAGCAGCACGAAAGGTCGTGCCTGATATGCTTTCCGCGTGATCTCTAAGAATGTTTCGGCTGGGAAACGATTGCTCCTCCTTACTAATATTGGCCAATTGCTTACCCTGCGCTCCGCCAAATCCGGCCTCCGGCGAGGACCAGATCTTTCCGAGCTTGCCATCGTCGACCATGGGGCTGTGCTCTGCGCTGGCGGCAAGATTGTTTCGGTTGGCACAACCAAAAAGGCTCTTCGCGACCCTTGGATAAAAGCTAATCGCGGAACGATCTTCGAGATTGATTGCGCTAACAAAATCGTCCTGCCCGGATTTGTTGACTCGCACACGCACCCGGCATTTATCTGTCCACGCCTCGCAGATTTCGAAAAACGGATTGCAGGGGCCAGCTATGAAGAAATCTCGAAGTCGGGCGGAGGAATTCAATCCACGGTTGAAAGTGTTCGCGCGGCCGGCAAAAACACTCTCGCCGCCAACATCCTGAAAACTTTTGAGGAGATGGCGGCACAGGGGACGACCACGGCTGAGGCGAAGTCCGGCTACGGCCTCGATGTAGAATCCGAACTCAAGTCATTGGAGGCAATTCGCGACGCGGCAACCCGATGGCCCGGAACTGTGGTCCCAACGCTGCTGGGAGCTCATATAATTCCCGCCGAGTTTAAAAACAACCGGCAAAAATATGTTGATATGCTCTGCCGAGAGATGATTCCTCGCGTCGCGGAGAAAAATCTTGCCGCATTCGTAGATGTTTTCACTGAACGTGGAGCGTTTAATTTAAACGAGACTGAGCTGATTTTCGCCGCTGCACGAGATCATCATCTTGGAGCGCGAGGCCATGTCGGACAGCTAACCACTCCGGACTTGAGGCCGCTGTTGAAATACAACCCTGCGTCGCTCGACCACTTGGACCATGTGAGCAACGATGACATTCAAAGATTGTCGCGCACCAACATCATTGCCACTCTGGTTCCGGCGGCCAACTATTTCCTAGGACTCGATAGATTTCCACCCGCGCGGAAACTTATCGATTCTGGTGTCACCGTTGCTCTGGCGACGGACTTCAATCCAGGGTCGTCTCCGACTACGAGCATGCCCTTTGTGATGTCGGTGGCATGCACTCACATGAAGATGTCGCCAGCAGAGGCTATCACGGCTTCAACTATCAATGGCGCATGCGCGTTAAATTTGCAAGATCAGAAAGGATCAATCGAGCCAGGAAAAGATGCGGATATGATCGTCTCCGATGTGGAAGACTATCGGGAACTTCCCTACTGGATAGCGTCCAACCGAATCGCATTTACGATCCTTAACGGTATCGTGATGCCATTCTCGCGAAGCAACTAATCTAGTGCAGCAATGCGATGCCTGTAACCAGCTTTGAGCCAACTAACTGAGGTTGCTATAATCTCTGCTCGTTCAAGAATTGGTTTTGACGCCACAAGTTCAGGCACTTCTCCCTGAGTCGCACATCGTCGAAACCGGTGCATTCAATATGGCCAGGTAGCTCAGGTGGTAGAGCGCAGCCCTGAAAAGGCTGGCGTCGGGGGTTCAACTCCCTCCCTGGCCACCATACTTCAAAGCAGTTACTAGAAATTTGGCGGCAAAGTCTAGCAAAATCACCCCACGGTTGATCACATCACGCGTAACTGGATGCCGCATGGAGCCGAACTACGGTCCTCGCTCGCGTCACTAAAGTGCTCAATCGAATAGAGTTTCGAACTCCATCCTTCAGCAAGCCTTAAGCTTTTCTGCCTAGTATAACGGCATGGCCAGAAGCGTTCGCGTGTGGTTTATAGCAGGGATGGTTGCTTTCATTACTGTTATTACTTTTTCAGGCCCATCCGTGGCCCAAGCCGCTCAGTCGAGCAGCCTCCCGGTAATTTCACTCACCGAAGCGATACGCCGTGCGCAACAGAACGAACCGACTTTCGCGAATGCTTTAGCAGAACAGAAATCTGCGAGCATCGATCGTTATCTGGCGAAGGCCGCGCTACTGCCCTCAGTCGTATACCACAATGGGATGCTCTACACCGAGCCGAACGGACTACGCGACGCTGCCCTGCCGCAGGGCTCTCAGCTGGCGCCGATTTTCATCGCAAATAATGCTGTACATGAGTACATCAGTCAGGCATCGATTACCGAAACGATAGGCTTGAAGCAATTCGCGGATTCGCAGGTAGCAGCTGCGAATGCGGCGCGGGCGTTCGCGCAATTCGAAGTAGCACGGCGCGGATTGGTTTCGACAGTAGTGAGCTTGTACTATTCAGTCTCCGCGTTTGAGACTAAGCGCAGACTCTTGGCTGAGGCGTTGGAAGAAGCACAGTCTTTTACGGACCTGACGCAGAAGCGGGAAGAGGTGCGCGAAGTAGCGCACGCCGACGTGGTGAAGGCCCAGCTCCTACAGCAGCAGCGTCAAAGAGATCTTAGCGATGGCAAATTAGCGGCGGAAAAGGCGCGGCTCGAACTTGCGGTTCTTCTCTTTCCTGATCCGCGGACTCCCTACTTGACTGAAGCCCCGACAGTATCGAGCATGCCTACCCGCGACGAGGTGAACCGGTTGGCTTCCATCAAAAATCCCGAAATTCGCGGCGCGTTAGCGGCTGTGCAGGCGGGCAATGCTGCGGTCAAATCGGCGAGAGCGGCATACTTGCCTGACGTCGCATTAAATTTTAGCTACGGAATCGATGCGCCGCAGTTCGCAAAGCGCGGGCCCGGACAACGTCCAGAACCTCGGCTACTCGATTAGCGGCACCCTCGACATTCCGGTGTGGGACTGGTTCTCCACCGAGAAGCGAGTCAGGCAGACCGAGATCCGGCGTGACGCCGCAAAAGTATCATTGACGGCAGCGCAGAGAAGGCTTATTGCGAACCTGGAAGAGTCTTATGCCGAGGCGGCCGCGGCGAAAGATCAAATGGACTTGCTCGATTTGAGCGTTCGCACCGCAGCGGAAAGTCTGCGGCTTACCAAGCTTCGCTATTCGGCCGGGGAAGCCACGGTGCTTGAAGTCGTTGATGCCGAGAGCTCTTATCTTTTGGCAGAAACCGCGCAGGCGGATGGAGTGGTGCGCTATCAAGCCGCTCTAGCCGGACTGCAAGTGCTGACGGGAACGTTGTGAGCGCGACGGTAAAATTCCTTTTAAAAAAGTCGCTTTCCGCGCCGTTGTTCGCATATCGACGCGCGCTGTGGCTGTTGATCCCTTTCGTGACTGTCGCGCTTCTACCAGGCTGCTCCAAAACAAAAGAGGCTGAAACTGCTCCGATTGTGACGGTGCAGGCCGAGCACCCTGAAACCGGTCCGATTTCCGAACACATTACGGCGGACGCGGTTCTCGCGCCTGTCGCACAGGCGGCGATTTCTCCGAAGATCACGGCGCCGATTCGCGCCTTCTACGTGCAGCGAGGCTCGAAAGTCAAGGCCGGTCAGTTGCTCGCTTTACTCGAAAACCGCGATCTCAGTGCCCAGGCTCTTGACAACAAGGGCCAATACACCGCCGCGGAGGCCTCATTTGAAATGCAAACAAAAGCTCAGGTGCCGGAGGATTATCGCAAAGCCGAATTAGATGTCGCGCAAACTAAAGCGCAGCTGGATTTGCAGACGCAGATTGTGGAAGCGAGGAAGAAACTGTTCTCTGAAGGTGCGATCCCGGGAAGAGACTATGACACCGCAGTGGCCACGCTGACCCAGGCGCAAGCCGCTTACGATGTGGCTCGGAACCATCTTGACGCGCTCAAAGATGTCAGCCGGGCAGCCACGATCCATCAGGCGGAGGGTCAACTTTCTTCCGCGAAAGGAAAATATCTCGCCGCCCAAGCTCAGGTTTCCTACTCAGAAATTCGCAGTCCCATTACAGGCGTGGTTACGGACCGTCCTTTATTCCCAGGTGAAACCGTAAGCGCAGGCAGTACCCTCATAACCGTAATGGACACGTCGTCTCTTTATGCGAAGGTTCATCTGGCGCAAACTGTAGCCCAGCAAATGAAGATTGGCGATGCCGCATCAGTTTCGGTTCCAGGCAAGGATGAGGCGGTCCCGGCGAAAGTATTTCTGATCAGTCCCGCGCTCGATCCTGGCAGCACGACGGTCGAGGTCTGGCTTCGAGTAGAGAATCCCAAGGGGGAGTATAAGGCGGGTACTCCAGTGAAAACATCGATTACTGGCAAAACAGTTGCGAAAGCCATCAAAGTGCCGCTGAGCGCTGTGTTAACTGCAACTGACGGATCAAAATCGGTCATGGTTGTGGGAACCGACAGGGCCGCTCACAGGCAGGTTGTTCAGCTGGGCATCAATGATGGTCAAGATATTGAGGTTACTCAAGGGCTCAGCGGATCCGACACTGTAATTACCGAGGGAGCTTATGGTTTGGACGATGGCACCCAGGTCAAGATCGGCAAGCCGGACGGTGAAGGAAAAGAAAGTGGCGGAGAGAAGTAATGCCGCCATCTTCGCCGGCACAACCCGCAACTGGTCAGTCATTGGCGTCGCAGCATACTGCGGCGGAATCTTCTTCTGCCGATGATTCGCTGAACCATCTCTCTTCGCGGTCAGAGGAAACATTTTGGTTGGTCCGCTATCGTGGGCCTATCTTCTTTTTCCTCATTGTGCTTTCAATCGCCGGGATTTATGGCGCGAAGCGGGTCCCCATATCCGTTTTTCCCGAGACGAATTTTCCCCGGGTAGTGATCGGCATCGACAACGGTGTGATGCCGGTCGAGCAGATGCAGGTCATGATTACCAAGCCGATTGAGGATGCAGTCAACTCGGTTCCGGGATTAGTAACGGTCCGTTCCACTACCAGCCGTGGTTCGGCTGATGTCAGTCTATTTTTCGATTGGAGCGCCGACATGTTCCAGACGCTTCAGTTAGTCGACGCCGCGATCGGCAGAATCCGGCAGTCACTACCCGCCACCGCCGTCATTACTACCAACCGGCTCACCTTTGCTACCTTCCCCATTCTTGGTTACAGCTTGACCTCTGACCGGCTTTCTCAAACGCAGCTCTGGGAACTTGCTACCTACCAACTCAAGCCTCCACTGAACCGGGTTCTGGGAGTTAGCACAGTTACGGTGCAGGGGGGCAAGGTGCCGGAGTTTCACATTGTTCCCGACATGGCGCGAATGCAGACCGCTGGCGTTACGATCCTCGATCTCGTCAACTCGGTGGAGGCCTCCAACATTGTCGATTCTCCCGGGCTCTACGAAGCAAACCACCAGCTGATACTCGGACTCGTAGGAGCGCAGGCACACGACGCGGAGCAGCTTGGCCACCTGGCGGTGAAGGCGACCGCAGGGGGAGTGGGGGTGCGAGTGGCGGATGTCGCGTCTGTGCAACCGGGAGTACTGCCGGTGTACACGTCGGTTACCGCAAATGGTACCGCGGCGGTTCTTCTGAATATTGCGCGCCAGCCTTCGAGCAATACGGTAGCGGTAGCCGACGCTGTAGCGGCGCAGGTTCAGCAGTTGCAAAAGACTCTGCCAACCGGCGTGCGTCTTCAACCTTTTTATGATCAGTCCGAACTGGTACGAGAGAGCATACGAAGCGTGCGAGACGCGATTCTCATCGGGCTGGTATTGGCATGCATCATCCTGTTTCTTTTCCTCGCTGACTGGACGTCGTCCGTGGTGGCCGGACTAGTTATCCCGGTAACAGTTGCGATCACCATTCTTTTTATGTGGATGATTGGAGAGAGTTTCAACCTGATGACGTTGGGCGGATTGGCCGCCGCTATCGGATTGGTCATCGACGATGCCATCGTCGTAGTGGAGAACATTGTTTCTCATCGTGACCGCGGTGAAAGTCGCTCCCAATCCGCTCGCCTCGCGTTGCGGGAAATCGCCGTGCCGCTGGTCGGATCTACCATTACTCCCGTGGTTGTCTTCCTGCCTCTAGTCTCCGTCACTGGCGTTACTGGAAGCTTTTTTCGTGCCCTTGCGATCACGATGACCATCGCTCTGCTTACGTCTCTACTGCTTGCCGTCAGTTGGACTCCGGCTCTAAGCCTGGTTTTTCTTCGGGAACGGCGCAATCAGAAGGTCGACGAAGATCAACCGCCTCCCCAAGACGCCGGACATAAAGAAGAGCACGGGCGCTTAATGCGAAACATTTTACGATGGCATGCGCGCGGTCTTAGCTGGTCTCTCAGCCGTCCCGTCATACTTCTCGGACTCTGCGCCGTTCTTGCGCGTTGGCAGTTTTTTTTGCTATCGCGCGTTGGGTTCGGATCTGCTGCCAGAAATGGATGAAGGGGGGTTCATCCTCGATTACATTATGCCAGCGGGCAGCTCACTATCTGAAACCAACCGGGTGCTCGATCAGGTCGATCAGATTCTGCACGCAATACCGGAGGTTGAAAGCACTTCCCGTCGTACTGGGTTGCAGATGGGACTCGCCGCCGTGACCGAAGCTAACAGTGGCGACATTACGGTGAAACTGAAGACTAAACGCGACCGGGGGATCGATGAAGTCATCGCCGACGCGCGTGCCGAAATCAAGAAGACCCAGCCGGAACTCGATATAGAGTTCACGCAAGTCTTGCAGGACATGATTGGCGATTTATCGAACGCGCCGGAGCCTATTCAAATCAAACTATTCTCGAGTGATGCCGCGTTGTTAACGCAGCTCGGACCTCGCGTGGGAGATGCGATCGCTAAAATTAAGGGCGTCGTTGACATTCAAAATGGGATTGACAACACAATCAGCGGGCCTGCGACAAACTTTCAGTTAGACCCTGTCGTAGCCGCTCGCATGGGATTTACACCAACGGAAGTTGCGGAAGACGCCACATCCATACTGGATGGCGTGACCACGACGGATCCCGTTATTGCGAATGGAAAACCCTATACGGTTCGGGTAAGGCTGGGCGAGGAGACCCGCAAGTCCTTGGACACTATCCAGAACACAGTGTTCAACAGCACAAGCGGCAAGCTGGCAACACTGGGATCACTCGCTCAAGTCACGCAACTGCCTCCGCAAAATGAGATCAAGCGGGAGAATTTGCAGCAACTGATTACCGTGACGGCCAGGCTCGAGGGTTCGGATCTGGGGACCGCGATTGCCAAGGTTCAGCGGGCCGTTGCAGGCATGCACTTACCTCCTTCAGTGAGAGTTGAATATGGCGGGACCTACCAGGAACAGCAACAGTCATTCCATGAACTGGTACGGGTTCTGCTGCTTTCATTGGCTTTGGTTTTCGGAGTTTTGCTGGCGGAGTTCCGCAACTTCTCTGCCCCGATTGCGATTTTGACTTCTTCGGTGCTTTCCATTGCGGGCGTGGTGTTCGCCTTGCTGATCACCGGAACCACGTTCAACGTGGCATCGTTCATGGGATTGATTATGGTGATCGGGATCGTCGCGAAAAACGGTATCTTGTTGCTCGATGCCGACGAACGATACCGTCGCGAAGGGTTGTCCGCGCGCGAAGCAATGATGCACGCGGCTCAGCGCCGTTTGCGTCCCATTCTCATGACGGCATCAGCAGCCATTTGCGGAATGCTGCCACTGGCCTTCGCGCTTGGCTCTGGATCACAAATGCTGCAACCGCTCGCAATCGCGGTAGTTGGGGGGCTGACGATCTCGATGGTGCTAAGTCTGATCGTCACCCCGGTGATTTTTTACCTGCTTACGGAATAAGACTCTGCCCTATAGGCTACGGTTCCACCACAATCATCTCGAAAGTGTCCGGGACAACACTTCGACGTGGATGTGGCATTGTTTCCGTCGGTGCCGGTGGCGGACCGAATTGTGCGGTTACTAAGTAGACGCGCCCGGTCGAGACATCGAGCGCCATGGTCCGCGCTCCCTTCTCCGTCTTTACCGTTTGGATCGTCGGAAAGCCTGGCTTCCCGGTATCGACAATACTGAGCGTGCCATCCCCGCCATTGGAGGAGAATGCGAAGCCCCGTTTCGGGTCGAACGCGGCGGCATCCGGAGAGTCGCCGATTAAGGCCAGGCCAAGGACTTTGCCTGAATCATAGTCGACGATTGCCATCTTTTCCCCATCACAAACGGAAAAGAGACGGTGCTTGTCGCGGTCGATTGCCATGCCGGAAGGAGATTCGCAGCCGGCAAGCGGCCATATTGCCACCACTTTTCGACTCGCAGCGTCCAGCTTCACGATTTCATTCTTATCTTCTATGTTGTCGAACATGGACCCTTGTCCGTCGGCCAATGGGAACTCGGGCTTACCGGGCAGGGGAATCGTGGCGACAACAGCGTTGGAGCCGGTGTCCAGCACCGACACATTGTTGCTACGGCCGTTGAATGCCCAAACCGTCTTCGTGGTTGGCTCGAAAGCGATGCCGTCGGGATTGGTTCCGGCCGGAACTGTAGCCACGACGGAGAAATCAGCGCGGTCGAAAACCACGATTGCGCTTCCCGCTCCGTCGCTTATGTAGCCCGTCTTTCCATCCGGATTGAGGGCTACGCCGTGGGTGCTCTTCAACCCTGTGATAGCGCCAACAGGCTTGCCGGTTTTGCTGTCGATGACTTCGACTCGCGCATTGTGGGTGACGTAGAGACGATGAGCGGCATCATCGCTGACCACATAGTCCCAACCGCCCTGGCCACCCAGCTTCCAATGGTCCGTGACGTGATAATTCTGGGCAATGCATGGGGCCGCGACGGAGAGAAGAGCCGCGGCAAAAGCAGCTTGATAAAGACGCATGTGTGAACTCCCTGGAAGACTCGGATTGCCTCGAGTTTAACTACTGGGCCTTAATCGAAACTTAAGATACGGAAAACACCGGAGATGAATCTGCGGACAAACATTCGGCTGGAAGACTGACCGTAACCTTCGCCCCGCCAGTGGGATTGTTGGTGATGTCAATCGACCCGTTTGCTCTTTCGCAAATCGCTTTGCAAATTGAAAGGCCGAGGCCAGTGCCTCCCGTCTTCCTGCTGCGAGACGGGTCGCCACGATAAAAAGGTTCAAAGACAAGGGCGCGTTCTTCTTCCGAGATGCCCTCTCCCTGATCTTCAATTTTGAGCTGAGCAATTCCTCCGCCAAAGCTCATCGCAATTCGTATTGTGGCTCCGTTGGGACTGTGCTGAATCGCATTGAGCAAAATGTTCGAGCATAAGAGGAGGGCATCGTGACACTCGATCGGAACTCTGATGTCGTCGCTGGCACCAACCTCCACTTTGATTGATTTCAACTCGGCTAAGGAACGACTATGATTGACAGCATCTTCGATAGCTTCGCGGAGCGAGCAACTCTGCTGCAGATTTGCGGAGTTCCCGAATTGTAGGGACTGTTCCAGTCGCGCCAAAGTAAGCATCTTTTGCACCGTCATCTCAAGGCGGGTAAAGTCATCCAGGCAAAGGGCCAGACCTTGACTGTATTCGTCGACGGTCCGCTTGCGCATGGAAAGCAATTGCAGTGAGGACTTTACGATCGCTGCATCCGTCTTTAGTTCGTGGGCGGCATCGTTGGTGAAGCGGCGCTGCTGATCTAAGGAGCGTTGCATGCAGGCGAGAGCGGCCTCCAGAGCAGACGCGAGCGGCTGCAACTCCACGGTCCTTTTCGCTGAATCGGGAGCCTCGAAATTCCAATTGCTGGCGGTGATGCGTTCCGCTTCCCGCGCGAGTTCGTGAACAGGCGATAGGCCGCTGCGCACCAGCCATACCATGAGTACCGCCGTGATTACCAAGAGGACGGCGGTGGCTACCGCGAAGAAGCGGATCGCGTCAAGGACTTCGTGCCAGATATGATCGTCCGGAATTCCGTAAATGATGGTAATGCGATGGCGCACCCCACCGCCCGGGTCGCCGGCATCAACAATCCGAAGCGCCTGCAGAACAATAAATCTGTAACCCCGCCCTGCGATGTCGATGTTGTGAAACACAGGCGCTCCCGAAGACGATTTTTCCAGGTTTGGCACCGGACCCAGCCGTCCGAGAATCCGGCCTCGCTCATCCTGAACGCTGAATCCCGCGTCTTTCGGAATCTGTATCTCGCGAAGATCGAGCATGACGTTGTCGTCTTTATCTCCGGTATCCTGTACCGCGCCCATCAGCGACTCGGCCGTCGCTACCAAAGATGCATCGAAAGCTTTCAACTGAACGTGTCGTTCGTGAACTGTGATGGCGCCAATCAACGCGAGCGCAGACAACAACTCGAGCACGAGAACGGTGACTGTAAGCCGGCGCGTTAGGGAGATAGAACCCGCCATGGTCACAAGGTCATCCCCTGCTTGCGAAGGCGGTATCCGCGATGACGCAAAGTTTCAATTAACGGCTCGGTTCCAGTGAAATTCAGTTTTCTGCGCAGGTTCGAAATATGTGCTTCGATTACGTTGGAATGATGCTCCCAGTCGAAATCGTAAAGATGTTCCAGCAACTCCTGCTGTGACACTACGGCCCGTGGGCGATGAATGAGGTATTCGAGAATACGAAATTCTGTAGGTGAAAGATTAAGAAGCCGGCCGCGTCTACTGACCGCCTGCTGGACCGTATCCAGCGTCAGATCTCCTATTGCCAACACCGGAGTCGAAACGCCTTGCGCGCGTCGGATGAGGGCCTTTACCCGTGCAAGAAGTTCACCAAGATCGAAAGGCTTGCCAAGATAGTCGTCGGCGCCTGCGTTGAGAAGATTTACGATCGACTCTTTACCTTCTTGTGCGGTCAAGATAAGGACCGGCGTGTGAAGTTTTTCTCGACGCAAGTCCTGAAGAATACGCTGACCGCTTTTGCGAGGAAGCATCAGATCGAGCACGATAACATCGTAAACGCCCTGCTCGGCGAGGTGAGAACCAGTTTCTCCATCGGCAGCGTGATCGACCGCGAGGCCACTTTCGCGAAGTGCGGCAACCACATTTTCGGCAAGCCGCTGCTCATCTTCGATCAGAAGCACGCGCATAAATCCCAAAGATTGTCTCAAGAATAGCTTAAATCTAGCTGAAACGATGTCCTCCAAGTGCTTCCGAGTGATCGAACATTGAGATCGGGCATTGCAGCGAGAAAAAGAATATTTACAATAAATGAGTTCCAACCTCCGAGCCAAAGTTGCCTTTGAATCGAACGCGTATCGATGCTCACCAACACTTCTGGCGCTATTCTGCCGCAGAATATGGCTGGATCGACGCTTCGATGTCGTCCTTGCGTCTCGACTTTCTGCCGGATGATCTCAAAGTGGAGCTTCGGAGCACAGGATTCGACGCCTCAATCGCAGTTCAAGCGCGACAAACATTAGAAGAGACTCGGTGGTTGCTTCAGCTCGCCAATGCCGAACCAACAATTGCAGGTGTGATTGGGTGGGTTGACCTACGCTCTGACCAGCTGAAATCTCAACTGACGGAATTCGCAAAGAACGCGAAATTCCTCGGCGTTCGTCACGTCGTGCAGGACGAGCCGGATGAGCGCTTCCTTCTGCAACCAGATTTTCTTCGCAGCATATCAGCCCTTAGAGAGTTTGATCTCACCTACGATATTCTCATTTATCCGCGGCACCTCCCGGTCGCAGCCGAGTTCGTGGCGCATTTTCCGGAACAGCGATTTGTTCTTGACCATCTCGCCAAGCCTGCAATCAAAACACATCAACTCGAACCGTGGGAATCTGGACTGCGCGCACTTGCGAAATTTAGCAATGTCATGTGCAAACTTTCCGGTTTAGTAACGGAAGCCGATTGGAATGGCTGGACATCAGACCACACAAGGCCTTATCTGGACGTAGCATTCGATGCCTTCGGGCCGGAGCGGCTTATGATCGGTTCAGACTGGCCAGTGTGCACAGTTGCAGCTTCGTATTCTGACGTGATGAAAGTCTTTGAAAACTACCTTGGCCAGTTTAGCGTTGACGTGCAAGATAAAGTATTTGGCGGTAATGCCGAGAAATTCTGGAAGTTGAAGTCGCGCAACAGTGGTTCTACTCATACGTAAAAAGCGACGATCTGGAGATTTACGCTTTAAAATTGGTGACTTTGAAAGTGCAGCGAAACTCGTGGACCTTCATCTTAAAGATAAAGTTGTACTCGTAACCGGCGGCGCGAAAGGCATCGGCGAGGCAATTGTGCGCACCGTTGCCGCCGAAGGCGCGATCCCGGTCATTGTGGACCGCGACATTGAAGCAGGCAATCGGCTGCATAATGAACTTCCCGCAAGCCAGTTAGTCATCGCCGAGCTTTCAACGGCAGAAGGCTGTTACGCCGCGATCCAGAATGCAATTTCAAAACAGGGGCGCCTTGATGCGCTGGTGAACAACGCCGGAGTGAATGACAAGATCGGACTCGAGCATGGGAGCCCGGAAAAATATCTCGAGTCTCTTACCAGGAATTTACTGCATTACTACAACATGGCTCATTACGCATTGCCACATTTGAAGAAATCTGGCGGCTGCGTCGTGAATATCGCTTCGAAAACAGCAATTACAGGGCAGGGCGGCACTTCCGGCTATGCATCGGCAAAAGGGGCAATCCTGGCTCTTACTCGCGAATGGGCAGCGGAGTTGCTTGACTACGGAATCCGCATAAACGCTGTGGTTCCTGCCGAAGTTATGACGCCGCTTTACCGAAGCTGGCTGGATTCATTTCCCGATCCGCGCCAAAAGCTGCAGACCATTCTCGGCAAGATTCCGCTCGAAAAACGCATGACTACGGTTGAAGAGATTGCAGCAATGGTCACATTTCTTATTTCCGCGCGAGCCGGACACATTACTGGTCAACACCTGTTCGTGGATGGCGGGTATGTGCACCTGGATCGCGCACTAACGCCTTAAATGCAGACTTTTCAAATCTCCGTGCGTGCGGCGAAGCCTCTCTGTGCTTCGGTTTGCTTGGAACAGATTTGCTGGAGACAGACCATTCAACTTCCTAACGTGAGAGCCCCCCAGTGAACCGCCGATACTGCTTCACTCTGGACCTCAAGGATGATCCCCAGTTGATTAGCGAGTACAAGCAACATCACGACAACATCTGGCCAGACGTCATCCAAAGCATGAAGCAGGCCGGCATTCTAGACATGGAAATCTATCTGTTTGGCACCAGGATGTTCATGATCATGGAAGTGGACGAGAGCTTTTCCTTCGCAAAGAAAACGGAAGCGGACCAGCAAAACCCAAAGGTCCGCGAGTGGGAGCAACTTATGTGGAAATTTCAGCAGGCACTACCCCAAGCCCAGCCAGGGGAAAAATGGATGGGCATGGAAAGAATCTTTAAGTTGCAACGGTGATTTCGATTAGTCGAGTGCGCCACGAGCCGCAATTTAGACTCTGAAGTCGCGGCATTCCCAAATCATTTCGACCAACCAGCGTGGGGAAGCACGCCCATTCCTTCCTTAACAACAATCAACTGATTCGCAGGAACAGCTTTAAACTCCTGCCGAAGCCCGCTCGGCCAACGAATTTCTATGTCAGCACTTGTTTCCGCTCCGAGTCCGAAGTGCAGCCTTGGGTCATTCGCGGAATAGAAACTTCCTTGGCTCATGACCTCCTGCGCCTGTTTTTTTGAGCCGTAGTGAACTACTACCCGTGCTCCAATTGCGCTCCGATTCGATTTGGTTCCTATTAACTTTATTTTTAACCAGTGATGTTTGCCGCGTACGTCATTGCGCAGCAGCGATGGCGGTTCGCCCAGGTTCACGATCAGGATGTCGATGTCGCCATCGTTATCAAAGTCCCCAAACGCGCATCCACGGCTGCAATGCGCGGAGGCAACTCCTGGCCCGGCTTGGTCGATCAGTTCCTCAAAGAGCCCATTCCCGAGATTTCGGAACACGACACGCGGACCACGGTTCGGGAACTGCGGAAGTTGTTTTTCGAGCTGCGGATAAACACTTCCAGTGGTCATAAACAAATCCGGCAGTCCGTCATTGTCAAGGTCAACCATTCCCGCGCCCCAGGAAATGTAACGAGTCTCAACGCCAATTTTTGCCGCACGGGTTACATCTTCGAAATTTCCTTTGCCGTCGTTATGGTAAAGCCCGTTCGTATCGTCGGCGAAATGAGTCTTGAAAATATCGAGATGACCATCGAGATCATAATCGCCGATCCCAATGCCCATACCCGCCTGTTCCATGCCGTCTTCACTAAGTGCAACTCCGCGCAGCACGCCTTCTTCAGAGAAACGCGCCTTTACCATTGTTCATGAGCAGAAGGCTGGGCGTTGAATCGCAGGCCACATAAATGTCTGGCCAGCCGTCTTCGTTGAAATCGGCGGCCACTACGGTCATGCCATAGCTTCCGCGAAGTTCGGAGACGCCCGCCTGCTTACTTACATCTGTAAAAGTTCCATCGCCGTTATTGCGGTACAACGAGTGATATCCGGGCGGAAGGCCCCGTGGACCGCACTCCACCGGCAAACCCTTCCATGTACAGCTGCTATTCGCGCCAGGTTTGGGCACATGTACGAAGTCGAATTGAAGATAATTGGAGACAAACAGATCAAGATGGCCGTCGCGGTTGTAGTCCACGAACGTACAGCCCGGCGCCCCAGCGCGGAACTTCACTGAGTAGCCCGGCTTGTTTTGTAACGTCAGTGAAAGTACCATCGCCATTATTTCGATATAACTTATTTTGTCCAAAATACGTGATGAATAAATCTTCGAAGCCGTCATTGTTGTAATCGCCGACACAAACGGCGGAAGCCCAACCGACATCCCGCAGACCGGATTTGTCGGTAACATCAGTGAACGTACCATCGCGATTGTTCTTATAAAGCCGATTTGTTGCACCAGGCTGGCGGCCCTTCCAATTTCGTGCCGCTCAGGATAAAGATGTCCATCCATCCATCATTGTCGTAATCGATGAAAGCGCATCCGCAGCCAACCGCCTCCAATATGTATTCCTTGAAATCTGGGTTGCCATAGATCACCGGCTCAGTCAGCCCCGCTTCGCGGGCAACGTCGGTAAAATGCGCATCGAAGGGCCGTCCGGATGGGGCAGGTTTCGCTTCCGGCTTCACTGAGCGGGGAGCCACCGCCTGCCCGAATAGACGGGAGGTAAGCAAGCCTGCGGATAAGGTGACGAAGTGGCGACGTGAGACCTTCATGACCGGACTATTCGGAATTGTAGTGGTCTTTTACGGACGCGCGGGGACCTGAACCGAAGTAGCCTTCCCATCGTATTCAATCGTCGCGTCAGATTCCGAGGCGGGCGCAATTCCGGTGCCGTGACCATCAATTACTCTCACAATATGGAATGTCCTGTGCTCCAGCATTCCCGGGAAGCTGCCTTGCCGGTCGCCGATCATGAGCTTCCCGGCTTTATCGTCCCAATTCATTGCAATGAGGGAATGAGCGCCGCGTTCATAGTCGTAATTGTCACCTTCATCTTCATACAGTCTAAACTCGCCATTGGCGCCGGCGTAGATTCGCAGTTCAATCGGATCGGCCTTGGCAGTAGCTGATTCAAGGCGCGGGCCGTAAGGAATAATTGAGCCCGCTCTGACGTAAATTGGCATCCTCTCGAGAGGAGCAACCGCTGTAATGCTTTGACCACCCTTCATACTCTTGCCCGTCCAGAAATCGACCCAATCCGCACCCGTGGGAAGATACACCGTCCGCTGAGTCGCGCCCTCGGCCGTTACCGGATTTATCAACAACGCGTGACCAAACATGAATTGGTCCGAAACGTTTCGCGCGCCGGCGTCGGAACTAAACTCCAGCGGTAGGGCCCGCATGAGCGTTTCACCATTGTTGGTAACGCCCCAAGCGGCCGAATAGATATACGGCATCAGACGATATCTCAGCTCATCGTATTGAGTAAGAATGTTCTCGGCTTGTGGACCGTAGTTCCAAATCTCCGCATTGGATTTATATCCGTGCACACGGAAAATCGGGCAAAACGCGCCGTACTCAAACCAACGGATGAGTAACTCGTGGTAAGCGTCAGACGTATATTGGTCTTCTGGACGGAAGAACCCGCCGATATCGGTCGTCCAATAGGGCATTCCGGCCATGCTGAAACTTAGCCCAGCAGGAATTTGCCGGCGAAGTGTTACCCAGTTAGACGCTAATATCACCCGACCAGGAGGCTGCCGCGTTCCGTTGCTGTCCGGCAAAAGCCGATCGTGTCAAAATCGCAACCCGCTTGCGATCGGTGGTTGAGCGTTGTCCCTCATAGATGGCCTTCGTTACATATAAAGGATAAGCATTACGCACTGACTCACCACTCCCCAGAAATGTCTCTTTACCCTTGAGGACGTCGAACTCTGGCTCGGACGCATCCATCCACCAGCCATCCATTCCATCCTGGAAGAGTCCTTTATTCAATTCTGACCAGAATGTTTTTTGCGCTGCGGGATTGAAGAAATCCGTCCATGGAGTTCCGGAAATCAGAAGATCCTGCGCCTTCATTCGCTTATAGACTTCAGTATCTTCCCCAAATCTCGACCAGATCGAGATCAGCATATGCAGGTCTTCGGAATGCAGCTTGTCCAGCATCTCTTTGGGATTGGGATACTGGTCTTCATCGAACTTCATGGCACTCCAGCCATATTTACCCCAGTACTGCCAGTCCTGCACCAAAGCATCTACGGGAATTTTTCGTTTGCGAAACTCGGACGCAATATCCAGAATTTCCTGCTGGCTGTGATAGCGCTCGCGGCACTGCCAATATCCATAAGCCCACTTCGGAAAGAGTGGCGCTTCACCTGTGAGGTGACGATAGTCCGCGATAACCTGGTTTAACTCTGGGCCATAGAATAAGTAGTAATCAATTGCTTGCCCAACTTCGGAGCGAAACGTTGTAGTGTCCTGGGGCGGACGTACTGCCAACTCAACGCCTCCCGGACCGCCGAGTGCTGTCACCTCATATTCTTTGTTCGCTTCCAAATTTAGAAAGCCTGACGCCGAGGTTGGAGTCCACATGTTCTCCACATCGATCACGCGCTGCCCGTTCACTTCCACCACCAACTTATCTTTATTGTCACTGGTCAGCAGAAACCCATATAAACCTTTGGCGCCAGTGGTGAATTTGCCTTTACCTGTCTTCGGGTCGATGACGATCTTTTGATCGGCAGGATTGAAATCGGTCAGGGATGGATTGTTCCACAGAATTCCATATCCATTACTCGATAGGACAACCGGAATAGAAATATTCGTGTTCGCCTGTTGAAGGCGAATAGGAATTTCGTGAACATTGAAGATCCCTTCCTGGTGCTGGCCAAGGCCGTATTGGGCTTCGTCTGCCGACGACAAAAAAGTTTGCTGCACCTGCCAGGTTTTCGCTTCGAAAACCGAGGGTACGTCAAAGCTCTTGCCGCCTTGTTTGGGTTCGCTCAGAACGACATTTCCCGTCGGGAGACAGAAACTTAATTGCTGCCTGTGGCGCTGTCAATCGCGACTACGAACGCAGCCGTAGAGAGCCGGACTTCCTGTTTGGCGATTTTGATGCGAACACCATCAGCTTTGCAAGCACCGGTAACGATGGGAACCTTCGGTGTGGGAAGTCGCGAGCCAGGGGTCGCGACGACATGAACCACCCGATCGCCGCAAAATTCGACTCGCATAATCCCCGCGGCAGTTCGAAGTGTTACACCATTCGCGTCTTTCTGCGACTGCTTAACGGCAAACTGCTGTTGGGCCTCGCATAATGCGGACAAGACAATCAGCGACACTAAGAAGACACACAAATTTTTTCGTCATTTAGCTGAGTTCCCTTTCAGTGATTGTGCAGAGATATAGCTGTGTGAGGCCACAGGCTAGCTCGATTATTGCGGCTCCGTTTCTTCTTCGCCCTGCTGCATTGCAACTGCCGCTCTGGTCAGTCCTTCACGCCTTATTCGAGCCGACACATCGAAGGCCTCTTTCGCGGAATCACGGTCACCCATCTTCAAATACAGACGGGCAATCTGATAGTGCAAATGCCCGTCCTTGTCATCCGGTAGAGCAAGTTTTAATTCTGCAATGGCTTGCTGAGGGCGGTTCGTTTCGCCATAAACTTTGCCAAGCAAAGCATGGACGTGAGGGACGTACTCCGGTTTAGTATTCAGACTCTTTTTCAGGTAGGGTTCGGCCGCAGAAAAATCACTTCGCGCGCAAAGGATTTCGCCCATGACCGCGTTTAATTCCGGATCAGCGGGATTCTTTTCGACCGCAGCTTGAGCCAAATGAAGCGCCTCATCCTTCTGTCCATCGTCCAGCAGCGCTAGTGACAAACCGAATAATGCACCTGTATCGTCCGGTTTGAGTGTCAAAGCTTTTCGATATTCCTGCTCCGCTTCGGTAAAAGACTTTCGCTGGCGATAAATGTCTCCCAACAAAACATGCAACTTCGACGAGCTGGAATCGAGTTCGCTCGCTCGAGCTAGAGCTGTTGTCGCAAGCTGCTCGGCTGATTTCGTTTCCCAGTACAGACCCTCTACTTCGGTTACAGGATTTGCGGCCAGTCTTCGTGCGGCGTCATACGCGGTGCGGATATTGCCGCTAAGGTACGCGCACGTTGCAAGCAAGCGCGAGATCCTTCGCTGGAAGCGTTTCAAGTCTGGGCGCGAGTGCAGTCGCTGCATTTGGTGTACTTTCCCTGCGTTGTACAAGCTTGCTCTCCATCACTGGCCGACCTCTTGTCCGCAGCGGTCGCGGTCTTTGGATCCTCGGACGACCTTTGTTCTGCTGGGCACATTGCGGAAAAGTGCTAAGAGTTCTTCCGGTGTCTGCCCAGTTGACTGGCGTTGTTCCAAAATGCCGTCGAGTTCAGCGCGTTTCTCCGGAGCTAAGCCGGCGTTGAACCGCGACATGTTCGAAGCGAGGAAAGCTGGGATCGGCGTTGAAAATCTCGACAATTTTCTTCGCACTGTCGTTCGCTTCACCTTGCTGCAGATACAGACGAGCGAGGCCCAGCTTTGCCGATAAGCGAGCCCGGATTGGACGCCAGCTCTGCATTAAACTCGTGCTCGGCGGAGGGAAGTTCGTTGCTGTATTCAACAATAGAAAACCATAGTTGGCGTGCGTGTCTGGAGGCAATGAGTCTGAGACTGCATAGCCTTTTTATATGCTATCCGCGGCTTGAATCGAACGCATGCTGCTCGGCAAAGGTATCGGCCAGCAAGCGCCTGCACGATACCCTGAGTCTTTGTGCCGCGTCAGAAGAACTCGCGCATCCGCTTCGATTTGTTCCAGGTAAGCGACGCCGAGGTGATACCAGACATCCGCGTTTTGCGGGTCAATTTCATTGGCCCGAAGATAGGAACTTATGGCAAGTCGCATATTTCCAGTTCCTGCGTACGCCTGACCGAGATCTAGCTGGGCTTGAGGGTCGTTAGGTTTGGAATGAGCGGCACGCTTCAGATACGGAACAGCCTCACTAAAGTGCTTCAACTTCACATAATCAAGTCCGAGAAACAGATTCGGAACAAACAGGTCCGGGTTCAGACGAATTGCCTGACTAAAAGCCTCGATAGCTTGTTGATCTTTCCCTGTCTGGTAATACATCAAGCCAAGATTGGCACTGAGTTCAGGAATTTCAGGATGGATGACGATCGCCTTCCGGTAGAATTCCGCGGCTGCTTCGAAATCTCCCCTGGCCTGGGCTTGTTGCGCCGAGGCCAGGAGAGATTCAAATTGCGTAGGGTCTCTGCGCGAATGCAGGACCCAGCAAAACACAACACATCAAAGAAACGAAAGCAACAGCGACCCTGATTGAGTACACGCATCACCAATACAGTTTCAGAGCTGCTTGCATCTGTCTCGGCGTCCATGCTTGATTAATCGTCCCAAATCCAGGCTCCTATGGATTTGTTCGGGCTGTAGAAGTTGGTGTGATTGAAAGCGTTGAACATATCCAGCCGGAACTGGATTCGTACCCTTTCTGTAATCGGGAAGTACTTTTGAATACTTAAGTCAAAATTTCTGTAGCCTGGTGCGCGCAGATCAGAAAAGTATCGCGGAGCATTCCCTAGAGTCCAAGCGTGGAGCGTTAGCAAAGGCCGCTGTGTTGAACCATTCAGTTCGGCTTGGGTTTGCAATGTGGATAGTCACCAGTGACATTCACATGCTGGCCCACGCCGAAATTGTTATTGTTGCTTCCTGTAACCGTGAGAGGAAATCCCTCTTTCAAGGTCAGTGTTCCAGAGGTCTGCCAGCCACCGAGAACCTGGTTCAACACACCATTCATCCCAGAAGCCGAACTTCCTGCCCTTGCCAACCGGAAGTTCGTACACATAGCTCAAAACGAAGCTGTGAGGCGTATCGGTTGCATCCACCGACTTCTCCGCAGCCAGGTTGTAAACGTTGCGAATATTTTCCGAGAAGTTGGCAGACGCAGAAGCCCAGTTTCGGGTCCTCCCACGTTGTCAATAAATTTCGAAAACGTGTAGGACGCCAACAGCGTGAGCCCCTGCGAAACACGGTGCGTGTAGTTCACGTCCAGGGCGTTGTAATCGAACTGCCCGCCGGATCCTGGTTTTCAGTAATGTCGCAGAATTCCGGATACGGCCGAAGCAGCTGCCCCTGTTGAACTGTGGGCTGATCAAGGCTGCAGCCGCTCGAAGCAATTTTTCCGAAGAATGGGTTTGCGACCTGGGTCAGTAACGCGTTCCCCATCGAAAAGTACTTGGGATCCAGCTGATTCAGGTTGAGTCCACTCGCATCGACGTGGACGCCGTGATTGCCGACGTAAGTGATATCGATTACGTCGTTGGATGTCGGGCGCATACTGGAAACCGTACATCCATTGTTGGTCATAATATGTTTTGCGGCTGCGTGACACGCGCTGGTCACTGAATACCCACATTGGTTAAGCCGTCTAGTGAGCTTCCAACTAACCGGAACAAGTCCGCCCGAAAACGCGTTGCTCAAGGTACCCGCCGGATGTCAGGCCGCCATTGTTCGATGAAACATAAGGAGTGTCCGAGCTAAAGCCGGGTGCCGGGCCGGTTCCGCGATAGCTGGGAGGGTAGAACACACCATAGCCTCCCCGCATCACAAGCTTCGGCATCACTTGATAGGCGAACCCGATTCTGGGAGCGAAATTCTTGTAATTGGTATTGAACAGCCCCCGGTTTCCTGGAGCTGGCAAATTGGAGCTCGCCCGTGTAAGTCTGACCGACCGCCGAACTGATGGGATTGGTCGCATTATAGTCAAACGACGCCTGACGGTTGTAGCGGTCAGTTACAGGGCGCTGAACTTCCCAGCGAAGACCGAGATTCAGGGTGAGTTTTCGAGTCGCCTTCCAGTCGTCCTGCAAATAAATTCCATGGAACCAAGTGCGGCTTACCTCCGAAATGGCAATACCGGTATTCCCGCTCGCAGGCAACCCCATGAGCATCGAAGCCACGAGTCGCCAGTTCCCGCCGTAGGTGCTTTAGGGATCTGGCCCGGAAGTGAACCCGGTGTCGAAATTAAACGGAGTGAAATGGAAACGCCCGCCGTTTTCGTCGGTCGCGACGGCCATATATCCGAATGACAACTGATGCGCTCCATGCACTTTTACAAAGTCAACTGACCCGCTGGCAGCGCTCGCGGAAAAGCACCCTGCCCGGCTCCTGCCACCGGCCCTTCGGGGAGGTAATTGGCCACGCCGATAATTGGGAATTGCGGCGAGTATTGATCTATAAAAGCTGGCAAGCCAAGGGATGAAGCCTTGAAACCATTGCTCTGCACATCATTGCCCTCGACCCATTTCATCCCGCCCAGATTCACGCTCATGGTGAAAGTGGGAGTGAAGACCTGGCTTAGGCCAACACCAATGTTCCAGCGGTTATTGGGGTTACTCTGCCCGGGACCGGCGGGATCGTTCGCGCCGAAGAAAGCAGCCTCTTCGTCTTTGTATTCTTTCTTGTAGGAATACCGTCCATAGAGCCGGGTCTTGTCGCTGAAGTTGTGGTCAATGCGACCGCTGTACTCGTCCGAATAGTCTGCCAGCAGGCCCGTGGCGCTCCAGTTGTTCGTCAACGCACTGTTGACCGGGGTCGGATAGAAGTTAATCAGTTTTTGACCGATAGGGTTGATGAGTGACCCACCTGTAAATGGGGACATGTAGGTCGCGAGATTGTTCCCCGGGATAGGGTCGCGAATGAAGCCGACCGCCAAAGGGGCGGGTACTGAACGGGTCATAAATCTGGCCGCTTCGAATGGGCCTACCGAGAGCATCGGTCCCAATTTGCGGTCCCAGTAGCGCCGAGAAATCTCCCGCGCGGAAAGCCGGAGTTGGCACGGTACCCGAATAGTTTCCCGCATTATGGTCTCTATGACCCTCGTAGTTGAAGAAGAAAAATGTCTTGTCACGCTGCTTGTAGATGCCCGGAATGTACACGGGCCCTCCCACTGCAACGCCAAACTGATTGCGATGCGAAACCGGTTTCGGAAGCCCGTTCAGATTATTGAAGTAGTTGTTCGCGTCGAGGGCCGCATTACGCAAATAATCGTACGCGTCTCCGTGCAAACTGCTGCCTCCAGACTTGGTCACAACATTGATGACATTTCCGGTGCTCCAGCCATATTGCGCGGAGAACGAATTCTGTTGGACCTTGAACTCCTGCACATTGTCAGGCGACGGAACGTAAATAACTCCGCCCCAGCCTTCACTGGCATCCCAGGCGCCATCCAGCAGAAATGCCGTCGTTCCAAAGTAGCCTCCGCCAAAGTTAAAGAACGAGACGTCCTGGTCGGATGAGCCTTGCTGCCCGCCCGAGGAAATGGTCTGCCTTTGCGACAAATTGTTGACTGACGAGTTCAATTCCACAAAGTTGAACACGTTGCGCAGATTCAACGGCAACTCGGTCACCTGTTTGGAGGAGATTTCGTCACCGACGTTGGCATTGTCGGTCTGCAGCAGAGGCGCTTCCGCCGTCACTAACACTTGCTCAGAAGAGCCAATAGTCAAGGTGAGTGCTTGGCTCGCAGACTGGCCGACTTCCAACGTGATTTCTTCTTGCTTTGGTGTCTTGAACCCTGGCGCCTCCACCGTCAGGGTATAGGTTCCCGCCGGCAAAAGGGCGAAGGAGAAATTACCCTCGTGCATCGGTCTTGAAGAGTTCGGGTAATTCCCTTTTCCGCACTGGTTAGTGTCACAGTGGCATTCGCTCACGCGGGCGCCGGAGGAGTCCGAAACCGAACCTGAAAACGATGCCGTAGAGGCAAGCGTCTGTCCGTGCGCGAAAGGCGCAACAAGGCTCATCGCGAAGGCAGCCACGGCGACGAAGAGATACAGGGAGAGACTGCGAAATTTGGGCATCGACTAGAACCCCTCTCATACTTGGGAGATTAGTTATCGGTAACTGTACCGAAGATCGAGCATTCTAGTATTAGGGTACTAGGTCTTGTCAAGCTGTTTTTTTGCGAATGAGAAGGGGCGCCTAATTCGGCGATTAAGCGCATTTATGGCCGAGGGTGCCAGGTGCAGTTAACGCTACAGGCAGCGCAACGATTCCTATGGGCTGAGTAGCGGAGCGAACGCCGGCGTTGCCTCGCCAATATGCTTGGGAGAACGAGGAAGCATCGGCCACTGCGTGGTCGCGTTCGGCAGTGACTTGTTTTTACCTGCCAAAAGTGATGCGAACCGCATACGCATATTTACCCGGATTTTGAGTTGGCAGCTGCAAATGAAGGCCGTCTGGATGCTGCTCGAATGAGATTTTTGCGTCACTCCCGAGCAACGAAACGGACTGTACCGGTTCGCCGCCAGCAGTCATGGCCAATGAGTGAATCACCACCTCCGGTTTCTTCGGCCATGCCAGTCCGATTGCATAAAGCACATCGCCCTTCGTGGTAAAACGAAAATCCTCGGGCTGTGTAGTGCGTGGTGTCGGTGTCATGAAAGGATCCCGCCGCAACTTTGGTCGGGCCCTCGCCATAAACACGCCAGGGACGAGTGCCGTAGATGGCATCTCCATTGACGTCCAACCAGGCGCCCACGTCAAGAAGTACATGTTGCACTTCTTCGGGAATAGTTCCATCGGAACGCGGGCCGATGTTCAACAGCAGATTGCCATTCTTGCTCACAATATCAATGAGCTGATCAATCACGAATTCCGGTGATTTGAATGTGTCGTCTTTGATGTAGCCCCAGGACTTGTTGCTGACGGAAGTATCAGTCTGCCAGGCGAGAGGACGAATGTCGCCGAGTTGTCCCCGCTCCAGGTCGAGAACCCCGGAGTGATCCTGCGTCGCATAATCCTTGTAGTTGATCACGCCTACGTGGTCGCCATATTTCAGCGAGCTGTTGTAGTAGAACGCCGCGAAGCGAGTAAGGTTCGGCCGGATAGACGCCTGACCAATCCACCAGTCGAAATACACAATGTCGGGATGATATTTTTCGACCAGCTCCGCGGAGCGCGCCAGCCAGTCATTGGCCCAGGCCGATGACACATAAGTGAAATCATCATTGAGCGGCACACCCTGCGGCGGCAAAAGCCATTTATGTGCAGGGCCGTAAAACGCGGCGTATTGCGGATCGTTTACGTCCGACGTGATAGTTCGGCCCGGCCCCAGAAAGAAGTCGTGTTCCACGCGATGCGATGACAAGCCAAAATGGAGACCTGCAGCTCTGACCGCTTTCGCCAGTTCTCCGGTGGTATCGCGATGAGGTCCCATTTTGGCCGCGGTCCAATCGCTCAGGCCGCTGTCATACATCGCAAAACCATCATGATGTTCAGCGACTGGCACCACGTACTTTGCGCCTGCTTTTTTGAATAACTCTGCCCAGGCCGCCGGATCAAAATGTTCGGCCTTGAACATGGGAATGAAATCTTTGTAGCCAAATTTGTCCTGCGATCCATATGTGTCAATGTGGTGCTTATATTCTGGAGATCCCTCGATATACATCAGTCGCGGGTACCATTCGCTGCCAAAAGCCGGAACCGAATACACTCCCCAGTGAATAAAAATTCCAAACTTCGCGTCTCTATACCACTCCGGCGCTTCATATTTTTGCAGTGATTCCCAGTCAGGTCGGAAGGGTCCCTGTTTATCGGCAGCGTCAACATCTTTCAACAGGGCCGCGCGCTGCGAATCATATTTACTGCTGGCCTTCTGCCAGATCTGATCGATAGCTTCCGGATCCTGGGAGGCAGTCGGCGCGGTTACAGTTTGGGCGCTGCAGATTGGAAAACGCAGAACAATACCAGCACGAAAATGCTGGGCTTCCGAATCAATCGAGATAAATAATTTGAAAAATGCGAGAGCATGATTCCTTCCCTTCGTTGCGACATTGCATTGCAATCATTCTGGGTGACGCGAAATCGACTACGCCCTGTAAGCGGCAACGAGTCGTGCCCGCTGAGTCTCGCCCAACTCAAGCCGTATAGGGCGACGAACACAAAACACACCAACGGCACCACGAAGCCGGTGCGCATGGAATGCAGGTCTGCGATATGACCCATGAACGGCGGCGGCTATCGCTCCACCCACGATAGACATAACGATCAGCGAAGAACCGAGTTTGGTATGTTCGCCCAGCCCGCGGATTCCAAGCGCAAAAATCGTCGGGAATCCGATTGACATGAAGAAGAAGCTGGCAAACATCGCGTACATCCCCATTTTGCCACCGCCCATGGTCACCGCAACCAGGACCACATTAATGGCCGAATAGGCGGCAAGTACGCGATGCGGCTTGAACTGACTGATCACGGCACTGCCGCACATACGTCCGACCATAAACAAAACGAATCCGATACCACCTAACCATTGCGAAGCCTGAAGCCGCGTGACTCCCGGATCATTCTCAAGAACGTAGTTAACGCAAAAACTGAATATGCCGGTTTGCGCTGCGACATAGAGGAACTGCGCGGCAATGCCCAGCGTGAAATGCTTGCGCCGGAACATGTCCCAGTTTCGCGAGACCACTAGAAATGAAAGTACGTATGCGCCTACCAGCACTATGATCTTCACTGGCTGAAATAGCGCCTCGTTCATTTGCAACAGCGTCCATATCAATCCAAGAATCGGAGCGATGAAAAAATACAGCAGCCCGCAAACCATCGCTAACACCAATCGCGATTGTTACCTGTTGCTCTACTCGTGGGTTTGGTGTCATTCTGCGTTTGCTGATCGACGGCTTTCATCCTCGACGTGCAACTCCGGGACTCGAGAGAACGCAAACGTGATCAGCAGCAGAACTACGAAACAGCCGATCCCCATGTAAGGCGTAGTCAGGCCCCGATTGGCATTGGCGCCGCCCGCACTCGCAAAAACAAAGTGGCCGCCTACGATCGGACCTAGAATCCAGCCCAGCTCCATTCAGCGTTTGCGCGATATTGATGCGCGTGGGTCCGGTCTCCGGAGAACCTAGAACTGTGGCATACGGATTCGCGATCGTTTCCAGGCACGCCATTCCTGCGGCGATAACGAATAGACCCAATAAGAACGCGGCAGTAGGTCCCGGTCCTCACTGCGGGAATGAACCAGAACGCGCCGGCCGCGATCAATGACAACCCGAACAGGATGCCCCCTTTGTACCCGAACTTTTTTGCGATAAATCCCGCGGGAACTGCCATCAGGAAGTAGGCCAGATAATTCGCAGCCTGCACCAGGCCCGACTGTTCCTTATTGATGTGCAACGTGTCCTGAAAATGCTTATTGAGAATGTCAATCATGCCATTGCAGAAGCCCCACAAAAGAAACAAGGACGTAAGAAGCACGAAAGTGAAAGCGAGATTTACGCCTTGCGCGGTGCGGAACAGACCGCCCTTAGGAACGCCTGCGCCGACCGTGGTTGGTGATTCGCTAACGTCAATGTTCATTTTGTCTAGTCCAATGCGACCAGAATTTTTTTGAAACTCGAGGGATTCTCACTCCACGAACGCAATGCGGCTGGTGCTTCGTCGAGAGAAACTACCAGACTCACCGCCTGCTCGACTGGGAATTTTCGCGCTTCGAGAAGCTTGATCACTGCGTGAAAATCTTCCGGCTGAGCATTCCTCGATCCGAGAATATCCAATTCTTTTTGGACAAACATCCGGGTCTCATAGGTCACCGGTTCTTTCGCATAACCGATGTATACAACCCTGCCGGTGAAAGCGACTTCTTCGACCGCAGCTCGGAAAGTTGCGCGGGTACCGATGGCTTCGATCACCACATCCGGGCCCCGTCCTTCAGTCATTTCCTGCAACCGCTCGTGCAACGGCTCACGAGAAGTGTTTATGGAGTGAGCGCCGCCTGCCAGTGCGCGCAAGTGCCAGCTTATCGTCGTCCACATCAATACAGATCGTTGTCGCACCGCGAGCATTCGACGCAGCCACGGCTCCGAGCCCCACGCCGCCACATCCGAAAACTGCAACCGTGTCGTCCGCAGTCACTCGTCCCCGAGCCACCGCATGAAATCCCACCGTCAGCGGTTCCACCAGGCACAATTCCTTCGGACGTGAGTTTTGCCGGATATAACTTCTCCGCCGGCATTACGATAAATTCTGTGAGTGCGCCGTCCCTTTGAACCCCAAGAGTCTGGTTGAGCTGGCATGCATTCGGGCGTCCTCGCCGGCATGATGCACACTGACCGCAGCTTGTGTAAGGCGATAGTGCGACATCCGTCCCCGCTGCGAACCTGATTCTTGCCCTCGAACGACGGTGGCACAGACTTCATGCCCCAGAATCCGCGGAAACGAAACAAGCGGATTAAGTCCACGGAAGGAATTCAAATCGCTTCCGCAGAAGCCGACCATTCGAACCTTGAGTAATAGGTTTCCGTCCGTGAGCACCGGATCCGGAACCGTCTCGATGGATGCCTGCCCCGGTTTCTGAAGTACAAACGCCTTCATGTTTGGGTTCCGAGACTAGCAACTAACGCCTCTTGCGTTTTGCAGCATTATGACCGCTGATTTTTCGATCGCATTGCAGCCCGAAGCCGATTCTCCGGCTCGGCATCCCAGTATCCGCACTCCAGTTCGAAAAAAATCGAGGTATATGGAATTCGCATGTTGGTTTTGATCAAGAGCACTCGAAACATTTCTCCGGCCTGATCAAGCTTGGAGATGATCTCTTCGTGCGGAAGCGGAGTGCATTTGATGCCCATCGAGAAGGCTTTCGAGCTCTTGCCGGTACGCCGTGATACCACGGGGCATCTTGCTCCGAGACAAACTGCAATTCTTTGTCCGTATAAATTGTTGGTTTAATGTGCCGGCATCCGCCAAGAATTGCAAGCGCCCGCGAAAGTACAGTCGTTTGTTCCTCGTCGGCGACAATGGTTTCGACACCTTGCCGCGTCTGTGCCGGATATGCTGAATCGGCGATAACCAGCCAGTTGCGATGCCCAAACAGTTGCAGCCGATCGCTAAGAATCTCTTCCCAGTTTGACTTCATTTGAGGGCCAATTCCTCATCGGAGCAGACTGCAACCTTGCCGCACTTGCCGGAAGCCATGAGAGCATACGCATCTGCGGCGTCTTCCAGACCAAACCGGTGCGTAATGATATCGGCGGGATGCAAGGTTCCAGCGGACCAGGCGCTCGACTAATTCCTCCATCAGCCAGGTCGTTGTCACCCACGAACCGTAGATCGTCTTCTGGTCGTGGATAATGTCGGGCGACGGATTGAATTCGACCGTTCCTCCTTCGCCTACAAATGCAATTTTGCCCCACTTGCGAGTTGCGCGAATTGCTGTGGCTCGCGCCTGCGGCATTGGCGGAACAGTCGAATGCGCGCTCGACGCCGTGGTTATCCGTCAAGCTTTTTACCTCGGCGACATTGTTAGCACCGGACGGAAGAACGACGTCGCAGAGGTTGAGGGATCGCGCTAACGTCTAGACGCTCGGGAACGACATCAATGCCGATGATTTTTTGCGCGCCGAGTTTGCGGCACAATGCCGCAGCTGCCAGACCGACCGGGCCCAAGCCCGGTGATGAGCACGGAATCGTTGCCGTTGACGCCAACTTTTTCGATCGCTTCGTAAACTGTGCCAAACCCACACGCCACCTGCGCGCCGTCTGCGTAAGAAAGCTCATCCGGAAGCGCAATGAGATCTTTCTCTTCCGCGATCATGTAATCGGCCATTCCGCCATCGCGCTGCCAACCGTATGCGCGCCGGTATTTTTCGCTTGTGCAGGAAATCATGTATCCGCGCCGGCAATCATTGCAGACGCCGCAGCCGGAGATGTGATACACAATCACCCGATCTCCCACATCAAAGCGACGGCAGCCAGGCCCGACCTCCACAATTTGACCGCTTGGCTCATGGCCGGCAATTACTCCTTGATAGCCTTCTGGCCCTTTGCCCAAGTGCTCGTGGTAGATACAGCGAATATCCGAACCGCAGATAGTCGAAGCTTTCACTCTCAGCAGAACTTCTCCGTGACCTGGACGAGGAACGGGCACGGTGCGGAGCTCAACTTTATCGTTACCGGGCAGAAACGCGGCTCGCATGGTCTGCTGCTTAGTTTCCGCGGTCTCGGCACTTACGGCAAGGTTGTCGAGACCCGAGTCATGCAGGCGTGATCTCCCCGTTCAAATCCCAAAGATCCTCCCAGGACTGTCCTTCTTTCCACAGAAACACCTGACCTTTGATAAGCCGGCAGTTTCGGTCAATCGCGCTGATTTCGCGCATTTCGTCGTCAGTGAGAGGCTCGCTGACCACGCCTTCCAGATTGCTGAGATACTGATTTCGCTTGACGGAAAATGGAATAGGAACCTGTCCGCGCTGGACAGCCCATTTTATGCAAACGATCGCCGGATGCACGCCGAGCCGATTAGCAATCCTGACAATCACCGGATCCTGCGTCGGCGAACTATCTTCAGGTGTCCGGTCTCGCTCCGGCCGTGCTGGCGAGCCGATCGGGGAATAGCCTACGGGAACGATACCGTTCGATCGGACAAAATCGAATAGCTCCGGCTGCTGAAAATGAGGGTGCAGTTCCATCTGATTCACTGCCGGTTTAATACGAGCATCGCGCAAGAGAAGTTTTAGTTTCGGAATCGTCATATTCGAAGTTCCGATATGACGAACCAAACCTAGATCCACCAGTTCCTCCATCTTTCGCCAGGTCTTCATGAAATCAGCATGGATGTAGGGTTTTGCATCCTTGCTTCGCGAACGTCACATCACAACCGGGCGGGTGGAAGTTCGGGAATGGCCAATGCACCAGATACAAATCCAGATAGTCGAGTCTGAGGTCGGCGAGGGACTTCTGGCAGGAAGGGATCACATCGTTCTCGCCATGCTTGTCATTCCACAGCTTTGACGTAATCCACAGTTCTTCGCGTTTAATCCCGCCGCGCAACACTTGTTGCAGGGCATACCCAATCTCGTGTTCATTGCTGTACACGGATGCACAGTCGAAATGCCGGTATCCGACCGCCGCCGCGCCTTCCACTGCTGCCGCGATTTCGACTGCTGACACGTGGTCCGATCCGAACGTTCCCAACCCGATGGCCGGCATTTGGGCACCTGTGTAAAGAGTCCTTTGAGGCACAAGCCCGGGATCAACACACCCGTTAAGCAGCGGCCCGGACGCGCCTTGAAGCTTCATTCCGGATTCCTCGTGATTGCCTCATCGGAATTTGAGTTTTTCATTGACCTTAGAACATTTTCCGAGGTACAAGCGGGACGCGTATCGAAGCACGATAATCGGTAAAGTTATCGATGTCAAGAATTATGCCGACCTTGCTAAGCTGAGCCTTCGATATACTGAGTCTAACTCTATGAGCACACGAATGAAGGACATCGCCAGAGATCTTGGGGTATCGGTCATCACCATTTCCAAGGTCCTGCGCAATCATCCTGATGTAGGGGACGAGACTCGCGAGCGAGTTCTAGCCCGGGTTAAAGAGCTTGATTACCGGCCCAATCTGGCGGCACGTAGCCTGGTCACCGGACGCACGTATCTGGTCGGTTTGGTGGTTCCGGACCTGCTCCATCCTTTCTTCGCAGAAATCGCCAAGTCGCTTTCTGACGTGTTGAGGGAGAGCGGCTATTATCTGATCGTCTCCTCCTCTGAAGAAGATCCGGACCTTGAAGAACAAGAGATCAATCAGTTGCTGGCACGCCGCCTCGATATACTGATCATTGCCTCCTGCCGCTCCACCGTTGATCTCTTCTTCCGTATTGAAAAACAGAAAACCCCCTACGTATTGATTGATCGCGCTTTACCCGGCCTCGCGGCAAATTTCGTTGGAGTAGACGACGAAGCGGTGGGAATGCTTGCTACAAAACATTTGATTGAGATCGGCTGCAAGAGAATCGCGCATATTCGAGGCCCGGAAACCAGCCCTGGCATTCGCCGACTGGAAGGATATAAACGAGCGCTGACGCCAGGCAGGCTTGAAAGTCAGCGATGACTACATCATCGCCGAACCCAAGGGAGATGTGGAGACGCAGGCAGCGCGGTGCAGAAGCAATGCGCCAACTCCTGAGCCTAAAGCCCAGACCTGACGGATTGTTCTGCTTCAATGATCCGCTGGCCATGGGCGCAATGAATTACGCCTTAGATCAGGGATTGCGGATCCCGGAAGACATTGCGGTTATTGGCTGCGGAAATCTTCACTACGACGATGCGCTCAGCGTTCCGCTTTCAAGCATCGATCAGCACAGCCGGCAGAATAGGCGAGGAAGCTGCGCGGATTGCCCTTGCGATACTGAACTCCAAAATCCCGCCGAAAGTTGAAAGCGTTGTGCTGCAGCCAGAGTTAATCGTGCGCAGATCGACACAGCGGCGCGGAGCTAAGCGCAAGAAAGCAGAAGCAAAGCCGCACATGACTCCACAGCAAGGGCGCGGGTAGAAGCGGCCAATTCCCTGAGATAATGCCCCGCCAATAAGTATTTTTTGTAGGGCATTGCTTGCGCTTCCGGTCTATGGGCTTGACACAGGCTCCCCATCCTGCTATTTCGAATCGTTACAGTTAACGATATACCGAGACAGCCTATGCATCGAAGAAGATTCTTAGAGTCCAGTGCCTTCGCGGCATTAGGCGCTGTATTTCCGCCTATCGCCAGTTTTGCCTATGCTTCAGATTCTCTGGAGCCATTTCAGTGGAAAACTGATGATCTGACTCTCTCATTCGAAGTGATTGCGGGAAAATTGCGCCAGAAACAGCTTGTCCCGGCGGGCATCGCGGCGGCAGGCAAATCCTCCGGTGTTGAAGTCGCACTGCAATGCAGCGGCGAAAATTCTCCCGATCAAGGAATGAAATCCGGCATGGGTCAGCCAGGCGCGCGTTTGCTGTTTGCCGGAAAACGCGAAGAGTCCGCTCGCGCAGGCAAGCGTCTGGTGTGCACGCACACGAGACGCAAATCTGCGTCTTCGCGTGGAATCCGTTTATGAATCTTTTGACGGGCTGCCGGTTGTGCGCCGGTTTTCCCGTGTTACAAACGAGGGAAACTCGCCCGTGGGAATCGAATTTCTGAGTTCCGCAATGCTCCACGGACTCGCTGACCCGCAAAATTACGATCGTGAACTCCGCATCCACCTCGCCGTCAATAGCTGGATGGCCGAGGGGCAGTGGCACACGCTGCGTCCGTCAGAAATGGGCTTTGTCGAAAACGAACGAACGAGCTGGTCGGCAAGCGCAAGCAGGAAGCATCGGCAGTTGGTCCACCGAGCGGTACTTGCCTATGGCGATGGCCGAAAACACAAGGCTTGGCCTGATCTGGTTCTGGCAGATCGAACATAACGGGTCATGGTATTGGGAGATCTCCAATGTTTCGGCCCGCGACAACAATGCCGACGACGTTTACGCCTATCTCGGCGGGCCCGACGATCTGCACTCCGCTGCGTGGAAAAATCTGAAGCCTGGAGAAACTTATGAGACTGTTCCAGTAGCCGTGGGATGTGTGCGCGGCGGGTTCCACAGAAGCAGTTGAAGCGTTAACGCGATACCGGCGCACGGCGTGCAAGAGGCCGCATCAGGACAATGCGCGATGCCCGGTGATTTTCAACGATTACATGAACTGCCTGTGGGGCGACCCAACCGAAGCGAACGAGTTGCCGATGATCGCCGCGGCAGCAAAAGCTGGTTGCGAATACTACGTGATCGATGCCGGATGGTATGCCGAACTGCATGAGGACTGGAGTCAGACACTTGGGACATGGCAACCTTCCACGACACGATTTCCGCACGGGCTGAAATCTCTTGCTCGATCAGATCCGGCAGGCCGGAATGATTCCGGGCTTATGGCTTGAACCAGAGGTTGCTGGCCCCAAATCGGTGCTTGCGCAAAAACCAGACAATTGGTTTCTGGTGCGCCATGGCAAAAGAGTCCTGAAGAATTCACGACTTCTGCTTGATTTTCGCAATCCGGAAGTCCGTGCTTACCTCGATACCGGTGATCGCAAGAGTCGTAAACGAATATGGCGTTGGTTACATCAAGATGGATTACAACGTCGATTCGCTGCAAGGCACCGAGCTCAACGCCGATAGCTTCGGACAGGGTTTGCTCGAACATAATCGCGCGCACCTGGCATGGTTGGAAAACATTCTGGCTCGCTATCCAGACTTAACCATTGAAAACTGCGGCAGCGGGGGCGGGCGCATGGATTATGCGATGCTGAGCCGACTTCAGATTCAATCCATGACCGATCAGGAAGACTATCTAAAGTTACCCGCCGATCCTGGTGGGCGCCTCTGCCGCCGTTTTACCGGAGCAACTCGCAATCTGGTCTTATCCGCTGGCGAGTGCGGATGCCGATCAGGCCAGCTTCAACATGGTCACCGCAATGATGTGCCGTATTCATCAGAGCGGCCGGCTCGACCAACTGTCGCCGCAAGCTTGGGCGCAGGTGACGGAAGGGATCAAAATTTACAAGGAGACTCTCCGCCAGCACGTTCCTGACTCCCTCCCGTTTTATCCGTTGGGCTTAGCGGACGTAACCGACTCCGGAAAATCAATTGCCTTAGGAATGAAATCGAAAAACCAGACTGTTCTCGCAGTCTGGAGGGTCGATGGTCCCTCAACGACCGTAGTGCCGTGGCCCGCGTCAAATGCGAAACTTCTGTACCCCTCTGACCTCGGCATCAAGATCACGACCGGGGAAGGCTCGTTGACTGTCGAATTCCCGCGAACACGTATGGCGTGCCTGGTTTTGGGATAGTTGATCGCGGTGCAATATAAGCAGGTTGGTGGAACGCTGCATGGCACGCCGGGTGCACCACCCCTAGGCGATTCCCTCAACGGTTAAGACCCCCGGCGCTAATGGTTCCTCGTAGAGCATGTTCAGTGCCTCCGCCCGATTTTTCAGGACCGCCGCAGGATTCAAGGTCCCCTTATCAGTTATCTCATAGGCTTCTCTCGAAGGAGCCGAGTCGAGAAGAATGGCCCGTTGCACGCGAGTGGATGCGCCAGTCATTTGCAGTGCGAATGAATTAAGACGCTCCTGAAAAGCAAGCCGGACTTCCGGGCGCAAAACAATTTCCGAAAGCGACGCCGTATGACTCAAGGTCCCGCACAGTTCTCCGCAGGAATCCATAGAGGGAAAAAGCAATGCCACGATGTAATCTCGATCCGGAGCAGCCAGAACAAGGTCTTGGAGAAGACCATCAAAGTGCGCCAACAGACGCATGCGTAGTATCCCAGCTCTTACCCATGTCCCGCTAGAGAGCTTGAAATCTTCGTTGAGGCGCCCGTCGAACAAAAAGCCTTTCTGCGGATCAGAGGGGTCAACAAGTTTCACCGCATCGCCCATCCGGTAGTAATTCTCTTCGTCGAATGCAACCTGGTTCAGATCCGGCCTGCGCCAGTAACCTGGCGTAATTGATGGGCCCCGCAATCGCGCCTCGGTTCGCCCTTCCACTGTCACCAATTTGAGATCAACACCCGGAACTGGTAATCCAATCCATCCCGGCGACGACCCTTCGATGCCGGTGGACATGGCAAAAGGGGCGCTCTCGGTCGCTCCCAAGCCGGTCACGATCAGGATTTCTTCTCCGCAAGTCTCGAACGCGATCTCCCGCAGATCGTCCCATGTTCGTGGATTTAAACCCGCCGCAGCAAAGAACAAAAGTTTTAATCGGCTGAAAAAGTGATGTCGCAGAGCGTCGTCACTGCGTAAGTGCTCGACCAGCATTTGGTAGCCTTTGGGCACATTAAAATACGCGGTCGGCGCAATGTCCCGCAGATTGTTAATAGTCTCCGCATAAGAACCGGGGTTAGGTTTTCCGCTGTCAATGAAAAGCGTGCCGCCGTTATACAACGCAATTCCAAAATTGTGACTTCCCCCAAAGGTATGGTTCCACGGAAGCCAGTCACAAAGTACCGGCGGCTCCTCCGCTAAACATGGCATCACCTGCCGCAGCATTTGCTGGTTCGAACACAACATTCCGTTTGTAGTGATTACGCCTTTAGGCAGACCGGTGGAGCCGGAGGTGTAGAGAATCTTCGCGATGGAATCGGGACCAATATTCGTGTGTGCATCATCAACATGGGAGGGTGATTCTTTACTTTCCAATTCGGCGAGGTCAATGGAGCGGATTCCATTGAGGGGTGCGGAACGGTGATGCACGACGCGCACCCCATCTCGTGCCACAGCCTTTAGAGCGGGGGCGAACAAAGATCCATCTTGAGCAAAAACCATTCCGGGGGCCAGATTTTGCCAAACGTATTCCAGTGCTCCGAATCCCGGTCCGGACAAGGAATATGACGGCGCAATAGGCGCATAAGGAATACCGACATGCATTGCTGCCAGAGCTAAAAGGCCGTGCTCGATACTGTTTCCGGAGAGAATCATCAATGGCTTCTCCGGCGACAAGCCCTCACTCAGTAACCCTGCGGCCAGGCGGCGCACGCGCCTCCACGTATCGGCGTAAGTGATTTTCTCCCAATCGCCAGTTGCACTACGCTGAGCCAGGAAGACGCGGCTGGGAGCTTGGGAAGCCCAAAATTCAAGTCGGTCCGTGATCCGGTTCGGATAAGTACCAAGTGGTTCCGTGGAATGAACACGCACGACGCCATCCCCACAATGTTCGAAAGAGGCGCGCAATTTGGTTACGTGGACAGTCCTGATTGGCCTTGCAGAAGGTTTCTGCGTCTGGATTTCACTATCTCCCATGGTCTGCACTATTACATTGTTTGCAATTGTCCCATACGCATTTAGCATAGGCGAAAATGTAAAACGCTACGCGACATTCAATTGTATCCGCGTGAAATAAGCGTCGCCCAATGTCCGGTGGTCAGGAGAAGAATATGTTTCGCAGCGATGTTGTGGGAAGTCTCTTGCGTCCGGCTTACTTGAAGGAGGCACGCGATCAGTCTGCGTCCGGAAAGCTGACACCGGCTGTATTCAAAGCCATTGAGGATCGTGCCGTTGCCGAATGCATTGATTTGCAGCTCGAAACCGGCATAGCGGTCATCACCGACGGTGAAATGCGTCGCTATGCTTTTTACGGACATTTGATTGACGCTGTTGAAGGTTTCGACAAACACGGTGGCTGGGCGATTCCGTTTCGAGATGAAAAGGGGGAACAGCTGGTTCTGTCGCGGCCCGTCGTGGTCTCGAAGCTGAAGCGCAAACGGCCACTCTGTGCCGAGGAGTTCACGTATGTCCGGGCCCGCACCAACCATCCAGCTAAAACGACTATGATTAGCGCGCAACAGGGGGCTGCGTATTACGATCGCAACAAATCCGCGGGGGCATATCCAACGGTGGACGCATACCTCGCCGATCTGGTTGACATCTTGCGCGATGAAGTAGCGGAATTAATTCGCCTGGGTTGCACATATATCCAAATTGATTCTCCGCAATACACCGCACTATTGGATCCTGAACTAAGGGAAGGATATCGGCAAAGAGGCAATGATCCCGACCGGCTGCTGGACCTTTCCATCGAAATGGACAATGCGGTGATCGGCGATCATCCCGGCATCACCTTCGGCCTTCATCTCTGCAGAGGAAATAACCAGAGCAAGTTCTATGCTGCCGGCGACTACGGACCGATTACCCGAGTTTTTCGCAACACCAACTTTAGCCGATTCTTGCTGGAGTTCGATGATGAGCGGTCAGGCGGTTTTGAGCCTCTGCTTGAGGTGCCTGAAGATCGTGTAGTGGTGCTCGGCCTTATCAGCTCGAAACGATCGCAGCTTGAAAGTAAGAACGACGTCAGGACGCGAATCGAAAGCGCCACTTCTTACATCTCGCTGGACCGGCTTGCATTGAGCCCACAGTGCGGTTTTGCCTCGACCATGGAAGGGAACCTGGTAACCGTAGCCGACCAGAAAGCAAAGCTGCGGCTGGTTGCCGAGATTGCGAAAGAAGTCTGGGGAGACGGAGCGGCGTCGGGCCCGCTCCAGACGAGTGCCTGAGCGCCAGGTGCTGCGGCAGGAATTAAAATCTGAGCCATGATTTCGGAGTTTCTAAATTGAAAGTGAGGCAAATATGCAATCACCATACCTGCGAGCCATGATTTGGATCGTAATGGCATCGTCCCCCTATGCGTGGGCGCAAGAGCACAGCTTTTGCTCAACCCTTATAAGCTTCAAGGCCTCGGGCGTAGAAGTCACCAAGGCTGAAGCGATCCCGGCTGGAAGTACAGAACCCAATCCTTACGGGCCGGGCCACAGCCTGCCAATTCCCGGCTACTGCAGGGTCGAGGGCGTCATCAATCGCCGAATCGGAGTTGGCGGCGAAGAATTCGGGATCCGCTTCGCGCTAGCGCTGCCTGAGAAGTGGAACCACGACTTTCTCATGCAAGGTGGGGGTGGCGGGAATGGGTTTGTGATGCCGCCCCTCGGTCTGAGCGCTGCGGGGGAGACGCCCGCATTGATGCGCGGATTCGCGGTCGTCAGCACGGACACGGGTCATAAGAGCCATCGTGGACCCTTCGATTTCGACTTCATGAAAGATGAGCAGGCAGACCTGGATTTTGCCTACCTCGCCAACGCCGAAGTAGCTGCTCTTGCTAAACAAATCATTACGAAGTATTACGCAACACCAGCGGCCCATTCGTATTTTGCCGGATGCTCCACCGGCGGCCGCGAAGGCATGATTCTTTCGCAGCGCTATCCCACGGTTTTCGACGGCATAATCTCCGGCGATCCTGCCATGCGCACCGGACTTTCGAACTTGGCGATTGGGAAGTGGATCCCCGTTGCGTTCAATCAGATCGCGCCGAAGGATGCCAATGGAAAGCCGCTCATCGAGCAGGCCATCACCGACAATGATCGGAAGCTGATCAAAGAAGCTCTCATCAACCGATGCGACGCAAAGGACGGAGTCGCCGACGGTCTCATCTCAGATCCGCTCGCTTGCGATTTCGATCCGGCGGCGCTGACGTGCCAGGAAGGCAAGACCGAATCGTGCCTGAGGCCGGAGAAGGTCGCTGCGATTAAGAAAGCTCTCGCCGGGCCAAAGACCTCAGAGGGGGTGCAGGTATACCCCGGTTTTTTATATGACACAGGCACTGCGGCTAGCGGCCCCATCCGTGGGATTCTTTCCCCAGGTCCTGGCATTTTCGGACCAGCAACCACCGCAATGGAAGTTGATGTCGAAAAGGAAGCGCTTGCGGCTGCTCAGCCGCTCGTGGACTCAATGTCCACCAACTTGACTACGTTTTCCAGTCATGGAGGAAAACTCATCTTTTACCACGGCGACAGCGATCCATGGTTCTCTCCACTCGACACGTTTGACTATTACAAAGATATGGCCGCTGTGAATGGCGGCCTGGATACGGTCTCTAAGTGGAGCCAGTTCTATTTTGTCCCCGGGATGAGCCATTGCGGCGGAGGGCAAGCGCTTGATCAGTTTGATTTTTTAAGCGCCATGGTCAACTGGGTGGAAAAAGGAACTGCCCCCAACTCGGTAACCGCCAGCGGGAAGGCGTTCCCGGGACGCACCCGTCCTCTATGTCCTTACCCAACACATGCGCAGTACAAAGGACAGGGCAACACGGAAGACGCGAGCAACTTCGAGTGCCGCGATTGAACGGAGTTCGGATGACGGTCACCGTGTGCTCGTCATACTGTCTTCGACTACCGCGAGGCCACGTAGCTATTCGTACTAATGGAACTATTTATGAGGTCCCACCGGCTCCTGTTGGTTTAATTTCTGAATAATGTCCTCACTTGGATTGCCTCCCTTGCAGGAGGGATGGCCGAAGCCGCTGCTGCTGACACCGTTTTGAATATCGAAAATCAGATTATCGCTTGGGCCCGGAGCCACCCCCATGGGGACTGCATCAAGTCCAAGTGCGTGGCGGGTTTTCCAGGCGACGACGTGATCGGCGCATGACGTATCTCCGCTAACTCCCAGGGCGCCGACGATGTGACCGTCTTTACTGTAGAGAGGCAGGCCTCCGCCAAAGACAATTACACCGCCAATTGCTTTGCCGACCATGGGATCGTCGGGCTGTCCGAATTTTTCCGCGTCGCCTTCTAGAGCCACGTGCGGATTCGGCCCGCTGATGATGCTGTAAAGAGAATTGCCAGGTTGCGCGGCGGAATAAATGTTGCCGGTCGACAGCGCGAAGTTATCGGTGCTGAATGCATTCGCTGTATTTGCCTTTTCGGCGGATATCACACGGCTGCCCGGCCACTCCGCTCCGCGATTCGGACCCGTGAATACGACGGCACAGACAAGCCCATCCCGATTTACGACGGTACCCCACTCCTGATTGCCTAGGCCTCCGTTGGCGCCCTTGCCCTGTTTCACCGCGGCGGTCAAAGCGGATTTCAGTTTGTTGTAGTCGGGAACCTTGGAGCAATCTTTTTGAGCTTGTGCGGAGGGTAATGGCCGCGAAGCTTAGTATCGTCGCGAGGCAAATTATTTGTCGAGCAAGTGATTGCGATTTCATAAATGTCCTGCTTTCTATTTTCGAATTCAACGCAATGTGTAGAGATAAGCGGCAATGTCGCGGCTGTCCTGCTCGGTAACTCCCATCTCAGGCATCGCGGTGTGCGGCTCAACCTGCCGTGGATGCTGAATCCAGCGCATCAGATTGTCGGGAGTGTTGGGCAGCTCGCCCGCAATGTAATAACGGTCACGAATACCGTCGAGTGGGGGTCCGATTAGTCCACGTGCTCCGGGTACGCCAGAAATTTGATGACATGTGTTGCAGCCATAGCTGCGAATTTCTCTTGAAGCCTCACGAGCATCGCCGCCGTTGGTAAGCTGCGCCGCCGCACGGACATCTGAATCACTCAACGAGGAGCAACCGCTGAGCGCGGCGGAGAAAATCAGGAGAAGCATGAATTTAGTTTTCATGTACAGCTCCTGCTCTAGCGGATAACGACATCAGTTCCGCGGTACGAGTGTAATCCCAGCGACGCTGCGACTCCTTCATCCAGCGCACGAGCAAAAATAAAGAGATGATCAGCATCACGGTACCGCCGGGGATCCACATAATAAGGCCGCCGATTTGCTGATCTTCCAGCGGCGTCAGGCCCCACGCCTGAGTTGTGTCTGCATAGGGCGAGTACCAGGGATGTGGCGCGAATGTGAGCAGCGCACCGAGAACGCTCGTATAAATTGCTGTCGTAAAAACGTAGAGCAAAGCAGTCCCATAACCCAGGCGTCGTCCGTGCTCGGCAAGTGTCCACCAGAATAGAAGCGCAGTCCCAAGGAAACTTATATGCTGCGCGGCATGAACAAAATCGCTGTGAAGAGTTCGATCGAAAAGAGCCGGAGCGTGCCAGGCCAGTAACGCTACGGCAGAGAGCAGCCATACCGCCAGAGGAGACGAGATGCCCTTCCACATTTGGCGGAACGCCTCGGACCGGCTTATATCTGAGACCGCATTTCTAGACTTGTTCGGCAATGACCACAGAATAGGAACCAGCGGCCTGCCCAGTACCAGCAATGGCGCCGAGATCAGCATTAGAATTTCATGCTGTGTCATGTGAACCCAAAATAATTGCTCTCCGATTTCGTGCAATGGAGAATCAAGCGCAAAGATGAGCGAAATCAATCCTGCTATAAAACAAATCAACGAAAATAACGAAACGGGGAAAGACCGGCGTCGAGCGAAGGGTATCGATCCAATGGTAGAGACACGGGATGCCGCGTCTTCCGCCTGAGCCCGCCGCCGCGATATTTTTAAAAGTCCAATCGCGTAGAGCAACGCAGTCAGAATGAGCGGGACGATGATAAACGGCGGCCAAGTCCATTCCGTGCAGGACCAGGCGTGGCACGATGTATCCGCCTGCGCCGCGAAAGCACGCGTAGCCATTCCCGTCGCCCCCAGGACAATTGCCGCCTTTCGCGTTGTCGTCCTTAATCGCATGGACTCAATATCCAACGGGGGATTGCTCCCGCAATAATCACCAAAGTAAATGTCAGGCTGAAGGCCATTCCGAGCAATGCCTGGAAATGAGCACGGTCAAATCTTCGTCCGCCATGGTCATTTGTTTCCGGCGGAAACTTTTTAAAATCCTGATATCCCAGTACAAATCCGCTCAAGGCAATCAAGGCGCAGATAATTGAAATCCAATGCAGCACATAATGATGTCCGGTTGAGCAGGTGTGCTGCTCCAGCGTGTAGCTCAGCGCAAGGTCAACGCCCCAGGCCGCAAAGCCAGCGATTAAACTCCACCACACTAGGCGTGGCGTCTGTCCATCGCGAATATCTTGTTCGAGCTCTGTCACCGCTTCCCTCTTATAAGAACCTTGTCGTGCCGTAGATCAGGAAATCCACGATCATCGCGCTGCCGACCACGAAATACCAGTAATCGGAATTGATTGCGACATCAGCAAGCCGGGTTCCTTCCATCTTGTCGGTGAATGAAATACACAGAATGGCGGCCGTCTCGATGAACTCTGTAATCAGGTGGCCGGAATGCATTGCGATGAGCACCCAAATCGTGGATGCGTAAGCATTGTCGGTCCAGCGGCAGTTGAGCGCGGTGAATTCGTACACACGCAACACCATCGAAACCACCGCAAATCCGGCGAGAATCGCCAGCCCGATTGAAATTCGGCTGCGATTGCCTGTCGGCGCTTGTTTCTGTACCCAGCGGGCAGGAATCACACTGATGAGCAATAAAATCCCATTGGCGACTCCGAACCAAAGATACGGCGGATTTTGTACCGGAGGCCAATCCGTGGACCGTGTGCGCAAATAAAAATATGTTGCGAACATGAGGGCGAACATCATGCCCTCGATCGTCATGAACAAAACATTGGCGAGCCACGTAGTGTTGCTGCGTCCGAAAGCGACCGCTGGCAACGCGGAGACGTCCAAGACAGTACGTTCGCGGCCGTCGATGATTCGTGTATTCACCGCTTCCATACAGCCTCTTTTCCCGACAAGACAGGCAGAGCCGGAGAATGTCCCTTCGGCCACAGCCATCCGACCAGCGTGATGATTACCGGAATTGCTCCGACTTCGATTGCCCACGCACGATAGATCAAACCCACGAATGTCGCCGAGACCGTGACCGACGCAAGAAACGGCCAGATGCTTGGCCCCGGATCTTCATCTTTGTGTTGCGGCTCGGAATCGAGACTATGAGTCACCAGCGTCTCGCGGATATCGTCGCGCAACCCCACCACCACAGGCTGATTCGCCCCTTCGTCCCATAGTGCATCGCGACCATTCACCGTAGGTATGTGCAGGTAATTGTAGGGAGGCGGTGGCGATGAGAGCGACCACTCAAGGCTGGAATCACCCCACGGATTATTCCCGGCAATCTCTCCGTTAGCTTTACTCCAGAAGAAATTGATGATGAAGATCAGCAGACCCCCCGTCATGAATATGACTCCAGAAGAAGCCAGCAAATTCAAACCGCCCCAATGCATGTCGGCGCTGTATGTGTAAACGCGACGCGGCATGCCGCGCAGTCCGAGGAAATGCATGGTAAAAAATGTGATATTAAATCCGACAAAGAACAGCCAGAAATGCCATTTGCCCATGGTGTCATTCATCATGCGGCCGGTCATTTTTGGAATCCAGAAATAAAGGCCCGCAAACATCGGGAACAGTGCTCCACCGATCAGGACGTAGTGAAAATGAGCGACCAGAAAAAACGTATCGTGCACTTGCAAATCGACTGGGATGGAAGCCAGCATGACGCCCGATAGTCCGCCGATCAGGAATACGAAGAAAAATCCGAAGCACCACAGCATGGGCAGCCGCATTTGCAGGCGTCCATTCCACATGGTCGCCACCCAGCAGAAAAACTGCGTCCCGGTGGGAATAACAATCATCAGGCTGGCGGCAGTAAAAAAGCTTTCACTCATTTGCGGTAGCCCTGTCGCGAACATGTGATGCACCCAGACGCCGAATCCGATAAAACCGGTCGCGACAACGGAAACGACAATGGGCGTGTAGCCAAATATTCGCCGCCGTGTAAAGCTCGGAACGAGAGTCGAGACGATAGCCGCCCCGGGCAGAAAGATGATGTACACCTCGGGGTGTCCAAAAAACCAGAAAAGATGTTGATAAAGCAGTACGTCGCCGCCTTCCGACGGATTAAAGAATTGCGTACCCACGAGACGATCAGTTAACAACAATCCGCTGGCGACCATTACGGCCGGCATCGCGAAGATCACCGCGAATGAGATGACCAGCTTCTCCCAAAGAAGAATCGGCATGCGATTCAGCGTCATGCCAGGCGCGCGGTGCCGCAAGATGGTTGTCGCAATGCAGATGGCCACCGCCAGCGCTGAGACTTCGGTGAAGGTGATCATCTGCGACCAGAAGTCAGACCGGTGTCCGGGAGAATAATTCGGACCTGACAATGGCACGTAAGCAAACCATCCCGCTTCGCCGCCGGTATTGGTGAGCAATCCTGCCCAGACAACAATTGCGCCAAATAAATAAAGGTAGTAACTGAAGGCATTTAGCCGTGGGAACGCAATGTTGCGCGCGCCGCACATCAGGGGAACGATGTACACGCCGAATCCCTGAAACATCATCGGCACGGCAAAAAGAAAAATCATCGTGCTGCCGTGCATGGTGAAGATCTGGTTGTACGCGTCAGGTCCTACCAAACCACTCTCAGGACGCGCTAATTGCAGGCGAATAATTCCGGCGAGAACCCCTCCCAGCAGGAAAAAAATAAACGACGTGACCATATAGCGGATGCCAATTGCTTTGTGGTCGGTATTGCTGAACCACCCCCAAACTCCTGGCCATTGCTGCCATGTGCGCCTTAGACGCGTATCGTCTACCCTTTCGGTGGCTGCTATGGGTTCGCTAACCGGCACGGTTCATCCTCATTGCAGGCCTCGCAGGTACGTGATCAGGGCCTGAAGATCATCCGCCGGAAGAGGATTAGGAGACATTTTTGTCCCCGGCTTGATGCGCTGCGGATCGAGAATCCATCCCGCCAGCGCTCCCGCAGTGTTGGGCAAGGTTTCGGCGGCGATCATATTGCGTGACGCGACGTGAGTCAGATCGGGTCCGAAACGTGAGCCAGCATCGGTACCGCGAATGGTGTGGCACATCAGACACGCGTGCGTTAGAAATACAGCACGGCCTCTAACTGCCTCAGGATCGGTTGGATCGCTTGCCGATTTCAATTGGTGCTGCTGCCAGGCTAGAAACTGATCATCCGATTCCGCAATGACCGAGAAGCCCATATGCGCGTGTTGCAGTCCGCAAAATTCCGCGCATTGCCCGTGATATGTTCCCGGCTTGTCTACCTGAAACCAGAATGCGGAAGAGTACCCTGGCAGCAGATCACGCTTGCCGGTAATGCTCGGCGCCCAAAAACTATGAATCACGTCCGCAGAATTTGTTATCACCACGACTGGCTTCCCAACCGGCACATGAATTTCGTTGGCGGTAGTAATCGTCTGGTCCGCTTGCGAATTGGGATAGCTGATCTCCCACCACCACTGATGGCCCGTGATTTGAATTGTTACCGGGTTTTTCGAACTGAGGCCTTCGAGCTTTTTCCCGCTCACCATATCGACAACCAAAATTACAAGCAGGATGATGGTGGTAACTCCAATTGCTCCTCCCACGAACCAGGTTGCGCGGCGGTCTCCCTCTTCATTAGTGATTACCGGAAGGGGTTCGCGGTTAGGAACGTAATTTTTAGCCCCTGCTCTCGCGAAGCTGGCAATCATAAGTACGAAGACGGCAAGAAGGATCCAGAAAAGAAACCAGTAGAGCCATTCAATATTTCCGGCCTGGGCAGCGGCAGGTTTTAATGCGGAATGCTCGCCTGGATACAACGGCGAAGCCTGTGCGAGGAGAATTGAAATCCGAAGATTCAGCGCCGGAATCATTTTCGCTGCTCCGGTTCTCCTGTGATTCCGGTTGGAATCTGCTTTGGCATCGACGATTCCGACGGCTTTATATTCATCTGGTCGGTTCGCGACGGAGCGACATCTTTCGGGAGCAGTCCGCTCATCGAGCGCACGAACGCCGCGATTTCCCATGCCTGGTATTCCGGAATGCGATTCCGGAACGACGGCATCCCATTCGGGCGCCCCTGCATGATCGTGGTGAAAACGTTCCCGGGTTCGCTGCCGTAAATCCAATTGTTATCCATCAGCGGAGGACCGATGCCTCCGCCGCCATGCGCGTGACAGCCGACACAGTTGTATTGTTCGTAGAGTTGCTGGCCTTGCGAGACCGCGTACGCGCTCTCTTCATACATGTTCGACGGCGGCGGCGTGGGCATTGAGTTTGCCCCGGGATTCAGTCCGCTCACCTGCACAGTATTGAAGGTTTGATCGGCGGGAGGCGGCTGGCGCAAGATGCGGTCTTCGCGCTTGCACGAGGACAAACAAATCCCCACGATCAGCAGTGCGCCGAATTTGTAGCGGGAACTCATCAGCCTCCAATACTTGCAGGTGGTGCGAGATCTAATTGTGGAACTCCATACTTATCTAGAATTTGTTTAATTTCAGACTTATGGCGAGCGAGTACTTGCTCAAGTTCGTCGCGAAGCTGGATATTTCCTTTCCGCACCCCCATCGAAATAGCAAAGGTGAATGGAACCCCTGGGGGATCAACCTGCGGCGATACCGGCGTAAGCGAAAGACGGCGATGGTATTGCTGCGCGAAATATCCCGCCAGCGGTCCCCATACAATCGCCGTGTCCACTCTTTTATCGACCACTGCGCGAACTATTGATTCCGCGTCGGCTGTGGTGTCGAATCCCACGATTGCATTTTGCATCCCGCGTCGCGCCAGCGCGTCTCCCGGTGGCGTGTACTCCTCGTCGAGCACCTGAACGCCTACTTTCATGTCGTGCAGTTCGGGGTCGTTGAATGATGCTGGTTTCAACCGTGCGTCCTTAAGGGAAACAAAAACGTAACTGGACCGGTAATAAGGCGTCGTTGTCAGAAGTCCGTGGAAGTTTGACGGAATTCCTATCAATGCATCGCATCGCGACTTATCAAGAAATTCGCGGACGAAGCCCCGTCCCATCCGTTGCCATACGTAGGTGAGATTGGCACCGAGATCTTTGGCGACGATGGCCGCAATTTGATTTTCAAATCCTTGCTGCTGACGATTTGAAAACGGCAAATTATCTGGATCGGCGCAGACCCGTAGCTCGCGCGATTGTGCAAAGCAGCTAGCCACGGTGAGGGCCGCAACCACACAAATCTTAAGGAAGCGCGAACACATACAACATGCCTCCTTTATTGGTGTACTTCGGCAGGTCTCGAGCTTCGGCAGCAAATCCTAGAGCTGCGGATTCATCACGCGCATCCAGTCCGCCGGCAACAATTGCACCGACCCAGCCGCCAACGCCGGATAAAACTGCAACGTATTGTTTTCCGTCGGGTCCTTTATATGTGACTGGCTGACCGATGACCCCCGATCCAGTTTTGAATTGCCACAATAATTTTCCGGAATGCGCATCCACGGCGTTAAACCAGCCCTCGAGCGTACCGTAGAACACTACGTCCCCAGCCGTCACCAAGAGCTCCGCTCCATACCGGAAAATGATCTGGAATGGTCCACACAACTTTGCCCTGCAATGGATCCCATGCCGTAAACTCCCCGCCGTAGCCGCCAGGTGCGTCGTACATACGAACGTTCGCGCCGACGTACGGCGTTCCCGCGATGTAATTTACCGCCAGGTCTTCTTCGTCCATGCAGATGTGGTTATGCGGGATATAGAGCAAACCTGTTCGCGGAGAAAACGCCGAAGGCTGCCAATCTTTTGCTCCAGGGGCAGCAGGACAAATTCCATGAATGACTTTACCCAGGATTGGCCTTTTTTCTTCAACGTACTGCAACAATCCAGTTTTTAAATCGACGCCCCGGCTAGTGGTAATTGGGGCGAACACATTGGCGGAAAGTACTTCGCCGGTCGTGCGGTCCATCACATAGACGTATCCATTACGATCGGGATGAACTATAACCTTGCGAGTCTGGCCGTTGATCGGCAAGTCCAAAAGGATGTTTTCATTCACTGCGTCATAATCAAAAAGGTCATGCGGCGAGTATTGATAGAACCAGACCGCCTCCCCGGTGTCGGGATCGCGAGCGAAAATTCCTGCGGCGAATTTATTGTCTCCCGGCCGCGCATCTGCATTCCATGGACCTGGGTTTGCCGTGCCGTAATAGATGAGATTGAGTTTGGGATCATAAGAAATCCATCCCCAGACCCCGGCGCCTCCAATTTTCCAGCTATCGGGCGGCCAGGTCTTAACACCTAGATCTTGTCCGCGATCCTGCGGATAAAACGGCTTGAACTTTGGCCCGATTAATACATCTTTGTCAGGACCAGCGCTGTAAGCCCGCCATGCGATCTTTCCTGTCTTGGCATCCAGCGCAGTAAGCCAACCACGGATGCCGAATTCGCCTCCGCTGTTTCCTACTAAAACTTTTCCTTTGACCACTAGCGGAGCCATAGTGATGCTCTCGCCTTTATTAATGTCGCCTACTCTGGTCTTCCAGACCTCAGCACCAGTGGTTGCGTTCACAGCAATAGTCTGATCGTCCAGCGTATTGAAATAGATTTTTCCGTCATCGTAGGAAGCACCGCGATTCACCACATCGCAGCAGGCAACCCCTTGCGAGGCCGGCGTAGGACGCGGTTCGTAAACCCATTTCATCGGCGCGCCCGGCTTGGTCAAATCCAGCGCATACAAATTATTCGGGAAGGGCGTCACGATGTACATCGTGTTATTCACGACCAGCGGCGCAGCTTCATGGCCGTGCGTCATTCCGGTGGAGAATGTGAAACGCCGGCTTCAGGTCTTTTACGTTGGAGGCGTTGATTTGCGCCAAAGAACTATAGCGGGTGCTCGCATAATCTTTCGCGGGACGAACCCACTGTCCGTCATCTGGGTCTAACTGTCCTTGATAAGGGTGGTCCTGATAATTGGATTCAGTTTGCGGCAGCTGCATGGGCGAGTTCTGAGCCGGCGGCCATGCAGCCCGCGACAATGCAGAATAAAGAGAAAGAGATCGCATCCGCAATTATTGAAGTAACTCCATGCGGAACTTTCACGGTCGGCTTCGACGGCGTTTCCATGATTCGTGCGCTACGATGTAGCAATCTTTAAAAAGGTTGGAAGCGGCTAACATACGAAGCTAGTCAGTACGGTTAATTGTCAATGCCTAACATTGCCTGGAAAGGCCGCACGTTTACTCACCTTCACTCCTGAGGTAAGCTTTCGAATTTTCCAGATGCATACCGAAACCAGCGCCCACGCCGCGGTGGCGCCTAGTAGAACTTCCCAAGCCGGGCGACCCGAAATAAACTTCCAGACCACAATCGCGAACAGAAAAAGCCCTAGACTTCCCATGGCGGATCCAGCCGCGTCTACCCCCGCCGCCAACCTTCCTCGGATGGTTCCGTTCAAACCTTCTTTCTCTTTCTTTTCCCTTTCATGTTTCTCGATAAGAGTTGCGCTAGCGGGAAAAATTGCCGGAAACGCCAGCAGAAGTCCACCGACAGCGGGACCGTATTCTTTCGCCACCAATCCCGCGACAGCTGTGATGAATCCACCAAATAGAAAACGTACCGCGTACTGATTCCACTTCGTCTGCGTTAGCGCGGAGCTATCTAGCTTGACCAGCATCATGACCTCAATCCCATGCTCCACAGTCCGAAGGCTACCGCGAACCATGCCGGCATCATGGCAAGGGTCACCCAGAGCGCATTGAAGCGATACCGCATCAGAATCCAACTAACCAACGAAGCGTAAATAAAGAATGCGACCGCACCTGCGATCATTGAGCGCGCTTCAATGGCGGCATAGGCCGCACCCTCAGTTGCAACGGTTAGACCAAGCGTGGCGAGTGCCACGGAAGGCGCCGCGCCAAACAATCCGGCAAAGCTCTTGGGTTTGAGCAAGTCTCCCACGAGCGCGAATGCGGACACGACCGCACCACCCACTAGAAAACGAATAAGAATCTGGATCATTGTCTTGACGACTTTACGAGTTTGCGCGCCTGGCCGGGCCCTTTGATTCCCAGGATCTTGTACTGCTCACCGGAGAGTCGGTGATAATTCACGAAAAACTGTTCCAGCTCATCGCAGAATTCTTTTCCTAGATCGTTAATTGTTTTTATGTCCGCCCAGCTGTGTGCGTCCTGTTCAATCGCGACGATTCGGTCATTGCGGACTTTCTTTTTCTTATCGCCCTGCTCGCCTTGAATCACTCCAATGGGGCGGCTGCTTAAGGACACAGCCGGGAAAAGCAGGTTCGTCCATCAGTACCAGGACGTCGACCGGATCGCCGTCGTCGGCTTTGGTCGAGGGAACGAAACCGAAGTCGTAGGGAAACGCCATTCCGGCGGGTAAGACTTTTTTCAATTCGAAAACGCGGGCCTCGGTATTAAAGGCAAACTTGTTGCGGCTCCCCTTAGGTGTTTCGATTACAACCCTTAGAAGGTCTTGGTCGGCGAAGGGCTTTAGATGTACAGGATTTTCCAAAGTCCTTGTCTGGTTGACTTTGCTGCTGCTCATCCATTCTCCTTTATGCAGTTAACGAGATGCTCAGAGAGTGTGCGGGTTTGTCTCAGAAAACTAGCGGCACGCTCGATCTAAAGACGGGATCACGCAATCTATTCATTCTAAGAATTGCGGAATTTGTATCCCCCGAAAACGTTCTTTATTAGTGTCAGCTTAAAACCCGTGCAGGAGAGCATAGGAGTGCGTCCCCGGAATGCAGGTCTTTGAATTTGTTTTAACCGTCAGGAAGGAATGGAAGCGTATTGGACTGTGAAAGTGTCTAAATAAACAAACTTACTGCATTCGTCACCCTCGCACTATTTACTGCACTTTCTGCAGTCTGGCAATTAATTTTTGCGCAAAATTTTCTTCCGATTCGGACCATAATAGCCGGGCATTTGCGCCAGAAGTTTTCTCAAGCTTGCCGGTAAATTCAACCAATTTTTGCACGTTCTCATGGATCGAAGATTCCGCCTTCGCTGTCAATTCCACTTGCTCCTGAAGAAACGGCGAGTCCATCCCGAAATCAATTTGGATCTGGCCTTCCTGCTGCGCCGCACCATCATCGAAATCGGCTCCGCGCACAACGAATCTCACCACTGAGGGCTTGGGAATCCATTGCGCACCGTTGTCGGAGAGCAACCACAAATCCCATGAGGCCTCGAATTCGTAGGCGTAATCCTCATGCAGCAAATCGAATGCGGCTTGCACGGCCTCTTCAGGTGGAACGCTAGGCACGAAGCGTCGCTCCAAAGTAGTTGGCTCATTCCACGAAACGGGATGCACCGCTAAATAACTGATTCCCGGATGTTCGGCGGAAAACGGAAACTGTCGCATCACCGACAAGGCATGCGGCAGCATCTCATCGGTGTCGAAGCTCGGAAACCACAGACTTAAATAAAGAGAATCGGCCATAATTTTATATGTTATCTTCTTTATCTTAACTGAAGCCGCCCTGTGCTTCATTTGCCGCATACCCATTCCCCTGTTAAGATTTTTAGTTCTCTCACAATCACATTTTTTCCGTGTGACATCTCTTCTTCGGAGGCTACATGGCGGTTAAAGTCGGCATTAATGGATTCGGACGTATTGGACGGAACGTATTGCGCGCTTCATTGAATGATCCGAATCTGGAGTTCGCCGCGGTCAATGATCTTACCGATCCCAAGACTCTGGCTCACCTGTTGAAATACGATTCGATTCTCGGCAATCTCAAACAGAATATTTCAGCTGGCGCCGACAGCATTTCTATCGACGGACGAACCATCAAAGTTTTTGCGGAGAAAGATCCCGCGAAACTTCCCTGGGACTCTGTGGGAGTGCAGGTGGTGCTCGAGTCCACCGGCCGATTTACCGATGCCGAGGACGCAAAAAAGCACATGCGCGGAAGCGTGAAGAAAGTAATCATTTCAGCTCCGGCGAAGAATGAAGATGTGACCATTGTGCTGGGCGTCAATCATCAGGTCTATGATGCCAGCAAGCATCACATAATTTCCAATGCGTCCTGCACCACGAATTGCCTTGCTCCCATCGCAAAAGTGATCAACGATGAGTTCAAGATCACCTGCGGAACTATGACCACGATTCACTCCTACACCAATGATCAGGTGATTCTTGATTTTCCCCATAAGGACTTGCGACGCGCACGTGCGGCGGCGGTTTCTATGATTCCTACTTCGACTGGGGCGGCGAAGGCTCTTCACCTTGTGGTACCCGAACTGAAAGGAAAGCTCGACGGGTTCGCCATGCGGGTTCCAACTCCCAATGTGTCCGTGGTTGATCTGGTGGTTTTCGTCGAGAAAAAGACCTCGCACGAAGAAGTGAATGCCGCACTGAAGAAAGCATCGGAAAGCGGGCCGCTTAAGGGTTACTTGGGATATGAAGAGAACGAGTTGGTGTCCGCCGATTTCAAAGGGGATCCGCGTTCGTCGATCGTGGACGCGCCCATGACCCGCGTAGTTGCCGGTAACTGCGTGAAAGTAATTTCCTGGTACGACAACGAATGGGGATATTCGAGCCGGGTCCGCGATCTTATAAATTACATGGCCGGCAAGGGCCTTTAATCAGCTCGTTGCAAATACCAAATGAACGGATGGAAGCTTTTGGTCGCTTCCATCCACAGGTTTTCTCCATACGCTTCTTTGAATTGAAGGTGTGAGCAAAATGGCAAAACTCTCTATCCGCGATCTCGATCTTAGGGATCACCGGATATTTATGCGGGTGGATTTCAACGTTCCCATGGAAGATGGCCGGGTAATGGACGATACCCGCATTCGTGAAACCCTTCCCACGATTGAATTCGCGCTACGTCGCGGAGCTCGCCTTATTCTTGCCTCACACCTGGGACGTCCCAATGGCAAGCCAAATCCAAAGCTGAGTCTAAAGCCAGTAGCGGAACGATTGCGAATGTTGCTGGATAAAGAATTGGCCCGTGGAGAAAATGTCGGATTTTGTCCGGAATGTGTTGGTGCCGAAGCCGAGGAGATGGCAGGAAAACTGGAAATAGGACAGAGCTTGCTGTTGGAAAACCTAAGATTTCATCCGGAGGAAGAGGCTAACGACGAAAAGTTTTCGAAGCAACTCGCCAACCTGGCCAACTGGTATGTAAATGATGCCTTTGGAACTGCGCATCGCGCTCATGCCTCCACCGTGGGAATCACCAAATTTGTAGAAAAGGCCGCCGTTGGCTTGCTGATGCAGAAGGAACTGGAATATCTGGGGAAGGCGCTTGAGCATCCCGAGACCCCCTTCGTAGCTATCCTGGGGGGCGCCAAAGTAAGTGACAAAATTGGCGTGATTCAAAATTTGATGAATAAAGTCGATGTGCTGATTATTGGCGGAGCCATGGCTTACACCTTCTTGAAAGCCCAGGGCCATCAGGTCGGCAAATCGCGAGTGGAAGAAGATAAGTTAGATTTGGCTCGAAAAATTCTGGAAGACGCGAAGGCTGCAAATATTAAATTTATGTTGCCGGTCGATCACATAGTCGCGGACCGGATCGACGCAAATGCGTTAGTCCGCACCGTCGGGGTGGGAGAGCCTATCCCGGAAAACCTGATGGGACTCGACATCGGTCCAAAAACCATTGAAGCCTACTCCGAAGAAATCTCGGAAGCTCGGACCATCGTGTGGAATGGCCCCATGGGAGTTTTTGAAATTTCCGCTTTCTCCAGAGGGACGTTTAAGATTGCGCGCGCGATTGCCGACAACGGAGCGGCGATCTCCATCGTAGGCGGAGGAGATTCGGTCTCGGCGGTTCATTCCGCTGGCGTCGCCGATAAGATCACACACATTTCGACAGGTGGCGGAGCGTCGCTTGAGTTTCTCGAGGGCAAGAAATTGCCTGGCGTCGATGCGCTGTCGGAAAAGCGGTAGAGTCATTCCCTTCCTTGAAAGGTCCCCATGTCACGCAAGAAATTAATGGCCGCGAATTGGAAGATGTACAAGACTCCTGATCAGGCACGGGATTTCATCGAAAAGTTTTTGCCGGTGGTCTTTGGCCATGACCGCAGCGAGATAGCAGTGTTCCCTTCCTTCGTGTCGATCGCTGCCGCGGTTGAATCTTCAAAAGAATCCAACGTTGCAGTAGGCGCACAAAATTTGTATTGGGAAAAAGAAGGGGCATTCACCGGAGAAGTATCCGCGTCAATGTTGACAGCCAGCGGTTGCACTCACGTGATTATTGGACACTCCGAACGCCGCCAATATTTTGGGGAAACGGATGACACGGTAAATTTAAAACTTCAGAGCGCACTGGAGAATGATCTGACGCCGATCGTTTGCGTCGGAGAAGTACTCGAGGAGCGCGAGTCCGGATTGACCGAAGACGTATTGCGCCGCCAATGTTTGCGGGCTTTTCATGCAGTTTCAGCCAAGAAAGCTGCCAAACTCGTGATTGCCTACGAGCCGGTGTGGGCAATTGGTACGGGTAAGACGGCGACCCCTCAGCTAGCTGCGGAAGCGCACCTAGTTATTCGCGGAGAAGCAGCGAAGACTTTTGGCGAAGAATTCGCATCGCAACTGCGCATTCTCTATGGTGGCTCGGTGAAACCGGAGAATGCGAAAGCTCTGATGTCCGAAGAAGAAATAGACGGCGCGCTGGTGGGTGGCGCAAGCCTTGATCCAAAATCCTTCGCCGCGATAGTCAACTATTAATTGATCAAATCTTCGCGCGGTGCGGATCTACAGCGCTTGTCCTGCGGCAAAACCCGAGGCCCATGCCCACTGAAAATTGAAGCCTCCCAGGTGACCGGTGACGTCAACGACTTCCCCGATAAAAAATAATCCGGGGACTTTCCGGCTCTCCATCGTCTTGGCCGATAATTCATCAGTATCAATGCCGCCAACGGTGACTTCAGCCTTGGCATAGCCCTCTGTGTCCGCTGGAATAATCGTCCAATTATGGATTTTATTTTCAAGTTCCATTAAAGACTGGTTCGTCCATGCTGAAGGCATATTCAACTCAATCCAACGCGCTGCCAAACGTGCCGGAACAAATTTTCTCAGCTCTGTTTTCACCATCTCTACATTTCTCTCCGTACGCTCACGGATGGCAGCTGTAACGTCAGTTTCCGGCGCGAGATCGATGTGAATTGGAAGGCCCTTCTCCCAATAAGAGGACACCTGAAGAATGGCGGGACCGCTCAATCCCCGGTGCGTGATTAACATCTTTTCTCGAAATGCATGCTTGTCCGCTGAAGCAATGACTTCGGCCGACACTCCAGCCAGCTCCGCGAAGTGTTCTCGATCTTTGTTTCCAAACATTAAGGACACGAGGCCCGGCTTGGTTGATTTAATTTTCAAACCGAATTTACGAGCCAGATCGTATCCGAAGTCCGTTGCGCCCATCTTGGGGATCGACAATCCTCCCGTAGCCACAACCAGCGCAGGAGCATGAAATTCCGCGTTTTCGGTTTTGACCACGAATTCGCTAGTACGAGTAACCTCGCGAATTTTTGTATTTAAGACGATCTCAACCTGACCCTCGCGACACTCTGCCTCGAGCAATTGAGTGACATCCTGCGCTGAACGGTCACAGAAAAGCTGACCCAATGTCTTTTCGTGGTAGGCGATCCTGTGTTTTTCAATCAAGGCAACGAAGTCGGCGGGCGTGTAGCGTGCCAGCGCAGATTTTGCAAAGTGCGGATTCGAAGATATGAAATTTTCTGGCTGGCAATGAATGTTAGTGAAGTTACAGCGGCCTCCGCCAGAGATAAGTATCTTCTTGCCAACGCGCTCGGAGCGCTCCAGTACCGCAACTCGCCGCCCTCGCTTGCCTGCCTCCGCGGCGCACATCATTCCAGCGGCTCCGGCACCGAGAATCAGTGCATCGAAATTGCGCGCAGAAATAGTTGGAGACCCGGGCATAGTCACTGATGGGATTAGCGCAGGCGGGTCTTAGGTACAGTCATCAACATGTCTCATAGTAATCGGGTATCCATCCGATTGTTCGTGCGACGCCAATTCGATAGAAATGTTCTTGAAAGAACGAATCCCCTATAGGAGAAACACGAAATGTCGAAAGAAAATGCCTCCCCCCAGCGCACTGGATCCGCCAACCGATTGGCTACTCCCGAGGGCGTACCCGACCTGACGGCGGTACTTCTGGCAATGTCCGGCGAACTACCCAGCATATGGGACATCACAAGGGATGTTTGCGAGCGACACAACATAGTAGAAATGTGCTGACGCCGCCGGAAGGCTGATGCTACAGCCAGCCCTTGGCGCGGGCAATTCGAGCGGCCTCGACCCGATTTCCAGCTCCGAGTTTACTGATCGCTTCGGACAAATAGTTGCGCACCGTGCCTTCCGAAAGATTTAGCTCAGTGGCAATATCGGCGCTCGCAACTCCATCCCCTGCAAGACGGAGCACCTGGCGCTCCCGGTCAGTGAGGGGATCCGGTTCACTCCATGCTTCGGCCGCCAATTCCGGATCAATCACCCGCAATCCCTGCTGCACCCGTCGGACTGCCTCAGCTAGCTCTTCGGCGCGCATATCTTTCAGCAGATACCCAGACGCGCCTGCATCCAAGGCGCGCCGCAGATAGCCTGCTCTGGCAAAAGTTGTGAGAATGATGACCCGCGTTTCTTTGCGAAGCCGTTTCAATTCCATCGCGACATCCAAGCCTGTCATTTCCGGCATTTCAATATCGGTGATGAAAACGTCGGGCTTGTGAGTGAGAACAGCCTGCAACGCCTCTTTGCCGTTCTTAGCTCGGGCCACAACTGCGATATCGCCTTCAATTTCGAGCAAAGCGGCTAAGGCCCCGAGAACCATACTCTGGTCTTCCGCGATTACTACGCGTATTTGTTTGCGCCCCGATTTAAGTGGATGAACCGCCGCCGGATTCAATGGGCACCGTCGCCTTGCGCCACAGTCAACGGGAATTGAATCGAGATCCTGTTTCCGGCGCGTGTTTCCCGCACTAGAGTTCCGCCTAGCGCTTCAATACGCTCACGCATCCCGCGCAATCCGTTGCCCTCCACTTGTGATCCGCCACGACCGTCATCCTTAATTTCCAAAAGGCAATTTCCATTTTGGGGGGCGAGTCGCAATTCACAATGTCTGGCTCCGGCATGACGCACGACATTGGTCACGGCCTCCCGGACGATTAATGCGATTACGCTTTCTTGTGCGGGAGTCAGCGAAACCTGCTGCTGCTGTGATGTCAGGGAAACCCCGGCAGTCTCCAGAGTTGATTTGGCCTGCTTGATTTCGTCCTCCAAACTATGCGATCGATAACCGCGGATAGTGCCGCGAACCTCCGCCAGAGCCGTGCGGGATGTTTGCTCGACGTCTGCGATCTCCGCCCTGGCACGGTTCGGGATCTGAATCGATTAATTTTCCGGCCAGCTCGGACTTCAGAATAATGACCGAAAGCGTATGTCCCAAGACATCATGTAGGTCTCTGGCAATTCGTTCGCGCTCCGCTACTTTGGCGAGATGCTCAATCTGCTGATTGGCTGCCATGAGTTTTTCATTGGCACGATTTCTTTGCGCAAAAAAGATGTTGCCCGCGCCTATACACATGGCGAAAGGACAACTCCAGAACCAGAACCAAAATGCGAAATGCAAAAGCCAGAATTCCAGGCTAACCACTGCCGCCAACAACGCTAACAGTTCAACGGCGGCAAGTTCGGTCTCCACCGCGAACGGTATGAAAGATGCCGCAAAAATAAAGAAACAGGCGGCGCCAGTGTGAAATGGCGCGTAGACTAAGCCAACTACCGTCATTACCGCCAGGCTTATCAGGTTCCACGGACGTCTCAGCCGGAAGAAACTAAAGTAGAGAACTAAAAATATGACTGTACCCACTGCGGTGGCGAGCCACTTGTGCCAGCCCGCATGCGACGCAATCGGATCTTCAAAGAAGAAGCCGAAGTATGCCAGGTAAATATAGGGCGCCCATCCGTGATCTTTGTTGTCTGGCAAGAGAGCCATGGCAGTAATTCTAGGCCATTCCTTTCCCGTGCTGTTGGCCCGCCTCAACCCGCATGTGGTCAGAACCAGAAAAGCAGCAGGCTAACAATAAAGAAATTGGCATTAACACGATGATTAGATCCAACTTGCCGAAACTGACCAGTAGAAGCACCGAAGCCAGGTTTAAGGCCCATCCAGCGACTCTATATACGATTGTTTCCATTTGATTCTCCTGTTTGGGACAGCCTGGCCTAGCCGTACATCTTTCCTTCGTCCCGCTGAAACCCAAGGCGCGCTAGTCCGAGGCAGAGCAACGTGAAGCCTGCCAGAAATTCCCAATGAATTGAGTTCGAAGCTTGGCCGGATGCCCCGACAGTTCGAAGCGCAATTTGTGCCAGATGATAAGGCGGCAGAAACGTTGCGACTTTCTGGAGAAACTTCGGTAAAGCCTCGATCGGGAACCACAGTCCCGAAGCAAACGAGAGTGGCAAGTAAACGATGTTGATGATTGCTGGCGCGGAGTTTGGACCGGCAAAATAGCCGATGGCTATCCCCATTGCGGAGAACGGAATGGTTCCCAGAATGAGGATACCGAGAAGTTTGACTGCCGTAGCGAAAGCAATATGGACCCCGCCGAAGCAGGTTCCCAAGATAAGTAAGAGCAGCACAATCATGGAACCGAAGCACATGCTTACAAAGAATTTCGCGAAAAAGTAGGCAAAGGGCGGCATGGGACTGGCACGTTTCACCTGCATCCATCCCAAGCCGCGTTCGGTTGCTACGCCAATTCCATTTGCGAACAACGAGGCGCCCATCACCCCGAAAGTTCCGTAGGTCGCTATGAGATATGTGGTGACCCCGAGATGCGCCACATTTCCCTGGCGTCCCATTAGCAGCCCAAATAGTACGTAGAACATGACCGGCAACAAAACGGTTGACAGTGCATAGACGGGAATCCGCAAATATTTGAGGAATTCATATTTTGCCTCTTTGGCGTAAATCAATAATTCCCAATCGACGTAGCTGGATGACACTGGAGTGCTTGCCACGGCTGAGTTGCTGATCATGACTACTCCTTAGAATTCTGCTGAGTCCGGTTGTGATCGTTGGTTAAGGATAAAAAAGCCTCTTCTAAGCCGGCGCTGGTAACTTCGACTCCCGAAACTTCGTGATCGCGATTCAATATTTCGCGAAGCACTGGCTCGGCTACGCTGGCTCGGATTTCCAGCGCCTCGCGATCTTGTCGAACTTCGAGCACCCCCCGCATCTGACGCACTACTTCGATCGAAAGACTCGTCACGCAACGGATTTGCTTTCCTGCCGTTTGTGCCTTTATCTCAGACGGACTTCCCTCGGCTATCACTGAGCCGCGATTGAGAACAACGACCCTTGTCGCGAGAGCGTCAGCTTCCTGAAGGTAATGGGTCGTGAGTAAAACAGTCTTGCCGCGAGCTATCAATAAGCGGATCTGGTCCCATAAGAGCCTTCGGGCTTCGACATCGAGGCCAACCGTAGGTTCGTCGAGAAATAAAAGATCAGGGTTCCCGCAGATCGCCAGAGCGAACAGCACGCGCTGCCGTTGCCCTCCAGAAAGCTCGCCAAATTCTCGATTCTTGATGTCTTCCAATCCAGCCGCAGCTAAAGTTTCGGAGACGGCCAAGGGATTGGGATAGTACGACGAAAACAAGTCAATGTGTTCCCGCACCCGCAAAGTCTCTGGCACTTTTGCGACCTGAAGCATCGCCCCCGTGCGCCTGCGAACTTTTGCATCGGAGGGATCACCACCGAACAAGCTAACGGATCCGGTGGTAGCCTTTGCGAGTCCCAAAAGCATTTTTACCGCAGTTGTTTTGCCCGCCCCATTCGGCCCCAGGAGCGCGAGAAGTTCACCCGCGCGAATCTCGAGATTTATGTCTTTCAAAGCCTGAACATCGCCGTAAGACTTGCTTACGCGCTTCAGGGACGCAATCACCATGCTGTCGTGGCGATCGTCCTTGTCGCCTGTTCTTCTCTGCGCCCCGTTGCTATCATTTGTTCCTCTTCCCGCTCGTTGGTCATTGCAGCGTGAAAGCATCTTCAGCGAAACCCGATTTCGATACCAGTGGAGATCATCACGAATGACTCGTGACAAATGTCACCATGATTAGGTACTGTTTATCGGGCAAGCGCCAGGGTTGTACAATCCCGCATACTGCTTTGGTTCTCTGAATTGCCGGGAACCCGCTTCAGGTCAAGCTGGATACTTTGAGCCTTTGCTGGATACCACGAGGAATGATTGATACATCGTCCTGGAGTTGAAGTCGCAACCCTGACCGACGTCGGATGCCAACGCGAGAACAACGAAGACCGTTGTGTCTATTGCGAGCCACTCAGCGACGCACGATTCGAAGAGATAGGCAGGATCGCAGTAGTCGCCGACGGCATGGGCGGTTATGAAGGCGGCCAGGAAGCCAGCCGTATTGCAGTCGAGACCATTCAACAACTATGCACCAGCGCAGAAGGAGACAACCCGCAGCAATTACTTCTCGAAGGACTTAAAACAGCCCATCAAAAGATTCAGGAGTACGCGAATGAGCACCCCGCCCTTATGGGGATGGGCACGACATGCACCGCTATAGCGTTGGTAAAAACGCATCTTTACTATGCGCATATTGGGGACAGTCGCCTATATCTTTTGCGCGGCGAAAAGCTCTCGCGCATAACTCACGATGACTCCTATGTAAACCGCCTGGTTGAGACCGGAGTGATTTGTCCCGAAGAAGCGGAGAACCATCCACACCGCCACATACTTACTGCCGCCCTCGGTGCGAGTCCCGAAATTAACCCGGAGTGGCCTTCAAGTCCATTGGTTCTCGAAACGGGCGATACCCTGATGTTGTGCACGGACGGGTTATGGGGTCTGGTCAACGATACCGAAGTAAAAAACTTTATGGGGATGGGCTCGGTGGATGACGTCTGCCGTAAGCTGGTGCAATTGGCGAGGGATCGAGGCGGTCCGGACAACATAACCGTCTTGACGTTGCGAATAGGCACTAGCTTGAGTTACTTGCGAGCAAAGAAAAATCCAGAGCTCACATGAGCCCTGGATTCTTCACAAATTAAACAACTATTTGCCGGAGGTCATGGTGCAAGTTTCCGAAATCATGTCCACGCTGGTTACGTTGAATGATTTCCCGCTTGCCATTCCGCTATTGGTGGATGACGTGTTGGACATGTTCCCATTTGATCCCGACCACATTCCGTGAACCGTAACTTCATGGCCGACGTGAGCAGATACATCCTGACCGGTCAAAGGAATGGAGCCGCGTTTGCTCTGCAACGTATACTGCCCACCCGAAGACTGAATGCAGCCCTTCATCTTCTTGTCGCCCTTCATGCTTGACATGGACCCGTTGGACATATTTCCATTCTGGCTTCCAGACATGCTTCCGCTCGGCGAAGTAGCGCTTCCGGGACTGGCCTGGTCTGGCGTGGATGTTTGAGTTCCCTGGCTTGAGGGGCTGGGCGCGTCGGTGGGTGTGTTTACCTGGGCAACCGCAGACGCCACACAAAAACGCAAATGCGGCAAAAGTACATAGAACTAGGCTCTTCATATTTTTTCTCCTATTTTTGAAGCAGGATTTTTTAAAACTTGCTGACTGTCGAGGAGTTCCGCTGGCACGCCAGCGAAATGTGCCGCTGTTAAGAAGCTGACGCGGGCAAAACGATTTCACGCAAAGCAAACAACTTGGAGAAATTTAAGTACATTGGTTTCGCGCAACCAACGCTATTCCATTAGCAGCCCTTCGACAATGAGGGCAAATGTGTACACGCCTTCCGAAAACGCTGTACTGACATAAAAAATGCGGACCACATTTGCAGTCCGCAGTCCAATCTCCGTAAGGCATCTGCTAGTTTCGCTAAATGCGGCCCATCAAAACCAGAATCAAAAGAATTACCACCACTAAACCCAAGCCGCCGCTAGGGTAGTATCCCCAACCGGTGCTGTATGGCCAGGTTGGTAGTGCGCCAACCAGAAGCAAAATCAGGATGATCAGAAGTATTGTTCCCATTTTTAAATTTCTCCGTTCAAAGAAGTCACCGAAACCCGGTGCTGGGTCTTGCCGCCAGGTTGCTTCCTGGGGAGGGCACTCTGAATCCCGACTTCGGCCCGGCTGAAAGTTATAACAGGAGCCTTAGGCGTCCAATCAGGTAAACTCTGTAGCCTAGAGGTGAAACTCTATGTAGCGCATATTCGCTAAATAACCGTGAAAGTGCGTGTTTCCAACACCGAGCGTGAGCATCCAAACAGCCATCATATTTTCTTAGAAGATAGGACATACGAATGACAGCTTCTGACGTTATGGTAGAGCTAGATAATTGATTGGGGGGAAGAAGTTACCGGGCGACGGCATCCGGCATCATGGAGGCACTTCGCACTCGTCAGGAAAAAATCCGCTTCGTCCAGGTCCGGCATGAAGAGTCAGCAGCGTTTATGGCCTGCGCGTATGCCAAGTTCACCGGGAAGCTCGGAGTCGCCTCGCCCCTCCGGCCCCGGCGGTTCATTTATGAAACGCCCGCGAAGCTCGAACGCACCTGTGCTTGCTATCACGGATTGCAGTTCCATGACTCGTCGGACCACACCCAGCAGGAGTGGCGCTCTTAGAACTCCGGCACTCCGCCCCGAACCTACACGTCAAAAACGCGATAGACCGCCGGAGGCTGTTGAGACTGGAGCAGAGTAATCGCAACGTTATAAACCGGCACACCACCTTGGTCTTGCCATCCATTTTCCCGTTGTGCGCGTGTCCATGCAGCACCAGGTCGGCACCGTGGCGATCAATGACCTCCGCCAGCCGGGAGGTTCCTAGAAATGGATAAATTTCCGGAGACTCACCCTCCACGGTGCCGACAATAGGCGCGTAGTGTAGAACCACAACTCGCTTTGGGGTTCGCAGTTGAGACATAGCCCGCTCCAGCTTGAGCGCTTCGTCGATCGAGGCTCGCACGAACGTCTTGATTTCCGGTTCTCCGAAAGCGGTGAGTACGCCGCGCCCGAATCCGCCCAACAAATCCCTTAGTGCCCGCGAATCCTACGCCATCCCGCTCGTACGCGCTGCCGTCGAGCATTTTGATACCGCCCTCTGTCATCATCCGGGTGAGCTCGACCTCTTGCCCACTTTCATAATCGTGGTTACCGAGCACCGCAATAGTAGGGACGCGCAGGCGGACGATCGCGTTAATCAATGGCTCCATCTCGTCAGTCTTGCCATAGTTCGTTAGGTCTCCCGCGAGAATGAAAACATCTGCATCGTCGCGCACTTTATTTAATTGATCCTGAAGAATGGAATATTTTTGCGGAGTGAAGTGCAGGTCAGCAGTGGCCGCAATTCTCATCGATTCCCGCTTCTTTCCGAGCTACGCGTCGGCTTGCTCGTTTTGTATGCCCGCCAACCGGCGCATCCGGTATTCCTCAAGTAAGTTCGGTAAACCCCATTCGTTCACATCAATGGCAAACATATTGTCATCGACTAGGCTACCGCGAAATCGCGCATTCTTGTCGGGAGCCGCTACGGCATCGGCAAATTTTGTCATCAGCTGTTGCCAAACTCCGGTGGGGACATAATCAGTTTGCCCGGGATAAATATAGCGATATAACATTAGCGCCCACAGCAGAATCTCCCAGTGCTCGCCGACCAGATCGAGAATGCGGGCCCAGTCGATGTTGCCCCTTGTGCCGTAAATCGCGTGCGCAATATCGGCTCCATCAAAACGTTCTCGCCGGATCACAAATAACTTTGAAACAATTAATTCCTCGGCCGCAAGAACTCTGGTGGATACACCATAAATCTTTGCCGTCTTTGCGCGCTCGATCCAGGAATCCTCCACCACAATTACGCCGTTGCTCATTCCGGTGATTAGATCCACAAAAAAATCGTTGCGATGAGCTTTGTTCAACCAGACCGGATCTTTTATTTCACATTCGAACCCATTTTCCTCTAAATACCGAAGCGCTCTGGACGCATCTGCGGCGGTCATAAAGATGTCCAGGTCTTTCGTCCAACGACAGATGCCGGTGTGCTCCTGCAATGCGAATGCCCCCGACACCGCGAACGGAAGCCCGCTACCCTCGAGTAGGGTCAATATTTCGCGAAACAGGCCTTCCTGTTTGGCAGGAAGCTCGGTTGGAACAGACGAAGTTACAGGAAGTTCCGGTTCGGGGTGGGCGGAGTCGGACACGACGATTGGATGTGCTCGTGGCTATGACGGTTGCAGAAGCAACAGTGCCTTGAACGATCCTTAGCTTGCAAAAAAATCTGCGAGCAAGACTTTGAACTTTATGGTTCGAAATTATCTTCCGAAAAACTTTGCGTTGCGTTCGGTGTAGCTCTTCCACTTTTCGGGAAGATCATCTTCCGCGAAAATTGCAGAGACCGGACACACCGGGACGCACGCGCCGCAATCAATGCATTCGACTGGATCTATATAAAGCATCTCTTCCGTAGGAAACGTCGGCTCGTCTTTCTTGGGATGAATGCAGTCAACTGGGCAGGCGTCAACACAGGCTGCGTCTTTGGTGCCAATGCAAGGTTCCGCAATCACATAGGTCATAATTTATGGTCTCAAGACATCTATTTATCGAGCATTCATTCTAGCAAGAATTTGCTTCGGGGTACCAATCGGCGCCGACCAACAGTCTCAGACGCTCACCAATTTGCGCGTTGCAATTGGCTCATACTCCACGATATAACCAGCGACCGCACTGGCCGCGACCGTCAACGGACTCGCCAGGTACATCTGTCCCGGGCCGCTGCGACCGGGAAAATTTCGGTTTTGCGCACTGATCACAACCTGATCCGGCCGCGTCGTAACCCCTGGTCCAGCATTGATACAGGCTCCGCAGCTTGGTTCGATCACGTGCGCTCCCGCCGCCTGGAATGTCTCGAGGTACCCATTGCGCACGCAATAGTCACGGGTCTCCTGCGATCCAAATTGAATGTAGAACTGGACTGAATCTGCGATCCGTCTCCCTTGCCCGAGCGCGTCCGCCAAGACTTTTGCGTACATATCCATGTCTTCATTCTTGCCGGCGGTACAAGTCCCGCCATAAGCCAAATCGATTGGAACCGGAGTATTCAACTCACGAATGAATTTTCCATTGCCGGGATCGCCAGGAGTTGCGACCATCGGCGTAATTTCGTTAGCGTCCATTTCGATCACATAGGAATACTGTGCACCGGGATCGCTAAACAATCCGTCAATTAACTTTTTGGCAGAGGGTCGATCCATGTTCCGGCGTTCGATCAGGAATTCCACCGCCTTTTCGTCCGGGGCAACGATCCCGGTGAATCCGCCAATTTCTGCTGCCATGTTGGTCATGGTCGCTCGCTCGTCCACACTGAGTTGCTCAATCGCCTCGCCCGAATACTCGATCACTTTCGCCAGCGCTTTTCCACTCTTGATGTAATCCATCCGCAATAACGCGAGGATAAAATCTTTCGCAGTAACGTTGGCATGCTTTCCTCCCTTAATCACCACTTTCACCGATTCAGGTACTTTGACGCGGACGTCCTTGGTAATCCAGGAATTGAAGACGTCGGTTGTCCCAATACCAAAGGCAACGCAACCGATCGCCCCCGAATGTGGAGTGTGAGAGTCGGAACCGACAATAAGCTGCCCGGGTAAGGCATAGCTTTCCAAAACCACCGAGTGGCAAATGCCTTCCGAACCTTTTCTATCTTTCAGTTCCCCATGCAGACGGATGCCGCGCTGGCGGGCAAAGTCCTCCTGTTTCAACTTGAGTTGAGTTGCCAGATCAAGCAACCCCATCTTGCGTTTTTGCTCGGAAAGTACTTCATCAAGAAAAGTCAGATGGTCCCGGAAGAAAACAACGGACGACGGGTCATTGACGGGTGCATCTCTGCCGACCAGCTGATCGAAGAAAATCGCCGCCATCGGCGTAACATACTCGTGGCTGAAACGAAGATCTGTCCGCGCAAATCCCGCATCGCCCGGCTTCACAGACTCAACTCCCACATCCCGCTTCCGTTCGATGAAATCATGTGGCGCGCGAAAATCTTTTCCGCCACCGTCATCGGGCGCGGTTTCGTCTCAATTGGAGGCAGAAATACCTTGCCCTGGAGCCGGGCCACATTGAAATTGAATAACCCGCCATGCTCGATAATCTGGCGCGTAATCTCATCCTCCCCGTCCGTAAACTGCGATAGAGCGATCTCTTGCCCGCCGCGAATCTTATCTATCAGAGAAAAATCGGTGGAGGTAAATACGCCCAGGTTCTGGCAGTTCTGTTTGTAGATTCGCTCAATATTTTCGGCGATGACAATCCGAATTCCGGCGGAAAGTTCGGCATACGGAGACTGTTCCCGGCTGGATCCCTTGCCGCGTCTTTTGCCGCTCACAGCGGCAACGAAGCCGCCTCTCTTAACATCCCCGCGCCCGATCGGAGTTTCATTCCCGCACTTGAGTCCGGTATATGGAAATTCTCCCAACGTTTGATCGAAGAAAAAACAGATGTGCGCCGGAGTAATTTCGTCGGTGGAAATGTCGTCGCGCAGTTTCGGATTATTGCCAGAATTTTGCGAATCCCACGGCAGATCTTCCCCAGCGAGCTGGCGTTTAATGAGTGCGGGATCCTCGGTCAGGAAGAGGATTCGTCCAGTCAATCGTACTTTTTCAGGAAGACGTTCGATTTTGCGTTCGAGCAGAGATTGGGTCACGAGCGCACCTGTGGGAACTCAACTTCAGCCCCGCGTATCCATTGTACTGTTGTTAGAGGGAAGAAGATGGAGCGGGGTTTTAGTGGTGTGCCAATTTATGGTCGTATTTTTCGCCCGCGGGAATGGCCACTGTTAGTCGATTTTCTTTAGGTGCGAGCGGACAGGTGGCATATGGGGTTACAGCGCACGGCGGATTGTGCGCCCGATTGAAATCCAGGACAACGGTGTTATTCACGACTGGATCGGTATCGAGGAAGCGGCCACCAGGATAAGTTTCAGTACTCTTGGTCAGATCGTTGAATACGAAAAATAAACCCTTGGATGGGTCGCCGCCCAGGTCAGTCAATCGAACTTCTTGGCCATTGATTTTGAAACTCACTTCGCCGGCAACCGGGGTCGGCGTTACATCTCCCAGGACGTTCGGGACATCCACCGTCTTCTTCCCGGTAGAGGGAATCCATGTTGCGGTGATTCGATAGCTGGGATTCAGGGGATAGAAAATTGGGCCAGCATAATTCCTGGCGGCAGCGCTGTTTAGATCCTTCACCCGGATCCCCGTACGCTCGCCCCGCTTAATCACATGCATTCGTAGACTACCAAGCTCAATAATTGTGGGATGCTCGGAAGAATCAGGCAGCAATTCGGTCACAGTAGCCGACTTTCCATCAAACGTCGCTTTCACGCCCGGCAGAAATTTCACGGTCGCGATCTGGCCGTTGAATTCAAATGATCCGGCATGCGGAGGACAACTATGCGCGGGTAGCACAATGTCATTTCCCTGCGCGCTACCGAAAGTATTTGAGCCGGAGTGCAGCCAGTACAGACCTGCGAGTGAAAGCCAGTTTTGTTTCAAGTCGTCCACCAGTTCAGCTTTCCACTTTTCAAAAGCTTCGCTATATGCCTTGTCCAGCGCGGCATTTGAAGCCTCGGCTGAAGGGGATGCCGAATGAAGGTGTAACGCTATCGACATCACGATCAGCGGGACAATCAGACCGATGTTTTTTGATTTCATCTTCGAAAACCTTGCATTTCCGGCAGCGGCTCCAAACCAGTTCCGGAAAATATTTTCGTAAACTCATCCAGCAAAGCTTTGTGCACCAGCCCGTTGGAAGCCACTGTTTCCCTGCTGTTCAATTGAAACTCGCCGCCACTAAAGTCGGTCACTGTACCCCCGGCCTCTTCAGCTATCAAAACGCCAGCAGCGGTATCCCACGGATTCAAATTGAATTCCCAGAATCCATCAAACCTTCCAGCCGCGACATAACAAAGATCCAAAGCTGCCGAACCTGCTCGTCTCACCCCGTGGGTACGCAGAGTAATTTGGTGGTAAAAAAATATATTGGGATTTTTGTGCCGTTTGTGGCTTGGGAAGCCCGTGGCAACCAGAGTTTCGCTCAATTTATCTATTTTCGATACACGAATCGACTGGTGATTCAAAAACGCTCCGCCGCCCCGCTCCGCGGAAAATACTTCGTCTCGCGTCGGATCGTAAACGACGCCGGCGATTCGCTCTCCTCGGTGTTCCAATGCCATCGACACACAAAAAACGGGATAGCCATGCGCAAAGTTCGTGGTGCCATCCAGGGGATCGATGTACCAGCGATATTCACTGCCGGTATCGACAAGGCCCTCTTCCTCTCCAAGAATGTCATGCGATGGCCAGCGCTGGCGGATGCGTTCCCGAATCAAGGTTTCCGATGTGCGGTCGGCGATTGTGACTAAATCAGCCTCGCCTTTATATTCCACCGCAACGCGCCGCTGAAAATAGCCCATCAGCAAGGACCCGGCCTCGCGGGCGATCTCTTCCATCACAGGAATGAAGTTGTTGGGATTATCGGTCACGGTTAACGTTCTGTGGAATTCAAAAAGCTATTCAAGATTAGGAGTTACGTCGCTTACCGTTATCTTCGGCGATATACATGATCTCGTGTTTGAAGATAAAAAGATTGGGTTCGTTTTCGCGGGTCAGACGAACCATGTTGCGATCGTAATATTCGATCCATCCCCGGACCACTTCGCCATCCGCGAGCTTGATGCTCACTGGCTTTTGTTGCTCACCGAGAGATTTTAGATAAGCAGCTTCTTCGGAAGTCTCATCCGGAGGCGGGGCCTTCCCTTTTCTCATTGCAGTCGGCGGCCCTTGAAATGACATCCTGGTATTTACCTTATGCGGACGGTGCCTATAAAAGACTAACGCAGCTACACGTTCCCAGTTTCGCCCTTCTTTTTTGCCTGGCACTTGCTGACTATTGCGGAACGAAGGCGATTGCGGAGGTCGTCAGGGAGTTCATACAGTTGGGAGTCGCGATAAATCTCAATGGTCTTCTTAGTGGTGTCGCAAACTACGTAACAGTTATGGCACCACGAAAGATGGTCTTCCAGTTCGGACTTGGTGCGGGCGTCGATGACCCCGTCGAGATAGTTGGTCAGCTCTTGCAGAAACTCAGAGCACTTCACGGTTTGCCATCTCCACTTCCATTTTTAACTTCCTCGCCTTTGTCTTTACTGTCGTCGTCGAATGTTGGGATCGGACTCCCACGTTCGCGGTGTTGAAAAAAACGACTGAGCCGTTCACGTAGCTGCAACCGGGCCCGCAACAATCGCGATTTCACCGCCGGGATGCTCAACTCCAACGCTTCGGCGGTTTCCTCGGTAGATAAACCTTCAACATCCCTTAAAACAAAAACCGTTCGAAATGTTGCCGGCAACCCCTGGATAGTTCGCGTCAATATTTCATGCAACTCGGCCTGATTGTATTGCTGTTCGGGGTTCGGACTCCAATCCGCAACTTCTCGAGGGACCGAATCTTCATCCGTCTTTACCTCTTCGTCCAGCGATACAGTTCTTTCGGGCCGGCGGCGCCGCAACTTCATCAGCGCTTCGTTGACCGCTATACGAACCAGCCAGGTGTAAAACTTCGACTGCCCCTGGAACTGTTTCAGGTTCGTGTAGGCTTTTAGAAAAGCGTCCTGCACCACATCTTCCGCGTCTTCGCGGTTTTGCGTGATGTGTTGCGCAATCCTAAAAACATTGCGGTCGTATCGCCTGACCAGCTCTTCAAAGGCGGAAACGTCGCCGTTCTTCGCCGCCTGAACCAGCGCCAGTTCGTCACTGACCGGCTCTTCTACTTTGGGTTGGATGGTGGCCATCATGAGTCCGATGCAACATTTTCTACGGTTCTATTGCGACGGAACCGTTATTTTACTCGGGTACCTTAGTGTTGTGCGAACTGTTTTGCCGTAACCAATTGGCCCCGATTTACGCTAAATTCGACGTATAGACAGTTGCTCCGCAGTAGATCACGTCCTAACGTGACTTACGGAGTCACGGGGCATTCGCCCTATAATCGGAAGTCAGACCAGTTGCGGGTTATGGTCATTCAATAAACCCCGCAAGGCCAATAATGGAAGACACACAGTCGCTCGAACAAATCGTTGAAAAAGTAGTTTCCCGGCTTCTCGACGGCCATATTCCTCAGTTGCGCGTGGCTTTAGTCCGCAATGTTGTTCAGGAATTGCGTCCGGAACTGTCAACCGTGCAAGGCGCAGGCGGCCAACCGGGAGTGGGCAAGGCAGGCGATCTGTTAGCCGCAGTGTCCGCTATTCATGTAGGAAACACTCAAAAAGAGATTCTCAAGGCATTATTGGATAACCTGGCTCCCTATTGTGGCCGTGGGGCTTTATTCGTTATTAAGTCTGGAATCGCGACCGGATGGCAGGGGCGCGGATTTGAAAATAGCGATGAAATCAAAGACTTCTCTCTGGATTTAAGGACCGGCATCGCGGCGCAGGCAATGCAGTCCCGCATGGCCTCAGCTGGCACGACAGCCGATCTGGACGCCCGCTTTGTGACTCATTTTCGCGGGCCAGCCGACGACCGGGCTATCGTTCTTCCGTTGTCGTTAAAGGACAAAGTGGCGGCATTGGTTTACGCAGACAGCGGGACGAATTCTGCGAGAACAATGGACGCTTCAGCTTTAGAATTATTGGTTGCCGCAACCAGCGCCTGGCTTGAAGTGATTTCACTCCGCAAGCAGACGCAAAAAGAAGGTGCCCCGGAAATAGCCGACCGGCCGGAGCCTGCGAAATCCTCGCCATCGTTCGCCGATCCGTTCGCGTCTCATTCGGCGGTTCATGCCGCGACCACAGCAACTGAGATACCCACCGCAGTCTCGTCCACGGCGGTTGCGCCAGCCCATCACGCAATAGCGGAAATTCCACTCACCATGGCGGCGGCTGCGGGCTCATCCACAGTTGGACTTCCGCAAATTTCCTCAGAAGATCAAGAGACCCAGAAGAAAGCGCAGCGCTTTGCCCGATTGCTAATCGATGAAATTAAACTTTACAATCAGGTAAAGATGATCGAAGGACGAAAGAACCGCGACCTGTATGATCGTCTGAAAGAAGACATCGAAAAAAGCAGGGCCACTTATCAAAAGCGGTACGGCAACACTGCGGCAGGCGCGAATGATTATTTTAACCACGAGCTTGTTCACATCCTCGCGGAAGATGATGCGTCGCTTTTGGGCACAAACTTTCAGCGCAATTAACCCACTCGTAAAAGCAGATCATTGAAGCTTGTAGTCGTGTACCTCCGTCGATTCAATCTCCCTTGCATTGCAATAGCCTTAGTTCTGTTCAGCGCACTGTCTGCCTCAGGCGCCCAATCTCAGGTCAGGCCATCAGGCACCGCCCGCATTCAATCTCCAGGCAAGAAAAGGCCAGCTAAAACTACTACCGGGAAGAAAACAAGTTCACCGCGCGTACGACGCCTCCATCTGGCTTTTGTGGGCTCGGCGGATTTGAAACCGATGGCCCGGCAGTTGCTTCAAGATCGCACGCCAGCCGCATATTCAGGGGTGCAGGCTTATGCCCGCCGCCACAACGCACAGGATGCTGGTGCTCTGGCATGGCTTCTGGTTGGGTACGCCCACATTCTTGATCGTGATTTCGCACAGGCAATCCCCGCACTGAGCAGGGCCAAACCCCACGCGGGCGAATTGGCAGATTACGTCGATTACTATCTCGGGCAATCCTATATTCAGACCGGGCGGCCCGCAGAAGCCATTGCGGTGCTCAGTGGTTTTGAAAAGAAATATCCCGATTCGCTTTTGATACGCGATGCGCATCTGCAATACGCGAACCTTTTACTGACCGAGGGTCAATCTCAAGAAGCTATCGCGTTGCTGGAAGCCGATCGTAAGCCGGTCCGGGCGGATATCGAACTAGCTCTCGGACGCGCTTATGCGATGCATGGCGATTCCGCGAAAGCAGTTTCCGTCTTCAGCAATTTGTATTACACCATGCCTCTCAGCTATGAAGCCGATCAGGCAGGCACGGAGTTAAAAAAACTATCGGCGTCGGCATCGTTGTTGCCATCATCCGCAAGTTTTGAGTTGCGCAAGACTCGCGCCGATCTTCTCGCGAAGGGAAAGCGATACGGCGAAGCAGCCGACGAATATCGATCCTTAATCAATGACGCAAATCCTTCAGATCGCCCCGCAATTCAACTGGCGATGGCCGAGGAGTTGCGGAAGGCCGGACGCTCCAGGGAGGCTAAGCAGACTCTAGACTCCGTCCCGAACCTGACCCCATCTGTTAGTGCACAGCGCCTTTTCAACTACGGAGAATTAGCCCGGGCTGAGAATAACGACGACACCTTTCTCCAACTTCTTTCACAATTGCGGCAGCAAGACCCAACGAGCCCATATCTTGAACAAGCGTTGCTGTCGGCGGGCAACATTTATCTTCTACGACGAGATTACGACCACGCGATTGATTCCTATCGAGAGCTACAGACGCGGTTTCCCGATGCCGAGCGAGCGTCTTATGCACATTGGAAAGTTGCCTGGCTGAGTTTGCGGCAGGGGCGAAATACTGACGCAAAAACAGGATTCGAACAGCAGATCGGTGTTTATCCAAACTCTGCCGAAGTTCCGGCGGCCCTGTATTGGCGCGCCCGTTTAGCGCAGGAAGACGCCGACAACGCCATGGCGGCTGCTTACTATCAGACTCTAACTCAGCGTTTCCGCAACTATTACTACGGAGAATTGGCGCGGCAGGAACTTCGCAAGCTCACGTTCACCGGACCACCCCAACATTACGCACTGCTAGACCGTGTGCCTCCGATGAACTCGAATTCTAGAACTGGCACTGACGCCGTGCCGGAAGATAATCTTCGGGTTCAAAAAGCTCATCTGCTGGAAAATGCCGCACTGATTGATTTGGCCGTCCGCGAACTACGAGCTGCGGCCGAAGAAGAAAAAGGTTCATGGCTGCCGGCTGAAACCGCGCGCATGTATGAAGAGGCCGGCCGTTACGACATGGCGATAGAAGTTCTAAAGCGAGCTGTTCCGAATTATTTTGCGATCGATTTAGATAGCCTCCCACGTGCTTATTGGGAGGCGCTTTTTCCAAAACCATATTGGTCTGATCTGAAACGATTTTCCTCCACGAATGCTCTCGACCCTTATCTCGTCGCTTCGTTGATCCGTCAGGAATCGGAATTTAATCCCAATGCCGTATCCCGAAAGGACGCAGTGGGCTTAATGCAGCTGTTACCAAAAGTCGGAAAGAATCTTGCCAAGCAACAGAAGATCAAACACTTCAAGACCACGCAATTGTTTACTCCGGGAGTTAACCTTGAATTAGGCACCAAGTATTTCCGTGCCATGGTAGATAAGTTCGGAGCCTTCGAATATGCCTTAGCCGCTTACAACGCCGGTGGCGACAGAGTGCAGGACTGGTTAACTCAGGGAAGGTATCGCGATCCGCAGGAGTTTGTAGAGTCTATTCCGTTCACCGAGACCAGGGAATATGTTCAGGCGATTCTGCGAAACGCAAATGTGTACCGGCAGTTGTACGGCACACCATAGACGATTCAGACTAACTCGGACGTCTTGCCCCTACAGCAATCAGAGAAAGCACGCTGATCATCGAGATCAATCCCAGCGATGTCAGGCACAAAATACACCACACTGCTAAGAGAAACTTTTCTACGTAGGTTAGATAAAGTGCAAATCCGAGACCAGCTAAAGACGCTATGACCAGCAAAATCGGAGTTGCGGATTTCTTTCTTCCAAACAGTGCCATTCGCAGTAACGCGGCATAACCCAGTACCCCTATAAGCGCGACCGGAACCCCCGAAATTTCGGAATAGACGCTGCGATTGACGATGTCGCAGTTGAAATTCCCTCCGAAGTCACAAAATGAGGATTCAGAAATTCGGTAATGGTCATAAAGCGACGCGCCCGATACCAGCACGCCAAAAAAAGAAAGTATAAGAATGGTCACGAAAATTCCACTGCGGGGAATCGTCATGGCAGTGGACATCCGCTTTGTGCCGAGATAAAACTCAACGGAACTGTCCCTTCGTGCCGTGAATTTCCGAAATCCCAGGTAGGGAAGTTTTTCACGCCCGCCTGTTTGCACTCGGCAGCTTCCTCTCTCGAGCCTTTGACGCCGCACTCGATGTAAGTCACATACCGAAATGACGAACTGAACAATTTCTTTTGATCCGCGCAATGGACGCACCAGTACAGCCCATACATCTTCACCTGCTTGGCGGAAAGACATTGAGCGAAGCCATCATATTTGTGACTTCGGGCCCGTCGGACAAAAAACAGTGCGGTCGCGAATCCTAAGACGATTAGCAAAATAACGATGAGCGGCATCGTCTCCGAGGACTTCGCGCTTGGCTGATCGGAAAGATTGTTTGTCTTTTGCTGAGCGAACATGGCGGCATGGTTATACCACGACATTCAGAGCTGACGGAAGCACATCCAAAGTTTGGCATTGGATGGTTAATACTTCGCCATCCACCATCACGTCCACCGGAGCGTCCAAGTGAAACTCAATACGTTTAGCCGCCGTTCTCTCGGCCAAAGGATGATTAATATGGGTGCCATCGTAGAGAGTCGCTAAATTGCGAAGAAGCCCGATGCGTCCGATGGGTCCCCATCTCACATATTCAATCAGGCCGTCGTCTATTTCCGCGTTGGGAGCAATCATCATGGTTCCACCGGTATATTTGCTGTTGTTAAAGCTTAGAAACAGGCACGGACGGCGGTCGATTTCCGGTTGATTATCCACTCGCAGCGGAAATGCCCGCCGCCGGAATCTGGCGAGACACAGCAGGATTGCAGACTGATATCCTAATTCTCCCCAATCTGCAAATCGCCGTGCCCGCAGGTTAGCTACATCGGCCGAAAAACCAATGCTCAGAAGATTTATGAAATACAGAACGCCGTTGGAGTGTGTGAGCCGCAATACATCGCAGGGCCGGCATCGACTGGCAAGCAACGCTTCAATCGAATATTCAACCCCCCGATCGGTAAAGTCTCGGAGAAACGAGTTGCCGGTTCCGAGAGGAAGGAATCCCAGCGACGGGATGTCCGCATCGAGAGCCTCGGGAAACAATCCGTTGACGATTTCGTAAGAAGTACCGTCACCACCTCCGGCAATAAAGTTCCGATAACCAGCGGCGTATCCCTGCCTCGCGAGTTCCGTAGCGTGGCCGGACCTTGCGGTTTCGACAACTTCAACCTGAAGTCCGCCGGTCCGTAATTTTTCCACCGCCGGTCCGAGGAGCTTTCGACCGCGGCCGCCTCCGGCAGCAGGATTTACGATAGCGAGAAAAGGCCTGGAAGGGTTCGAGTTCATCACCGGCGGGTCAACCCAGCGGCCATTACACACCCAACCCAGCGGCGGCTCGGTCGAGTTTGCTGCGAATCTGCTCTGCCAAGACAGGGCGTTTAATTTTCATCGAAGCGGTGCGGGGGAAATCTTCGTCCCATACGATATAACCCTGAACTCGTTTGAAATCAGGCAGGTTGCGATTGCAACCAGCAATCTGCTGCGCCATGGCTTCGGAAAATTCCTGATTTGCGTCGAGCCGCAGCACAAGAATCAGAACTTCGTCCCCCGAAGTATTCGAAGGCCAAACATAATTCGCCGCAAATATGCAGAATTCTTTGACTGGCAAATGCTCGAATGCGCCCTCTATGTCTTCCGGATAAATATTCTTGCCACCTTCGGTGACGATCATATTTTTGATTCGTCCGAAGAGCTGTAAATGCCCTTTACTATTGAATCGGCCGAGGTCGCCGGTCAGCAGCCATCCGTCAACGATGGTTTCGGCGGTTAATTCGGGATCGTCGAGATAGTGCAGCATCAGCGTTGGACTCTTCGCGGAAACCTCGCCAATGCCATCCGCGTCAGGACTGAGGATACGAATCTCAACTCCGGGCAGCGGCTTGCCAACCGTGTCGGCGCGAAAAGGTTTCAAATCATTGAGGGTAAGCGCCGTGCCCGCTTCCGTCAGGCCGTATCCGTTCGCTATCGGGATGCCGAGATCGTAAAAAAATTGCAACGTCGACGCTTCCATGAACGCGCCGCCCGTAAACATCGCGATCAGCCTGCCGCCAAACGCACGATGCACCTGGGGAAGTAGCTTGCGACTAAAATTCACGTGAGGACGCCGCCAAGTGAACATCTTATTTAATGCAATCAGAACATTTAACGCCCACCGTTTGATTGCGGGCATGGCGTCGAATTTCGCGCGCATACCCCGCTCAAGATTCTTCACCACCATCGGAACCAGACTGGCGTAGTTAATCCGGTAACGGACAAAAGCATCGCGCACATATTCCGGCCGGAGGGTGCGCAGGTGCACTACGCAAGCGCCACAAACAAAAGGTCCGATAAAGCCCACCATGAAATCAATCGCGTGATTTGTGGGCAGAATACTGAGATACCGCAACCCCGGCTGAAATGGAAAAATCGAAATCAGCGCTTTGCACTGCTCGAGATAGTTCGAGTGGGTCAGCACACATCCCTTAGGACGCCCGCCGGTTCCCGAGGAATAGACGATGCACGCCGGATCTTCGCGTTGTCGGGACACGAAAACCGGATCGCCTTTGCGGCTGAATTCTTCCCACCGGATCGCCCCGGCCAAATCTGCATTTGGAGGAGCCTCTGTGACCAGAACGATTTTCTGCGTCTTGCCTTTGAATCCAGAGGATTGCGTGAGCGCTCGCCACAAGTGATATTCAATGACTAGAAATTTCGCTTTGCAATGCGCCAGCAGCTGCAGATGCTCATCAGCGCTGAGCTTGAAATCAAGCGGGACCAGGACCCCGCCAATATAAAAAATTGCGTAAGCGGAGATCAGCCATTTCGACTGATTGCTCATTATGATTGCAGCGCGATCACCACCCTTAAAGTCAGCGTCCTCAAGGGCTCGCGCTATAGGACGCGCCAGTTCTTTGAAATCAGAGTAGGTGAGGCGGGTTTTTTCTTTATCCCTGTCGGATTCAATGAGACACACTTCGCTGGGCCACTTCTCGAGAGCGTCCCGAAGCGCGGCCCCCAGACAGGAATATCGTTCTAGATCAAGCATTCATTTTGCGCTTTCCAACGCGCTACACAGACTACGCGTCCCGATTCTAGATTGCAGCGCTGATGGCTCAGAGGAGAATTCAGCGAGATGTCCCCTCGCAATCAACAACCGATTCTATAACCGGGACTGAATGCGGCTTGCCAGGGTCCTGAAATCGGAGACTCCTTGCAGTTCATAGTCCGGAAGTTCGACTCCGAAATGGTTCTCCAATCGGGTGAGCAGGTCTAGCGCCTGAAGACTGTTGATTCGCAGTGTCTTGAAAAAATCGTCATCGGGAGTCAGCCTCTGTCGTGGCACCTTGAAGTGGTTTGCGGCAAGATCCAGAATTTCGTCAATCGTTTGCTCCGGCGTTCTCATTCACTCGCTCCTGGTCCCAAGTTCACGGCAAATAGGGCTGCGCATCCGCGCTTTCCACGAACTTGCGCAGTCCGGCTTCTACTGCCGGGCGCGCAAATAATTCACAAAACAGGTCAATTTCGTGACGCAACTCTTCGTGTGGAATTGGCTTTATGAATTTCTTGGCGGCGGCCGCGGTCGGGTGATCGAATTTATTCAATTGGGCGGCGGTCGTCCTCGCAATCCTGAACGCCTCGCCCTCCCCAACGACCTGGCTGACTAATCCGACGGATTGGGCCTTGGTTGCGTTGATGCTTCGCCCCGTCAGCAGCAGATCCCGGACGACTGCATTCCCTAGATCACGCTTCAATCTCGGTATCCCCCCAAATCCGGGGATCAGCCCCAGGCGAAGTTCCGGAAAACAGAAACGCGCGGTTTTGTCGGCAATAATCAAATCGCAGACCAGCGCCAACTCAAATCCGCCGCCAAATGTGACCCCATGCACTGCCGCGATTGTCGTCAAAGGCGAAGCGTCCAGAATATTCAGGACCCGGTGAATGCGCTCGAGAAATTCGCGGACCCCTTCAAGCGCCGCCTTCCCATCCATCTGGCGCGACCGATGATAAAGTTCACGAAGGTCCGCTCCGGCACAAAAGCCGCATTGCAACGTACTGTGAATGATAACTGCGTGGGCCTCGGTCTCCAGCGATTGAATGGCGGCCGCGAACTTTTCCAAATCTTCCAAAGTAGCCGAACCAATTTCATTGCATGGGTCGCGGTGAAGCGCTAATTCGACGATGCCATCCTTCAGTTCCCACGAAAGCGACTGGCCGCTGAAACGATTCACGAGGCCTGCTTCGCTAAATACATTTTTTCGATTTCAGTTTTAAAGCGCTGCGCAATCACGTCGCGCCGAAGTTTTCCATTCGCCGTGAGCAAACCGTTCTCGATAGAGAACGGCTGAGTGGATATATGAAACGCCCGAATCTGCCTATAGTGCGGCAACTCTTTATTTGCCGAATCCAGGGTTTCTTGCACGGCCTCCCCTCTTACCTCTCCGGTAACAATTATGGATAAGTATCCGCGCCCATTGCCTACGAGAACCACCTGTTGCGCCCCAGGCAAATCCCGCATCACTTTTTCTTCCATTGGTTCCGGGGACAGCTTATGGCCAGAACTCAATATGATGAGATTCTTCAGACGCCCAACAATCCGCCAGTTTCCGTGAGCATCCACTTCGCCCTGGTCCCCGGTGTGAAACCAGCCATCCCGCAGGGACTTCGCCGTTTCCTGCGGACGGTTCCAGTATTCCGGAAAAATATTTGGGCCTCTGACAACGATCTCGTCGTGTTCACCTAATTTCATTTCGATGCCAGGGATCGCAGGACCAACCCTGCCCGGGACCACGAGCTGAGGATCGTCCATGGTGCATATTCCAGTCGTTTCGGTCAGCCCATATACCTGGAGCACCGGAATCCCCATCATCATGAAATAAAGTTGCGTTTCGACGGCTAGCGGCGCCGAGCCACTAATGAGCGCTTTCAGATTAGGCCCAACCATCTTCTTGCGAATAGCCCGGAATACTATCGCATTCGCCAATGACAGCCATATGGAATCCGCGACACCATCCGTACCTGCCTGCTTTTTCTGCCAGGACACTTGGCCGCGGTTGTACAAGCTTAAAATCAAGCCGCCTTTTTTTGTAAGCTCCGCATCGACTGCTTTGCGCATGCGTTCGAGAAGCGCTGGAACGTTCAAGAAATAATCCGCTGAAACCCCCGGCAGCTCACTCGCAATTTTCGTTAAATCGGTGTTCAGGCGCACCACGCTGCCTCGGAGCAAATAGGTGTACAGCGCAATGCGAGAGGCGCCAAAAGCAAAGGGCAAGTAGTGATACACGCGATCCTGGCCTGTCTTGCCCTGCATCAATGATGCAAGCCGCGCTGAAGTGCAACCCAGCATGTAAGTAATATTGTCAGCAGTGAGGACGACTCCCTTGGCGTCGCCTGAGGTGCCGGACGTATAGATAATCGTGACCGGACCGGAAGGCGCATCTGGCAATGACGCACTCGCCTCGGGCACACTTCCACTCTCCGGCGTCTTTCCAAACACATCATCGAATAAGCATTGGGGCGGAGCATCTTTCCAGCTTTCCAGAATTGCATCACGGAGCATTGCATCCCCGCAAAAGATCAATGCCGGAGAGCAATCTTTCATCATGCTCACCAGTTCGATGGGAGCCTGTCTCGCGTAGAGCGGAACAACAGTTAGGCCTTCCGCTATCAATGCCAAATCCATTGCTGCCCAACGAATGCTATTGTGCGCGAGTAAAGCGCAACGTTCGCCCTTGGCAATGTTTCTGGCGGCAATGAACCGGCGAGCATCCGCAACCATGCGCAGCAGTTCGCTACCGGTGACCGAAAATGTTTTGCCGTCGCGTAGCTCTTGCAATATGGGAATGTCGCCGGAAGCTTCGAGCCTGGCAAAAATATCTTGAAGAAAATTCATTTGGGATGGCGGCAGCCGTTACGAAGCAATCGGTCGCGCGCTACTCGTGGTGCCGTAAGTCTCAATCAACTTATGTAATCCCGGACTCATGGGAGGAAGATAATCCTGCCAGCCCCACTCGCCTTTGCGCGTCGGAAATTCCGGATAGCGCCGCTGCACCTCCTCCTCGAAATAGACGCCCATCCGTGCCATGACTCTCAGGTTGTGGGCAACGGTACGTCCGATGGAGTCTTTTATCGCTTCTGGTTCGGTTGCAAGCTTATTCAATGCGAATAGCAATCGACCCTCAAGGTCGGGATCGTCAACATTCATCAGTAAGTCTTCATGGCCCCGCTCACGCATAAGATTGCGGATGCGCTCGTCCATGGTGATGCCAGCCGAGGGAACCAGTCCGGGCATCGAGGTAACAATGCCGTGGAACCGCGACGAGGCCATCAGATTGCCAGTTCGCAGAATGCTAACCATTTGATACATGTCGTAATCCGCGGAGGTAAAAACCGGCACGCCTCCTAATTTCGTCGAGATCCGCTCGCAAGCGCGAACATCGAGTTGCTCGGTGGCCACCAACACCGTAAACACTCTCCGCTGCTGCCGGAATGCATTCACACCTTTCGCGACTGTGGTTAAGTAACGTTCGAAAGCCTGTTCAACTTCCTTGCCTGATTTATGAAAGTAAACCGTACGGTAGTGGCTTTCCTTGTACGCGCCCGTCGTAATGCGCGCTGCGTATTTCGCCACCGAAGGTTTTACCGGCCACCAGAATGGATTAATAGGACACACGATAAGCACTGGCGTCTTTCCGTCCCATCCAGCATTTTGCAAGACTTTGCGGCCGTACTCCGCGGGAAGAGGCTCAAAAGTCCATGCCGTGTCGGTACCAAGTTCCGTCGGTACACCAAGTTGGCGCAGTATCGTGCGCGATTGTTCGTTGCGGGTGATGATGAAAGAATCCCTGCAATAGCGCGCGCACATTTTCCGGATAGGCGTATCCATCTGACCGGCCTCGGACCCATATCCGACCGAGAGTTTATTTTCCGCAGCTGCGAGCCCAAGCGAGCCAATGATCATTGTGGTGAGCGCATTGGCAAACTTGCTTTTGAATGCGGACCCCTCAACCACGACGACGCCATGATGCTTGGGAACTTCGCGCGCCAGGAATGGCGGAAATAGGTCCGGCAAATAAACCTGCTCAGCGCCTTTGAAGTAGCCACTCGTGAGCTTGAAGTCCTGGCTCATCACGCTGAACTCGACGTTGTCGGCTCCCAGAATGTGCCGCAGTTGACGAAGAGTCTCTTCGGGACGTACATCGGAACCGGTGTTGCGTGTCCCGTTGTAACCCGCGAACAACAGCTTTAACTTCTCTCCGGGACGCCAGGGTTTGCCCTTCCCCAGCATCCAACCAGCCTTCGCTCGCTCAATGGCAGAGCAAACCCACGTCCGTAGGAACAAGTCTGTCATGCGGCGGAACCTCCCACAGAGCCATCAATTTTTGCGGGCCAGTCCTGGTACCGGTAGGAAAAATTTGTCTCGCGGCTGAACTTCAGTAGCGGATAACTGTATTGCGAAAATGGCGCAGGCTTGCGTCCTAGTTCGGTCGTGACCCGCGCGTTATCGAAAACCGTATTCCACACCAGATATGGCATGAACACTTTTAGCAGCGAAGCGCCATAAGCAAGGGACCCTTTGCGATTGGACAGAAAATCTACAGTTGCCGAAAATGGACGCTCCAGCCACGGTATGAATATAGGGCCCGCGCTTATTCTGCTCCGCCGCCAGCGCATTGGTTAATTCGCGAAAAGTCTGCGAACCGGTTCCCGAGGATAAATGGTATGTGTCGAACTCCGGATTCGCCTTCTGATGCAGCGTGGCGATCGCATCGGCCACGAAGTCCACATTGACGATGTCAATCTTGTCCCCGGGACGAAACGGAAGCACTGGCAAACCCGCCAAAAATACGAACGCCTTCACCATATCGAACTGACTGGTTTCGGCTTTCCTGCTATCCCCAAGCACAATACTAGGACGGAAAATGGTAATGGGAACCTCGGGCAAAAGCTGCCGGATCATGTGCTCGCAAAATTTCTTGGTGCGGGCATACGGATCGTAATCCGAACGGTCCCAATCAATCGAATTGTCTTCGGTGACAACTTCGTCCTGACGTTTCCCAGCGACCGCAACCGTGCTGACGTGGCTGAACCGGCGTAATCCGTGATAATGATTCACTCGTGACGCCAGTTGCAGCACTTCTAGCGTTCCGCGAAGGTTCACATTCAGACACGCCTTTTCGGATTTCCGGTTTAACGAGGCAGCGCAGTGAATAGCTGAATCCGTCGTATGAATCAGGCGGTCATAGTCATCCTGGGGCAAACCGAAAAAAGGTGCGGTCAAATCTCCGCGAAAAATCCTGACCCGCGTTTGAAGATGATCATAAAAGCGCGGGAAATCCATATGCAGTTGCAACGCCCGCCACAGCCGTTGTTCCGCGTCGGCAGCATCGCGCGACCTGATCAGCAAATTTAACGAAGCACCATGCTCGTCAAGCAGATTGGCCGCGACGTGAGCGCCGATATAACCCGTGGAGCCGGTCAGGAATATCGCCATGCAGCTCCATCGGTGCCAGTTTTTGTGCTAGTGAGTTGGTTCGCTGTTTGAGCGGACGTTTCAGCGAATCCAGCTACGGATTGGAGGTTAACTTTTCGCGAGGGACGCACTTCAAGAGGCCGGCCTTCGATTAGCGGATAAGTCCATTTCCGCAACGCCGGAATGTGAACGTTGACCCAGTAATCCCACCAATCGATGAAGCAGGTGCCGTAATTAAATTCGGCTTTTTCCTGCGGCACCAGGGCGTGTGAAAGTTTCTCGATATTGTCGGCAACAAAATCCTGTTCATTGAACAGGATGAAAGGTTTGAACAATTCAATCAGCTTTTCCACCCGTTCGAGACTGCGTTCTGCTTTCGCTAAAGGAGTCTTGCGCAACGGCAGTGGCGACATAATCCGCTGAATGGACTTGATAATCGCTTTCTGGGCTGGGGCCGACATGCGCTCATAACGTTCCCGGGAGACCGGGATCGCATCAAAACGCAATCGCAGCCAGTATTCCAGACCCTCCTGGGCGCGGTAATGTTTTCGATGAGCCAAGCGAAGTGAGTTCAATCGACCGCCGCATATCGCAAGGATTAGTGACCGAGGTCGCAAGCTGGTAGACCTTGTCGTGTCGCCTCTCCACGATCGCCGCGGCAATCAGTGTCATGCCCTGGCAAACTGAATCCACAGGAATGATGTCGAGACGCTTGCGCTCATTGGTCGGCAATTGGCGGAAAGTAGGTCCCCAGCAAATACGAAAGCGACGCGGAAGTGTTAATTCCCTCATTCCAGCCTACGAATGGTTTCCTCAAAGATGTTTCAACAATTGCTGGCCGCACTAGAGCAACCGGCAGTCCTGAATCGAGCTTGCAGATCAGCGATTCCGCCAAACTTTTCGTAAAGGTGTAAGTGTTCGGCCATCCTAGTTCGTTTGCGCGTCTGGTCCCGGCCTCGGTTAAATAATTTCTCAGCCATCGCACACGGTTCTTGCGGATTTGATGTTCCAGGGCAGCGCCGTGCAAGTCTTTGGCAGCATGCTCCTTTACTAATGCCTGTTTCCGAAGTTCTTCGGTAATTTCCGCGCTGAAGGATTTTGCCTCGGCGTCGTCAATAAAATTTCGCAGCGAGAGCAATTCGCGTTCAGCATCGAAGTTCTTATCGGCGAGCGGCGAATAGTTCGGGCGGATTCTTTCTGCGACGCGACCGTCTCTAGTGCCGGCCACGTAACATGTGGACAGATGAAGCAGTCCGGCGTGATCGGATGTGCGAATGAAATCCAGGACATTCAGCGCTGCGTCAACATTGGTCGCCAGAGCGTCCCTCAGATCAGGATTGAAATCAGTCAGCCCCGAGCTGTTGATGACAACATCAAGCGTCTTACGCAACTTCCCCGCGATCTCAGGATCGATTCCTAAGCCTGGTTGCGAAACATCCCCCTCAACAACTTCTACATGCTGACGAATAAATTGATCGAAGCCGGCACCGTAACCCTGCGATAACGGATCAAATACCGGAGACTCTTCCAATAATTTTTCAAACCGGCTTTGCGCCGGATTCGATTTCTGCCGCCGAATCAGCAGATAAATTTTCCCGATCTCCGGAAGATCCATCAACGTATTCGCCAACCACACTTTTCCGATAAAACCGGTGACTCCGATTAGCATCACATTCTTATTAGCCAGGGCGGAACGAACTGAAAGCGGTTGGTGGCTATGGTTTTCTTCAAAATAAACGATGGGACGGCTGAGGTTTATTGCCGGACGTTCCGCCGAAGTTACTGCAGCGCGGAGGTTTTCAATGTTTTTGAGGCCCAAATCCGAAACCAGTTGTTGGGCAGATCGTCTTCCGTCCAACGACGCTCCGGTTATTCTGGCGAAGATACCCCGTGGCCGAATTACCGGCTCCAGCAATCGTCCTGTAGCGATACCGTCACGAAATTCCAGCCGGTTCGCGATAATGCGCGTTACGCCCAGATAAGCGGCTAGCGGTCTCATAATATGGTCCAACCCCTGGCTAACGAGGACCACGTCAGCGCCCGATTGAGCAAGTTCTTTAACTTGCTTGACTACAGCGGGATGAAGGTGAGGCTTTAACGCATATTGGAAGTGCTCTTCGCCCAACAAATCGAGGCGGTCAATACTGATTCCACGCAATACCGTGTGCACCAGTCTTGTGGCGAAAATCCGGTCGATGGCATAAACAAAAGGCCGCAACGCCGCCATCAGAAGAACCAGCCCGCGGCGGACCCAGCGTTCGGTAAACGTCTGGGCGTTCCAGGTGAAGAAACCAATAGGACGCACCGTGGTCAGCTCCAGCAGGCTGCCTTCGACCCGCCAGTAAACCTCCGCCGATGATGTTTGAGCGTTATGTGCCAATGCAGGGTGCCGGGTGTCCGAAACGGCTACCTATTGTAACAATCCTGTGGATTTGTGGGTGCGTTCGTCCCAGAGTCTGACGTCATAACTCCGTGTGGGGAGATAAGATGAGATTTGCTCTTACCCAGGGAGGGATAGTATGCCCCACGATTTGGAACAGACCATTTCGCTTCTAACTCGCGGTCCTGCGACCTTTACCGCGCTTTTGCGGGATCTGCCGGAGTCGTGGACTTCCCAGAACGAGGGCGGCGAAACCTGGACCGCGTTCGATATTATCGGCCACCTGATTCATGGCGAGAAGACGGATTGGATACCCCGCGCGAAGATCATCCTCCAATCCGGCGAAAGTCAGGCATTTACGCCATTTGATCGTTGGGCGCAGAAGCGAGAAAGCGCGGGAAAATCGCTTCCACAATTACTGGATGAGTTCGCCGCCCTTCGAGCCGAGAATATCGAAATCCTGCGAAGCTTCAATTTGACTCCACCCGACATGGAGCGGCGCGGGCTACATCCGGAACTTGGCCCCGTTACCCTCTCGCAGTTGCTCGCGACCTGGGCAGTTCATGACTTAACGCACCTTCACCAAGCCTCGAGAGTGATGGCGCATCAATATCAGGATGCGGTAGGTCCGTGGAGCGCATACCTCGGAGTACTACATTGCTCCGGCCACAGCGGCTAAATCCCTCGATCAATAAGGAGACCTGCTTGCCCTATTTCGTTCTGTCTTACGATCTCGTTGATGATTATCTAGCTCGACGTTCTGCCTTTCGCGATGAGCACTTGGCTCTTGCTCGCGACGCAAATTCGCGCGGAGAAATCATCTTGGCGGGAGCATTCGCCGACCCCGCCGAAGGAGCCTTGCTTATCTTTAGAGGCGCGGATTCGTCAGTTGCCGAGAACTTTGCAAAGAAGGATCCTTACGTTCTCAACGGGCTAGTCAAGCATTGGAAAATCCGGCCATGGAATGTGGTAATAGGCGGCGAGAAATTCGAGAAACTATGAGTCTCAGTCCGGAAAAAAGAAGATCACAGCGATTCGGGCTTGGGTTTGTTTCTCACCATTAGCGCCAGGCATCCGCTGGCTGCCAACGTGCCTCCGCTCACTAAAAGTCCGCCTTTGAAGCCTCCGCTCGAGGTCCTGACGAGTCCGATAATGTAGGGTCCGAAAAATCCGCCGAGATTGCCCACCGAATTGATCAGAGCGATGCCCGCTGCCGCTGCGGTTCCCGATAGTAATGAAGTGGAAAGCGCCCAGAAGGGACCGTCCATGGCAAAGGCGCCCGCGATAGCGAAACTAGTGGCTGCAATGAGCGGTAATGGCGATCGTGAATAAGCTGTTAAGCCAAGTGCAGCCGCCCCGACGAACGCCGCAATGGCGATATGCCAGCGACGTTCCCCGGTATGGTCGGAGTGGTGGCCCGCCACGACCATGGCAATAGCTGCCGAGATGTACGGAATAACCGAGACTATGCCAATGGCAAAACTACTCATTCCCGAAAGATTTCGAATCAGGGAAGGAAGCCATAAGGCAATGCCATACGCACATGTGTTAAGGCCGAAATATACAAACGACAGAAGCCACACTTTTCCATTTTTAAAAGCCGCGAATGCTTCGGTTCCCCCAGCCGCAACCTGAAGTTTTCGCTCAATCTCCAAAGTATTCAGCAGCCATGCTTGTTGCTCGGGCAGCAGCCAGCGCGCCTTTTCCGGTGTAGCGGTCAGAAAGAACAACACAACTATTCCAAGCACCACCGCGGGCAAGCCCTCCATCAGAAATAGCCATTGCCAGCCGGCGAGTCTTCCGGTGTGACCCATCCCCAGCAAAGCCCCGGAGATCGGCCCTCCAATCGCACCCGATAAAGGACCGGCAGTCATAAACCAGGCAATGGTTCTTGCCCGTACCGCCGCTGGAAACCAGCTCTTGAAATAAAAAATAATTCCAGGGAAAAATCCCGCTTCCGCCGCCCCCAGCAGGAAGCGGAAAAAATAATAACTTCGGGGGGTGGTGACGAACATGGTTGACGCCGAAACAATTCCCCATAGGACCATCAGCAGAGATATCCATCGCGGAGCGCCGACCCGTGCCAGCACAAGGTTGCTGGGAAGCTGAAAACAAAAATATCCGGCGAAAAACATTCCCGCACCCAGCCCATACACCGCGTCAGTGAAATTTAATTGTTGTTTCATTTGGAGCGCGGCGAAACCCACATTCGTGCGATCCAAATATCCAACGATGTACAGCAAGAAGAGGAATGGGATCAATCGCCATGTGATCTTGGAGATGACGGTGCTTTCAATTTCGCGATCTGGGGAAACCGGCAATGAGGACTCGATTGATAGAAATGATTGATGGAGCTAAATGACGCCCGATTCTACGCTAACCTCATACGATTCCGAATCTCTCTGACGATATCTTCCGGGGATTTATCGATCTTCACGACAACCGCGTCGGTTGGCTCCTCTAAACTCGCGAATTGACTGCTGAGGATTTTTTCGGTGGCAAAATGTCCATGCCGCGAGAGCAGCCGCTCGTAAATTGTCTCGTAATCTCCCTTGAGATATACGAACTTTACCTCTGTGGCTGACTGCGAGCAGTTCGCGATAGCTGCGTTTCAGAGAAGAGCAGGCGAGAACGACATTTTTACTGCCGGCGACCCAGTCAGAAATCGCTTTCCGCATTGCCTCGAGCCAAGGCTGTCTATCCGCATCTTCCAGGGGAATTCCCTGCCGCATCTTTTCTTTGTTAGCTTCCGAGTGGAAGCTATCGGCATCGGCGAACTGCCAACCTAATTCATTTGCCAGAAGCATTCCGACCGTTGTTTTGCCCGCTCCGGTAACCCCCATCACAATGACGATCAACTGGATCTCCGAAGACTACCTTTTAGTGACGATAGGTTTTCTTCTCCTTATTTCGCGAATTCATCACTGTGAATGTGCCATCCTGCTCTACCGTTACTTTTATAAAATTCCCGTCAGAACCGCCCTCGATGTTCGCGATCTTGTCTTCGGAAACATTGTGTTCTTTACCGCCATCCACCGCGTAATGGAGTTGCCACAAATCCTCGCAGTCCCGGAGCGTCATGCACAATCTGCCATGCATCGGGACTCGCCCCTTTGTGCGCACCGTTATTCATAATTGCCACTTCGGGATGCAGCGCCCAGACCAGCGCTTTGGTATTCGATTGATCAAATCCATGATGGGTAACGATGAATAAATTCACGCTTCCAATTAAATTATTGGGACATGCGAGCTCCAGTTCCTTATCCTTGGTTAGGTCGCCCAGATCCAGCAGGCGGAATTTCCCATAAGTAATTAACGTCCCCATGGACCGCGCATTTTCGGTCGTATCTACCGTAGGTTTGGACTCTGCATCGCAGTAGGGATTCGCTTCCCCCGCGCCCGGTAAAGGCTCGGTAATGCGCTCCCCCGCGGCAGTCAGTACTCGCACCGTAATGTCTTTGAATGGCAATCCATCGCCAGGTTTCAGCGTCAGATGTTTTGTGCGGGAAAGTATCTTTTGATATGCAGCGTAGTCCTCGCGCGTCACGTCGGAATCTTCCTGATTGGGACCATGATCCACAAAAGTTCCAACCTTGATTCGATCTAAAAGCGCGGGCGCGCCGCCGACATGGTCGCGATGATAATGTGTGATCCAGACATAATCGATTTGCTTGAGCCCTGCCTCTTTTGCGCTCGCAACAATCCGGTCCGCGTCGCGCCCTCCCGGCCAGCCAGTGTCAATCAGCAACGATTCGTGTAGTGGGGTCACGATCAACGTCGCCTGGCCACCTTCAACGTCAATCGAGTAAATCTGCAAAGGCTTGGACTTTGCCCACGTAAACGACGTCAGCAGCAATATCGCGCCGACAATCCATAAGACGCGGCTACTTCTTGGAAAGCATAATCAGGACCCTCGGGGAAAGATTTTGCGGGGAACAGACTACCACTAAGCCGACGCGGGATTGAAACGTACATGCTCAGGGCGAAACCCAACGCCGACGATGCGGGCTGGAATTCGGCGGAGCACCGGGAAACGCTGTAACAGATGCATTGGCCACGGTACCGATAGCGGTTGGTTGCTGCCGAGAACCGGCCAGATAACATTATTCTGAATGACAATCTGAAGTCGTTGCGTGGCTTTCGTAGGAAACATCCTGCGCCGTTCGACATCGATCAAATCGTTTTCTGACGGAGTGCCGCGCAGCAGTTTCGGGCCGAGGATGTTTGCCGTAGCAACCGCGTCCTGGATCGCAAGATTGATTCCTATGCCGCCGATCGGCGACATCGCGTGAGCCGCATCGCCGATGCACAACAATCCTGGACGGCACCACCGGTGCAGACGATCCACCGCGACCGTCAACAGCTTTACATCTTCCCAATCGCGCAGTTCGTTGACACGGTCTCGGGTGAAAGGTTGCAGCCGCACAATCTCTTCCCGAAAATTTTCAATTCCCCGCTGGCGAATTTCATCCGCCTTTCCTTTGGGGATCACATAAGCGCACTGCCAATAATCTTCCCGATTAAGAAGGACTAAAATCCTCCCAGCTTCTACGTGCCCGAAACGTCTGTGGAGGATCATCCGGCTTACGTGACAATCGCATCCAGAGCACATCCATCGGCGCACCGAGATCTATGACCTCCAGCCCGGCTCGTTCGCGGACCACCGAATGACGCCCATCAGCTCCTATCGTCAGATCAGCCCGAATCTCCAGCGGACCCGTCTTAGTCTTGGCGATCACGCCCATGATCGAACCGTGTTCCTCGATCAGATCAACAACCTCGGCCTCGGTTTTTAAGTGGAAGGTCGAATAGGCGCGCGCCTTTTCAGCCATGAAATTAAGAAAGTCCCACTGCGGCATCAACGCCGTGAATTTGCAGTGCGTTGGAAGATGAGTAAAGTCAGCGATCGGTACAGTTTCATTACCGACTTGGCCAGAGAGCTCTCTGACTTCTTGATGCGGACGCTTGAGAAATTCCTCAAGTAAGCCCAGTTCGTAAACAACGTCTAAGGTCGAGGGATGGACAGTGTCGCCACGAAAGTCCCGCAGGAAGTCTGCATGTTTTTCGAGGACCAGGACGTTCACGCCGCCCCGGGCAAGCAGGAAACCCAACATAATGCCTGCTGGCCCGCCGCCTACAATGCAACACTGCGTTCGTAGAGGTTCAGGCATTTGAAGCTCTTATTGCCCTCGCCCGATAATACGCCTACGCCGCCTTGCTTCTTGACAGCGCTTTTTTCAACCGTGGCAGCACTTCTTTGCCATAAAAATTCACCACTCGCTTTTGGTCCGGCTGCCCGGAATGGATATGAACTTCAGTGGCGCCGCCATCGAACAATTCCATGATGGCCTTCACGTGTACGTCCGGATCGGTGCTTATAGGCCAGCCTTCCATGACCTTCTCCAGGGGAACTTCCGCCTTGGCGCGACGTTCAATTTCTTGCGGGTCACGGACGTTGAAATATGGATCCCATGCTTTTGGACCAAAACGCCATAGCTGCGCCGCCTTTTCGGCGTCTGCCTTGTCTCCAACTACAACGTAAGTTTCCACGAAGACCGGCATTTGCTTTGGATCTTTGCCTGCTTCTTTTGCGCCAGCTTCAAACTGGGCTTTATGTTGTTTCCACGTTTTGGGATCGGTAATTAACCCATCCGCGTACTGACCGACGCGTTTCATTGCTTTCGGTCCATTGCCTGCCATCAACAACGGAATGGTCTTTGCCGGCGGATCATAGAGCTTTGCATTCACGTTGTAATATTTTCCCGACATGCTCGACCTGCTGGCCCTTCCACAGTTCTCGAATAATTTTCAGTGGCTTCGACCAAGCGCTCGGAACGTTCAGGCCACTGAGGCCAAGTGCCGGTCGCTGCCTTTTCATTCAACGCCTCGCCCGAACCTACGCCAAGAAAGATACGTCCGGGATTGAGAAGACTTAAAGAAGCGAAAGCCTCCGCAACTACCGCGGGGTTGTAACGGAATGTCGGACACGTAACCGTAGTCCCCATCCAAACCCGCTTAGTGCGCTGGCCAATCGCCCCCATAGTCAACCAGGCCTGCCCCGAGTGGCCTTCATTCGCCTGCCATGGTTGAAAGTGATCGCTGAAAGTCAGCACGTCGAATCCCGCTTCTTCGCATAGGATTCCCAGGTCCACAAGTTCGGGTACACGGAATTGTTCGAAGCCCAATTGAAAACCTATGAGACCTTTTTTCAGAATGTCTCCCGAATTCCGCTTCTCAGTTGATCCCTGCGCAAATGCTCGCGTACCGCTATCCGATAAAAACGATGCTCCAAACATAGCGATGGCTCCCGCGGACTTTAAAACCATCCGTCGATCAAAAGAATAAGAATTTCCAATGGGAGAGTTCTCTTTCCCAAATTCAGGCATGCCTTCCCCTCCAATCCAGCAAGCAAACTTCGATGCAGGATTAATGGAAGGCGTAGCTTTGCCGGGGAATTAAAAAGGAAGCGGCATTATTAAGCCGCTTCCTTTCGAGACGTAGGCTATGACTTTGGGAAGTTCGGATCAGCTTTCACTTCGAGGATCTGCTTGTCATGACGATCGCTGTGTGCGGCTGCGAAAAGAATCCATTGGTATGCATCCAATTTCTTCCCCATTGGACCGTCCATGGCATGGGCCCGAAGGTCATTCGTTGTCCTGAGAAATTTCTCGGTGCGGTCGCGACTGTCCAAAAAGTGCTTGAGCGAGGCTTCCGGCGATCCGTATCGATTGGTAGGTTTCAAAGCATCAGGAGCCTGTTGCTTGTTACTACGGTCGGGGACCCCTACTAATATCATTTCGTCAATCGCTTTCACATCTTCTCCGGCAGGACGCGGGGGCGCCATCATCACTTTGGTGGTAATCGAGTCATAGAACAAATCCTCGGCAGCTGCAATATGCTCGACGACTTCTGCTATGGACCATCGGTCGGGGCCGGCTTTGAATGTCCATTGCGCGGGGGAAAGCCCATTTGTAGCGTCCACTATTGCCTGTTTTGTGCTTTGCAGGTATTGCATCTCGCGGTCGCGGTCCGCCTTACTAAGAGATTGTGCCTGCATCGTGGTTGCAACCCATACGGCGATGAAGGCTACGGCTAAAACTTTTCTCATGTTGTGATTTCCTTCCGTGCGATTTTAAGGGCCCTATCCTCTACGAAGGATTGGGCTTGGGTTGCCATGATACGCGATGTCGAAAAACTCTCCTTTAGCCATTGACAAACGACCATGGCAGTAGCAATATCTTTTGGCGAACAAAAAGCGAATATACGGCTGGAAATACTTTCCGGTGCGGCCGTGTAGCTGAGGTTTTCATGTCTTTGGCTTGCCTATCTTCTCCGGTAATTTCGAGCGATACTTCAACCTTTCCTTTCAAAAAAGATTCCCGGATGGGGATGGAGGCTTTCAACGTCCGCAAATTGAGGGACGTGGTTCCTGCCTCGCGGTTAGAAATACGTCCCGCTCCGGCAATGACTCATATCGGAATACCGGAATTGGATCTTCTCACCGGGGGCCTTCCCCGAGGATGCCTGACTGAAGTTTGTGGCCCAGCCTCCTCGGGACGAACCAGCTTGTTGCTGGCGACGCTTGCGCAAAGCACACAACGAAACGAAATATGCGCGTTAGTCGATGTCAGCGATTCATTTGACCCGGTTTCAGCCCATGCCGCAGGCGTCCATTTCGAAAAATTATTATGGATACGCTGCGGAAATTCGCCTGACCCAACATCTTCCACTTCGGCAACAAAGGATGGGAAGGATGGGAAAAAAAAATATCTCAACCAGGAACTGGAAAAACCCGTCGAGCAGGCATTGCGGGTAACGGATTTGCTTTTGCAAAGCGGTGGTTTTGGATTGGTCGTCATTGATCTTGGCGATGTTTCCTTAAAGATTGCCCGTCGCATTCCGCTGACTTCATGGTTCCGCTTTCAGCGTGCGATAGAGAATACTCCCACGGTTCTATTAGTAATTGCGACCTCGCCCTGCACGCACACCTGCGCCTCACTGCTATTGAAATTACGGGCGCGCGCGAAAAAGATTTCCGCTACCCACCCTGCGGGATCAGGGCATTTGCCGCCCTCTCATTCTCAACTCCTGGGTGGAATTGAGATTGAAGGCGAACTTTTACGCTCTCGCATGCAGCGAAAGTCCGTGCAATCCGTGAGCAGATTTTCTACCGGTGTCCTGCGCACGGGATAAACATGAGCATTTGCGAAACTCGAAAACTTCTTCCCAATGCCTTTTGGTTGCATCTTCGTCCCCGATTTTCCGTTGGAAGCAATTCTGCGGGCTGAACCGGAACTGCGTTCGCGGGCAGTAGCTGTGCTTGACGGAAAAGCCCCCTTGCAAAAAGTTTTTGCGCGAAATGAAAGCGCCCGCCAGGCCGGGGTTGATTTGGGAATGGCAAAACTGGAAGTGGAGGCTTGCGGCAATTTGGTGTTGCGCACCCGCTCATTGACGCAGGAACAAGTCGCGCACGCCGCATTATTGGATTGCGCCCAATCTTTCTCGCCCCGAATAGAGGATTTAAGTTCCGACACTCTTCTTATAGATCTCGACGGATTGGAACCACTTTTTGGTCAGCTTCCGAAAATCGCGCGCGATCTTTCACGTCGGGCCACGCACCTGGGACTGCAATCCCATGTGGCAATCGCCTCGAATCCCGATACAGCCGTGATTGCCGCACGGGGATTTCCGGGAATCACTTTGATCTCTGCGGGTAAAGAAGCCGAGTACTTGGGAAGATTATCGGTAGAAGTGTTGTTCGCAACGCATGGCGGCTGTGTGTACGAGAACGCATCCGAGGTCAGCCATGTTTTGGAAACATTAGACCGATGGGGCATCCGCTACCTGCGGGCATTGGCAGCCTTGCCAGAAGTCGCATTGAGCGAGCGTTTAGGACAAAGAGGTTTGCACTTGCAGCGGCTCGCGCGCGGCACAACGGTTCGTACACTTGCGCCGGCCGACCCACCGCTGGAATTCGAAGAAGCCATTGAATTGGAATCTCCATTGGTTCTGCTTGAGCCACTGGCATTTTTGCTGGGCAGACTCCTGGAGCAACTCTGCACACGCTTGAATGCGCGTGCTTACGCTACTCAAGAATTGCGCTTGAAATTGCGTTTGGACAGTCATTGCCGTGACGAAGAAACCGAGAGTTCGCTTGATGCCGCCGACCATGGCGCGGAAGTTATTTTCGAGCGGACGCTTCGATTTCCAGTGCCTTTGCTTGACCCCAAAGTTTTTCTCAAACTGATTCAACTTGATTTAAACGCTCATCCGCCGGGAGCCCCTATTCTTGCGATCCATCTGCGGGCGCAACCAGTGCGGCCACGAGCATCACAAAGCGGACTGTTTCTTCCTCCTTCGCCGGAACCAGAAAAACTTGAACTCACCCTCGCACGAATTGCGGGAATTGTGGGCGAAGACAAAATTGGATCTCTGCAATTGCTGGACACTTATCGGGCGGAGCGATTTCGTATGCAGCATTTTGTTCCCGGGGAATCACAGGAAAGTTTTCGAAATAAAGAAACGGTGACTGCACTCCGCATTTTTCGTCCTCCATTACAAGCCATAGTGACTTTACGCGGCGGCAATCCCGCTGAAATTTCCTGTTTCAAACGTAAAAATAATGAATTTCTACGCGGACTGATTCTGTGGGCCGCAGGTCCATGGCGATCATCAGGCGATTGGTGGGAACGGGAAGCGTGGTCGCGGGATGAATGGGACATCGCGGTGCAAGAAGCAAATGAGATCGCTCTCTATCGGTTAGTTAAAGATTTATTAAGTGGGCGATGGTATTTGGAGGGAACATATGACTGAACTTTTAAATTTTATTAGACACAGATAAAACCCAGTCCCATGTATGTCGAACTTCACTCCCGTTCTGCGTTCAGCTTCCTCGAAGGCGCTTCCCTTCCCGAGAATCTGATTTCCGCCTGCGCCAAACGAAACATGCCGTCCATGGCGATTGCTGGATCGCGATGGATTTTACGGTTCTCCCCGTTTTCATAGTGCGGCAAAAAAAGCAGGAATCAAAGCTCACGTGGGGGCCGAAATTACTTGCGAGATTTCCCAGTACAAATCCCGCAATCCCCTATCGTCTTCCTCTGCTTGTCGCTTCCGACAGGGATATCAAAATCTCTGTCAGCTGATTACGAAGATGAAATTGCGCGCAAAAAAAGGAGAAGGTTCGGTCACCGAAGATGAACTTCAACAATATGCGGACGGCCTGATCTGCCTCACCGGCGGAGACGATGGTCCACTTGCTGTTGCTTTAAAAGAAGATGTTGAAAGAGGCCGGCAACAGCTCAACAAATTAACCGGGATTTTCGGACACAAAAATGTCTATGTGGAATTGCAAAGGCATTTTCATCGTGAGCAGGAAGCGTTGAATCATGCCGCAATCGAACTTGCGTGCTCATTCAAGCTGCCTTTACTGGCCACCAATGACGTTCGATATGCCACGCCGGGCGAGCGCGAGCTATGTGATGTATTTACCGCGATTCGCCATCATCGGACCCTGGCTGATGCAGGACGCCTATTGTCTCGCAATTCCGAACGGCATTTGAAGTCTCCCGAAGAGATGGAGCGGCTTTTCGCGGATTTGCCCGAAGCAATTGCCAACACCATGGAATTGTCGTCGCGACTCGAATTTACGCTCGAAGACCTGGGATACGAATTTCCTAAATATCCGGTGCCGGACGGCGAAACCATGATGTCGTTTTTGCGGGAGTGCACCCGGAAAGGATTCCATCAACGTTATGGGCGGAGCGCTCCCGATCTTAAAAACCGCGCCCGCCGCCAGGTAGATCGTGAATTGAAATTGATCGAGAAGCTGGATCTTTCCGGATACTTCCTGATTGTTTGGGACCTGGTTCGTTTCTGCCGCGAACAAAACATTCTGGTTCAGGGACGCGGATCAGCCGCCAATAGCGCGGTCTGCTATTCGCTGGGCATTACCGCCGTGGATCCCGTGGGCATGGAACTTCTTTTCGAACGGTTTCTTTCCGAGGAGCGCGGCGAAATGCCGGACATCGACCTCGATCTTCCCAGCGGAGATCAGCGCGAGCGTGTCATCCAATATCTTTACAAGCGCTATGGAGAGCGTGGCGCGGCCATGACTGCGAATGTCATCACTTATCGCAGCCGTATGGCGTCGCGCGAAATGGGAAAAGCCCTCGGATTCGATCCCGAAACTCTGGACAAAGTTTCCGCGGCAGTCGCCAACTGGGAATATCGGGATGAGCACGACACCTTCGATCATCGATTTCGAGACGCTGGTCTCGATCTCAATCATCCTCGGTTAAAAAAATATTTCCAGCTCTGTGTGTTGGTTCAGGATTTACCCCGGCATCTCGGGCAACATTCTGGAGGCATGGTCATTTGCCAGGGACAACTTGATTCGGTAGTGCCGCTGGAACCCGCTTCCATGCCGGGCCGGGTAGTGGTGCAGTGGGATAAAGATGACTGTAACGATTTAAGAATTATAAAAATTGATCTGCTTGGTTTGGGAATGATGGCCGTGCTGGAGGATTCTCTTCAGCTGATTCGGAACCATCATGGCGAGGAAGTAGATTTAGCGCACCTGCCGGCAGACGATCCCGTAGTTTATTCCACGCTGCAAAAAGCCGACACCATCGGCATGTTCCAGATCGAAAGCCGCGCGCAAATGGCTTGCCTGCCCCGGCTCCATCCGAAAACTTTCTATGACATCGTAGTCCAGGTCGCAATCATCCGCCCCGGCCCAATTGTCGGGACAGATGGTGAACCCTTATCTGCAACGGCGCATGAAGCGCGAGCCGGTTATCTATCCGCATCCTTCCCTGGAACCAGTATTGGCAAGAACTTTAGGCGTTCCACTTTTCCAGGAACAATTATTACGAATGGCAATGATTGCGGCCAATTTCACCGGCGGAGAGGCTGAAGAACTGCGCCGTGCCATGGGATTCAAGCGATCAAGAATGCGGATGCTGGAAATTGAGGCCAAGCTACGTGCGGGCATGAAACGTAACGGCATCTCGCAGGAAGCGCAGGAGCAGATTGTTCTCTCGATTACTTCGTTCGCTCTCTATGGATTTCCCGAGTCTCACGCCGCAAGTTTCGCCTTACTCGCATACGCCAGCGCTTATTTGAAGTGTCATTATCTTGCTGCTTTCACCGCTGCCCTGCTCAACAACCAGCCCATGGGATTTTATCGTCCAGCAACGGTGGTAAAAGATGCGCAGAGGCATGGATTGAAAATGCTGCCCATCGACGTAATGAAGTCCGAGTGGCTGTGCACGTTGGAGCCGGCCATTGGTCGTCGGCCGTTGGCTGTTGAGCAAGAACAAAATCCGGCTTCTCTGGAACCGGCTCTGCGCCTCGGTTTGCGCTATGCCCGCGGCCTGCGTGAAGAGGCGACGCAGGCCATGATGCGGCAGCGCTACATCGCACCGTTTAATTCCATCCGAGATTTAATTCATCGCGTCCCTCAATTACGAAAAGATGAGTTGAATACATTAGCGGCAATTGGAGCGCTGAATTCCATTCATTCCTCTTACTCTCATCCTGAGAGCCAGCGCTCTGCTTCGCTGGCCGAAGGATCTCAGTCTTCTCCGAAGCTTCGGGCCTCAACCCTCAGTCCTCAAATAAGTCCCTCCTCGCCGAAAAGAGCGCCCAACGAAGTCAAACTCCATCGCCGTGACGCGCTGTGGCAAGTCGAACGCGCGGTTCGTAATTCGGGTCCATTACTCGATGATTTGTTGGAGCCGGACGCAAAATCTCCGCTGCACCCAATGAATGAGGAAGAGAGGCTGGTCGCTGACTTTCGCGGAACTGGAATGACCGTCGGCCCACATCCCATGCAATATCACCGTGCGGAAATGAATAAATTAAAAATCCGCCGGGCCATTGAACTCAGTCAGATCCCCAACGGCCAATATTTGAAAATTGGAGGATGCGTCATCGCGAGGCAACGTCCCGGAACCGCCAAAGGTTTTGTGTTTTTAAGCATTGAAGATGAAACGGGAGTCGCGAACGCAATCATCAATCCGCAGCTTTTTCAAAAGAACCGGCTGTTACTGACATCGGAGCAGTTTCTGATGGTGGAAGGAATTCTGCAGAATCAGGATAACGTTATTTCAGTAAAAGCCGCGCATGTAAGCGCGCTTTCAATCACCCGGGCGCAAACCAGCTCGCACGACTTTCATTAGCTCAGCGCCCCTTCTTAGCCAAGGGGCAGCAAACGGAGCGGCGTAGGTCAAACTACGGATGGTTCGGTCATAAAAAAAAGCGCTATCTAAATGAAGGATAACCCCAGTGAGCCCGACAACGATCGAGAGCCAACCAACAACGCAACCCACGTATTTCCAGATCCAAAATGAGCGGGGGCGAAGGACCAGAGAAATCAGCAGAACTGGGGGAGCCGCGGCGGAAAAATACAGGGGGATATACTCGGCACGACGGCGGAAATCATTTACGGAATGAGCGAGAAAGATATCAAAGGCCAGAAAGCCCAGATTCAAAATCGTGAAAGCTTCAACCAGAACCCAGGGCTGCTTCCACCAAGACTCATTTTTTTGCGCCATGCTCTCTTCTCAACTCTTCGGAAATCGATTTCAGTTCTACTGTTTTTCGCAGCATGGGGTAGTTGCCATGCCATTGCACGAAATCGGCACCGCCCATAAATGCTCCGTGTTTAGTTGTGCGCCCGTCGTAATGCCAAAGATCAAAATAAATAAAGTCAATCGGCTGGGAAAATGGAGGGCCGCTTATCAGACCCTGGCTTCTTAAACCGTCCACCAGGGCCTTTGCGTGAGAGACTCGCCGGTTCGTAGACTCGATGACCTTTTCTCCCTGTTCGTATACGCGATTAGGAATATCGGATGTATGGCACTGTACGCACACCTGCTTCATCTTGGCCTGGCGCCTGCACGTAGTTAGGGCGTTTGGTCGTAATCGCGTCGGCCAGGAAGTAGGAGAGCCGCTCGGAAGGGTCGTGAGTAATCCCCAGCCCATTGATGCCGCTCATGTGGCAGGTGGCGCATGTGGGAACGAACATATCGCGCGTAGTTAGTCTTTCCGGCTCGGCTTCAAGGTTCATCAGATTTCTCTTGGGCGGCGAACATGACGCCATGCTTCGATTCTTCGTAGATCTCAATCTGCGAGTGGTCAGGACCCAGGTGACATTGGCCGCAAGTGCGCGGCTGCCGCGCAATCGCTATCGAGCTAGTATGGCGGCTGACAAAAAGATCTATGCCAAAGATAACGCTACGTCCCGGCATGATCACGCCTTGAATTTCTTCATATTGAGTGTCCGTCAAATTCGAAAAAGATAGATGAGCCGCGACGTGTTCGAACTCACGGCCGATATCCGCATCCCATACCGCATATGGGTCTTGCCTGTAGCGGCTGACCACTCCAAGCCGGCTTCTAGCCACCACTTTCCCTGGCAAAGTTCCCTGCCAAGACACCAGTGCATCCGCAACCGGATAATTAAATGCGTAACGGGATTGAATACCACTCAGCGGTTTCTGCGCGCCATAAAGTCCCGTATACGAAAACTTAATCTCCTGCTGCCGGGGAAGCCGAATTCCGAATGAAGTTTCCACCCCAGTAAAATTCAGGCTCTGGATGTTGGTAGCCTGATACCGCCCCGCGCTCGAGGCGGCTCTGGCATAGTCAATGTCATTTTTTTCCCGTCGCTCGAAAACAGTCACTTCGGCTTTATAACGTCCGCCGCGGTCCCATAGCAGACCGCCTTCATAACTCCAGGCAGTTTCAGGCTTAAGATTTGGATTCCCCAAGGTCGCGGGATCGCTATAGTAAAGATCGGTATATGTCGGCAGCCGGAAAGCGCGACTGGCGCTGGCTTTGAGCTTCCAGCCCGGTCTAAGCCAGTATCCGCCGGCCACGCTTGGGAGTAAATTCCGTTCTCCCAGTATCGAAGATCTCCTCCCGTGCTCCTACCGAGACAGAGAATCTGCCTAGCGCTCGCAGATCATAATCCACATAAATTGCGCCGCGACTCCGGGCATGCTGGCCAAGATTATTGCTGTCAATGGATTCGTGAAATCCTTCGCCGCCAAAAAACAAAGTAGAGTTTTGGGTGATCGTTTGTTTCCTTCGAAGGGCAGTCTGCCAGCTTTCGTCAATATGATTGTTTTCATAAACCGCAGGCCTGTCTCGAAACAGAACGAACTCGTCCGTATGACGCCGGTACCCCAAATCGAATGTAGTTTTCTCGCCCAGGTCCTGCTTTAATCCTGCAAACCACGATTTGGTCCGTTCCCATGAATTGAAGTTTCCATAAAACTGATCGGCCCCGAAAGGCTTGTCGCCATACCCCAGCATTACCAAGGTGCGCCCCAGGGCACTTTGAATACCGGTATTCGAAAATATAGTTAGGCTCCGGTAATCACGGTCGGGACGGAATCCACTGGAGAAATCGCGGGCGACGCTGAGTTGCTCGTCCAACTTTGTTTTTACAAAAGCCGCGGAAGCCGACTCCTGGTTGATCCCAAAATTTCCCACCGCCGACCCGATGCGCAATTCGGAATATTCCGGAGGGCCGGTAATAAAGTTGACCGTGCCGCCTACAGCATCAGAACCATAGAAGGTCGAACCAGCGCCGCGCAGGATTTCTATTCGCTCAAGAGAATCTGTCGGCAAAGGCAGGTCCAGATCGTGATGCCCACTCTGCGCATCATTCATCCGCAATCCATTTAGCAGGACCAGAGTCTGGGCGAAGGTCGATCCCCGAATCGAAAGATCCGCCTGCACGCCATCCACTCCGCGCTCCTGCAAATCAATCGACGAGTCCTGTTGGAGATAATTCGTCCAGTGATTAAAGAGAATTAGATTGTCTCGAGTGTCAATCAGCGAGACTGAACGGTCGATTTCGTTGACCGGAACCGGCCCGAATGTTCCTGTCACCACGACCGATTCCTTCTTGGGCTCAACTTTCGCTTTCGTACCGCACGGTGTTGCCGATGCTGTGTTGGCATTTTTCCCACAACTCGAGGTTTGATCGTCTGGAAAGGCGAAGTTCGCCGACAGAAATGATCACGAACAGAGCCAATAGGGGAAACAAAACCTTCAACAAACCCTCCAGGTACCGAAAATCTACCAAACTCCAGCGCGATAAACCACACCGTGGAATTCGGGCGAAAAAGCGTTCGGAGTAATAGATTTTTTTCCTTGAGAAGCTTACCCAACTACAGGGTATTCGGTTTATGATTAATACATCATTCGAACGGATTTGTAATTTTATTCGTGGTTGAAGTCAGTGTTTCAACACTCTATTTTTTAATCCGTAAGGAGTATTCCGATGGCAAAAGCAAAGTCTTCCCGCCCGCCAGAAGTTCAGAATCCAGTAATCACTATGCCGGACGCCGGTTCACTGCCGGCCAAGAAGAGCGTCACACCAGTTAATTCGTCATCAATGTCTTCCTCTTCCAACGATTTGGAAGGCAGGATCCGCCAAAGAGCCTTCGAGTTGTACGAACAGCGGGGGCGTACGCCCGGAATGGACAAGGAAGATTGGTTCAAAGCCGAGCAAGAAGTTCGTTCAAATAGCGCTGCCCGACGTCAAAGCGCGTAGTTTTTTTGCCGTCGTATCAGTCCGCTCAGTCTGCCAAGTGGCCGCAGATTCCTTGCCATTAGTTGCCACCGTGCGCCGTTTCTGAAAAAATGCATCGAGGTTTCCCTTGCCACAAGTTGGCAGTTTTGCGCTGCTCTTCGCGTTAGTCCTCGCCATTTACAGCTTTGTTGCTGGAGCAGTTTCTCTGGCCTGGAAATCTCCCGCATCAGAGCGCCTCGGAGAAACTTCACGCAGATCTGGGATAGCGGTTTTTGCCCTGGTCCTGCTTGCCGCCACGGTATTAGTTTCCGCCGCATTTGAAAACGATTTTTCTATCGCTTATATCTTCCACCACAGCAACCGCGACCTTCCCGCTCCCTATAAATTCGCAACCCTGTGGTCCGGACAAGAAGGGTCCCTGCTTTTTTGGTCGCTACTTCTTTCGGCTTATGGATTAGTACTGCGACTTCGGCACCGAACTGATAGCCGCCTCTTCGCCCATGCATCGGTCATCATTGCCGCCGTGCAGATTTTCTTTCTCTTGCTGTTGAATTTTGCGGCGAACCCGTTCGGCATCATGCAAGGGGCCTTGCCGGCGGACGGCGCAGGACTGAACCCGCTGCTGCAATATCCGGAAATGGTGATTCATCCTCCGATGTTGTATCTCGGATACGTGGGATTCACCATTCCCTTTGCGTTCGCATTGGGCGCATTGATCATGCGTTATCCCGGCGAGAAATGGATTCACATCACACGCCGCTGGACCATGGTGACGTGGGCATTCTTAACTTGCGGAATATTCCTCGGCGCGCACTGGGCCTATTCCGTTCTAGGTTGGGGAGGCTATTGGGGATGGGACCCCGTCGAAAATGCTTCTCTGATGCCGTGGCTCACCGGAACCGCCTTTTTGCATTCCGTGATGATGCAGGAAAAGCGCGGCATGTTGAAAACGTGGAACGTATGGTTGATTTTTACCACGTTCATGCTCTCGATCTTCGGGACGCTTCTGACGCGCAGCGGTCTGGTCAGTTCGGTTCACGCATTTGCACAATCCTCGATCGGTGACTGGTTCGTGATTTTCCTCGCGATAGTTTTCGCGGTGTGCCTTTGGTTCTACGTTAAGAACCGTTCGCACCTGCGCACTGAGCACAAACTTGAATCCTTAATTTCGCGAGAGTCCAGTTTTTTATTCAATAATCTGTTGCTGCTGGTCGCGTGCTTCACCGTTTTGTGGGGCACGTTGTTCCCGAAAATTTCGGAGTGGGTAAATGGAACCAAAGTCACGGTCGGGCCTCCATTCTTCAACCGGGTAAATATTCCGGTCGCGCTGCTGCTATTGCTTCTCACTGCTCTGGGGCCGCTGCTAGCCTGGCGCAAGACATCCCTGGAAAGTCTGAAACGCAATTTTCGATGGCCCGCGTTTGCTGCCATCCTCACCGGAATTTTATTGGTCGCGCTCGGTATGCGCCCGTGGCAGGACGTTTCCTACATCTATGCGCTGATGACCATCATGCTTTCAGTTCTGGTGGCGGCGACCGTCACTTCTGAATTCATTCGCGGCGGCCTGGTAATCAAGCGCCATACCGGACAAAGCTTGCTGGCCTCGATGATCCACTTGACCCATCGAAACACGCGACGCTATGGGGGCTACATTGTTCATTTCGGCGTAATCGTAATCATGATTGGCTTTGCCGGATCGGCCTTCAATCAGGATCGAGAGCAGGAGATGAGTTACGGCGACAGGATGAGCATCGGGTCCTATACCCTGGTTTGCCAGTCTTATACGCAGGAGGAGAAACCGAATTACGGAAGCGAATGGGCAATTCTTCAGGTGTTTAAAGGTGGCAAGCAGATCGACACGTTATATCCCGAGCGGCGGTTCTTTCAGGCAAGCCAGCAGAATTCGACCATAGTCGCCAATCGTTCGACTTTGAAAGAGGATCTCTACGTCGTATATGAAGGCCAGAATCCCGACACCGGCCGTCCAATCATCAAAGCTCATCTCAACCCCCTGGTGATGTGGATATGGATCGGAGTCTGGGTGATGATCGTCGGCACCGTAGTGGCTTTGATCCCCAATGCCGCGCCAGTCCGCGTTCCCGCCACCTCGCGAATGGAAGCCGCTCCCGCGGGAACGGGTGATTGATGTCGCAAAATGGTCTTTCGCGCCTTCCTGATGTTTTTAAACGTCCCGTCTTCAAACTCTCTTGCTTGTTAGTCACTCTATCTCTGTGCGTCGGCGCAGGAGATAATTCCGCACGCTTTAGCGATTTGGGACACCGCATGATGTGTGTGTGCGGATGCAATCAAATTCTGCTGGAGTGTAATCATGTAGGCTGCGCCTATTCGCAGCGGATGCGTAACGAATTGATGGCCGGGCTCGATCGCGGCGACAATGACGATTTGGCTCTGCAATCCTTCGTACAGAAGTACGGAACTACCGTAATCGCAGCGCCCACCAACAAAGGTTTTAACCGTGTGGCGTGGATCATGCCCTACCTCGTGCTTGCTTTCGGACTGACTTTGGTCACGGCGATCGTCCGAATCTGGAGCAACAAACCGGCGGCATCACTCGCCCCCCCGCTTCCAGAGGATGGGCAGGCACAGCATTTTCGTGAAAAAGCGCGCCGGGAAACTGAGGAATGAGCCTGACTATTCTTACTTGTCTTCTGGTTACACTGGGGACGCTGATCTATGTGTTTTATTTGCCCGGGAAGCTAAATCTCGATCCTGAGAAAACCCGGGCGGCGTATCTTCGCGAGCGCAAGGAAGTTGTATATGACAACCTTCGCGATCTTAACTTCGAGTATAAGGCAGGCAAGTTTCCCGAGTCTGACTATCTCTCTATGAAAAGTTCCCTTGAAGACGAGGCCGCGTCCCTGCTTGCGCAAATCTCTCAGCTGGAAAAGCCAGGTCCTTTTGTCTCGACGTCCATTCCTGGAGCGGGTCCAAAACCTTGACCGTATCCTTCAAGAACTTAGTGAGGACTTCTCCATCAGTCGCAGTTCTCCTATGCAGCCTTTTTTCGACCGCCGCGACCATCACCGGAACTGTTCGAAACAAAACCATCAGCAAGCCTTCGGCCAACGATGACGTCATCCTGATCAAACTGGCGCAGGGCATGGAGGAAGCAGGCCGCACTAAAACAGACGCTTCCGGTAAATTCAGCCTCGACTTCGACGGCGATGATCAACCTCATCTCATCCGCGTGGTGCATCAGGGTGTGACCTATCATCAGCCGGCGCCTCCCGGAACAACGTCTGTTGCTGTCGATGTTTATGACGTGTCCAAGAAAGTGGAGGGCGTCAAAGCTGTAGCCGATCTGATGTACGTACAAGCGCAAAAAGGACAACTCGGCGTCAGCCGGATCTTTGCCGTCAGCAATAACTCGAAACCTCCGCGGACCCAGATGAACGATCGCAACTTCGAGTTCTATCTTCCCGAAGGTGCGCACATTGATTCCGCGCAAGCACAAACTGCCGGCGGCCAGTGGGTAAATTCGTCGGCAATTCCTGAGGACGATCGAGGAAAATACGCATTTTCGTTTCCCTTAAGGCCAGGACAGACCGAGCTTCAGGTTTCCTACCATCTTCCGTATGACGGCAAAATTCGCCTCGATCCCAAAATTATTTATCCACTTGATCATTTTGTAGTGATCATGCCGGAATCTATCCACTTTTCCCCCACGCAACGCGGACTGTACGAAGATAAAAAACCTCCGAGTCCTCCCGGGGCGATTGCTGAAGTTGCCAGTCATACTCATCCGGGCCAGAGTTTAAGTTTTGAAATCTCTGGCGAAGGCATACTTGAGGAAGGAAACGCGGCAAATGCCAATGACGGCCAGCCTGATACTTCAAACGCGGCGCAATCGGCGAGTGATACCCGTCCCGGAGGGGGTTTAGGACCTCCGATTGACGCGCCCGATCCCTTACAAAAATATCGCTGGTATTTGCTTGGTGGTCTGGCGGTCTCGCTACTTCTCGGAGCCATGATTGTTTGGGCACGCTCCAGAAAAACTCCCACTCCTAATTTCGTCCCTGAACCTGAAAACGCCAATCCCAAGACAGAGACCGTGTCGCCGCGCGCGCTCCGAAAAACTACTCGAAGCCTTAAAAGAAGAATTGTTTCAACTGGAGGTCGAACACAAGCAAGGGCATATTTCGCAGGAAGAATATGACAAAGTGAAGTCAGCGCTGGACCAGACTCTGGAACGCGCTTTGAAGCGGACAACTTCGTCCTAGCCCACCCCCTGAATCCGTTACCCTCCGCCGCCATCTAATAAGCCGAGCGTATTCTTATGGGCAACACATTCAAAACGGCATTTTTACTAACCGCACTCACTCTTCTTCTCCTGGCGATCGGGCGCGCATTTGGTGGCCAGAACGGGATGTTGTTAGCTCTCGGCATCGCAGCCGTCACCAATTTCATAGCTTATTTTTATTCCGACAAGATCGCGCTTGCGACCTATAGAGCTCAGCCGGTAACGCGGGAAGACCTGCCGCGGGTCTATAGCGTCGTCGAGCGGCTGACCCAAAAAATCGGTATCCCGATGCCGAAGATTTACGTGATTCCCAACGAATCCCCTAACGCATTTGCCACCGGACGCAATCCATCCCACGCCTCGGTTGCAGTGACCCAGGGAATTCTCAGTCTTCTTAATGATGAGGAACTTGAGGGTGTTCTGGCCCACGAACTCGGTCACGTCAACAACCGCGATATTTTGATCAGCTCGATTGCCGCCACGATTGCGGGCGCGGTAACTTTTCTTTCGCGCTTTGGATTCTTTTTTGGCGGCGACCGGGAAGAGCGTCAAGGCGGAGGCATGGGTGGCTTGCTCATGCTGATTCTGGCTCCAATAGCCGCTATGCTCATCCAGTTGGCAGTATCGCGTTCGCGTGAGTATCAGGCTGACGCCACGGGCGCGCACTTCACCGGCAATCCTTATGCTTTGGCGAGCGCTTTGTCTAAATTGGACGCATATTCCAAACGCATACCAATGGCGGCCACGCCTTCCACCGCCCACCTCTTCATCATTCAGCCGTTTCTCGGGATGAATTTTGGAAGCTTGTTTTCAACCCATCCGCCGATTTCTAAGCGCATTGAACGTTTGACCGGCCGTCCCGCAGAATTCACACAATAGCGGCAAGAACTGAAAGCTTACCGTCGGCGGATGACCTTGGTAACATTTATCGAGGGGCTGCCAAGTCGTAAGCGCATAGTAAAATCTTTCTAATGCCGTCCCAAATTGCAGCCGTTTTTGACCGCGCTGCGCTGCTGGAAAATACCCTCCGAAGAGTAATCCGAGGCAAGGATGAGGTCGTTCACCTCGCGCTTATTTCGATGTTGGCGCGCGGGCACTTGCTGATTGAGGGTGTTCCAGGAGTGGGCAAGACCACGCTCGCTCAGGCGATGGCTCGTGCGCTTGATTGCACATTTCAGCGCGTGCAGTTCACCAGCGACATGTTGCCCTCTGACGTGCTCGGGATTTCGATTTATTCTCTGCTAGAGCAGCAATTTGAATTTAAGCGCGGTCCGATTTTTACCAATATTTTGTTGGCGGATGAAATCAACCGAACCACTCCCAAGACGCAATCTGCGCTTCTTGAAGCCATGAACGAAGGACAGGTTACGGTCGATGCGAAGTCGTATCTGTTGCCGCAACCGTTTCTCGTAATCGCTACCCAAAATCCGGCAGAGCATCATGGCACCTACCCATTACCCGAATCTCAGTTGGATCGTTTCCTGATGAGGGTGCGAATGGGCTACCCTGACTCAGCGGCTGAGCGTGAGATATTACGTTCCGAAGGTGGAACCGCACGGTTAGATTTGTTGGAGCCGGTACTCAGTGGCGCCGATATTCTCGAAATGCAGCAGGCGGTCAATGAGGTGCAGGTCGATGAATCGTTGGTGAACTACACGTTGGCAGTGGTCGCAAAGACCCGTGACTTGGGAACGGTTGTCATTGGGAGTTTCTCCGCGAGGCTCTCAAATGTTGTATCGTGCCGCGCAAGCTTCCGCATTTCTCGACGGGCGAACGTTCTGTGTTCCGGAAGATTTCAAGCCTTTAATGGTCCCAGTATTTGCTCACCGTGTGGTCGCCAACGGGCAACACTCCTCACAGCTGAAAAAAGCCGAACAAGCCGAGAACGAGATTCGAGAAATCATGGAAGAAGTTCCGGTCCCGCTCTAGTTCCCAGGTCAATACGCCAGGAATATCCGCAAATCTCTTAAGTTATTTCCCGTCGGTCCAGTTGTGATCAGGTCTCCGATCTTTTCAAACAAAGGATAGGCATTAAAATTCAACAAATGATTTTCCACACTGAGGCGCAATGATTTGGCGCGATTCATGGTTGTGCCGTCCACCAAAGCGCCTGCCGCCAAGCTGTTTCCATCGGTTCCGTCGGTTCCCGCACTCAATACGGTGATGTTCTTGTCATCAATTTTCGAAGCGCATGCCAGGGCAAACTGCTGATTACGTCCGCCGACTCCGTTGCCTGCCGTTTTCACCGTTACCTCGCCCCCTGAGAGCAAGCACACGCGTTGGGATTTATCCCGCAACTCATGCAATCGTCCGAGCAGATAAGTGACTGCCCGCTCGTAGTCCCAATCGTCACATGTGTTGTCTATCACGGTGTGAAATCCCTTTTGTTCGGCTTCTGCCTTCGCGGCGCCAAGCAGGTATTTGTTGGATAAAAGGGTCCACCATCGACAGTTGTGGAATGTAGGATCGTCCGACTTGGGAGTTTCTTCCAGCGCACGGCGTTCAAACAATTCCCGCACGGATGGCGGAAATCCTTCCAGCAATTTATGTTTTGTCGCAATCGCGTAGCAATCTTTTGCCGTGGTCGAATCCGGCATTGTCGGACCCGAAGCCAACGCGTCCGGGGTATTGTCTGGCACATCAGAAACGAAAACAGACACCTGCTGCGCCGGCGAAGCAGCAAGAGCCATCCTGCCCCCCTTGATGGTTGATAGATGTTTCCTGACAGCATTGATTTCCGCGATTGCCGCGCTGGAGTGCACCAGGGCGGAATAGGTCGCTCTGACATCTTCTAGAGAAATTTCATCGTCAATGGGTTTCTCGACCATCGAGGAACCGCCGCCGCTGATTAAGTAGATAACCAACGAGTCGGCGGTCTGTGCGAGAAGAGTCTTAAGGATTGCGTCCGCGGCACGGATAGATTCCGAACTCGGTAGGGGATGCCCACCTTCAAAATATCGGAATCCCCGCAGATGGGATGTCGAGGGCGGCCCGACCACAATGCCCTCGAAACGATTGCCAGCCCGCTCTTGCAAAGCCTCCAACATTGTATGCGCGGCTTTGCCTATGGAGATTACAAGCACATGCCGGTACGAGCTTAAGTCGTATACATCTTCACAGATTCGCAATATTCCACGCTCGCAACTTATATGCCGCTGAAAAGCCCGATCCACAGTTGCTTCGGCGAGACCTGCTTTGAAGATATCTTGCGCTCGTAATCGCATTTCTTCGCGCAATTTATCTTTTATATGCGGTGGCGAGATCGGCATGGGAGAATTATAAGTTGGAGGTGACGATGAGGATTTCAAAGTTGGCTTGGTCTGCCGCTGTTCTGGTTTTTATGATCGCGGCGATAATGGCATTGAAGTCGTCTCGGGCTCAGAATTCGCAGTCGACATTGGTCCTCGGATCGTCACATTCCGTGAATTTGACCTGGCAACCTTCGCCGGGAGCGAGTAGTTACTACGTTTACCGCAGCACGACTAGCGGGTCGCAATATCAGAAAATTGGAAGCAGTGCGTCGCCTTCATACAAAGACGCACCCGTACGCGCCGGGACAACTTTCTATTACGTGGTTACGGCTGTTACGCCGAAGGGGGAGAGCAAATATTCGAGCGAGATTAAAGCGGTAGTTCCTAAATAATTACCGGATAATGACTGACGATTTTTTTTATCCAACCTTCAATACTTGCTTTCAACTCTTCCAGTCGGCCCTCAAAAAAATGATCTGTCCCAGGGATGATTGTCAGCCCTTTAGGTTCATCCAGCGACAGAACTAACGCTTCCAATTTAGCCGACGAGCCGTATTGGTCGAACTCTCCGCTTACAAACAGCTTTGGTTTCCGGCAAGTTCTCAAACCTTCAAGATCGTAGGTGCGGCCCTCTACAGCGGAAACCGGTAGACCCAATCCAATCACGGCTTTCACCCGCTCGTCAGGACACGCGGCCTGCAATCCGACTGCGGCGCCAAATGAAAATCCGCAAAAGATTATTGGCAAACGGAATTCATTATGCAACCACTCAATTGCGACTTTCACATCGTCTGACTCTCCGCGACCATTGTCATGTTTTCCCTCACTCAACCCGGCCCCGCGAAAATTAAATCTCAACACGGGAAATCCGAAACCGTTCAGGGCCTTCATGGCATGGAAAACTACCTTGTTGTGAAAAGTCCCGCCGAATAAGGGATGCGGATGACAAACAACCGCGGCATAAGTGGCGTCGTCTGCGCCTCGATTTAAGAGGGCTTCCAGTTTGCCGTCAGGACCTTGCAGAAAAAATGACTGAATAGCTCTGGATTCGGAATTCATAATTCGCAACCTAAAGGCCCGTACAAGCAGGATAACAGCGGCATAAAACGCCATTGCCTTTCCGGCGCTTTGGTATGCTTGTACATGGATGTAGTCTCATTCACACGCCGACTTGTAGATATCGAATCCGTCTCCGGCAATGAAGCAGAAGCCGGCGATTTTCTCTTTCGCGAGCTCTCGCGGCTGGGCTACGAAACCAAAAAACTTGTCGCCGATGGAAATCGCTCCAATGTGTATGCGACCGTCTCCGGAACTTCAACCCCACAGGTAGTTTTCTCCACCCACATGGACACAGTCCCTCCGTTTGTTCCATCGTCGGAGGATGCAACTCGCATATATGGTCGCGGTTCGTGCGATGCGAAAGGGATTATTGCAGCGCAAATTGCCGCCGCCGAACGCCTGCGCCGTCAGGACATCTGTGTCGGACTATTGTTCCTGGTTGGCGAAGAGCGCGACAGCATTGGAGCAAAGATGGCCAACAAATATTCTCCCGGGTGCCGGTTTCTCATCAACGGCGAACCCACGGAGAACCGGATAGCTGTTGCCTCCAAGGGGGCTCTCCGATGTCAGGTCACGGCTCACGGCCGAATGGCGCACTCCGCCTATCCGGAATTGGGAGAGTCTGCCATCGACAAACTCCTCACCGCTCTCGATCGTTTAAGAAAGATGACTTTGCCTTTCGCGGAAGATGTGGGGCCATGCACGATGAACATTGGGGTCATTGAAGGCGGCCGCGCGCCAAACGTAATCCCCGATAAGGCTCGTGCTCAATTGCTTTATCGGTTGATTGGGCCTTCAGCGGACCTGCGCGACAAAATTATTAGAACTGTTGGCGACCTTGCGGAAGTCGAATTTACCCTTGAAATTCCTTTTGTTCGACTCCGCACAGTGGAGAATCTGCCCACCATGGTCGCAGCATTTACGACCGACATCCCCGCGCTCAGTGATTGGGGGGAACCACTATTGATGGGCCCGGGCTCGATTCACGTCGCCCACACCGAAGGCGAGTACGTAGAAAAGAAGCAATTGAACGATGCCGTGGATCGCTATTGTGAAGTTGCGAAATATCTCACGCAAACGTAAAGATAAACAAAGCACGAGAATTGTGCTGCACCTATATACGTGCTAACATATTCCTTCGATGAAAGCTAACGTCACCCTAAAACTAGATTCCGATCTTCTCCGTAAAATCCGCGTTTTAGCGGCTGAAGAAGGCACATCAATCAGCGCGTTGCTTTCAGCCCGGCTTGAAGAAATCATAAATCAGCGAAAGAGCTACGAGAAAGCTCGAAGACGTGCGCTTGCGCGCTTACGCGATGGCCTAGAGATGAATTGGACTGCTGCCCGGTCTCGTGACGAATTGCACGAACGATAATCATTCCAAATGGCCGATAAATATTTTATTGACACTAATATTTTAATTTATGCTCACGATCCTAAAACCGGCGTGAAACATAGCCGCGCACGGAAACTTGTCGAGAAGTTATGGGATAGCGGCGAGGGCGTTCTTAGTACGCAAGTTCTCCAGGAACTGTGCATAAATCTGCGGCGGAAGACAGTAACGCCTCTGCCCCCGAACGAAATTCGAGGACTAATCCAGGATTACTTAAGCTGGGAAATTGTAATAAATTCGCCGGAGGCGGTTCTGCAAGCGCTCGACATAGAAGCCCGCTTCAAAATTTCTTTTTGGGATGCATTGATTCTTCAAGCCGCGGAGTCCTCCGGCGCCGCAATCCTCTACTCAGAAGATCTCGCCACGGGCCAGAAGTATGGTTCCGTACGGGTAGTTGATCCCCTGAGAATTGACATGGTTTAGTGATCGCGCCGCACGCTCGTTAGCAGTTAGACCAGTTAGACTAGGTTGGTGACCGCTACGATCCTTAACTCCCTCTCGCGCGCCTCCTCTGCCTATCTCCGTTCCGCCATGCATCAACCCATTCAGTGGCACGAGTGGAGCGAGGAAGCGTTTGCCACAGCACAGGCGCAAAACAAGCCTGTCCTCCTTGATATTGGTGCCGTCTGGTGTCATTGGTGCCATGTCATGGATCGCGAATCTTATGAGAACCCCGAAATTGCTCAACTGATCAATGAGCGTTTTATCGCCATAAAGGTTGACCGCGATGAGCGTCCCGATATTGACAGCCGCTATCAGGCAGCAGTCAGTGCTGTCTCAGGACAGGGAGGATGGCCCCTCACCGCATTTCTGACTCCGGATGGCAAGCCGTTTTACGGAGGCACCTACTTTCCTCCCGAAGATCATTATGGACGCCCCAGTTTCAAGCGTGTGCTGACTTCAATTTCAGATGCCTATCGCGAAAAAAATTCCGACGTCACAGAACAGGCACGTATGGTCGAGAGTGCGATTTCGCAAGCCGATTCTCTATCCGGAAAAAGCGGCCGCTTTTCGCCTGCCGTAATTGATTCAATTGTTAAATCCGCGCTGGACATGTTTGACGAAACTAACGGTGGATTCGGCAATGCTCCAAAGTTTCCCCATCCCGCTGTGCTCGATCTTTTGATCGACCGTTATGAGAGAACCGGAGATGAGAGTCTTCGAGAGATTTTCGTCACTACTCTCGAAAAAATGGCGCGGGGCGGAGTTTACGATCAATTAGCCGGTGGATTTCATCGTTATTCCGTGGATGAGCGCTGGATTGTGCCCCACTTCGAGAAGATGGCCTATGACAACTCCGAACTGCTGAAAAATTATGTGCACGCTTATCAGGCAACAGGGTCGCCCTTTTTTGCGGACGTAGCACGCGACATTGTCCGCTGGATGGATGAATGGCTCAGCGACCGCACCTCTGGCGGTTTTTATGCTTCTCAGGATGCCGACTATTCCATGGATGATGACGGCGATTATTTCACCTGGTCAGTCCGCGAAACCGACGAAGTGCTGGACCAAGATAAAGACGAGGCCGCGGTGGCGAAGCTGCACTATGACATAAATGAAATTGGCGAGATGCATCACAATCCGGAGAAAAACGTTCTGCACGTGAGAGTGCCGCTCGAACAAGCCGCCAAAAATCTGAACCTACCGATCGAACGGACAGAGGCGCTGCTGAATTCCGCGAAAAATAAAATGTATGCCGCAAGGCTAAAGCGTCCGACCCCGTATGTCGATAAGACAATCTATGTCGGCTGGAATGCTCTCTGTGTTTCCGCATATCTGCAGGCCGCTAGAGTGCTGGACTTGAAGGCGGCCCAGCACTTTGCACTCCGCACTTTGGATCGCATACTCAGCAGCGGCTGGAATGAAGAGTCGGGCCTGGCACATGTGATTGCTTATTCTGATTCGACTGCTGAACGCAAACCGACTTCCGGACTATTGGATGACTACGCATTCACAGTAATTGCATGCCTCGACGCATACGAAGCGACATCAGACCTCAGCTATTTTAATTTCGCGCGCTCCATTGCAGACGCATTGATCCAACGATTTCTAGATCCGCAATCTGGCGGCTTTTTCGATACTGACAAGACTTCTCCCGAACAAGCCAAACCCTTGGGGGTCTTAGCAAGTGCGCGAAAGCCTTTTCAGGATTCTCCAACCCCCGCAGGAAATCCTGCGGCGGCGATTGCCTTGGCTAGACTCTTCGCGTTCGATGGCAATCAGGAATATCGGGATCGAGCGGAACAGACGTTGGATTTGCTAGGGGCGACCGCGGGACAATATGGGATTTTTGCCGCTACATGTGCCATAGCTGGCGTGCATTTGTCAGAGCCTCATTCCCAGGTGGTCGTCTTTGGCGATGACGAGGAATTAGCCGAGAGATTACTGCATACCGCATTGAGGTCATTTATTTTCGGCAAGTCTGTGCTCCGGTTTCGAGCGAACCAAATCGCGCCCGAAAATCTTCCACCCGCCTTGGCGCAAACTATTCCGCAGCTACCCGCCGTCCGCGAAAAGAAAACCGTCGCGATAGTTTGCTCAAACTTCAGTTGTTCAGCGCCAACTGCCGACCCCAAAGAATTAGACCCTCAGTTGCAAACGAACAAAAAAGCCGACGTTGCTTAGCGCAACCGTCGGCCCGAATGTCATGGGTCGTTTAGGGCGACCCGAAAATCAGTTAATTACCTCACATGTGGACAAGGCATATGTGGGTGACAAACAGCCGGTGGAGCTCCATCCGGAGTCGGAACGCCCGAGGCCGCAATCGCCTGAAACGCACAGACCAGACCTGCCACGAGGATTAACATCCTGACCGCGTATTTCATTTTGTGTTTCTCCTAAGCGGATCCCCTGGGAGCGGAGATCCTACATAGCGAGGAATTATACAAGTGGAAGTCAAGCTAAAAGAGCACGGTCTCAAATAGCTCCGCCCCACTTTGAAAGTCCCACTTGAAGGATGCACCTGGGAAACATGAAACAGAGGGTTTTAACTGACGGGTTAAGATTTGTAGCGTCTCTTCACCCTAGAGGACGTCATTGTCAATACGGAGTTATTGGTAGAGAGGCAAATCGAACTAGTTGATGACTTTTGCCGAATGCGGCGATCGGAAGACAGCAGGCGAGACAAAAGTAGGCTTACAGTCGGGTATCAATCCGGCGCTGAAAGTCGGTACGTCAGCCGAATAAGTATTCTCACCCTCATGCCCCACAGTCCTCAATATAGCTCGATCCACCATTCCCTCGAACATCGGTATCAAGGAATCGGATGTGACCGGGCTCTGTATATCTGCCAGGCTTTGCTCCCAGCGTTGCGGCATAAGAAGGTTGGCGGATATTACTCGTTCCGGACTCTTGATTAGCGAGTATCCCATCCAAATTAAAGTTGCGATCGAATAGCTGACCATATTGATCGACGCCAGCCTCGGAATCCCAAATCTTCCCGAACTATAAAGTGCGAATCCAGCAAGTTCGGTCGCGGCATACAATCCGAAGCCAAGTGCGATGCCAAAACTCTTGTCCTTCCGCGACACTCCCAAATACTTTGAGAATACTAGGAGAAACAGCACCATGCCGCATTGAATGACCCGAACCCCTCGCTGGGTGATGAATATAGCCTCAACCAAAATTCCGCGCTCCGGGGTGCGGCTTGCCGCCGCAACCACCAGACATGCCAGCAACATGACTAACCCTGCCCAATTAAACATCACTGCGCCCAGGTCTTTTAGCGAGTGGTAGGGGCGAAACACGTCCAAGAAGATTTCGTAAATGACTTTGAATCCAAAAACCAGGCTGATTCCGGATGTAATCCAATATGCGTAAAAGTATGTGGTATAGCCGCACCAGTTATGAATGGGAAACAGTATGCAAAAAGTCGCGACTTGACATAGTAGATAACTAAAAAAGATTGGGAAGGTGCGGTATGTTTTCCGATGGATCATTATGACCACCATGGTCATCTCGAATATGGGTTGGCTGATCCAGAGCGCGTTTTGGACGAGTTCGGTCATGTGATTTCAGCGGTTCAGTAAACCTTAGCAGTTCCAATTTAGGGGTCAATGGACGGAGGTAACCTAAAGTAACCAAGCCAGGCATTCAGCGTCGCGGAAACCTTGACTTGGCCGAAACCCTCGCAAACGGCGACGGCTGTCGGAGGATTGCGGGATGGTCACTCCGCTTAAAAGAAATTCACCTCGCAAGAATGGCCGCGAATCTCTACCCTTCGCGAAGGACATGCGAACATTTCTGGAGAGCTGGCGGAACTGCCGAACGGCACGTAATAACTAAATTGAAATGCCTGGAGCTTTCGATATCTTTGAATACATCCTTACCGGCCGCTGGCGCCACGGTGGCCAGAAAGCTCAAGAAGTCAGTCAGAGTTTGCCCATCAAATCCTGCCGCCAGAAAAGACAGGTCTGCCTCCGTCGTCGCAAAATGGCAGCCTAATGAAGCAGCCAGAGAAACCATATTCTCGTAGTTTTCCGGCTTCAGAGCTTCCGGGTGTGGATTGTCAAAAATAATCCGCAAGCATCGGTTATCTTCCCGTGTGAACTCCCGGATTTTAAGCGATCCCGTCTTCGCAGTCGCTTTCCAGTCGATATGACGAACGGAATCCTCTGGAACATATTCCCGGAGCCGATATAAATCACCGCCGAAACCACGAGTGAAGCTCTCAAAGTCTCCGATAATTTGCGGAACCAATCCCATCATTTCTTCCACTGGTTTGAGTTCGGGATACACTGTGACATGACATTGAGTCGGAATCCGAATGGTCTTGGTGAGAAACCCGAATGGGAAGCTAGTCGCTACGCCGAAACTATCCTGCTGATATAGGCCCCGCCGCTCAAAATAAAGCCCTATCGATGCCTTCGACTCCTGTCGGCGTGCAGTGTAAGCAAAATACGCCGAACCTTCGAAGATCCTCGCTTCTTTTCCTAAGGCGACACGGTGAAGCTTCCGATCGGGCATGTGGAACCACTGCTTCCCCGGTGGTCGTCCAGGGGGGAACGTAAACGTAGTTTCCTTCCATTGCCAATTCTTCCTCCGACTCCCACGGTTGGATGGCACCACATTGATGGAAAACGACGGAATCCACCTTCTCTGATTGCGGAGCACGATTCGGCCAGTTACGGATTCTTTAGCGAAAACCTGGCCCGGAATCAGAACATCGAGTTCCACTCCGCGAAGAACCGTCGCAGACGCGATGCCGGAAACCAAAATTGCTCCGATCATCGCCGCGATTATGATGTACAGCAAATTATTGCCGGTGTTCAAAGCCGCGATTCCCAGAACCAATACGACCGCGACGTAAACTATCCCAAGCCTTGTAACACGGTAATCCACGACGTTGCGCACTCGCGTACTGGCGACGCGCTTCGCTAGGTAAGGCACCGTGGTGATACCGACTACGACTGCCAACAATAAGGCGACCGATGCGGAAATCAATGTCTCCCACAAATTCCCCGCTCTTTGCGATGCGGTGGAAAAAACCGCGGCAATAAACGCGAATCCCAGCCCCATGATGGCTAATAAAAATCGCAGCCAGACTTCCGGCAAGCTGAGTCCGGCAAGGACTAAAGATCGGGAGTTTGAAGGAACTGGAAGACGATCCGTTTGTGGGTAACCGTTCATGAGAACTATAAGGTTGAGCCTAGCACCGCTGCCGAATGCAGCGAAAGTTACCGCCGACCTTGCCGGTAAAGTTGCTTACAAAGCTAGAAATTCAAGCACGACTCGGCTGAATTCCTCGGGAACCTCTTCGTACGGAAGGTGCCCGACTCCCTCAAAGAAGTGCACGCGACAGTCTCTGAATTCCTGCGACAATTGTTCGGCGGATGCAGGATCAACCGCCCGATCGCAAGTACCCCATAGCAAAAGCGTCGGCAAGTCGCGAAGCTTGGGCAATTCCGTCCTCAGTTCCTCCAAGTCCCGCTTCCACGTCCGTAGGATTTTCGTCTTATGGACGGCTGCACCTCTTACTCGGAAAGGCTGCGAATACCCTGCAATGGCCTCGGAGTCAATTCGCCGCGGGTCGCCATACATACGTTCCAACATCCATCGGTTCAGCAAGAGGAACAGCGGAGAGAAATATGGCAAGGAATACGCGACAACCTTGTTGCCGAAAAATGCTGCTCTTCGCCTTCCAAAGTCGGACCACGGATTGACTGGGGCGGCGAGAACTAATTTTCGAAAACGCCCCGGAGCTATTGACGCGGCCATCATCGCGACTGCTCCTCCGTACGAGGAAGCCATAACATCGCAGCGATCTATCTTTACCGCTTCGAGGAAGCCAAGAAGATATTGCGCGTTCACTCGCAGGGAACAATCCACCCCGACAGGGATCTCTGAACCGCCTGACCCGGGCATGTCCACGAGGTACACCGTGGCATGGGTCTCGAACTTGGACACAACGTGTCGCCAAGAGAACGAATGCCCCAGAAGGCCGTGCAGCAATACCAGGGGCCGCCCTGAGCCGCGGGATTCGAAGTGCATCCGTCCGCCTTGGACGGTAAGAAACCTACCGGAATCCTTGGACAGGTTTTCACTCATTTCAAATGAAGTCGGAACAACTGATCATAGTTATATCGTAGGAATTTCATTGCGTGATTCGCCAAGCCCTCGGCTAAGCGCTTGCCATCAATTGAATCAGTGGCTTACAAAAATCCACAGGCATCTTCCAAAAAACATAGAACTCCGTCAACAGGTTCTCATATACTCAGAGAAGTCTTTGTAATCTATAGATTTAGCAAGTTCTATGGCATCCCTCCATGGCATCGTACGTGCATAACCCAAATCCAGAGCAATTCACTTCCTCCTCGCCGGGTAAGGCTTCGCCGGTAATGAGCAGAGATTTTCAAATTCGCCCCGCTATCACTCTATTTCTGGTCACGGCCGCAGCGATTGTCTTCGCAATCATAAATTTTCAGAAAGAACGCGAATTTAACGTACCCTCCGACGGGATTTGGGCGGTTGAACGCGGCGGGTCTTTGATCGTCGACCGGGTGGAAGCGGATGGCCCCGGCGCAAAGGCGGGGATTAAAGAAGGCGACAAATTGGTCGCCATTGATCAGAATCCCGTTTCCGATGCTTCCGCGCAGGTTCGGGAAATGTACCGCGTCGGCGCCTGGTCGAAAGCCACCTATTCGCTGATTCGCAATTCGGTGCCGGTGGATGCTACCGTCATTCTGGTTCCTGCCGAGAAGTCTCTAAACAATTGGCTGCGGCTTATCGCTTTCATATACCTCGGGATCGGCTTGTATGTGTTGCTTCGCCGATGGACTGCTCCCGGTTCCATGCACTTTTACATTTTCTGCTTGGTGTCGTTTATTTTTTATGCCTTCAAGTACACCGGCAAATTTAACCAGTTCGATTGGATCATCTACTGGAGCAACGTAACTGCAGGACTGCTTCAGCCTGCTTTGTTTCTCCACTTCGTTCTGACCTTCCCGGAAAAACGCCATTTTGTCAGAAAAAATGGCTGGGCGATTCCATTCATATATGTTCCGGGAATGTTGCTCCTGCTCCGCCACGTCTTAGCGCTTCGCTTCCTGAGAGCAAGCGAAAGTCTGCGCTGGAATCTGGACCGCCTCCAGATGGGCTACCTTGCTCTGTTTTTCGTCGTAGCAGCGGGCGTTCTTTGGTACAGCTATCGCCGCGCCGCCACTCCAATTCTGAGGCAGCAACTGAAGTGGGTAACCCGCGGCACGATTCTCGCCATCACGCCGTTCACGCTGTTCTACGTAATTCCTTACCTTACGGGCGCGGTCTATACCGGAGGAATGAAGGTTTCCGTATTGTCGTTGGGAATCCTGCCCTCTGACCTTCGGCTACGCAATTTTCCGCTACCGCTTGATGGACGTGGATCTTATTTTCAAGCGCGGGATGGTTTACACGCTTGCCGCTGGAACCATTGCCGGTGTCTATTTCGCAGTAGTTGCCATAGTAGCGGAACTGGTCCATACGCGAGTTCCGAGTTCTGGCCCCATCGGACTGGTGTTCGCGATCGTCGTCACAGCGCTGCTTTTTGATCCGATCCGTAAGTGGATTCAGCTGCGCATCGACCAATTTTTCTACCGCACTCATTACGATTACCGCAGGACTCTAATTGAATTCGCCCGCGAACTAAGCGCTGAAACCGATCTCGACAAAATGCTCAGTTCGGTGGTGGACCGTTTGTCGAGAACACTCGTAGTGGACCGCATGGCAATATTTCTGTCGGCGGGCGATCCCCAACAGAAAGCGCTTCGTCATCGCGAAGTCCTTCGGAATGACGCAGACCAGTGGATTGGATTTGGGTTTCCTGGGCGCGTCCCGAAGCGAGCCCGAGTCAGGACATTTATTCTTCGACAATACTCATCAGGTGCCGCGCGAAACCTCCATCGCGCAGGAAACCATCGCGAAGCTGGATTTGAACTACTACATCGCTTGCCGGTCGCATAAACACACCATCGCCGTCCTGGGATTGGGCAAGACCGTCGAAGGCGATTTCCTATCCAGCGAAGATGTGGAGCTATTAGAAACTCTGGCGGGCTACCTTGGCATAGCAATCCAGAATGCCCGGCTGTATGCGTCGCTTGGAACAAAAGGCTTCCGAATACGAACGCCTGAAGGACTTCAACGAAAACATCGTGGAATCCATTAACGTCGGCGTCTTGGCGGTCGATCTTGCCGATCGCATTGAGTCTTGGAATTCGCAGATGGAAGTGATGTATGCATTACCACGATGGCAAGCGCTTACCCGTCCTCTCAGCGAAGTTTTTCCTGCTGCTTTTGTTGAGGAGTTCTATCGCGTCCGGCAAAATCCCGGAATCCATAACCTTTATAAATTCCGGCTGGGAACTCCAACAGGAGAGTCTCGCGTGGTGAACGTCGCCATCGCACCGCTGGTTACCAAGAAATTTAATGTCATCGGCCGACTGATCATCATGGACGACATTACCGAACGAATCGAGTTGGAATCTCAACTGTCGCAAGCGGACAAGCTGTCGTCGATCGGACTTCTCGCCGCGGGAGTAGCTCATGAAGTGAATACTCCGCTCGCCGTCATCTCTTCTTACGCGCAGATGCTCTCCAAGCAACTCCAAGGCGATACCCAGAAGAGCGGCTTGATGGAAAAAATAACCCGCCAGACTTTCCGCGCGTCCGAGATTGTCAACAACCTTCTGAATTTCTCGCGGACCAGCGGCGCCGAGTTTACTGACGTAGACGTGAATCACATCATCCTCGACACTCTGGCTTTGCTCGAGCACCAGTTCAAGACCGCAAGGATTCAGGTGCAGGATGAACTCACCGGCCATTTGCCATTGATATATGGGAATACTGGACGCCTGCAACAAGTCTTCCTGAACTTGTTCTTGAATGCGCGTGACGCCATGCCTTCCGGAGGGAATCTGCGAGTTGCAACCTCGAATGGCGAGACCGTTTGCGTCGTGGTTTCAGACACCGGCAGCGGAATCGCTCAGGAACACATACGCCGCATCTACGATCCGTTTTTCACCACCAAATCCACTCCGTCGGAGGGGCAGGGCCGTGGAACCGGCCTCGGCTTATCCGTCACCTATGGGATCATTCAGGAACACTCCGGGCAAATTCGTGTAGAAAGCCATCCCGGCCAAGGCACCACCTTCACTCTCGATTTCCCGGTTACGAAGAAGGCTGTTAATGCCTGAAGCACTCGCAATACCGCATCGCTTCCAAACGGAAGCGCCCTCCTCGCCGGCAGGCTCCATATTGATCGTCGATGACGAAGCTGCGATCCGGGAGTCGCTCCAGACCCTGCTTGAAATGGAGGGCTATCACGTCCATACAGCTTCCAGCGCGCAACACGGTCTTACCGCACTAGGAGAACGGGCCTTCGATCTGGTGCTGCTCGACTTGGCGTTGCCAGACCGTAACGGTCTCGATTTGCTTACCGAACTGCGAGACCACGATCCACAGCTCTCCGTAATAATGATCACCGCTTACGGAACTGTCGAAAACGCCGTCAGCGCCATGCAAGCGGGGGCCGTCAATTTCGTCCAAAAGCCCTGGGACAACGAAAAGCTATTAGCTGACGTGAGAGCGGCAGTAGGCAGGCACCGCGCGGAAGAAGAAAATATTCAGCTCAAGCGCGCTCTCAAGCAACGCTACAACTTCGAAAATATCGTGGGCAAGAGCGAGCCCATGCTGAAGATTTTCGACCTCGTGGCTCAGATTGCCCCGAGCCGATCCACCGTGCTTCTTCAAGGTGAGAGCGGGACCGGCAAGGAATTAATTGCCAAGGCTATTCATTTAAATTCGCCACGCCGGGACCGTCCTTTCGTTCCAGTAAATACTGGGGCCGTGCCGCCGGACCTTCTGGAATCGACATTGTTCGGTCATGTGAAAGGGGCCTTCACCAGCGCCATCGCGTCGAAGAAGGGCCTGTTTGAAATTGCTGACCGCGGCACATTGTTCCTTGACGAAATCGGAACCATGACCATGGACACGCAAAGCAAGATTTTGCGTGTGCTTCAGGACCGTAAATTCATGCACCTCGGCGGAGTTCAAGAAACACAAGTGGACGTGCGAATTATCGCGGCAACCAATGTCGACCTTAAACAGCATGTAAAAGATGGGAAATTCCGCGAGGATTTGTTTTACCGCCTCAACGTAATCACCGTTGATCTGCCCCCTCTTCGCCAGCGAAAAGAGGATATTCCTTTGCTGGTTGAGTTCTTCCTGCAGCGATACTCTGAAGAAAACGAGCGCTCGGCAAGACGAATCACCCCCGAAGCTTTGCGGGCATTGCTAACGTATTCCTGGCCAGGAAATGTGCGTGAAGTAGAAAATGTTATTGAGCGCGCTGTTGTTCTTTCATCAGGTCCGGACATTGGGACCGACTTGCTTCCTGATCACATTGCGGGACGCGGAACATCCATGCCACGCCTTGAACATCGAGGCGACGCTTCTCTGTTCGACATTATGGAGGATTGTGAGCGCCACATAATTCTCGACATGCTCGAAAAATCTGCGTGGAATCAAACCGAAGCGGCCGAACGCTTCCATGTCCCGCTTTCTACCCTCAATCAGAAGATCAAACGGCTGAACATCGAAATTAAGAAGAAGACGCGGGAAGTGTTTAGGCTAATCCGCATTCCGGAATCGTTTGCAAGAGGATGGTTCATTACTCGACCTAGTCGCTATGGCGACAGGACCTTTCTGTTATATTTCCGTCAGGCTGCCGCTCAATGGAATTACGACCTCCCTCTGAAATCGTCAAAGACCTCGTAAGAAAAGTCCAGGAATATTCCGTGATGTCGGCGCAGTCGGTCGGGAATCTCTTTGCCCACCCTTTATATTTTGGCGACATGGTGCAGCAGGCCGACTTGGTCGGGGTTGGCTCTCTGCCAATCGTGGTGCTGACCGGGCTTTTCACCGGTGCAGTGCTCGCTCTGAATAGTGCCAACACACTGCAAAGATTTGGCTCATTGTCTCTAATCGCGCAATTGGTCTCAGTGGGAATGGTCCGCGAGCTGGGTCCGGTTCTGACCGGCCTGATGGTTGCCGGTAGAAATGCATCCGGAATGGCCAGCGAACTTGGTTCCATGGTCGTAACAGAACAGATTGATGCCATGCGAGCCCTGGGAACCGATCCCATGAAGAAACTGGTGACCCCTCGCGTAGCATCCACCGTATTCATGCTGTTTTTTCTGACTATCATTTCTGATTTGCTGGGTCTCATTGGCGGGGGAGCGGTTGCCAGTTTATTTCTTGGGCTGGACGCTCATCAGTACTGGAGTTCAGCCTGGCAGATTCTCGCCTACCAGGACATCTTTATGGGCTTGTTTAAGCCCCTTCTTTTCGGCTTTATCATTGCGACCATAGGGTGCTATTACGGAATTTCGGCGCGCGGAGGTACCCAGGGAGTAGGCCGCGCTACGACGCAAGCGGTAGTCGCATCGTCTGTATTTATTTTGTTGGTGGACTTCTTCGCCACCAAATTATTAATGGCCGTTTTTCGGTACAGCTAAAAGTTTCGGGTCTTCTCAACTATGGTTGCTCCGCCATCCGCACTTATTGAGCCGATTCGTTCCGTTGAAGATTCTTCCCGCCCGGTAATCGAGTTTGAAGATGTTTCCATTGCATTTGAAGATAACGTCGTCCTCGACGGCATTTCTTTCAAATTGGATCGCGGCGAAACCAAAGCCATCTTCGGAGTAGCGGGTGCAGGGAAGAGCACAATTCTGAAGCTGGCAATGGGCTTGATCAGGCCCGATAGTGGACGCATTTTCGCGCTCGGCAATGACCTGTCGCAAATGAACGAGCAAGAATTATTCAGCTTGCGGCGAAAAATTGGCATGGTCTTTCAGGAGAGCGCTCTGTTCGATTCACTCACAGTGCGGGAGAATGTCGCATTCCGGCTTGATGGAAGATGGAAATATTTCCGAAGAGGAAATTGAAAAGAGGGTACGGGAGGTGCTCAGCTTCGTCGAATTGGAGCACACCATGGATCTTTTTCCCTCGGAGCTTTCAGGAGGCATGCGACGCAGAGTAGCAATCGCCCGGGCGATCATCAGCGAGCCGGAAATTCTGCTTTACGATTCGCCAACCGGCGGCCTCGATCCCGTCACGTCTACAACTATTATTGAACTGATCGTGAAGCAGCGGGACGTCTCCAAGACTAGCTCACTGTTTGTAACTCACCGCCTTCAGGACGCTTTCACTATGGCCACCAATGGCTTTGACCGCAAGACGAACCGCATGCAGCCATTGGGACCGCGAGCTCGCGAGACGGTCCCTATGTGTTTCTTGATTTTGCGGGACGGGAAAATCATTTTTAATGGCGATGCACGCGAACTGGCGGACTCGAAAGACGAGTACATCCGCGAATATATTTCGTAAGCGAATTGAGTCAATTGAGGAACTAGAATCCAATTGGGTCAAATGCGAATTGGTAGTATTTCGAGAGTGGCTTTTGATTCCTCAATTACATACAATTGCTCCAATTACTCAATGTTCCTAGCTCGCCTTTGCCGACTCTGCCATCGCCTTCTTGCGATTCGCGACCATTGTCTCCATTCGTTGCAATATCGCTCGGCTTGATTCGGTGCTATTCGCCACTCCTTCGATAGTCACAAACATCGTCGGACTGGCTTTCTCTCGCAACTCTTTAAGAAACGGCTTCACCTTTGCGAATATCAGAAACATCTCGCCAGAAAAACTCGGCACCAGGAAAAGGTCGCGATTCAGGGCGCCGTGCTCCACCAAGCGAAGCCGCCATGCTCCAATATCCCGAAACCTGGCGAAACCAGTTATTCTCCTGGCCTCCCATATTCGACGTGATCTTCAAAACTTCTTCGGCTGTTTGTGGCCAGAAAGCGGCAGTCCACCAGTGGCGTGCTTTCCGCATTTCGGCTTCGCGACGGAGATCGTACAACTTGAGAATAAGTTCGGCATCGGCGGCAGTCGCCTGAGTAGGCATATGAAACCTCCAGCATTTCCGGGAATTGTTTCCGGGGATTGAGGAATGATCTCCTCAAGAGTAAAGATTCGAATATTCGTACCAACGACGCAGTTTATTAATCGACGCCGCGTCTGACGATCAATCCCAGACAGGGTCAGTCCCCGACTGAATCAGTAGCGCGGTTCTCCTGCTGCTGGTTTCTTGCCGCGATCTCGGCCGCAGGCATTGGCCGCTCGTAGTCACACTCTTTATCTGGGCAAGCAATCACCGGACCCGATTTCAGGAACTTCTCCACCAAAAACTCCTTGCCGCAGGTCGGGCATTTTTCCGGTAAAGGTTTGTGGGCGGATGTAAATTTGCACTTTGGATAATTACTGCATCCATAAAACGTATTGCCTTTTCGCGCGCGTTTCTCAACCAATTCGCCGTCCGCGCACAGAGTGCATTTCACCCCAATGAAGTTCTGCTTCACGTACTTGCACTCCGGGTATCCGCTACAGGTTGTAAATTCGCCGAAGCGTCCGTGACGGATCATCATATTGCGGCCGCATTTCGGACATACTTCATCCAGCGGAATGTCCGGAACCTTCTTGCCCTGATCGAGGCGTCGTGTAGTCTTGCAATCCGGATAACCCGTGCAAGCCATGAATTGCCCGAACCGCCCCCGCTTAAGAACCATTACCCGCCCGCAATTTTCGCAATACTCTTCTTGCGTGGTCTCCTGAACGTCTGCGGTATCGAGGTCAGGCAGATTAATCGGATTTTCCTTGGTAAACGTGCAGCTCTCGGGATTTTCCTTGTCGTACGAACTGCACGCATAAAACGATCCGTGCTTGCCCCACTTAATAATGAGCGGAGACCCGCATCGCTCGCACTTCTCATCCGTGGGTTTTTCCATCCGCTTGACGTTCTCCATGTGCTTTTCGGCGTAGCGGAGGTCTTTCTGAAACTTTTTATAAAAATCGGCGAGGGTGTCGGTCCACTTCTCGGTGCCATCTTCGATTTCGTCCAAATCCTCTTCCAGCTTGGCGGTATAGGCGACATCGAAAATCTCGGAGAAGTTCTGCACCAATAAGTCAGTAACTACCAGCCCGATTTCCGTGGGCGTGAACTTGCCGCCGATTTTCTGCGCATACTGGCGTTCCTGGATAGTGCTCAAAATGGCGGAATAGGTGGACGGCCGCCCAATGCCTCGTTCTTCAAGTTCCTTCACCAACGATGCTTCGTTGTAACGCGGCGGGGGTTCCGTGAAATGCTGCTCCGGCTTCAGTTCCTTCAAAGTCAGTTTCTGCCCTGCCTCGAGCGCGGGCAACTTGTGCTTTAGTTCTTCCTCTTCGTCGTCCTTCGTGTCTTTGGACTCTTCGTAAACTTTTAAGAATCCTTCGAACTTGAGAACCGAACCGGTAACGCGGAACCAGAAAGTTTCGCTCTTTGATTTCGCATCGATATCCACGGTGGTCTGGTCGAAGACTGCGGGCGTGATTTGCGACGCGACGAATCGCTGCCAGATCAGCTTATAAACTTTGAATTCATCTTCCTTTAAGTATTGCTTGATCTGATCGGGATGCCGCATCACCCCAGTCGGCCGGATGGCTTCATGCGCATCCTGTGTGTTCTTCTTCGATCTAAAAATATTTGCCGACTCCGGGTAGATACTCCGCGCCATATTGCGACTTGATGTAGTCGCGCACTTCGGCCAGGGCGTCATTCGAGACTCGCGTGGAATCGGTACGCATGTAGGTGATCAGACCGACCACGCCCTCGTCCCCGAGTTCCACGCCTTCATACAGGCGTTGAGCGATCATCATGGTGCGCTTTACGCTGAAGCGCAGTTTGCGGGACGAATCCTGCTGAAGTTTGCTGGTAGTAAAAGGAGGAGTCGCATTCCGCCGGCGCTCTTTCCGATCGACACTTCGGACCAGTCCAATCCGCGCTCTCAAGTGCGCCGCGGATCTTCTCCGCATCCTCGCCATTGGTGACTTCGACTTTTTCTTCACCCTTGCCGACAAACCTGGCGTCGAACGTAGGAGGTTTCGGTCCGGACGAAATTGGCATCAATGGTCCAATATTCTTTCTTCTCAAACGCCTTAATTTCGCGTTCGCGGTCAACGATTAGACGTAAGCGCGACGGTCTGAACTCTTCCAGCCGATAACCCACGCCGCACCTTGTCCCATAGGAGCGGAGAGACTTGATATCCCACCAGGCGATCAAGAACCCGGCGGGCTTGCTGCGCATCGACCAGATCGCGATTTATTTCCCGCGGATGCTCAAATGCCTCGCGCACGGCGCGCTGAGTAATTTCATTGAAGGTCACACGCTGAATGCGGTTGCCATTCCCATCACCCTGCTTTTTTTTCTTCTTACTCTTACCGGTGTCGCCCAATTCGTCCGCGAGATGGGCGGCCATCGCCTCGCCCTCGCGGTCGGGATCAGGGGCAAGATAGATGTGATCCATCCCGACAGCGAGCTTCTTCAGCTTGGCAAGAACTTTTTCCTTGCCGGGAATGACGATGTACTCAGTATCGAAATCGTTATCGACGTCAACGCCTAGCGTGCTTTTGGGCAAATCCTTGACGTGCCCAAAAGAAGCTTCCACGGTATAGCCCTTGCCCAGATATTTCTGGATGAGCTTTACCTTGCCCGGCGATTCGACGATAACTAAACCTTTTTCCAAGATGTCCTCTACGGTGATTCTTTTCCCGAAGCTAGCACGAATATGCGGTCTGCAACAAGCTTTTGGCCTTTGGCGTCTGCCTATCGGTTACTACCCACAGCGAACGGCCCAACAGCTAAAAGCTCTTTACGAAATTCTTTCCCGGCAACTGCTTCACTTTTCCCGCCAACTCCAACTCGAACAAAGCCGCGAAAATTTCGGACGAAGACAGCATCGCTTCGAGCCTTTCCACGATCTCATCGATGTGGGTGGACTCGTCCGCCTTCAATAACGCAAATATCTTTTTCTCGTGGGGGGACAGGTCCGGCTCTTCAAATAAGGATGCAGTCTTGCTCTCCGGAGATTCATGGCCGCCTTCGGGCATCAAAGCGCCGCGCACCTCGGGCGACAACTCTTCCCACACGTCTTCCCACGTGGCTACTAGCTTTGCGCCCTGCTTAATCAGCGTATTAGGACCCCACGAGTTCTTGTTAGTCACGTTCCCCGGAACTGCAAAAACTTCACGATTTTGCTCAAGCGCGCAGCGGGCGGTGATACGAGTCCCACTATATTCGGCAGCCTCGACCACGAGGACACCGATTGAAATTCCGCTAATAATTCGATTGCGGATGGGAAAATTTTGCGGCGCAGCAAATGTTCCCACCGAAAATTCGGAAATAACCGCACCGCCAGACGCAATGATCTGCTCGGCGAGACGCGTGTTCTCTTTGGGATAAATCACATCGACCCCGGTCCCGAGCACCGCAACGGTTTTGCCCTTTCCCGTGAGAGCACCGCGATGCCCGGCCGTATCGACCCCTCGTGCGAGTCCGCTGAAAATCACCAACCCGCGAGTGGCCAGATCGCATGCCAATCGTTCGGCCATTCCCAAACCGTAGGGCGTGGGATGTCGAGTGCCCACCAAGGCGATTCCGGGATGGCCAAGTATCTGCATGCTGCCGCGCACGTACAGTACCAGGGGCGGGTCGTAGATTTGTTTTAGTTGAGTTGGGTACGCCATGTCATCGAATACCAGGATTTGCGCTCCGGCAGCGGCGGCGCGTCCCTGTTCCTCCTGCGCCAACTCTTCGGATTGACCGGTTGCCAGAGATTGTGCTGAAACCGCACGTAGTCCAGCGGACTCCAATTCGGTAAGCGTGGCTTTAAATACAGCTTGAATAGAGCCAAAAAATTCCACCAGGCGGCGACTTTTATTTGGACCCAACCCCGGCGTCAAGGCGAGCGCGAGCCACTGCCTGGTTAGCATTTCGTCGGGAGTTACAGCATGAGCAACGGCTTGGGACATTCACGCCTCCAAGCTGCGGACTCTATAGACCATGAGAAAAGCGTGTCAAGGTTACATGACACAACTTTGCTAAAATAGTCGCTCCCCCTGCTATGCGCCGTCTTCGTATCTCCGCAATTTCTTACCTGAACACCGCGCCTCTCATGTGGGATTTTCGGGAAAATCATCCTTTATTCGACGTTTCTTATACAGTTCCTGCGCAATGCGCGGCAGTGTTAGCGCGAGGCGAGGCTGATATAGGAATCATTCCGGCCGCCGCGTACGCAACGATTCCAGCCTTGGCGATTATTCCCGGTATCGCCATTGCTTCGAAGCGCGTGGTCCGTTCGATTCTGCTGGTCAGCGAAGTTCCGATTGGTGAGATTAAGACCGTCGCCCTCGATAATTCGTCATTAACATCGGCAGCACTCATACAAGTACTCTTCGCCAACTGGTGGAACCGTCGTGACGTACAGTTCTTATCGGCCGAACCTTCTTTGACCACTATGCTCAGTACGCATGACGCGGCTTTGGTGATTGGCGATCCCGCCTTACAGGTAGATCGGTCGCGATACATGACTTACGATTTGGCCGAAGAGTGGATCAAGTTCACCGGAAAGCCATTCGTGTTTGCCTTCTGGGCGGTGCGACAGGCGGCGTTGGAGGCAGTTTCCAACCACCTCGACTTGGAGGCGATTTTCCAGAAATCCAGAGATCGAGGGCTAGCCCAAGAAAATCTAACCATCCTGGTGAAGGAATGGGCAGCACGGCTGAATATGAGCCAAGGGGATGTTCACCACTACCTTATAAACAATATTTATTACGATCTCGACCAGGAATGCCTTGAGGGCCTTGCGCTCTTCTACCAGTACGCCGCGGAATGTGGACTGCTTCCAAACGCGCCTCCACTACGGTTTATCGAGGCAAACAAGTTTGCCTTGATCTAGGCAATTCTCTACGTTTTACCGATTTTGCCGCTGTAAACTGGAACTGAAGGTCCTTTATGCCTCTTTATTATTCCTTCTTTGTGGCCAGTTCGATGAGATGGTTGCTGCGTTTAGGCGGGCCCGGGCTCATTCTTATTGGTCTAGCCGACAATTCGGTTATCCCCCTCACCGGCAGCATGGATGTTCTGACCATTTACCTGGCAGCCCGGCATCGTCAGCCATGGCCGTACTATGCGTTCATGGCAACGGTGGGGGCGGTTCTCGGCGGATACATTACTTATCGTCTGGCCCGTAAGGGCGGCAAAGAAACGTTGGAGCGGAAGTTCTCGAAACGCCGCGCGGATAAGCTGATTCAACGATTCGAGAAATGGGGATTTGGAGGAGTATTCATTCCAGCGCTCCTGCCGCCTCCTTTTCCACTGGTGCCTTTTTTGATCGCCGCGGGCGCGCTGCAATATTCGCAAAAAAAATTTTTGAGCGCTCTGATCCTAGGGCGGGCTATCCGTTATTCAATTGTTGCTGCCCTTGGTGTGCACTACGGCAGGCCAATTCTGGCGTTTTTCCGGCATTACAACAAAGTTGCGGTCCTGACCTTGGTGGCCCTCGCTTTAATCGGTGGTGGGTTTACCCTTATGAGCTACCTTAGAAGCCGGGATAAAACTAAGAAGCCGAGCAAGTCGATTGGCGTCGCGGAAAGAAAGACTGCGTAACAGCAGAAGTAAGACGCGGCCTCAGATCAGCTAGAATTGTCAGGATATGCCTCTCACCAAACAACAGGCGGTTGACCTTTTTCACTCCGACGACTTAATTGGCATTGGGATGGAAGCCGATGCGCTCCGCCGAAAGCTGCATCCCGAAGGTGTGGTCACCTATATCATCGATCGCAATATTAATTACACCAACTTCTGCACTGAATACTGCACATTTTGCGCATTCTATCGTCCGCTGAAAGGGCCAAAATCGAAAGAGGGATACATCCTCGACTTTGAAACCATCCAGGAAAAGATTCGCGAAACCATCGAACTGGGCGGCACCGGCGTGCTCATGCAGGGTGGCCTGCATCCTGATCTGAAAATTGATTGGCATGAACAAATGCTTCGCGGCATTAAGCAACGGTTTCCGCAAGTCCATCTTCATTGCTATTCGGCCTCGGAGATTATTGCGATTGCTGAATACAGCGAAATGACGATTCGCGACACCATTGCGCGCTTGAGGGATGCAGGTCTCGATTCCATTCCCGGAGGCGGTGCGGAAATTCTGGATGACGAAGTTCGATACAAAATTGCGCGCCTGAAGTGCCTCACCGAGGACTGGCTCAACGTACATAGAGTTGCGCACCAATTGGGCATGCGAACCACTGCGACCATGATGTTTGGCGTTGGCGAGAATTTCGAAAATCGGGTAAATCATTTTCAGAAGCTTTACGAGCTACAGGAAGAAACCGGAGGCTTCACCGCGTTTATTCCGTGGAGTTTTCAACCCTCGAATACCGCGTTAGGCGGACGCCACTGGGACGAGGCGACTTCCGTGGAATATTTGAAAACGTTAGCCATATCGCGGCTCTATCTCTCCAACTTTCTTAACGTTCAATCAAGTTGGGTGACGCAGGGATTAAAAGTCTGCCAGATGGGATTGCGCTTTGGCGGAAACGATGTCGGATCGGTGATGCTGGAAGAAAATGTGGTGAAAGCCGCCGGCGTGAACAACTGCACTACTGAAGAAGAGTTACGTCACATCATCCGCGACGCGGGATTTCGGCCAATTCAGCGCGACACGTTGTACAGGACATACTTCTTGAATTGAAGTATTTTTTTTTAAGGAATTTCAATCTCCACATAGCTGCCGGGTGTGGAGCATCTACGGCATCCGGATTTTCTCCATGTACATGCGAACCAGCGGCCATTGCGGAGTGCTTAGCACGACAATGGCTATCTTCCGGCCTGCGAGATTCTGCTGATACCGGATATTCTTGTCAGCGGTAACGAAGACCTCGAAGCCTGCTCGTTCCGCTTCGGTGAGCAATTCGCCATTGGATAGTCTGTCCCATCCTCTTTCCTTGGCCCTGACGACATTGTGGCCCACAAGGGATCGGCCAATGCCGCGAGGCGTGCCATGGTCAAAGAGAATGAGCATCTACGGAAGAATGTTCAGTGCGGACAGTGGGCGGAGCGGGATCGAGGCTCCGGGCCGCAAATTCTAAAACCGCATTAATCTGTTCCCTTGTGGCGTCGAACTGTTCAACGATTTCATCCACCGTAGCCCCCAGCTTCAAGATTCTGGAAAACAGCAGATACCGGCATGCGGGTATCGCGAAACACCCAAGCGCCACTTAGTCGTCCGGGCACGCTTTCTACAGCGGGACACCGCGACCAATCAAGAGTCCCCATGATCTTTCTCCTTACTTAAGGCCCACTATCAAGGCGATCTCGAAAGTCAAGAACGGCCAACTGAGGCAGTTACCGAGAATCTTCGAGTACAATAAACACGCCGGGTTCGTCCTCATCCGCCGCACCTCCGAATGGAAGTTTTCCCTCAGCTTTCCCTAATTCTAGTCTCGCGCGGTATAGCCCCTTATATTCGTAAGCATTTTCTGGACACCACATTCCGTGGTTTGTATCACGTCAATGGATTCGATCTTGCATTGCTGATTCCTTACTTTATTGTGTTGACCCTTCTCGCTTCTTATGGCGCCCACCGCTACATGCTGGTTTATCTTTATTACAAGAACAAGAAGAACCGGACCACCGAGCCTGCCGCGAAATTTCCAGAACTTCCCCGAGTGACTGTCCAGCTTCCGGTTTTCAATGAGCAGTTTGTAATTGAACGGTTGCTCGATTCAATTTCCCAACTCGACTACCCGCGGGAAAAACTTGACATACAGGTCCTCGACGATTCAACGGACGAGACAGTAGCTGTAGCGCGAGGTTTGGTAGCGCACTATTCGGCGCAGGGATTTCCCATTTCTTATTTACATCGTAGCAATCGCCACGGCTTTAAAGCTGGCGCGCTTGAGGAAGGGCTACGGAGTGCCAGGGGAGAGTTCATCGCCATCTTCGACGCGGACTTCACGCCTCCTCCGGACTTTCTTCTTCGAACAATTCACCACATGACCGATCCGAAAGTCGGAATGGTTCAGACTCGTTGGACCCATATCAACCGTCATTATTCTTTTCTTACCGAAATCGAGGCCATCCTTCTCGACGGGCACTTCGTGCTGGAGCACTCCGGACGCGCGCGCAGCAATGTGTTTTTTAATTTCAATGGCACCGCCGGCATCTGGCGGCGCAGCGTCATCGATGACGCCGGAGGATGGCAGCACGATACTTTGACCGAAGACACTGATCTTTCCTACCGGGCCCAACTTAGGGGCTGGAAATTTATTTATTTGCAGGATGTCGAATGCCCCGCTGAACTTCCGGTCGAAATGACGGCATTCAAAACGCAGCAGGCGCGATGGGCGAAAGGGCTCGTCCAAACTGCCAAAAAGTTGCTCTCAACTATTCTCAAGAGTAAGCAGCCTTTCCATGTGAAATTGGAGGCGTGGTATCACCTCACGTCGAATCTTAGTTATCCGTTAATGATCATGCTTTCAGTGCTGTTGTTGCCGGCTATGGTCATACGGTTCTACCAGGGCTGGTTTCAAATGCTTTATATCGATCTCCCTCTATTTATAGTTTCTACATTTTCGATTTCGAGTTTCTATCTGGTATCGCAGCGCGAACTTTTTCCAGGAAAGTGGTATCGATCATTGATTTACATGCCTTTCCTCATGGCCCTCGGCATTGGACTGACCGTCACCAATACCCGCGCAGTTTGCGAGGCATTAATAGGCAAGCAGACGGCATTTGCTCGAACTCCAAAATATCGCGTCGAGGTAAAGAGCGACCGCGTGAAATCGAATACCTACCGCCGCCGCCTGGGATGGGTACCATGGCTGGAATTGTTAATCGGATGTTATTTCGCCCTGACGGTGTACTATGCCATCGACAATGAGAACTACATCACCGTGCCTTTTTTAGTCTTATTCGTCGTTGGATATTGGTACACGGGGTTGATGTCGCTGTTACAGGGGCGGTTCGCGGGACTTCCATTCTCTGGCGAAGACCACACTAAGCCGTTCCCGGTTGGAGTTTAGAAAGTTCAGTCGATCCATCTAATATGCGAAACCTTAAACTGATCGCAACGTTCCAGCTGGTTTTGCTGCTTTCATGCGCGCAGTATGCCCTCTCGTTGGATCGGCAGCCAAATGCCGCTTACCATGCGCGTCGCGAAGCCTTGGCAAACAAATTAAAGAATGGATGTGTTCTCCTATTTGCGCCCCCCGAAGCCGAAGGGCCTAACGATCTCTACGGTTATCGTCCCGACAATAATTTCTTTTATCTGACCGGATGGACCGAGCCCGGAGCAGCGCTTCTAGTCGCTCCGGCAGCTGCTGCACAGAATGGTTTTTCGGGGCATCCTTATACTGAAATCCTTTTTCTGCCTAGTCGCAGCCCCTCGCAGGAACAATGGACTGGCCCCAAGCTCGGCCCGGAGAATCCCAACGCGGCAAATATTACAGGCTTCGATCACGTTGAATCGCTCGATAACTTAAGAGCCGAGCTAGTTCGCCTGTTGCCCCAGAGATCGATCGTTTATACCGACGCTCCTACATTTTCTCAGCCGTCAAACTCGGCCTCGCAGTTGCAATGGCTTCAGCAAGCGAACGCATTCGCCGTCGGAGTATCTTTCCAGGACATTCATCCTTCGCTGGCGTCGCTCAGAACCGTAAAGGACGCGGGGGAGATCGAACTGATCCGCAAGGCCACGAATGCCTCGATCGCTGCGCACTTTGCCGCCATGCATGCCATGAAGCCGGGCATCAGTGAGAGAGAAATTTCAGCCTTGATGCAATACGAATGGGGCAAGAGGGGATGCGAACGCCCAGCCTATGCGCCAATCGTTGGGGCGGGCGCGAACTCCACCGTGTTGCATTACTCCGATGATTCTGGACCGATCGTCGCAGGCGATGTCATCGTCATTGACGCTGCCGGAGAGTACTCGATGTACGCGTCCGATATAACCAGAACCTTGCCGGCATCTGGAAAATTCACTCCCCGCCAGCTCGAAATTTACAATATCGTCCTGGCAGCACAGCAAGCCGCCATCTCCGCTTTTCGATCTGGCACATCGACATTGCAGCGCTCTTCTCCGAACTCGCTCTACAAGGTCGCCTTCGATTACATCGACTCCCATGGCAAGGACTTGCACGGAGATTCTCTCGGAAAATATTTTATGCACGGCCTTAGCCACTACGTCGGTCTAAATGTTCATGACGATGGCGATTATGACGTCCCACTTGCGCCTGGAATGGTCTTTACCATTGAGCCTGGAATTTACATCCCGGAAGAAAAACTAGGAGTTCGCATCGAAGATATTTTTTACGTCGACGATAACGGCAAGCTGATCAATCTGACAGAGTCGCTTCCTCATACTGCCGAAGATGTTGAACGCACCATGGCCGGCCGAGGTCAGTAGGCGACCGCATTTCAGCATGGCTGAGTCCTGGCTGGGTTTGCTTTTGGTATGCTAGAACGACACGTGAGGATGATCTGGTGGTTTGCTATTTTGGGCCTCAGCATCGCAGCTATTTTGTGGGCTGGAGTATCACTGTATTTAAGGGTGCAGCATCGTCTGAATACCGAAGAACACCATGAGCCCGCAGGAAATGAATCTTCGATCAGACGGCAACCTTAGACTAACGTTTGGAGAAGCAAATGGCTAAAAACCTGGTCCATACCGCGCATCCCGAGAGTCGAGTGCTCGACCTCGTGCAGCAGGCAGCCATCGTTATAGGCGCGAGTTTGTTTGTAGCCTTTTGTGCGCGAATCACGTTGCCGCTGCCATTCACCCCAGTGCCCCTTACCCTACAAAACTTCGGCGTGTTATTGGTTGGCCTGCTTCTCGGAAGCCGCCGGGGGTTTGCGGCGCTCGTCCTTTATCTCGCGGAAGGTGCTAGTGGAATGCCCGTGTTTAGCCCGGTCGGTGTTGGGGGCATCGCCCAATTGCTCGGAGTGACGGGAGGTTTTCTCCTCGCGTATCCATTCGTCGCAGGCATCGCTGGCTGGATTGCGGAGCGAGGGCAGAGGACTTTTGCTCGATCCGTGATCGCATGCATCATTGGCGAAATCGTACTTTTCTCGTCGGGAATTGCATGGCTTTTTGTGCTGACTCATTCTTTTGCACAGGCGATTCGCTTCGGCCTGTACTGGTTTATTTTTGCCGAAATAATTAAGGTAATGGTGGCTGCTTCTATTTCCTCGGGATGGCAGCGTATCTACAAGGAAGACTAATCAAACTTTCACCTCTGTAGCTTTTCTCCGGAGAAGTAAGGAATCCATGTCCAGCAGCGCCTCGGCTCAACCCCGGGAAATTACCGTCGCTCATAGTCCGGATTCGGACGATGCCTTCATGTTCTATGGCTTGGCCACGAACAAAGTGCGCGCGCCGGGAGTCCGGTTCACGCATACCCTGTGCGACATCGAAACCTTGAATCAGAAGGCCCGCGAGGGTGAAGGATTTTATGACGTCACCGCCATTTCGTTCCATGCCTATCCTTACATCCAGCATAATTACGCTTTCTTACCCAGCGGTGGGAGCGTAGGGGACGGCTACGGTCCCATGATTGTCGCGACTAAGACTCTTTCCCAGGCGGACATCAAGCGCAAACGCATCGCGATCCCAGGAATGCTCACGACTGCTTATCTGGTTTTAAAGCTGTTCGCGCCCGGCATAGAGACTGAGGTTGTCCCGTTCGATCAGATTATTCCCGCGGTGTTGGAAGGCAAGTACGAGGCGGGTCTGATCATCCATGAAGGGCAACTGACCTACGATAAGTCTGGATTGCATCGCGTCGTGGACCTCGGAAAGTGGTGGCACAAGGTTACGGGGCTACCCCTTCCCCTCGGGGGCAACGCCATCCGCCGCAGTCTAGGCCCCGAGCTCATCTCCAGTATTTCGACCGCGCTGCGTGAAAGTATTCAATACGCGCTTGATCATCGCGAAGAGGCTCTGGCTTACGCCATGCAGTTTGCTAGAGATCTCGATACCCAGTTGGCGGACCGGTTTGTCGGAATGTACGTCAACGAACGCACGCTTGGACTACGGACAGGATGGGCGCGAAGCAGTCCGGCGCCTTCTGGACATGGGCCACACTGCCGGCATCATTCCACAAGCGGCCCAAGTGGACTTCGTCGGCTAGCGCTTACTCTTCTAAGGTCAACGTTGGGAAGAAACCGCCGGGACTTGCGTCTCACCCGATGCCGTTTGGTTGCGGTCCTTGCCTTTTAATCTATCCAGCGCTTTCTGCGATTCTCCAGCGTAGGGCCCGTGCGGCAGGATATTCAAATACCTTTCGTATTGTTTAGCGGCTTCGGCTGGCTCATTCACCTTCTCGTAACACAGTGCTAGATGAAACGTTGCCTCGGCGTCATTATCTTTCCATAACAATGCATCCTGATATCGGGCCAGCGCCGCGTGATAATTCTTGCGCTTGAAATAGAAGTCCCCAACCTCTACATCCTTCGCGGCCTTGTGCGGATCCCACGGATGAAACTCCCCCGAATTCTCATTGCCGCCGCTGTTCGTGCTCGAGGCGTCGCTAAAAGGATGATCTTTGGTGTCATTGGCCGGCGGGCTTAAATCAATCTTTGTATCGCGGCTGGAACTCTCCCCAGCCTCCTTGTCTCGCTCATATCGCGGAGGCGATTGGTTTTGTCCCGGTGCCTGATTGGTGTGAGGGACGGTGTCGACCTGCGCGCGCCCAATCATCGAGAAACATACCAGGCCCGCAAGCAGCAAAAACGACAGCAGAACAATCCGGCGCAACATTCCATCTATTCTACCGCCTTCTTCATACCGCGCCCGTCCCCAACAGCGTAGAAGAACCCGCACTCGTGTGAGTTGCGTCAGCAATGGAAATCAGCCGTATTGCCGGAATCGCTTCCAAAACTCCGGCCATGCGCCTCGAAGGTGACGACAGACAAAGATATCGGGATGATATTCCGTCTCTTCATTTCGAACTCCGTAAGGGTTCGGAGGGTGGCCAACCAGTTCACAAGTTTGAAAAATGTGGTTCACATCCTCGCGCGAAAATCCAAGAACGATCAGGACTTCCGGAGGCGGATCGCCATACCCACGCACCCAATATGAATTTATGCCGCTGATGGCCTTGGGCAGACCTTCGACTGGACCGAAAAGGTCAATCGCGCCAGCTTCGCCGTAGTTGGCTGTAAGGACAGCCACTCCCCGCTGCTCATCCTTGGGAAGCCGGTCGCGGATATTCGCAACCTCCCTGACCAGTTCCGGCCAGCCTATCTCTTCCGGAAAATCGCCGTTCATCTCAGCAACTGTTTTCCATCTGGGTGAATTTAGGGGAACTACCGGTAATGCAAAAAATGCTGTTACCACACCGCTAGCGACCATAACTAAAAGGGTGATCGTCTCAGCAGCTTTCGCCCAGCCCACAGCCAAAGACCCGATCCACTGTTCTTCCATCACCGCTCCCGCTGCCAGTAGCATGGCGTAGGCGGGCGCCAAATAATATCCTCTGCCCTTGGCCACAATAAACAGAATCAGCGGAGTGAGAAACATCCAGGCGAGTAGGCGATAAGGTTTCAAGCGGCGGGAAACCAAGAGGGCCGCTAAGCCTGCCACCCATAGTGGAAGCACCACAATACTGGTGCTGACTTTCAATTGATCAGGAAGAAACCCGGCAGTGCGCCCGATGCGAACATCCCGCGCGTGGATGTGCCGCAGGAAATCCAGCGAGATAAAGTGATGCGTTGCCTGCCAGACTAAGTTGGGCAGGAATATCAGCAGTGAGACTCCAACCCCGTACCACAGCCACCGATTCCTAAAATATTTTCTTCCATCGATCGCTAGACCCACCAGAATGCCAGCGACCAGAAACAGCATCGCGTATTTTGTCATCATTCCCAATCCAATTGAGGCTCCAATTCCGAGCCACCAGCGTGGGTCTCCGGTCTTCAACAGCCGGATGACGAAGTAGGCAGTCAGCACCCACCACAGATAGTCGAACGACACGTATTGGAGCAGCGCCCCCGTAGCCAGCGACACTGGAGAGATGGCGACGGCCAGCGCGGCCGTGATTTCTGCAAACCATCCTCCGCCCATCTCGCCTGCCATTAATCCGCTTAAAACAATTACAACCGCTTGCGCCAGGGCCGGGAAAAAGCGCGCCCCCCGTAGCGAGTCTCCGAAAAACGTCAGAGAAAGTCGCGCAAAAAAGGGCGTAACCGGTGGATACGCGACGTATCCCCATGCAAGATGGCGGGCGTCATCCACTGTGGCCAGCTCATCGCGATGGAATCCGTACTGGCCGTTTGTTAACACGTGCAGCAGGAGCACTCCAATGGCCAGCGCGAACACGGGCATCGATCGCGGCAAAAAGCCCGAATCGGGATGGACTGCATGGAAAGAGTTGGCGGAATCCATTTGATCGTACCTTCAAAGCCCCACAGGAAGGCCTCCAGTATATAACGGCGGTCGAGTGGGACAGCCTCACGGTTCAGGCAAAAAAAAGCCGCTCCTTCGGGGGAAAGGAACGGCTGGTAGAGCCTCCGGGGGAGGAGGTACTGCGCTACAAAGACGATGGAGCGGGCTGACTAGCCGCGGTGGGCGATTGCGTCGAAGTGCCGTTATCGCCTGAATTACTCATTAGACGAATATCGACACGCCGGTTTGCCGCACGCCCAGCCGCAGTCTTATTGCTGTCGGCCGGTTTGTCTTTTCCTAAACCGATCAAGTAAATTTTGTGTACTGGAATTTGGTGCTCTGACGCCATGTATTGGATTACGGCGTCCGCGCGGCGTTGGCTAAGCGCGTAGTTATAGTCGGCCCCCCCAACTGAATCGGTGCCGCCCTCAACTGTCAAGATGTACCCCTTCGTGTTGGGGATTGCGTCAGCCATCTTATCCAAATCAGCCTTGGCTGTTTTCGTTAACACATCCTTGTTGAAACCAAAATGCACCGATGCCTCGGTCACTACGCGATAGTTATCCAAATTCGCAACTGTGTTTTGCAGCAGATTGACTCGATTGATGGCGTTATCTGCCTGGGTCTGCGCCTCGGCTGCGTGCTGCCCCGCGACTTGCGCTTTTTGGTCCACATCCGCAGCTTTCGCTTGTACCTGCTGAATTGCAGCTTGAGCGCGTGCGTCCACGTCTTTAATATCCCGGGTATTCTTGGCGGTCATGTCGTCGAGCTCGTTGGTCTTATTGATCAACGGCGTTGTCTGGTTACGAACATAATTCTTACTCGCGCAACCGATGGTTGACGCCATGCTTGCCGCCAGGAAAATCGTTAACGAAGTGCGATTCATCGTTGGGGGACTCCTTCCTACTAGCAACAAACTTGAGATGCGAACCCACACTTTCGGGTTCGTTACGTATTGTACTTCTGCACGAGCGCTGCCAACCGGAAACCGTCCGATGCCAGAACCTAAGTGGTAGATATAGCGTTAGTTACGGAATCGATCGTTTAGCCCCAAATTTTGATCAGAGTATAAGCTGGCGGCAAACCTGGAAAATTTTATATGGAGAGCAGGCCTGAATCACATATACCGAGTTTTATGTCTAATAAAATATAGCTATTTCTTCCGATGGATTTTGCAGCAAAAATTCGCTCCCTGCCTGCCTCCGCCGGCGTGTATCTGTACAAAAACGCCGAGGGGGACGTCATTTATGTAGGCAAAGCCAAGAATCTTCGCAGCCGGGTGAGTTCCTATTTTCACGAAAGCCGCCCCGAAGACGCGAAAACCGGAACTCTGGTTCGCGAGGCTATCGATGTTGACTACATCGTTGTCGCCAACGAAAAGGAAGCTCTCGCTCTCGAGAACAATCTCATCAAGCAGAAAAAGCCTCGTTTCAACATTCTGCTGCGCGACGATAAAACCTATCCATACGTAAAGCTCACGCTCGCCGAGAGGTTTCCGCGTGTCTATGTAACTCGGCGCTTGCGAAAGGACGGAGCTGCCTACTACGGGCCGTATTTTCCGGCTAACCTCGCGTATCGCCTGACCGACCTCATTCACCGGCACTTCCTAATTCCATCCTGCAAAGTCGATCTCGGACATTTTCATCCTCGCGCATGTCTTCAGTACTACATAGGGCGGTGTCTTGGACCCTGCGTCGAAGGCATTGGAAGTCCCGAGGGATACCAGGAAGCAGTCCGGGATGTGAAGTTGTTTCTCGAGGGCCGTCCTACGGATCTTTCTCGTTCCTTACATGACCGCATGGAGAAAGCCGCACATGCGGAAGAATACGAACGAGCCGCAAAGTATCGCGATCTTATTTCAACCGTTCAGCAGTTGCAGGAAAAACAACGCATCGCAGTAGCGGAAGGCGACGACGCCGATGTCTTCGGTTACCACTGCGAAAATGGCATGTTGGCGGTAAATCTATTCCACATGCGCGGTGGTCGTGTGTTAGACCGTCGGGAATTCTTCTGGGAAGATTTGCCGCCAGGTCCCGATGGACGTGATTTTAATCCAGGCGAATTCTTCTCTGCGCTTCTGAAGCAGCTCTATATAGGACAGCCCTACGTTCCACGAAACATTTATCTTCCGGTTGATTTCGAAGATCGCCCGATGCTGGAAGATCTGCTTTCGGAGCAGATAACCGGAGACAACTCTCGTCCGGCGCGCGTCTATCTTCAAGTCCCGCAACGCGGCGACAAGAGATCGCTGCTCGATCTGGCCGCGAATAATGCAAAACAATCCTACGACCAGCGTTTCCGTGTTATGAAGCCAAACACGAGGGCGATCCAGGAAGCCCTGCAAGATGCGCTTGGCGTCCCCGAACTTCCCGAGCGAATCGAGTGTTTCGACATCTCTCACATTCAGGGCGCGGAGACCGTGGCGTCAATGGTGGTCTGGGAAGACGGGCGAATGAAGAAATCGGATTACCGGAAATTCATTATTCGCACCGTGGAAGGAGTGGACGATTTCGCGTCAATGCGCGAGGTAGTTACCCGCCGTTACAAGCGGATTCAGGATGAGAAAAAAAAGATGCCAAGCCTCATTTTGATAGACGGCGGATTGGGGCAATTGCATGCGGCCGCGGAAGCTCTGGGGGCTCTACAAATTATCAACCAGCCGCTGGCGGCCATTGCCAAGCGCGAGGAAATTATCTATGTCTATGGGCAGGAAGATGAGCCGGTAATCCTCGACCATCACTCTCCCATGCTGCATCTAGTACAGCTGATTCGCGACGAAGCTCACCGTTTCGCGGTAACTTTCCACCGTAAGCGCCGTCAGATGCGGGATCGCGCAACTGAATTGCGGGAGATTCCCGGCGTCGGCTCCAGAACAACCCGCCGTCTGCTGGAACATTTTGGCAGCGTTCAAGCCGTAAAGCAGGCCGATGTAGCAGCGTTATCGGCGGTAGTAACCAGAAGCCAGGCCCAGGCCATCCTCAGTCATTTTCAGAAACATCATGAACAGCAGGCTGCGGGCTGATCTCCACGCCGTCGGGCATCCCAGGCTCATCCTTTTTAGACAGCAACTCCCTGACTTCATGCCTTACCCTCCACTTTGGATGTCGGCTAACCGCATCAATCAGAATCGTGCCAACACCACGCCGGGTCATTTCTTTAATTAACAGCGCTTCGGTAAGGCGTGAATTTTGCAATGCGGTTTCTAGGATGCGTAAGTCGGAATCCCGCAATAGGGCTGACGCAACTCGTCCTGAGGCTCGTCTGGCAAGAGTCAATTTTTCGCCTGCGGAGAGTTTTTCAAGACGGCCCATCAAGCTCTCCTCCGCCACCAATTTCACATCGGTCGCAACCGCCGGCTGAAGAGCCACTCGCATCAGGTCGAAAGTATAAAGATGGCGAATAATAGGAAGCAGAATGTGGCGGGGAGTCTTTGGATGCTCGACAATTGCAATCCGAAGTTTTCGACTTTTCAGCATGGTCTTATCCTTGCCGAGTTTCTCGATCTCACTCGAAGATAAATTGCCGTGCTTTAGCAGCGCGAGTACCTGGTCCTCATTAATGTCAGCATCGAACTTCTTCGGACTGAGCGCTTCTTTCCCCTCGATGTCAACTTCGCGCGGCAGATCGGACTTACCGTTCATTGCCCACCTTGGCGCGCCAAAGCGAGCGCTCCCTGAACCGGTTCAACCACGTTTTCGCTAATGAGGACCTTGCACTCGGAGATTATGTTCTCGCGAAAAGAATTTCGCACGGCCGCAGAATTTGCGAATACGCCGCCAATCATCGCAACGGGAACGAGAAATTCGTGCTGAAATAGGCGTTGCACGACCATCTTGCCCAGCCTTGCCAACTCATGACCCGCCCGGGAAAGTACGTCCTTAGCATATGGATCGTCCAATTCGCCCGCCTTCAACACTGCCGGAAAGAGTGCCGCAAAATTCGGGGCTGAAGAAGAATTCGCAGCCAAAATCAAACCGTCCCGGGTTTCGACGTTCCAGGCTTTCATAATTTCGTTCTAGCAGTAAGTTTTCGCGCCCGCCGGTTTCATCGCAAGCGCGAAATGCTGCCTTGACTCCCGCCTGTCCAATCCAATGTCCGGAGCCTTCGTCAGACACTGCGTATCCCCATCCCCCCGCCGTTGCAGTCTCGCCTGCATTATTTCTCCCGTATGCGACTGAACCGGTACCGGCAATCACAATCACGCCGGACTTAGCGCCGAATGCCGCATGCAGCGCAATCACCATGTCGCTTACGATCTCAATCTCGCCACTCACCACTCCACCCACGATACGGCGTAAGATCAGGGCCACTTCGCCCACACTGGCTCCGGCGGCTCCAACCACCGTGCGGGTAATATTTTTAGGATCGATCTTCGCGACGGAGCAAGCTCCGAGAATGGCCTCAGTCAAAGCGTCGCGCGCTGCAGATTCCCCGACGCGAACGACATTCGCTGCTCCCGCATCTGCGCTTCCGAGAACCGAAGATTCATCGCCGACCAGGCACGACGTCTTCGTCCCTCCGCCATCGACCCCTATAAATATTGGCATCACAGTAGTTTTATCATCCTGCCGCGTGCGTCGACTCGGTTTGAGGAATCAGCTTACGAGATAGATACCTCCAACGCAGATATCTCTTCCTGAAGCTGCGAAGCCCGATACGCTGAGACCAACTCTTCACCATGGGCCTGAACCGACTCGATCTGGCAATCATCGGCGCCTACCTTTTAGCGATAACGCTCTTTGGATTGCGATTCCGGAAACGTCAGCGCTCGATGCGCGATTATTTTCTGGCCGATCGAGACATTCCATGGTGGGCGATCGCGCTTTCCATCGTTGCCGCCGAAACCAGCACCCTCACCATCATCAGCATTCCCGGCCTGGCTTATGACAGCAACCTTACTTTTCTCCAGTTGGTCCTCGGATACCTAGTAGGCCGCATCATTATTAGTTTCATCCTTCTGCCCCATTATTTTCGCGGGGACCTCTATACCGCCTACGAACTTATTGAACGCCGCTTCGGTCGGAAACTGCGATCCCTCACCGCGGGCCTTTTCTTAATCACACGCGCTGCCGCCGAAGGAGTGCGCGTCTACGCGATTTCAATCGTTGTGGCAATCGCCTTGGGCACGGGCGAAATCGCATCCATAGCCATCATTACTGGACTGACGTTGATTTACACCTTCGAAGGCGGGTTGGCTGCGGTCATCTGGACCGACGTCGTACAAACAATCATCTACGTCGCAGGCACACTAGTCGGCGTAGGTACGATCTTGTATCTGGTGCCCGGAGGCTGGACCACCATCCACCATGTGGCCGCAAGCGCCGGAAAGTTCCAGATGTTCGATTTCAGTCTTAATTTTTGGAAGCCCTACACTTTCTGGGCGGGGCTCATTGGAGGAGCTTTCCTAACCACGGCCAGTCATGGCACGGATCAATTAATTGTTCAAAGGCTTCTGGCGGCGCGCAGTTATCGCCAATCCGTAACAGCGCTTCTTTCCAGTGGCGTCGCCATAGTATTTCAATTCGCATTGTTTCTCATCGTTGGAGTAATGCTATTCGTCTATTACCACGTACCTTCGGCCAACTTCGGGCGAGCAGACCGCATTTACCCGACGTTCATCGTGACTCGCATGCCCCATGGAATCTCCGGACTCCTCATCGCGGCAATTCTTGCGGCAGCTATGTCGAATCTGAGCGCCGCACTTAATTCCCTGTCCTCAAGTTCCATGATGGATTTTTACTTGCGCAATAAATCAGAGATATCTGAATCGCGGAAGATTCGTCTCTCGCGAGTCTCTACATTGTGTTGGGGAATCATTCTGTTTACGCTGGCCGTGCTTTCGCTCCACAAGGTCAGCAGAGTGGTCGAGGTGGGTCTACAAATCGCCTCCGTTGCTTACGGAGCACTTCTCGGAGTATTCCTTTTGGGAGTTCTGACCCGCCGCGCCAACCAAAGCGGCGCGATGTTGGGAATGTTGTGTGGATTCTCAATCAACCTTTATCTGTGGCTCGGAACCCGGGTTCCATTTACTTGGTACGTTGCCATTGGCACGATAGTCACGTTCATCATCGGATACGTAAGCAGCATGATTTTTAGCCGGCAGTCTGCATGAGCCCCGAGTCGCCGAATTCGCCCAGCCGTCCAGAGTTGGTTCGGGTGCTTGGCTTTGGCCCTTCGTGCGCCATCGTGGTCGGCATCATCATCGGCAGTGGGATTTTTTTGGTGCCCGCGGAAATGATGCAGGCCGTGGGGTCTCCAAAGATAGTTTTTCTCGCCTGGATAGTCGGAGGTCTCCTATCGCTGTTCGGAACCCTGACCTATGCCGAACTCGGGGCCATGAAACCTGAGGCGGCCGGCGAATACGTTTACATCCGTGACGCCTACGGACCGCTTCCTGGCTTCTTGTATGCCTGGACATGGTTCATTATTTCAAAACCAGCTTCGATAGCGACAATCACAGTAGGGCTGGTCCGAATTCTGCAAACCTTCCCGGCCTTCGCCTTTTTCTCTCAACCTTTATTTCAATCCGCGCATTTTTCGTTTTCATACGGGCAACTTGTCGCCATCATTTTCACCATTCTGGTTTCCATTCTTAATTACATTGGCGTTAAAACTGCCGGCGACTTTCAATTCGTATTCACTTGCCTGAAAGTTGTCATCATCGTTTTTGTCGTAATGCTTGGATTTACTTTTCGTGGCGGTTCCTGGGCCCATCTCGGTGGTCATTTCCCGGCAGCTCAAGGTGGCATGGCAGGATTTATTGCGGCTTTAATCGCCGCGCTCTGGGCCTACGATGGATGGGACGATCTCAGTCTGGTTTCGGGCGAAATCCGCAATCCCGGACGCAACATTCCGCTGGCTTTAATAGTTGGGATCGTGACCGTCGGTGGTCTCTATATGCTTTTGAATGCCGCAGTAATTTTCGTGATGCCTGCGGCGCAAATCGGAGCTTCGCTGCATCCGGCCTCAGATGCCATGACCACAGTCCTGGGACCAATCGGCGCCAGCATAGTAGCCGCTGGAATGGGAATCTCGATGCTGGTAACTCTCAACGGAACAATAATGACCGGGGCGCGTGTGCCCTACGCGTTAGCCCGGGACGGCTACTTTTTCTCCGCGCTCGGCGAAGTCCACCCGCGGTTTCACACTCCTTCAATTGCTCTGATCGTACAGGCCATCGTCTCCATATTCTTATTGTTACTGGGAGGCAGTTTTAGGCAGCTTTTTTCTCTGGCGATCTTCGCCGAATGGCTTTTTTATATGATTGCGGCCAGTAGCATATTCGTATTTCGTAAGCGCGAACCCAATGCAGTCCGCCCTTACCGCGTCACCGGCTACCCGTTCGTTCCTGCACTTTTCGTGGCTGCGGCCGCGGTTTTGCTTTACTACACCTTCACCGACAATCTACTCAATTCGGCGCTTGGAACTCTAGTCATCCTGGCCGGAATTCCTGTCTTTTACGTTTTCGCTCGCCTCCGTAGAAGTTGAATATTCTATTGCCCTTCGCCAGATCTCGCATTCGCTTTGGAACAATTCTCAATCGGGAATTTTGAGGTTACCTAAGTGCAGGGTCGCAGGACACATTTACCCATACCGCCCTCTCCCTTAGCTTAGAAGTTATACCCGTGCATCCCCCAGGCCCGGATTCCCTTTTTGGAGCTGATGCACTTCTATGTCTGACATTTTTCAGCTGGAACTGTTGCCGCAGAGGAGAATGAGTTGGCAAACTCTGGCGATGAGCTACGGTCTGACAGGGATAGTGCTGTTAGTCGTTATTTTCGCGGGCGTAATCTGGCCCGACGAACTCCCGCTGGTACGAAGATATACGGTCACGGAAATCATTCCACGGCCGAGCCCGAAGCCTAAAGAGTTAAAGCTGAAGCGGTCTCGCAAAATCATGGCCAAACTTCCACCGGTGCCGATTGAAATGCCAAAGTTGATTTTGCCGCGCATTGCCCGGATGAAGCCTAAAGCTCCTCCGAAAGAATTGCCTCCACCAGTCTTCGAAGCAAAGAATGTTCAGCCCGTGGTGGTTCCGGTTTCAGGTGCGAGGGCGCCAAAACTTTTATATACCGGTTCGTTCGGCAGTTCGGCTGTCCCGACCCTCAACGTCTCGCCCCAGAAAGTGCAGACCGGAGGATTCGGAGACCCCAACGGCCTGCCTGGCCAGGGAAAGCAAAATGCTCATCTAACGTCGGCCGCTTTGGGATCATTTGATTTACCTCAAGGCGCAGGAAGCGGAAATGGCACCGGAGGAGCAAAAGGATTGAAAGGCACAGTAGCCAGCGCGGGCTTCGGCAGCGGGGTGGCCAAGCCGGGCGTCGGGGATGGACGAAGCAATGGAAGAGGAGTCGTAGCGCAAACCGCGTTCAACTCTCAGGAGCTCAGCACCAGGTCAACCTCACGCGCAGTAGACGCGGGCCCAGCATCCAGTCCAGTAGAAATCACCTATAAAGCGAAACCCGCTTACACCGAGGAAGCTCGCAATCTCCGGTTGGAAGGCGAGGTTTTGTTGGAAGTTATGTTCGGCGCGAATGGGGAGTTGCACGTGAATCGCGTGGTAAGGGGCCTGGGACACGGTTTGGATGAAAACGCCGTGACCGCGGCCAACACTATGCGTTTCAAACCGGCACAGCGGAATGGTGCGCCCGTGGATTCGACAGCCGTGGTTCACGTCGTCTTCGAGCTCGCGATGTAACAACGTAGTAATCAGATTTTGCGAAAGAGTGAAAGTACAATTTTAGGAGTCATGTACAGGGATGAAAGACAAAGAGGATCCGATCATGCGTAATTTGAAGTTCGCGTTTACCGCCTTACTGCTGGCCTCGCTGAGTGCTGTGGCTCAACAGTCCACCGAGCCCTCGACCATGGCCGCTGCGCCATCTGAATCTGCTGCTGCCGCATCGCAGCCGACGGCTTCGACTTCAACGCAACCATCAACTGCCGCAAGCCTAGCTGCTCCTGCGGGCGAGGCGAACTGCGCCAGCAACCATGGACGACGTGGTGAATCGCGCCATCGTGCGCGAACATGCGCTTATGAATTTCCTGAAAAACCGCACCCCGGTCGTCGAGACCTATTTGCAAGATCTCAAGGCACGACGATAAGCTCGGCGATCGTTCCCAAGCCAGATCATTACTTTCTTGGACGCATGGACCTCGGCGAGAGTGTAGACCGGCGCGACTATCTTGTCCGACGACAAGAGCATCAAGAAAACTTGCTGGGGGTTTGACCAAGCTGTATCAAAATTCAGTACCAGCCGATGGGTTTCTCCTGGATGATCTTCGCCGACCGTGAAGACTTCGATCGCAATCATTATGATTTCAAATATGTGCGTCGCGAATTTTTAGGCGACATTCGATGCCTGGTATTCGACGTCACCCCGAAGAAAGACGCTGGCAAAGGCCGCTTCCTGGGCCGTATTTGGGTGGAAGATCAGGACTTACAACATCGTCCGTCTGAATGGAACTTATGCGCCCCGGCCTCGGGAACGTCCTACTTCTTCCACATGGATAGCTGGCGTCTGAACCTGATTCCTGAATACTGGCTGCCCTCGTACATCTACAGCGAGGAAGGGGACTTCAGTTACGGAGCGAAAGACAAGACCGCATTCAAAGCGCAGACCCGTATCTGGGGCTATAATTTGAAAAATGACCGGAAAGAAGATGAACTAACTCAAGTTCGAAGTGGATTCGGTAAAGGATGAAAGCGCGTCCGCTCAGGACGCTTCTCCTCTCGAAGCGCAGCGCGACTGGCAGCAGCAGGCCGACGACAACGTCGTAGCCCGCCTTAGAGCAGTCCGGACTGCTCGCTCCCGAAGGCGATGTAGACAAGGTTCTTCAAACCGTAGTAAACAATCTTTTGGTGACCAACAATATCGAGTTGCCGCGTCCCGGTCCGAACCCGGATGATGCTGACTTCTCCGCTGGAAACTTTCAGCGTAGGCAACACCATCGTCATCAGCCGCGGACTGGTTGACGTTCTCCCCGATGAATCCAGTCTTGCCATGGTTCTTTCCCATGAACTGGCTCACATAGTGCTGGGCCACAATCTGGGCAGCAAGTTCGCGTTTAGCGATCGCATGATTTTCAGCGACGAGGGCACCTATCGCAACTTCGGTTTCAGGCACAGTCCTGAAGAAGAAACGGCGGCCGACGCCAAAGCGATTGAAATGCTCAAGAAGTCGCCGTACGGGCAGAAGATGGATACGGCTGAATTGTTTCTCAAGCAGCTTTCACAGCGTTCTCCGGCGCTGGCCGCTCTGCTTACGGCCCGCCTCGGAAACAGCTTCACCGACAGCAAAGGAAATTTGATTCGTTTTAGCGCTCTGACCACTGCGGGCCCAACTTTGGATATGGATAAACTCGACCAGATCGCTGCATTACCTCTAGGTGGACGCGTTAAGCTGAATCCGTGGAATGACCAGGTCGAGCTCACCAAGTCGGCGCCCGTAGCCATCAACAATCCGCGCGACAAAATGCCCTTCCAGGTAACTCCATTCTTTCCGAGGCTCAGTCGCCTCAACGCCGGAGAGACGTCGGGCAACACAACTGCAGCCAATACTACTTCGAGTAATTAGCGTCAGGTTGCCGTAAGCGCAGGCTGGATCCCGAATCATTTCGGGTTTCCAGCCTTCGTATTTTTTGCGACGCCAACGATCGGATCACTTGGTAGCGAGCACACTGTAGTTTGAAGTGAATTGGTAATCTTTGAGTTTCAAACCTTCCACTCCCAAACCAGCGATGTTGAGGAGAGGGCAAAGAGTCATGCGAAAGAGCGGACGAAAATATGCAATGCTGTTTAAAGCCAAGTTCAGCGTCCGCACCAGTCCTCCCAGGCTTGAAACCTCGGGAGTAATTTCCACCGTGCAAAACGACGAGAGCATCGATCCTATTCCGCTTGAAGTGAACCGCCACTTTTCGTCGCTACTGAACGTCGGCGCGAGCGCCGGAGCACTCATGAGCAGGACTCCCCCGGCTTTTAAGACCCTGTGTATTTGCCTGGCGGCAACTGCAGGATCCCGGAAGTAATCGAACACCTGGGTGGCGACGACGACGTCAAAAGTATTTCCGGCAAAGGGCAACAGTTCGCCGCTGCCTACCACGTCCACTAAAGCGGTCTTTATGATATCTAGAGAAATGTACCTGGCCGTACGTTGCGCCAGCAAAGATCGATACGGCTGGTAGCGCCCGCCCACGTCCAATATTGTCAGCCTTGGATTTTCCAGATTCTCGATCCAGTTTTGAAAGATTTTTCGTCGAGCGCGTAATACCAGATAGTTTGGATTGGTTAGCGACGGATAGAGACGATGGTTGGCAGTCCGGTTGAGCGAATCCACCTCGGATTTTTGATTTGTCGTCACCAAATCGCACACGTCAAGGCGACCATCAGTGTGTGTGCTCGCGGTAAGACCATCAAATATATCCGAGGTCTTTTAATCGTTCTTCTATGATCTTCTGTTCTCGTAGGTCCATCGCAGTGGCCTCATCGCGTGTCAATTGTTCCATGACATGAATTAAAAATAATTCCAGGGTGCCAAAGCGCTTCGCGAATTTCTGCTCGACGGCTTGGCAGAGTTCAGAAGGCAAGAGCACTTCTCGAGATGCTTCACCCAATCAGTTTGCCCCCGCCAATTGCGCATTGCCGCCGATACGTGACCATAAAGCTCTCAACACCAGGGTATCGTCCGAATCCAGACCGAAAGATAACGCGGACGTAACAAAAACCGAATAAGCGACCGACAGGGCAACGGCGATGACCATCCAATTCGAATGCAATGCCGACGCAATTCTGTGGACAACAATCAGAACCATGATGGTAGCTGCGGCCGGCAAAACTAGCCGAAGATAACTCAAGTTATAAGGCAGCATTCCCAATTTACGGCGTACCGCCACCAGGTACCATAGGTTCGAGAATAGGTTTCCGGCCGCGGAGGCAACTGCGGCACCGATAATTCCCCATCGTGGCACCAGCAAGATTCCCAGGCAGATCATCACTCCTGTCATCGTTGTTTGGATCTTAACCAGACTTCGTTGGTGACCAGCCATCAGCAGTAAATATCCTACCGACCCCACCGCACAGTTAACGAGTTGTCCTACGGTCCCAATGACGAGAATGGGCCAACCTGCCTCGAAGTCGCGACCGAATATCCGCAACAATGTGGGCGCGAATACTACCATCACTCCGGCCAACGGCACCGTAAGCCCAAGCGTCCACTTGGTCAAAGTTTGGAAAATCCTGGCTAGCATTATTGTGTCACCGCGCGAATGAAGCTGGGAAATTGTCGCCGAGAAAATCTGGTTGATAGATTGCAGAACGATGGGAACGAAAGCAACGAGGGCCATTGCCACGGCATATAAACCAACCTCGCGCGCATTGAGATAAAACCCAATGAGCACTTTGTCGAATTGCCCCATAAAGAATTCCAGCAGGCTCACCCCGAACGCGAAGACGGAAAACGAAACCACCCCCTTCTCGAAAGGCATCAATACCGTGTTCAGCGACTGAGCGGCAACTGGAGTCAATTTCTTCACCGCGAGCCCTAACAGACAAAAAACCACGACTGAGCCAATCACCTGCGCGAATATGTACCCGCGCAAACCGAACCCCAACGTCACCAGCGCGACCGTGAGCGCCATCATCAGTGGGTTGCCGACGAAATTAGTGATTACCGTACGCCGGACAATATCTTTGTACCCGGCAAGCGCTTGTCCAAGAAACGTTGTGAACGCCCCCAGAAACATTATCGCTGCGAACAGTCCAAAATATTTACCTAGCGCGGGAGTCCGATAAAAATGGGTTGCAACCCATGGCCCCACAAAAAATAATACGGTTCCTAAAAAAAGGTTGGAAAGAAATAGAAGAAAAAGGCTTCGCCCGATAAATGCCCGAAGTCTTTCAATCTGCCCAGTCGCCTTATAAGCGGACACGAAGCGAGTCGCTGCCTGAGGCAGTCCGAACGCGTTAAAGATTCCAATAAACCCGGCGATCGTCATGCCCAAGGCATATTCGCCAAGGGCCTCTGCACCCAATTTTCTGGCCAAATAGACTTTGAACAAATATCCGGTGGCGACGGTGAAAATCGTTCCTGCAAAAAAAACCGAGGAATGCCCAGAGATGTGAAGCATCTCCTGCTCGAAGGCCGCGCTGGATGATGGAGTGGGACTGCCGGTAAACGCGGGATCAGTTGTGGCCAGCGATTCCGGCATAGAAAGAAACTATACTCCGGCCGCAGCAGGCAGGCGGCTGGAGTATGAACCGGAAAAGAAATTACGCAGAGTCTCGGCGGATCTCGAATATCGCAAATCGTCGCCCAGGTTCGAAAGCGCGGGCCCTGCTTCAAGCAGGCTCGGGATATCTTCAATCTCATCCACTTCCTTTAGCAGATGTCCCACGCCGAATTTTTCGAATTGTCCTGCATACCCTGAAATCGGGTCGCGGAGCCATCCACACAAAAAGACAGGGACCTTGCGCGCCACACACTCCACCGCAATAGTCGATTGCACGGTCATCGCAAACTTGGTCCTTTGCCAACATTCTTCGGGAAATGGACCACAAAGAATTTCTATATCTTTTTCCCGTGCTTTCCCTAAATATCGGTGTAGGAAATTCCGAATCCCACTCACGGTCTCGAAGGGATGGAGTTTGAAAACTAGTTTTAATCCCGCAGCGTCCGCCAGCATCGATAATCGCGGCAACAACTCGCGATAAATCTCTTCAGTACGCCATCCCCATACGTTATATGGCTCTGAGAAAAAAACTAACCAATCTCGCTGAGTGGGACCGAAGCTGGCGATATTCTGTGGCGGCGAAACCGGATTGCCTGCCGAAAGCAGCTTCTCTGACGGAATGCCTGCAACCAGTCGCAGGTAATCGCGCTCCATTTCCCCTTTCGCTAGGTAAAAATCTGCATCTAGTTGTTTCATTGCGGCCGACGAATCGAAAGCTCCATGATGACAAGCCAACGACGGAAGACCGCGGTTGCGCGAGAGGATTAAAGCAATTCTCGTATAGGGATTGTTATCGTCAGCGCAAAGGCATCCGGTTATATTCTCCAGCTGTAGCAATCGCGCCCACGCGCGGCCGATCGCTGTTCCCCATGGAATTAAAGACCGCATCCGATTTAGCAGTCCGGCTGCGTTGGCGGATGCAAACTCCGGGGCACTTTTCACCAAGCGTGTTCTCACTGAATCCCAGATTCGCAGCTGACGTTCGTCCTCATTGGTAGTGTCGGGGACGAAATAAGAATTCAGGGAAATCATGGTAACGTTTTCCGGAACGGCGGCAAGTTTCGCGCTATCCCTGGCACAGACCAATAAGAATTGCTGCTCAGGTAAAAGTGTTGCGTAGGAACATGCCGTCCGGGAGACATTAACGTACGCGCTCGGAAGCAAAATAAATGGCCCATTGCCAACCCGCTGGCGCTTCGCGAATCGGCCTCGCATGGCATGTCTCTGATCGAATTTGTCCAACGAGATCTGGAGCAATTCGTTGGTACTGAACTTTTTCGCAACATCCGAATAGTGATTGAACCGCCTCACTCCTCCGCGCAAGAACCCTTCCAGATTCACCAACACCCCGCCCACCAAATCTTGCAATACCAGTGATCGTGAGTCCGCACGACTGGAATAGAGTTCACATCCTTGTGGCAAATCGCGCGCGAGCCTGCGCAACAACAATATCTGCTGGAGTTCAGGAATAAATTCCAGGCAAAGTACACTCCACCAGTCGATCCCATTGGAATCCGTCAATTGCCCCATGCCTGACTGCAACAGATTCTTAATATGGTAGAGATCGTCAATTTCCAGGGCAAAATCGTAAAGGCTTATAACTTTGCATCCGCATTTGCGGCCCCAATTTTGATAGGTAGATGGGGGGGCTTTGCCTAGATCAACAATAAGATCCCAATGATGTGAGGTGGGCAGTGAATCGTACTGATGCAGCAGCAGAACTTTCATTCTGTAAAAATCCTAAGCAGCCGATGGTTTAGAAGATTCTATCTCCGACGCAGGCCGCAAACGTCGTACCAGCCGTTCTACTTTCGGTACCGATTTCACCGCCATCGCCGCGTGGTACCGAAATCGCGCCTTCGTGTGCTGGACGAACGACTCCGAAGCTGTGACGTTTACGGTTTTTCTGCCGCCTGTGGCTACGCGATCTTTGTAGCCCTCATCTCCTAGTCCCAAATCAACCCGGTAAATTTGCGGCGACAGACACGCCTCTTCCAGAATCGCCGACAACAGCCACACTCCGGGAGAATATTTTTCGTAGTCCCCATCAAAGGTGGGTTGATACCAAAACCAGCTGCCTACGAACTGGAATCCGTAATTCCAGGCGATCGTCCGGTCGTTCAGAATCAAACGAGAAAGAACAATCGATTCTGATCCGGAAAGTAAACGTGCGAGTTCTTCAAGAAATTTCTGCCGTTCCGGCCGCACCATATTGCTAACTCGACCTGTCGCCTGAAATCTGCTGATGTGGGCTGCCTGAAATTCAGGAAGAAGAGTCGCAATCTGGTCCCATGATCGGGCATGTTCTGCGCGAATGGAAGCGTTTGGTCCAAGTAATTTAATGAATCTTTTCATGCGGCGGCGGGCCGACGACAGCACATCTCGCCGCTGCTGCTCATTCGATAGACCAACTTCGGCGCAAAAATAGGCGGGACGGGAAAATATGAAATAGCCCTCTTGTTTTGCTACCTGCCCAAGCGCGACATTGGTGTATCGAGTCTGCCGGAAGATTTGCCAATACCAGCGAGGGCACGCCGAGTCTCCGCAATTCCGTGAACACAGTATCTACAAACTGTGCACGATACTTCGGATCGCAAATAAAATCGCAATAGTCGGCGGTTGCGCTATTTAGAAAAACAGTTTCTGCCCGCCCTATTGCGAGCGCCACGCCTCCTACTATCGACTCCCCCTCATAACCCACGAACAGCAATGGTTTGAGCGAATCCTTGTAAGCGCGAGATACGGCGAGAGCCCACTCATACGTGAAGAAAATCTCCGGACGCTCCATTTGCTGGACGCAATCGTTCCAGCCATTTCTCAGTGAGGCGTCGTCTGGTATTCCCTGATAGACCACTAACTTCATTTTGATTTAACTGGCGAGCCCAGTATTCACGCGAGCTCCCAGTAATCTGGTCCGCAGGGCTTGATAGAACCCGGAGACATGCGCTTCAAATTCCGAGAGTGACATATCTCGCGTGACGTGAATTCTGGGAAAAGCCAAACGCAAAATTTCTCCTCCCACCTTATCTTCAACGTTCATGAAAGCACAATCGAACCCAGCCAACTGAACCATCTCGACATTTCCACGTGTGATCGAACCTGGATCTCCAAATGGGTAAGCGAATGCCCAAACCTCGCACGATAGCGCCTGCTGCAGGCCTTGGCGAATTTCCATAATCTCCGGCCATGCCGCCTGAGCCGGAAGCTGAGAGAGCATGGGATGAGAAAGTGTGTGCCCCCCGATTGACATATCGGCCGACAGAAGTTCTCGCAACTCCGGCAACGTCAGCAATCGAAAACGTCCGCCCAGAGCTTTTTCATCAAGATAAATCGATCTCCAATCATTTGGCAGTTTAAGTTGAGCCGCGACCCGCTGCAAAATTCCTGCCCGTGTTCCCGCATCAAATCGCGACAGCTTCTTGATAAGGTCGGACCAAACATATCTTTTCTCAGCCGTACCGCGTGGAGTCGCAATAACATCTACTTCAGGAATATCTACGCGCATCGAGTCCGGAGCCGCGAGGAAAATCAAGTAAAGCTCCTCGTGCCATAACATAGTTGGCTTTTCGCCCAGCGAACCACCGGTAATAAAAAACAAGCAGGAGAGGTCGAGTTCTTTTAGCACCGGCAACATCACTGTCAGTGTATTTTGCAATCCATCGTCACAAGTGAGTAACACGGAACGGGGAGGCAACTGATGTTCGGAGCGGCACCAAAGAAGAAATTCCGGGGGAGAAATAATATTGTAATTAGCCTTCAGCAATCGCAATTGCCGGCGCAAGGACTTCGATTCCACCAGGCCGCCGTCAAGATTAGCATCGACACCTTTGTAGTTCGGAGGGAACACACCGTGATAAGTCACCACCACGGGTTCATCGGTTGAGCGGCGACGAAGATATCCCGATTTCGCGAGGCTGGGATAAACAACTCGTTTCAGAAGCGGGCTGACTGCCTTCATCCGCCCTCGATCAGATCCCAAGTTAATGGAGTGCCAACAGTAATATTCCCGGTCGCGCGCTTGCCGAGAATTTCTTCGAAGTGTCGCGTGTGCAGCCCATGTCCGGGCCTGATGGAACGGATATTGGTTTCCGTAAAGATTTCTCCCTCTTTTATTTCCTGGACGACAAACAGCGAACGCCGGAACGCCCGGCTGGCTTGTTCCTTGGGGCTGACGCCAAAATGTACACGCCCCAACGCTCTTTCGGCAAGACGAATTGCTTTCACCATCGCTTTAAATTCGCCCGGTTCCAGAGAGAACGCACTGTCGGGACCCGTATCCTTCCTTACGCCTCAGCTCTCGATTTGATATTCAATGAAGGGGATGGAGCCTACGAAATCATGCGGAAGGGCAGGAAATCGCGGTTGATCGGCTCGTCGGCTTGGCTGTCAAGTGGGCCGCATACAAAGTCTCCCACTCCTGCAGCGTGTCGTCCATCCGCCGCGAACGCTGCATCACCATCCTCGAGCGGGCGGGCGTGTCCCCAGTTCTCTTTGCGCCACCACGAGTGGGCGGGCCGCACTACATACATGTCGTCCATCTCAACCGAGTTTCTGGCTTCATCTTCCGAGAGCAGCACTTCATGCAGCTTTTCACCCGGACGGATTCCGACGCACTCCACTTCGCAGCCTGGCGCGACTGCCTCCGCCATATCGATTAATTTCATGCTCGGAATTTTAGGGACAAATATTTCGCCGCCATTCATCTGCTCAATGCAACGTGCAACGAATCTGGCCCCTTGTTCGAGGGTAATCCAGAAACGCGTCATGCTGGGATCCGTGATCGTAAGCTTCCCCGACTTCCGTTGCTCCAAAAACATTGGGATCACACTTCCCCGGGTGCCAAAAACATTTCCATAGCGCGCGCAACTGAACCGTGTGTTTTGCTTTCCGGATAAGCGTTCGCCTGCACGAATACTTTTCGGCGCATAGCTTCGTAGCTCCGTATAAATTCACGGGATTCACCGCTTTGTCGGTGCTCAAAGCCAGGATTCGTTGCACGCCTTGATCGATGGCAGCATCAATAGCGTCTTTGCCTCCCATGATGTTGGTTTGAATCGCTTCAAAAGGATTGTATTCACAAGCCGGAACCTGCTTCAGCGCAGCCGCATGAACCACGATGCTAACCCCTGCGAATGCGCGTTGGAGACATCGAGCATCGCGAACATCCCCAATGAAATATCGCAAGCTGGGATGGTCGAACCCCGAGCATCTCATGTCATGTTGTTTCAGTTCATCGCGGCTGAAGATAATCAATTTCTGAGGCCGATATTCCGCCAGAATTAATTCGACGAACTTCTTGCCAAACGAGCCTGTACCGCGCGTTACTAGCACAACTTGTTCGGACCAATTCATGAGTAGTTTCCCAATCCAAATTGCGCAACGCGTGACAACTTGTTTGAACGAAGGTCGAAACCCGACCCGTAGGATAGCGGAGCGTCCAACAATCCGCCTCACCCAAACGCCCTACACTGAGGGGAATCAACTTAATATTTTAAAAATCGAAATTACTTAATTTGCAGAATCGTACCGATGCTAGAATGTGCGCAATCACTTCCTCCTAAACTAGTGCCGCAAATTATTAATCTCCGCTTTCGTGGAATATCGTACGGTATTAATTCTTTCCATGGAAATTTTCAACTCCACTTACGCCGCGTGAGACTTCGCGGGGAGTGTCGATGAATCCCGGACCTACCATTCAAGGGAATGGACATGTCGTACAGGAAATTCAACCCGCATTTCCAATCGCACTAAATCCGCAGTGGACTCCGTACCAGCATCCTCGCTTTTCGACTAGGATTCCCTCTTGCGGGAATACCTTCGAGTCCTGCTAAAACGGAAATGGCTGATTCTCGGTTCTGTCGCGCTTATCTTTTCTGTGGTTTTGGTTGCAACCCTGAGGACGACTCCGATTTACGACGCGGAGGGTAGTATCGCCGTCAACAAAATGGACCCGGCGATGCTTAATTTCAAAGACTCCGGCGGCGGTGGCTTTGACTACTACAACTCGGCGGATTTGGATACGGAGGTTCGCATCCTTCGCAGCGACTTGCTCGCATTGCAGGTTATGCGGCAGTTGAACCTGGACAAACCCGATGCGGCCGCTTCCCAGCCATTCATCAAGCATCCCGTTGACTACCGACACTCTTCAACTCGACTCGGAGAGGGCATCGGGATTGCTTTCTGGCTTCAAATCTAATCTGTTGGTGGCGCTCGAACCCAATACCAGGGTCATCGATATTCATTACCGCAGTCCGGACAGATATTTAGCCGCTCGCGTTGTGAATACTTTGGTGAGCACCTACGTGGAACAAAATTTCAAGACTCGTTTCGAGTCCACCATGCAAACCTCGGATTGGCTTTCTAAGCAGCTGGTGGATTTGGAAATGAAGGTCGAGACTTCTCAGGAAAAACTGGTCCAGTACCAAAAGGAACACGAAATTCTGGGCATTGACGAAAAACAGAATATAACGACCTCAAAACTGGATGAATTAAATAAAGAACTCACCACCGCCGAATCCAGTCGAATGGAAAAAGAGTCAATTTATCGTCTGGTTGAATCGGGCGATCCTGATTCGATTTCGGCAGCGGCTAACGTGGGTACGCCAACCAATTCTGGTTCCTCCCTTTTGCAGAAGTTACAAGAAGAAGAAGCGGACCTCGCCATTCAGAAAGCTCAGTTAATGACGCAATTTGGACCCTCCTATCCTAAGCTCGCACAGCTCGACAGCCAGCTTAAAGAGATAGACGTTCAAATTCAGGGAGAAAGAAAAAAGATCGTTGCTCGCTTGCGGGGGGACTACCTGAGCGAATTGGCGCGGGAAGGCCTGCTTCGAACCGCTTTGCAGGAACAAAAACAGGAAGCCAATCAGCTCAACGAGAGCGCGATTGAATACACCTTGCTGAAACGGGACGTGGAATCGAACCGTACCTTATACGAAAATTTGCTCGAGAAACTCAAAGAGGCTGGAGTGACGGCCGGCCTCCGCTCCAATAATATTCGTCCGGTTGACGTGGCGCGAGTTCCCAACCTCTCCTGCCGAACCAAATGTATTCCGGAATTTATCTTTAGCTTTAGCGCTAGGGTTCACTACTGGAATTGGACTCGCATTCGTTCTGGAAGGACTCGACAACACCGTGCGCACCATGGAGCAGGCGCAAGTTATTTCTGTCCTTCCATCCCTTGGCATGATCCCTCTGGGACCAAGAATCGCAGCTGACAGTGCGACCGGGGACAAGGCTTTCAGTAGCCGCCGCTAAAGAGGCGATGGAATTGATTACAAAGCTACGGCCCCAATCCCAGATGGCCGAATCTTACCGTGCGTTACGCACTTCCCTGCTATTGACCTCGGCGGGAGCGCCGCCCAAAGTCATTCTGGTTACAAGCGCCCTTCCCGAGGAAGGCAAGACCACCACCAGCATTAATTGTGCGATTGTTCTTGCCCAAAAGAATGCCCGAGTTTTATTGATAGACGCCGATTTGCGTCGTCCAAGCATTCATAGGACGATGGGCATCGCAGTAAAACCTGGTCTGAGTAACGTGTTGACCGGCGGGGTAACCCTTCAGCAGGCAGTAGTCCGTTCCCAGGTGCCAAACCTTTTTGTGCTTCCCGCTGGAATTTCTCCCCCGAACCCCGCGGAGCTTCTCGCCTCCACCAATATGGGAGATGTTCTTGCCGAGTTGCGCTCACAATACGATCACGTTGTAATCGACACTCCTCCGACCTTGCCGGTGACGGATGCGGTCATTATGTCGACTCGCGCCGATGCGGTCATCCTCGTAATCCGAGCCGGACGTACAACCAAGCAGGCTCTGAGGCAGGCCTGTGAAACCCTGGCTCAGGTAAGTGCGAAACTCAGCGGCGTATTGCTCAATGCCGTGGATCTTCAATCTCCGGATTACTACTATTATTATGGGCAGTACGGCAAGAGTGGACGGTCCTACTATCACGACAACCTCATCGGTGAAGCTGGCGATGGTGATGAGTTCATATCTGCGAATACTCCTACGGGCAGTTAGAAATTCCGCCTTACGTTTGGGAACAAACCGTTCATGACGCTAGCCCTGAGATCCCCGATCTCGAAACTACTGCCAACTGGTCTACTTCTTTGCGCGACTGCCCTTTACACCGCTGTTGCAGCTTCCGAATACTTAGCCTACTGTTTCGCCTCCCGTACAGATCGTGTCAGCCTCAGCAGAGCGATCCGCTTGCAGCCAGAAAATGCGGAGTATCGCTACCAGCTAGGGCGTTACTACGCACTTACCCAGCAATGGGGAGATGCAGTAAACGCCTTCACAGCCGCAGTTGGATTGAATCCCCATAAGGCGAATTACTGGTTTGCTCTTGCCGGAGCCAATCAGGTGTTGGACCTCAGCAAGAATCGACAGGATGCCCTTGAACACGCCGTCTTGGTTGATCCCCATACCCCTGAAGTCGCGTGGCAGGCAGCCAACTTGTATCTTGCGGAAGGTGAAGTCGACAAGAGTTTGCAGCAATTCCGCACTGTGATAGACGGCGATCCCTCTTTATCGATTGCCGCATTACGCCTCGCATGGCAGGTTCAGCCGGACGTGGAAGTTTTATTGCGCGAAGCCGTTCCTTCGACGATTCCGGCATACGCAACATTCCTGGAAATATTAATCAGTGGCCAACAAACCGACGCGGCTGAGAAGGTGTGGGATCGATTGAAAGAGCTCCATCAGCCCGTCGACAGAGCGCTTCTTTTTGATTACATCCGTTACTTAATTATGAAGAAAGAGGTCGTTCAGGCGGACAAGGCGTGGCGGGATGCGGCGGAGCTGTCCAAATTGCAAAACTATCAACCGTATCCGCAGAACCTGGTAGTGAACGGAGATTTCAGCCTTGAGATGTTGAATGGGGGCTTCGATTGGGTCTACGCAAAACGTTCAGATGTAACCCTTGCCCTGGATCCCACCGAGCAACATAATGGATCCCGGTCCTTGATGATTTCCTACGATAGTCGAGGACTCGAGGATACTGGAATCCGCCAAGCCATCGCGGTTGAACCTGACACTTTGTACGAATTTTCGGCGTACTTTAAATCCGACAATATGGATGGAGCGGGAGGCCCCCTCTTTCTTTTGCAGGATTTGTATGCAGGCACGCCCTATTTCACCAGCGATTATCTTAAAGATTCTGACGTCTGGAAGCAGGTCAGTGGGACTTTTAAGACCGGTCAAGAGACAAATTTGTTACTGCTGCGCATACAGCGATCGCCGGTTGATAAACCCATTCGCGGAAAACTCTGGATCGATGGGGTTCGGCTCCGTACACTGCCGGAGGCGACTCAGTGACATCACCTCTGCCATTACCATCCCCTGCATTTGTTGAAACTCCGGCGCGTGCGTCCTCTGCTCCCAGCTCCATAATTTTTTTTGGCATACTCTCCATTCTCCTTATTGGCCCCCTGGCTTTCGGTGCCGTGGAGCCATGGTCAATTTTTCTCTTCGAGATCGCGACCGCACTATTATTCGCGGCTTGGACGATTCAGCACACGTTATCCGCGACATCGCATGTCGAGTGGAGTCCGCTGTTCGCGCCCATGTTAGGGTTCGCCTTCCTTATTGCCTTGCAAGTCGTCTCGGGTAAAACCGCCTATCGATATGCCACCCTCACTGAGGGTTTGCTGTATGTCGCCTACGGAATCCTCTGTTTTCTAGTGGTCCAGACAGTGCGCAGGACTTCGCAGATCAAGTTTATGGCAACCGCATTCTCGATATTTGGAGTTGTCGTAGCGCTGTTCGGAATGTTGCAGTCATTGTCCTCGAACGGAAAATTATATTGGTTGCGCACGCCTCGCAGCGGAGGATGGATCTATGGGCCGTATGTAAACCACAATCATTTCGCCGGGCTGATGGAAATGCTGCTCCCCATCCCCCTGGTTTTTGCCTTGTCACGTCATGCTCGTGGAAAGCGCAGAATCATAGCCGCCCTGGCTGCGGCAATCATGGCCTCGAGCATTTTCCTGTCGGGATCGCGAGGAGGCATGATCGCTTTCATCGGAGAAATGATTTTTCTGGTTATTATTCTGACCGTACAGCGAAAGCGTCCGCGAGCCTCATTCGCGGGCTGGTCCACATTCGGGATTTTCGCAATTTTGTCGGTTGGACTATTAGTCTGGATCGGCAGTGGCGAGCTCGCCAAACGAATTGCGACCGTGCCTTCAATGAAACAGGCAGACCTCTCCGAAACCATGCGTCTGCAAATCTACAGAGACATCTTTAAAATGATTCCCGGCCATCCCGTCCTTGGCTGGGGGTTGGGCACCTTCGGAGATGTCTATCCTCAGTTCAGAAGTTTCTATACCGTCTTTTTTGTCGATGAGGCGCATAACGATTATTTACAGCTGTTGGTCGAGATGGGCGGTATCGGCTTTGCAATCATGTTGTGGTTTCTAGCCATAGTCTTCCGCCGGTCAACCAAAAAGCTGAGAAATTGGCCGACGGACACAAATAGCGCCGTCACCCTCGCTGCGCTTCTGGGAATTGTCGGACTACTGGTCCACAGTTTTGTCGATTTCAATTTGCAAGTACCTGCCAACGCTGCCCTGTTTTATGTTTTATGCACCATCGCAGCAATGGAACCTCGCTTTGGACTGTTCCGGGCTCATAAACTTCAGCCCCTAAACCCTTCGATTTAATAAAACTGAAACTTGGACGAGTTCACTGCAACCCTATGGCGGCGTTATCATTCTTAGTATCGTCATTGTCTTCCGACATGCGAGGCAGCTATGTTCAAAAACCTTCTTTCGCAGTGGCCACTCATCAAACAAATTCAAACTGGCGCTGATGGCACCGGCTTTGAGAGCATGTCGGAGAAAACTCGCAATCTTCAGACTAAACATGCCGGCGCTGACGTCACATCTTCCATTTGTCCCTATTGCGGCGTTGGCTGCGGACAACTCGTCTATCACAAGAATGGCAAACTGATTTCAATCGAGGGCGACCCGAAGTCTCCGATCTCGCGTGGAAGGCTTTGTCCAAAGGGAGCTGACACTTTCGAGTTGCATACCCACCCCGGCCGCCTGACCAAAGTTAAATATCGGCGTCCTTATTCCACGAAATGGGAAGACCTCGACCAGGAAACCGCGATGGACATGGTCGCTGATCGTCTATGGGATAGCCGTGACCGCACCTTCCAGGAAACCAAAGACGGCGAAGTTCTCATGCAGACAACCGCCATTGGGCATCTGGGCGGAGCGACCCTCGACAATGAAGAAAATTATCTGATTCGCAAACTCTTCACCGTCGGACTCGGAATGGTCTGCATCAGCAATCAGGCCCGGATTTGACATAGCTCTACCGTGCCCGGTCTGGGCACATCATTCGGGCGCGGCGGCGCGACCACTGCACAACAAGATCTCAGCAATTCGGACGCCATCTTAATTATGGGATCGTCCATGGCTGAGAATCACCCGGTGGGCTTCCAGTGGGTGATGGCCGCGCGCGAAAAAGGCGCAAAAATTATTCATGTCGATCCGCGATTTACTCGCACCTCCGCGATGGCGGATATCTGGGTTCCATTGCGCGCTGGCAGCGACATCATTTTTCTCGGCGGACTCATTCACTACACCCTCGAAAACAAAAAAGAATTTCGCGAGTATGTTGTGAACTACACCAACGCCCCTGCCGTGCTCCGCGAAGACTTCCGCGACACCGAAGACCTGGACGGCCTATTTTCGGGCTGGGACGCCGAAAAGAAAAAATACGATCCCGAAAGTTGGCTCTATCAGGGTGCCCCGGTAAAGGAATCCGGCGGCGACAGTGCTCCTGGCCATTCCGATGCCGGCGGCGGCCATGGCAAGGATCGTGGCGGAGAGGCTCAGGACGCGGCCAAGTCTGAAAGTGATCCCACGCTACAACATCCGCGGTGTGTGTTTCAGGTTCTGAAGCGGCATTTCTCGCGCTATACGCCTGAGATGGTCGAGCAATCCTGCGGCGTGCCCAAAGATGTATTCCTAAAAGTGGCAGAGACCTTCACTTCGGCCTCGGGACCCGAAAAAACCGCCGCAATCTGTTATGCGCTTGGTTGGACGCAACATTCTAAGGGTGTGCAGAACATTCGGGCGGCGGCCATTCTGCAACTGCTTCTGGGGAATATCGGACGTCCTGGTGGCGGAATTCTGGCGCTACGAGGGCATGCATCAATCCAGGGATCCACCGACATCCCAACCCTCTACGACATTCTGCCCGGTTATATTCCGATGCCATTTTTCGAGGAAGACTCCCGGAGTCTTGAGGGTCACATCAAGAAACACACCTCGCGCACCGGACTGTGGTCGAATTTCGGCAAATATCTCACCAGCTTATTAAAAGCATATTACGGAGATGGAGCCACTCCCGAAAATGAATACGGCTTCAAATGGCTGCCCCGCGTCACCGGCGATCACTCTCACTTCGGCTATTGGCTCGACATGATGGATGGCAAAATGGAAGGCCTGTTCGTAATGGGCCAAAATCCCGCCGTGGGAGCCGCAAACGGCCGCCTCGAACGAAAGGCTTTATCCAAGCTGAAATGGCTGGTCGTGCGTGACATGGTTGAGGTCGAGACTGCATCCTTCTGGCTCGATTCTCCCGAAGTCCAGCGCGGCGAGCTAACGCCGGAAACAATTGCTACCGAAGTATTTCTTTTCCCGGCGGCTGGGACGGCGGAAAAAGAAGGCACATTCACCAACACGCAACGAATGTTGCAATATCGAAACAAGGCTGTTGATCCTCCCGGCGACGCCCGCAGCGAAACCTGGTTCATATATCACCTTGGCCGCCGAATAAAAGAAAAAGGTAAAAAAGAGCCCCGTCCACGCAACGCCGGCCTAAACGCACTTACTTGGGATTATCCAGTGGAAGGAAAACACGCGGAACCTAAAGTTGAAGAGGTTCTAAAAGAAATCAACGGATACACCGTGGCCGATCGAAAACAAATTAAGAACATGCAGGATCTCAAAGATGATGGCTCGACTGCATGCGGCGCATGGATTTACTGCGGTGTGTATCCCGAAGAAAATAGAAACCGCGCCAACGAAAGACAGCCAACGGATCTACTCGGACATGGCTGGGCATTCGCGTGGCCTAACGACTGTCGGATTATTTATAACCGGGCCTCGGCGCGTCCCGATGGCAAGCCTTGGAGCGAGCGCAAGAAGCTGGTTTGGTGGGACGAAGAAAAAAAAGAGTGGGGCGGGCTCGACAATGCGGATTACAAGAAAGACATGCCTCCGACCACTCCCGCCGACCTCGAACATGGGAAAGGTGTCGACGCCCTCGGTGGCGCTAAGCCTTTCACACTGCATCCGGACGGCGTCGGTTGGCTTTTTGTTTCAAGCGGACTCAAAGATGGACCGCTTCCCACCCATTATGAGCCGCTGGAGTCGCAGGTTTCCAACGCGCTCTACTCGCAAAACACTGATCCCGCTGCCGACAAAAAAGAACGTCCTGACAATCCCTATGCAACTTCGCCCGGCGATCCCCGATTTCCGTATGTGCTGACGACTTATCGTTTGACGGAACATCACACTGCAGGTGGCATGACGCGAACCCTCTCCCATCTTGCGGAACTCCAGCCCGAGCTTTTTACGGAAGTCTCTCCGGAACTCGCAGACGAAATTGGATTGGAGCACCGGGGATGGGCTACCATCAGCACCGCTCGCGGAACGATCGAAGCGCGTGTGCTGGTGACAAGCCGCATGACGCCCCTGTGGATTAACGGAAGGCGCATTCACCAGGTTGGGCTTCCTTACCATTGGGGATACAAAGGTAATGCCAAAGGCGACGTAGTCAACGATCTGATCGCCATTAGCGAAGAGCCCAATGTCAGGATCATGGAAACAAAAGCTTTGGTGTGTTCCTTGACGCCGGGACGCCGATCACGAGAAAAGGAAGATGCGCATCAGCGCGCGTCGCAGGAAAATCGCACATGAGCGTAACCGCATTTCTCACCGACTCGACGTTATGCATTGGCTGCAAGGCCTGCGAAGTCGCGTGCAAAGAATGGAATGGAATCGAAGAAGACGGGCTCAACTGGACCGGCAACTCCTACGACAACACCGGAGCAGTGGGGCATTCCACCTGGCGTCACGTTAAGTTTGTCGAGCACACTCCCGAAGCCGGGTTTGGCGGGAACTCCCCTGAGTTGAATACGTGGGCATTTTCCTCCGATGTCTGTAAGCACTGTGAAAATGCCGGCTGCTTGGAAGCGTGTCCCACGGGCGCCATTGTTCGAACTGAATTCGGGGGCGTCTATGTTCAGCCCGACATTTGTAATGGATGCGCTTACTGCGTGATCGCATGCCCTTTCGGCGTGGTTCAGCGCAATCCGAACGATGGCCGCGCTTTCAAATGCACATTTTGTTATGACCGCCAGAAAGCGGGACTCATTCCGGCATGCGCGAAAGCTTGTCCAACTGAGTCCATAAAATTCGGCGAAATCGAAAGCATGAAACTGCGCGCCCAGGAACGAGTCGAAGAATTGCATGGACGCGGAATGCAGGACGCCAATCTCTACGACGCTCGCGAGACTAGCGTTGGCGGAATCCACGCAATGTTTATTGTCCGCGGCGATCCTCGAAGCTACAATCTCCCTCCCAAGCCGGAAGTGCCGACGATTTATTTGAAAAAAGCCTGGACCGCTTCCGCGGTGGCAGCCGCAGTTTTGTTAGGCGGCACACTCTTTGCATTTCTCGCCGACGGGAAAAGGAATCGCCCATGAATGACGCCGGCATTCGGCCCAACCGCGTTCCCGATGCCGAAAGTGAAAAGCGGCTGGCGGAACTTCGCCGCGAAGCCGAACTTCATGGCCGTGTAAAAGCCGTTGGCATTCGTCCAGCCGGAGCGCCATTCCCCATTGCATCGCCCGAGACCGGATACTACGGCATCCCGCTGCTCAAAGAGCCAGCCTGGACCTGGGAAATTCCTCTTTATTTTTTTGTGGGAGGAGCTTCGGGTGCGGCCGCCGTCGTCGGCGCAATCGCGAACTATACCGGTGCGGATCGCAAGCTGATCCGTGATGCCGAATTGATCGCCGCAGCCGGCACTATTCTCTCTCCCCTATTGCTGATTGCTGATCTCGGCAAACCTTCCCGCTTCCTTAATATGCTCCGCGTATTCAAACCGCAGAGTCCAATGTCAGTAGGCGTCTGGACGCTTGTCGGATTTTCTGGCGGAGCGTCCGCAGCGGCCTTCGCAGGCTTCCTGCAAGATCGTTTTGGACCGTCACTCCCGCTGCGGATTATTGAGAATGCCGGCCAAGCCGTATCGATGGCTTTCGGACTTCCCTTCTCGAACTACACCGGAGTGCTCATCGGTGCGTCCGTGATTCCGGTCTGGAATGAAAATGTCGGCAACCTGCCCGGACATTTCGGCGCATCCGGATTGAGTGCCGCCGTCGGAATATTGGAATTGATGGGAAACGACAAGAGCCGGGCTCTTCAAATTTTAGGGATAGGTGCAGCTAGCGTGGAATGCTGGGAAGGCTGGCGCATCGAAAGCCAAAACAAACCGGCATTGGAACCTCTGAAGCGAGGGGTAAGCGGCAAAATTGTTCGCACGGGAGGAATGTTGTCGGGACCAGTTCCGCTAGCACTGCGCGTCCTTAGTTTATTTGCCGGAAATAAACGATCTCGCGATTTAAGACGATTCGCAGCCGCATCCGCCATCGCCGGATCTTTACTAACTCGCGTTGGATGGCTCCATGCAGGCCACGTTTCCGCCCGCGATTGGCGCCTGCCACTCCAAATCAATAATTCGAAACCTGCCACGTAACCCTTCGTCAAGAAATCATTCAAGTGCTCCCAGAAAATTAGCCGAGGCATTACTTGACCTGGCGTGGCTTGTCTTCGGGTATTTCGTTCGGCGCGTTCGGTGAAGGATACCTTCGATTCAGCATCGCAAACTCGCGTGAAAACCTACGCTTGGCCTTAGACCGCATTCATAACTGGACTCGCAAAAATTCGTAGCCGACATGTCTCGCGTCCACGGCCTCACCTATCAATAAAATTCCTTTACGTAGTTTTGTGGCAAAGTAAAGAGGATGGGATCGCCCGCCACCCTGAAAACCTCCGGCCGCATAGCTTTCGCTTATCCGGACTTCTTGCGTTATCAGGTCGCCCGCTTCTGTATCGTCACTGCTTTAGAAATGCTCTCGGTCGCCGTCGGATGGCAGGTTTACGACATCACTCGCCGGGCACTCGATCTGGGATTAGTCGGCTTGGCGCAATTTCTGCCAGGAATATTTTTATTTCTCATATCCGGACACGTAGCCGACCGCTTTGATCGCCGCAAGCTCTTAATTGGTTGTTATGTAGGGTTCGCAATGTGTTCCGGTCTTCTCCTCGCGGTTAGCTCTCTGCGCCAGACTTCCGTGCATTTGATTTATGCGGTGTTGGTGCTGTTAGGGATCGTGCGGTCCTTCAACGGGCCAGTATCGCGATCTCTATTGCCGCAGTTAGTTCCGGAGCAACATTTTCCTAACGCAGTAGCGTGGAACTCGAGCATCTTCCAGACTGCGACCATCCTCGGCCCTGCACTGGGAGGAGTCTGCTACGCCGCCTTTCGAACTGCGTCTTCGGTTTATGTGATCGCGCTGATTGTCTCTGTCGCCGCCGTGGTTTCCACCGTTCGAATTACGCTTAAGACGAACGCTCGCGAACCGCAAGAAGTAAATTGGACGACCGTGCTGGCCGGCTTCCGCTACATCTGGCGTCAAAAACTTATTCTCGGATCCATCTCCCTGGATATGTTTGCCGTCCTGCTCGGCGGATCGGTAGCACTTCTGCCCGTCTATGCGCGTGAAATTCTCCACACCGGCCCCTGGGGTCTGGGACTGTTGCGAAGCGCCCCCGGAGTTGGAGCGGCAGCTATGGCTATCCTGCTGGCGCACAGTCCGCTTAAGAGACATGTAGGCAAAGTCATGCTTTGGTGTGTAGCCGGATTTGGAGTATTCACCATCGTTTTCGGAGTCTCCCGCAGCATCGCGCTTTCAATGGTTGCTTTGCTGTTGGTGGGGGCAACCGACATGGTCAGCGTGATCGTCCGCGGAACCTTGGTACAACTCGGCACGCCAGACAACATGCGAGGCCGGGTCAACGCGGTGGATATGCTGTTTATTGGAGTCTCCAACGAATTTGGAGAGTTCGAGTCTGGTTTGACCGCTCACTGGTTCGGCATAGTCCCCGCAGTTGTTCTAGGAGGCGCTGGTACCCTTCTCGTAATTGCAATCTGGGCGGGCCTTTTCCCAGAACTCCGAAATGCAGACAGACTCACCGGCAACCATTCTGAAACCATCGCAGACACAATTGACGGCAGCAACATAAAGTAAACTCCTCTTAGATGGCCACGCCAATTTCCCACATCCGCCGCTGGCTGGGCGGTTTCGCGCTCTTGCTGTGCCTTTCTGTCGCCGGTTTCTATTTCTATGCCCGTCATAAAGTACAAAACGCTCTAAAGCAAGTGCCTGAAAAAATTGGATTGGAAATTCAGCAAAGCGCGAATGGGTTCACTATTTCAAAGTCTGATCAGGGACGAACTCTTTTCAAAATCGAAGCCAGCAAAGCCGTGCAATTCAAAGCGGGCGGCCTCGGCGAATTGCATAACGTCCAGATCACCGTCTATGGCCGCGATTCCAGCCGGTTCGACCGCATCTACGGCGACGAATTTACCTACAATCCAAAAACTGGAGACGTCTCAAGCAATGGCGAAGTTCGGCTGGAACTGAATTCCAATCCAGAGGGTCTGGGCGCGCCCGGACCAGTCGACTCCTAAAAACCCCCGGAACTCAATGCTTATCAGAACCCGGAATTTAACTTTCAACCAGAAAACCGGCGACGCCAACACCGATCAGGAAGTTGAATTCCAGATATCGCAGGGCAAAGGTTCAGCCATAGGCTTGAACTACGGCGCAACGAGTAAGCAGCTCACACTTGAAGTCGCAGGTGAAAATCGAAATAGGAGACGCGAGTCCCGTTAAGTTGCAAGCTTCCCGGGCCATATTCAGCAAGTCGCCGCGCCAGCTCATCCTCGAAAGTCCCCAAATAGCCGCCAATTCAGGACATGTGTCGGCCCATGAAGCGACTGTCTTTTTGTCCGACGAAAACCAGGTCGAACGCATTCTGGCCGAAGGAGATGTCGAGGTTGAATCGCGCAAATCCGACTCAGGCAACCAGTTTGGCAAAATGACCGGCGACCGCATGGACCTCCTGCTGACAGCTCACAACACTCTGCGCCAGGCCATTCTTACAGGAAATGTTCGCATGGAAGTTTCGAAATCCGGCGAACTGCTGGCCAATACAGGCCGGGCAGTCCTCGATTTTTCAAGCGACAACACAGTTACAAATGTTCATTGCGATCGGGGCGTAAATTTGCAGCGGATTGCAAAGGCGACTTCGTCGTCGGCGAAAGCTCAGAGCTTCGAGTTAACCGCTCCGGCCATGAATCTCGTGATCTCAGACGGCCGAAATATTCAGCAAGCTGAGACCTTCGGAGCTTCGCGCATCTTGCTTCGATCTTCCAACCGATAATGATAACGATAAGAATAAAACCGAATCCGCTCTAACCGCCGGGAAGTTCGTAGCTCACTTCGACAATGCAGGACAACTGGCATCCGTTCATGGGGCCCCGAATGTAAGAATGGTGAATCAGGCGGCGGGCAAACCTGAGCAGATCACTACGTCCGACGCCATTGACATTAAATTCCGCCAGCCCCTTGGGATAGATTCAGTCACCCAGCAGGGAAAGTTCACCTATGTCAATGGCGACCTTCACGCGTGGGCGGATACCGCTTTGTACACGCCCGAGGTCGCGAGTACCGATGCCAAACTTTTGCTGACAGGCTCGCCCCGCGTTTCAGATAAAACTATCAACCGTCGCAGCGCGAACAATCCGGATGAACCCCAATACCGGAGAAGCCACCGCCGAAGGCGACGTGAAAACCACCGATGTCGAGCAGATGAAACCTCCTGGCAAGACCGATGCGTCGCGAGCGACTCATGTCACCGCCGATAATCTGACCCTCCACAAGGATCCGACTGTGGCCGTCTATTCGGGAAACGTGCGGCTTTGGGGAGATCTCGGCCGACTCGAGGCTCCATCAGTGGAATTCCGAAAGAATCCCCGCCAGGTAATAGCTCAAATGTCAGGATCGAAAACGGTGACCGCAACTCTCATCCAGATGGACAAAAACGGGCGCAGCATTCCAGTTTTGATTTCTGCCGACCAGTTGATCTACGACGACGAAGAACACGTGGCGCGTTTCGAAGGTCGTGTGTCCGCTAAGCGGGAAGCCGTTACCCTCCAGGCCAAGAAGATGAGTTGCTATCTCAGCAAAAATAGAATTAGTGGCAAAGACGCCACATCCAGCGGTTCTCTGGAAAAAATTATCGCCCAAGGCGACGTTGTGGTGGGTGACGCGTCCCGACGAGCGACCGGGCAGCAACTGGTTTATACCGCCTTGGACGATAAGTTTGTCATGACGGGCGGATTCCCTAGCATTTTTGATGCCGAACACGGCAAAATCACCGGCAATTCGTTGACTTTATTTGGACACGATGATAGGGTGCTGGTTGAAGGCAACGAACGGTCCCCCTCCGTCACAGACACCCGAGTGGCACGATAAATGCGTACCCTGTCCGCCGACGAAATTGGTAAGTCCTATCGTGGTCGCAGGGTTGTAAACGGCGTAAGTCTCCGAGTCGAGCAGGGCGAAGTGGTCGGCCTTCTCGGTCCCAACGGTGCCGGCAAGACCACTACCTTCTATACGATTGTTGGACTCATTCCCCCCGATACTGGCCGCATTCTTATAGACCACCAGGAAATCACGGATGTGCCCATGTATCTGCGGGCGCGCCAATACGGCATCAGTTATCTCCCCCAGGAAGCTTCGGTTTTTCGCAAGCTGACCGTAGAAGAAAATATTCTGGCGGTATTGGAAGCTCAGCCAATGGCATGGCACCAGCGCCGAGAACGAATGGAGAAGCTGATTGATGAGTTGGGATTGGACCATATCCGCCAGAACCGCGGTCATGACCTGTCTGGCGGAGAGCGCCGCCGCGTGGAAATAGCGAGGGCCCTCTGCATCAATCCCACATTTATTTTGCTGGACGAGCCGTTTTCGGGGATAGATCCCTTGGCGGTCTTTGACTTACAGAAAATTATCAGCGCGCTAAAGGCCAGCGGAATTGGGGTCTTGATCACCGACCATAAGGTTCGTGAAACCCTTTCGGTGACCGATCGGGCCTACATCATTAATGAAGGACGAATTTTGGCTCAGGGAACGCCCGAACAGTTAGAAGAAGATGCGGAAGTCCGGCGCGTATATCTAGGGGAGAGCTTCTCCCTGGCGTAAAAAGGAGTTTTGCTTCAAATCAAGCTTATTTCTCCCAAACTTAATACCGAAAGGCGAACGACTAACGACACAGGACGAACGGCTTAGCTCCAAGTACCTTTTTTAAGTATCTCTTATGGTGTTACTGCAGCCCAAGTTGCATTTAAAAGTCTCGCAAAGGCAGATTCTCACCCCTGGCCTGGTCCAGATGGTGAGCGTCCTCGCGCTCAATAAGCTTGAGTTGCGCGACATGATCACCGCCGAGATGGTCGAGAACCCGGTCTTGGAGGAGCTTGAAGATTCGGTTCCGTTAATTGACGAGGTGGCCCAGCGCCAGGAAGAGCGGGATCAACCAGGCCCCGAAGAAAATACCGTTACCGCGATAGAAAAGAAAGATCCCTTTGAAGAGATCGATTTCGGATCATTCTTCCAGGAATACCTCGACCCGGGATACCGCAGCCAGGGGGAGATGGAAGAAATAGAACGCCCCTCGTTCGAGAATTTTCTCTCCAAGCCCAGCAATCTTTCCGACCACCTGAAGTGGCAATTGGGATCGATCTCTATGCGCCCCGCCGTCCGCGAAGCTGCTGAGGCCGTGATCGGCAACTTGAGTGAAGATGGATATTTGCTCGCAAGCGATGACGAATTATTAGGCGTGATTCCTCCCACCCCGCCCGAGGCAGAAGCCTCCGCAGTGGAAAAAGTCGTAAAAGAAGCCGCGGCATTAGGCTTGGACGCGGCAATAAAAGACGCGGAAATCACAGATGCGGCGATCACAGACGTGGCATTTACAGACGTGGTATTTAAAGATGCGGACCTAGACGATCTCGAACTTGCCCACGCAATTACGGACCTGCAAGTGTCGCCGCCCATGACCGCCGCGCCTATAACCGGATGGAGCCCTGCCATATTTGGACCGGTCAACGGCAATGGAAGTTCTTCTGCGGCGGCCCCAGTCCCCGAGATTCCAAAGCCTGCTCTTGTTCGAAAGGTCCAGGATTTCACGGTCAACTTCAAACTTGCCGACCTGCACGAAGCCATTCAACTCATCCAGCAAATGGATCCGCCCGGGGTTGCGTCCCGCGATCTTCGCGAGTGCCTGCTCGCCCAATTGCGTTACCACCAGCAGCAACTGGAGTTCAGTAAGAACGGAAATGACGAGTCGCCGAGCCCTCTCATAGCTGACACCATCGCGGTTGTCGATCAACATTTGCGCGAACTGCAAAACAAGCAATATAAAGAAATCGCCCGCGCCATCAGCCGTCCTATCGAGGCCGTCCAGGCGACCCTGGAGTTCATTCGCACCCTCGATCCCCGTCCCGGCCTGCGATACAACAAGGGACAGCCCAGACTGATCGAGCCCGACGTGGCGTTCGTAAAGCACGGCGATGAGTGGCTGGTCATCATGAACGATGACGATATCCCGCAGTTGCGGCTTAACCCTGCTTATAAGCGTTTGTTGACCCGCGAAGAGAACGACAAAGACACTCGAAATTATGTGAAAGAGCGCTACAAGAGCGCCATGCAGTTGATAAAAAATATCGAACAGCGAAAACAGACCATCGTGAAGGTCTGCTACACCATCGTGAACCGGCAGGGCGATTTTCTGGAAAAGGGGATCGATCAGCTCAAGCCGATGATGATCAAAGAAATCGCCGAGGAGATCGGTGTGCATCCATCCACCGTCAGCCGGGCAGTTGCCAATAAATACGCCCACACTCCGCAAGGTGTTTTTGAGCTTCGCTATTTTTTCAGCGAGAGCGTGAATGGCCCCGAAGGTGGAAATACCTCCCTTCTGATTCTCAAGAGGCGTGTAAAAAAACTCATTGAAGACGAGGATACCTCGCGGCCTTTAACGGACGAGCAACTTACCCGCATCCTTCAATCTCAGGGGATTCAGGTCACGCGGCGCACCGTCGCCAAATATCGCGAGGATATGCGCATCCCGAGCACTCATCAGCGTAGAGTAAAGAAGTAATTAGGAGTCCCGCTCATGAATGTGGAATATACGGGCAGACACTACGAAATTACCGCAGCAGTCCGAATGGAAGTCGAAGCTGGGCTGGTAAAGATCCGCAAAATCCTACGCGATAAGTTTGAAACCAAGGTTGTCCTGACCCTTGAAAAACGCCGCAACAAGGCCGAAATCACAATTAGTCCCCGCAATGGTCCTTTGATAGCCGTGGCTGATGGCCGGGATATGGTTTCGGTAATCGGCGAAGCTCTCAATCATCTCGAAAAGCAGGCGGTGAAGTATAAGACGCGCTGGCGTACCCAGAAGCGCCACAATCACAAAGCCGCCAATGGCAAAAACGACCTCAGCGATGTTTTGCCTGAAGCCAAGAACCATCGGCATTCAGAACGGAAGAAAAAAGAACCAGTGACGCCATTCGTAGTGCATAAGTTCCCGGCAGTGGCGAAGTCCACCGAAGTTCATCTTTCGCGCCCCGACGATGCCGTCGCGCTGCGGCCAATGACCGTTGAGGAAGCCATCAAAGAAGCTCACTTCCGCGATCGCGATGTGTTTGTCTTCCGCGATCCCAAGGGCAAGATTATGGTGCTGCATCGCACGCGCGAGGGCAAGATGGAGCTAATCGAAGCGCCATAAAGTTGCACGCGGATGAATCACGCGCTCGCCGACTCCCCTCGCCGCTCCTGGAAACATTCCCGGCAGAATACCGGTCGTCCTTGCGTTGGCCGGAAGGGCACCGTCGTTTGCCTTCCGCAGTGAGAACAGATTGCATGGGTTTCGGTCTTGCCGAATGTAGTTCGTGACCCCATTGCTCCATCCAACACCGAAACGCGTTTGGCTTTACAAGCCTTGCATCGTTTGGGCTCATTTTTGAATTGCTTATCCCGGAAAAATATTTGTTCCCCAGCGGCGAAAATAAAATCCGCGCCGCAATCTATACACTTCAACACTTTGTCCTGGAAATCCATTGAGGAAATGCTCCCTTGTCCAAAATTCCGCGCCCCATGGGAATACCTACGCGCATGGAAATGCGGAGTTTGCTATCCCCCTCAATTGTGAAACGATCACCCTGGACTCGGCCCGCCACACTATGAGCGTGTGGATACTGCATGCTTCTTTGAGAACCGCTGATGCGTTGTCAGCGGCCGGTTAAATTAAAGGCCGCCACCGGGGAGGGGCGGCCATCGTGCGATTAGTCTTGCTCTTTGCGAGCTTTTTTACGACTGCGCTTTCGCGCTAACGCTTCCTTTACCCGTTTCTTTTCGCCGGGTTTCAGATAAAAGGAATGTCGTTTTACTTCCTTAATAATGTCTTCCTGCTGTACTTTGCGTTTGAACCGCCGCAAGGCATTTTCGAGGGATTCTCCCTCTTGCAATCTGACTTCAGCCAAAGAACAAACACCCCCAAACCGTCCTGTGGGACTCGTTAGTTATTGCAAGGTTTGAAGACTAAGTCAAGGGAATACAAGGGATAGGCGGGATCGAAAATTGGGATGCGAAGAACCTGAGCCAGCGCGGACCGGTTCGACCGCATAAACAAAATTTTGCCGCGCCAGTTTAACAACTCGCCGAGAGAGCAGACAACCCGCAGTGAACTTTTTAAAAACTCAGCCTTAAAGCCAACTGGATTTCTCGCGGGGCATAGGCATTAGTAGCTCTGCTCAAATTGCTCGGAACCTGGTACTTCCCGGGGAAGTAAATGAATCCCAGCCGATTGATCGCGGGCACGAATTGGACTACATCGGTCTGCAATCCATTGTCAGTAATGTCGACTCGTTGGTTATCGCGATTTAGAAGGTTGAAAGATTCCGCCATAAAATCCATCTTCATCCGCTCATGCGTAAATAAATGGCGGCTGAGACGTAAATCCGTAGTGGCGTAGTCCGGCCCCAACAGTGAGTTGCGGCCAATACCTGGAAGGCGGTCATTCTCGCTATCCCCATCCTGATTAGGATCTCCAGAGACCATCACGTTAACGGGACGTCCGCTGCCGATCGTGACCACCCCAGCGCACTTCCAATGGCCAATCAGATCTTCCATCACTCCTCCCCAATTCGGGAGATAGTTTGGCTCGGCGATCCACGCCATCACAAAGCGTTGACGCTGGTCGGTTACGCTTGGACCCTTCTCGGAACTGGTCGAGTATGAATTTTGTACTGTAGCCGGTTGTCCCGCAATCAGAGCATCCTGGCCATCGTCTATCGCATGACCAAAAGTGTAGGCAAGACGAAAATAGAATCCCGTCGTCATCTTGCGTTGAAGGGAAAAAGTAAATCCGTGGTAAACGCTTGAAGCTTCGCTTTCGAAAACGTTAATTGCTCCCAGCTGAGGAATAGGCCGGGCCACCGGATTAATGCAGGGAGGAAAAGGACAAGTCAAAGACGAGGTCATTTGCCAGGTTGAAAACGATTCCACGTTGTAATAACTGCCGAGAAAATTATTTCCCGTGCTGTCATATACGGGATAACTCAAATTCACCGGCGGCGGTAAGTTTACGTCCCGCGCCCGAATCAAATTCTGTCCATGCACAAACGTGTAGGAAACTTCGGCTGTGATGTGGCTGGGCATCTCCCGTTCCATGCTCAGGCTCGCCTGATGCACCTCCGGTGTGCGAAAAGTGGTGGAGAAAGCCGAGACATCGCTGGTTGTGAACTGCGCCAGACTGTCGGGAACGGCGCACGCCTGACTCAAAGAACCGCAAGCGACTAAAGTATTAGGATATTGAGGGAAAATTTGATGGTCGTAAAAATTCGTATTGTTGAGTAGCAAAGCATCTTTCGATAAACCATTCTTACTTTCGACCGCCGAATTGTAGACCTGCGGTATGCGGGTATAGAAAAGTCCATAACCCGCGCGCACAACTAACGGCCGCGACTCCCCAAACGAATACGCCAAACCTACGCGGGGCGCAATATTCAATGGATTAACAGGAACCTTCCCTGAATCCGGCCACAGCGGATTTGAGACTAATCCTTTCGTCGTGTAAGTCTGCAAGTCGTATCGCACTCCCAGGCTCAATCCAAAATGATCACTCATCCGAATAGTGTCTTGTACAAACGCGGAATACTCATCTGTATCCGGGTGGGTGACCGGATTTCCAAAGTTCTGGATGTAATAGTGAGGCACCTGGTGAGCGAATGCTCGAAGCGAGGTGAGTTGCAGGCCCCCTTCCAGCGGAGCGAATGTAAACGGGTTGACCTTGATGGGGTTGAAAATGTATTCCCCGCCAAAATTCGATGGAAAGTAGTTATAAATCCAGCTCAGCGACGCGTCACCTCCAAATTTCCAGTTATTGCGCCTCGTCTCCGCGCTGAAGGTTTCAGCCACATGTAGTCGATGTTGCCGGGTTTCGCGGGGCAACAGCGAAGACCCTCCCATCCCGTTAAGTATGCTCGTAATTTTCGTCATCGGCGCGCTCGAATTACTGGTTGTCCACTGCAAATCTCGTGAGTATTGCGCCCGAAAATGGCTCACCAGTCGGTCGGACAAAGCGGTCGTTAGCGAAATTGAAGCCGATTCCGTATCAACGTGGGCAACGCCGTTATCTGAAATACCAAAACTAGTCAACGGACTCGCCGTATCGACAAAAGCATTATTCGTTCCCCAATATCGCGAGGCGTTCAGGCGGACCGCAAGATCGTTATGCGGCGAAAGCTTGAAGTCGAATTTGACGAATCCCGTATTCCCGAGAAGCTGTGTTGGATATTCGCCGCTTTCCTGTGTAAGTTTCGCAGCCGTGGCAAAAACCAGAGATTGATCACTAGGCTCATAGTCTCCGGGTGTCGCCGGACCACCTCCCGGATCTGGCCGAACCACTGACGACCCGTTGGCAAACTGAATCACGGTTGGAAGATGAAAGATATGTTGATCAAAGCCGGCAAAGAAAAATGCCCGATTGCGGCGCAGAGGTCCCCCGAAAGTAGCGCCAAATTGGTGCTGATCATCGTGCGGTTTAAATCCCGTGAAGGCGTGGCTGGCATCGAAGGCGCTGTTTCTTAGGTAATAGAAAGCCCCTCCATGGAATTCATTCGATCCCGACTTTGTAACTACGTTAACCACCGCCCCCCCGGAGCGTCCTAACTCCGCGCCGGCGGAATTCGATGACACCCGAAATTCCTGAATAACCTCATTCGAGAATTGATATGGCGCACGGTATCCTCCCATAGCCTGGGCATAAAATCCGTTGTTGTTGTCCTGCCCATCCACTAAATAGCTGGTTTGGAATCCGCGAATCCCGCCAAATGCAAGGTCTCCATTTGCGCCCGACGTCAGCCCTCTCAGGGTCCTGCGTAACTCCCGGCGTCAACAATGCTAAGTCGGTAAACCGTCTGCCGTTAAGTGGCAGTCCCGTGATCGCACGCTCATCAATCAGATTTGCAGTATGAATCGCCTGAGTCTCCACTAGTGGTGGTTCCGCGGAAACGGTAACGGTTTCCTTTCCGCCGGCCACACCCAATCGAAATTCGATGTGCGTTATCCCCCCCAGGTCCACGTGCAGCTTGGGGGTTAGTTGCGGAGACATTCCCGTCGAGCTGGCTCGTGCCGAATATTCTCCGGGGGAAAGGAGTTGAAATGCGAAGCTTCCGAAGTTGTCGCTCTTAGTGGAATAGCTGAATCCTGTGGACACACTCACCAGTGCGATAGACGCGCCAACGATCCTTCCGCCAAGGACGTCCGATATCGTCCCCTGTATAGCTCCAGTGGAAGCATCTTGCGACCATGCGGCGGAAATCATCCCAGCCGACCAAGATAAGAACGCTAAGAAGACACGAAAATTGGCGCGACATAGGAACCCACCTGCTTCGTGCAAGTTGAGTCCGGCCTCGACGGGAGACACATCGTGTTTATCACTGTTCTTCCACGCGGGTCTGTGATTCGGAGAATTTCTTTGAAAGTATTCCCGCTACGGGAATATAACTGTTCATCTAGGTGACACAAGAAAAGAGGAGATTGATGCGCGGATTTCGAATCTTCAAGACTCTTTTAGTTTTAGTCGTCTCTGTCTTAGCCATTCAAGCGCAACAGCCTTCTGCAAACAGTGGCACACCGCTCTCGACTCACGAAGCCGACTACGTCGCCCGTAATTTCCATTTTCGCTCGGGTGAAACTCTGCCCGAGCTGCGCATCCACTACACAACCCTCGGCCAACCAGTTCGGGACAGCAAGGGAACCGTAACCAACGCAGTCTTGATCCTGCATGGTACCGGCGGCTCAGGACATCAATTTCTTTCGCCGCAATTCGCTCAGGTCCTGTTCGGTCCAGGCCAGCTTCTCGATGCCAACCGCTATTTCATAATCTTGCCGGACAACATTGGCCACGGAAAGTCCAGCAAGCCCAGCGACGGCATGCACGCCCACTTCCCGCAATATGACTACGACGATATGGTCTCTGCCCAGCATGAGCTGCTCGAAAAAGCCCTGAGCGTGAACCACCTTCGACTGATCCTCGGCACTTCGATGGGCTGCATGCATTCATGGGTCTGGGGCGAAACTTATCCCGATTTTATGGATGCTCTTATGCCGCTCGCCTGTCAGCCGGTGCAGATTGCCGGCAGAAATAGAATGTGGCGGAAGATGGTGATGGATGGAGTCCGTCAGGACCCTGATTGGAAAAATGGCGATTACACGACCGAGCCTAGAGCCGCGTTGCAAATCGCGACCGACTTTCTCCTCACGGCCGGAAGCGCGCCATTGCAGATGCAGAAGAATTATCCGACCCGCGATGCCGCCGATCAAGATCTTGCGGACTACATAAAAAGGGTGACTGCTACTCTGGACGCTAACGACTTATTGTTCGCCGTGAATTCTTCTCGGAATTACGATCCATCGGCTCAACTCGAAAACATATCCGCGCCAGTCATGTTCGTGAATTCCGCCGACGACTTCATCAATCCGCCGGAACTAGGAATCGCGGAACGCGAAATTAAGCGAGTAAAAAGAGGCCGCTTCGTGCTGATCCCTATTTCCGATCAAACCCACGGGCATGGCACCCATACCTGGGCCGCGGTATGGCAGCAATACTTAAAACAGTTATTGGATGAATCCGAGCCAAAACGATAACTGACAGTCGCCGGGGCATCGGCTAACGAGCCCTCGCGCGGAAGCGTAATCGCACGTAGTCCGCGGTCCATCGTTCTTGTTGGTCACATAAAACTGGACGCAATCTTTCCACCGTCTCCTGTATCGCGGAGTCGTGCTCTGCAACTGGCAACTTGCTGATAAAAGTCATTCCAAAAATTCTGATCCATGCGGCCATGCCGGTAGCCAGTGGAGTGGGACGAGGAATAAGTTCGATGTATTCCACATCGAAGCCGCCGCGTTCAAGCCTGGCGCGATATTCGTCTACCGTCGGGAAATACCAGGGTATCGCCAAAGGCGGATCTTCAATTCCCCGACGCTCTAACGTTGCAATCAACGCAACCGTAATTGCTGCGACATTTCCGTGACCGCCCATCTCAGCAACAAATTGGCCCCCAGCCTTTAGGGCACGGTTGACTCCGGAAATCACCGTATCCGGATCATCTTTTAGCCAATGCAACGCGGCGTTACAGAAAGCACCGTCAAATTCCTGATTGAAATTGAGTTCGTAGGCACTCATTAAACGTGCATCGATACCACGTCGTTTCGCGGCATCAACCATGTCCTGCGAACTGTCAACTCCCACCACCGTTGCGCCCATCTCGACAATCTTTTCCGTCAGGACGCCATTCCCGCATCCAAGATCAAGGATGTGTTGACCACCACGAACCTCCATCAGGTCGAGTACCGGTTGTCCGAGCGCGGGTACAAAGTGCGCATTCTGAGCATAAGAATCCGCGTTCCAAGTTTGTCCGGCCGATGTATTCGCGTAATTCATAGTTTTCCCGGCACGCCACCGTATCAGTCCTGCGCTTGAAGCTTTTCCCGCACCGCCTCTTCGACTCTTTGCAGAACTTCGTCTTCCGACATGCTGGTTGAATCCAGCATCAGAGCATCGGACGCCGGGACCAAAGGAGAGGTCGCTCGCGTCCGGTCTCGCCGGTCTCTTTCCCGCAACTCATTCGCACTCGTCTCAGCGAGCTTCCCGCGAAGGTTCAGCTGTTGCATTCGCCTCTGCTCCCGCACCACCGGATCGGCATCGAGGAAGATTTTAATGTCCGCATCGGGAAACACCTTCGTGCCGATGTCGCGGCCTTCCATCACCACTCCGCCGTTCTGTCCCAACTCGCGCTGGCGCGCGACCATCCATTGCCGCACCCGAGGATGCACCGAAACTCGTGAAGCTCCCTCGCTCACGTCGTTTTCACGGACTCTACTCGTAACATCTTTCCTGTCGAGGAATACGCGATTCCCGCCGAGGTTCGGTTCGAGTTGAATCCGGGAATTTTCCGCCAGTTTCATGAGCTCGTCTTCGTCGTCGAATGAAACGTCCCACTCAATCGCCTTTAACGCCAGCGCCCGGTACATCGCGCCACTTTCCAAATTCACATATCCCAATTTTCGAGCCAGACGGGAGGCGATGGTGCTCTTCCCCGCTCCGGCAGGACCATCCACAGTAATGATCAGTTTGCGGGAAGGCATGGCGTGAGCAAGATTCTACACGCTGATTGCGGATCAATCGCACGAACTGCTTAATCGAAAAGTGGGCGCCGTGCTTACCGCCGCGGGAGCTGTCCTACCAGACGTGGCACACCTTGTCCGCGGGCTTCACCATTGCGTCGCCAACCTTGCAGGAAAAGGCGTGCGCGAATTCCGGCATGTTAACCACCACCCCATTAATGCGGTATTGCGGCGGCGAATGTGGATCCGTTAGTGCCCGTACCCGTTCATCTTCCGGCCGCATATTGGCACAATCCCACTGCGCGAACCCAACGAAGAACCGTTGATCCGGAGTGAGCCCCTCCATCGGTTGCAGGTCTTTGTCTTTCGTGGCATCTTTCCACGCCATATATCCCAGGATTTCTCCGCCCAGGTCGGCAACGTCTTCCCCAAGAGTCAGTTTGCTGTTGATGTGAATGTCATCCACGACGATGTATTTCGCGTATTGATCCTGCACGCACTGGGTACGCTCCTCAAACTTCTTTTCGTCGTCTTTCGTCCACCAGTCTTTAAGATTTCCTTTTGAGTCGTATTTGCTGCCCTCATCGTCGAAACCGTGAGTAAGTTCGTGACCGATAGTGCCGCCCGTATTGCCATAGTTCGGAGCATCATCGATCTTCGCGTCAAACAGTGGTGGCTGTAATACCCCCGCGGGAAAGTTAATGTCGTTCATCTGGTCGTTGTAGTATGCGTCCACTGTGGTCGGCGTCATGTCCCACTCGCCATGGTCCACCGGCTGCCCGACCTTATTGATGTCACGCCGGGTCTCGAACTCCGTAGCTCGAAAGACGTCGCCGGCAAAATCGTCGGCAGTGATATTGACCGAACTATAATCCCGCCACTTGTCCGGATACCCAATCTTGTTTCGAATGGAGTGGAGTTTAGCCAGCGCCTGAGCTTTGGTTTCCGGGCTCATCCAATCAAGGTTGTGAATCCGCTGTTCCATAGCGGCCTCGATCCTCTGTACCATGTCAAGCGTGCTCGCCTTCAACTCCGGAGAGAAAACCTTCCGCACATAAGCCTGGCCCAGCGCCTCCCCTAAATCTTCGTCCGAATAAATTACGCAACGTTTCCAGCGCGGCTGCATCTCCAGCGCTCCGCGCAGATACTTGCGATAGAAGTCAAAATTCTCCTGCACGAAAGCCGAAGACAAGTAAGGAGAAGACGAATCCACAATGTGGAACCGCAAATACGCCTTCAAGTCCGCCAGCGGCTCGTTTGCAATCTCGGCGTTCACCCGTTTAAAAAACTCGGGCGCGGTAACGTTCAAAATCTCGAACTGCGGATATTTCAAATCCGCGTAGTAAATCTTCCACTGGAAGTTTGGCGTCAGCTGGGCCAGCTCCGCCACCGTCATCTTATGTTTTAGTTTGTATGGATCACGCCGCTCCACTTGCGTCAAAGAAGCATTGGCCAAAGCCGTTTCGATCCGCATCACCGTGGCTGCGTTTCGTTTCGCTGCCTCAGGCTTGTCCCCGCTCAGCTCAAATACCTTCTGCACATGTTGCAGATAACGCTCCCGAATCTCTTTGGATTTTGCGTCATCCTTCGTGTAGTAATCCCGGTCAGGAAGGCCCAGGCCGCCTTGCGCAACTTCCGCAATTTGCTGCTCCGAATCGTCCGGATCCTGGCTGCTGCCTTGGGCAAACACAATCGACGAGCCATAGACAAATTGCAGGTGCGCAATCAGCGGCGACAACTCCTCCCGCGATTTCAGCTGAGCGACCGCCTCCAGATCGGGACGCAGCGGTTCCAATCCGCGCTTTTCGACTGCTGGTTCGTCCATGCATGCGCCGTAAAAATCGCCGATCTTTTGAGTGACCGCGTCCCGAGATCCTTTATTCACCGACGCTTCCTGCAAAATGCCGCGCAGAAAATTCAGATTGTCCTGATAGAGCTTGCCATAGACACTCCAGGCAGTCTGATCGGGCGGGATGGGGTTCTTCTTTTGCCAGCCTCCGCAAGAATAGTGATAAAAGTCGGCACATGGATCGACAGTCTTATCCATGGCGCCAACATCAAGGCTTGGTGTGTAAGGGAGCGCTGGAAGCTCATCAGTTTTTGCCGGAAAATTCTGAGCGCTGGCGAAGGAAGCTATCCCAGCCAGCAGAAGTACCGCGCACCGCTTTAGTGTTTTCATAAAGGTCATCACAATCTTGGACTCGAATCTGCGGAAAAAGGTCAACGGGAACGATAGAACATGGCGCTCAAGCTCTCCATTGCTTCCGTTAAGCGATCTAGCTCAACACACGATTTAAAAACCCTCTGACACCGGTATATCCCAACAACCCTACGCAAAGAAGCAAGGCCATCAACGACACCCAGATCGGCATATGAGGAGTCTCAGGAGTCAGCGCGGTCCGCAATCCTTCGCTCATATATACCAGCGGATTAATAAGCACCAGGATTTGCAGCCAGCGAACATTGTGCAGCGCTACCCACGGATAATAGACGCACCCGAAAAATGTGATGGGAACTACGACGATACCGAACATCAGCGCAATGTGCTGCGGTTTCACAATCGTTCCAATCGTCAGGCCGACCGCACCCGACGCCAGACTCGCCAACAGAACGTTGGCAAGCAGCACGGGCCAGCTATCCACATGAACATGCACCGGCGTAGCCGGAATAAAATAGATGAGAGGAAACACCACCAGTGCCGCAATCAAACTTTGCAGCGCGCTGAAAATAATCTTCTCAATAGCAACCAGGCTTACCGGAAGCGGCGACATTACGCGGTCTTCAATTTCGCGAGTCGACCCGATCTCAAAAGATAAGGGCAGCGCCACGCCCATGATTCCCTGTACAAAAATGGCAACTGCTATCAGGCCGGGCAGAATTAACGTTCCGAAACTTATGCCTTGACTGCTCTGGAAGTCCTGACCCATCTTTGGAAATAAGTACGTGAACACAAAGACGAACATCAGAGGATTCATCACCGTTCGAACCCCGAACGCGACAAACTCTCGGCGCAGAACCGAAACATCCCGGACCAGCAATCCCCAGAACGCACGTGCGTACAGAACCGAATCACTCACGCAGGTCTCTCCCGGTTAATTTAATAAACACTGTCTCGAGTGTTGTTTCGCTGATCGAAATGTCTTTCAACCTCGGACCCGTAACTTCAATGATCTTGAGCAGGAGTCCATCCAAATTGTCCACCAAAATACGTAGGCCGTCTTTGGTGGCTTCAACACCTTTCACCCCGGCCAGACTGGTGAGGTTTTGCTGCAGCACCGAATCGCTGGCGGTGAGATGAAGTTGGATCACCTTCTGCGCTCCCACGCTGCGTTTAAGATTTTGCGGAGTATCGCAAACCAGAATTTTTCCGTGATCGATGATGGCGACGCGGTTGCAAAGCTCGTCTGCCTCTTCCATATAGTGAGTGGTCAGAACAACCGTGATGCCATCGGCAAGTAGCTGGCGGATGCTGTCCCATAACGAGAGACGGGTCTGCGGATCAAGGCCAGCACTGGGTTCATCCAGAAATAAAACCTCAGGATGATGAGCAATCGCCCTCGCTATCTGTACACGCTGCGCTAAACCTCCTGAAAGCTCCCGCACAAAAGACTTCGACCTCTCCGTGAGGCGAAACATTTCCAACAATTGCTGAGCCCGTTGCGCAGACGCAGCGGATGTATATCCGAAATAGCGGCAATGGAAATAGAGGTTCTCCCAAACCGTGCATTGCCGGTCGAGTGTGTTGTACTGCGGCACCACCCCCATTTTCCTGCGAGCCCGCGCCGGCGTGGCCACCACATCCAGGCCCCCAATCTGGACCTTGCCTGCCGTCGGCAAAGTCCTGGTAGTACAGATACTGATAGTCGTGCTTTTGCCCGCACCGTTTGGTCCCAACAGTCCAAACAATTCTCCTCGCTGAACCGTGAGATCAATGTCGCGCACCGCTTCCACCGGGACCTTCCCCATGTATCTCTTGGTCAATCCCTGAATGGTGACGATATCTTGGTCGTTGTTCGCCATTTTGGTGATGCGGAATTATAAAGTGCAGAGTGTGGCTGTGCGGAGTTTGTTTAAAAGACGTGTATCGCCTACGCCTAAAGTACTGCGGTGGCCGCTTCTTTTTGCGTGATTCGAATGAGGGTGCGCTTTCCCACGCGAATAAACTCGAGTTCCCGCGCCGACATTAGCGCGTTCACCGATTCCCTTACCCGCGAACGCGGCACAAAATTTCCAAAGAAATTCTCCAGTTCGACCTGATCTGCCGCGATCACGCAATCGAGATATTTCGAAAGCAGAGCAGAAAGCGCCTCACCCACCGACACATTCATTCCCTCGCGCACTGCATCAGGAGCCCAACGGTAAAGGACATCCCACGAAGATCCCTCTCTTGCACTGTAATCGACCCGGCTGATTCTCAACTTCGCTCCGAGTTCCCCGAGAGCGCGATCCAGCGCGGCGATTGATACGCTTCCACCCAGCGCCTTTTGCATTTCCTTTTTAGAAATCGGCCCAGCCCGCCGTATCAGTCCAAATGCGTCGCAAGCAAGCTGCGAATATTCTGACCGGGGGCCAGGCTTGGGAACAAGTTTCGGATTTCGCTCTCCGATGAGCGCATAAAAATAAGGAAAGATCGATCCCGCCACCAGGAACGCATTGTTTTCATCAAATCGATTGGCCTCGAAGGCATCGCGCTCACGCAGGAGCCGTACCATTAAATCGGTTGCTTGTTCAGCCCGTGGATCCGCGAAAGCATATTTCCAGGTCGGAAGTTTGTCTTCCGAACCGGCCCAGGCGCCTATAAAAGTAGGAGCCAGCACCGCCGGCTCATTGGGATACATCATGCAGAATCCCACCGACTCTATGAACGTGCGCGCATCTTCAAAGGTGTGAACGGGACGCCCGTCCAATCGCCATTTCTCGCGACGAAGATCCTCAAGTTCCTGGTCTGTCATGGGCTGATTGCTGATTGCCGATTGCTATTCGCTATTTGCTGATGCTGATACTGATGCTGATTGCTGATGCTGACTGCTGTTTTTCAAATTCTCTTAAACGCCTTTTGAATATCTTTCATCGAGTATCGCAAAACTACAGGCCGTCCATGCGGACACGTCATCGGACACTCGGTCTTCGACAACTCCGTTAAAAGCCACTCCATCTTATTTTGTTCCAGCGGCATGTTTATCTTGATCGCCGCGTGGCAGGCAATCGACGCTGCTATTCGAGGTCGAATCTTTTCTATATTAAGGGACTGCTCCTCCCGCAAAAGTTGATCTAGCAACTCATGCAACATTTTTTCGACATCGGAGGCCTCAATCCCCGCGGGCGCGCTCTTTATGGCGATGCTCCGTGCACCAAAGGGCTCCGCCTCAAATCCATTGGTGGTCAGTTCGTCGGATATCTCGCTGAAGACCGCTTGTTGTGCCGGCGTCAGCTCCACCATCAATGGCATCAACAGCCGCTGGCTTTCTACTTTATGCGCGCTACGTTGATTAAGAATCCTCTCGAACAATATTCGTTCGTGGGCAACATGCTGGTCGATGATCCAGAGTCCTTCATGATTCACCGCCAGAATGAATGAATCACGGATTTGCCCCAACGGTTTAAGCGATCCCAGCGAGAATGAACCTTCATCCCCGACTTCAGATTCATCGAGCATCGGCAAACTGCATCCATCCGCAACGAGTGGCGCCGAGCGAGCCAGCGATACTGCGGCATTGCCCTCGACAGTAGTTCCGCCCGAAAAAAAGAAACTGCCATTAATCGGCGGATCAACCGGCGCACGAAGGAAAAACTCATGGGCATCACGATTCTCGACTGTGGCTGCTGCACCTTCCGAAAACGGCTGCGCAATCGGAAATACAGCGGGAGATATATGCGGAGACAAAGACGACCCCGCTGTGGGACGCGCCGAAATCTCCGTGGTAAATTGCGGCACCGGGCGGGCTTTCATCAGTGCCGCGCGAACCGAATCCCGCACGAAGTCGTGCATCACCGTGTTCTGCCGGAACCGGACCTCGGTCTTCGAGGGATGTACGTTCACATCCACTTCTTGCGCCGGCAACTCCAGGAAAAGCAGCACCACTGGATAAACCGTTGGCGGCAAAATATTCCGGTAAGCGTCAGTCAACGCGTGATGAATGAGACGATCGTGGATCAGCCGTCCATTCACGAAAATGTAAATAGAGTTGCGATTCAACTTTTGAATTTCCGGCTTCGACACGAAACCGTGAAGCCTCAATTCGCCGGGGATTCTGCGGATCTCATCCTGTGTGCGGCGCCACGGCGGAGCCTGCGGTAATCCGACATGCTCCAGCGGCTGGGCGGCAGTCACCGGCACTAATTGGTCCAAAACGTCTTTGCCAAAGATCTGATAAACGCGCTCTTGGTATCCGGCTGCCGGCGGCGCGATCAGCATCGCATTCGTGGCAGTGTGCAGCTCGAAATGCTTGGCCGGATGCGCGAGAGCATAGTGTGTGACCAGTGAAGCGATGTGCGAAAGCTCAGTCGACTCAGCTTTCAGAAATTTCTTTCGCGCCGGAGTATTAAAAAATAAATCGCGAACTGTGATCGAAGTCCCCGCAGGCAATCCCGCTTCTTCGATCTTGAAAATCTTGCCTCCGTTTATTTCGATTACTGTCCCTGACGGTTCTTCCTGAGCCCGGGTTTCCAAACGCAGCCGCGAGACCGAAGCGATTGACGGTAAGGCCTCGCCGCGAAATCCCAAAGTCGAAATGTCCAGCAAGTCTTCCGCATTTTTCATCTTCGATGTCGCGTGCCGCTCGAATGCGAGCATCGCATCGTCACGAACCATGCCACAACCGTCGTCGGAAATCTGAATTAGGCGCTTCCCACCCGCCTCAACATGTATTTTGATTCGTAACGATCCCGCATCCAGCGAGTTTTCAAGCAATTCCTTGACCACGGAGGCTGGACGCTCGACGACCTCGCCCGCGGCAATTTTATTGGCGACAGCTTCCGACAATACGTGAATGCGGCCCATCTTTTCGTGGATAGCTCGTGGACAGTAAGAGTCGCAAGTTTCGCAGATGCAGCAGCAGAAGGCAAAGTCACCGCGAGATCCTCCGGACCCGCTTAATGACAATTCGACAATCCAAAGATAATTTTTCTTGACGGTTGGAGTATGCTGAATTTCCAGACCGATGCCTGCCAAAAGAAAGTCTTTCCCGGGAGTCCGTACTATAGGTGCTATTTTCGTGTGCGGCGTGTTAAGCGCTACCGCGCTTGCGCAAAAGCCGGAAATCGTTCTCGACTTCACCGCTGCCCAGACTACCGTCCGGTTCACTTTGGGTGACGTTGTCCACACGGTTCACGGCACCTTCGCTCTGAAGCAAGGCTCCATCCACTGCAATCCGTCCACCGGCGATGTTTCCGGAAGCATCATTCTTGACGCCACCAGTGCCCGAACTGGCAATGGAATGAGGGACAAAAAAATGCATCGCGAAGTGTTGCAGAGTGAGAAATTCAGCGAGATAACGTTCCGTCCTGATCGAGTCGAGGGCAACCTTGGAGTGCAAGGAACGACAACCCTGCGAGTCCACGGGTACTTCAACATTCACGGCGGCGACCACGAGATGACCGTGCCGGTACAGGTTGAGCTTGAATCCGGACACTGGTCCGCCACTTCACACTTTGTAGTTCCGTATGAGAAGTGGGGATTAAAAAACCCGAGCACTTTCATTCTGCGAGTAAGCGGATCTGTGGAAATCGACGTTCAAGCCTCCGGCAACAATCCTTGATCTCGCCGTACCAACCGGTCGGACTGTTTTGTCATGCTGCGTAACCCGTTCAAGCGGGAAGGCTCCGGGTTTCCACGAGCATCTCCCTCCGAGAACCCAACATAACCACACAAATCTTCCACATTGTTTTAACAATTTGTTGACACTTTTTGTCAAAGATGACACACTTCCCGTCCCCGGGCTTTCCTCTCAAAGGCTCGCCGACAGCGGGAAGTAGTCATGTGGTCTCCCAAGGA